>NZ_JAMYWY010000001.1:4800000-6000000 GCF_024159265.1 Paenibacillus sp. 1781tsa1 | reverse complement strand
TTCACTCTGCAACGAAATTTATTGGGGGTCATGGTACATCCATTGGTGGCGTTATCGTGGATAGCGGAAAATTTGATTGGAAAGCAAGCGGCAAGTTCCCTGGTCTGACGGAGCCGGACTCCAGTTATAACGGTGTTGTATATACGGAAGCGGTTGGACCTATTGCTTATATTATCAAAGCTCGTGTACAACTTCTACGTGACTTGGGTGCAACAATCTCTCCATTTAACTCCTGGTTGCTGCTGCAGGGACTGGAGACATTGCATCTGCGCGTAGAGCGTCATAGTAGCAACGCCCTTGCGGTTGCGGAATTCCTTGAGAAACATGAGGATGTGTCTTGGGTAAGTTATGCAGGTCTGCCGAGCCACGGTTCTTACGAGCTTGCACAGAAGTATCTGCCAAGAGGGCAGGGCGCCATTCTGACCTTTGGAATCAAAGGTGGTGCGGACGCCGGTCGCAAATTGATTGAAAATGTTAAACTGTTCTCTCACCTTGCGAACGTGGGCGATTCCAAGTCACTGATCATTCACCCGGCAAGTACGACTCATGCGCAATTGACCGAAGATGAACAAACTGCCGCAGGGGTTAATCCGGAGTTGATTCGTCTGTCTATTGGCACAGAGAACATTCAAGACATTATCTATGATCTGGAGCAAGCGATCAAAGCAAGTCAGGGAGCAAGTGTAGGCGCATAAAAATAAATAATTTGGAGCCGTCATCCTTTAAGGAGTGGCGGTTTTTTTTATTTGGTTTGTGGAATATCAGGAAAATATCCATTTACAAATGAGGATCACAGGCATATACTGATTAAAAGTTGTATTGGGTAAAAATAATTGCATAAGTACAAAAATGATTATCATTCTCATTCGAGATGATTACAAAATCATTCACAAAACCATGCTGCTGCGGGATTCCCGCAGCAGCATGTGTCATTTTTAGGGCATTAACAATGGCTCTCATTCTCAATACAACTTCATTTTTGGGAGCGGAATGGGGCAAACTCTCATCCGCAAATCTAACATTCGAAAGGATCGTGATTCATATGCAAGCGATACATCAACCTCTACACAGACAGAAACAAGCAGAACAACGCTCGTCCCAAACACCTGGCCCCAATCGAGGCAAAAAGCCTGATTTTCGAGCCATGGTGCAGAATAAAGAGATGCAATCTGCATTGGGTAGTGGGCTGTTGATGCTGATTGCCTGGGGAACTGCACCGTATTTTGGTACATTATCCATCATGCTCTACATTGTGGCGTATGCCGTGGGTGGTTGGACCAAAGCGAAGGAAGGCATCGAGACACTGGTCAAGGACCGAGATCTGGATGTAAACCTGCTGATGATTGCCGCATCCCTTGGGGCCGCAGCCATCGGTTACTGGAATGAAGGCGCGATGCTGATCTTTATTTTTGCACTCAGTGGTGCGTTGGAAAGTTATGCGACAGAGCGCAGTCATAAGGATATCTCATCGTTGCTCGCGCTGAAGCCGGAGACAGCACTGCGTATTGAGGATGGTCAGATGAACCTTGTGGCTATTGATGATCTCCAGCCGGGTGATCTGCTGTTGGTGAAACCGGGAGAACTCATCCCGGCTGATGGTGTCGTGTACCGGGGGAGTTCTTTTATCAATCAGTCGTCCATCACCGGAGAATCCCTGCCTGTGGACAAAGTTGCGGGGGATGAAGTCTATGCAGGTACTTTAAACGGGGAGGGCGCCCTATACGTAGAGGTCACCAAATCGGCTGAAGGATCACTGTTCGGCAAAATCATTAAAATGGTGGAAGAAGCGCAGGCAGAAGTGCCGGATTCCCAGCGTTTTATGGAGCGGTTTGAAGGAATATACGCACGCATAGTTGTAGGGGTGACTTTACTTGTGATTGCAGGAACTCCACTGCTGCTTGGCTGGACATGGAACGAGGCATTTTATAAAGCGATGGTATTTCTGGTTGTTGCTTCGCCTTGTGCACTGGTGTCCTCGATCATGCCTGTCATGCTGTCCGCGATGTCCAGCAGCGCCCGCCGTGGTATTCTCTTCAAGGGAGGTGCCCATATGGAGAATATGGCACGCACGCGGGTCGTAGCTTTTGACAAAACAGGTACATTAACCATGGGCAACCCGCAAGTTACAGATATTATTACGGCTGAAAATATAGATCGCGCCCAGCTGTTAGCTGCGGTAGCAGCGATTGAGAACATCTCCATGCACCCCTTGGCCCGTGCCATCGTAGATCAGGCGAACAAGGAGAACCTTACACTTCAGGAAGCGGAGCACGTACAGGCCCTAACGGGTTGGGGTATCGAAGGAACGGTAAACGATGTGGTCTGGCGCATTGGCAAAACAAATGGATTGGAATCGATGCAGTCAGAGAAGATGAAAGACGATAAAGATGATGCTTCAGATAAACAGGGGGTTAACCCTGTAAAGGTATCTTTGGAGTGGAACGATGTACGCTCCCGTCTTGAGGGGGAGGGGAAAACTGTATCCGTTGTTATGGCTGATGGTGAATTGGTCGGGCTGATCGCCATGCGGGATACGGTACGGCCTCAGGCAGCAGCTGCAGTGAGAAGACTGGAAGCGATGGGTATTAAAGTAGTGATGTTAACAGGCGATCGAGCCAAATCCGCCTCTGTAATTGCACGTGAAACGGGGGTAAGCATGGTCTATGCAGACTTGCTGCCAGAAGATAAAGTGAAGCAGGTCCAAACGCTCCGCAAACAGTATGGTCCAGTACTAATGGTGGGAGATGGTGTCAATGATGCCCCGGCACTTGCAGCAGCCACTGTGGGTATGGGGATGGGATTATCGGGTAGCGGAACTGCACTGGAGGTAGCTGATGCGGTGTTGATGAATGACAATATCGAAGAGATCGCTTGGGTGATTGGGCAGGCTCGTCGAGCACAGCGTACCGTGAAGCAGAATATGTGTTTTGCCATCACCGTTATTCTGGCCTTAATTGCTGGTAATTTCCTCCAAGACGTCGCATTGCCTCTGGGTGTGGTAGGTCATGAAGGCAGTACAATTCTGGTTATCCTGAATGGACTTAGGCTGCTACGGTAATCAGATTTGGAGATGAAATTGATTAATCGGTTTTGCTGGTTGTATACGACTGGTTGACCGGCTCACGTTTGAACCTTGGGTCAGCGGGTAATGGTTCGAAGAGAAAGTTGCAATAATTCGAGGACAAAGGGAGCTGTGAAATATGGGACGTTATGTACAAGTAGAACCGAATGTAAAAGTATATGTTGAAGATATCGGTGAAGGCACTCCGGTTGTCTTTTTGCACGGCTGGCCTGTTAATTATAAAATGTTTGAATATCAATTGAACGTACTTCCGAACCATGGCATTCGTGCCATTGCGATAGATTTTAGAGGATATGGCTTATCGGATAAGCCTTCCACAGGATATGATTATGATCGGATGGCAGACGATGTTCGTGCCGTTATCGATGATCTGGAACTGAAAGACGCGGTACTCGCAGGGTTCTCCATGGGCGGAGCGATTGCAGTACATTATATGGCCAGACATAAGGGACATGGTGTCTCCAAGCTGGCCTTGTTATCTGCGGCAGCCCCTGTGTTCACTCAGCGCGAAGGTTATCCGTATGGATTGACCCCAGAGCAGCTGAACGAGCAGATCATTGAGCCAATCTTTGCAGATCGTCCGAAGTTGCTGGAGACGTTTGGCGGCATGTTCTTCGCGAAGAAACACAGCCAACCATTCATGGATTGGTTCCACGCGCTTGGCATGGAGGCTTCATCTTATGGTACCATTCGCAGTGCAATTGCCCTGCGAGATGAGGACTTGCGAGGTGACCTGAGTTCGATTCAGGTGCCGACAGCCATTTTGCATGGGAAAAAGGATGAGATCTGTCCGTTCGAATTTGCGGAGCAGATGCATAAAGGCATCGCTTCGTCTCAATTGATTGCTTTTGAAGAGAGTGGTCATGGTGCATTCTATGATGAATTGGAAAAATTCAATTCGGAACTGATTCGGTTTATTCAATCCTGATCAGGAGAGGGCATCATGCTCCTTACAGCCCATCCCATTAATTTCATGGAATCTTCATTTGTGGCTAAAAAAAGAACCCGGTCGACAGCTTTAGGCTGTCCGCTCGGGTTCTTTTATCTGTACTGTAAGAGGTCTTAAACAAGGTTTAACGTGCACAGTAAGTATACGTTCTTCAATTAAAACAGTTCGGTCAGACCGATCATCGTGATGAGTCCGAGTAAAAACGAGATGGTCGCCACTCGTGCATTGCCGTCACCGTGACTTTCGGGAATGAGTTCTTTATAGACAATGAACATCATCGCACCGGCTGCAAATGCCAGACCATAGGGGACAAGGCCGGATACGAGACTGCTTAATGTATAACCAATCATCGCTGTAATAATCTCTACTGCTCCGGTCAGGGTGGCAATGCCCAGTGCTTTGAAGCGGCCAATATTCTGGTTCACTAGAAAGAGGGCGACCAGGAATCCTTCCGGCGCATTCTGCAATCCGATGGAGAAGGCAATAAGATTGCCCAGGTTCTCATCCGAGCTTGCGTAGCTGACACCAACCGATAACCCCTCCGGCAGGTTATGCATGGTAATCGCTGCAATAATCATGAAGGCTTTGGCTTCAATTTTAAAAGGCATTTTCTCGGGATTCTCCAGATCGACGTGTGGAATCTTCATCTCCAGCACCAGTAGAACCAGGCTGCCAAGCATAATACCAAATGCAAGTACAAAGAGATTCGATTGGCCGAGCGCTTCCGGAATGAGATTATAAACCGAAGCTGAGGTCATAATACCTGCAGCGTATGCCAGCAAGATATCACGCAGACGGTGTGATATTTTGCGCATAAATAGAATCGGTACGGCCCCTAGGCCGGTAGACATGGCTGATATAATACTGCCAATGAGTGCATCGTTCATGCTTCCATTTTCCCTCCTGATGAAGACTTCTTCATAATCGCTGCCGAGCATTGACACCGTACATAAAAGAGATCATAATGAACAACAGATTAGAATGATTATAAATTAGAATTCCGTTTCTGCATAGGATTATTGTCATTACGCAGGCAGGTCTTGTGGACATGATCTAGGCTTTTCGTTCTAGTGTATGCAAAAGCAACAGCTTTTGATGCCGGAGGGACTAACCTTTTTGCAGAACCCGGGGGAGGAACTATACATGTATAAATCAATTATTATTGGAACAGGCCCTGCAGGGCTGACAGCAGCGATCTATCTGGCACGTGCGAACTTGAGCCCACTCGTTATTGAAGGTCCACAACCTGGTGGCCAACTGACAACAACGACTGAAGTGGAGAACTTCCCAGGTTTCCCTGATGGCATTATGGGTCCTGAACTGATGGATAACATGCGTAAACAAGCAGAACGTTTCGGTGCTGAATTCCGCACTGGCTGGGTGAACAACATCGACATGAGCGAGCGTCCATTCAAGATTCAAGTTGAAGGTATGGGGGAACTCGTATCCGAAACATTGATCCTGTCTACAGGTGCATCTGCTAAATACCTGGGTATCCCTGGTGAAGAAACAAATGTAGGGCGCGGTGTCAGCACATGTGCAACATGTGATGGATTCTTCTTCCGTAACAAAGAAATCATCGTCATCGGCGGTGGTGACTCTGCTCTTGAGGAAGCAAGCTTCCTGTCCCGTTTTGGTTCCAAAGTAACGCTGGTACACCGTCGTGAAGAACTGCGTGGCTCCAAAATCATGCAGGATCGTGCACGCAGTAACGAAAAAGTAGAAATGGCTTTGAATCGTACACCACTCGAAGTACTTGCTGGTGACAACGGCGTAACAGGTCTGAAAGTATTGAACAACGAAACAGGTCTAGAAGAAGTGATTCCGGCAAGCGGCGTATTTGTTGCCATTGGTCACACACCAAACACTGGATTCCTTGGTGGACAGATCACTACGGACGAACACGGTTATATCCTGACTACACCAGGTACATCCGAGACAAACATCCCAGGCGTATTCGCATGTGGTGACGTGCAGGATACACGTTACAAACAAGCAATTACAGCGGCAGGTAGCGGATGTATGGCTGCTATGGACACCGAGAAATACATTGAAAGCTTGGAGCACAGCGCAGTTGTTCTGTAATAGAATGAGCTGATTCCACTGATTCCAACCAAACGATAGAATAATATAAACCATATGAGGTGAATTAAACATGGAAAACGTAATTGTATATACATCAACGAACTGCCCGAACTGCAAATCCGTAAAAACATTCCTGGCTGACAAAGGTATCACGTATGAAGAGCGCAACATCGAAACTAGCGATGAATTTGCACAACAAGTATGGGACATGGGTGTACGTGCCGTGCCTTTGACTGTCATTGGTGAACACCGTATTCTGGGTATGAACAAAACCCAATTTGCCAAAGCGTTGGACGCTTAAATTACGCTGATCATCTGGAACATGATGTGTTGAAGAACGTTTCAATTCATATGAAATTCCGGTTTTCGCGAGCCGTTAGGATATAGAAAGAACCGTACCCGGAAGGGTACGGTTTTTTGTGCATAAGGCAGCATATAATTTAGAAAAAAATGCTCATGAAAGTCTGAAACACAACATATACCAGCACTCCTGACAGCATGTACATGAAACCAGCCTTCTTTTTGCTCTGGAACAATCGGAGTATGCCAAGGCTGAACAGGGGCGCAAGCACAATCAGGAACAGGAGTACGGTGACAAACATTTGCGCCGAGATATCTGAAGTATCCACGTAGGTCACGCTTCTTTTCACTCCGTTTCGTTATCGGAATTAACACAGCTATATCCACACAGCCATGACAAAAATCACATAACCCCATTATACATCTGGATTTCTTTAACAAAAAGGGAGGAAATGGGGCGAAATGATGTCAATTTTCATCTGTTATTAGACGGAAACTCTTATTTTCCCTAAAAATTGGGATATTGCAGAGTAAGCGGCACCAACACGGGTGGAACGGCTGCCCAGAGCTGCCCATTCAATCTGCAAACTGCGGCGGTGATAAGGTAATGTACGTTCTTCGACAACTTGTTTTAACGCTGTTTCAATCCAGGGACCTGCTTCAGAGAGCGGACCGCCAATGATAATACGTTCCGGGTTAAAACTGTTAACGATATTGGTAATGCCGATCCCCAGTTTGCGTCCAATCGTGTTGTATAATTCTTGAACAGCCTCGTGGCCATGCTCCGCATGATGAATAAGCTCTCGTGTGGTATGAGCAGGTAATTTTAGCTGATGATCCGGGTGCTCGTAGGCTTTTTCCGATGCGTATAACTCCCAGCAACCACGATTGCCACAGGAGCAGGGCAGACCTTCCGCTTCAATGGACATATGGCCTGTTTCTCCAGCATAGCCCCACGCGCCTTTGTATAATTCACCATCTACCATGATGCCTGAACCAATCCCCATGCCTGCACTGATATAGATCATGTGACGGACACCGATGCCTGCACCAAAATTCAACTCTCCATGAGCGCCAGCATTGGCTTCATTATCGATGGTGACAGGCAGTTCGAATTCTTCTTCAAGCATGGAGCGCAGAGCTACCTTCTCCCAGCCCAAGTTGGGTGCAAAAAGGACCATTCCTGTCTCATCGACCATGCCGGGCACCCCGATACCGATGCCAATGATACCATGTGGGGAAGCAGGGGCTGCCTCGATAAGTTGCTGTGCTGCCAATTTTAATTGCTCCAGTACAGAGGAAACGTCATGATGTTCCAATGTCACTGCGTACTCTGTAATGATGTGTCCTTCCAGATCTGTAAGCACACCCTTCAAGTGGGTCACACTGAGTTCCAGGCCGACAGCATAGCCGGATGTCCCCCGAAACAGCAACATGAGTGGTTTGCGTCCGCCGCTGGATTCCCCAGGGCCAATCTCTTGCACCAGATCATCACTGATCAGATCAGCAACCAGGTTGGATACCGTTGCTTTGTTCAGTCCTGTAACCTCGGATACCCGCGCGCGAGAGAGGGGGGCATGACGCCGGATCGTATCGAGCACGATCGACTTGTTTATTTTTTTGACCAGCATCTGGTCTCCGGTAATTTTCATATGGTTAAGGCACTCCTATTCTTCTGATAAAAGGGTTCTGACCCACATCCGAAACAAGTTATTCGACTATTATAGCGTAAACAAGCGTGTAAAAAACAATTTTATTTTTACTTTGTTTAACCAATAGACAAAGTAAATTCGATGTGATAGGATAACGGTGTAAACGATTTCTTAAAACTATTGAGGAGGCATTTTACACATGGCCTATTTTGAATCCGTTAATAAAATTTCATTCGAAGGTAAAGATTCCAAGAATCCTTTTGCTTTTAAACATTATAATCCGGAAGAAGTGGTAGCCGGCAAATCGATGGAAGAACATTTCCGTTTCGGCATGGCTTACTGGCATACATTAACTGCAGGCGGCAGTGATCCGTTTGGTGCAGAGACAGCTGTTCGTTCATGGGATAAATACTCGGGTCTGGACCTCGCGAAAGTACGCGTGGAAGCGGCATTTGAATTTTTGGAAAAAATGAATCTCCCGTTCTTCTGTTTCCACGATGTGGACATTGCACCAGAAGGCAACAACCTGCGTGAGTTCTACAGCAACATTGATACAATCGTTGATCTGATTGAAGATCATATGAAATCCAGCGGCAAAAAACTGCTCTGGAACACGGCAAACATGTTCTCGAACCCACGCTTCATGTTTGGTGCAGCTTCCACTTGTAACGCAGATGTGTATGCTCACGCTGCGGCACAGATCAAGAAAGGTCTGGAAGTGGGTAAACGTCTGGGCGCTGAAAACTATGTATTCTGGGGCGGACGTGAAGGTTACGACACATTGCTGAACACAGACATGCAACTGGAGCAAGACAACATTGCTCGCATGTTCCACATGGCTGTAGACTACGCGAAGGAAATTGGCTTTGATGCACAATTCCTGATCGAGCCTAAACCAAAAGAGCCAACGAAACACCAATATGATTATGATGCAGCAACTTCCATTGCTTTCTTGCAAAAATACGGTTTGGACAAACACTTCAAACTGAACCTGGAAGCGAACCACGCCACACTGGCTGGTCATACATTCGATCACGAAATTCGCGTTGCTCGTACCAACGGTATGCTCGGTTCCCTTGATGCGAACCAAGGCGATATGTTGATTGGTTGGGATACAGATGAGTTCCCTGTTGATATGTATGATGCGACATTGACAATGTATGAAGTATTGAAAAACGGTGGTATCGGCCGTGGCGGTGTGAACTTTGACGCGAAAGTACGTCGTGGCTCCTTCGAAGCAGACGATCTGTTCCTGGCACACATCGCAGGTATGGATACGTATGCCAAAGGTCTGAAAGTAGCAGCGAAACTGATTGAAGATCGCGTATTCGATGACTTCATCGAAAAACGTTACAGCAGCTTCAGCGAAGGTATTGGTGCAGATGTGGTTGCAGGTAAAGCGACACTTGCTTCCCTTGCTGAGTATGCACTCAACAATGAAAACCCACGCAAAAACCAATCCGGACGTCAGGAATTGCTGAGAGCACAACTTAACCAGTACATTCTGGCTGACTAATAGTGGATTAGGCAGGAGTACGTCGACCACCGACGGTTACTCAACTCATATGTGTTGGATATTAGTATCCAAACCAGCCTATACACAAGATTAGCTTGTACCATGGAACGCCTGAACAAGCATGACATTCGGACCGTCCCCGACTTTCCCTTGGGAAGACGGGGGCGGTTTTTTGGTTAAACAAACAATGAGGTTTTTAAATTGCCGATATAAATGGTTGTCTAAAATGGTGCATGCAAAACGAAGTGAGCAGAAAGGACCCGAGGAAGCGAAGCGGTCGCATTTATCCCCGGATTTCTCCCCTTGCCAAAGGGATTAAGGGAAATCCGGGGGTAACGGCGATCCAAGGGTTTTCTGATCACGGAGTGGCCACATGAGCATCAAGGGTTTCATTTATAACCAATGACGAATCAAGGTCATTGGATCAATTTTTTTGCTACAAAAACGAGTACGTTTTTACTCGTTTCATATCCATGTGTGTCCAGGATCATGCATGCAAAACGAAGTGAGCAGAAAGGACCCGAGGAAGCGAAGCGGTCGCATTTATCCCCGGATTTCACCCTTGTTAAAGGGTATAAAGGAAATCCGGGGGTAACGGCGATCCAAGGGTTTTCTGATCACGTAGTGACTTTCATGCGTACTTGGATCTTTCGTGGATATAACCTGTGATAAACGAGAGGAGTTAACCTATGAGTTACGTAATTGGTGTCGATCTGGGAACCAGTGCGGTCAAAACCGTGTTGGTCAATCGTGAAGGAAAAGTGGCATTTGAAGCATCCGAGGCGTACCCGCTTTACCAGCCCAAGGCTGGATACAGTGAACAAAATCCCGAAGATTGGGTAGAGCAGACGATTGTTTCCCTGCGCAAATTGCTCGAAGTGTCTGGCGTACAGCCTTCGGAAATTGAAGGTCTGAGCTTCTCTGGACAGATGCATGGACTGGTCTTGGTAGATGCTGAAGGTAAACCGCTGCGGAATGCAATCCTGTGGAACGATACACGCACAACGGCTCAGTGCCGCCGGATCGAAAAAGTGCTGGATGGCAAGCTGCTAAGCATTGCCCGGAACCGCGCCCTTGAAGGTTTTACCTTGCCAAAAATTCTGTGGGTTCAGGAGAACGAGCCTGAACTGCTGCAGCAAGCATCCTTATTCCTGTTACCCAAAGACTATGTGCGTTATCGCCTGACAGGGGATTACGCCATGGATTATTCCGATGCAGCGGGTACCTTGCTGCTGGACGTTGCAGGCAAGCAGTGGAGCAACGAGATTGCAGAAGCATTCAAACTGCCGATCTCCCTATGTCCACGTCTTGTGGAATCGTTTGAGGAAGTGGGCACCTTGTTGCCTGAGATTGCGGATCAAACAGGTCTGGCAGCTGCGACAAAAGTATATGCAGGTGGCGCGGACAATGCATGCGGTGCCATTGGCGCAGGCATTCTGAGTGAAGGACAGACGATGTGCAGCATCGGAACGTCCGGGGTAGTGCTTTCCTACGAAGAGCGTAAAGATCTCGATTTTGAAGGCAAAGTACATTTTTTCAATCACGGCGAGAAAGATGCTTTCTATATTATGGGGGTAACACTTGCCGCAGGATATAGCCTGTCCTGGTTCAAGGATACGTTTGCAGCGGACAAATCATTTGATGTGCTTTTGCAGGGCATTGATCAGGTTCCGGCGGGCAGCAACGGATTGTTGTTCACACCATATATCGTTGGGGAGCGTACACCTCATCCGGATGCGAATATTCGTGGCAGCTTCATCGGTATGGATGCAGGACACAAGCTGGAGCACTTTGGACGTGCGGTGATGGAGGGCATTACCTTCTCGCTGCGTGAATCCATTGATATTCTGCGCGGCGCAGGTAAAACCGTCAATGAAGTCATCTCCATTGGTGGTGGTGCCAAAAATGAAGCTTGGTTGCAAATCCAGGCGGATGTCTTTAACGCCACGATTGTGAAGCTCGAGAGCGAACAGGGTCCGGCGATGGGGGCAGCAATGCTGGCTGCCTATGGATGTGGCTGGTTCCCATCTTTGCAGGAGTGCGCAACAGCGTTCATTCGTCCGGCGAAGTCCTATGAGCCCAACCCGAAAACGGTTGCTGTCTATGATGAATTGTTCGCACTGTACCAAGAAGTCTATGGACAGACACGTAGTCTCAATGATCGTCTGGCAGCATACCGTTAATTCATCGCATTAAACATTTATATCATACATGCAGAAGCATCCGCACAGGCGGGTGCTTTCTTGTCGTTCAACAAGATTAACCCCATGAAAGGTTTCCTTGTCCTGCATATCCGCATTCCGGCTCTGCATAGATTGAGAATAGAGGATTGTGATCCGTCCAGGCATCGTGTGTCCGACGTTTTTAATAGGAAGAAGCTTGAGAATGGGGGGGTGAAGCTTTGGATGAACATGAGGAACATGGAAGACCACATATTACCTTGTCGATGATCGTTCGTAATGAGGAGAATCGGTATCTCAGACAGGCTTTGGAGACACATCGCCCCTGGATCGATCGCGCGGTAATCATTGATGACGGAAGCACGGATGGAACGGTTGCGATGTGCCGGGAACTTCTGGACGGTATTCCACTTGTATTGGTGGAGAACTCTGCTTCACGTTTTGCAGACGAAGTAAGCCTGAGGAAACAACAATGGGAAGAGACAGTGGCGACCGATCCGGAGTGGATTTTGAATCTGGATGCGGATGAGATTCTAACCAGTGACTTTGGGGCTGTACGCGATCTGTTGCTCAGTGGCAACGAGGATGCGATTTATTTCAGATTGTTTGATATGTGGAGTGATACGCATTACCGGGAAGATGAGTTCTGGCGGGCGCATGCCTACTATCGGCCATTTCTGATTCGTTATCACCCGGGGATGAGCTATGAATGGAAGGAAACACCTCAGCATTGTGGGCGCTTTCCGTTAACGATCCAGCATTGGACTTATGGCTGTCATGCTCCCCGGGTGAAGCATTATGGATGGGCACGGGAAGAAGATCGCATCCGCAAATATGAACGCTATCAAGCACTGGACCCTGAAGCAAGATACGGCTGGAAGGAACAGTACGAATCGATATTGGATCAAGAGCCACGACTGTTGGCATGGGTCGAATAAGGAGAGGGGAGTGAGCACGTTGAAGAAAGACCCGTTACACCAATCGCAAGAGGAATCCAAACCTCCATTAGAGCCGAATTCCCAAGAAAATGAGAAACAGAAAGAGAAGCAACATCAAAACCAACATGAAAACCAACATGAAAACCAACATGAAAACCAGAAAGAGAGCCAGAGTAATCATCGACCGTCCAGACGTTCTGCTATATCACAGGAAACCCGCCAAACGGAAAATCTTGAAACGTTTGTCCAGGAAAGAATACTCATCGCCAGCCCGGTTCGTCAGACAACTCCAGTGCTCCGTGAATTTCTGGATTCTCTGCATGCACTGGATAGAACAACAGTGAAGACGGATTATCTGTTTGTCGACGATAACGAGGAAGAAGCTGCGTCGAATATATTACGTGAATTTGTGATCCAGCATGAAGGGACCGTTATTCAGGCAGATGAACATGACAGTGATAATCCTGACAACAAAGGGGCGTACACCAAGGATGAGGGAGGCCACTATTGGCAGGATGAACAGATTTGGCGTGTAGCTGATCTGAAAAACCGCATTTTGGACTATGCACGCGACAACGAGTACGATGCTGTTTTCCTGATAGACTCTGACCTGGTGCTGCATCCGCGTACATTGGAACAACTTGTATCGAGCGGCAAAGATATCGTATCCAATATCTTTTGGACCCGATGGCAGCCGGGGGCCAGGGAAATGCCTCAAGTCTGGTTGCAAGATGAGTATGCTTTGTATCGTCGCGGCGGCAAATCATCAGCCGGGAATGAAGCTGAAGACGAGGGCGCGCAAACGACTGCTTTTCTGAATCAACTGCGGATACCAGGTTGTTACGAAGTTGGAGGGTTGGGGGCATGTACGCTCATTCGCAAAAATGTTCTGGCAGCCGGGGTTTCCTATGACCAGATTCCGAATGTATCCTTCTGGGGTGAAGATCGTCATTTCTGTATCCGTGCGCAGGCACTTGGTTTTCGCCTTTTCGTTGATACGCATCTCCCGGCGTACCACATCTATCGCTTGTCTGAACTGCCGGGGGTAGCTGCCTTTAACCGCAGAGCCAGACGTGGCGAAGAGACGATCAGCATTACGCTCTGTATGATTGTGAAAAATGAAGAAGCTTCCCTCGCCAGATGTCTGGACTCGGTCAACGGCATTGCCGATGAGATTGTGATCGTTGATACCGGTTCAACGGATCGTACCCGTCAGATCGCTTCCAGATATACGGATCGTATCGTTGATTTTGAATGGGTGGATGACTTTGCAGCAGCACGCAACTTTGCCTTCGATCAGGCGAAGAGCGAATATATTCTATGGCTGGATGCCGACGATGTATTTGAAGCGGAAGATCGGGCGAAGCTTATTGCCCTGAAACGTTCGCTGGACCCGGCTGTTGATAGTGTCACGATGGATTACAATCTGTCATTCACGGCAGAAGGCAAAGTATCCTACAGTCTGCGCCGGAATCGCCTGGTGCGTCGGGACCGACAATTTCGCTGGATTGGCGCGGTGCATGAATATCTGGCTGTAGCAGGCAATCTGCTGCATAGTGATATAGCGGTTACCCATAAGAAAGATAAGGAATATACCGATCGGAATCTGCGGATCTATCGTAAAAGGGAACAGGCCGGAGAGGAATTCTCACCGCGTGACTTGTACTATTTTGGCAATGAATTGAAGGACCATGGACAGCATGAGGATGCGGTGAAGTACTACGAAAAGTTTCTGGACACCGGGCTGGGTTGGGTGGAAGATCAGATTGCTGCTTGCCAGAAAATTGCGGATTGCGAAGCCGCACTTAAACGATCGGAACAGGAAGTAACAGCGTTGTTCCGATCGTTCGCCTATGATTTGCCAAGAGCCGAGATTTGTTGTCGATTGGGTGGTTATTTTGCCGACCGTGAAGATTATCGCAAAGCCCTGTTCTGGTACGAACAGGCGACTCGCGCTGTACGTCCTGATGATCCTATGGTGGTGCTAAATGAAGCAGCCTGGACCTGGATGCCGCATCTGCAACTATGTGTATGTTATGACCGGATGGGTAACCGTGCCAAGGCCCGAGAACATAATGATATCGCACTCGCCTATCATCCAACACATCCGAGCATGTTATATAACGATCGTTACTTTAAAGATCTGGAGAAGGATAACGTATTGGAAAATGCTTAGCATTACGGTCGCAATGATGCCTCTTTCGTGGAATTGAATGGGTGAATCATCCCCATTTCCATGGAGAGGTTTTTTTACGTTGTCATGCAATGACTTCATAGTATCCATCGAGGACGGATTCACTTTGGAAATGGATTAATGTATTTCATCCAGGGGAGGATATGCTTTACAATAATGAATAACGGAAAAGCGGTGAACATGATTACCTGTCTTCGGCTGCCGAATTGATGAAGCAAGGGGAACTGAGTATGAATCTGACGGAAGTACTATTGGAGTCGAGGCTGGTCGCGATTGTGCGCGGTATTAGCCGTGAAGCGGCAGTAACAGCTGGACAAGGCATGACGAGTGGTGGAATTCGACTGATGGAAGTCACGCTGAACACACCTGGAGCACATGATATTATTGCAGACTGGCGTGAGCGGCATGAAGGAAAGGCTTATGTTGGAGCTGGTACGGTACTGAATGTGCAGATGGCGAAGGAAGCGGTCGCTGCAGGAGCTCAGTTTCTGGTGTCCCCCAATGTCGATCTGTCTGTCATTGAATATGCTGTAGAACATGGTGTCGAGATCTGGCCTGGAGCCATGACACCTACGGAGATTGTCGCTGCCCATGAAGCGGGAGCACGTGTTGTGAAGCTGTTTCCGATGGCGAGCCTGGGCATACCGTATCTGCGGGAGATTAAAGCTCCGCTGAACCACATCCCGCTGTTGGCAACAGGCGGCGCCACACTGGAGAATATTGCTGACTACTATGCAGCAGGTGCTGCTGCGGTAGGTCTGGGAAGTGCACTTTTACCACGCGAAGCCCTTGTAACAGGAGATCATGAGCAGATTGCAGCATGTGCACGGAGATTTGTGGAAGCAGCTGAAGCCTAGACTTCAGCGAAAGATGAGGGATATGTACATTTGGGTATATATTAAGGTAGCTTTAGATCAATTGTTGGATTATTCGTTATCATAAAAAACGATGTCGTTTAACGTGCCGTTCATTCTAGTGTCTTATGATGGATATATGCCAGAATTCGGAGAGGAGAGATGCCCTGTGAAAGCTAAAACAATGATTGGCGGCATGCTGGCCGTTGCTGCAGTAACGGCAGGTGGATTATGGAAGGCGGCGGTAAAGAGCCAGACACCCAAGAAGATTCCGATCACTCTGACACCTCCAATGCCATTCGAGGATGTGACCTTTGACAGTGGTGGAGGTCGGGTGCATGGCTGGTTCATCCCGGCCAGAGCCGATATTCTAAAACCTTGGCCGCTCGTGATTATTGCACATGGCTGGGGTTCCAATCGCTCCCGTGTTCTTCGTTATGCGAGGCCGATCTGGGAAGCAGGATATGCCCTGTTTATGTATGATGTCCGCAGTCATGGGGCCAGTGATCCGGTTCGTGCTGCATCTGCCTATCTGTTCCGGGATGATCTGCTGGCGGCATTGCAGTATACGACTGCACGACCAGAGATTGATGCGGATGCTATCGGAGTACTTGGACATTCGTTGGGTGGACTGGGTACGATTCTTGCAGTGACGGAAGGAATTCCGGTATCAGCAGTAATTACGGATTCCATGCCATCCCAATTTGAGGTTATCGTCAGTTCGGAGCTGAGACGCCGGCGTCTGCCTCTGTTTCCCCTGGCCCAGTTAATTCCGAGAATCTGGTTCTGGCGATTGGGTGAATCTCTGAAATCCTATCGTCAGCGTGATCCGGTGATGATGCTGAATGAACGGCGCAGGGGGATGCAACTCCCGATGCTCATGGTGCACTCCAAGGGAGATAATTTTATTCCTCCGAGTGAGCTTGAATATTTTATGTCTAAAGCCGATCCGCCTGTGGAACATCTATGGGTTAATAGCGGAGGACACAGTTGTTCCGAGGAAGATCCCGCGTTCTGGGATACCATTATTCCATTTTTGAAAACCCATGTTCATGGTCAGACGAAGTCGAATGATTCGTCTATAGCGAGCAGTTAACAGAGTGAGAATCAGCCTACATAAGAGTGCAGGCTAACAGAGAAACGCCAACATGATTGGCGTTTTTTTGCTGTTATGAGCAATATGCAGAAATTCACAATTGTAAAATTGACGGGAAAAGACGATTAAAAAGGAAGCTTATGGTATTATAGAATAGACTGGCAATATTCATGCGAGGTTATTTGTTATGCTTCTTTGTATGAAATTGAAGGGAGAGGTCCAGATTTGAGTTTGAATTGGAAGTTCAATGTACGTATCAAAATGTTCGCAACCAAAGTAACAACCGCAGCGATGGCAACACTGCTGCTCGCTACGCAAACACCAGGTTTTGCAGGCAGCGCATCAGCCGCGCAAGCAGAGCAGGTGAACGAAGCGACAACGGGGGAAAATGAACAACTAGACGCAACCAGCAATGACGTGCCAGAGGGAGCGAAAATCTCATCCAGGCAAGCCAGTGAAAATATACTTAGATTATTTCCATTGTTAAAGAAAGCAACGATCTCATCTGCACGATTCGATTCACCGAATTCCTATCCACCGCCAGACTACAAGGCATGGGAGATTGGATTCCAGATTACACAAGGCAATCATACATCGGGATTCAGTGGGACTGTACATGCAGGCACAGGGGAAGTGTTAAGTGTACATCTACCATCGGATATTCTGGATAAACATGTCTCGGGATCGGATGTTAAGCTAACGAAAGCGGAAGCTGAAGAGAAGGCTGTTGCACTGTTGTATCAAGCGATACCAGGCTTGAAGGATACGGAGTATGCTCCGCTAGGAGATCTGTATTCTTCCATCGAACAAGAGTCTTTGTTTGGCAGAACAGAATATCGATATGCTTACCAGTTAAAACATGACGGATTGTTATCTGACGCAGAGACAGTCTACATCAATGTGGATGAAAGTGGTTTGGTGACAGGTTACTCACGAGGTACTACCGCTGCTAAATATCCTTCATCGAAACCGGCAGCTTCGGAAGAGAAGGCCAGACAGCAGTTTGAAGAACAGTTTGATGTAGAGCTGGCTTATATCTCCAAAGATCGGTCGTCTTCCAAACAGGGTCAGCAGTACTACCTTGGATATACACCGAAGAATATCAGTATTGTTCCGATTGAAGCCAATACGTTGGAACGGATTAATACATTAACAGGCAAAGCAGTAGACGAGGATTCTTTACAGCAGGATACGAAGTTGCAAGGGGACGTAACGCCTTTTGTTCCGACCAATGGTACAAGATTAAATGTACAGCAGGCCGCCAATCGGGTGGTAACGAACTTTGATATTCCCAAGGGTTACAAGCTGGAGCATAGCCAGTTAAGCAAAGGTTTTTTTGCAAGTCCGAACAATCAGGTATGGAGTCTGAGCTGGAGCGATCGAAGTGCCAATACGTCCTATATGTTCATGCGGGATATTTCAGCACAGGTAGATGCAGTGACTGGTCAGATCTACAGCTATACGATGATGCAACGCATTGGACCAGAGCAGGAAAAGCAGACTGAAGAGAAAACAGGCAAATTGATTACCCGGAAGCAGGCTGAGAAACTGGCGATGAACACGGTGATCGCGTTAGTTCCAGATGCAACGGAGCAATTTCGATTGGCTAACGTTATTGAGATAGACGATGCTCGTACGTTTATGTTCCAACGCTATCTGAACGGAATTCAGGTGAAAGATGATACGGCACAAGTGCAGGTGTTGAACGATGGAACCGTGAATGAGTTCTATACACGCATTGCCGCAACACCTGAACAATTGCCAGCAGATGATAAGCCAGCCATCGGTTATGAAGAGGCCAAGGCACTCTATCTGGAGGAGTTCAAGCTGATCCTCGCATATTCCCGTTATGGCGGATACGGTCTGAACAACGGTCAAGTTATTCCGGTGGGGGTTAACCTTGCTTATATGCCAACCCGTGATGAGAATTCTATCTATGGCACTTATGAAGTACTGGATGCTAACACGGGAGAGTGGAAGCTTCAATACGGGGAGACAGGTGCTGCAAGCAAGACAGAACCTACGGATATCTTGGGCCATGTGGCCGAAGCTGCGCTTCGCAATATGACACAGCATGGTGTGTTGCTTGCGGATGAGCAGGGACGTGTATTCCCGGATCGGGTGATCACCCGAGGAGACTGGTTTAACTATTTGGCAAGAGCGATTAACCCGAATATGGATCTCTACTATAGTGGGGACGGAGATGACAAGCTATACGCTGATGTGACGCCTGACAGCCCTTATTATAAGGCAATCAAGGTTCTAATCGATCAACGCTGGCTTGCCGGAGCAGACCCGGAACAGAATCTGAACCCGCAAGAAGAGATGACGCGTGAAGAATTGGCGGTGCTGCTTGTACGTATACTGCGCTATGAGAAGCTGGCTGGATTCTACACTTTGTCATCCGATCTTCCCAACATTGCGGATGCTAGTGCCATTACAAGTAAAGGGGCGGTATCCCTGAGCTTGAAGCTGGGATTACTTCCTTCGATTGAAGGACGATTCATGCCTGCACGCAAAGTGACGGTAGCTGAAGCTTCACAGGTATTGGAACGGCTGGCGAAACTTCAAGGTAAGACAGATACGTTTATGAGTGGTAATCGTCTGTATTAGACGAGGAATTACTCATATTATGCCCGTACGAATCATAGGCTGAAGATAACGGGTACTCGTGATTTAATGAATTGAAGATCAAAGGGACCTTCCACAGAAGGTCTCTTTTGATTTGCTTTGACTAAACTAGAATGACGACAGAGCCTTTTGTGATACAATAGGGCGTGAGAACTTTGCAAAGAAGGGTGGGTTCCTTTCATGGGTAAGAACGGGAAACGAATTATCACCATACTGCTGGCAGGCTGTTTGATTGCTGTAGCGTTACCACGTACGGTTGATCTGGATCAACTGTATGCTGCATCAGGGACATCGGATATATCCACGGCAACAGATTTGCGGCAGACCTTGCTTACCGCAATGTCACAGCGGACGGAGGAACTTGTTTTTACATACAAAGGCAATGTGAAAGGCCTCAAAAAACAATTACAAACCTCCATCGATGAGGCAATGAAGAGTGACCCCTATATCCAATATACCGTTAAAAGTTACGCATTTAATTATAAAGGCTCCAATGTATCCGCCGAAGTACATGTGACACTTTCCTACCGGGAGACCAAGGAACAGACCGATTATGTGAATCGTAAAGTCACGAATGTGTTGAAAGAAATCATCAAACCCGGCATGACGGATCATGAGAAGGTCAAGGTCATCCATGACTGGATTGTGCTTAACCTTTCCTACGATACTTCGCTCAAGAAATATACGGCCTACGACGGGCTTGTTACAGGCAGTACCGTCTGTCAGGGATACTCATTGCTGGCTTATCGGATGCTGGAGCGAGTAGGCATCGATAACCGGATTGTGGAAGGTACAGCAGGCGGGCAGCTTCATGCCTGGAATATCGTGAACCTGGACGGCAAGTGGTATCACATGGACACCACCTGGGATGATCCTACCCCTGACCGAAAAGGTAAGGTAAGCCACAGCTATTATTTGTTAAGCGATGATGAGATGGCACGTGACCATATCTGGACAGGCAAAAGCAAGTACCCCGCTGCGCCAGCCCCATATCGAGAAGCTTTATTGAAGTTGGTGAAGGCTGGAGATAGCAAAAAGGCCGCTTATCAGAAGCTGTACCATGCTCTGGACTATTCCCTGTATGATGAACAGGATGCCGTTAAAGGCCATGCTGCGTTGAAGACCAAGGTTCAAAGTACACTGAAGGAAGGCGGAACCTCGCTCACGTTCAGGTACAAGGGTACGGAGGCTGGACTGATTGAAGATTTGCAGGATTTGTACCAGCTTGGCATGAAATCGATATCTTATTATGTGTCCAAAATGGAAGGTACTACGGATCTGCGCGTCAAAATTAACTGGACACTATAACAACCGTTTGAACAGGATGCTCCGCTTGAGGAGTATCCTTTTTTGCGTTCAATTTGTGTTCAACGACGAGGGTTTTAGTGTTGTCTATTTTTTGTATATGTCGCTTTGCTATTCTATTCTTCGGCGCATGCCAACACTACGTACGAGGAGGATATGCAAAAAATGAGGAAAAAAGTGAGCATAGTGATCATTGCTCTGTTGCTGGTCACACAAATGATGCAGGGTTGGATATTAACACCAACGATGCATGCTCAGGATGAATTAACTAATTTGCCAGCTAGTGCAATGAGCGATACAGCGGTAGAAGACGGTGCGGCAGGTTCGGGAGAAGTGAAAGAAGAACCTGTCATTCTGGAAGAAGATAAGGATGCCAGTACTCCAGAAGATCAGGAGGAAAATACGATGCATCTGCTTGATGCAGCTGCAGGTCCGATAATTACAGATCAATTGATTACCAGTGTGCAGATGTACAATCAGGCACCGCAAGACAATGGAAATGGAACGATTGAAATCAAAGGCGATAAGATTGAGGATATTCGTCCACGTATTCAGGATGAGGTGGCTGTCGTCTTTACATGGGGACTTGCAAATGACACCCACAACTATAGCGATGGTTCCACGTTTACCTTTAACTTGCCGGATAAATTCATTATTGGATCGCAGCTTAAAGGTAATCTGGATGGCGGTGTTGGGGAGTATGTGGTGAATCCAGATGGCACAATCATCTTTACCTTTAATGAACTGATCGAGCATGCGCAGCTGGAAGGCAACTTCTACGTGTGGCTTAAGTTCGATGAGAGCAAGATGGAAGATGGCTTGAAACAACAGATAGACTTTAGCTCCGTGGGGCAGCGCATCATCGATGTGCATTTTGCCAACACGGCCATAGATAAGTTGAAGAAATCGGGAAGCGCGAACAAAAACAACTTCAACTCGGATGAGATTAAATGGACCGTAGATTTTAACCAAGGCGAGAAGGCTATGAAAAATGCGGTTCTTTCAGATACATTGCCAACGAACCTTGAACTCAAGGGCAATATTGAAATTCGCGAATTAGAAGTGCAATTGAATGGATCTGTAAAAGAAGGTCCAGTCGTTCAAACAGAACCACAGTTTCCAATTCAATTGGGAGACACAGACAAGGCCTATCGTGTAACCTATACGACGAGTGTTAAAGCACCAACCACTGCTCCGTTCACCAATGTGGAGTATCAAAACCAGGTTGAGCTTACAACGGATCAGAGCGAGCATAACGAAACGGATATTGGCCGAGTTCGTGTGAGTTTTAATGAGCCCTTGAACAAATCAGGGCAAGATAGTGCGTATGATCCGGTGACACAGACAATCACATGGAAAGTGCAATATAACTACAATCAGCAAGAAATCATGCAAGCAAATGCATGGATTGAAGACCGTTTTGATACGGCCAAACAGCAACTGATCAATAATTCCGTCAACGTGTACCAAGTTGATATTAATGCGAGCGGAGCGGCTTCGAACAGAACGCTGGTGAATCCGAATGAATACACACTTGAAGCGGTGAATACAGGGTTCGATGACGGCTTCAGATTACATTTTAAGAACGACGTTACCAAGGCCTATGAGATCGAATATGATACACAATCCATTCATCGTGTATATACCAACGATACCATTACGAACACAGTGAACATGTATGATGGCACTTCCAAAACAGGCCGGAAAGACATTCGGGAAGTCATTTTTGCCAAAAGCGTGAAAAGTGAAAACTTCAACAAAAAAGAAATCGAATGGCAGATGGTGTTGAACCGTGATTTGCAGGACATGACGGATATCGTCATCACCGACAATTATGAAGGCAGACACATGAAGCTGATTCCGGGTAGTCTTCAAGTGAGTGGGGTTAACAAAGACGACTTCGAACTGACTCCAGACCCGGCTGATCCAACGTATGAAAAAGGATTCTCCGTTCGCCTGAAGGACGGCGTTACCATTAACACGGAACATGTCATAACCTATACGACAAGCTTTGATCCGACGGCAGGTATGCCAACGGATAATGAATATCGCAACTCGGCCAAGATCGATTGGGAAGAGTCTGATGTAGCACAGGCTGCGATTACCAAATCGGCTATGGTCAAACCGCAAGAGTATACCATTCAAAATGGTAACAAGAAGGGCGAATACAGCGCCAAAGACAAAACGATCACGTGGACAATTGATGTAAATTACAACTTGTTCGATATTCACGAAGCCATCCTCAAGGATGCCTACACAGGTAACCAATCTTTTGTAGACGGTTCATTGAAGGTTCATGAGCTGGTGTTGCAGGGAGAAAATAATGTTACTGCAGTCGGCGGCGAGGTTGCGCTGACAGATGGACAATTCCAGCTGAACACGGACGGTAAAGGTTTCACATTGGATCTGGGGAACATCGGCAAAGCAGCTTATCGCATTCAGTACCAAACAAGTCTGGATGGACCTTATTCCGTCGAAGGCACGTATGCCAACCAGGCTGTCCTAACCGACGGTGAAGGCGGTGAAGTGCGCTTTAACAGATCAGCGAACGTTACGCCAGCTCACGGTGGTGTGTATGTACAAAAAACAGGTCAACAGATCGGTACAACGGATAAAGCATCATGGACGGTAAATATCAATCCAAGTCAATCTTATGTTCCAGCGGGTTCTCCATTAACAGATACCCTGTCGGAAAACCAAATCTTATTGGCTGATTCATTGAAATTATATGCAACGAACCTGCCTGCCAACAATTCAGGCAATGTATCCAACAAAGCTGGACTGGTTGATCCGGCTGATTATGAATTGATCGTGGAAGGCAATACATTTACCTTCACCTTTAATAAAGATATTCATACGGCATTTATTCTGGAATATCAGTCCTATATTAATGCCGATCATGGCGCTCGAATTGAGAATAAAGTTGAATTCGCAGGTCAGTCTTCTTCAGTGGTGGGCGAAGGCAATCAGGTGGGTATCAAAGTTTCATTGGCTGGAGCAGGTGGAGGAGCCTCCACAGGTTTAGGCAAAATCAGAATTCATAAAGTCAGTGATACAGGCGTTCCGCTGGAAGGAGCCATATTCGCAATCTATAATGCGTCTGGGACTACGCTTCTGGAAACATTGAAACCAACGGATGAGAATGGAGTAGTTGAAAGCTCCAGGAACTATCGGCTGAACAATCTGACGAATGGCGTGCCTTATAAGTTAAAAGAATTATCTGCACCCGCAGGATACTTGGTTGATCCAGAGTATGGCTCTGCCTCAGGTAAAACGATTGAATTCAAGGATGCGGATATCGCCTTTGAAATTGAAAATAAAAAGATTCGTCAAGGCTTCGAATTAACTAAGGTAGATGCAATTGACTCATCCAAGAAGCTCCAGGGTGCAGCGTTTGAATTGTACTTGAACAACGGTGCAACCCGAGAGAAAATAGACGAGTTAACGACAGGGGAAGATGGGAAAATCGCCAAAGGAGATCTCTTGCCTGGGGATTATGAATTGGTCGAAGTTGTGGCACCTGAGTTTTATCAGTTGGATGCTACCCCGATCCCCTTCACCATTGTAGAGAATCAGACTCAGATTATTACACTGACGAAGTCGAATGCAATGGGGACGGGTGGTAAACTTGTCGTTACCAAAGTAAATGCCAAGGATCACTCCGTATTAAGCGGGATTGAATTCGAGCTGCATGATTCTTCTAATATAGTCATCGATACAAAAGTAACGGACCTGAACGGGGTCATTGAATTTGACGGGTTGACCTATGGTTCGTATACATTGGTAGAAACCAAGGCAGAAGGATTTGTTATTGAACAACCTGAGACGGTTGTATCTATTACTAAACCGGAAACCCGATTGACCATTGAAAATAAAGAAAATGATCGTTCCGTGAAATTGATTAAAACCAATGCGGGTCGAACTCAGCATCTACAAGGTGCAGTATTTGAATTGTGGGCTCAGACGAACTTGATGGATGCGGACGGAAACTGGAAATTTGACGTCGTTACGGGAATTGACCAAGCGCTCCTGACAACGGATCTCCATGGTGAGCTTCAGTTGAGCGATCTGCAACCTAACACATATCGCTTGATTGAGGTTAAAGCACCGAACGGATATATCTTGGACACAGCACCTGTACCATTTGAAATTACGAATATACAAACCGAAACCGTAGTTGTGGAAAAGACAAATCAGGCTATCCCAGTATCGGGCGGTGGATCGAGTGGACCTTATAATCCGGGAACACCTACTACGGGTGTAACACCGGATCCGGAGAAACCAGTAACACCAGGACCGGAAACACCAGGAACGTCTATCCCAGGCACAGTGATTACTGGACCTACTGAACCTGAAGACGGAACCGAAATTCCAACAGATGAAGATAACGGAGTAACTCCTCCTTCGCCTGGCGTTTCCAACGGTGACGACACTGCACCTCCAGTTGGGGGTACAGATACAACGGATGGGGATAGCGCACTGGCACCTTCTGCGGGAACGGATACAGATGGATCGCAGGGGACTGGGAATTCTGCATCACAGGGAATGCTGCCGAAGACTGGCGAAGAGAGCACATGGGCTTTCACTGTGGCAGGCATGATGCTGATGGCACTAGGTAGTGTGGGCTACGTTTACTTCCGAGGTAGACAACTGCTTCAGCGTTAGATCGCACGCAGCACGTAATGCAGGAACAGATCATATTCAGATAAAAACACCCTCTAGCTTCACAAGTGACCCAGAGTCACCGTGTGAATATACTAGAGGGTGTTTTATTTTGTTTCAACTGAATCATAAGGAAGATCAGAACCCAGCAACGTCCGGATTTACTTTAATAGCTCTTACAATTAGCCGATGTGTTGGATTGACGAGTGGATCACAGGTAATCAAGGTAAGGACCTGTCCAAGTCCGGGGTCTTCCAGCACAGATAAGTCATTTGGCTCCACAACGGATATCTGGTCTACCTTATATTTCATAACCGTTCGATCTGCCAAGGTGACTTCCATTGAATCGCCAATCTGGAGTTCTCCCAAGCGATTGAACAGTCGACCTTTTCTGTGCGCGCGATGAGCGGCTATGGCGGCATTACCTTTGTTACCGATTCTAGTGGTCTCGACAAGATGGGTTGCAGCTACCTTCATGTTTTCTTCCGTTGCACCCTCCAGAATCGGTAAGCGGACATCAATCTTGTCAATCGATAGTACACCCAACGTATTCGACGATGCCTCTTGCACTGGATCTGTATTGTTAGTAGTCGGCTCGGCGGAAGCCGCATCCTGTATGCCTTGTTCGAAGGAGTGATTAAGCTTGGACAAGCCGTTTTGCAATTGCTCCAGATCGTTCATAACACGGGTTTGCTGCCAGTCATAATACGTCTCCCGCAGGAAAGGAAAGCTGATGATCAGAATGCCCAGTAGAATGAGCAGGATAGAGAATTTTTTCATTATACGTCAACTCCCGTTGTCCAAGAAAAATAGTATACCTTTCTCTATTTTACTTACGGACCTATACAAAATATGGACAGCGACGTAAGGACGTACAGGAATGTGCGAAGGGGAGGGCTGACCCAAAACAAAACCTCCCGGTGTCGCTACAGTAGGAAACTGCAACGCCAAGGGGAGGTTTTATTATATAAAGTCAATTGTAGCTGTAGATGATAGTACGTTGGAGCTACTATTTGTTACTTGGTGAATCGGTAGGTGTAAAATCACATTCTTTCAGCGGCACCACTTTAGTTTTTTTGATCCATTTGTAACCGAGCCACAACACCAGGAACAGTGGTACGCTCAGGTAGGCAACGATGGCGCCACTCCAGTCGATCTCGTCACCCGTAAATGCCTGATAGTTCTGTCCAATAATCACGATAATACACAGGACAAAGGCAAAGATCGGCCCAAACGGGAACCAACGTGCCCGGTAAGGCAGATCGCTCAGGTCCCTGCCTTGTGCAACGTATGCACGACGGAAGCGATAATGACTGATAGCGATACCTAGCCAAGTAATAAAACCACACATACCGGATGCATTCAGCAACCAGGTATACACAATGCCATCGCCGAAGAGGGAGGCAAGAAATGCTAACATGCCAACGGCTGTGGTAAGCAGCAAGGCATTCATGGGAATGCCTTTTTTGTTCAACTTACCGAGGAAACGAGGGGCTTTACCGTCTCGGGCAAGGGCATAGAGAACCCGGCTCGACGCATACATGCCTGAGTTTCCGGCAGAGAGTACAGAAGTCAGAATAACGGCATTCATGACGGAAGCCGCAATGGCGAGTCCAGCTTTCTCAAACACCAGTGTAAACGGGCTGACCCCGATATTTTCCAGATCTCCTTTGAGCAGATTCGGATGAGTATACGGGATGATCAGACTGATCACGGTAATCGCCAAAATGTAAAAAATCAGAATGCGCCAGAATACCTGACGAATCGCACGAGGTACATTTTCGCGCGGATTTTCACTTTCCCCGGCGGCTACCCCGATAAGCTCGGTACCCTGGAATGAGAATCCCGCAGCCATGAATACGCCTAACACGGCGAAGAATCCGCCATGAATGGGCGCATCACCGATGGTGAAGTTGCTGAAACCAACGGCTTCTCCGCCCATAATACCAAAGATCATAAGCACACCAACGGCCAGGAAGATGATAACGGTAGCTACTTTAATAATGGCGAACCAGTATTCGGACTCCCCGTAGCCTTTGACGGAAAGTACATTCAAGGCAAAGATCAGCACGAGGAACAGTAAGCTCCATAACATGGACGAACTGTCGGGAAACCAATATTTAATGAGCACTGTAGCGGCAGCAAGCTCTGCTGCAATGGTTACCGCCCAGTTGTACCAGAAGTTCCAGCCCATGGCGAACCCGAGGGCAGGATCGACAAAACGTGCGGCATACGTATTAAATGAACCGGAGTCCGGCATAAAGGTAGCAAGCTCACCAAGGCTGGTCATGAGGAAATAAACCATGATGCCAACGGCCGCGTAGGCAATTAATGCGCCACCAGGGCCTGCGGTTGAGATGGCGGTACCACTAGCGAGAAACAGCCCGGTGCCAATTGAGCCACCGAGGGCGATCATCGTCATATGGCGTGCGCGTAATCCTTTTTTCAGGGAAGGTCCAGTTGTTGTTGTTGTTGTTGGGTTACTGCGGTCTTGCATGGAAACACTCCTTCATTCGATATACTGATGTTTGCGATAATTGCTTCCTAAACAAAAAGACCACAGGCATCAGCCTGCGGTCTTTAATATTTCAATGTCCGCACCATGTCCCAGATGATTAAGATAGCTCAACACAGAAGAATTCATACCTTTATACAAAGGAAATGTACTTCCGTGACAGTTCTGCGCCTTTCGACAGCAGCCCCAGCCCACCGGACCGTATAAGGAACGTCCAGTGAGCTTCGGCGGGTGCACCTTTCGGCTGATCTCATAAGCGGCTCCTTAGCGCCTCCTTCAGCGTACTGATCGCACCCGCGACCTCTACCTCACCATTCATGAATGAGGTGTATCTATTGTCTATGAAATTATGAACAACACAACTTAACACGGTATGTTCAGTTTAGTAAACAGACAATCAGTATAACGCGCATGCTTTTCCAGTGCAATAACAATTGTTGGATGTGAGGTTTGAGGGACGACTATTCCTCTTTTTTGTTGCGGCCGGCCATCTGTTGCCATACCGTTCCGGCAGCTTGTTCGCCGGATTCGATTCGTTCCAGAGCCATCTTGGCTTGCAGGCTGACTTCGAATTCGGGATCATCGGCTGCAACTCGCAACGCTTGCTCTGCTTCTTCTGTACCGACCTCATATAGAAAACGTGCAGCACGCCAGCGGACAAGTTTACTTTTATCCAATAATGTTGCTGTCATGGCTGGTGTAGCGGCAGGATCGCCGATATCAGACAAGGTATCTCCGGCCGTACGGCGTACTGCAGGTGAACTGTCCTGGAGCGCTTCATATAACAGTTCCATTGCTTCCGGTGTACGAATGTCTCCCAGGTATACCACGGCCAAGCGCCGGATCTGCATTTTGTCATCATGCAGAGCTTGAGCCACAAGTGGTAATCTTTCTGCCGTAGGCTCCATACCGTCCAAGGCAGCATAGCGAACATTCCAGTCTCCGTTACGCAGGGCCTCTTCGAGTTCGGCACCATCCAGTTCGCGACGACGCTCAATAAATTCTTCGGAGTTGGTGCCATGTTCAATCGCCTGTTGGATGACCTGCTCCAGTCGTTCTGGCGGATAGGCCGCTTCCAGCTCCTGCTCAACTTCCCGTGCGATGTCCGGTAATTCGCCGTAACGAACGCCATAATCACTCAGTTTACGTTCTTTGATCATCGTTGCACTGGCAACTTCCGTAACGGCTTTGACAAAACGATCCGATAGCGAGATTCGTTCTTCTTTGGCTCCGGCTTTAACCCTGATTTGCATGGGTACGCCTCTGAAGAACTGAACGAATACCTGTGCTTCTCCGAAGTGTTCGCCAGATCCATCTTCGGACTCAATCCAGTCCAGATCGATGCCTTGCTGTCCGAGACGATTCTGGACTTCGCCCAAGATAACGGACCAGTCGGCATTCCCTTTACGATCAAGTGCCACAAAGTCTGTTGTGTGGAACACACTTTTTACGCCGGGAATATGGAGCATCTGGCGAATGAACGCCGGGGCGGATCGTTCGTTGTCCAGTGTATATGTTCTGCGAATTCCGTCCTCCAGACGTTCATCGAGATGCAGCATCATCGTATTTGGACTCGGTGTTGGTTCAATGGAAACAATATTCATCAGTGTAACCTCCTATAATACCAAATTCATCCTTAACCTCCCGTAAATTAAATCACACGGGTATTTCTCTATTTTACATCAATGTGTGGAATCTGCGAAATTATCGAGAAGCGATATGGGCATATCTGACACTTAATGTGAAGAAGTACGAAATTTGTTAACACTTCTTTCATGTTCACACACAAACATTTTTAAACGAAAATTGGCACAATAATAAGAAGAAACAACTGGAGGTTATACTTATGGAACCCATTACCGTGCTCTCGGATGGAAAACGTCGTATTGCATATGAGAATATTGTTCAATTGTTCAGGAACTGGATGGAGGACTCAACATCTGGTTTCGCGATAGAAACACATCGGGGAAGTTGGGAAAATGCCCGTTATTGTATTGTTGATTATCAGATTGCCGAAGAAGCGGTGTCAGCAGCGAATGCCATTCGGGCTTTTATGCCACAACTTCCGTTACTGGTTATTACTGATTTCAAATCCCTTATTCGGAAGCGCCACCTGCAACAGATTACAGGTACAGGTGAGATGAAGATGTTTCTCTGGAACGAGCAAGACCCGGATCATCTTATCAAAGATATGGAGAGTTGGTTTCATTCGTCGTCTGTCTACAAATCACAAATAGCCATACCGCCTATCTTATCCATGAGATAAAAGAGGGATATGGCCAAAGTTTTTAATTTGAATCGTTACGATCGTTATTAGATCACATATTTATAGCCTGTTCCCCAAACCGTCTTAATATAACGTGGGTTTTTGGGGTCAGGCTCAATTTTTTTACGCAGACTCGAGATATGAACATCAATGGTACGATCCAGATAGGCGCGTTCGGAGCCTTTGATTCGATCCATCAGTTCATTGCGGGTGAACACTTTACCCGGATTTCGGTACAATTCCTTCATAATCTCGAACTCAATATGAGTGACCTCGATTTCAACGCCATCCACAAACAGGGTTCTTCTGTACTCATTCACATTCACATGCCCAGTAACCTCTGCCTGCTTGTCTTCCTTTACCGGTTTATCCTGATAGGAAATGATTGATCTTCGCAGCAGTGCTTTAATCCGGGCATCCAACTCTTTCAAACTAAATGGTTTGCATAGAAAGTCATCCGCACCATTATGCAATGCGCGAAGTCGATCATTCAGCATGGTGCTTGCCGAGATCATCAGAATGGGCACAGTGGAGTGCTGCCGAAAGGCTTCTACGAGATCATTTCCATCCATTTCAGGAAGCATGAGATCCGTTACAACAATATCCGGCTGGAATTGTGGAAACAGTTGAAGTGCCTCGCGGGCATGATGAACCCGTTCAGTGATGTATCCTTCCTCCTCAAGAAAGAAAGCAATCATGTCGGCCAGATTTTTCTCATCCTCTATAAGAAGTACTTTGATCGTCATAGGGTCACACTCCTGGTGAAAATAATATGTTAAGAAAATACTAAAAAAACAAGGTGAATTGCGAATAAATGCCGCAAATTATTTAATGTTTGTATTCCAAAATATAGGATGTATATGTAGAGAAGCAATAAGCTTTTTTTATTGAGCTTCAATATCTTAGCATGAATGCAGTTGGGTTGCCGATCACTCAGAATTTCCCAAATCTACACCAACTACTAATTACAGTATAATAGATCAGAACGAGTTAAGGGGAAAAAAAAGTAGATTGTATCCGCTTAAGCTTATAGGGGGAACCAACGTTGTTGTTGAAAACAGAAGAAAAATTGATCCATGAGGGCAACTGCTTATGGATCATATAAAGAAGATACAGATGCCGGATTGGGTGATTTCGAAGTTGCAGATCCCCTGGATTGGGACCTGCGTTTTAATTATGCTGGGCTCACTAAGCACTATTTTTCCACTGACGTTATTCTATGGTGTGCAAATTATGGTAGGCAGCGCAGCAGTTCTCATTGCTCTTCGTTTGCATGGGGCTATCTATGGATTGATCACCTTTACAGTCATCCACCTGTTAAATAACATCGTTGCCGGCTTCGAACCACGGAATTTAACCGTAATGATGGCGCATTTCATTGAATTGCTCTGGATGCTCGGTTGGCAGATTCGTTGGAAGAACGGAAGCCTAATCAAGGCGAATGCTGTCTTCTGGGTAGTGATGTTACTTCCGGTTATCTATTGCGGGCATTATGTATTGGGATTGGATATAGAAGATTTGAAGTATGAGTATATGTATATTGCCGTGATTGGCATGGTGAATGCTCTGATTGCAGGTATTGTGGTGGATTTCTGGATCACTATGGGTGAGCAAAAATCAAAGCGCACGGGAACCATTCCGCTCACAAGGATTGCTTTTAAATACGTAGTCGCCTTCGTGGTATTTGTTTCTCTCGTATTGTTATCCGCCGATAGCCGAAGACAGTTGAGTCAGATGAATGATGCCATATTACGTGAGATGAAATATGCATCGAATGCGGTTGTTCAGGATCTTGATGAAGAGTATGTTACTGCTGAGAATATGGAACAAAATATGACGCGTTATCATCATCTACTGGGTGTGAATGTGATTCTGCTTAATCGGAATGATACAGTCGTCGCTTCTGGTTTGAATGCACTTCACCCTGGTGAGTACCTGGACATGGACAGGTTCAGTCTTCTGAAGTCGAGGGATAACCTTATTCTGTTTAGTTCTGCAAATATCCATTACAGCGATGTATTGAATCATTGGAAACAAGCCTCTTTTATCTATGAAGCAGAAATGACAAATATAACACCTTATCGGGTATTTATTGTGACTGACTCGTCCAAGTATTACCCCCGAATTGAATCGATCTATCTGACCACACTGCAATCCCTGTTCATCATCATCGTGGCTTCTATGATTGTAGCGGCTCCTCTCAGCAGTAAGGTCGTTAGCCCGTTGTTAAGACTGACCAGGATGACAGGCTCTCTGCCGAGAATATTGTTTCGAAATGGGAAGCTGGAGTGGCCTACCAGCCATGTAACCGAAGTACAGATCCTGATTGGTAATTTGCGTAAAATGGCTGATGTGCTGCTGGAACAATTCGAACAGATTCGTCATGACAAGTTAACGCTGGAGGACAGGGTCATAGAACGCACCAAGGAACTTAAGAATAGTGAAGAGGTCAAACGTGCAATTATTGAATCCTCTATTGATGCCATTATCGCTGTGGACTCCACTGGGCAGATCATCGAGTTTAATCCGGAGGCTGAAAGAATGTTTGGATTGCGTCGGGAAGAAGTGATCCTGCATAAGGAAGCGCCGTCTCTTTTCCAAGGGGCAAGCTGCATGGAGATCAAGAAATTGTTGGAGCGATTCGAATATGTTGAAGGTAAGAGATACACGATTGTAGATGAAATTTCAGGGATTCGCCGGGATGGTTCCGTCTTTCCGATTGAGTACAAAATTGTAGAAATTCAGCTTGGCAAGAATGAGACGTTATATAATCTGTTTATTAAGGATATTACGGAGCGGACCAGAGCAGAAGAAGATCGTGTGCGTCATGCCCTTGCGCTGGAGAAGCTCAACTCGGAGTTGTTCAATGAAAAGATTGCTATTCAGGAACAGCGAGATATCAGTGAGCAATTTATTGAATCCGTACGAGAAGGGCTCGTGATGTCTGATCGATCAGGGACCATAACCATCGTCAACCGAAGGATCGAAGAGATGTTTGGTTTGGGTGATTTTCTGGGCAGATCTATTGAAGATTTGGCGCAGGCGATTGATACGATGGTACTAACGGACAACTTCAATCTGATGGAACAGACTAGAGCATTTCTGAATGGAGAAACAGCGTTTATCGAAACCGAATTTATATTCAATAATGTGGATAAAAGTGTGTTTTCCTTGTACATGAAACAGATGGATGTCCCGGGTAAAAACCATGGTTTTCTGCTGGTGTTCCGTGACCGGACAGGAGAAGAACGGCTGGATCGGATGAAAAATGAACTGATCAGTGTGGTATCTCATGAGCTGCGAACGCCTGTAGCCACCATTATGGGGTATGTGGAATTAATGATGATGTATGACCTTCCGGCAGCTCAGCAGCAGGAATTCATGCAGACCATCGCTTCCGAGGGCAAGCGGCTGAGCAGTCTGCTCGATGATGTGCTTGATATTCAGCGCCTCGATAACGAAGGCATGGCTTACCATATGACGTATGTACCGCTGGTTGAGTTGGTAGAAGGGGTTGCCGAACAGTGGAATATGAAGTCTACCCAACGTATCTACGTGCATACGTTTAATGGAGACTTTTTTGCTTATGCTGACCAGAACAGGATGGTTCAGGTTCTGCATAATCTGGTGGGCAATGCAGTCAAGTATTCTCCAGGAGCCGATCGCATTGATGTTACGTTGTGGGAAGAAGAAGAATGGTTATGTCTTGATGTGCGTGATTATGGAATAGGGATTGCGGAGCAAGAGAAGGACATGTTATTCAACAAATTCTATCGAGTGGATAATTCGGACCATCGGCAGATTGGTGGAACAGGAATCGGGCTGTACATTTCCCGTAAAATTGTAGAGGATCACAAGGGAACACTGACCTTTATATCTGCACCGGACAAAGGAAGTACATTCAAGGTACGACTGCCCAAGCAGGACGTATTGGTTTAAATGTAATGATGGATGAAGAGATGCATTTCTCTCTTTTATGATCAATATTTTATGTATGATACCTACGAATAGAGCCTTTACCCTTCAGCGCGTAAGCGTGATAAGGAGAAAGGCTTTTTTTGTTTTTCAATTTTCCCGGATAAAAAAACAACTTCTTTTGCAAACTGTCTATAGAGCCATAATTTGCATCCCATGCAAAAGGAGGACGGCAGGTATATGTTCCGTAAACAAGAGAAAACACTCATCATCGTCTGTCTGGTTGCAGCTGTGGTTGTGCTGTATGCCGTTGTGAAAAGCATCATCCGAATCATGAGTTATTGAGATACACGTTCAAGCAGAGTAACTGCTGTTGTACATAACGATTATGTGAAAGAGGAGTGTAACCATGTCATCCCTGGACCCTGTTTTGCTCAGCCGGATACTAACCGGTCTTACCTTGTTTGTGCACATTATTTTTGCCTCTATCGGTGTAGGTGTTCCCCTCATGATTGCATTGGCCGAGTGGCGAGGACTACGAACCAATGATATGCATTACACCTTGCTGGCACGGCGGTGGGCACGAGGGTTTGTCATCACCGTTGCCGTTGGCGTCGTTACAGGCACCTCGATCGGATTACAGCTCAGTCTGTTGTGGCCGATGTTTATGCGGGTAGCGGGTCAGGCCATCGCCCTGCCGCTGTTCATGGAGACGTTTGCCTTTTTTATCGAGGCGATCTTTCTTGGAATTTACCTCTATACGTGGGATCGTTTCAAAAAGAAATATACGCATATGCTGCTGTTGATTCCGGTAGCTCTTGGCTCATCTGCCTCTGCGATTTTCATTACGACGGTGAACTCCTTCATGAATCAGCCACAGGGGTTCACCCTGATTAATGGCATCATGAAAGACATTCATCCGATTGCTGCCATGTTGAATCCGGCAACACCAACCAAGGTGTCCCATGTACTTGCTTCATCCTACACTCTGAGTGCAGGTATTCTGGCGGGGATAGCCGCCTTCAGTTTGCTCCGGGGACGGGATCATGTGTATTACAAAAAAGCACTGAAACTCACAACGGTATCTGCGCTTGTCTTTGCCATCAGTACGGTCATGATCGGGGACTCTTCCGGTAAATTCCTGGCGAAATATCAGCCGGAGAAGCTGGCTGCCGCAGAATGGCATTTCAAGACGATGAAAGAGGCACCGCTTGTCTATGGGGGCATTTTGGATGAGAACAATGAAGTGAAATACGCGATTGAGATTCCTTATGCACTTAGTATTTTGGCGGGGAATCGACCCGATACGGAAGTGAAAGGTCTCGAAGAATTTCCAGCTGATCTGAGGCCACCGCTGTCCATTCATTATATGTTCGACCTGAAGGTCACCACCGGAGTGATTATTCTGATGATTCCTGTGTTATATGTACTGCGTCGTTGGTTGCCAGGGCGCAAGCCATATCCCAAATGGCTGTTGCTCGGCATTGTCTTGCTGGGTCCTCTGGCCATGATTGCAATCGAGCTTGGGTGGATGTTCGCTGAAGTTGGCAGACAGCCTTGGATCTTACGCGGGTATATGAAGGTGTCAGAAGCGGCCACCACGTCAACTTCGGTAGGATGGATGCTGGTGTTGTTTATTTTGCTGTATCTGATTCTATGTTTCTCGTGCATTCGGGTGCTCAGCAAGCTGTTCCGCAACAAGGAAGCAGAGAAGGAACTGGAGTCTCTGGGGCTTGAAGGAGGGATCGTACATTGAGTTTCGAAATTGCAGGCATCGCAATATTGTGGACGTTTTTGTTCGGTTACCTGATTGTCGCTTCGATTGATTTTGGGGCCGGGTTCTTCAGCTTTTACAGCATATTGACTGGGCACGAGAACAAAATTCATAACATCATTCAGCGCTACCTGTCTCCTGTGTGGGAAGTAACGAATGTGTTCCTGATCTTTTTTGTGGTCGGACTGGTTGGATTTTATCCGGACAGCGCCTTTTATTACGGGACAGCTTTGCTGGTGCCGGGTTCCCTGGCCATTGTACTGCTTGCTATCCGGGGCGTGTATTACGCTTACAATACCTATGGCAACCACGGGCAGAACAGCCGGATCTACATGGCATTGTACGGAGCGACGGGTTTGCTGATTCCGGCGGTATTCTCCACCATTTTGGCGATATCCGAGGGCGGAATCATTGAGCAGGTAGGCGAAGAGGTGTTTTTTCGCTGGCGTGAATTTTTGACGAATCCCTATACCTGGTCGGTTGTTTTGCTTGCACTGGTCAGTGTGCTGTACATCTCGGCGATGTTTCTTTCCTATTATGCCAACCGGGCAGGGGATGAGCCGGCATTTGAGGTGCTTCGAGAGTATGCATTGCTCTGGAGCTTGCCTACCATTTTTGCGAGTTTTCTGGCATTTCTGCAGATTAACAAACAGAATCCCGCACATTTTGAGCAGATGGTGAATATCTCATGGATGTTCATTTCTTCGTTTATCTGTTTTGTCATTGCGGTGTCGCTGGTGTGGAAACGCAAATATCTGGGCTGGTGTTTTATCGCTGTCATGCTTCAGTTTGCCTTTGCCTGGTATGGTTACGGGCGATCCCACCTTCCGTATATCCTGTATCCCTACATTAATATTTATGACAGCTTTACAAATCGTACGATGGGGATTGCGCTTATTACGGCGTTCAGCCTGGGGCTGCTTGTACTCATTCCGTCGCTTGTGCTGATTATGAAGCTGTTCCTGTTTGATGCCAATTATGTACGCGGTAATTCTGGTAAAAAGAAAGGATGAGTCTGTTCATGCTGCTGAACATGTTCTTACTCATGATTCCCTTGCAGTATGCACTATCTACTGAGGGAGTCACGGGGATACCCGGTATAACCGGATTGAGCTTTTTTGAGACATTCACGATTATGTACGCCCCACCACTCATTATTATGGCTGCGATTGTCTTTCTGTTCATATATCTGGCCGTATGCAAAAATCCGAAGGATTGATTAACTGGTACGTGCATTCCCATTTGGGGTAATCTGTTGTTAAGAAATGAGGAAGGGAGGATGACCCTTTCATGCCTAAAATCCGTTATAACAACATTGATAATGTAAGTACGGACAAAACGCTGAAGGAATTCAAGCAATGGAGGGAGCAGCGGCGCAATAAAGTGAAGGACTACTCCTACACCGTGCCCAAACACCCGCCTGAACTCGATTATCTGCATGCCAATCGAGATGACACGAGTATTACCTGGATTGGTCACTCCACGTTTTTCATTCAATATTATGGATTGAACATCGTGACTGACCCGGTATGGGCTGAAAAAATGGGATTTCAACGAAGACTCGGTGCCCCGGGGATTCCGATTCAGGATATTCCACCATTGGATGTCATTCTGATATCCCATTCCCACTACGATCATCTGCATCTGGCTTCCCTGCGTAAGCTGATTACCGCCAAGACATTGCTGATCGTACCCGATGGTCTGAAGCGCAAGATGATTCGTAAAGGATTCCATCGATGCCAAGAGATGAAGTGGTGGGATCATATGACACTTGGCGGAGTTAAAATCACTTTTGTTCCAGCGCAGCACTGGACACGCCGAACGCTGTTCGATACCAATACATCCCACTGGGGCGGTTATGTGTTGGAACCAACCCATTCGGCGGCAACATCAGCAGGGGAAAGTGCTGCAACTCGAAGTGATCAGAAGGATCAAACAACTACAGCATCAGGGAAGAACGAAACATCCAGAGAATCAGACGGACCGCCTGTGTTGTATTTTGTAGGGGATACAGGTTACTTCCAGGGTTTCAAGACGATTGGAGAGCGCTTTGACATCGGTATTACCCTGATGCCCATTGGTGCCTACGATCCGGAATGGTTCATGACTTCTCAGCATGTGACACCTGAAGAAGCACTGCAGGGGTTTGTTGAATCCGGCTCGCAGCTCATGGTGCCAATGCACTATGGCACATTCAAGCTGGCAGACGATACGCCCAAGGAAGCCCTTGATCGGCTGGAAGTTGAGCGTGAACGGCTAGGCATTAGTAAAGAGCGTATTCGGGTGCTTGGTCATGGTGAAACACTCCGCATTCACCACGAGGAAGGTAAACAGGACTAACAAAAACGAGCCAAATATGTTAATGTAGGGATATGCCTGCATGAACAGTGTATTTACCAAATCTTTAATAAGTAAAAAGCGGCCAATTTTCGAATTTGCCGCTTTTTTGTGTTATAATATGGTGCCAGAATAGGCATCGGGATATTGAATCCATGATTTACGCAACTTGCTATTCATGCAGTATGCAGATTAACCAATAAAGGATGGTATGCTTAATGATCAGTACAAGCGGCATCACGCTCCGCTACGGAAAACGTGCACTTTTTGAAGATGTAAATATCAAATTCACACCAGGAAACTGTTACGGCCTCATCGGCGCCAATGGAGCCGGTAAATCAACATTTTTGAAAATTTTGTCCGGTGAAATTGAATCAAACTCGGGAGAGGTGCACATCACCCCGGGCGAACGTATGGCCGTTTTGAAGCAAAACCACTTTGAATATGATGAGTATCCGGTTCTCGAAACGGTAATTATGGGTCATAGTCGTCTCTATGCCATTATGAAAGAAAAAGATACGCTGTATGCCAAAGCGGACTTCACTGAAGAAGACGGCCTGCGTGCAGGTGAGCTTGAAGGTGAATTTGCCGAGTTGAATGGCTGGGATGCTGAGCCGGATGCAGCGGCACTCCTGATCGGTCTGGGTATCGACCGTGACATGCACGAGAAGAAAATGAATGAATTAAGTGGTAACGAAAAAGTTCGTGTCCTGCTTGCACAAGCATTGTTTGGTCGTCCAAACAACCTGTTGCTCGATGAGCCTACCAACCACTTGGATCTCGAATCCATTCAATGGCTCGAGAACTTCTTGATGGACTATGAAGGTACTGTTATTGTAGTATCCCATGACCGTCACTTCCTGAACAAAGTATGTACGCACATTGCGGATATCGACTTTGGTAAAATCCAGCTGTACGTAGGTAACTATGACTTCTGGTACGAGTCCAGCCAATTGGCACTTGCTTTGCAACGTGATGCCAACAAGAAAAAAGAAGAGAAGATTAAAGAGCTTCAAGCCTTTATTCAACGTTTCTCCGCGAATGCTTCGAAATCGAAACAAGCAACTTCCCGGAAGAAACAACTCGACAAAATCACGCTGGATGACCTTCGTCCATCGAACCGTAAATATCCGTTTATCAACTTCAAACCTGAGCGTGAAGCCGGTAAACAATTGTTGACCGTAGATCGCATCAGCAAATCCATTGATGGTGTAAAAATGCTGAATGATATCAGCTTTGTCGTGAACAAAGGGGATAAAATTGCATTTGTTGGCCCGAACGGAAATGCCAAGTCACTCTTGTTTGATATCCTGATGGGTGAAACGGAATTGGATAGCGGCGAATATACTTGGGGTGTAACTACAACTCAAGCTTATTTCCCGAAAGACAACTCCAAATATTTTGACGGTGTAGACATGACGCTCGTGGATTGGCTCCGTCAATATTCCAAAGATCAGGATGAAACGTATCTGCGTGGATTCTTGGGACGTATGCTGTTCTCTGGTGAGGAATCCTTGAAAAAGGCAAGTGTACTCTCCGGGGGCGAGAAAGTTCGCTGTATGCTGGCGAAAATGATGCAGACGGGTGCTAACGCATTGATTCTCGATGAGCCTACGAACCACTTGGATCTCGAATCCATCACAGCGCTGAACAATGGTATGATTGATTTTGACGGCACAATGCTGTTCACATCCCATGACCATCAGTTCATTCAAACCATTGCTAACCGAATTATCGAAATTACGCCGAATGGCATCATTGATCGCCAAATGAGCTATGACGAGTATCTGGAAAGTGATGAAATCAAAGAACTGCGCAATAAAATGTATCCGGTAGAAGCTTAAACGAAGCATCATCTACGGCGCATTATCATAGCAACACCAAAGAACCGCAAGCCTCTGTGAAGAGGGCTTGCGGTTCTTTTTTGTAATCCAATGGGTTTTTCTTCGGCTTTAAGACCTAAGATCCACCAGTACGGCGACGTTGGTTGTTAGGCTTCTTGTTGTTTTGACTCTTCATCGCTTTAGGTCCGCCTTCAAAGTAGGCGCTGGATTGGTTACCGGAATTTGCCTGTTCTTTCTTTTGCGCCAGCTTTTGGCGTATAGCATCCTGCAAACTGACCTTTTTCGGTTCGTTATTTTCGCTCATCGTTATTTCCCTCCCGGTCTTACAGTAAGCCGTCCAGATTGGACGGGATGTACCTATTTTATACGTTTTATAAAAGCCCCACAAGGGCAACCTGATAAAATGCTCAAAACCTTTGATTTTACCCAGGCCAACATTTTTTCTCAATAACTACAGCCCTGCCGTCTGGCAACTTTGTTTCGGCTTGCCTACAGCAATGCAGCCTCGCAACACTGTTTCTGTAGACCCACACGCTCCGCATTTGGTAACATGGAAAAACCGTAATACGAAACGTTAAAGGAGTGTCGCCCGGTTTGAACGCTTATGAAGAAATTCGAAAAGGGGAGCGAGGGGCTTGGGTGAGTATTGTAGCCTATCTCGTCTTGTCCGCCTTTAAGCTGATCTGTGGATATGTATTTGCTTCCAGCGCCTTGTTGGCCGATGGTTTTAATAACCTTACGGATATTGTGGCATCTGTTGCTGTATTGATCGGGCTTCGGATCTCCCAGAAACCACCTGATTCGGATCATGCCTATGGTCATTTTAGAGCGGAGACTGTTGCTGCCTTGGTGGCTTCATTTATTATGGCTATGGTTGGGTTGCAAGTATTGGTTGAAGCCATTCGCTCCTGGTATGAAGGAGCCTTTGTTGCTCCAAACCTCTGGGCGGCTGCAGTGGCTGTAGTCTGTGCTGTGGTGATGTTAGGCGTATATCGTTACAATCACCGTCTGGCTAAACAAATTAATAGTCAGGCGCTGATGGCAGCGGCGAAAGATAATCGTTCGGATGCCTGGGTCAGCATAGGCGCTGCCGTTGGAATTATAGGTGCGCAGTTCGGACTACCATGGCTGGATAAAGTAGCTGCCATTGCTGTAGGTCTGTTGATCTGCAAGACGGCTTGGGAGATTTTTCGGGATTCTACACATCGTCTTACCGATGGATTTGATCAGAAGGACTTGACGGATCTCAGATCCTCCGTAGCTCGTGTTCCAGGTGTTGAAAAGATCAAGGATGTAAAGGCACGTGTGCATGGAAGTCATGTACTTGTGGATGTGGTTATCGAAGTGGACGGAGGCTTAAGCTTGATTGAAGGCCATCAGATCTGCGACAGAGTGGAAGAGCGTCTGAAGCGATCGCATAACATCATGCATGTACATGTACATGTTGAACCGAAGACGGAAGAAGTCACAGGGAACCTTTGAACAGGGAGTGAACATCCTGGAAAATCAAAAGAGGACAGCCGCGATTGTGCGTGCTGTCCTCTTTACTTATCGTTAGAACGATTATACGATGTTACTGAATGGCAACGTGGATCCACGCTTTGCCTTTCCAAGTGTACACTTGCACCCACTCGCCACCGTCGAATCCGTCAACCACTTCACCTGTTGTATCGATAACTTGGGAGCTCAATGCACCGATTGGTTTACCGTTAGGTGCATCATAGAACCAAGTGCGCTCCAGAAGGTTCAGCAACATTGTAGGTACCAGTACTTCATCGCCTGGTTTTACAAGTGGCTCTTCAAACATTTTATCATCTGTAGTCGTAGCTGGAGTTTCAGTTGTTGTTGAAGTACCTTCTGCACCTGTAGTGTCTGTTGTTGTACCGGTTACTGTCTCAGCAGTACCTTCTACTGTGTCTACAGCCGGTTTGTTCACTTCAACAGCCGGAGTTGTTGTCGTTGTTGTAGCTTCAGTTCCTTTTTCGGGAGTCACCGTTCCGGTAACCGCTTCCTCTGCACCAGCAGCGGCAGCCATCGAACCCATCAACGTTAAAGCAGCGGCAAAACTTACGATTTTTTTCATTTGTTTTTCCTCCTCGGTTAGGTATGTAATTTGTTGTCCTGTGTTTAAAGTAACCAAGCAAGCTCACCTATGAATCACAAATTATAACAATATTTTCTTGCATTCTCCAGTGTCAACTGGCGCATATGTGGGTATATAGGAAGCCTGTAAAAATCATACTTCGGTGGGATAAAACCGGGTTGGCTATCTCAAAAAGGTCCTGTTTTTTGAAATTCATGGGAGAGCAGCTTGGAATAAAGCAGGAGGGAGTGCAATACATAATATAGAAAAGTTGACCTATGCCTAAACGCACAAAAGCCAATCGGCTTGGTAGCACGATCGGCTTTTGTATGTATTCGTTAATATTACTCAGTCAGAGCTGAGGTTATCGCATTCGGCTGCGTCCCGTAATGAGGGAGATGACGAACAGTACTACAAAGATGAAGAAGAGTACTTTCGCGATTGAAGCAGCTGCTTCAACAATACCGAAGAATCCAAAAATACCTGCTACCAGTGCAATAATTAGAAATAATACAGACCATTTCAACATAAGGTTTCATCCTTTCGTATACTTGATTGTTGGGTGAGTTGTGTTCACCTCACCGCCTTGTGTAGTCTAACTTTAACCGGGGGCTATCCAGTTGAAACATTGGTTTTTTTTCCAAGCGAGAGCATATTTGAAGTAACATGTAATTTTGTTTCGTCCGGGAAATCGCCGGGTAACTATAGCAATAACAAACTGATGCACATATGGAAAGTGAGGTTCTTCTATGATCTATCAAATTAGCGTGGCCCTGATTGCAGTGGCATTTGCAGTCCTTGTTTTCTTCTTAATTCGTACCTTGAAATCCGCTCAGGGTTCCTTGGACAATGTCTCACAGACATTGCAGGAGGTACAGAAGACCATTGATGAACTTAGTTATGAAGTCAAGCAAACGGTAAGACACGCCAATGATATTACGGTGGATGTACAGCACAAAATGAAAAAAATTGATCCTGTAATGGAATCTGTTGAAAATCTCGGAGAAGTGTTGAACGAGGTGACGGCGGCAGCCAAGCAAGTCTCCACGACGCTGATGGCCAGATTTCAGACGAAACGAAACCATGCCGCAGATACAAAGCACGCTGAACCGTCTCATGTAACAGCACCACCTGCTACATCAACGGATCGTACCCTGCAATCCTATGAAGCTACATATAATGGTGATGCTAAGGGCGGGAAGAACTGGATGAAGTATGTGGATGTTGCGGCGAATGTATGGCAACGAATGCGTAAATAACATGATCGCTTTGTAATCCATAAAGAAACCTTCAGAGCGGTGATGAACCTGATGAAAGGGTGAGAATCATGATGAAACTACTGCTTGTGATGTTTAGCGTAATTTCTCCCTTTTCCGTTCAACCGGCAGCGGTACCCGCTGCTCACGATATGCAATGGACGGCAATGGAAGAGAAGGCGTCAGAGGTGACTCTGGCTGTTGATCGATCCGAGACTTTCCAGCATTTTCGGACTCTGAATGGCATTTCTCTGGATGACACCATGGACGATTTGGTGGCCAAGAAGGGCCAACCGGTGAATAAACAGGAAGATCCTTATCTGGGATGCCCTGAATATCATTTTCGTGATGTGAAGGTTGGCTTGTGTGAAGATACGGATGTCATTCAATATGTGCATATCGATGCGTCTGAAGATCACATTGTGTTAAACGGAGAGAGAATTGAGATGAAGATTGAAGCGATCCATCATGCTCTCGGGAAACCTTATTATGTGGCCGAGGATGGAGAAGTATTTCTCCGTGGAGATCAGGCGCTAAAGGTATATATAAAGTCAGGCTCTAACCAGATTGATGGCATTGATCTTTTTGATGATACCGTATCCTGATATTGGTTATTACTAAATCGTTTCAACCCCATATAGTATGGTTATATATTAAGTAGCTCGATACAGAAGATTAAATCAGAGGAGAGTGGAAACGATGAATTCAACCAATGAGCAAGCTTATGCAAAAGTGGTAGAAAACGGAGTCCAGGCGGTAGAAGCGGTGAAAGAATTGCAGATTACCGGATACCTTGCTGATCAAATCTTTGTTCTCGCCCATGAGAAGGATCGTACAGATCGAATTGCCGATACAGCAGATGCCAAAGAAATTGGCATAAAGGAAGAAGGCGTATTTGATTCCTTGGCGAATCTGTTCCGCTCACGTGGTGATGAACTCCGGGCCAAAATTGTTTCGATGGGCTTTACCGAAGCCGAAGCTGACTTCTACGAGAGTGAGTTAGACAAAGGTAAAGTACTCGTAATTGCCAAAAAGAAAGATTGATCAATATAACGGTGCAACTTGAAGTTTGCTGAATATGGACAAGCTTCTGAATCACTTAGGTAAAATGCTTAATCAAAAACATAGATAAGGAATGGGGCTTTCCCCATTCCTTATCTATGTTTTTGCAAGTTTGGAAGCGGGATCAGGACGCTGCAAAAACAGGGCGAAAAGCGGTGAACATTACCCGTGATGGTGCCATTTACTGATAGAGTTTTTTTGGTTTTACCATTATAGTTATACTAGGAATTATTATGTCTACTGCCGTTTTGTATGCAAAATATGTAAAATCAACGTTCGTTTTTACCTAATAAGAATCGACAAACCCGGACGCCACAGATAAGGAGATATCAATGAGAATACTTATTGTTGACGACAATCCGACGAATGTCATTATCATTCGAGAAATTCTGAAAAAAGAGAACTATCGTGACATTGTAACGGCGAGTTCCGCCATGGAAATGTTTGAAGTGTTGGGAATTGGGGAGGAAAGCAATGAACTTCGTCCAAGACCGTCGGATATTGACCTGATTTTGCTAGATATGATGATGCCCGAGATGGACGGTATCGAAGCCTGCAGTATTGTGCAGAAATTTGAAAATTTGAAGGATATACCGATTATTATGGTGACTGCCATCGGGGACTCCAAGAAACTTGCCGAAGCATTGGATGCAGGTGCATCTGACTATGTGACCAAACCGATTAATAAAGTCGAACTGATGGCCAGAATTCGACTTGCACTTCGTTTGAAACAGGAAAAGGATTGGCATAAAGAGCGTGATCAACGTATTCAGGATGAGCTCAAGTTGGCAGCAATGGTTCAAAATGCCGTATTAAGTCCGGCAATTCGGGACCCGTTGTTCCAAGTGCATGCCATCTATAAACCATCTTTTGAGCTTGCGGGTGATCTATATTCTTGGTATCCCCTTGGGGAAGGTCGTTACGGAGTACTGCTGCTCGACATGATGGGACACGGGATATCTTCATCCCTGTTTACCATGTTTATCGCTTCTGTCTTGAAGGATACGGTTACCACTTATGTGGATCCAGAGAAGGTCATTCAGGAGTTGAACCGGCGTTTTAACCAGCTCCATCTGGAGAAACAATTGGTACAGTATTATTTCACGGCAATTTATCTGGTCGTGGATACACGGATGAAGCGCATTGATTATGTTAACGCAGGGCACCCACCTGCTTTATTCTTCCGAAACGACGGCAGTGTCACCACATTTGACAGTGTCTGCTGTCCTGTTGGGTTATTTGACAAAATGGATATTGAACCGCAAACCATCCATTACGAGGGTGACGGCCATATTGCACTCTATACGGATGGACTATTGGAAGCTGTTCAGGGCGGGCAGGAGGAACAACATGAATTCCTGATCGAAAAACTGACCGGCTCACATCAGTGGAATGAAGCTGCCATGCAGGCCATGTTTTTTGACGACGAAATTCCCCAGGAGCGGGATGATGATAAATGTCTGGTCTGGATTACTTTAGATAAAGGGGCGGGCGATGAATGAAGATCAGGAATAAACTGCTGATTGGGTTTACCGCTCTGATGGCTATTTTGATCGTACTCACGTTTGTGAGTTATGAACGCCTGAACAGTAGCAATAAGCAGATTGATCAGATGTATCAAGAACGTTATCTCAAAGTAAGGTTCACCTCAGCTGCACGCGGCGAGGTTAATGACATTGCCAAAGTGCTGGCTAACTTGTTATTAAACCCAACCAACTCCATTGGGGCAGCAGATGGGGATTTGAAAGCGATGAAAGAGCGTGGTGATCGTAACCTCGAGGAAGTGAGAAAAAGGGCAGACAGTGCACCTGAACATCAGCTGGTGGATCGTGTCAATACGGCATGGGAGGCTTATAACAACTATGCTACCAGACAGATCAGCCTGATGTCCCAAAACCGGGTGGAAGATGCGAATAACTACCGTAATGCAACAGGACTCGCGGTGCAAAAAGAAGCTGTGGATAGTTTGAATGCTCTTTCCCGGTATCAGGACCAAGAGATTGATGCCGAGATCAAGAATGCTAACGCAGCGTATACAAGAGCAGTGCAGATCACGATAAGTATTATGATTGCGGGGCTGTTACTTGCACTGGGCGTCATTATGTGGGTGCTGCCGAGCATTACGCGGGGTCTGAACACCGTATCCATGATGATCACCAGTTTTGGCAAAGGCCGTTACCGCACCATTAGACGCATACAGATCAAATCCACAGACGAAATTGGTCAGATTGCCAGTGTGTTCAAAGATGTATCCAGTGATTTGGAAGAAAAACTGGAGATCGAGAAGGCTTATGTACAGGCTCAACAGGATCAGAACTGGATGAACTCTAACATCGCAAGAGTTCCAGAGCTACTTCGGGGGATTGGATCCATTCGCCAAATCTCACAAATGTTTATCAGCGAGTTTACACCGGTTCTTGGTGCTCAGCTCGGTGTCGTCTATCTGATCGATGAGGAGAAACATCCCGACGAACTGAGACGTTACGGTGCATATGCATTCGAAGAGAATGAAGACGTTGGCAAGGAAATGTACCGGATCGGTGAAGGCCTGATTGGTCAAGCCGCGCTGGATATGACACCGATTATTCTGGAAAATACACCTGAAGATTATGTGCATATTGGTTCAGCTTCAGGCTCAACACGTGCTGCGGGTATCATGATCTATCCTGTCGTGTTTGAAGATGAACTGATTGGCGTAGTTGAGTTGGCTTCCTTTGAAGGGTTCAATGAACTTCACAAGCAGTTGTTCACCCAACTGATTATGAACCTGGGCGTAATTTTGAACAACGTTCGACGTCGTTTGCGTGTGGAGGAGTTGCTGCGTGAATCCCAGGCACTGACTGAGGAACTGCAGGTTCAATCGGAAGAATTGCAGACACAGCAAGAAGAACTTCGTCGTTCCAATGAGAATCTGGAGGAGCAGACAGAGGCGCTTAAACGTTCCGAGGAATTGCTGCAGCGTCAGCAGGAAGAACTGGAGCATTTCAATACGGAGCTCATTGCCAAGACGCGGGCGCTTGAAGAGCAGGTGCGTGAAGTCGAAGAGAAAAATGACGAAATTGAGAAAACGAAGACACAGTTGGAACAACAAGCTACACAGCTGTCGATGACAAGCAAGTACAAGTCCGAATTTTTAGCGAATATGTCACATGAACTCCGTACACCATTGAACAGTTTGCTCATTTTGTCTCAGTTATTGTCGGAGAACAAGGGTGGGAATCTGACTGACAAACAGCAGGAATATGCGCAAACCATCTACATGTCGGGTGCGGATCTGCTGAAGATGATCGATGAGATTCTGGATCTGTCCAAAGTGGACGCCGGTAAGATGGATATCAATTATGAGACGGTTCGAATGGAAGAGCTGACCAGCTTTGTTCAGCAAAACTTTGGACCAATGGCGAATAAAAAAGAACTGAACTTGAACATCGAATTCGACAACGATTTACCGGAATGGGTGTACACAGACAGTCATCGCGTCAAACAGATTTTGCGGAACTTGTTGTCGAATGCATTTAAGTTTACCAATCGAGGCTCAGTTAGTCTGATTGGACGACGGATGAAACCGGAAGAACTGCCGGGTTATATGAACACCAATCAGGAATATCTCGGATTCAGTGTGAAAGATACGGGCATTGGCATTCCTTCGGACAAGACGGATCTGATCTTTGAAGCATTCCAGCAAGTAGATGGGACCACAAGTCGGAAATACGGCGGTACTGGCCTGGGATTGTCCATTAGCAGAGAGTTGGCACGTTTGCTAGGTGGCGCAATACAGGTGGAATCATCCGAAGGCGAGGGTAGCTGCTTTACCTTATACCTGCCGGATAATCATGAAGAGGAAGCACTGGCGGAGGAAGGGGCTTCAAGAGAAGCAGCTGTATCCTCAGAGGAGCTTTATGAACAATCCAACGAAACACGGACCATGCTCTCAAGTCATCAGTCCATCTTATCTCCTGATCCGGAGCGGAATGTGGGTACAGATCTGTCTCCTACCAATACTCCAGATGTCACGCAGATCGAAGATGATCGGGAGAACCTCATGGAAGGTGACAAAATCCTTCTCATCATTGAGGATGATGTGAACTTTGCACATATTTTGATGGATATGGCGAGAGGAAGAGGGTTCAAAGCACTTGTTGCCCTTCAAGGTGACAAAGGTCTTGAAACGGCCCGTCAATATCTGCCGGATGCCATCATCCTTGATATTCAACTGCCTGTTATGGACGGTTGGACCATTCTGGGTGAACTGAAGAGCAGTTCGGCAACACGTCACATCCCGGTACATGTCATTTCAGTCATTGATGATATGAAGCAAGGTCTGATGATGGGCGCCATTGCTTATCTGAAAAAACCTTCCAGCAAGGATTCACTGGATAAAGCTTTCTCGCATATCAAATCATATACCGAGAATCAGTTGAAACGATTGCTGATTGTGGAAGATGATGAAATTCAGCGTAAAGCTATTATTGAATTGATTGGTCATGATGATGTTGCAATTACGGCAGTATCTACAGGTAGCGAGGCATTGAATGAATTACACAGCCAACGTTATGACTGTATGGTCCTGGATCTGATGTTAACGGATATGACCGGTTTTGAGTTGCTCGACCAGATTCGGGATGACGAATATCTGAACGATCTGCCGATTATAATTTATACAGGCAAAGAACTGGATTCCAAGGAAGAAATGAAGCTGCGCAAATATGCGGAATCCATCATTATCAAGGATGTGAAGTCGCCAGAACGTTTGCTGGATGAAACCACATTGTTCCTGCACCGGGTAGAAGCCAATTTACCGGAAGACAAGCGTCGCATCTTGCAGAAGTTGCACAACAAAGAGACGTTGTTTGAAGGCAAGAAGATATTGCTTGTTGATGACGATATCCGTAATGTATTTGCTCTTTCAAGTGTCCTTGAAGGCTATCGTATGGATGTAACGTTTGCAGAGAATGGTCGTGAGGCTCTGGAGATTTTGGAGAAAAATCCGGAATTTGATCTGGTATTGATGGATATGATGATGCCAGAAATGGACGGTTATGAAGCGATGACACGAATCAGACAGATCCCTCAGTTTGAAAAATTGCCGATTATTGCACTCACGGCAAAAGCGATGAAAGAGGATCGCGGCAAATGTATTGAGGCCGGAGCATCTGATTATGTGAAAAAACCGATCCAGACAGATCAATTGTTATCCTTAATGCGCGTATGGCTGTATTCGTAAGTTCATTATTCGTATGTTCATTGTTTGGGTAATGAAAGACAATACGACGAATACGCAAGTAACAAATGAAGAAGTGGAGAGAATTTATGACACCGTGGGAACCTACCGAGACGGGGGCAGATTTGGTCCGTATGCCGCAAGATGAAGAACGCGAGCTGATCGAGATTGAGTTGCTGTTGGAAGGCATGCACCGTTTATATGGATATGATTTTAGAAACTATGCGTTGCCATCCCTGAAACGAAGAATCTGGCATCATGCACATGCTGAAGGGGTTAAGAGCATATCCGGCTTGCAGGAGCGTGTTCTTCATGACCGTTCTGCGTTTGATCGTTTTGTACAGAACTTATCCATCCCTGTAACCGAAATGTTTCGAGATCCTTCGCTTTTCCGAATGTTTCGGGAAAAGATTATTCCTATCCTGAGAACCTACCCGTATATCCGAATATGGCATGCGGGTTGCTCTACGGGAGAGGAAGTCTATTCCATGGCGATCATGTTGCATGAGGAAGGACTGTATGACAAGGCAAGAATCTACGCGACGGATATGAATGATCGCTCTTTGCAACAGGCCAAAGAAGGCGTATACGGTATTGAGAAGATGAAACTATTTACTACAAATTATTTGGAGGCAGGGGGTACCAGAGCCTTCTCCGAGTACTATACAGCGAAATACAATTCGGTGATATTTCATCCTTTCCTAAGGAAGAACATCATTTTCGCCGAGCACAATCTGGCAACAGACCGGTCATTTAATGAGTTTAATGTTATCTTTTGCCGTAATGTCATGATTTATTTTAATGATGAACTGCGGAACCATGTGCATGGGCTGTTTCATGAGAGCTTGAGCCACTTTGGTATTCTGGTTCTGGGGTCGAAGGAATCGATACATTTTACAGAGTTCAGTGATACCTATGAGCCGTTAGACCGGACCGAAAAAATATACCGGAAGATCAAATAGGGGGTTAGGGTTAGCCATGGGGCTCAATGAACCAATCCACATATTGTTGGTAGATGACCGCCCTGAGAACTTGCTTGCTCTTGAAGCAGTTCTGGAATCGGAACAATATAAACTCGTTAAGGCAACTTCCGGAGAAGAGGCACTCCGCTGTCTGCTAAAAGACGAATTTGCGGTTATCGTTCTCGATGTGCAGATGCCTGGTATGGACGGAATTGAGACAGCAAAGTTAATTAAGGCACGGGACAAGTCCAAGGATGTGCCGATTATATTCATCTCTGCGAATAGCAGAGAAGCGGAGCACTTGTTTGCCGGATATTCAGCCGGGGCCATTGATTACATGGTTAAGCCATTTATTCCTCAGATTTTGAAATCCAAAATCGAGGGCTTTGTGGAGATGTTTATCACCAACAAACGACTGAAAACCCAGACGATGCTGCTTCACCAGAAGACACAGGAACTGGAGAAGATGAACCAACAACTCATTCAGGCCAAGGAAGAAGCAGAAATTGCAGCTAATGCAAAGACCGAGTTTCTGGCAATGATGAGTCATGAGATTCGTACACCGATGAACGGAGTTATCGGCATGGTGGATCTGCTAATGGAGACGGAACTGAAGGAAGATCAGAAAGAATATGCAGATATCGTTCGTCGCAGCGCGGATGCACTTGTCACGGTCATCAACGACATTCTTGATTTTACCAAGATGGAATCAGGCAAAATGGAACTTGAAGAGCATCCTTTTGAAATTGTCTCCTGTATTCGGGAAGTGTTGGGATTGTTTGCTGCAGAAGCAGGCAAAAAGAGTTTGGAATTGGATTATTTCCTGGAAGATTCTGTCCCTGAATTAATTTATGGAGATATGGCAAGGCTGCGTCAGGTTCTCTTGAATCTTATTGCAAATGCGATCAAATTTACCGATCAAGGTGGAGTATATCTGATCGTGTCAGTTAAGGAAGAAAAAGACGGACAAATGGCATTGGAATTTGCTGTTAAAGACACCGGGATAGGTATCGCTTCAGACAAAGTTGACCGCCTGTTTCAGCCGTTTTCCCAGCTGGATACATCAATGACACGTAAATACGGTGGAACTGGCTTAGGACTGGCAATATGCAAGACTCTGGTTGAAATGATGGGTGGACAGATCTACCTGGATACAACAGAGCAACGTGGAGCGACGTTTGTATTTACAATCCAGGCGAAGCGTTATGTAGAAACCGAACTGGTCCAGATGAATGGGGAAGAGAAGCTGACGGATGTGAAGAATGAGAATAAATACCCGACGGTTTTAATTGTGGATGATCATCCTATCAACCAGAAATTGATGGCGATTATGCTCGGTAAACTTGGGTTGCTCTCAGACATTGCTGAAGATGGGCAGAGCGCACTCGATATGGTAAATAGTAGCCGCTATCCCTATGACTATGTGTTCATGGATCTGCAGATGCCTGTTATGGACGGTTTGGAATGTACAAGGCGGATTCGAGAGAGCCTGTCTCAGTCCGATCAGCCGGTCATTATAGCCATGACTGCCAACGTGATGGAAGGTATTCAGCAACGCTGTATTGCTGCAGGCATGGATGATTATATTAGTAAACCGGTGAAAATGGGCAATGTAAAACAGAAAATAGCCCAGTTTCAGAAACAACGAAAAATGCTAAACTCAGGCCCTTCTGCCATGAATCAGGCCAATTGAAACATTTTCCAAACTTCTTTCTGTTTCACTCGTACTGAAGTTGGGTTATTAGGTAAGGAAACCATTGATCAGGAGAGAGATGTCTAATGAATACAAACAAAAACGAAAAATTCAATGCAAGAACCGAAACACAGGACGGCGTGTGCACGGTGTATCTGACTGGCGAACTGGATTTGTCGGTTGCTCCTGACTTCCGCTTGGTGATGGAGCCGCTGGTAGATAACAAGGAACAGGATCTTGTGATCAACATGAAAGAATTGAAGTATATCGATAGTACAGGGATTGGTATCCTGTTATCTGTTCTGAAGGCAAGACATGGAATGGAAGCTCGCTTTGAAGTACAGGAAGTTCCTGCGCAAATCCAGAAACTTTTTGATATGACGGGCATCGCCAAATTCTTTGTCACACAGAAGAATTCCCAATAGGAAAGGATCGAAAAAGGAATGAATGCAGAAGTTCAAAGAGTCACCCTTAATTTACCGGCGACAGCTGATTACGTTGATATTGTAAGACTTAATCTTTATGGAGTAGCATCCAAAATGGGATTTTCTTATGAAGACATTGAGGATATGAAAGTTGCTGTATCCGAGGCCTGTAACAACTCTGTACTGTATGCCTACTCACACGAAGGCGGCATGGTTGAAGTTGTATTCGAAGTCGAAGGCGAAACATTGTCCATTACTGTTAAGGACGAAGGTGCCAGCTTCGAGAACATGAACCCTGCTGTGTCACGTGCTGGTCTTCACGACAAAGAACTGACAGAAGCACAGATTGGCGGACTTGGGTTCTACCTGATGCAAGCCTTGATGGACGATGTCAGTGTGGAAAGTGAGACGGGCAAAGGTACGAAAGTAGTACTCGTAAAACGTCTTGCAAGAAGTGAGGAGAAAGTATGAGTGAAAAAGTGACTCCCCCAGAGTCCATGTCTGAAGCTATAGGTTTGATCTGGGAATACCAGCAGACCCAAGATAATGAAATTGCAACAGTTCTCATCCGTAAATATGAACCGATGGTTAAGATGGCAGCAGGTAAAATTGCTCGGAATCGCCCCGATCTATACGAAGACTTGTATCAGACCGGGCAGATGGCCTTGATTCGTTTGCTTAAGCAATACGATATCAACCTAGGTATTCCGTTTGAACCTTATGCTATGAAGAGCATGATCGGTCATATGAAGAACTATTTGCGAGACAAATCCTGGTATATTCAGGTGCCCCGGAGGATTAAGGAAAAGGGAGCACTTGTGCAACATGCCATTGATGAGTTAACCGTGAAGCTGGAGCGCTCACCCGGTGTGAACGAAATTGCTGAATACCTTGATTTGACTGCAGAAGAGACGATTGAAGTTCTGGCTGGTCGGGAATGTTACCACTATGTGTCACTGGATTCTCCTTTATCTCAGGATGACAGTGCAGCAACATTGGGTGAACTGATCAGTGCAGATGTTAATGACTATGATTCAGTCGAAAAACGGATGGACTTGCAACAGGCATTGGGACAATTGAAGGAACAAGAGCAGCAGGTACTTATTCTAGCCTTTCAGGATGGCCAATCTCAACGGGCAATTGCCCAGAAGCTTGGTGTTTCACAGATGAGCGTATCTCGTATTCAGAAGCGAGCTACAGAGAAATTGAAACAGATCATGTCTAATGCTTCAATGTTATGAAAAATGGAACCCTAATGTTGTTGAGTACGGCATAAATAAGGACACGTCATTGCACTGAAATGCATACGTGTCCTTTTTGGGATCAAAAAAGATGAGTGTGCAATGAACGAACATGAGTGCAGGAGTGGATAAAGTGATTGTGAACCAAATCAAGTTGGAAACTCGCCGTGACAAGTTATCTTGCTCGGATCATTGGCAATGGTGGGATTGGGTTGCACCCGACACCAATAGCATGAACAATGCTTTGGAGGAGCTGACAGAGGCATTTCCGGATATGCAGTATTGGCTTCATAAAATTCCAGAAGTCGAATCAAATTATCTGTCCGTCCGCTTCGTGAATGGTACAGAGCCAGTCATATTTGGTTGCTTGTTGTATGCGATCAAGAATGAGAGAGATGACCAACGCCAAGATAATCAGATGTTTTTCTATGTCGATCGCAATCACCTGGTTACTTTAAATATGGATGACAATACACGAGGAATTATGAAGACGGATGAACGCACCCATATGTTACAGCAATGTAGCGAGGCCAGGGACGGGATGTTTGTACTTTTTCGAGCTATACTGCATTACTACCATGTGGGAATGGATCATTTTGAGATGAACCTGCGTGATCTGGAACGGAAGATGGAATCCCGCAATGCTCGCACCTTGATGGACCAGATTCTCGCCGCTCGATTTGAATTATTGTATTGGAGTAATCTGTTCATCCCTTACTCGGAACTGATGGCCGCTTCACATGAGGCTTACCTTGATGAAATAAATGAAAATCGATACTTCCAACAGCTTCAACATCGAGTAGAGCGTATGGAACGATTGTTTAGTCATTATGAGAAAGAGATTGATACCTTAATCTCCATTGATAATGCGATCTCCGGTGTACGTGGCAATGAGATCATGAAAACACTGACTATTGTCACCGCTGTGTTCATACCCGCTACGGCAGCTGGCGCGATATGGGGGATGAACTTTGAGAACCTGCCCTTTATCGACAAATCATGGGGAGTTGTACTGGTCCTTGTTGTCATTATCTTAAGCATGATCAGCATGTATGTATGGCTGATGATGAAAGGATGGACAGGGGATTTGCTGAAAGTCAAATCCTCACAGCCTTCAGCTGAAGAGACTGAGAAAAAAGGAGAAACGAAAAAACGTAAGGGATAGCCTACGGTTGGTTAGTCCCCTTAGTTTTTGTAATCTTCAATATAGCCAAGCAAGTCAGCGATATATTGTCCGACAATCGGCATATTGACGAATTGACTGAGAATGAACGCGAGTAGACCTAGAACAACAAAGGTCCCTACGGTCAAACCGAGTCCTCGTGCCATACCTGCTGTGAAGTTGGTAATAATCCGCTTTTTGGGACTGCTGTAGTTCTCAATAATATCTTTGATCTGTGCTCTCTCCAGACTGTCCGCAATCTGGTCCAGACGTGTGTTCAATCGCTTTACCTCGTGTCGCAATTCAAAAGGATGCTCGCTTGTATCATACTGCTGTGCCGGTGTTCCTCCCGTAATTGGAGTATTACCGTTAATTGTAACTTTACTCATGATTATTCCCCCTCAACTCGCATTGGATAAAAAATAGCCAGCTGGAGTGCAGCTGGCTATTGGTCACTCGATCTGTATCGCCTTACAGGCTAGTCGAGTTAAGTTCTTTACGTGCATCTTCCTTCGCTTCTACGGAAGCGGCAGCCACTTCTTCAGATGCACGGGAGGCTTCGTTAGCCACATCAGCGGATGCTTTTCTCACAGATTCCATGACATCATTGCGGCCTTGATTCACTGTTTTTGCAATGTCGGAAGTTTTGGATGAGACCGTTTTAGCCAGTTCAGATGCTCTATCGCCTACAACGGTTGCAACTTCTTTTGTGCGGTCAGTAACCATGCCTACTTTCTCGGAAAGGTCACCACGCAATTCACGTCCCGGTTTAGGCGCAAAGAGTAGTGCCGCAGCAGCTCCCAGCAAACCTCCGATGAAAATCCCTTTGGCGAAAGTCGAACCCGTCTGTACAGGATATTGCTCTTCTGCTTTATTCATGTCTAATCACTCCTTCTTCAAATTAAGAAACAAATACGAAACAACGAACACCTTGTTGCCCGAATCAGGCAGCCTGTCTTAGCAGTCTGGACACAAGCCCCAGCAAGAAAACAAAGAGCGCTGTACCAATGATGGCAGGGATGATGGCAAAGTTGCCGATAACGGGTCCCCAGTTACCAAGCAAAAGTGCTCCCAGCCAGGCTCCGGCAAATCCGGCAATCATTGCACCGATTATGCCTCCAGGCATGTTGTGACCGGCAAGTGCGTCTCCGATCAATCCGATGATGACAGCCATCACAATGCTGATAATGATGCCCCACATAACAACCGCCTCCTTTAAACTTGATGTAGGATGTTGTCTGTTCGCGTTTGCTTACTTCGTATATAAACGCCGTGCAACCCTGTGAAACAATAAAGATGAGGATGAATGAACTGGAAATCAGAGGAATTCATTCTTTAGCGGCTCTGTTTAATGCCTTTAATCATGCAGAAGATCCATGCCAATCCAGCGGCAAATCCCGTAAATACATCCGTAGGATAATGAACGCCCAACATGATGCGGCTGAGGCCAATCAAGAAAATAAAACTGATTCCGCATAGAACAGGAAGCCACACTCCGGAAGAGTTATGTCGCTGTTGCTCAATGGCCCAGATTACAAAGAGCATGCCGTAGAAGCCCATGGAGATCATGGCATGTCCGCTGGGAAAGCTGTACCCGTGAACGACCAGCAGATGATCCAGTTCAGGTCTGCTTCGTCTGAAAAATTCTTTCAATAACGTGTTCAGAATCCACATCATGGCAAAACTTCCCGTGATCGCATATCCATATATAACAAACCTTGGGCTGCGTTGTATGAAGAAAAGAAGAGCAAAACCTCCTGCAGCTACAGCAGAGATTTTGAATGAGCCCAGCGCGGTTATGAATGCAGTGTAAGGCAATAGATAAAGACGTGAATCTGAATTCAGATAAAATAATTGCTGAATTTCATCATCCAGACGAATAATAGAATCATGGCCCAACCAGGCACCCAGACCTGCCAGGATGAATACAACCGTAGCGCTGATAACCATACCAGCCAAACTCCAGTTGAAGAGGGGGCGTAACGACATGCCAGGGGTCGAACCTGATGAGGATGGTGTAGACATTTTACGTGGCATAGTGAGTTTCTCCTTCAGTATGGTAGTCATGAACATAGATGATAAAGCTATACCCGAAATGCCTGTCGAAAAAACTGTAAAAACGTCGCTTTTGTACTATACTATTTAAGATATCCCATGCGGCGTCGTGACGCAAAGCAGAGATGAAATCGGGAGCACAAAGGAGAGAACTCGCATGGAGAGTGCCTTGTTAATTAAAGAATACCGTGCAGGCGTCATGGAATGCGCCCATTACGGACACATAAGTATTACGGATGAGTATGGCCGAATTGTATACTCGGCTGGCGACCCTCATTTTAGAGCGTTCACTCGCTCATCTGCCAAACCTTTTCAAGCTATTCCAGGAATCCGGGCAGGGATTGCCGGTCACTATGGCCTTTCCGCACAGGAGATTGCCATTATGTCCTCTTCGCATCGTTCGGAACCGGAACACATTCGGGTGCTGGAGCAGTTATCCGGTAAAATCGGATTGGGTGAAGAATGCCTGATCTGTGCACCAAGCTACCCGCTTAATGAAGAAAGCCGTAATCAATGGATACGTGGACAAGGAGAGAAACGTCGCATCTTGCATAACTGCTCCGGAAAACATCTGGGAATTCTGGGGTACAGTCAGATGAAGCAGGTTGATTTGGGTAGTTACGCTGAACCGGATCATCCGGTGCAACGTGAAATTCTCGAAACGTTTGCCGACCTGGCAGGTATTGAGGAAAAAGAGATTAAGCTTGGGACGGATGGCTGCGGCTTTCCGGTATTTTCTTTGCCTTTGTCGGCATTGTCGAACGCCTATCTGAAGCTGGCTTGTCCGGACCTTATCGCCGATTCTTCTACAAGAACAGCTGTAGAGACGATTACATCAGCTATGAATGAACATCCGTTAATGGTAGGTGGCACGGAGCGTGTAGATTCAGTGCTGCTGGAAGACGATAACATTGTCGCGAAAGGTGGATTCAAAGGGGTATTCGGTTTTGGTCTGAAAAAAGAACGATTGGGAATCACCTTCAAGGTACTTGATGGTTCCGAGGAAGAGTGGGCCTTCATAACCCAATCCATCCTGAAACAGATTGGTTATTCCAATGAGAGAACCCTTGCACGATTGGCTGAAGTGTTCCCTTCCGACATCCGAAATGATGAGGGTACCCTTGTAGGTCATGCAGATAGTGAGTTCATTCTCCACTCACTTGAAGATAGCGTATAACCTTAAGAAGGGGCGTGATTAGAGTTGCCGGCCCCCGGGTAAAGATGACATACCAACTGGTATTTATCTAAACAATTCATATACACGCATGGACTGCCGTACTAATGTGGCAGCTCTAAACCCTTGGAGGTGGATGAACATGATTAAAGTGGTGACATCGGAAGAAAGGCACACGTCGGATCGAGGTTGGATACACAGTGAATTCAGCTTTTCCTTTGCGGATTATGATGATCCGAGCAACGCCCATTTTGGCTGTCTGCTGGCTCATAATGAAAACACGCTGATGCCGCAAGAAGGCTTTAAGAAACATCCACATCATGATCTTGAACTTGTCAGTTATGTCATATCAGGTACACTCAAACATACGGATAGTATGGGAACAGAACAACTGCTTGAACCGGGTACGGTCCAGGTGATGAGTGCGGGAACGGGAGTGGAACATTCCGAGACTAATCCGTCAGCGGATGAACCGGTACGTTTCCTCCAAATGTGGTTTTTGCCATCGGAGCGTATGCTGAAACCATCCTATACGAATCGGAGAATAGAGCCGCAGGAGTATTTGAATCGTCTATGTCCGATTGTATCCGGGCAAGGGGGCGAGGGAACCGAAGGCGCATTGCCTATTTCTCAGGATGTAACCTGTTACCTCTCCCATTTGGAGTCTGGGAAGAAGTTGATGTACCCGCAACACGAAGATCGACGGACACACCTTTTCCTCATCCGTGGACATGTAGAGATTCAATGTTCGGATGGCAACTTCAACCTCAAGCCGGGGGATGCCGCACGAATTCGTAAAAGCTGCGATCTGCAAATTACGAGTACAGACAGTGAACCTGCCGAATTTGTTCTGGTTGACCTGCCTTAAGGATTAGAGGTATTCCGTAAAAGATCGTCTTGAAATATAAACATGCAAAAAGGACCTGTTGCCACGTTGATGTGGAAGACAGGTCCTTTTTTGCTTACTTTTGAATAGGCAATCATTGAAGTCGCATATGACCAAAGCAATACTTGGACTAGGATTTACGAAGTTTACCCAGTTCCGAAGCGACAGCTTCCACTTCAGAGATACTGAGATGTTCCTTGCCCAAAATCATTTCATACAGGTCAAACAGATCTTCATATTTCTCAAGTGGGAATGACGAAGCTTGCATGGCGGCACCGCTTGCCATACGAAGTTTAGTTTTGATCGCTTCAATCATATATTCCATATTGGCTGCTGTTGCTTGTGTTAAATCCATCGTTAAGTTCATCCCTTCCGTATCGGAAACTCTTGTTATTGTATCATGATTGGAAGTGCCCAGGCCAATGCTTTTGCGGGGAAACCAAGCATCGGTTACAATGATGGATACAACAACAGGTTTTCATGGAACCCTGAGTGTACTGGAGGGAATACAGCTTGGCAGCGTATAAGCGAGAAATGGTTCGCCATCAAGGAAGGGAAGTCCGCAAAGGCGTGCCTGCAGAGAATCTGGTATTATTTTTCAAAAACATCGTTCAACTTCACGCTCCAGATGAAATCACGTTTGTCTGCATCGGTACCGATCGTTCCACCGGGGATGCTCTGGGTCCACTGACCGGAAGTATACTGCAAGAGAATGGAATAGGTAACGTGATAGGCACGCTGTCTTCCCCTTGTGATGCAGATACGCTGGAGAAGAAATTGGCACTTATTCCTGCACACCATGCCATCATAGCGATTGATGCGTGTCTGGGTCCCAAGAATGCCGTAGGTACATACTATCTTTCGAATAACCCACTCATTCCAGCCCAATCGGTTGGAGGCAATCTCCCTCCTGTCGGACAATACAGTCTAGCAGCTGTGGTTAATGCCAATGGACCAAGGCCCTATTCCATTTTGCAGATGACCTCGCTCCACTTGGTCATGGAGATGTCCCGAACGATTGCAGACGCCGCAATTGAAGCATGGAAATGGAGACAAACGTTTCATTCATAAGATGTAGGCTTAATAATATACAACCTGAATTATTTAATTCGCGCAGAGAGAGGGATTCATATGGAAAAAGTGATGTGTGATGGAACGACGATTTGTTATGCCGAACAAGGTAAGGGAGAAGCACTCATTTTGCTCCACGGATACTGTGGCAGTTCATCGTATTGGGATGAGGTCGTACCTGAACTGGCACGCAGCTATCGCTGTATCGTACCCGATCTGCGTGGACACGGAAAAACAGATGCACCTGTAGGAAGTTATACCATCGAACAGATGGGCAACGATGTACTACAACTGATGGACGAGTTGAATGTGGAAAAGGCGGTCCTTCTGGGACACTCGATGGGGGGATATATTGCGCTCTCGATCGCACAACGTCACCCGGAGCGTTTGAATGCTTTTGGTCTGATTCATTCCACAGCCTACCCGGACAGTGAAGAAGCCAAAGAGAAACGCCTTCGTGCCGTTTCCACCATTCAAACCGAAGGTATCGTGAATTTTGTAGATGGACTGGTTCCCGGGCTGTTTGCACCCGAACATGTGGAATCGTTATCTAAGCACGTAACACGTGTGAAGGAAATTGGTTACCAGACTGCCCCTCAAGGTGCTGTTGGTGCTGCACTTGCAATGCGTGAACGCCCGGATCGCCGCGATGTGCTGTCCGCCACACCTTTACCTGTATTGCTGGTAGCGGGAGAGAAGGATGCTGTTATCCCGCCAGAACGTACATTTACAAGTGACAAGCCACATATCGTGCAAGCCGTTATTGCGGGTGCGGGTCATATGAGCATGTATGAAGCTCCTGAAGAGTTAATTCAGGTCATTAAGCAATTTATGGCTGGATTATCGAAGTAATTTATGAAGTGATTTATGTTAATCTCATTAAAATATAGCTTGGTTACTGGATAATTCACCCTTCTTGTGGAGAATTACCAGTTCCCATGCCAGTCGAACCCCTGCAACGTCCTTTTGGGATAAGCAGGGGTTTCATCTATTTCATGGCCAGAGTAAAGACATGCGTCTTGTTTTTGGCTTTTTGTCATGGCATGAATTAAAATAACTACAATAGGACGATATGAGAACGATTGAATGGATATGGTCGAATGATGAGGGGGCATACAGCATGTTCAGAAAAGATTATCTGCTCCGCATGATGGAGGAAATGACTGAAGCAATTGGCAAAGTGTTCACGCTCAAACAGCAACGTAAGCACACCGAGGCATTGTCTGAACTGGATGAGCTGATGCGCAGGCAGTTTGGGCTGAACTTATCTCTATTGAACTCGTTGCCAGCGGAGGATGTTATTGAAATGTTCCGTTTTCGCGGAATGATTGAAGTGGACAATCTGCAGCAAGCCGCCAGGCTAATTGAAGAAGAAGCATATATATATCAAGAGAAGGCCAAAGTGGAAGGCATAGAGGATCAGGAAAGAATGGACGCAGAGGATGAGGCTGTCATTCGATTGATGAGATCACTTCATTTCTACCTGTATGCATTGAATCATGGCGCTAATCCTAAGTTATTGGACGCACCGGAACGGGTGGAGGGTGTATTGGGTCTTACCAAAGAATATGAACTTCCTGCCCGGACTGAAAGACAGCTTGCCGTCTATCGTGAGCAACAGGGACATTACGACCAGGCAGAGAACAGTTGGTACAGATTGCTCCAGCTTGGTGCTGAATTCCCGGTAAGCTACCGAGATGATGTACAGGCGTTCTATGAAAGGTTGAGCCAACTCACGGATGAACAATTGGATCAAGGCGGTTTGCCACGCAACGAAGTTGAAGAGGGGTTAGCCGAACTAAGTCGTCAAGAGATGAACTCATAAATATGAATTGGATCAAGGCTTGTTACATGCCATCACTTGGAGAGGGAACGGAAGTGTGGTATGGTAACGGTTGACCAAACCAAACCGAAAGTGAGATGTACCCCGTGGATTCATTGCGAAAGCTTATACAAGACATCTTTGAACAGAATTCGCTGATTACAGCGACCTGGAGCCAGCTGCGCAGGCGGGACAATGTCTCGTATACCAAAGTGCAAGTCAAGCCGGTGACACTGAAGAATCAGCTGCATTATCAATTTGCATTTCATTATAACAACAAAGTGCTGCACGAGAATTTGACTCCGGCTGAAGCGACAGAGCGCATGACTTTGCTATGCGAAGAGACGTTTCGTCAAGGCCTGCTCTGTACTACCGAGGCAGACTATCAAATTTTGATCAGCAAAAAATATAAAGTATCCATTCTGACCAAATCTGCTTCCAAGACTGCGGTGGATCTGTCGCATAATCGTAAGAAGCAATATGTATTGGAAGAGGGAGTACCCGTATCGTTCCTCGTTGAACTTGGTATTATGAACGAAGAAGGTCGTGTGCTGGCCCGCAAGTATGACAAGTTCAGACAGATCAACCGTTTCCTCGAAATGGTGCAGGATGTCATTCCACATCTGCCGGAAGGACGTCCACTGACCATTGTTGACTTTGGTTGCGGGAAGTCTTATCTGACATTTGCGTTATATCATTATCTGTCTGTACAACAACGTCGTTCTCTCAAGATTATTGGGTTGGACCTGAAGGCAGATGTCATTGAACACTGTAATGATTTGGCTAATCGATTGCATTATGGCGATCTGAAGTTTCTGGTTGGAGACATCGCGGACTACGATGAATTGAACGAAGTGGATATGGTTGTAACACTGCATGCCTGTGATACAGCTACCGATGCTGCTTTGGAGAAAGCGGTTCGATGGGGGGCTTCTGTTATTCTGTCTGTTCCTTGCTGCCAGCATGAACTGTTTGACCAAGTAGAGGCTTCCGTAATGAATCCGTTGTTGTCCCACGGCATCCTCAAGGAGCGTTTCTCCGCACTGGCTACGGATGGAATTCGTGCCAAGTTGCTTGATCTGATGGGATACAAGACACAATTACTTGAATTCATCGACATGGAGAATACGCCTAAAAACATATTGATACGTGCTGTTCGCGGTCAGGCTGGCGAAGTGTCGGAGATGTGGAATGAATATACGGCTTTCCGTGATTTCATTCATGCCGATCCATATTTGGAGCGGGCTTGTTCGGATTTGCTCCCTGATGATGGCAAGCAGGTTATCGGGAAATCAAAATCGAACAAAGAAACCGTTCAAGATTCCACGAATTGCGACATTTGCTGAGTGTGCCAATGCCAATCCAGGGACATACTGCAATTAGGGTCCCTGAATGTAAAGTTCAATATTATGCACATACGTTGTAGCAAGCAACATCATAACTGTCAGGTATGTATCAGAGACAGAAGGACCCGTTATCGGGAGCTTCTGTCTCTTTGTTATGCATATGGACATATGGAGCGGTGGAAGGAGGGGGATAAGGATGAAGAATAGGGCAATGGATAAGGGAGTTGTAAGGTATAAACGAGGGTATGCGGCGAATGAGAAAATGATGGAACAGGTGCTTGAACAGTCTCACCGCGCAAATGATACAGAATATGTAGATAACAGGGACTTATGTAATGGGGACATTAGGGGCAGTAGAGAGAGTACATATAAAAAAGATGATACATATCAATTAAATGGAGTTATTCAATCCGAAGAGTCAGGTGGTTTTTCTCGGATCTTGGGACGTGAACATTATTCAGGGTTGGGATGGACTGTTGGGCTGGGCATACTCTCTATTGTCTTGCTGCTCGCAGGATGTCTGGGTCGAGGACTGTACTATTCAGTGGATCTGTACCCTGTTATTCTGATCGCAGCAGGAAGCACCTTGATCATGATCGTTCTATTTCTTACAGTTTTTCGTCCGAAGAAGGCGAGTGAACGAATACCCATGTCATTGGTACAGGGGCAGGGGAACATGGAACGAATGGTTGAGATTATATTTCGATTGCCGGGGATGTGGCGGGTATTGTTGCCGCTAGCGATGATGACATGTTTTGGGCTACACGCTTGGTCAGGTTCGGTGAGTAGACAGGGCAGTATGGATGAGATGCTGCGTTGGAACTTGCTTGCGCTGTTTACGCTGCTCACCGCAATACTGGCTGCGCGCACGGATGGTGCGCGTTGGTTAGCCTGCGGTTGGCAGATGGCAGGCGGCTTGCTTGTGCTAAGCGGCATTCTTGCCGTGTGCGGAGTATTGCCGCTGCCCTTCGGGGTGATGCGGACTGCTGACCCCGAGATCAGCTCCGCCGGAGCACGGCTCGGCGGATTATTGCAGTACCCTAATGCGTACGGTGCCATTGTTGGCATGTACGCATTGGAGCGGCTGACAGCCGCCGCACGAGTCTTGGCCCGGCCTGTGCCGGCCGGGCGACTCATTGCGGCAGTGCTGCCGCTCATGCCCGCGCAAGCCGCGCTCCTGCTGAGCGAGTCGCGCGGCGCTTGGCTGGCGACCGGCTGCGCCGCGGTCGCCGCCTTTGCTTTGCAGCGGCGCGGTGCCCGCCTGCCGCTGCTGCTGGCCATGGCCGCGCCACTAGCGTGCGCGGCCTGGCTGTACCGCCAGCTGGCTGCTGCCCAGCTGGCGCCTGCACCTGTGCCCGGCCTGCTGGCACTGGCCGGGGCATGGGCAGCTGCGCTGCTCGGCACGCTGCTGCTGTGCCGCCTATGGCACAGCGGCGCCGCCAAGGCACCTCGCGCCGCTGCCCTGACGGCCATCGTGCTGGCGGGAGCCGCCGCCGCACTCATGGCCGTGGCCTCCACCGCCGATCGCCTAGCGGCAGGTGTCGGCACGGGGGTATCCCGCCTGCAGATGTGGCGGGATGCCCTCCAGTTGTGGACCGAGGCCGCATGGCTTGGCCACGGGGGAGACACATGGCGCAACATGTTCCGCGCCATTCAATCCTCGCCTTATGTTGGAGGCGAGGTCCACAACGGCTTGCTCGATCTCGCCCTGGACACGGGCATGATCGGCATCCTGCTTGTCGCAGGGTGGTTTCTCCTCACCCTGCGAAGCATCTTATATTTTGCACCGCAGCTCATGCCATCCGTGCTTGTTTTTGGCCTGCATGGGGCGATGGACTTTGACTGGAGCTTCACCTTATTCTGGATGCTTTTTATTTGGCTTGGTTCATGGGCATCCGCATTGAAGACGGAAGCAGTGGAAGGCAAGCAACTGGGTGGAAGAGAGGAATACAAACCTTTCAGATCCGAATCCAGATCCAGAGCCAGAACTGTTTTTTTTCGATCTTTATCAACTCAATTCAGCCGATCAACTATCTCGATGCGTACCTTCTTTCATATACTTCAGCGAGTGACTGCTCGGTTAATAAGGGCATCCGCAGTGATGATCATCCTTTTCTGGCTTGGTGGAACAATATGGCTGACCTCCCGATACGCCGTAGCAGAATTGCAGTACCGTCAGGCGCTGACTGAACCGGATGGCACTTCAGCACACAAGGTGCATCTTATGGCTGCTTTTCAATCGAATCCGAATCGACCCGATATCATGATATCCCTTTCACGATCTCTCCCGGGGCAAGAAGCAACATCACTTCTTTTGAACAGCTTGTCCCATTCTCCGATGCACCCTCAGAGTTACATCGAACTGGGACGATTGGCGGCCCAATTCGGAGAAGGGCAGCAGGCTGCAAAATATTTTGAACAAGCGATCGCATTGAATCGGTATGATGGCATTGGCCAATCCGTCGCTTTGTATTGGATGGAGCAGGCAGCGCGGCGAGAATGGAAGGCAGGATATAGAGATCGAGCCCGACAGACTGCCGCCGCTGGTGTACAGATGTATGAACGGTATCAACTGCTGGCTGAGGAAGTGGAAGCGGGAGACGTTCGTAATGACCGCCGTTTTGTAATTGAAGAACATGCTCCAGGCTATGGAGAGAGCCTGCGCAGGCTTGCTTCCGCTTCTTCTCCTCCATTTCCTCCAGAGTTGACCAAGCGGAGCTCTTGAATCACTGGTGAATAGTGACGCTGACCCGAGCGATATAACAATGGATGTCAGCGTCTGTAAAGTCTATAAAGTCTATAAAGTCTATAAAGTCTATAAAGTCTATAAAGTCTATAAAGTCTATAAAGTCTCTAAAATCTGTAAAGTTTGAAATCTAAACTGGCTGCCTCGCGGGGATGGTATGCGTTTTTCTAAGGAACACAGGACGTCTTATTTGGCCTTTAGCTGCTCCTTTTAAATTGTAACGAACTTCAGACACGTTATTTCCACAAATCCCCTAACAATAACGCTATAAAAGGCCAAAAATTCCGATATAACATGTCTCAGATTCTTTAGATTTCTAAGAGTGCTTCAAATCCTTGAATAAGATGCCTCAGATTCGTTACCGCTTGTGGGCTTGAGGTTGAGCATGGGCATGTAAAGATACTCCCAGCTTTGTTCACAGCATCGTTTATGTTCACACTCGCTGTTCCTGTTCATGCACCAAGCGTTGTTCAAATTCCCAGCTTTGTTCAAACTCACTGTTTATGTTCGCACTCCCTGTTAGGGCTCATACTCTCAGCATTCTTGCGCTCCCTGTCAGGCTCATATTCCTAGCTTTGTTGCACTCCCTGTTAAGGCTCATACTCCAAGCGTTGTTCAGACTCCCTGTGGTGTTCATCAGCTCCATGCTCTGCTCCAACCCTAACCCAGAGGACGCCCCTGACTCCACCTATAGCGAAGCTTTTCATTCTGGAATATCTACAGACGATATCCGCCAAATGCATGCTGAAACGCATCTTTTAATGGTTCAACCTCTACTTCCCACAGCGCGGCAATCTCTGCACTGACATCCGTATTCCACCACTCACATAATTTCTTGCGGTTGTCGCGATTCTCCCCAATCCAGAGCAGATTCGTAATCACCTTACTGTAATAATATTCTTCCGCCTGCTTCATCCGTTCGGGAGAGACATATACCTTTAGCCTCTTGGCTGTCCGGTACAATTCCTTGCTGCATGCCCTGCGAATTCCCCTGGCGGAAGGAAGATTTTGACCGGATTGCGTATGTTTGACCGGCGGAGAACCGGGTATTGACTTGTGTGACATCTTCTCACGCTCCTCTCCCCATACCATATGCGGACTGCCGCGAACGGGACACTATCCCAACCTCTTGAAGTAGCAACGTCCACAGCCCTGTGATAAAATAGGGACGAACATCCATGGTGCGGAGAGGCACCGCCAATTAGGATGGAGAAAGAGGGTTGAGATGGACTTTATTCATAACCTTGTCAGCCAGTTGTTCGACTGGATTCAAAGTCTTGGGTACTTTGGAATCATGCTTGGATTAATGTTAGAAGTTATCCCAAGCGAAATTGTGCTGGCGTATGGAGGGTTTCTCGTTTCACAAGGTAATATCAACTTCTTCGGTGCTATGATTTTTGGTACGGTGGGCGGCGTGATTGCCCAGTTATTTATTTACTGGATTGGCCGTTATGGCGGCAGACCTGTACTTGAACGCTTCGGTAAATACATACTCATCCAGAAAAAACACATCGACCATTCCGAGGAGTGGTTTCGCAAGTATGGTGCAGGTGTCATTTTCACGGCGCGTTTTGTTCCGGTGGTAAGGCATGCCATCTCCATCCCGGCTGGTATCACAAAAATGCACGTAGGTAAATTCATTTTGCTTACTACACTCGCTGTTATACCTTGGACTGCATTGTTTATATATTTAGGGATGATTCTTGGAGATCAATGGAAGCATATTGATGAGAAAGCGGCGCCATATGTTATGCCTATTTTGCTTGTCGCTCTCGCCCTTATGATTGTTTATGTACTTATTAAATGGATGAATGCTCGCAAAAAGAAAGGAAGTGTCTAGTCATGGGTAAACCCAACTTGTCTCACAAATTCGGTAAAGGTCTGCCACCGAAGGATTTTATCGAAAGTATGACCAAGAACCAAAGTGAATTCCAGGCCAACTATGATAGCTTTACTTGGTCGAACGAAGAGGATCGTGAGTTCTTTGAAAGCCTGAACCATCGCGACGACCTGCGTGTGTTAATTCTGGCTGCTGACTGGTGCGGGGATGTTGTACGTAATATTCCGGTTGTATTCCAGGCGCTTGAAATCTCAGGAATCCCAACTGAAGTTCTGATTATGGAGAATCATCCCGAAGTGATGGATGAGTTCCTGACGATGGGTGGCCGTTCCGTGCCAATCGTTATTTTTGCAGATACAGGTGGTCATGTGCTTGGTCAGTGGGGACCTCGTCCGCAGCATGTACAGGAAGTCATGATTGAATTCAAACGCCTTAATCCGGATCGTGAAGCAGCAGATTATCAAGAGAATTTGGCTGTAGCGCGTCAAGAGATTGGTAAACGTTATGGGGAAGGAACGGAGTCACATGCGGCCATTATCCGTGAGCTGCGTGAACTGATTTCGGGTTATTAAGCCGATATGCTTAACATTCGCACGTTTACACTTGGCCCGCTTCAGACCAATGCGTATCTCTTGCAAGGAGATGATCCGGGCAAAGCGGTCATTATTGATCCGGGCATGAATCCAGGCCCGCTGCTTAAGGCGATTCAAGATTTGGAGATCGAAGCTATTCTCTTGACTCATGCTCATTTTGATCATATGGGCGGCGTAGATGAGATTCGCAAGTTGAAGGGATGTCCCGTTTATCTTCATGACTTGGAGAGTGACTGGCTCACCACCCCCAAATTAAATGGATCTTTGAATTGGCCGCAGGCGACACCACCACTTTCGACAGATCCTGCTGAATATGCTATGGACGAAGGGCAGAAGCTGAATCTGATTGGACATACGTTTAAAGTGTTCCATACACCTGGGCATTCACCAGGCAGTGTAAGTTTGCTTTGTGATAACGATCTCTTTGCCGGTGATGTACTGTTCCGCATGGGTGTGGGCAGAACGGACCTCACGGGAGGACGTGAACGGGATCTGATTGATTCGATCCAGAACAAGCTGTATACCTTTGCTGATGAGGTTAAAGTGTATCCAGGTCATGGACCCAAAACGACCATTGGTTATGAGAAACAGAACAATCCTTACGTGTCTGCAAGATAATCCGACATGATATGTGAAGAAAGTCTGGACAAGTGACAACTTTTTCATTAGAATAGCAATTAGTTGTTACAAGCGTTAAGGCATCATCTAACTGAAGCATTACCAAGAAACACCCAACCTTGCGAAGCACGCAGACTGCGGTTTATACCCGGTTTGCGTTCTTTTTTTGTTTTCAGCCCCTTTTTATCACAGAATTAGCCTTTTTTACGCTACATAGAGATGCAAGATGCGCTTCATCACAAGCCAGTTTGAGACCAATAACAAGTTAGCAACAAGAACAGATTGTTTAGAAATGATGAGTTTAAGAAAATAGTATATAAGTTGAACTAATCATTTACACGATAACGGAGAGGACAGAAAGAACCTGAAAAAGCGAAGCTACAAGCTTTCTGCAAGAAAGCTACTTCGAAAGCATAAGCTATCCCCGGATTTTCCCCTTCGGAAAAGGGAATCAAAAAATCTGGGGATAACAGCGATTGGAAGGTTATTCTGTCATCGTAGTGTCAGTGTAAATAATCTTTAGTTCAACTTATATAGATCATGAGAGTGGGGAATATCAAAGTGGAGAAAACAAGAGTTATTCCGTTGGGACAGCGTGTCGAGTATCCGATTATGGATGAAAACCGTCGCATATTGGAAAGTGTGAAAAGAGAAACTAGTACCAAGCGAACTTTAATACATAACCCTAGCGTGACTGGTGAAGAGATGAAATCTCAGCAGAATATATGGACAAGCCGTGTGTTGAAAAACGGAGCCCGCAATCAACCGTGGTTCGACAAGTTGCAAGATTACCGGAATCAAGTCTGATTGCCCGGGAAATTGTCGGGTTTGATTTTTTTTTTTTTATCTCCATTGAACGTTTCTGCAGAGCCTGTCGTATTAACTCCAGATTGAACGGGAAGCAGGTGATGACCATGATAAAGGCAGCTGAACTCGAAGAAGTACGCAGAGCAGTATCAGGAGATGATAGCGCACTCGCAGCTTTGTTACAACGTCACTACACGTTTGTGTATAAGTATCTTGTCAAAGTTACAATGGACGCTAATCTTGCGGAAGAGACCGTGCAGGATACAATGGTTCGTTGTATGGAAAATATCCATCGATATGACGGTACGTCTGCCTTTTCATCATGGATGATTACCATTGCGACCCGAATCTACATCGACAAGACAAGACGCAGGAAGAGAGAGCAGAGCTGGCTTAGTCTTATCCGTGATCAGGCTGTACGTCGATTCCGCTGGCAGCTCGAGAGTCGGAATGAAGAATGGACAGATGTCATGGATGCGATGACAAGGCTGACTCCCGAACATCGTGTGGCAGTGCTGCTGAAGCATTATTACGGATATGGATATGACGAGATTGGAGAAATGTTGGGTATTCCCTCCGGAACGGTGAAGTCACGAACAGCCTACGGTCTCCGTCAGTTAAGAAAGGAGCTGGAATAAGGATGAGCAGATCAGATGATGAACAGGAACAAGAGGTTGTAGAGCGATTGCAGCAACATATGAAAGTACTCGATGACGTATTTGAGCCCACAAACATACCTTCATTAGGTTCACTTGAAGCTCAAGTCAGAGAACGAAGACAAATCAGACGCCGAACCAATTGGATCGAGATGATATGTTTCTGGTTGGTAGGTTTGCTTGCCATTGTGTTCGGGGTATTATTGTTCGTATCTGCTCCAGCTCTATATCTGAGTATCCAGGCTCTTGGTACAGTTGTTGCTGTGATTTTAGTTGTGATCTGGCGGCGACAAAAGGAGGTTCGTTATGAATAAAATGCATTATTCATTGGATGAAATTTCTCCATTGTGGCTTATACTGCTTGGCATTTTCCTCTTGGTTCAAGGCACATGGATCTTTCAGGATGCACGCAGACGTGGACGTTTCCCTTGGTTATGGGGATTATGGGGGATCACAGGATTTCCCACGCCGCTCATTATATACTGGTTTGTCGTTATTCGATCACAGCGAAAGCCAAGTGAACCCAAAAAGTAAATATGGTCTTTTGAGAAAAAAAAGATTTTGCACAAATATGTTGTTTAATTCTAGTATTCCTAGACATCGTTATTCTTTTCTAGTAGACTATACAAATAAATATTAAGATAGACTACCAGGAGGTTAGACGATGCTGCGATTAGGAGAGAAGGTTGTCATCGTCGCGGATGCGTTTGAGCAGAATCTTCCTGTGGGGGAATATGGTTTCATCATCGCTTATGACCGGAATCCGGACAATGCGTTCGATTACGTGCTTCGAGTGCCGCAGGTGAATCGGAACTTTTTTGTTCCATCCGGCGACGTCGATCTGGAAGAGGTTCTGCTGAAGCAGGAAGCTGAGCGGGTCGAGCGAGAAGCGTTGATAGATTACGCCCTTGCGACACACAATGAGAAGCTGTTTCATCATTTGATGAACGGAGATTTTCAAGCTGTGGAAGAGGAAGAGGAAACCGCGAACGATGTTATGTCTCAGGCGGATTTTATAAAGCAGGTTAATCTGCGTGCATGGATTTAGAATTTGAAGAGTCGGCTGATGCCGGCTCTTTTTTATTTCCTAATACAATACAAGATGTTCAGAATCGGTTCAGAGACATTTGATACGATATCTTCCGTTGAAGAAGGGTAATCCCTATCAAACTTACATAAGTGAGAGAGGAAGATATGAATATGAGAAGGATTCATCAGAATGGTAAGAAATTCATTATGATGTTGTTGGCTTGTGTAGTCATGTTGGGAGTGGTTCCAATCTTTCCGACATGGGTTGCAGATCAGGCCTATGCTTCTGTTGATGAAGAATGGACATCGCTCGGAAATGCTGGTTTTTCTGAAGGAGAAGCCTCTGCTCCCAAGTTGGCGGTTGATCAATCAGGTAATACATATGTTGCTTATACGGATTTAGGTGCCAGTTTCAAAGCTACAGTGATGAAGTATAGTGTCTCCGATGGCTGGCAGCTTGTTGGTGAGAGAGGTTTATCGAGCGGTTCAGCAATTGGAATTACGCTTGTACTAGATCAACAGGGTACCCCGTATATTGGATATCAGGATAATAATGCGGATGGTAAAGCAACAGTTATGAGATATAATGCAATCAATGATGGGTGGGAACCGGTAGGACAAGCTGGCTTTACGCCAGACAGGGCGAACTATCCTTCACTTGCGCTGGATCAGGCGGGTAATCCGTATGTTGCTTTTAAGGATGGAGCCAGTGGTAAGGCAACAGTAATGGCATACAACGAATTAACAGGATGGGGTTTGGTAGGAATTAACGATGTTTCCCCGGAAATTGAAAACGCGGTATCGTTAGTTCTTGATCAAGCAGGTATACCCTATGTAGCTTTTCAGGACAGTTCCTCCAATACGACAGTGATGAGATATAGCGCTGATACTTGGGAAGTGGTAGGACAAGCAGGGATCTCGCCCGGATATACATCCTCTCCCGTGCTCGCACTAAGCCCCTCAGGCAGGCCATTTATCGCATTTAGTGACGATACATCCAAATTGACAGTAATGACATTCAAGAGTGAGACAGAAAGCTGGGAAACCGTTGGTGACCGGGGGTTCTCTCCAGGTTCGATTTCTTCACCGTCAATTGTAGTAGATCAGATGGGCGTACCTTATGTTGTCTTTAAGGACGGTGCAAACGGTCATAAAGCAACAGTTATGAGTTATAGTTCGCATAATGGTTGGCAGTTTGTGGGTCAAGCGGGATTCTCCGCAGATGTGGTATCTACGCCTGCACTGGCACTAGATCCTCAATATGGAAAACCCTATGTGGTTTATCAGGATGCATCTGAGCAATCCAAAGCGACCGTAATGCGGTTTGGTACGAAGCTTTCGCACACAGTCACGTACGATGGGAATGGAGCTCAGGCAGGCAGTGCACCAATTGATAATCAGCAATACCCTGAACAAGCAGGTGTCACTGTTCAAGACAACACAGGGGCTTTGGAAAAAGCGGGATATCTATTTGCTGGCTGGAACACAGCAAGTGATGGAAGCGGAACGAGCTATGATGCTGGCGATACGTTAATAATGGATTCTTCTAACGTAACACTATATGCTGTTTGGACACCTTCTTCTTCTGGAGGTACAGACCCGGAACTAGATGAAGACAAATGGAATATTCTTGGTCAAGCAGGCTTCTCGGAGGAAATGGCTTTTGATCAGGATATTACAGTAGATGCGAATGGCACGCCATATGTTGTATTTACGGATAGTGCTAATAGCTTTAGAGCGACTGTAATGAAATATAGCAAAGATAGTGGATGGGTGCCTGTAGGACAACCTGGCTTTACACAGAGTCCTGCATCCAAAAATAAAATAGCAATTGACCAGAATGGAATAATATATGTTGCCTTTAGTGATGGAAATCTTACTGGCAGTGCCACAGTCATGAAGTACACGGAGCATGAAGGCTGGGAAGTTGTGGGATCACCAGGTTTCTCGTCAAGAAGTTTATGGAGTCTGGATTTGGAACTTGATAAAAATGGTGTGCCTTATGTTGCATTTAATAGTGGTTATCAACTCAAAGTAGTGAAATATAATGACGATTCCAGTCAGTGGGATTCCATTGGCAACGCTGGATACAACCTGGGAAGCTCGGGAGGCGGCGTACTGACTATGAGTCCAAATGGTGTACTTTATGCTGCATACAGCGATGTTGATGCGGGATTCAAATTATCCGTTATCCGATATAACGAAGCAGATGATTCTTGGTCACTGGTTGGCGATCGTGCGTTCACTGAACAAAATTTGGCTGAAATTGCGCTCGCTGTGGATCAGAACGAAACGGTGTATGCTACATATACGACGGGTGGCCACAATGGACTTAAGCCAACCGTAGTAAAATACACTGGCTCGGGAGCATGGACAGCGGTTGGAGAGCCGAATTTCTCTGAGAACCAGACCGAATTTCTTTCCATGGTGGTTGACCAAGAAGGAAGTCCGTATGTGGCTTTTAAGGACTTTGCCAATGGTAATAAAGCAACCGTTATGAAATATAACGAGGTGAATGGCTGGGAACCATTAGGGGGAGCTGGAGTATCAGAAGGAATTGCAATGGATACCAGACTGGCGATTAACAAAGATGGGGCCCTTTACCTTTCTTTTAGAGATGGAATTAGTGCACCCAAATCTACAGTGATGTCCTATGTTCCATCTAAGAGCTATCAAATTCGATATGACAGTAACGGGGCTTCATCAGGAAATGTACCTTTAGATGACCAGATGTATAAGTCACAATCGCAGGTTACCATTCTCGGTAACACAGGTAATCTAGTGAAGACAGGACATGCTTTTGCAGGATGGAATACGGCTGCGGATGGTAGTGGACATAGTTATGGTGCAGGGGATGTTCTGCTCGTAGGAAAATCTAATGTAACCTTGTATGCGAAGTGGACTGCTTCAAATAATGGTGGATCTGATGGGTCAGGAGGTTCCGGAGGTTCTGATGGATCTGGGGGTTCAGGTGGATCTGGAGGTTCTGGAGGTTCGGGAAGCGGAGCGACAGGTGCATCACCATCAGGCGGAGGAGCAACAAACTCGGGTGTCACGATCTTGGTGAATGGAAAGCCTGAAACAGTTGGAACCTTGAGTAAAACTCAATTGAATGGGCAGAATGTGTTGACTCTGACCGTCGACGAGCAGGCTGTCATGCAAAAATTGCAGGTTGAAGGCAAGGGTGCCGTAGTGACCCTTCCTGTGCAAAGCGGCGATAAAGACCGGGTTAATGGTGAATTGACTGGTAGATTAGTGAAGTTCATGGCAGATCAAGAAGCTGTACTTGTACTTCAGACAGATGCGGCTACGTATTCCTTGCCTTCCCGCTTGGTGGATGTTAGTATGCTAGCCCAACAACTTGGCGCGAATAACCACCTAGAAGATATGATTCTTCATTTGCAAATTTCTCCTGCTTCTGCAGATCGCGTATCCGAAGTGGAGGAAGCAGGCCGTGTAAACGGCTTAAGCTTGATTGGGTCGCTGTTAGAATTCAATATCACAGCCACATATGAGGGTAACTCTGTGAGTGTAGACCGATTTAACGAGTATGTGGAACGAGCAATAATACTACCTAATGAGAGTGACTCCATGAAGGTGACGACAGGAGTAGTTGTTGAGAAGGATGGCAGCATGCGTCATGTACCGACCAAGATTTCGAATATTAACGGTGTGAACTATGCGAAGATCAACAGTTTGACCAATAGTGTATATGGTCTGGTCTGGAATCCACGAACTTTCACGGATGTTGCGGGACACTGGGCAGAAGCAGAAGTAAACGATATGGGCTCACGTATGGTTATTCGTGGAGTAACAGATACAATATTTAACCCAGCTGAGCGTATTACACGTGCTGAATTCACGGCTGTTCTGGTAAGAGCGTTGGGGCTGCAAAGCAATACAGCTAATAACCAGTTTAGCGATGTGAGTTCAAGTGATTGGTATGCAGGTGTAGTTAGCGCTGCGACTGATTATGGTCTCATCGATGGTTACACAGACGGTGCGTTCCGTCCTGCACAGGATATCACTCGTGAGGAAGCGATGATGATAATTCATCGGACGATGAAAATCACTGGTTTGGATCGTAAGCTGGATATAAATGCGAGCCAAGATCTTTCACGGTTTACCGATATGAATCAAGTATCCGATTGGGCCAAAGAAGCGGTGAACATCAGTCTACAAGCTGGAGTTGTATCTGGTCGAAGTAACGAGAACATTTCTCCGAAATTTATGATTACTCGGGCAGAGACGGCTGTGCTTGTTCGACGGCTGTTGCAGCTATCAGGTCTGATTTAATAAGATAATTCCAAAAGTCCACCCTTTTTTGAACAAGCACTAGTATTAATTCTAATCAGGTTGGTAACCAAGGGCAGTGCGTTTAGCGCTGCCTTTTTGGCAGTGATGAACAAGAACGAATATTGGATAGTATGGAGGACAGGTCATTTGCATTGAATTGTCGAACTATCTCACCTATAATGAAAAAAGTTATCTTGAGACTTTAGCCCGTTAAACGAGCGATTCGTTTCAGGTCGTTTCGGGAATCAGAACGAATGAAGGAGGCATCCGCTAATGAGTATTTCAAATAATGACGTTCAGCATGTGGCCAAGCTGGCCCGACTCAACTTGACTGCTGAAGAAGAACAGACCCTGACAGGTCAGCTGAACGCGATTTTAAAATATGCAGAAAAGCTGAATGAGCTGGATACGGAAGACATCGAACCCACCACTCACGTTCTGCACGTAAGCAATGTCATGCGTGAAGATGAGACCAAAGAAAGCCTGTCGATTGAACAGGTGATGCGCAATGCACCGGAAGAAGAAGACGGGCAGTTTAAAGTGCCTGCTGTAATGGAATAACGGATAACCGGAAGGAGGACAAACACTGTGAGTTTATTTGAACAATCGTTGCCTGAGTTACATAACAAGCTGCATGCCAAAGAGCTGTCGGTCAGCGATCTGGTGGATCAGGCGTATCAGAATATTGGCGCGCATGACGATAAGGTTAAGGCGTATTTGGCACTGGATGAAGAACAAGCACGCGCTCGTGCACGTCAACTGGATGACCGTCTGGTGAGCGGTGAGGAGAAAGGTTTGCTTTTCGGCCTGCCTGTAGGGATTAAGGATAACATCGTTACGAACGGACTGCGCACGACGTGCGGCAGCCAATTTCTTCGTAATTTCGACCCGGTGTATGATGCAACAGTTGTCGAGAAATTGAAAGCTGCGGACACCGTCACTATTGGTAAACTCAACATGGACGAATTCGCCATGGGTGGCTCCAATGAGAACTCAAGTTTCTCCCCTGTACGTAATCCATGGGCACTTGATCGTGTTCCAGGAGGCTCCAGCGGTGGTTCTGCAGCAGCTGTGGCTGCGGGAGAAGCATACTTCACGCTTGGATCAGACACAGGTGGCTCCATCAGACAACCTGCTTCGTATTGTGGTGTTGTTGGATTGAAGCCGACATATGGACTTGTTTCCCGCTTTGGTTTGGTTGCATTTGCCTCATCTTTGGATCAGATTGGACCTTTGACGAAAAATGTTGAAGATTCTGCTTATGTATTGCAAGCCATTGCCGGTTATGACGCCAAAGATTCGACATCTGCAAAAGTAGAGATTCCGGATTATTTGAGCGGACTGACAGGTGACGTTAAAGGGCTTCGCATTGCTGTTCCGAAGGAATACATTGGTGAAGGCGTCGATCCACAAGTGAAAGAAACGGTTCTGTCTGCATTGAAAGTTCTCGAAGGACTTGGGGCAACATGGGAAGAAGTATCCCTTCCGCATACCGAATATGCGGTGGCTACGTATTACCTGTTGGCATCTTCAGAGGCTTCTTCAAACCTGGCTCGATTTGATGGCGTACGTTATGGCGTGCGTGCAGACAATCCGGACAACTTGCTCGATCTGTATCACCAGTCTCGGAGCCAAGGCTTTGGTCCCGAAGTGAAACGACGTATCATGCTTGGAACGTATGCACTCAGTTCGGGTTATTATGATGCCTATTATCTGAAAGCACAAAAAGTACGTACATTGATCAAACAGGATTTCGACAATGTATTTGCCAAATATGATGTGATTATTGGACCAACTGCGCCAACTACGGCGTTCAAACTGGGTTCACAGGTGGATGATCCGCTTACGATGTATCTGAACGATATTTTGACGATTCCGGTCAACCTGGCTGGTGTACCTGCCGTGAGTATTCCATGTGGATTCTCGGATGGATTGCCTGTTGGCTTGCAAATTATCGGTAAAGCCTTTGATGAAACAACCGTATTGCGTGTAGCGCATGCGTTTGAACAAAATACAGAATTCCACAAGCAGCGTCCGCAGCTGTAGACTGCCCGGAACGGAGGAATATAGAAATGTCCGCATCTAAATATGAAACGGTCGTTGGACTTGAAGTCCACGTGGAGTTGCATACCAACTCCAAAATTTTCTGTGGCTGCTCCACAGCTTTTGGAGCTCCGCCGAACACCCATACTTGCCCGGTCTGTCTCGGACATCCGGGCGTACTGCCGGTACTGAATCGTCAGGCGGTAGACTACGCCATGAAGGCAGCGATGGCCCTCAATTGTACGATTGCTGATGTCAGCAAGTTTGACCGTAAAAACTACTTTTACCCCGACTCACCAAAAGCCTATCAAATCTCGCAATTTGATCAACCGATCGGTGAGAACGGCTGGATTGATATCGAAGTGAATGGTGAAACGAAACGAATCGGCATCACGCGTCTTCACTTGGAGGAGGATGCAGGGAAGCTTACACATATCGATGGCGGATACGCGTCTTTGGTGGACTTCAACCGTGTCGGTACTCCACTGGTGGAGATTGTATCCGAACCTGAGATTTCTTCTCCGGAAGAAGCACGTGCATATCTTGAAAAATTGCGCGCAATCATGCAGTACTGTGATGTATCGGACGTGAAGATGGAAGAAGGTTCACTGCGTTGTGACGCCAACATCAGTTTGCGCCCACATGGACAGGAGAAGCTGGGAACCAGAGCGGAGCTGAAAAACATGAACTCCTTCCGTGGTGTTCAGCGTGGTCTCGAATATGAACAATATCGCCAGGCTGAAATTTTGGATGATGGCGGTGAAGTGGTTCAGGAGACGCGTCGCTGGGACGAAGCTCAAGGAAAAACACTGTCGATGCGTGGCAAGGAACAGGCGCATGACTACCGTTATTTCCCGGACCCGGATCTCGTGAAGCTGCATATTGATGCAGCCTGGAAAGAGCGCATCAAGGCTACCATACCTGAGCTTCCAGACGAACGTAAAGCTCGTTACACAGCTGATTATGGATTGCCTAGCTATGATGCAGAGGTTATTACTTCATCCAAGGCTATCGCTGATCTTTTTGAAGATAGCTTGAAATTCACTCAGGATGCCAAATCCGTATCCAACTGGATTATGGGCGACTTGCTGGGTTACCTGAATACGAGCAATCTTGAGGTGACTCAGGTTCCACTGACAGGTCAAGGTTTGGGTGAGATGATCGGACTGCTGGAGAAGGGCACCATTAACAGTAAAATCGCCAAAACGGTATTCAAGGAAATGCTGGAGAGCGGTAAGCTTCCACAGCAGATCGTTGAAGAGAAGGGTCTTGTGCAGATTAGTGATGAAGGCGCCATTCTTGCCATTGTTGAGCAGGTTGTAGCGAATAACCCTCAATCCGTGGAAGACTATAAAGCCGGTAAACAGAAAGCCATTGGCTTCCTTGTTGGTCAGGTTATGAAAGAAAGTAAAGGCAAGGCGAATCCCGCTCTAGCCAATCAACTGCTTGCAGATGTACTGAACCGCTAATCCTTCCGGTGAGGCCGGACAGAAAGAGGCTCGTCCCTGTGACAGCCTCTTTTTGGTATTGATAGATACAAATGTATTTCGGAAGGGGGAACGGATATGAACATTCAACTATTGTCACTGAGTGATCTGGAGACGTTGGGACAGTTATGGAGACTACAGCATGTGGCTTATCGATTGGAAGCCGAAATCATCGGATTTCAGGAGATTCCTCCTTTAATGGATACGATGGAGACGCTTCGGGATTGTGGAGAGAGCTTTTATGGTTGTATCCATAGTGACGGAGAGCTTATCGGGGCTGTCGCTGTGGCGGAGGAAGAGGAGAATACACTGACCATTACACGAATGATGGTGCACCCGGATCACTTTCGCAAAGGAATTGCGGCATCTTTGATGACGTATGTGTTGGAACAGCATGCGGATCTTCCACGTTATATCGTCTCCACAGGAACGCTGAATCAACCCGCTGTCAATCTGTACACCAAATTTGGCTTTCATCCTGTGGAAGTTACACAGATTGCACCTGGAGTGGAATTATCGACTTTTCACAAGAATAAACTTTAATAATATGAACAACTTGAGGAGGAATACCGACTTTGGGCGATCCCTGGTTCATTGATGAGTGGCACATTTTATTACGATTATTGCTGGCTATGCTGCTTGGAGGGCTCGTAGGCCTGGAGCGGGAACGGTCCAATCATGCTGCCGGTTTGCGTACCCATATCCTGGTATGTCTTGGTTCTGCATTAATTATGATGTTGTCTGTTTATGGTTTTAAAGATTTTGCTAATGAATTAAATGTAAGGATCGATCCAGCACGTCTGGCCACTGCTGTAATTACAGGTGTCGGATTCCTGGGAGCAGGAACAATTCTCTTCACCGGTAAATCCATTACCGGACTGACGACAGCTGCTTCAATCTGGGTTGTTGCAGCCATTGGGCTTGCAGCAGGTGCGGGATTCTTTTTTGCCTCTATCGTATCAACCGTCCTAGTATTGCTTAATCTATGGGTCTTCAACAAATTAGAGCTGAGGTATTTACGAGGGAACAAACTGCATGTTGTTACACTTCATACCCTGTCTGAACCCGGTTTTCTCGAACAACTGTCTTCATGTATGGAGCAGGAGAAGATCAAAATTCGTAAAATCACCGTGAATGAACAAGACCTAGCATATGCCGAGATGGTGTCAGTTGAACGTAAAATTGAGATTGTGTTACATGTTCAGGTACCGCATGATTTCCAAACGGTAGGCTTGGTATCCAAGTTAAGACAGTGGGAACACGTTACCAAGGTGTCGATCGAATAAATGAATTACAACCCTCCCCAGGCCAGTAGTGCCGGAGGGTTTTTGGTCATATCCATATTTCTTCCAGTTACTCTCCTTGCTCTTTAGGGTACTATCTAACCAAATGCATGAAGAGCGGAAGGTCAGATCAGAAGAGAGGAGTATGTTATGAAACGGAGACGTCAATTGAACAAAAAGAACCGTTCAGTCCAGGCCAAACCGGTCAGGAATCGGACTCACAAGTTTATAGCGGGATTACTGAGTGCCATTATTCCTGGTCTGGGTCATATTTATCTGAGATTGTACATGAGAGGTTTGACCTTTATGCTGCTTGTTTTGCTTGATCTGTCAGCAGTATTGTACTTCTCATCCATTGGAATACAGATCAATGTGCCATTGCTCATCTTACTGGCTTTGTGTATCCCGGTTATTTACTTTTACAATGTATATGATGTGTTGCAATCTGCAGATTGGGTCATGATGCGCAGACGTAGAGCAGTGACCCAGGCAACTTCGGACAAGCCGATAACTAATGAACGTTCTACACGAGATGCAATGATGGTCTGGGAGAGAGGCATATCGTTTGGATTACTTCTGATTGTGGGAGGATCATTGATGGTTCTGTTTTTCCGCAAACCACGTTGGTTTCAAGAGCTCCTCGCCGTGTACGGCGGATATTCCTTTGCGGTTCTCATGATTGCAGGAGGTTTGCTCCTGTTTGGGCGTGAGTTCTGGGTAATGTTGAACAAGAAAAAAATGTAGTCGAAACGATACAAGGAGGGAACATGATGAACCGTAAAGTCCGGGTTGGCCGCTATACGGCTGCCGCCTTAATCGTAGCGGTAGGTGTGCTGTTGATTATGGATAAACGGTGGGGAACTGACTATGTATATGAGATGGTGGACTGGTGGCCATTTTTGCTCGTTGTTCTAGGTGTTGAATATATTGTGCTGTTCCTGTGGACACGCAGAAGAAAAAAAGTGCAATCGGATAAGCCGAGCCATCCTGATGAGCAAATCAAAGTACGTTTCAGACCGGATGCCAAAGGCATTCTGGCCTCACTGATTTTGGCGGCTTCCGTATTTATCGTCACCGAGCAGGATCATTACATGCACTTATGGAATAGAGTGAGTCTAAATCTCGGAGCGGCATCCATGGACTACAGTCAAGCGGCAGGATATATGGAGGATAAGGGTACGATTCGTGTACCTGTTCGCATGGATACGTCGGATCTTGTAGTCGAAGGTGTCAACGGAGATATCTCGGTGCAACGGGGGGATACGGAGGAGATTGAAGTACGAACGGTTATCTGGGTAGATCAGACGACGGAAGTACAGGCAAAGGCCGTTGCAGCAGCATCGTTTGTAGAGACCGATGGTACAAAGGTAATTCATATCAAAGCTACAGGCAAGACGTATGGGGACAATGAAAAAACGCAGCCGCGTATGAATCTTACCATTACGATCCCGGATGATCGTCGTTTTAATCTCGATATTCGAACGTCCAATGGAGCGATATTATTAAACCGCCCGGAAGCGATTAGTACCATACTCGCTGAAACGGGTAACGGACGTATCCAGATTACCAATGCTGTTGGAGATATCTCAGGGAAAACGTTAAACGGGGATGTCATTGTAGCCAACGCCATTGGTAATGTAGATCTGGACAGTAACCGTGGAGACATGAAGGCTCGCGGGATTTCCGGCGATGTAGATCTAACTACACAAGTGGGAAGTATCAGTATTGCAGACTCCGTTGGTGAATTCACCGCAGAGACACGCAACGGCAATATTACGCTGGATGGAGCCAATCTGGGAATCAAAGCTCAATCGCTTAATGGCAGTATTAACATCGTATCTTCCAAAGTCGGTGGGGACTGGGATGTGTACAGTGCTGTGGGAGCCATTAACGTATTACTTCCTGATCGTGGAGACTACAGTCTTGCGGGTTCCAGCAGTTATGGAGATCTAAGTACGGATCTGCCTTTCAAAGTACAGAACAAAACCATAGAAGGCCAGCTCGGTGAGGGTGAGTACAGGGTGAAAATCGAAGGCAACAGCGATCTTACCATTCATCGGAACCCTGCTGTATCTACGCCTGAAACAGCTACACCTGATTCTGAAGATACGGCTGAGAATCTGGAACAGACTGCCGAGGACGGACCAAATTCCCAGGATGATTCTACAGAGGTTCCTTGACTGCCGCGTTGACAATAAACTTGTAATCGCCGTACAATAAATGTACACTGGCAAGATTACACGGCATGAAAGATGGATTGTCGTTCTTCATGGCCGGGAATCAACTTTGTGCGAGGAGACAGTAACTTACTCTTCACCAGAGAATGAAAGGTAAGGCGGTGGGTTTTATGGCAACACGTGTCCAACATGCGTTGGAGCATCTGAAAACGACCGGTGTCCGTATTACACCCCAGCGTCATGCCATATTGAACTATCTGATGGAATCCATGGGGCATCCGACAGCCGATGAAATTTACCGAGCCCTTGAACCCCAATTTCCCAGTATGAGCGTGGCAACGGTATATAACAATTTGAAGATGTTTCTGGAAGCTGGCATGGTCCGGGAATTGACATACGGAGATAATTCAAGCCGCTTCGATGCCAATGTTACGGATCATTATCATGTTATCTGTGATCAATGCGGCAAGATTGAAGACTTTAGCTATCCTTCACTCAAAAGTGTAGAGCTTCAGGCGGAGTCTAGTACAGGATTTGAAGTACACGGCCACCGATTGGAAGTGTATGGCGTTTGCAAAAGTTGCAGGGATTAAGAGAGTTGAATTACAATATTAACGTGCAGAATTCAGTATGGATTCTTCACGTTTTTTTTTTTAGCATTTATGCAAAACACTCATTTTTATAACAACTTATGCGCTCATCTTTATGATTCAGCATAATTAACGGAGGTAGACGTTTGGGTAGAAAAAGCAGATATACACGTCAGAAGCGACGTTCATTTTGGCCCGGTTTTCTAGGGGCTTGTCTGATCGCTGGAGGGGCTTACTGGCTTATAACGAATGTATGGTTGAACCAGTCCCATGAAGACCCCGATTGGGTAGGAAGAAGCCAGCCTATTTTTGTAGATGGGCAACTGATGGATGGAGACGCCTTGGATACAGGAGATCAACTCAAGTTACCTGTAAAGGTGCTGCAAGAAGCAGTTGATGCGGGCATACGTTACGAACCAGAGTCAGGCGATATCATTATTGCCTCCCCTCAGCGAGTTCTTCATATGAAAGAGGACAGCACACAAGCAGAACTTAATCACAAAGATTATCCTATGACGGTTAAACCTGAGGTTAAGGATGGAGAAGCATACATTCCGCTCAAACCTTTGAAGGAAGTGTACGGCATCGCCATACAGGAAGATTCGGTAACAGGTGCTGTACTTCTGATGCGTGGAGGAGACACGATACAATATGCAGAGATTGATACGTTGTCATCCAAAGCAGATAAGACGGTGCCGTTATATAAACGTGGGGGAGAATCCTCACCAATCATAGCCGATATGGAAAAGAATGCACGGGTACGTGTATGGCAGACGGGTGATAAACAGAGTTTTGTTCAACTCGATAATGGATATGCCGGATATGTAGATAATGATCATATTGCACTCACGGAGAAAAAGAAGGTGGACACGCCCAAGTATACGCTGACTGCAGCAGAGAAGAAGTGGCAGAATAAACCGGTAAACTTGGTTTGGGAAGCCGTGTACAATCGTCAGCCTGATGTGGGCTCTATCGGTAAAATGCCTGGTGTGAATGTGGTCAGCCCCACATGGTTTCACATTACGGATGGGCAGGGCACGGTGAAAAGCAAGGGAAACCAAGCTTATGTGAACTGGGCTCACCGTTCGGGTATGGAAGTATGGGGACTTATGGATAACAGCTTTGATCCGGACGTTACCAAAGAAGCTGTAGCTTCTTACGAAACACGTACTCATATCATTGAGCAGATGTTAGAGTATGCACAGACGTATCAATTGGATGGTATCAATATCGACTTTGAGAACGTGTATACAGATGACGGGCCGAATATTACGCAGTTTGTGCGTGAGATCAAGGCGATGGCACGCATACATGGATTGATGTTATCAATCGATGTAACACCGAAATCGAACAGTGAGATGTGGTCCGCTTTTCTGGATCGCCGTGCATTAGGTTCTTTTGCAGACTATGTTATTGTGATGGCTTATGATGAACATTGGGCGGCTAGTCCCAAGGCTGGGTCGGTAGCATCTCTCCCATGGACCGAGGCTTCCATGAGACGCATACTTGAGGAGGATGAAGTCCCTTCTAACAAGTTGATCATGGCGGTTCCGCTCTATACAAGAATCTGGACGGAAGAGAAGAATGATCAAGGGGAGGTTAAAGTGTCTTCCAAAGCAGTGGGAATGAGTACCATTGTGGAGCTAATCCAAGAAAAGAAACTCAAACCCGAACTGGATCAGGCAAGTGGACAGAACTATGTGGAATATGAGGAAGACGGAGCGACCAAGAAAATATGGATCGAAGATGCCGTGTCCCTTCAGGCGCGTGTAGATTTAATTGCTTCGTTGAAGCTTGGAGGAGTAGCGGCATGGAATCGAAGTTTTGCTAATGCCTCTGCATGGGAGGTATTAAAGCAGGCTGGTTACCAGAAATAATTTACTCATGCTCCGTGGTCGACGGATGTCTTCTCTTGTTTTGCTTTGCAAAGCCAGAAGTTGCTCCTGTTTGATACCATCTTACATGTAATCTATCATTTTATTAGCCATAGAAATCATAACTTAACTTCATATCTTAGCTGTTGATAACAGCAACAAGGACTCATTTATAAGCCAAGTCCAAAAAGGTCCGGTAGACATACCGGGCCTTTTTTTGTTCTCCAATGATGAAATTAAGGCAAAGAAATGTAGCGGTTGAAGATTAAGTCGTGTTATCGATCGGTGGGGGGGACTGTTGTAGAAGGCGCTTTCAGTTGTTGACTGGTCATATTGGCCTTGTTGGGGTCCAGGGTGAGGATGGTATGACAGAACATACAACGATCCGTTTTGCCCAGCATTTTGGTTAACTTCCCGCATTCCGGACAGTCGACTTGTACCGCGCTGGTGGAGAGCATACCCGCCCAGAAATAAATGGCTAGACTGGCCATCATGGCAATCAGTCCGATGACGAGTCCTACAGCTGCGAATACCTTGCCTGCATGTCCCCAGAAAACGATCCCGGCTGTTCCCAGTATCATTAGGCCCATACCTAGCATGGTCAGTAGTAATCCCCAAGTGCGAAAAGCATTAATTTTTGCTGATTTAAAAATCATGAAAAATGCTCCTATCGTATGAGTAGTATCGGACCTGGAAAAGAAGGAAACTTTAGTCTGGATGTAGAATTACATTATAACTGACTTGGCGCTTATCTGCCATGAAATGTATGGAGGGAATCGTGGAATTAAAGAACCTTGCTTTTTTGTCCGAACAGTCGGAAGAGACAGGGGCAGTTGGGGCTATCGCTTATTCCCACCCGGGAGAGCGATTCCACGGCTCCCTAATTCAAGATTTCGAGTTATTGGTACTTGTTGTTCATAATGATGATCAATTAAAATCGGCGGTGGGACATTACAGATATGGTGATCTTCGTTATCAAATGATCTATGCAAGCCGTCATGAATTAAAGAGTAGTGTAGTTACCGGGAATCACAATAATCTCACCCAGTGTCTGATTGAAGGTGAGATTATCTGGGAAGAGGACAGCGCCTTAAGTGATTTGCGAGAAGAACTGTCTGCCTTTGGGACAGAATTGCGTGAACAGAAGCTCCTGCATGAATTCACCAGTTTTTTGAGAATGTATGTGGAGGCGAAACGTCATATTCAGGAAGGTCATGTTGTAGACGCCTACTACAATGTATTAGAGGCTCTGGGCAACTGGGCAAGAATTGTATTGATTGAACAGGGGATATACCCGGATCATGCCGTCTGGACACATGTGCAGAATCTGGATCGCGCTTTGTGGAAACTATACCAAGAGCTTACCGTAAGCTCGGAGACACTGGAGCAGCGAGTAGAGCTTGTACTGCTTGCCTGTGAGTTTTCGGTAATGTCCAAAATGAGTGAATGCTCGGAGCTGCTGCTGCGTGTGTTAAGAAGTCGCAAGGAGCCTTGGAGCATCAATGAACTTGTTCATCATCCGCAATTAAGATTTGTTCGAGAAGATCTACCTTTGGTTATACGCAAGCTGGTTTTTCGTTCTATAGTAAAAGAATCGGCAGGGTGGCCATCGATCGGAGGAGAAGGTCGGGAAATTCGGTATTGGATTGAGACATAACCTTCTCCAAAAGTCTGGCAATAATTGATCGCATCAGGGAGGGGAAACCTTCCTTTTTTGTTTGTTTAATAATTTATAAAAAAATGTTGACTCTGATTCGCGATATATGATACATTATATTTCGTTCCTCAAACGAGATTATCGCCAACAAACGATAAAATCTTCAGAGGAAAAGTGAAGAACTAACGCTTCAAAAAAGAAATTTAAAAAAGTTCTTGACGAAACCAAACGAAATGTGATACATTATTTAAGTCGCCGCCGAAACTTGGTTGTGACGAAAAAGAAGTAAAACAAATCGTGTTTGATCTTTGAAAACTGAACAACGAGTGAGTGAACATTCTGCTTGCAGAATGAACGCGAAAGTTTGAAACAAGCCTTGGCTTGAATCGACTGGAGCACAAATGAGATTTTTAATCTCGTCAGATTCAAAATGAGCTTATCGCTCTTTTCAATACTTTATTGGAGAGTTTGATCCTGGCTCAGGACGAACGCTGGCGGCATGCCTAATACATGCAAGTCGAGCGGACTTGAAGAGAAGCTTGCTTCTCTGATGGTTAGCGGCGGACGGGTGAGTAACACGTAGGCAACCTGCCCTCAAGTTTGGGACAACTACCGGAAACGGTAGCTAATACCGAATAGTTGTTTTCTTCGCCTGAAGAGAACTGGAAAGACGGAGCAATCTGTCACTTGGGGATGGGCCTGCGGCGCATTAGCTAGTTGGTGGGGTAACGGCTCACCAAGGCGACGATGCGTAGCCGACCTGAGAGGGTGATCGGCCACACTGGGACTGAGACACGGCCCAGACTCCTACGGGAGGCAGCAGTAGGGAATCTTCCGCAATGGGCGAAAGCCTGACGGAGCAATGCCGCGTGAGTGATGAAGGTTTTCGGATCGTAAAGCTCTGTTGCCAGGGAAGAACGCTTGGGAGAGTAACTGCTCTCAAGGTGACGGTACCTGAGAAGAAAGCCCCGGCTAACTACGTGCCAGCAGCCGCGGTAATACGTAGGGGGCAAGCGTTGTCCGGAATTATTGGGCGTAAAGCGCGCGCAGGCGGTCATTTAAGTCTGGTGTTTAATCCCGGGGCTCAACCCCGGATCGCACTGGAAACTGGGTGACTTGAGTGCAGAAGAGGAGAGTGGAATTCCACGTGTAGCGGTGAAATGCGTAGATATGTGGAGGAACACCAGTGGCGAAGGCGACTCTCTGGGCTGTAACTGACGCTGAGGCGCGAAAGCGTGGGGAGCAAACAGGATTAGATACCCTGGTAGTCCACGCCGTAAACGATGAGTGCTAGGTGTTAGGGGTTTCGATACCCTTGGTGCCGAAGTTAACACATTAAGCACTCCGCCTGGGGAGTACGGTCGCAAGACTGAAACTCAAAGGAATTGACGGGGACCCGCACAAGCAGTGGAGTATGTGGTTTAATTCGAAGCAACGCGAAGAACCTTACCAGGTCTTGACATCCCTCTGATCGATGCAGAGATGTATCTTTCCTTCGGGACAGAGGAGACAGGTGGTGCATGGTTGTCGTCAGCTCGTGTCGTGAGATGTTGGGTTAAGTCCCGCAACGAGCGCAACCCTTGATCTTAGTTGCCAGCATTTCGGATGGGCACTCTAAGGTGACTGCCGGTGACAAACCGGAGGAAGGTGGGGATGACGTCAAATCATCATGCCCCTTATGACCTGGGCTACACACGTACTACAATGGCCGGTACAACGGGCTGTGAAGCCGCGAGGTGGAACGAATCCTAAAAAGCCGGTCTCAGTTCGGATTGCAGGCTGCAACTCGCCTGCATGAAGTCGGAATTGCTAGTAATCGCGGATCAGCATGCCGCGGTGAATACGTTCCCGGGTCTTGTACACACCGCCCGTCACACCACGAGAGTTTATAACACCCGAAGTCGGTGGGGTAACCGCAAGGAGCCAGCCGCCGAAGGTGGGATAGATGATTGGGGTGAAGTCGTAACAAGGTAGCCGTATCGGAAGGTGCGGCTGGATCACCTCCTTTCTATGGAGAATCGTTTCCTGTAACGGAAACATTCAAATACAAGTCTTCAGGAAGCATGCTTCCGAAGCGAGCTTTACTTCGTAAAGCTTTTAACTCACTCGTTGCTCAGTTTTGAGAGCTCAAACTCTCAAACAGCTTGCTTTTGCATGGAGCTTGTTCTTTGAAAACTAGATATCGAAACGAAAGTAAATGCGAATTAGAACATTCCTTTAAGCTGATCTTGTGCAAACAAGTGAAGTGTTTATAAGGTAGATAATTGCTTTTGCGATGGTATCGAGTGGGAGCGACTTTTGGCTTTGGACGTAGTCCAAAACAAGGGAAGCGAGCGATCGAAACCGGAGCAATTTGGTTAAGCTACTAAGAGCACACGGAGGATGCCTAGGCGCTAGGAGCCGATGAAGGACGTGGCGAACAACGAAACTGCCTCGGGGAGCTGTAAGCAAGCTTTGATCCGGGGGTGTCCGAATGGGGAAACCCAGCTGGGGTAATTTCCAGTTACTCATAACTGAATACATAGGTTATGTAGAGGCATACCAGGGGAACTGAAACATCTAAGTACCCTGAGGAAGAGAAAACAATAGTGATTCCGTCAGTAGCGGCGAGCGAACGCGGAGAAGCCCAAACCAGAGAGCTTGCTCTTTGGGGTTGTGGGACGTCTCACATGGAGTTACAAAGGAACCGGTTAAGCGAAGAGGTCTGGAAAGGCCCGCCAAAGAAGGTAAAAGCCCTGTAGTTGAAAGTCTGTTCCCTCCGAGACGGATCCCGAGTAGTGCGGGGCACGTGAAACCCCGTATGAATCCGGCAGGACCATCTGCCAAGGCTAAATACTTCCTAGCGACCGATAGTGAAGCAGTACCGTGAGGGAAAGGTGAAAAGCACCCCGGAAGGGGAGTGAAATAGAACCTGAAACCGTGTGCTTACAAAAAGTCAGAGCCCGTTTTAGGGGTGATGGCGTGCCTTTTGTAGAATGAACCGGCGAGTTACGTTCCCGTGCAAGGTTAAGGTGAAGAGCCGGAGCCGCAGCGAAAGCGAGTCTGAATAGGGCGATGTAGTACGTGGACGTAGACCCGAAACCGGGTGATCTACCCCTGTCCAGGGTGAAGGTGCGGTAACACGCACTGGAGGCCCGAACCCACGCACGTTGAAAAGTGCGGGGATGAGGTGGGGGTAGCGGAGAAATTCCAATCGAACTCGGAGATAGCTGGTTCTCCCCGAAATAGCTTTAGGGCTAGCCTCGGAAAACAGAGTCGTGGAGGTAGAGCACTGATTGGGTGCGGGGCCCGCAAGGGTTACCAAGCTCAGTCAAACTCCGAATGCCATAGACTTACTTCCGGGAGTCAGACAGTGAGTGCTAAGATCCATTGTCAAAAGGGAAACAGCCCAGACCATCAGCTAAGGTCCCCAAGTGTGTGTTAAGTGGGAAAGGATGTGGAGTTGCACAGACAACCAGGATGTTGGCTTAGAAGCAGCCACCATTGAAAGAGTGCGTAATAGCTCACTGGTCGAGTGACTCTGCGCCGAAAATGTAACGGGGCTAAACACACCACCGAAGCTATGGCTTGATGCTTTGCATCAGGGGTAGGGGAGCGTTGTATAAGGGTTGAAGGTGTACCGTAAGGAGCGCTGGACATTATACAAGTGAGAATGCCGGTATGAGTAACGAAAAGATCAGTGAGAATCTGATCCGCCGAAAGCCTAAGGGTTCCTGAGGAAGGCTCGTCCGCTCAGGGTAAGTCGGGACCTAAGGCGAGGCCGAAAGGCGTAGTCGAAGGACAACAGGTCGAAATTCCTGTACCACCGTAAGCCGTTATGAGCAATGGGGGGACGCAGTAGGGTAGTGACGCGGACTGATGGATGTCCGTCTAAGCAGTAAGGCTGATGTGTAGGCAAATCCGCACATTGTAAGGCTGAGCTGTGATGGGGAGCGAAAATTGTAGTAGCGAAGGTCATGATCTCACACTGCCAAGAAAAGCCTCTAGCCAGGTGAAGGTGCCCGTACCGCAAACCGACACAGGTAGGCGAGAAGAGTATTCTAAGGCGCGCGGAAGAACTCTCGTTAAGGAACTCGGCAAAATGACCCCGTAACTTCGGGAGAAGGGGTGCCCCGGTAGTGTGAATAGCACGAGGGGGCCGCAGTGAAAAGGCCCAAGCGACTGTTTAGCAAAAACACAGGTCTGTGCGAAGCCGTAAGGCGAAGTATACGGGCTGACGCCTGCCCGGTGCTGGAAGGTTAAGGGGAGTGGTTAGGAGCAATCCGAAGCTGTGAACCGAAGCCCCAGTAAACGGCGGCCGTAACTATAACGGTCCTAAGGTAGCGAAATTCCTTGTCAGGTAAATTCTGACCCGCACGAATGGCGTAACGACTTGGGCGCTGTCTCAACGAGAGATCCGGTGAAATTTTAATACCTGTGAAGATGCAGGTTACCCGCGACAAGACGGAAAGACCCCATGGAGCTTTACTGCAGCTTGATATTGAATTTGGGTACGATCTGTACAGGATAGGTGGGAGCCTTTGAAGCAGGAGCGCAAGCTTCTGTGGAGGCAACGTTGGGATACCACCCTGATCGTATCTAGGTTCTAACCTGGTACCGTAATCCGGTGCGGGGACAGTGTCAGGTGGGCAGTTTGACTGGGGCGGTCGCCTCCTAAAGAGTAACGGAGGCGCCCAAAGGTTCCCTCAGAATGGTTGGAAATCATTCGAAGAGTGCAAAGGCATAAGGGAGCTTGACTGCGAGACCTACAAGTCGAGCAGGGACGAAAGTCGGGCTTAGTGATCCGGTGGTACCGCATGGAAGGGCCATCGCTCAACGGATAAAAGCTACCCTGGGGATAACAGGCTTATCTCCCCCAAGAGTCCACATCGACGGGGAGGTTTGGCACCTCGATGTCGGCTCATCGCATCCTGGGGCTGAAGTAGGTCCCAAGGGTTGGGCTGTTCGCCCATTAAAGCGGTACGCGAGCTGGGTTCAGAACGTCGTGAGACAGTTCGGTCCCTATCTGTCGTGGGCGTAGGAAATTTGAGAGGAGCTGTCCTTAGTACGAGAGGACCGGGATGGACGTACCGCTGGTGTACCAGTTGTTCCGCCAGGAGCACCGCTGGGTAGCTATGTACGGACGGGATAAACGCTGAAAGCATCTAAGCGTGAAGCCCCCCTCAAGATGAGATTTCCCAGTATGTAAGACCCCTTGAAGACGACGAGGTAGATAGGCTGGGGGTGGAAGTGCAGCAATGCATGGAGCTGACCAGTACTAATCGGTCGAGGGCTTATCCAATAGCAAGTGATAGTTCGCATCTTTCGTTTCGAATCTAGTTTTCAGAGAACGATCTCTGAAGCATATTCCCTGATAGCTCAGTTGGTAGAGCACTCGACTGTTAATCGAGTTGTCACAGGTTCGAGCCCTGTTCGGGGAGCCATATGGAGAGGTGTCCGAGCTGGCCGAAGGAGCACGATTGGAAATCGTGTAGGCGTCACAAGCGTCTCGAGGGTTCGAATCCCTCTCTCTCCGCCATAATAATAAGGCCCGTTGGTCAAGGGGTTAAGACACCTCCCTTTCACGGAGGTAACAGGGGTTCGAATCCCCTACGGGTCATATTAACTTCAAAAAAAGAAGTTGATTTTTACAACAAGATTATGATATGATCATAAATGTGTTGTTCGGAGGCTTAGCTCAGCTGGGAGAGCATCTGCCTTACAAGCAGAGGGTCGGGGGTTCGATCCCCTCAGCCTCCACCATATAACTTTTTATAACGACGCGGGGTGGAGCAGCCCGGTAGCTCGTCGGGCTCATAACCCGAAGGCCGCAGGTTCAAATCCTGCCCCCGCAATTAACTTTCCTTGAGAAAGTACTATGGAACCGTGGTGTAGTTGGCCTAACATGCCTGCCTGTCACGCAGGAGATCGCGGGTTCGAATCCCGTCGGTTCCGCCATTTAATCTTTACATGAGGCAAACTGTTCACTACATCTGCTGTATGGCACTGATGCCCTATATAAAGTGTAAGGAATTAAGATTAGACTTTATTATGGCTCGGTAGCTCAGTCGGTAGAGCAGAGGACTGAAAATCCTCGTGTCGGCGGTTCGATTCCGTCCCGAGCCACCATTTTCAAAACAATTTAATATGCCGGTGTAGCTCAACTGGTAGAGCAACTGACTTGTAATCAGTAGGTTGGGGGTTCAAGTCCTCTCGCCGGCACCATGTAATCCTGGAGGATTAGCGAAGTGGCCAAACGCATCAGACTGTAAATCTGCTCCCGTACGGGTTCGGTGGTTCGAATCCATCATCCTCCACCAGTTTTTAGGGGCATAGTTTAAAGGTAGAACAACGGTCTCCAAAACCGTTGGTGTGGGTTCAATTCCTGCTGCCCCTGCCAATTAACTTTTAAGAAATTTAACCTTTTGTGGCGATCGTGGCGAAGTGGTTAACGCACCGGTTTGTGGATCCGGCATTCGGGGGTTCAATTCCCCTCGATCGCCCCTTTGTTTTTTCATTTTTTATTGGGGATTAGCCAAGCGGTAAGGCAACGGACTTTGACTCCGTCATGCATAGGTTCAAATCCTATATCCCCAGCCATTATGCGGACGTGGCTCAGCGGTAGAGCATCGCCTTGCCAAGGCGAGGGTCGCGGGTTCGATTCCCGTCGTCCGCTCCAAAATATGGCGCCATAGCCAAGTGGTAAGGCACAGCTCTGCAAAAGCTTTATCCCCAGTTCGAATCTGGGTGGCGCCTCCAGCATATGCCGGCGTGGCGGAATGGCAGACGCGCTCGACTCAAAATCGAGTGGGAAACCGTGGAGGTTCGAGTCCTCTCGCCGGTATATTGAATAGCCCTACATGTTGCTTATGCAATGTGTAGGGCTATTTTTATTTTATATAAAACGGTTTTTGTACATTAAGAAAAATGGGACTTTAATAAAGATTGACGTATGATTATATTCGGTATATTGTAGATAAGTGAAGTCTTTAATTATAGAGGAGTGAAGCATAGTGACTACTGGAAAAAATGTAACGGATACCGATCTGTTATTTAATCTTTCTGTATGGGAAGAGGCATGGAAGAATCGTCCGAGAAGTCCAAAATATAAAAAGAAAAGCGCACCATTTAATACAGAAGAAGCATTTGAGCGGTGGGCCAGGGATTATCATGTACAGTCGTTCTCTGAAGAAGGTAAGCAGCGTTCTGAGCGCATTATGGGCTGGATTGAGAACCAGGGTGTGGAGTTCGCGGGTTTATCCATTTTGGACATTGGAGCTGCTTCAGGTATATTCACCATTCCTTTTGCAGAAAAGGGAGCAACTGTGACTGCAGTTGAGCCATCTGAGTTACTTGTCTCCCTGATGAAAGAGACGATACCTTCAGCTCTTGAATCTAATATCGAAATCGTAAAAGAACGATATGAAGAAATCTCCATTCAGGATAAAGGCTGGGAGAAGAAATTTGACTTTGCATTTGCCTCCATGTGTCCGGTGATGTCAGATTGGGAAACGATTGAGATGGCGATCAACTGTGCCCGGAAGTATGTGTATATAAGTACTATGGCGGGACAGAAGGAACACACCCTAATGGATGAAATTAAGGAGGTACTGGGTGTAACTGCTTCATACAAGGCGGGTGACATGGGTTATATTCAACAGTTGCTGTATTTGAAAGGTTATTCATACACAATGATCATTACAAGAGAAGTTAACTCATTTGAAGTACCAGTGGAAGAGATTATCGAAAAGCTGCCAGAATGGCTTAATACGTATGAGTTACCATCAGATGAAGATTCCCTCAGATTAGCTGAGAAGTACATCCGAGATACATACAAGGGTAGTACGGTGACATTCTCACGTGGAGCAAGATTCGGGAAGATTCTGATCCAACTTGAACAGCCAAACATGAAAACAGTTCATATTAAGGATAAGCGATAAATCTTATAGGCTTGTTACGTGTCTGAGGATCAGAAATCGAGACGGACAACGTATTTTAACATCTAAGATGACGCTAGGAAGCATCACATCGCTGCGCAAAAAGATGAACGTTTGAAATATATGAAGTTAAGATTATAGAAATGAAATTGTAAGTGAAGGGAGCAGGATATGTGCTCCCTCTTTTTTTTGAAGCCAATAACTAATAACCAGACCCTCGTTTATTTGGAGATGTTCGAGACAACGAAAAAACAAAACACATTTCTAGTTTTCAGAGAATGATATCTAAAGCATATTCCCTGATAGATCAGTTGTTAGAGCAATCGACTGTTAATCGAGTGTCACAGGGTCCGAGCCCTGTTCGGGGAGCCATTATGGAGAGGGGGCCGAGCTGGCCAAAGGAGCACGACTTACAATCGTGCTCCTTTTCTAATTTCTATTGGCTACCTCTGCTTTCTGCTTACGCTCCCGGTACTGACCGGGGGTGATTCCTTCCCATTTACGAAATGATCGAATGAAATTTTGCGGATTGTTGTACCGAAGTCGTGCTGCGATATCTTTAACGGTTAGATCACTTTCGTCCAGCCATTTTTTAGCGATGTTAAATCGGTACTTGGTCAGATATTCGCTAAATGCACAGCCTGTCTCTTTACGGAAAACACTACTTAAGTAGTTGGCATTGTAGTGAAGCTTCAAGGCACATTCCTCAAGCGTCAGATCCTTATCATAATCTTGATGAATCATGGCAATCATTTTCTCTGATATATGCTGATACTGGGCAACCTGTCTCGCTTTAAAAACCTGGATGACGGGCAAGATGACTTGATAGTTAAACCATTCCTCAACTTCAGCGGCATACTGCAAACCATGAAGTTCATGGAACATCGATCCACGGCCTTGTGAGATCTGCCCGAGACGTATGCCGGATTCCTGAGTCATCTGCAAAATATGCGTGAGCAGCCTCGTAAGAGCCACCTGATATTCTTCTGGTGAACACTCCATACCAAAGATCACTTCAAGAAGTTGTTGCAGAAGAGTAGAGGCCTGGACTTCATCCGCACTTTGAATAGCTTGGATCAACGAATATTCCAATGATTCTGGGTAGGTCATGGACCAAGTGGGAGCATAATGATCAATGTTCTCATACTGAAAGATAATACCTGGGCCCAGCTTCATGCGATGCTTCAATGCTTCCATAGCCTCCGTATAAGCCTGAGGGATGTGGTATAAGGAGTTATGTGGCTGGCTGAAGCCTATGCTGACTTGAAGAGCTAGAATTTTATTAATCTGTTGGTGTAACTTGTCTGTTAATACATATAGGTGCTGTGAAAAAACAAACTGATCCTCTTCAACGCTACCAATCACCGTGACTACCGTTTGTTCCATAACAATGGGAAGCAATTGTTGGTTATGCACCACCGTTTCCTCTAATATATTTTGAATAGCAAATAACAAGAGGTCACGATCATTAGCACTATATTTTGTATGATTAACGAGATCTGCCTGTAATGTGATAACAGCAATTTGTTGCCATTCCCGAAGCTGACGTGGGAAGCCATATTCATTCAGGGTGTCATGAAGAGTATGAACAGAGATTTTACCCTGAAACAGATTCATCATAAGATGAGTGCGAATCTGCAAAAGATGCCTATTGAGTGTGTTCTCCAGTTGGGAGCGAGATGCAGATAATTGTGACACACCTGCTCTAATCTGTTCGAACTCATCAGACAACTCAGTTGATTGCAGAGCGAAAGTGCCTCCGTCTTTGGACAGCATGTTGTCACCAAGTTGGGTTAAAAGTTTACGAATCGGGACAAGCATTCGTATGGAGCCGAGCCAGGCAAGCAATAATGAAAGTAAAAGCAGGAAGAGACTGATATACATGGTGTGTAATCCGATATCGATATATTCTTGTGTCAGAATATTGGTGGGTGAGATTAGAACATAAGTCCATCCTTTTAAGGTGGAAGGGCTATACGTCAGGGAATAAGGTGTATCGGCGATCTTAACTTCTCGTTGTTCAAAGCCTGTTGAAAATGTAATGGGTGATAGTTTGGTTATGTTGGCTTTCGTATCCCGATCCTGTAATCCAATGGCAGACAACGGTTGTCCAATGTATACAGGATCGGGATGGACCAAGATACGTTGTTCCCGATTCAAAATGATCAGTCCTGAGGCAGCATTGCCTACGGAGGCTTCTCCTAGTGTATTTTGCAAAGAGCATGCGGGAATCCCCGCAATCAGGGCTGCATCGGAAGACGTATTCAGATTCGGAATAGTTCTAGCAAGGGCAATATGATAAATACAGCCTGTACCGGGTGAACGCTCATCATTACTGAACACCGATGAAGGGGAGAGCTGCCATCCGGAAGTTAGCGTATCCGATATCAATTCCTTCATGGGAAGAGCGAGTGGAAAATCCGTATTACGATATAATCCGGCATGATCAATAAGCCAATTCTGAGATTGGTTCACTAGGCTAATGTCCAGCATAGGTTCCCATGACCTCATATGTTGAAACTCGCTCTGCAGCTTGTCGGCAAGTAAAGGTCCTTTCCCTTGTAGTGAAGAAGAAGCAGACAGAGACCTGAAGGTTACTGGAGAGCGAACGGCCTGATCAAGCATATAACTGACTGTAGCGAGTTTGTGCTTTACGTTGGATTGCATTTGTTCCAGCAACTGTCTGTTGGCCTGCGTCCGATGCAATTCAGTTTGGTTCGATGAATAGATAAATGCAGCAATTCCTGTAAACAAAATGGGCAGGGTGCTTAACAGGATTCCGAAGATAATCATTTTGTGGAGATAGCTGATTGGTCGCACAGTTTCAGTTCCACTCCTGACATTAGTAGTAGTAACACTTCCTATTTTAGTAAACGCTTACATATAGAACAATCTAAAATTTGTTTATTTGGATAAAAAAGTAATTTCGTAAGAGGGCATAGAAACAGAGATAAGGGATTGCTGATGGATGATCTTGCTGAAAAGGCTATAGGAACGGCTTGGTCCGACTCTTCTAAACGGAATCATGAGAAACGAAATTGCAGTGGGAACGTAAATAGAAACATGGACATCATTCTCTGCACAGGTTGAATATCGGGTGAAGGGTAGCCTGAATACGGGAGTATAGGAGGATCCTGAGTACTATTCAGCATGGGTGGAACGTTGGTCTTAGATAGGGACAGTCAAAGGTCCAACTAGATCCCCGACCTGAGTCTAGGATGAAAAACCGTCCACGGTCTGTTTTGAAAAGTCTCGAATTCCCCTAGAATAAGGACATAAGGTTAAACAAGAAACACGGAAACAAAAAACAAGAAACAAACGAACCAATGACTCAACACATTAAAACGAACGAATGGAAAGGGCGGTGAACAACAATTATGAGATTGAATAAGGGAAATGGCTGGGCGATTGTATTGATTGCGCTGGGTGCACTACTCCTCTTCGGAAAGTTAACTCCACTTCTTGGACACTTAATGGGTTATCTGATTCCGGTCCTGATGATTGCACTGGGATACTACGGAGTCAAACGAGGAAATGTGATGCTCGGCTGGATTGTTCTCATCATCGGTATCATCTCACTGATGGGAAAACTGGCATGGTTGATCGGACCGATCATCGCGATCGGGTTAATCATCTTTGGTATCTCAATGCTAAACAATAACCGCGGTCGTCATCGCCGGTACTAAGCTTTCACGATTATGAAAAGGAGGGACAGAACATAATGAGTGTATTTCGTCGAATGCGGGATATTACCGTAGCCAATCTGAACGAACATTTGGAGCAAAGTCAGGATCCAGTCAAACTGATTGATCAGTTTCTGGTCTCGACCCGCCAAGACATCGGTGAAGCCGAGAAACTTCGTCATCAATATGCAAGTCATACCAGACAAATGAAACAACAAGCCGATCAGGCAGCAGGTATGGTGAACAAACGCGAAGAACAGGCTTCCATGGCTCTCAAAGCAGGAGAAGAGCATCTCGCTAAGCTGGCCTTGCAGGAGAAAATCCTCCACGAGGAAAAAATGGAACAGTACAATGAATTGTATGCACAAAGTTATGCGGCATTACAGGAGCTGGATGAACAGATCGACCAGCTGAAGGTTGAATATCAGAATGTATACAGCAAACGCCAATATTACTACGCTCGTATGCAGACGATTCAGTTACAACAACGGATGAACCAGAGAGGCAATCACAACGGTCAGAATGTACCCCGTATGTTTAACCGACTGGATGACCAAGTCTCTGATCTCGAATATGAAGCACAAAGTCTCCGGGATATCCGGCGGATGGGCCAAGATGGTTCAGGAGTGACTGGTAGCATGTCATCCTCCGCGCTGGATAAGGAACTGGAGCGCTTAAGACAGAAATTGAACAATGACAGAAAGGAGTAGTCACATGAATAAATTATACCGCTCGGCGCGTAATCGAATGTTAACAGGTTTGATCGGCGGCATTTCTGAAAATCTCGGATTGAGCACCACGCTGCTACGTATCATCTTCTTCATCAGTATTTTTGCTACGGGAGGTACTTCATTGTTGATCTACTTCATCGCTGCATTGGTGGTACCAAAGGAATCCAACCACGTTGATCCATATGCTTATGATTCCAACGTAAGAGGATACAAGTAAACGAAAGGAGCAAGAACATGAGCAAATTATACCGCTCAACGCGTGACCGGATGTTAACCGGCTTGATCGGCGGAATTTCAGAAAGCATCGGAATGGATTCCACCCTGCTGCGTATCATCTTCGTCATCAGTATCTTCGTAACTGGCGGCACGTCGTTGTTAATATACTTTATTGCAGCACTGGTGGTACCAAAAGAACCGTATCCGCCTTATGATCCATATGGTTACGGCCCGGGCCCTGGTCCAGGCGGAGGATACAACAACTATGATCATCAGCCGCCAAGAGGTCCTTTTCAAAATAATCACAACCAACAAGGTCCTGGTAACTTCGGTCCCGGCCCTGGATACAACAACAGACCTCAATCTGGTCCGCGTTCTTATAACAACAACGCCTACGGAGCAGGTGCACCGCAAGAAAGTGAACTTGATTCCATGATGAAAGATATCGAGAAAAAAGCACTGAAAAAAGAAGTTGAAGAGCTTCGCCAAAAATTATCTCGTTACGAGAAGGGAGAAAAGTAAAATGGGAGTATTTAAACGGATTAAGGATATGACGAAAGCATCGGTAAATGATATGTTGGATAAGGTAGAGGACCCGATTGTAATGTTGAACCAGTACTTGCGTGATATGGAGGCTGAGATTCATGAGGCAGAGGTAACAGTTGCCAAACAAATGGCGAATGAGCGTCGCATGAAACAACGTCTGGATGAAGCAGAGCGTACTTCGGTACAACGTGAGTCCCAAGCAGAAGCTGCTCTGGCCAACGGTCAGGAAGAAGTAGCACGCAAATTGCTGGAAGAGAAAATCTACTTTGATCAAAAAATTACGGAGTACAGCGAACTGCATGCACAGTCCGAAGCACAAGCAAAAGACCTGTTGCAACAGTTACATGATATGAAAGATGAGTTCTACAAAATGCGTAACAAACGTAATGAACTTGTATCCCGTGCACAAATGGCAAAAGCCAAAAAACAAATGTCATCCATTAACAGCCTGCATTCGATCGAAAGTGGTGGCGCATCACTAGGATTCCACCGCATGGAAGAGAAAATCATGCAACTGGAAGCTGAAGCGGACGTAGCTCGTGCACCTTATCGCAACACATCATCCACGTACACGAACCCTGTAGATGTGGAAAAACAATTCAAAGTGGACCAGCAATTACAAGCCCTCAAAAACAAAATGGGCAGTGGTTCCAAGAATGAAGCGAACGGAACTTCAAAAGAATAACTGTTCGCTTAGTGGACAATATGATATTCTATAAATCGTGTATAATGTACGGTTGGTAGAACAAAAGTTAAGCCATACAGGACTTCATTGCCTGGTATGGCTTTTCCGTTGAATAAAGAGAGATTAACTTACAGAGGAGGTGCGGCGGGGATGAATAAAAAGAGTAAATGGCTTGCAGTTGTCATTATTATTATTGGTACAATGATGTTATTGAATCAGAATATTAACTTGCTGACCGCTGCCGCACTGATTCTGTTAACGGTTGGAATGCTTCAGGTCCGCAAAGGAGATACTCGGAAAGGTTATCGGTATCTTGGCATTGGGGCGGCACTGTTATTGCTGGATAATTTAATGATTGTATTTTTGATTGTACTGGCTTCTTTAGCTTATTTTTATTCGAAAAACAAAAAGATACATCTGGACGAAGGCGTTATGAAGAAACAGAATTTCATGGCTCGATACTACTGGGATCAATCATCCTGGACGTTACGGAGTATGAGTCTGTGGCATGCCATGGGCGAGGTTAATGCCGATCTGTCTCTTTCGATTCCGGAGGAGAAACAAACGATTGTGCTGCTGCAAGGCGTTATGGGGAATGTTCGCCTTACGCTGCCTGAAGATTATGGTGTGGAGATTGAAGCATCGGTTCTTTTCGGCCGGATTAATCTTCTTGGTGAACAAGATAGCGGCATGATGAACAAATTAGTATGGAGAACTCCTGGATATGAATCCAGTGAACATAAAGCAAAATTTGTCATTTCTTATATTGTTGGCGACCTAAGCATAAGTAATCCGTAGTAAAATAGATGAAGAGAAGGAGGAGACCCCGATGAAGACAAAACGACATACCGACATGGTAACCCGAAGTATGGGTGAGGGGATCCTCCTGGTTTTCATTGTCCTTGCTGTTATTTTGTATGTATTGTATACATATGGTTATCTTGCTCCGTTTGCAGGCTGGCGTCATCTGATTCAATCGGGTCTTGCCTTATTGCTGCTTCTGATTGGGACCGGAGCGGTCTTTGGGTTCTATCAGAGTTATCGGGTTAAACGTCGGCTTGAACTGCTGCGGGAAACACTTCTACTGTGGGAGAAGGGCTCTCTATCACGCACTGTACCTGATCTGGGCGATGATGATGTGGGCCGTTTAAGTGAGCAACTCGGACGAATCGGCAAAAAGTGGGAAGATCAGGTATCTTCGCTCCAGCGATTGTCTACTCATAATGCACAGCTTGCTGAACAAGCCAGAATTACGGCTATTGTGGAAGAGCGGCAGCGGCTGGCACGGGAACTGCATGATGCGGTATCGCAGCAATTGTTCGCGATATCCATGACAGCAACGGCCGTCGGACGGAAGATGGAGAAGGATTTTGAACGTGCTCAGCGGCAGGTGGCTTTGATTGAGGAGATGGCTTCGGTAGCTCAGTCCGAGATGCGTGCATTACTGTTACATCTGCGGCCAGTCTATCTGGAGGGCAAACAACTCGAACAAGGTCTGCGTGATCTGGTGATGGAACTGAAAACGAAAGTACCCATGGATATTGTGCTCGAAATAGATGAAGACATCGATCTGATCAAAGGCATCGAGAATCATCTGTTCCGCATCGTTCAGGAGGCTATGTCCAATACGTTAAGGCATGCAAAAGCGGAGAAAATGGAGATACGGCTCCAGCGCCGCACAGATGCGATTCGGGTACTGATTCGTGATGATGGGCAAGGCTTCGATCTGGATGAGAATAAACAAGCTTCCTACGGTCTGGCTAACATGCGTGAACGTGTTACGGAGATTGGTGGAGCCATACAATTTGTAACAGCGCCTGGTAAGGGAACGCGGATTGAGATTACGATACCTTTGATGAACGATGAAAGCGAGGAAGAACATGTCAATGGAACCGGAAGTCGAAACGGAGACGGAAACGTCGATCAAAGTATTGCTCGTGGATGATCATGAGATGGTACGTATTGGTCTTGCAGCGGTACTGGATACCGAAGATGGAATTGAAGTTGTTGGTGAAGCAGGTAGTGGAGAGGAAGGTATTCGGCTTGCACAGGAGTATAAGCCTGATGTTGTTCTGATGGACCTGGTGATGGAAGGCATGGATGGCATCGAGGCTACCCGTCAGGTTCTTAAAATGTATCCGGAGTGCAAAGTCATCGTATTGACCAGTTACCTGGATGATGAAAAAATGTACCCTGTCATTGAAGCAGGCGCATTCAGTTATCTGTTAAAAACATCAAGAGCCAATGAAGTGGCAGATGCGATTCGCGCAGCAGCTCGCGGACAATCCGTTCTGGAGTCACAGGTGGCTTCCAAAATGATGAATCGATTCCGACAGCCACAGGCAGCAGCTCCTTTGCATGATGAATTGACCGACCGTGAAATGGATGTGCTCCGGTTGCTGGCTAAAGGCAAATCGAATCAGGACATCGCTGATGATCTGATTATCGGCATTAAGACAGTCAAGTTCCATGTCACTAATTTACTGGCCAAATTGGGCGTAGACGACCGTACACAGGCCGCGATCTATGCATATAAAAACGGACTTGCAGAGTAGGCAAAATTATTATGTATCATAATCAAGCAAAAGAACCGTACTTTTATGTGCGGAATTTATAGATAAAAGATGATTTATATAAATTTAACTAAAAATTTACACAAAACGGAGAGGACAGAAAGAACCTGAAGAAGCGAAGCTAAAAGCTTTCTGAAAGAAAGCTACTTCGGAAGCATACACCTCGCCTTTATCCCCAGATTTGCCCTTTATGAAAAGAATCAAAAAAAATCTGGGGATAACAGCGATCGGAAGGTTGTTCTGTCATCGGAGTGGCTAGTGTAAATATTGATGAGTTCAATTTAGATAGAAAAGGATGAATGGAAAGCTCCGATCTGCCATGCAAGTGGCTGGTGGGAGCTTTTTTTGATGTATTCGGAAGAAGTATAGCTAATGTGGGAAAGGGGCATGCTGTTGATAGATTCATAGAATGCAAGAATGAACGGGGGATTCAAATGTTAAATCGTTGGATGACAGCAGGTATATTGGCAATGGCTATCATTATTCTTATCGGTGTGACACAGGTATACGCAGAGAAGAACGAACCCCAAGCAGCCCAACTGGAACAGTTAATCTATACGGCTGACAGCGTGATTGATAATGTGGATCGTCTAGTTGTTAAATGGCAAGGAGAAGGCCGGGGAGATGCACAAGCGCAGGCCGCATTACTGGCTAGTCACTTGGGGCTGGAACAACCAGTACGGGTACGCCAGACGGGCCATAATGTGTATCGCAGTGAGGTGGTTGTCAATGAGGCTCTTGGAGAAGTAGGTCTGTTGGTCAATGTCGTCGAGACAGGAGACAACGGCTACTACGCCATCGTACAACTTTCAGCGGATGCACACACGGAGCGGAAGACATTAATGACAGCACATGAACAGATCGGTCAACTGCTTGTAGACTCAGGGATGAAGGCAAGCTGGAATATGTCTGTGCAAGGTACAGCAGCTACTGCTATTAAACGTGATGCGAGTCAACAGTTGGCACTGATCGAGAAAGGCCTGTCTCAAAATGTGGATCTCGTCTCCGTTGAACGTTATACGGATGTAGCCAGCGCAAGTGTATCTTATGAGGCGGCTGAGCTGCCTTTGTCAATTAAAAGTGGCTCGCATATGTTGAATATGCAACTCGCAGTTCACCAGGTTGGTGACGAGATGGACAATCGAATTACAGTGGGGTTTCCGGTGATTACGATTGAATATTAAGGATGAATTTTTTATAAATTTGGAGCGGCTAGTGAGAATCTTTATCAGAAAAATGAGTTTGAAATAGTGCATCCGTTCAGTTGATATGCTAAAATGGCATCACATCCAAGAAGGAACTTGCTGGTAATTGACGGTTGTATGTCGTGCATATATAACACCATTACATAGCTCGGGGAGAGCATGAAGGTTATCTTCCCGGAAGAAAGAGGAGCCCATGGTTGAAAAACAATCGCAAGATGAAGTACAGACACCAGGCGCAGTATTTTTCATTTTTGGAGCAACGGGTGATTTGGCCCGCCGGAAGCTGTTTCCGGCTATCTACAGTCTTTACCGTGAAGGCAAGCTTGCCGAAGACTTTGCGGTTATTGGCGTAGCACGTCGTCCGAGGTCCCCAGAAGAATTCCGGGAAGACATCTATGAATCCATTAAAGAGTTCTGCCGCTATCCAGCGGGGGAACCTGATGAGTGGAACGCTTTTGTCGATCATTTTGAATACAAAGCACTGGATATCAATAATGTGGACGGATTCAAAGAGCTGCGTGCGCAGACGGAGCATCTGGAATCAAAGTTTAACACGCCGGGGAACCGACTGTTCTATCTGGCACTGGCACCTGAGCTGTTTGGCAGTGTCTCGTACAGTCTACGGGACGGCGGTATGTTGGAAAGTCGGGGTTGGAACCGTTTGGTGATCGAGAAACCATTTGGTTATGATCTGCAATCGGCGGAACACCTGAATGAGCAGATTCGTGAGGTATTCCGTGAAGAGGAAATCTATCGGATTGATCATTATCTGGGCAAGGAAATGGTGCAAAATATCGAAGTCATTCGGTTCGGGAATGCTTTTTTTGAACCGCTCTGGAATAACAAACATATTGCCAACGTTCAGATTACGCTGGGTGAGACAGTAGGCGTGGAAGAACGTGGCGGTTATTATGATCACTCTGGGGCACTGCGTGATATGGGGCAGAATCATATGCTTCAGATGTTAACGATGATTGCGATGGAACCGCCGAGTCGCCTATTCCCGGAAGACATTCGGGATGAGAAGGTGAAGGTATTGCGCTCATTGCGGGCCTTTACTTCGGATGAGGAAGTGGGCAACAACGTTGTGCGTGGACAGTATTCCGAAGGGGAGTACCGTGGCAAGCAGCTTCCGGGCTATCGCCAGGAAGACAAGGTTGATCCGCAGTCGAATACGGAGACTTATTTTGCAGCACGTGTATTCGTGGATAATTTCCGCTGGGCGGGTGTTCCATTCTACATTCGGACAGGCAAGCGTCTTCCGGTGAAAACGACCGAGATCGTAGTGGAATTCAAGTCGATGCCGAACAACGTGTACCTTGGGAAAAAGTATAAATTGGAACCGAATCTGCTGGTCATTCGGGTGAACCCAATGGAAGGCATATATATCAAAATCAATGCCAAGAAACCAGGCTCGGATTCCGAGATTCAGCCGCTCGCGATGGATTTCTGTCAGAGCTGCATGATTGGAATCAACTCGCCTGAAGCGTATGAACGTCTGCTGCACGATGCAGCAGAAGGGGATTCTACGTACTTTACCCGTTGGGATGAAGTGGCAACAGCCTGGTCTTTTGTGGATCGGATCGCAGCAGCCTGGGGACAGAATCAGGGAGAGCTTCATACGTATCCTGCTGGAACTTGGGGACCAGAAGCGACAGATAAGCTGCTGGAGCAGGACGGATTCCACTGGTGGCCGGTGAATGGTCAGGACGAGGACAGCGTGATCTGGCAAGTAAACGGTTAGGGTAAGGGCATTAACAACATACACAACATGACTGAGCCTGGGACATCGCAAATTTTGCGGTGTACTCAGGCTTTTTAGCGGAGAAAAAGGAGGTATCCATCATAAGGAAATAAGTAATTTAAATTAAGTTGTTGACAAAAAGTAAGTATGTAACTTATACTCAACACATGAGTTAAAGAGTTACGCAAATGACAAACTTCATCCGGGTAAACGTTTCGGATAAGTGATCATTCATGAGATAAAATGTAAACCAGTTGAAGGGGTTTGCGTCACAGAGAATCATGAAAAAAATGTGCATAATATCTTTAATCTGAGAATACTATTTTGTATATATTGAATGGAGGAAAAAGAAAATGATGTTGGATGTAGGGTTGTTGTTGATTCGTTTGGTGATTGGATTGTCGTTTATGGCGCACGGGGCTCAAAAGCTGTTTGGTTGGTTCGGAGGTTACGGAATCAAGGGTACAGGCGGCTGGTTTGAGTCGATGGGCATGAAGCCAGGTGCATTGGTGGCTTTACTGGCTGGTCTCGCGGAATTCGGTGGCGGATTGCTGCTGGCTCTGGGTCTGCTCACACCAGTAGGTGGTATTCTGATTGCATTGACAATGGTCATTGCGATTGTGAAAGTCCATGGTGCAAACGGATACTGGTCCACGCAGAACGGATTCGAATATAATCTCGCGATCCTGGTCATTGGTGTAGCGCTAGCCCTGACAGGTGGCGGACAATACGCGCTGGATGCATTAATTTTCTAAAACACAATAACATGAAATAAATGAGGAGTGCCTGGATGCCATGAAAATGGCTGAAGGGTGCTTTTTTTTGCAAATGAAAAGAGAAGAATCTGCGGTAGTAATCGGTTATTTTCGGTACAGATTATGGTACAATAGGAGAGTTGGGTTAAGAAGCAGTTCACGGTATGGATGAAAGCACAGATTTGAGGAGGATGAACTCCATTGTAAATGTGTAAAATTAATCTAGTGTATGAATACCTCGTATTCAAAATGACCAGTGTACAATCAACCGGCCTCGCCGGATTGCATAAAGATTGAATGATGGACCGGCCATGCCGGATTAACGTGAATGAACGGACGAAAGGGATTAAACCTATGAGCAAAGCTGCAAATGATATTCTTCAACAGGAAGTGGACAAACGCCGGACGTTTGCCATTATCTCTCACCCGGATGCGGGTAAAACTACATTAACCGAGAAACTGTTGCTGTTCGGGGGCGCGATTCGCCTTGCGGGAACGGTAAAAGCTCGGAAAGCCAGCAAACACGCAACAAGTGACTGGATGGAAATTGAGAAACAACGGGGGATCTCGGTTACTTCTTCTGTAATGCAATTTGATTACCTGAACCATCGCGTTAACATTCTGGATACACCAGGTCACCAGGATTTCAGTGAAGATACGTATCGTACACTGACGGCTGCCGACAGCGCGGTCATGTTGATTGACGTAGCGAAGGGTGTCGAGGCACAGACGATTAAGTTGTTCCAGGTATGTGCGAAGCGTGGGATTCCAATCTTTACGTTTATCAACAAACTCGATCGTGAGGGTAAAAGCCCATTTGATCTGATGGAAGAACTTGAAAATGTACTGGGTATTCGTTCAGTTCCAATGAACTGGCCTATTGGTACAGGTCGCGAACTATGCGGTGTATATGACCGGATGAAAAATCAGGTGGAGTTGTTCCAAGGGGACGATCACTCGATAATTAAAGTTCAGAAAGTAAACGGTTATACAGATCCAATTATCCGTGAGATGGCAGGAGAATATCTGCATGATCAGTTAATTCAGGATCTGGAGCTTTTGGACGTTGCGGGAGATCCTTTTGATATGGAGAAAGTTCAACGCGGCGAATTGACGCCTATTTTCTTCGGTAGTGCGATTAACAATTTTGGTGTGCAGACCTTCCTGGAGAACTTCCTGGAACTGGCACCGAAGCCTGAACCACGTCGCAGTACGGCAGGTGAAATCCAGCCAACGAATGAGAAATTCAGCGGGTATGTATTCAAGATTCAAGCGAACATGAACCCGGCACATCGGGATCGTATTGCGTTCCTGCGTATTGTATCAGGCAAGTTCCAACGTGGAATGAGTGTGAAGCATACCCGTGTAGGTAAAGAGATCAAGCTGTCACAGCCACAGCAATTCCTGGCACAAGACCGGGATATTGTCGAAGAGGCATATGCAGGCGATATTATCGGTTTGTTCGATCCAGGTATCTTCCGGATTGGCGATTCATTGAGCCAAGGCAGCGAGGTTGTCTTTGAGGAGTTGCCAACGTTCTCGCCAGAGATTTTCGCTAAAGTTACTGTTAAAAATGCATTGAAACATAAACAGTACCAAAAAGGAATTGACCAGTTGACCGAAGAAGGAACCATTCAGGTGTTCCAGACGGCAAGTTTCGACGAGACGATTCTCGGCGTAATTGGTCAACTGCAGTTCGAGGTATTTGAATACCGGATGAAAGGCGAGTATGGGGTAGACGTGCAATTGCAGCGCATGCCTTATCAGTTCGCTCGCTGGATCGTGGACGAGAATCTAGACGCAAGCAAATTCCGGATTAACTCTGCGCTTGTGAAAGATAAAAAAGGCAATTATGTAGTACTCTTCGAAAATGAGTACGCCATGAGAACGGCTATGGATAAAAATCCTACAGCCAAGTTCTTGGAGACTGCACCTTAAGTGCAAGCAGACAGACGTAATCCAGCTAATCATTGAAGGGTTGGTTGGATGTAACAAGCTGCTATCATGAGGTAAAGCTTGAACAAAATAAGATCCCTCCGCCGATTGGCGGAGGGATCTCTTGCTATACACCTTACTTGGAGGCGGGTATGATCCAGCCGAATAAGGGAAAGCTTTCTTTTGCAGACAGAACAAACGGTGTGATGGTTACCTTGCCCTTCAATGCTTCGATTAGCGAAGCGGTTGAACGGGAATGGTGTGCAGATGCTCCTGCGCGATTTGAATGAGTTCTTCCTGCTTGGCAGGTTCTGTGTTCTTCCAGATCATCTCGAAAATGGCGCCAAGTCCAGGTAAAGCAGCTTCCGGTCCATCTACTGAACCTTCAATCATCTCCCGGAGCTGATCATCACTCTTGTCATGAACTTTATGAACAATCGCTTCACGCAGGCTTAATGTAATGGGCATCGCAATTCCCTCCTCGTATATTCGGCTGCTCTTATACTGTTCCCTGGGAAGCGCGAGCGCATTCAAGTTTATCGGGCTTTGTGGTATACTACGAAGGATTATTTACGTTAGCATGGGTATCCGTAATGATGCGTCATGCTGAAGTGCAGCGGGAGGTTAAGACCCTAATGGCCAAGAAACAGTATGCCGTAATTGGCATGGGACGGTTCGGATCAAGTGTTGCCAATGCACTGAGCGGTATGGGATTCGACGTGCTGGCAATTGATGCGGACGAGCAGCGGACACAGGAAATGTCCAATGTGGTGACTCATGCGGTATCGGCAGATTCAACAGATGAAGAAGCGCTGCGTGCGCTGGGCATACGAAATTTCGATGTTGTCGTTGTGGCAATTGGTGAAGATATACAGGCGAGTATTCTGACAACCTTGATATTGAAAGATATGGGTGTACCGGTGCTAATCGTAAAAGCTCAAAATGAGCTTCATGGTAAGGTGCTGCAGAAGATTGGAGCAGACAAGGTGATCTATCCTGAGCGGGATATGGGATTACGCGTAGCCCATCATCTGACCTCGCCTAACATACTGGATTACATTGAGTTATCTGAGGATTACAGCATTCTGGAGATGAGAGCTTCCGAGCAAATGATCGGTAAAAACCTGATGGAATTAAACATCCGTGCACGTTTTGGATGCAACGTCATGGCGATTCGTAGTGGGAACTCGATGAACATCTCGCCGTACGCGGAGGACCGGATTGAAGCTGGTGATGTGCTGGTCATTGTGGGTCACAAGGATCATTTGACGAAAATGGAGCTTGCATATCCGAAGTGATGGATGCAGATGGGAAGGATGGAAAGATGGATATTGTATCACCGCAAAATACACGTGTAAAAGAATGGGCACAGCTGCTGGAGAAAAAGCATCGTACCCGTCAACATAAATATATCATTGAGGGTATTCATCTGGTACAGGAAGCATTGCGCGCCGGAGCAGATCTGGAGTGTATTGTGTACGACGGAGAGCAAGGCGTACCTAGCGAACTGGCCGGGCTTGAGAACCCGCTACAGCGTGTGGAGTGGGTCAGTGTATCTCCTGCGGTTATCGCCAAATGTACGGATACGATGACACCGCAGCCTGTATTTGCAATTGTGCGTAAAGGCAGTGAGCCACTAGAAAGCCTCATTGGCGGAGCGCGCGGGCTTGTCGTGGTGTTGGATGGAGTGCAGGACCCAGGAAATGTGGGGACGATCATCCGTAGTGCAGATGCAGCTGGAGCGGCGGGGGTCGTACTTGGTGCGGGCTGTGCTGATGTGTATAACCCGAAGACGATTCGTTCGACGATGGGGTCATTGTTTCATTTGCCCATCGTGGAGGGCCAGTTGGAATCTTTGCTTCCCGAAGCGAAGGCTGCGGGTGTGAAGCTGGTAAGTACTTCTTTGCAGGCAGAGCATTCATGCTACAGTTATGACTTTACGCAGTCGGTATGGCTTGTGATTGGCAACGAAGGCAAAGGTATCTCGGATGCTACGGCACGTTTGGTGGATGATGCGATTACGATCCCGATGCAGGGACAGGCTGAGTCGCTTAATGCGGCTATGGCGGCAACGATTCTGTTGTTTGAGGCGATGAGACAGCGGATGGTGTAGGTAGTAAAACAAATAATCTTGCTGAACTAAACGTACAAAAGGCTGGATACGGATTGAAGATTGATGCAATCCAATTTCCAGTCTTTTTCTATTCTTATTTAAGTTTGTTCCAAGTATCTTATCTATATAAAATTAATTCTTTACTGTTCGTTCTAGAAATGATATGCTAACAGCAAGTTAGATCTAACTGTTTTTTTCTGCACAATATAGAACGATCATTCTCAAAACTGGAATTACACTAATCTAAAGAATATGAGGGAGAGAATATGATGAAATACACAGTGATTACAGGAGCAAGTTCGGGAATTGGCTATGAAACGGCATTGGCATTTGCAGCACGTGGCAAAAACTTGATTTTGGTAGCTAGAAGATTGGATAAGTTGGAAGAGCTTAAATCGACTATTCAGGGTATCGACCCTAAAGTAAATGTTATCGTTCATACAAGCGACCTGTCTGTTACCGCAGAGGCGTACACGCTATATAACGATTTGAAGGAATATGAAATTGAGACTTGGATCAACAATGCAGGACTTGGAGAAAGCTCATTCATTGCTGATCAGAATTTGGATAAAGTGGAGACGATGCTGCGTGTAAACATTGAATCCTTGACCGTTCTATCTACACTGTATGTGCGAGATTATGCGAATGTCGAGGGTACTCAATTGATTAACGTCTCCTCCGCACTTGGATATGCCATTGCTGTAGGCAGTGTTGCTTATTCAGCATCAAAATACTACGTTAGTGCCTTCACCGAAGGACTTGCCAAAGAACTGGAACTGAAAGGTGCAAAACTGAAAGCGAAGGTGCTTGCACCAGCGATCACGGAAACAGAGTTTGTACAGAAATCAATCGATGCTGAAGGATTTGATTACAAAACCAATATGTCCAAATACCATACAGCTAAAGAAATGGCGGGCTTCATGCTAGATCTGTATGATCGCAACGATGTGGTTGTAGGGATTGTAGACCAGAACTATGATTTCCAACTGACAGGTGCAATCTACCCGGTGATTTCAGAACTAGGTTAATTCAGAAGCATCCACGAATACATCTTTTTACCAAATTTCAAATAAGAAGAGGAGTACATCCCATTGGAAAAGATATGGAGTAAAACAAAGATTGGCAACATGGAATTGCCTCATCGACTAGCGATGGCACCCATGACACGCAGTCGGGCGCAAGAAGATGGTACACCTGGAGAGTTGGCTGCACTTTATTATGCTCAACGTGCGACCATAGGACTCCTGATTACGGAGGGTACACAACCATCTGATGATGGACAGGGTTACTTATGGTCACCTGGTATCTATACCGACAAGCATATTGATGGATGGAAAAAGGTAACGGATGCCGTGCATGAAGCTGGCGGATATGTATACATCCAATTAATGCATGCGGGTCGCATGTCACATCCGGACAATACCCCGCATCATCGTCAACCTGTTGCTCCGTCTGCCATCGCACCGGGCGTAGAAATGTTCACGGTGACAGGAATGCAGGATATCCCCGTTCCCCGGGAATTGAGTCAGGAGGATATTCAAACGACCATCGCCGATTTCCGAAAAGCAGCCGCCGCAGCGATCGAAGCAGGGGCGGATGGCGTTGAGATTCATGGGGCTAACGGATACTTGATCAATCAATTTTTAGGAGAGAATTCAAATACAAGGACAGATGATTATGGCGGATCTATTGAAAATCGTACTCGCTTTGCGATTGAAGTAACCAAAGCCATCGTGGAGGAAATAGGGGCAGAACGAACAGGCTTCCGTATCTCGCCAGGGACACCGCTGGGTGGAATTCAAGATGGCGAACAAGGTCCTGATCTGTATCGCTACCTTGTAAAAGAGTTAGCTCAATTGGATTTGGCTTACCTCCATGTTATGCATCTTGGAGATGAGAACCTACTCCACGACATTCGTTCGATCTGGAAAAATCCACTATTGGTTAACCGGGCCGGAAGAACTTTGGAGGATCTCAGTGTCGATTTAGATCGTGGTCTCGCTGATGTGGTACCTGTAGGTGTATGGTCTTTAGCTAATCCAGATTTGGTGGAACGACTTCAACAAGGTGCGCCACTGAATGAAGCAGATCCGACAACATTCTTTGGATTGGGAAGTAAGGGCTACACAGATTATCCTACGTTGGAAGAATTAAAGTCACAAGAGGGGCTACACTAGCACAAAGTATGGAGCATGGCGTACAACTGAACATTGTGCGCCATGTTCCTAGTCTATAAGCAAAGGAAGTGGATAAATGATGAGAGCAGCTCAGATTAAGAAATACTCCAAAATAATCCAAGTGGAAATCAACGATGTTGAGATACCGCAGATCCATAGCCATGAGGTTCTTGTCAGAGTAAAAGCTGCGGGTGTAAATCCGCTGGATATCTTGAATATGAATGGCAGTGTTCGGATAATTGCCGACTATTCGTTACCTCTAACTTTAGGGAATGAACTATCTGGTGTCATTGAAGCTGTCGGTGATGATGTTTTGAAATTTAAGGCGGGGGATTCGGTCTATGCAAGATTGCCTCTGAATAAAATCGGTGCTTTTGCTGAATATGCAGCTGTACATGAGGATGCTTTATCCGTTATGCCTGAAAATCTGTCTTTTATCGAAGCTGCTGCGGTACCTCTTACAGCCTTGACGGCGTATCAAGCATTGCATGATGTACTTCGAGCTGAACCGAATAAGAAACTGTTTATACCCGGAGGAACTGGTGGTTTCGGTGCGATGGCTATCCCGATTGCCAAGTCCATGGGGCTAACAGTGATTACAAGTGGAAGCGAAAGAGGCAGAGCACGTGCACTATCTATTGGAGCAGATCAATTCATTGATTATAAAACCCAACATTATGCTGACATCCTGTCCGATATCGATTATGTCATTGACACTTTGGGTGTGGACGAGATCAAAGCTGAACTGAGCATTTTGAAACCACAGGGGAAATTAGTATCTTTGAAGGCAGGACCCAATTATCGCTTTGCAGTGGACAGTCAATTCCCGTTGTGGAAAAGAGCATTGTTTGGTCTTGTAGGTGCACGCCTGGATTCGTTAGCGCGTAAGAACCAAAATGAATATCGTTTTTTATTTGTGCACTCCAGTGGGATTCAATTGCAAGAAATCACAGCTCTTGTAGAAAAAGAAGACATTAAACCTTCGATCGATTCTACGTATACGTTTGAAGACATTGAAAAGGCATTGATCAAAGTATCAAAGGGTCACTCCCAGGGCAAAGTCATTGTTACCTTTTAAAGGCTCGTTAAGATGATGCTCATGCTATTCAATGTTCGTCTTCTGAACAGGAGGGAAGCCAATGGCGAGAAGCAAAGAGTTCGAAGAGTCTGTTGTTCTGGATAAAGCGATGAGACTATTTTGGAAACAAGGTTATGAGAAGACGTCTATGACGGATCTGGTTAATCATATGGGAATTCATCGTAAAAGCTTGTATGACACATTTGGCGATAAACATACCTTGTTTCTAAAGACAGTAGATCTGTATGATCACAAAATCAGCTCCGCCCTTGCAGCAGGCGTAAAGCATTCTAAAACGGCAACTGAAGCACTTCAGTTTACATTTCTTTCTTTAATTCATGGAGAGGGACCTCCAGCATCAGGCTGCTTCATCGTCAATTCGACGGTAGAATTGGCGGCACGCGATGACGACATGAACAACCGATCAACGGAGATGTTTGCAAATACGGAGAAACTAATCAAGGACATTATTATGTGGGGCCAGCAAGAAGGTGAATTCACAACGGAGTACAACGCCGAGGTATTGGCGGAATATGTGCATAATGTAGGCGTTGGGCTAAGGGTGATGGCAAAGACTTCGACGACCAAGGAAAAACTTCTTCGTATAGCGACACTATCCATGGATTTCATACGAAGGTAGTCTATTTTTTTACTTTAAAAGAATGTTCATTCTAATAAAGTTGTTCCAGATGAAACATAGGTTATAGAAAAGAGAGGCAGGTAATGACATGAGGAAGACAGTTCTAATTACAGGGGTCTCGGGTGGTATCGGTAAAGAGTTAGCAGATCGATTTGCCAAAGGCGGACATCATATTGTGCTGGTAGCACGAAGCAAGGGGAAAATACAGGATCTAGCTCAGGAGTATCAGAAAAAGTATGGTATTCAGGCAACGGTTATTGCCAAAGATGTAGCGGCACCTGGGGTACCACAGGAGATTTATCATGAGCTGAAGGAAAAGGGCATTGTTGTTGATTATCTTGTCAACAATGCAGGCTTCGGTCTGTTCGGGACGTTTATGGAAACGGATCTGGAACAAGAAGTTAATATGATTGACGTGAATATCAAGGCTTTAACCATCATGACAAAGCTATTCTTGCCGGATATGATCCAACGTGGGCACGGAGGCGTGATGAATGTGGCTTCGTTGGTAGGTTTTTTCCCTGGACCGATGATGTCGGTATATTATGCAACAAAGGCATACGTGCTATCATTCACCGAGGCTTTGGAGAATGAAGTAAGCGGAACTGGCGTTACGGTGACAGCACTGTGCCCAGGCCTGACCTCTACCGGATTTGTTGATCGCTCGGGTATGGGGGTCTCGAAGATGTTGCAGGGCCCGATCATGGAAGCCGGGCAGGTGGCCGAAGAAGGGTATCGAGGCTTTTTACGTGGCAAGACGTTAATTATGCCTGGTGCTAGAAATCGATTCATCGCGTTTATGCCGCGGTTGTTGCCGCGTAAGATGATGACCCGCATGATTAGATCCTCACAGGACAAGACAGGACATTGAACATTTAAATAGGATAAATCAGATCTTGCCCAATTCGCTCGTTTCACTGTCTCCTTCATCTTGTTTTTTACGACAAACATACACAAAAACGGGAGGGAAGCTGAAGGGTTCAAATTGAATTTTCTCAATCTCAAATAACTCAGCTAATTGTTTCTTCATATGAAGTGAGTACTGGTACAAAACTAATGTGCCTCCATGTCGCAGCGCTGTATGAATCTGTGACAGGATGTTTTGTCTCATTTCTCTGGAAAAATTAAAAAAGGGCAGTCCGCAAATGATGCTATCCAACTGATGAATATGTTCTTGATTGATCCTTTTCAATAGATAGGATGCGTTCGAATGGAACATGAATTCAGGATAAGTTTTCTTTAGATTATTTCTCATTTTGGGGTCTCTTTCAAATAAAAACACGGTTGCAGATTGGGGTAAATGTGCTCTCATGACACATGTGACTGCACCTGTTCCTGGCCCCAGCTCAGCAATGGTTCTGACCTCATTCCATCGTACAGACTGGACGATTTTACGGGATAGAAATTTGGAACTGGGCAGGAGACTGCCTACTCGTTTGGGGTTCCTCAGAAATCCTTGCAGGAAAAGAAGTGGTTCGGATGTTTTCATCACGGTATCCTCCATGGTTGAATTCATTGATGGTTCACTTGATGTTGGAAGGCAAGTTTAACTCGAATGTAAATACGTTATGCATATGTTGAAGCATCAAGGTACCTTGATGTAGCTCTGCAATATTTTTTGCTATCGAAAGACCTAAACCTGACCCCGCTTGAATGCCTTCACTGCTTCTTGAATAATCCACCTTATAAAAACGATCAAACAGTTTGTCTTTTTGCTCCGTTGTGAGCGGCGCACTTTTATTTTCGACTTGAATGGTAATGTGCTCATGGTGCATACTCATTCGAATGTGAATCACACCTGGCTTAAAGGAATACTTCAGAGCGTTCATGAGAAGATTATCGATAGCCCGAGCAATCTTATCACTATCCACGTGGGCCATAATGGGGGCGTTACCGATCTCTTTCTCGATATGAATACCATTCTCCTGAGCTAAAGGTTCAAATTCAAACAACAACTGATCTAATAGCTGATACAGGTCAACCTTTTTCAAATCCAATTGGGTAGCTACAGAGGTTAGACGTGTGTATTCAAATAAATCATCGAGCAGCTTCTTTAGATGCGTTGCTTTGTTATAGGTGTTTTGAATGAAGCGGTCATACTCTGCTTTGTTTTGAAAGGATTCTGTTCTTAGTAGCTCAATATAGCCAATTATGCTGGTAAGCGGTGTGCGCAGGTCATGAGAGAGACCCGTAATCATGTCCATCTTGGATTTCTCCAGCTCGCGTTCCTTGATGATCTGCAGCTGCAACTGTTCAGTCATGTGATTAATGTTGGAAGCAACTCGCCCCAGTTCATCCTGTCGATTAACGGGCACCCGGTAGTCCAGATTGCCTTCTGAAATGAATTGAAGCCCTTGCTCTAATGTAATGAGATCTCTCACAATTTTTCGTGTGGAAAACAAAAATATTAACGTGAAAATTACGATGAAGATTGGTGTTAGAACGTAAGGAAAGATGTAGAGAAGCGAAGGCCAATTAAATCTTTCACTAATTTTTGCGGCAGCTATGATCAACATATTATTTACACCCACAGAGCCAACAAACGAAATCAATAAACTGATCAACATTTGATATAGGATGTTAATCTGTATCTTTTTTTTAAACTGTGGTAATCGTTTAATCAATTTTATATCCCACTCCCCACACCGTTTTAATATACTGAGGTTCTCTTGGATTCACTTCCAGCTTTTCTCGCAGATTACGAATATGGACCATCACCGTATTATCGGAATAGCCATAAGGTTCTTTCCATACAGTCTCGTAAATCTTCTCCGAGCTAAATACTTGTCCGGGATGACTCGCAAGTAACACCAGAATGGAGAACTCCAGAGGGGTTAGTGAAATGCCATTCTCATTTAACTTTACTGAATGTTTGCTTGTATCAATGACAAGGTCCTTAATGAGGATCAGTGAACTCGATTCCGGTTTCCCAATCAATGTTTGACGTCGGAGCTGAGCCTTAACGCGAGCCAGTAATTCTAGCGGATTAAAGGGTTTGACCATGTAATCGTCGGCCCCGGTAGTCAGGCCTGTAATTTTATCAATGTCTTCTTCCTTGGCGGATAACATAATGATCGGAGTGGTTGATACTTCTCTTATTTTGAAGCAGGCTTTGATTCCGTCCATAATGGGCATCATGACATCCAATATGACGAGTTGGACCGATGTTGTATTGATAACATTTAGCGCTTCCTCACCATTGGCTGCTTCAATGACCTGATATCCTTCGTTACGTAAATAAACATGAATGACATCACGGATATCGGGTTCATCATCAACAACAAGAATGGTACTCATGATTCATCACTCCTTTTATGACCTGTTTTAAATTAAATTTATAATTCTTATAAATAAGATAACATCAGTGTAAACGATAGTCAGGAATGTTTAAATTGTTTCCTTTTTGCGACAGACATAAACGAACGCAGGCGGGATATTCAAAGGCACTAATCCTATTTTTTCGATGATAAAGTGTTCGGATAATAATTTTTTCATTTGAAGTGAATATTGAAAGGCGATGAATAATCCTCCGGGTTTGAGTGCCTTATGGATCTGCTCTACCAACGTATTTCTTAATTCAGGCTCAAAGTTGAAGAAGGGCAACCCGCTAAAAATGTAATCCAATTGCTGAACGCCCTCTTGATTCATGGATTCTACCAATCGAGCGGCGTCTGGATAACAGGATAACTCCGGGTATGCTGCCTGAAGATTATTCCTCATTGTGTCGTTCATCTCAAACAATAGGACTTTGGTGGAGTCCTGTGCCTGTTGATGAATATAACGAGTGATAGGACCTGTACCCGATCCGAGTTCGGCAACTGCTTTTGCCTCCAGCCAAGAGGCTTGATTCACCATTTTGTTGGCGAGAAACCGGGAACTGGGAATGATGCTGCCAACATGTTTGGGGCTCTGAAGAAAACTTTTCAGAAATAATAGTGGTTGATTGGAATTCATGTGTGTGGTTCCTCCGTATATGTGATGGTATGTCAGCAAAACCAGTTAGAAATGTAATAATTGAAGCGTGGATAAAATGGGACCGCCGAAGTAGATTCCCGCTGTAAAATACGTTATGGTCCATAACAAAGCACTGGAATATGAGATGAGAGCAAATTTTCGATACTGCACGCCGCTCATTCCAATAAGCAAAGGAAGAACATATCGCACAATTGGAATGAACAAACCGATGCACATCGCCCATTTGCCACTCTTATTCAGAATCAGTTCGGCCTTGACGAAGTGTTTATGATGTTGAAATCTGTGCTTTATCTTGGTTCCAAATAACTTCCCTGCTAAATAAGCAAAGGTAATAGCCGTTAATAGCCCTGATAAAATACAGAAATATGTGATCCACGAATTGATTACTCCCGTGTGGCTTAAAATGGCACCGCTGATAATCGTGATCTCATTTGGAATTGGAATGCCGAAAGGCCCTAATGAGAAGGCAAAATAAAAAATCAGATATCCATACTGATGAAGCAGCTCTAAGATCGTATTACTGATCATTGTTTTGCCTCCTCTCTTGTTGATATTGCAAGCATAATGAAAAAAACTAAGGAATTAATGAGTATAAATCTGAAGAAAATCTAAAGAATACATAAGTAAAGCCAAACAATGACGTGCAAGAGAAAAAAGCCTTGCCAACTTAATTGGCAAGACTTGATCCATAGGTGTGCTGTGTTCATCTGGATGGAGTGTTTGAGCACACGAAATAATAGGTTGTGGGTGCATTTCTATTTTTTGACGAACGATAAGAGCCATCTGTCAATATTAATCTCACTCCAATCGAGTGGATTTAACGCGGGATGAGGAAAAATGGAAGGTTGATCCAACCAATCGGAAACAAAGTTCTCCAACCAGGATGCCACCTGCAACATCAACGATGACATGTTGTTTTACCAGTACGGTAGACACGATGATAAGAATCGAGAAGGTGGAAGTCATCGCCCATATCGCTCGTCCAAATACACGCGTTCCTCTAAGGATCAGGTAACTCGTGAGTACGTGAATACTTGGAAAACAATTGTAGGGTTGATCGTTACGGTAGATGTAATCAACTATCGTGAAAAGAATTCCTTTATTACCTCGGATATCGGGGCGCTCAATCGCTGTCTGGAACAGAGCAAAGAAGATGTATGAGATCACCAGACCGCTGCAAAGTGCAATGAGCGTTTGAAAATAGGTGCGCTTTTCCTTAAAAGCAAGTGCTATTAATGCGCCAGTAATGAACGGGTACCATAATACATAAGGGATGATAAATATCGGGACAAAAGGGATCATTGAATCTAGGGATATTGCAAGACTATAGACATGATTCCCAGCGTGATTTAGTACACCGTAGAAAATATTTAAGACCGGGACGGCTGCAAGCCAAAGCAAGGAAAGCCAAACTGATTTGGTAGATGAAGGACTGGAAAGCTTCAAATGCTCAACTCCTATACGAATTTATCAATGTATCCATAGTAGAGATAAACTCTGAAGAACTTGAGAGGGATTTTCTAAAGAAATTCTGAATATCAAGCAAAGTTTGTCTTGAAATAGAGCGGTATGAACAGACGGCATATAGAAGAGCCGAGACGTCATGATGACGACTCAGCTCTTTTTTTATTTCCGATGAGAACAGACTTTTCGGCAGATTATTGAAGGAAGTAAATCCATCTGAACTTGGCACCAGCAACAAAAAACAAAACAATCCATGCCCACAGAAACAGCAAACGTAGAGATCGTGGAATCAGTAGATATTCTGAGTACAATTTGCTGAAAAATTTCATTACAGTTGTGACCACCCCTGCTAATTTACTCCTATGTTCACTTTTGAAAAGAAAAAGAAGGAAAACAAAGATAATCAAAATCCCAAAGGTGATTGTATAATTCAGATGCAAAAACTCCAGTTATATCAATATTAGGTATATTATATCATGAACACCAGAGGACTTTTTGTATCAGCCTCAACCATAACCTTGTCTACTCATTCCATAAAATAAATCGAACGAAATAATGCTGGCATGCCAATATATAGTGTAAGAAGGAAGGGGATGGATAATGAGTGAGCAAGATGAGTACATAAAACTTATAACGTTAATACGTGCGGGGCATGAAGAAGCATACGGAGAATTATATGAGAAAACAGTGACGGGTGTATATCGGACTGTGCGATTTCTCCTCGAGGACGAGTCTGACGCGGAGGATGTGGTCCAAGAGATTTACATTCAGGCGTATCGATCATTGGCGAAATATGATGCCGAGCGTACCTTTCGTCCCTGGTTGATGGGTGTGACGATGCGACAGATTCAGAGTTATCGACGCAAAAGGTTGATGCAGTTTCGGTTTGGCAAGCGGATCGAAAAATCTGACGTGGGATTGGAATATGATTTTTCCACCGATCTGGTCAACAAACTGGCAAATCGTCCTCTGTTGGAACAGGTGCGCAGTTTGCCGTACAAGCTCCAGCAGGTGGTCACACTGCATTATTTGAATGAATATACGCAAGAGGAGATTGCTGGCATATTGGAGATTCCACTTGGAACCGTGAAATCGCGTATACATGCGGCGCTGGCGAAGTTGAGACAAAAAGAGAAGATGAATCCAAGATTGCGGGGAAAGGTGGAGGATCTGCATGAAACTCGATGAACAGTTGCGAAGAGCCTACCAGGAAGAGACCAAAGACTGGTCCGTTCCTGCCAGGATTAAACATAAAATGATGGATGGTATTCGAAGTGATTCTCACATCAGAAGAAATCGAAAAAAATGGCTGGTCACTGGGCTATTGGCTGTTGTACTTATTATTCCCACCGGAGCCTACGCAGGGTACACCTATCTTGCAGACGGAATATATGGTTCACAGGAAAATATCGCTGCGATGGGGGGAACAGCTGAGGATTATATGAGGTTGGAAGCAAAGCTGCAGACGGCCAAGGCTCATTTCAGTGAAGAAGAATTTGTTCAATATATGGACCTGTTGAAACAAATGGGGCAAATGGCGGTGAATCATGCTGATTCTCAGGGAAACATGCATCCAGAGCAGTGGAGTACAGTGGAGCAGGAACGATATAACCTTCTTGCAGCTGAGCTGGAACCTTTTTTTGAAAAGCTGGAAGCTGTGAGTGTGGGGTCCTCCAAAAAACGGATGGACGAGCAGCAATTTTGGACAGAACAGTTGGAACGTGCAGAGGAGACATTTACCAATGAACAATATCGTGAGTTCAAGTCTGTTTATGAACAAATGAAGAAATACAAAGTTATGGTGATGGACAAGGATGGAAGTATCCATGAGGAACGCTTGTCAGCGGAGCAAAAGGATGATTTAAGGCAGCTAGAGAGACGTCTAATTCCCTATTTGAAACGATTGGAGCTCAATGTGCGTTGAGTCAGGCGAACTGTAAAAACAGGAGAAGAGGCGAAGGTGAATTCTTTCGCTTCTTTCTTGTTGGCTGTATCCATTACTTCCTCCCCTGCACCTTCAGCCGATATTGATGCGGTGTAGAACCTGTGGCAGTACGGAATACTTTGCAAAAATAGGAGGGGCTGGTCATACCGACACGGTGACCGATTTCGGGAACGGTGAGCGAGGAACGGGTGAGCAGCACACAGGCATGACGAATGCGGGTAGCTTGAGCATAAGCAACGATGGTGGTGCCGGTCGCTTTTTTGAATACATGAGATAGATGATAGGGGGATAAATGAAGTGTATCTGCGATATGGTCCAAACGGAAAGGCTCCTGGTAATGCTGCTCAATCCATTGCATGATGGCTTCGGCATGAGGGTGAAGAATGTTACCACTGGTAGAGAGCACATCTTGGGAGCGGTTTTGCTGCACGTCTTGCCACAGATAGCGAAGTTGTGCGAGCAGATCCAATAAAAAGAGGCGTGTATCTTCCTCTATTTCGTGGGGAAGCAGACCTGGATACGTATCTGCGTATTGTTCCATTCGTTGAACGAGTGGGGAAGTGCCAGCAAGTCGGATGGGCTGAATGGGGGATTGCTCTCCCAGCAGATCCTGTATGAAGTGGTGAGTAACGATAAATTGCGACCAATGTGTCTTCAGTAGATCAAGCTCAACCATGAGTACATTTCGAATGAAAGGCTGCTGTCTGGACACCTGAATCTGGACGTGGTGCAATTGAAAAGGTCGAAAAATCATGAGCATACCGGGTTCAAGGGAGAAAACCTGACCTTCGGTTATCAACTGCCCGTATCCTTCGTGGATATAGGTTATCTCCAGCTGGGAATGAGCATGGAACACTTCGCGAGACGTAGTGTTGGATATACGACGGCAGGCCAGATTAAATTGTTCTCCCAGGATGATGGACATCATGAATACCTCCCTTATCATGAGCAATATAGTTATATTTTACCACAAGATGAACGCATAAAAGCGCTTTATTATTGTGTATTGTGAAGGAAACAAAGGAGGTATGTAACAATGTTAAGAGTGGCGATTATCGGAGCAGGTGCAATTAGTGGGGCACATATCTCAGCATATTTGGCATTCCCAGAGCGATGTCAGATTGTTGCTGTGGTGGATATTTACGTGGAAAAAGCACAGAAGCGAATTAACGAATATGGACTGAAAGGTGCACAAGCCGTTACGGATTACACAGAGCTACTTTCGCAAAATATTGATCTGGTATCCGTCTGTACGCCGCCGTATACGCATGCTTCAATTGCGTGTGATTTCATGCAAGGGGGTGTACATGTGTTGGTCGAAAAACCGATGGCTTCTTCCCTGGAGGAAGCGGACCTGATGCTGAAAGTAGCGCAAGAAAGTGGCAAGTTACTATCCGTAGTGGCACAGAATCGATTTACGACACCGATGATGAAGTTAAAAGGTGTGCTGGACAGTAAATGGATCGGGCCTATTGTACATGTGCAGGTTGATTCGTTCTGGTGGCGGGGCCACAATTATTATGATCTGTGGTGGCGCGGTACATGGGAAAAAGAAGGCGGAGGCTGTACCCTTAATCATGCGGTGCATCATATTGATGCGATGCTCTGGATGATGGGACCTCCAGTGGAATTGCAGGCCATGATGGCGAATACGGCACATGATAATGCCGAAGTTGAGGATATATCTATGGCGATGCTTCGCTTCCAGGAAGGGGCGCTTGGCATGATTACCAGTTCCGTCGTACATCACGGAGAAGAGCAGCAATTAATTTTTCAGGGCAAAGAAGCCCGGGTGTCTGCACCTTGGAAAGTAGTTGCTTCTACCGCGCGGAATAACGGATTTCCAGAATCGAATCGAGAGTTGGAACAACAGATTCAAAAGCTCGCTGACGAGTTGCCGGATGTTACTCATGTCGGTCACGCTGGGCAAGTGGAGAATGTGTTAAACGCGATTGAGACAGGATCTCCCCTTCTTGTGGATGGCCAAAGTGGCCGGAATACGCTTGAACTGATTGTAGGCATCTACAAATCGGCAAGCACGGGAGAAAAGGTTGTTTTTCCAATAGGAGCGGAAGACGCATTTTACACAAGAGAAGGAATTATGCAACATGCCGTACACTTTTATGAAAAAAAGACGACGGTGGAGAACTTCGAGGATTCGAGTATTACGCTGGGTAGCAAGTTGGATTCGTAATGCAAATTACTAGTATTTTTAGACTATTTAATCATTTGTTTTGTGACAAGAGTAATATGAAAAACTATAGAACAAGTGGGTTAAATATCCAAGAAAACGCTGTTAGATCAATTGATCTGACAGTTTTTTTGTTCAATACACACTTGAAAGTTTCTTTTTTTTAAAATACCGTTCAATTTAATTGGAAATGAAAAAGGAAATTTCGAATGTGAACTAAATAATGTCTAGGACTATTGTGAAAACAAAGGACTATATTCTTAGGCACAATTGGTCATAAATAACAAAAATATGTTGTAAAATTGCTGAAATGAGTCTATTATTTAATTTGCTGTTACTTATTTATCCAAATCTTAGGTACTAAGAACCAAATCAGATAAGAAATTGATATTGTTTGAATTGGGAAAAATGATTGGGAAATTGGAATTGTAAAATTCATATAATTACATAGTTTATAAGAAAATGGATTGGAGGTACTACATGGGGGATTTTGAAAGGTTAACAATCGGTTCTATGTTGTCTATTAATATTGTTTTATTTATCATTGGACTTTTGATGTATAGGAAGTGGCGAAACCCGACATACTTGAAGTTTTTGGGAGCTTTTTCTTTAATGTTATTTGCAAATGTGGGCATGGCTCTAATGCCTGATAAGCTTATGTCTGCATATATGTTTTTCTTATCACTTTACGCAGCTGGAATGGTAATTGCTCAAATCGGGATATTTCGACTTTACTACAACAAACGAACAGACAAACTTTATGTGCATTTAGGCGGGACTGCTGTTACCTTGATTACTGCGGCAATGTCTTTGTTTTTACCCGTACAGATGAGTTCCTTTTTAGTATTTCTCTCTGTGGTAGGTGTGACATTGTACACACTCATTAAGATTTTTCCGGAGGTCGGGTTAAACCCACAGTATTTTATGGTTACGATCCTTTTTGCAATGCAACTATTGTTGCATCTATCGGGTGCATTTACAGGTTATGAACTATTGGTAGAACTTAGTTTGGTTTTGAGTGTTTTTGCTAGCTTCATAGTATTTACAATGATCTTTGAAAAAATTGTTGGTGTTATGCAAGCTGCGACATACACATCAACACGAGATGAAGTAACAGGTTTGTTTACGCAAAAACATTTTATTCATCAAGCTAATCAAGCTTTATCCAAAGGGAAAACGGTAGGGGTATTATACATAGAAATTCAGAATTCAACCCACATCTCGGAGGAAGAGTCCTTTAAGAGAGCGGGAAGGGCCGTGGGAAGGGCTTTGGAAGGTAATGGATTTGCTGGACGTTACCAAAGTGATGTCATTGTGGCTCTTATAACAAGTTCTAATTTACCACTAGCAGAGCTGACTAACTCCATTAGGATGAAAATTGATGTTGAAGCCTCAAGTACTGTACTTATTGGGTACATTGACACTAAGCCTGAATTTACTCTGGACGATCACATCCGTGAGGCGAAAGAAGGCGCTGTTCGAACGAAGCAAAGTGGACTTAATAGAATCTTTGATCTAGACCAAAGTAAAATTTTAGCGGATTAATGGAGGCAAACATAGTGAATGCGGTTATCATTTCCAGTAAAGCTTCTACGCTAGTCCATGAAGCCATAGGGAATACAGATGTTAGTTTTGAAAAAGTAGGTCGTTTTGAGAGTGGTCAGTTTATCGAATTTTGCGAAGCTGTAGCTAGAATTAATATTAATGCCTTTATAACTGATCTAGATTGCACCGATTCAAACACTTTTCTACGTGGCATTAGTCAATATCGAACAGTACGTTCGAATACTCGAATTATTGTCATTGCTCTTGATCGTTATGAGGATGACGGAATTGTTCATGAATTGGCAGACATGGGGATCAATGTTGTCACAACCTCGCCAGGAACGAAGCCAAAGTCCATTATTCCAGCATTGCGCAATTTATTGCCAAATCAAGGTGAAATAACTGGAAATGGACAAGAGGATTGGGAATCAACAGATTCTGATCTTGAAAAGATAAAGGATCGTATTTATCGCTATACAGCGAAATTAACCTCTGCTGGCAGTTTTGACTCATCAGATGTGATGGATTTGGAACTTCCAGATGTGCCGATTCAAGAAAGGATTATTCTTAAAGATCGGATCATCGGAACCATTTTAGTTGCAGTTATGGGTGTTGAATCCAAAGTCGGATCAACTCATCAGAGTATATTAATTGCAAATTATTTAAAACGTAAAGGTTACTCCGTAGGTCTAGTAGAGGCCAACAGTTCAAGTGACTTTACAAGTATTGAGAACGCGTATGAAGGAACACAGGATTTCAAAAGCAATAACATCCACTTCTCTATAGAGGGCGTGGAATATTACAAAAATAATAGCAAATTGGATATTAACCATCTGATTACAGCAGGACATGACTACTTAATTTTGGATATCGGGAGCTTTGAAGAAAGTGACTGGAGTAAAGAGTTCTACAGAGCGAGTGTAAATATTGTGCTCGGTGCAGGTAGCGAGTGGCGACAAGGAAAGATTAGAAGATTTAGAGATTTACATAAAAAAATGGATCAGTCTAATTGGGTTTATTGTGTACCATTTGTTGAAAATCTCAGTATCCAAGATATTCGAAAAGATCTTCCAGGGAATCTCGTATATCGAATTCCTCCACATGCTGATCCTTATAAACACCAAGGAGATACAGACTCGGTATTAAACAAGTTGATGAAAAGCTACATGGGGGACTCTAAGAAGATATCTTCAAAAGCATTATTGTATGGTGTCCTTGGACTGTGCATCGTTATTATTATTGTTTTGATAATATTATTGGTCGTGAATAACTAAGTTTAATCATGTTGGATTGAGAGGAGTTCGTTATGTCTAAGATTCGTTTTAGGCAGAAGCAGTTGCTTCTGTCCGCTTCCATTGGAGGAGCAATCATTTTATTTGTTTGTGTTATCGCTGGCTATTTTATTATTGACTATATTCAAGGAAGATATGTTGAGCGAACACTTCAGATTGAGCAGCAGCTTCAAGATGCACAGAAGAAGTTGAATGAAGATAAGATGAAAGTAATCGTGCTGAATGACAATCATAAGGCCGGGGATTTAATAACAGAAGATGATGTGAGTTCTCTAGTTGTACCGGTTAGTACTGTACCTCAGAATACAGTAGAGCAAGCAGAGGTTGTAGGCAAGCGAATTAAGATTGATCTTCAGAAAAACTCTATCATTACCTCGCCAATGTTGTTCGAAGATGGAATAACACCGAAAGACCTTAGAAACCAAGAGTTTAGTCTAGTACAGCTTCCTTTAAAGTTGAGGAAAGATGAATTTGTAGATGTTCGGATTCGCTTCGCAACAGGTCAGGATTACATAGTACTTTCTAAGAAAAAAGTAGAAGATTTAAATAATGGAACAATATGGTACAAAATGAATGAGAAGGAAATTTTGACGATGTCAAGTGCCATTGTAGATGCTTACATCAATGATGCCTCTATCTATGCATTAAGTTATGTTGATCCTTACATGCAGGATGGTGCAATCATCAACTATCCATCTAATCCTAAAGTATTGGATCTCATCGAATCTAATCCTAATATTGTTGGATTGGCAACAACGGCTCTCGAACGACAAGTAAGAGCAAGATTAGAACAGGATCTTCAGTCCATGAGTGATGAAGACAGACAAAAGTATATCAGTGGACGTAATACGACGGAGATGAACTCAAGGGAGTACATTACTGAGACAGAAGGACAAGGAAACACACCAACATCTCAGCAAGATAACTCTCTTATGAATGAGAACTCCACGGACATGAATCAGCAAAATAATATTGGGAATGAACCAAATGCAACTTCAGACTCAGGTGGTATGTTCAAAGATAGCAATACACGTGAACCTGCACAGTAAATAAGGAGACCGAGATGAAGCAAATACTTGTTATTGGCCATTATGATAAAACGGATTTTATGATGTACCTTGGTAAATTGTTGTCGATGGATCATCGGGTTCTGCTTGTAGATGCAACGCAAACTAAGGATTACGAGTTCGTATTTCCTAAAATTGATCATTCTCTCACAATAAACACTCATGATCAATTTGATGTTATGGAAGATGTCCACTCGTATGAGGAACTGATGCATAATCTGGAAGAACAGAAATATGATTTTGTACTCATAGATTGTAATGACGAGGCTTCGTTGGTTGATTGGCCAGAAGTGGATTTTGTTTATGTTGTGACTTCCTATGAGAATCCTGTTATTCAGAAAAACGTTAACCTTATTCGCGCGTACTTCCAGGGAGAAAAGTTATCCTCTGTTAACCTTCCGGTAACGAAAATTATTTATGAGGTTAGTAATCATCTGGACGAAAAATATATGGATAGTCTGCTGGATGAACTACCTTTATTGTGGAAAGAGAGTCTTGTTTATTATCCTGATGAACGTGATCAGACACTGAAGATTATTAATCAATATAAAAATACAGTCATGGTCAAACGTATGTCCAGTTCATACAAGCTAGTCATTAAACAGGTGATAGAGTTCATCCTTGGGTTGGAAACGTCAAAAGTTAACGCACTATGGAAGCGGGCCGAAAGGAGTAATTAACATGGGGAAAATTGCATTATGGGGTATGCAGCATGGATTAGGCGTAACCAGTGCAACCGCTGCTTTGGCTGCATTTATCGGGTTGGAGTATGATGTGAGAACTTTAGTATCTCAACCGCAGCGGACGGACGGTGATATGGAGCGGTTTTTCAATAAAACAATTAATCAATATAATCGGCAATTTTTTGCCATTGGTGGATTGGGGCTCGACTCATTAGAGCGTGTTGCGAAGAGCAGTAAGCTTGAACGCAATAGTGTTAAAAATTATACACTAATGGTAGAGCGGAATCGATTGGACCTTCTATGGGGAAGTGAACGTCTTAATCGACCACAACAGGGTTCGATCGAAGCTGTGAATATGGTATTTCGTATGGCGGCAGAATACTATGGCATTTCACTTTTGGATGCTAGAAGTGGGCAGGATAACGAGGTCTCTAACAGCCTGATTAGCGATGCAGATTTGGTGGTTATCTGTGTGAATCAAAATATAAGTGTACTAGAAAAATATTTTGACAATCAAAGGAAGCATTGGCCAGAGGTGCTTGATGAAAAGCCTCATCTGCTTCTTATGACGCAGTATGATCCTATGTCAAAATATAAGATCAAAAATATAGCTAACAAGTACAAGCTCAAAGCCCCTATATTGACGATTCCCTATAACACAAGCTTCAAAGATCATTTAAATGATGGTGACATTAAAGGTTTCTTTGCTAGAAATCGATTTGTTGGCAGCAGTCATGAGAATCATTACTTCATACAGGAAGTTGGCCGTGCTGCAAAAACAATACTGCATGAGATTGGTATTAACACCAAACTGAAGCGAATTGAAAGAGGGAATTAAGATGGGACTGAATTTCACCATTAATTTCCTCGCAATTGTTTTGATCGTAGCTGTTTTAATTACGTATTTATTCTTGAAGCTGAACAGAAAGCCTGGTCAGGTTGGAACACGTCAGAAAAATGAAAATGAAGAACGGTTCCAATTTGATTACCTTCTTGAATACGTTAAAACCATGATTAATGAGTACGTAAACAGTAACTTGTTGGATATGGGAATGACAAGCGAGGAATACAATCGTCGTCTGGGAGTTGTAGCTGAGCTAAGAAGTGCCATGAAAAATGCGACTTCAGGTGACATACAAGAGAAGATTTATCTTAAGCAATTTATATCTGATCTTTTGGAACGTAATTATGGTTTTAACGATGATAATATCGATAGAATCATTCCTTTTGAGGATGAAGATCAATTAACACAACAAGATAAATTTGATATTTTGCTTCATTTATATAAAAAGAAGCACGGATTTCAAGGTCTATCCAAGTTGATCGATAAGTATCAATTGGATCAACCAAAAAAAGTTATTGAAGATGGAACGGTAGATTCATATGTAATTACGGGTGATGAGATTGACTCCATTTTTGTCAAAGAAGCACGTGGTGGTTTGGAGTTTGATGACAAGTTAGCTATCGTTGTACAGCGTGTATACCAGCATTACAAAGGGTTTGGCGTGATTGACGAAATTCGTGATATGTCCATTGATGGCGTATCTGGTGGTGTATCAGGTGTTCCTACCAATATGCAGATTGTGGAAGACGAGATTTCATTACTGCAAGGAATGAAGCAATATAAGTATCCAGGGTACCAAAGTGTATGGATTTTCTTTCGAGGTAAATCTATCCATTTATCGTTTTTAAGTTTTGAAACCGACCTAGAATTGAAGAGGGTATGTCAGAACATCTATAAGTATGACAATCCAGGTCAACTAACGGAGACGAACGGTTTTAAAGTCAATGAAATGAAAGATGGATCCAGGGTCGTGGTTGTTCGACCGCCATTTGCAGAGAGTTGGGCATTTTTCGTTAGGAAGTTTGATCTACCTAATATGAAATTAGATCATCTGATCTCATCCAAAGATGCCGTAAATGCTGAATTAGCTAGAGATATGATTAAGTACCTGATGAAAGGTGCGCAGGTTACTGCATTTACTGGACCTCAGGGTTCAGGAAAGACATCTTTGGTCATGGCCTCAGTTAAATACATATATGCTACGTTAACTTTGAGGATTCAAGAGATGACATTTGAGCTGCATTTAAGAAGGCTATATCCACAACGTAACTCACTAGCATTACGAGAAACCGAGAATATTGCTGGACAAGCTGGACTAGACCTTCAGAAGAAAACGGACGGTTCCGTAAACATTCTGGGGGAAGTCGCTACGGATCCCGTGGCAGCTTGGATGATACAGATGTCGCAGGTAGCTAGTCTGTTTACGATCTTTACACATCATGCGACCTCTGCACGTGAATTGGTATGGTCTTTGCGGAACTCATTGCTCAAAACTGGAGTGTTCCAGAATGAGCGTATTGCAGAAGAACAAGTAGCAAATGCAGTGCAATGGGACGTTCACATGCGTAAAGAAATGAATGGTAAACGTTACATTGAGCGAATCACAGAGATCACACCTGTTCGATTTGAATCGGATACGTTGGAGCATGAAGAAGTGTTATCCAAAGGTGATTCTATTGAGAGTAAGTTGGATGCCTTGGTCAATCTTCAAAGAGAAGTGTACAGAAGGAATAGCGGAAGAGTATGGAATGCACGAAATATCATTGAATACCGTAATGGTGAATACGTTGCTGTGTCTCCAATTTCTCCTGAAAAAATCGAAAAAATGTTGTTTAACATGAATGAGGAAGATCGTGAGAACTTCGGGCAGTTTCTGAATGCACACTGGGGGCAGGCTCAATGAATAAGTGGATATGGATTTTTGCCATTGCCGGTGGTGCTCTGCTTATTTCGGGCGGAATACTTCTTTATCTTATTCTCAAAGATCGCAAGCGGAAGAAGAATCGTGAGAATGTATGGCCTTCTTCTAAAAATGTTACAGGAAAAACACCACGACAATTGTTGGTGTTTTACCAGAAATCATATCATCAACTGATCAAGGTTCCGATCGTCAAGTCACAGATTCTGAAGATTCGTAAACGTCTGACTGCGATCAACACTTACGATGAGTATTCATTGCGTAAAGAAACGATGCGAATTACCTATTTGACACTAGGGTCTATCATTGTTGGTCTTATCGTACTGGCAATAATCAGCAAAAGTTGGCTGGCATTATTCTTTGGAGCGTTAGCAGCAATCGTTATAAACGAATTATGCATCGATATTTTTGTGAACCGGGTTGAAGACCGTCTGTTAAAACAGTTCTCGAACGTTCTGGAGGATGATCGTCATCATTATCAGGAAGTGCGGATGGTTGATGAGGCTTTGTATCAGGCTGCCCAATCGTCACCACACGACATCAAGCTCCAGACGGAGAGAATTCACGAAGTATTAACATCCAAGGATCCGGCTCGAGAGCTGGAAAAATACTATGCTGTCGCGCCTAACCGTTATTTAAAGGTATTTTCCGGAGTGTCTCATTTGATTATGGAGTATGGTGATCGCAACGTTCAAAAGGGCTCCATGTATCTGAATGCCATTAATAAATTTGTGCAAGAGATCAGATATGACCTGATGAGGAGACAAAAATTACGTTACAAATTAGGTGGGCTGACCTTACTTGCACTTATTCCAATTCTGCTGTCGTTTCCTTTGCAGCGTTGGGCGGAAAATTATTTTCCAATTACGACAGAGTTCTATGACAGCAGAATTGGTTTTCTAGTTCGAATGTTCATATACGCTTCAGCTGTAATCTGTTACTTGCTAATTCGCAAATTATCGGAGAATGATGAAGCCAAATATGTAGCTAAAGGCCCGCGAAAAGAGTGGGAAAAGAAAGCATATTCTTGGTCTTGGGTCAAATGGATCGTGGATCGATTGGTCCCGTCACCAAATACGAGGAAGCATCATCGAACCAACATGCTCCTCAAAGAGGCAAACTCTCATCTAACATTGGAATGGTTGTATATCCACCGAATCGTTATCTCTGTCTCCGCGTTTATTGGTGTAATTGTGTTCTCTGTGTTTTTACATTACAACAGCGTACACCATATATTCAGCAAACCGACGTCAGAAGCAACGAACATTCTTGGATATATGAATGCGGATGAATTGGAGCGTGCTAATCAGGTAACGACAATGGACAACCAAATTATCGAAGATCTTCGGACAAATAAAGATTTGACGCGAGAACAGGTTGTTCAGTCCATAGAAACTCATTCAAATGAGCCCTTAACAGATGTGGCTATGAATAATACTGTCAATCGGATTATCGGTAAAGTAACCGTTGTGAACAATGAGTATCTAAAATGGTGGGAACTCCTTATCGCTATAGGCTTTGGAGTTACAGGGTATTACATCACCATATGGATTCTACAATTTCAGCGTCGGTTACGCGCATTGGAAATGCAAAATGAAGTGGACCAGTTCCATGTGCTTATCTCGATTCTGTGTGAATTTGAACGGATATCTGTGGAGACCGTACTTGAGTGGATGGAACGATACAGTATCATTTTCAGACCAGCACTGCAAAAATGTCTACTCAATTATGATAGTGGTGCAGAGGAAGCCTTGAAAATGCTGAAATCGGATGCGCCGTTCGATTCGTTTGGTAGAATCGTGAAGCGTCTAATGCAAGCGGTAGATAAGCTTTCGTTACGTGAAGCGTTTGACGATCTGGAGATGGAACAAGAGTATTATGCTGAGCAGAAGAAGGAACGCCTTGAGCGTTTGATTCGAAAGAAAACATCGTATGGCAAGTTATTTGGCTGGACACCAGGTGCACTGCTGATTGCACTATATCTGGTCTTCCCATTCCTTTACATGTCATTCAAACAACTAAGTGATATATCAACACAATTACAAACCATTTAAGAGGGGATTGATTTTTTCATGGAAGAAAATACAGGCGTCGGAATACGGGTCGCAGCCGGTATATTCCTCACCATCATGTTGATTACAATTGTAGTTATTATTACAATTTCATCGCAGGATGCGGCAAAACAGGGCCAGACAAAGATGGCTGCAATTACGACGCAGTTGTCGGATACAGAGTACCAGACTTATAGTAATACAACATTATCGGGTAGTCAGGTTCTGAACGCAGTGAGGCAATATATGAATCAGGAGCAATTTGGTGTGCAGGTTATTACGGGGAAACAGCGGTTGTCTGGTGATGACGATAAAAAGAAAGGTGTATTTTATGGGAATACATTTGACGCTAGTGGGGAGGTTTCAAAAATATCCAAAAATACTTCTTTAACTAATGCAGAAGACCAATCTTCCATCGCATACATTAACCCTAGTGGAAAGTTCAAATCTTCTATCGTCAGAGATAAGAACAATATGATTCGTGGAATAATTTTTGAACAGGAATAGTTTCCATCTGAAATAAGCAAAGAGAGGATTGAATACGTTGGAAGAGAATACAGGCGTCGGTATACGAGTAGCGGCGGGCATATTCCTAACAATTATGTTGATTACGATTGTAGTTATTATTACGATTTCATCGCAGGATGCAGCAAAACAGGGACAGACAAAGATGGCCGCGATTACAACACAACTGTCGGATACGGAGTATCAGACGTATAGCAATACTGTCTTGTCAGGTAGTCAGGTTCTAAATGCGGTTAGACAATACATGAATCAGGAACAGTTTGGTATCCAGGTTATTACGGGGAAACAGAGAGCTGGAGGTGACACCGTAGGTAACTATTATGGTAATACTTTTGGAGTTGAAAATGGAATAGTAAGTACTATGAATAATGATCAAGATAAAAGGACAAGTTTAGTGAATGCCGAGGATCAAGCGAGTGCCCAATATATTAATCCAAGTGGGAAATTTATATCTAGTATAGTGAGAGACGGCAATAATATGATTAGAGCTATTAAATTTGTACAGCAAAATTAGATAGTACTAACTCAAGTCGTAGGAGGTCTCCAATGAGCGAAACAGTTGAAAAGTTCATATTAGTTGCGGCGGAGATCAGCATCGTAATTATCGCTTGCATATTCGCTCTTGGAGGCATTCAGTCTCAGGATGCGGCAGTAAACGTTACACATAAATCCGCAGTGAATGAAGAGCGAAGATTGTTCACAAGTCTTGAAATTACGGAGCAAATTACCTACACAGGTGCAGAAGTTCTTCAAAGCATAAGACAAATGAAAACCTTGGACGCCAATATTCGTGTAGTTAATAAATACTTCTATAGTTCAGATGATATTGAAAGTATTGATGTATCAGGAATCAGTCTTAATCGAACCTATGTTGTTTCATATATTCGAGACAGCCAAGGCAAAGTACAAACCATTGTTTTTACATAAAGGGTGAGCTAGTGTGGAAAACTCTTTCTCCAAAATATTAGGCATTTTCATTGCCATCGTGTTGTTATTCTTGTATCCGTTGTACCAACAGGCTCAAAGACAGGATGACTTGTCTCAGATCGTTATTCACTCAGCTGTGACTACATTCGTGGATTCCGCTAGAACCAAGGGGTATATCACTCCCGAGATGTATCTGGAGTTTAACCAAAAGCTCGGAGCTACGGGGAATCAGTATGACATCCAAATGGAACATTTACACAAGAAGTACAATCCGGAATATACTGATCCGGCTAATCCGGCTACTTTCCGTGATAGTTTCACGACCTACTTTGATGGTCATTATAATCAGGAAATTATGCAGAGATTGTTTCCCGATAGTCTAGCATCTGATATCGATCGCAGATATGTCATGGCGGTAGGTGACTTCTTCACCGTGAAAGTGAAAAATGTTAATCGTACTATGGCAACAATTCTTAGTGATGTTTTTACTGGAGGCATTACGGATGGCAACGTTAAGGTCTATGTTCCTTACGGGGGAATGGTAATCAATGAAGATTACTAATCTGGCAATATTGTTTATCTGTATCTTTGTCCCTTTCTATCTCGTCATGGATTTTCGAACAGGAGACCAAAAAACGGCTCAGGCCTTATCGAATCAATATTCAGCTTCACTGCATACTGCAGTCCAGGATGCTTCTCAGATGCTAAATATGAATGTACTCCAAGAATATGAGGCAGGTTATCAGTCGAGAAAATTCTTCTTTGCGAATAAAGAGAGAGCGCTGGACACTTTCTTTCGCACACTCTATTTGAATTTTGATGTTGTCAATGACCCTGTTAGACAGGGGGCTCTTGCCGGATATATTCCAGCAGTTGCCGTCATTGATTACGATGGCTATGACTTGTACGCAGTGGATGAGTACAGGGATGCCAATAGCGAGAGGGTATTCAAGCATATGTGGAGACCGAAGAAACCATATTCGTACTCGGACGACAGAGGAAACAGTATTAATTTCACGTTGGACAGTTATGTATATGCGTATGATTCTTACGCAAAGGCTTGGGTTGAAGGGTTCCGTGAAGATTTGGAGGGCACAACCAACATTCCTTTATTAGACAATGCAGCCAATTTTGAAGCGATGCGAAAAAGTGTCATCGTGAAAAGTATTCAACAGGATCTGGCTTATTATATAAACAAACATAATGAGTACGCGACTCGGTACGGAGTCCATTATACCTTTAGTCTTCCACAAATTTCACAGGAAGAATGGATCAACTCCATCGATGACATTGGAATTATGGCATTTATCCAAGGAATTCCGATAGGGGACCAATTCTATAACAACTACGCTCTTGGTGGAGGCCGACTGGTCAAGAAAACAGAGATTAAAGGCGCAGTCGATCTGACAACCGGTATTAAATATTATTACCCTAGTACATGTTCTTATGGTTATCGGGAAGATGAGACCTTCTCAAGTGAAAGAGATGCAGCAGCAGCAGGTTATTATCCGAAGGGTTGCATGAATCGCTAAAAAAATACGTTGAAGAGGAGGCAGACTGAGCATGTCCCATTTTTTTTATAAGAGATCGCCTAGGATTATTAAGGAAACTTCGGGAGAGGAAGTGGAAATTTTCTCCCCGCCCTCACTTCCTCAACCACCACAACTGAACATTATCTCGATTATGGTTCCCATCATGGTTACAGTTGCAGGTGGGGCGGCAATGATGACTTTTTACCAAAGTCGGGGGAATGGGCAATTTGTAACCGTACAGATGATTTCCCTCTGTATGATGGTTGTTTCATATTTTGTACCTGTACTGGTTCATTTCCAGAATAAAGCAAAGCATCGCAAGAAAATTAAAGATCGTGAACGTTTATACGACAATCACATTAATGAGAACAGGGAAACGCTGCAGAACTGGAAGAACGAATTGATTTTGAACTGGCACCAAACCCATTTGGATCCACAATTTTGTATCAATATGGTCAAGGAGCGAAGCTCTTCGGTATGGGAGCGAATTCCACAGGATTTTGACTTCTTGAAAGTCCGCGTCGGCATTGGAACCGTGCCAAGTAACTTCGACATTACGGTACCTAAGCAAAACGGAGTTGAGAAGGAACCGATGCTTGAAAAAGCGAGGGAAATGACGGAGAAATTCACTACAATTACGAATGCTCCCGCCCTGCTGGACTTGAGTAAATATCGCATTATCGGACTTGTTGGCGACGAAGAAGAACTAAATATGTTCTGTCGTACTGTTGTGACCCAACTTGCGGCAAATCATGCACCAGACGAGCTTAAGATGGCCGTATTTATGAACAAGATACAACGAGAAAATTGGGACTGGATGAGGTGGATTCCGCATGTGTGGAACGACACCCGTTCGGGTAGATACCTGTTTGAAGAACGTGGGTATCAACCTCAATTGATGGAACAATTATTTACGATGCTACAGCGTCGCCAATGGTTGAACAAGGGGGAGAAAGCACTCCCGTTTTACGTCTGTTTCCTGCCATTCATTGAGATGCTGGAGCATGAACCTATTCTTCCTTTGATGATGAAGAGCTCAGAGGTCATTGGCGTCTGCAGCATCGTTCTTGCACCGAGCAAGGACGTTCTTCCGAAGGAATGTGAACTTGTTATTGATTTGCATTCGGCTGAAGGGGTCATGCGTTCAACAAATGTAACGGGTGGTTCTGCTGGCGATGCTACCTATGCCAAGCCTAAGGATGAGATTCCATTTGTACAACCCTTCAAATCAGATCAGATGACACTGGAACAAGCAGATCAATTTGCACGTCAGATTGCTCCTTATCGGATCAAGCGAAATTCTGCGGATGAGATTGTAAATGTGCTTACGTTGTTTGAGTTATTTGGAATACAAAATATAGAACAGTTTCATGTGGAAAACAATTGGCAGAAGTCACGTTATCCCAATACCCTGCCTTTCCCTGTGGGTGTTAGAGGGGGAAAAAAACCGGTTCTGCTGAACCTTCATGACAAGATCGAGCGTAAAGGACATGGTCCTCACGGACTTATGGCAGGAACAACCGGTTCAGGTAAAAGTGAAGTTATTCAATCCATTATTGCATCGCTTGCGGTTGAATATCATCCCCATGATATGGCGTTTATGCTGATTGACTATAAAGGTGGGGGCATGTCCAACACGTTCCAGGAATTGCCTCACGTTATTGCCACAGTAACCAATCTGGAAGAAGAAGGGTTAATCGAACGTTCTAAGGTTTCTCTTAAAGCCGAGCTTAAACGAAGACAGCGGTTATTCATTGCTGCTGGTAATGTACAGCATATTGACGAATATTATCTTACAGAGTGGAAAGATCGAGATCCTCTCCCGCATCTATTCATTGTCATCGATGAGTTTGCACAACTGAAAAAAGACCAACCTGAGTTCATGAGTGAACTGGTTTCCATTGCGGCTATTGGTCGGACATTGGGTGTGCATCTGCTCTTGGCAACCCAGAAACCAGGCGGCGTTGTAGATGATAAAATCTGGAGTAACTCCCGTTATAAAGTCTGCCTTCGGGTTCAGGACGAAAGTGATAGTCGTGAGATGATCCGAATTCCGGATGCTGCTCATATTACAAACCCGGGTCGTGGTTTTCTGCAGGTCGGTAGTAATGAAGTATTTGAATCCGTTCAATTCGCATGGAGCGGTGCTCCATATCGACCAGATCAGAGTATTACGCAATCTGACCGCAATATGTACGCTTATGAATTGGATGGTCGCAAGACCAAGTTAAGAGACCAGCTTGAATTGATTCAGGAAACAAAACCTTCTGAAGAAAAGACGCTCAGTAAAAAACAATTAAATGTTCTTATTGAGCATATCGCGATGAAAGCAGAACGTGAAGGTATTCAGCGTCTACCAGGTCCTTGGCTGGAGCCGCTGCCTAATCATCTGACCTTGGAAGATCTGGCTGTTAGTTCAAGTGAACCAGGTAAAATTTTGAATCCACAGGTTGGACTTATTGATGATGTAGTGAACCAAAGACAATTTCCACTTCGGATCGATCTGGAATCAGGACATTGGCTGATATATGGTATGCCAGGTACGGGGAAAACAACATTTATCCAGACCTTGCTATATTCACTGGCAATGGAAACGACACCTAATGATGTGAATATCTATGCGCTCGATTTCGGAAGAATGCTGAAGGATTATACACTGTTGCCTCATGTGGCGGATGTAATTCAGGATGATCAGGAAGAGAAGATGAACCGATTGTTCAATTATCTGGAAGAGACCATTAGTAAGCGTAAAACGCTGTTTGCTGAAACAGGAGTAAAATCCAGATTGTCTTACTGTTCCGAAACTAGAAATACGCTGCCGGCCATACTTGTTATTATCGATAGCTATGTTAGTTTCCGAGGACAGTTCGAGAAGCTCCATGAGAAGCTGGATCCTCTGTTACGCGAAGGTCCAGGACTTGGCATTTACTTTGTGGCAACGATCAATCGGATTTCCGATATGTTGGAACGCATCCGCAGTAACTTCCCAAATGTTGTCTCATATATGCTTGCAGATGCAGGGGACTATAACTATGCCGTAGGAAGGCTGACCAAAGCACCAACACAGTTGCCGGAAGGAAGGGCCTTTGTGAAGGGAGCAATCCCTCCATATGAATTCCAAACGGCGTTATCCATTAATGCGGTGAATGAGTCTTCCCGTGCTAAGTTATTGCGCGAACAGTTTGCAGAACTTGATGCCACTTGTACGACTGCTAAACCAGAGTCTATTCGAGTGCTGCCTGAGATAATCACAATTCCAGAAGCGACAGGTGATCTGAATCTGGCCTCTAGTCCTGTTTTACCTGTGCACATGAACATTGATAGCTTGAACATGCTCGGCTGGGATATGGAGGCAGATGGACCATATTTCATGGTGGCAGGAAGAATGGAATCTGGAAAGACATCGCTACTTGTTACGATTGGCCTAATGTCTGCTATGAAGTATATACAGGAAGAGCTCGAACTCTATCTGTGTGACTTTAGACGTACGCCGCAAGGACTGGGAGTGTTGAAAGACCTTCATCATACGGTGGCATTTGCAACCAATGAGGCCACGATGGAGGAAATGATCGAAGCTCTCCGTAACAAACTGGAAGAGCGAGTTGCTGATCCGGATGAATTTGCTCCTAAAATGGTGCTGATTATTGACGACGTTGATTTCATCGCGAAGCGTATTTCTCGAACAATCACAGGGCATCTGGAATATATCACCCGAAATGGACGGGAGCATGGGGTGTATATCATTGTATCCGGACAAGCCAATGCGATTAATCGTAACTATGATGATTGGCTTAAAGACATCAAATCTGCTCAGATTGGCTGGTTATTAGGCACAGCTGAGTCTAATGACGCCGAGTTATTCAATATCAAAGTTCCTTATGTTTCTGGCAGCCGTTTGCTACCAGATGGAGAAGGCTTCTATGTTAAACGTAAGTTCGTAAATGTTAAAACGGTGCATGCATTTGCTAATGGTGTTGCACAGATTGAAGAGCAAGTAGTAATACGAAATGAAAACTCGAATCTTGTCGCAAATTAAGGTTGAAAGGAAAAAAGACTCATAAATGAGTCTTTTTTCCCAAAAAATGTTTGGCAATTGTATAGTCCATTGTATACAATAGTAAATGGTTAAAATTTATAAAAATGGTATAAAGGGGAAGATGAGAATGGTAAGAATTAAAATTACACCTGAAGAGATGGATCAAGCATCAAATAAATTCAAACAAGCTCAACAAGAAAGTGAACAGCTTACTCAGCAATTAAACTCACTAATGCAAACAATGCAAGCTGAATGGGAAGGTATGCAATCTAATGCCTTTTATCAACGTTATACGGAACGTCAGAATGAAATGAAATCTTATATTCAAATGCTTGGGTTTGTTTCGGAAGAACTAAGCAAAATTTCAGATAACTTTAGACGCGCAGATGAAGCAAAATAGTTACATAAGAAGCCAGGTAAACTTACCTGGCTTTTTCTATATCCAGAGTATGAAAAATGTGAGGTAATTCTTATGAGTTATTCAGTACATGCGACGGGAAGCACCCCCGCTCTACTAATCTATTTAATTGATATAAGCGGCTCCATGACGCTTGAGCTTGAAGGACAACGGAGGATGGATATCGTCAATGAGGGACTTCAGACGATTATTCGCCAGATCGTCTACCGGTCAACGAAAGGATCAAAAGTGTCCCCGCGTTACCGGATTGCCATTCTTGCCTATAGTGATGAAGTGTATGACCTGCTGGATGGTGTAAAATCCATTGACCGAATTGCCAATCGTGGCAGTCTACCACCGCTATACCCAAAACGATTCACAGACACGGCGAAGGCATTCAAACAAGCGGAGAAGATTATTCAGTCTGAGCTTCGTAACATGGAGCACTGTCCTGCCCCTCTGATCTGTCATATGACTGATGGCATTTACACAGGGGAAGATCCTGAACCGATTGTTGAACGGATCAAAACCATGTCTGTCCCTGATGGACAAGTGCTGGTCGAAAATATTTTTATTACAGAGGATGCTTCCACTAGCCGGATTCGAGATACACGAGCTTGGAAAGGTATGATGCCGGATTCCTTCGTGGTGGACCCTTATTCGGAGAAATTAAAACGAATGTCTTCGGTTGTACCTGAAAGCTATCGCGAAATGATGATGGAATCCGGATATTCCATTCAGAAGGGTGCACTTATGATGTTGCCTGGTACAAGTAAAGACCTAATTTCACTAGGGCTGCAGATGTCTGCTTCTACCCCGATGTAACCGTAAGGAGGAGAACACATGGATCGAACATTATTGACCTTAATTATTGATGCTACTGGTAAAAAGACAGATATAGAGCTACCTAATACGATACCTCTGCATGAATTACTTGAACCCATGCTCAAAGGATTAAATGAAGGTATGGCCCTTACGTTTCAAGCATCCAACTATCGCTACTATCTTAGCAGTGATGGAAGCGAGTGGAATAGCATGGACCTTCAGCAGTCTCTGGAGGATGTAAAAGCAATGGATGGAAGCTATCTGCGCATTGAGCAGGTTAACTCCTTCTCAACAATATAATTTCGAATCATTTTTTTGTGCAAAGGGGAGCAAGAATCGTGTTTCCACCTGATATAAATACAGAACTACGAATCAGAAACCAAGTCTACAGACTGGTCCAGCACCCTCAATTCGAAGGCATGCCTTATGGTCAGGAGGGCAGGGAAGGCACAGTATACAAGCTTATTAACAGCTCGGGAGAAAACAGTGCCTTGAAGGTGTTCCGTCCAGCCTTCCGGCAACCCTCTGTCATGAAGTTAACAGAGCTCATGGCAGACCACACGGTCCACTCGGGACTGAGTGTATGGTCACGAACGATATTGAATCCGATAGAAGATATGGAGTTGCTCGGACAGTATCCTGAATTACTTTACGGTGCACATATGCCATGGATCGATGGTGTGACATGGAGTGAATTAATGCTTGGCCGAGAAGTATTATCTCGGAAACAATCAATGAAACTGGCAATGGTTTTGGTATCTACCATGGCTGTATTGGAGCAAGCTGGCATAGCCCATGCCGACTTGTCCGCTTCTAATCTGCTGATCGTCAACCCTAATCAAGAGGCGGAGGACATGTCTGTTGAATTAGTTGATGTGGAAGGAATGTACGCCAAGCAATTGGAGGAACCCGATAATCTGCCAGAGGGTGCAACGGGATATACCGCAACTTTCCTTAGAGAGTATGGGGACTGGAGTCCTCTTGCGGATCGATTTGCTGGTGGAATCCTGCTTGCCGAGATGCTGGCTTGGTCGAGTACAGACATATGTAAGCAAGCGTGGGGAGATAGTTATTTTGATCCACAAGAAATCCAGCAACATAGTGAGCGCTATGTACTTCTTCAAGCGACGCTCGAGCAGCAGTATGGCCCTGAAGTAGCAGCGTTGCTAGACCGATTGTGGAATGCAGAGCAACTACAGCAATGCCCAACCTTTGGCGAGTGGCAGATTGCACTGGCTTCAGCGAAGCAATTCGTGGAGCAAGAGGCGGTTTCAACATCTGAAATGGAAATAGAGTTGGAGCAACCAGCAGAGGAATCTAATCACTTGCCGAGTGAGTATGCTGTTAACGCTTTGAGTCACGCCCAAGAGAATCAATTGGCACGAGCCCGTCAATTGGAACGTCAGGGGAATCTGACATCGGCCTTCTGGGAATATGGCAAGCTGATTGAGCAATTTAACGATCGTTCGCCATTTCATGTTGAAATCTCCATTGCCATGGAGCAGGTGCAAGAAGGCATAGATCAGACTGTCTTTAACCCTGAACCTAAGCAGACCCTCGTAAAAAAAGGCTGGAATCAACTGATCCAACAGAATAAACAGTCCACCTATGACCGTATGTGGATCTATGTAATAGGCGCTTCAGTTGGTGCGCTGGTTTTTGCACTGATTATTTATGTTATTGGTCTATTTGAATAGTGATTGAAGGAGTGCTTTATCTTGGAAAATGAATTAACGGAAGACTGGTCATTCCAACTCTCTCCTGAAGAGTTTTTCTTTTTGACTCAGTTGGTAGGAGTCCGTCATATAGCTAACTTTGATGATCCTTATCGCGGGTATCTGGCTAAGGAATTGGAAGCGGAATATAAGGTGATCGAAAAGACATTTGTGGAGAAAGGGTATCTGGTTCCGAAGCAAGAGGGAACTGGCTATGATATGAATGAAATGCTCGCCTATTGCATTGCTGCTTGCGGCAGTGCCGATGTGATGCATGTGAGTAAGAAGATTGAAGGCACTGGAAAATACGCAGGTCACTACTATTTCACTCCTCGAATCGTTGTTGAACAAACAGCAGATGAATCAGGAGGCATCATCCTTGTTCCTGTGGCAGATGCCCAGTTAACGTTAGAAGCTATGAAAGGGTTCTTTCCACTGACACTTCAATATAAGAGTGCGGCCCAAAAGGCGGTCATCAAAGACTGTACGTGGGATCAATGGAATCAGCTTACCGAAGTAGACCGGCTTAATAGACTGGTTCAAGCAGGGCATACGGAAGAACAGGCAGAGCTTGCGTTAGACATCTTCAGTAATGGGGAGCGCTCAGGCTCCATGATGTTTATGAAAAGGCATGGACTGATGTGGCATCAGGAGGATTACCACTATGCGCAATGGGGAGACAAGCTGTATCTGGCGGTTGAATTGACGGAGGGGACGCTTCAGTTCCAGCCATATAAGCCGGCGATATTGAAAAAAGCGTTATTACGATTTGCGGATCAAATCGAAAAACTGGATGGGAAAGGGGTCAAATAAATGGCAGACCGTATCAAAATTGAACCTGAACGTATTAAGGAGATTGCTACCCGATTTCTGGCCAGCAGTCAGGAAAGTATTGCTTTGTCCAGAGAACTGAAGTCATTGATCGATGGAATTACGGGGGAATGGGAGGGGAAATCTCAAGAGCGTTTCTACTCCTCTTACAAAGATGCACATGCTCAACTGGAGAGTGTATCTACTGTGCTAAAGGATGTAGGGGACGAGCTTAAAGCTATTTCGGAGAGATTTAGTAAGGCAGATTCATTAAAGTAAAGTAAGGAGATGTACATATGCCAATTCGGCCTGACGTCGGTAAACTGCAGAGCATTGCCTCCAAATTACGCAGCAACAGCAATAAGCTGGAGAATGAACGCTCCAGTATCAATAGTAATGTCCAGTCCATGATCTGGAAGGGTAGAGTATATCAACACTTTATGGATGATTTCAGGGATACAACTCAGCGGATGAGAACGACTGCGAATGATATGGAACAATTCGCACGCCGCTTGGAAGCCTTAGCCAATCAGTTCATGCAAGAGGACCTTGAAGAAGAGCGCAGAGAGAGAGAACGCCAGGAACGTGAGCGTCAGGAGCGCGAAAGACAACGAGCAGCAGCCGCTGTAGCCGCTGCTGCTGCGAAGAAGAAATAAGGGGGAAGCGATGTGAAATTGGAAGTCAGCCTATCTGACCTGAAGCGGACCTCGAAAAGTCTGAATGGTGCCGCGGATGAGATGGGGGATCTGCGTGCGGACCTGAATCGGTCGATGAACAGCCTCAGCTACAAAACCCTCAGCCAAGGCGGGGTACAAAGCACGTTCACCCACCTGATGCGGGAACTGGACGGCTTGCAGAGCAAGCTGGAGCTGCTGTCGGAGTTAACCCGGCGCAAACGAGAAGAATATGAACAAGCGGACAGAGACGGCAAAAAATTCAACTGGGGCAAGCTGGCTAGTTTCCTCACCTTTGCACTGGGGACGGTGCTGGATTTTACGCCCGTAGTCGGCAATGTGAAAGGTATTATTGAGGCTATAACTGGCCGGGATCTGGTCACGGGAGAGAAATTGGCTTGGTATGAGCGGGGACTCTCCGTTCTGGGGCCGCTGGGGAAGGGTCTAAACAAAACTACTTCCCTTCTCAAATTTGCGGATGAAGCCACAGATGCAGCGAAAACCGTAGGTCGTAACGCGGGTGAAGCGATCGATGCCGTACCAACCGGTCCGAACAAGGCGGGGGTACCCGGGAACTCGACCCGTGAAGCCGGGGAGGACATTGCAGGGGCGGCGCCGAAGTCGACCAAGGCAGGCGAAGCCCCCGCAGGTTCCAAGGATACAGGCGACGCGCCAATGACCAGTAACAAACCAACGGGCAAAGCAGACGATGCGCCAAGCGATGCCGGGTCCACACGCCACGATACGGGACTCACTGATGGGGAGAAAGCAGGCATGGCTGGCGTTGCAAGTACAGCGGGTGCGGGCGCAGCCAAGATATTGGACAAAAAACCGAATACTGGAGGCGCCAAAGGCGTAGAAACGACCACGACGCCCAAGTCGAAGGATATCGAAACTTCGTCGCAATCTCCCTCTACGGGGCGAAACACCGAAACGCAGAACCCTCAGAAATCACATGCAGAAAGTAAAGTGGAGGACCCGATTCACGCAGCGACTGGTCATCAGTTTATGAATCACCGTCTGCTGACGTTGCACGGAGCAGCCGATTGGCCCTTTACCCTAATCTACCATTCGGGACTGTTGCAACGGGGAGAGCTAGGCCCAGCTTGGACACATCAATATGGTCTGCGGTTGGACATCACTCCGAAGGATTCTCAGACCGAAGCCGAAGCTAGTAATGCATTCCAACCCATCGTGGATGTCTGCTGGACGCCGGGACGGAAGAACCGATTTACGCACCAAGGGGACGGCCTTTATCGCAGTGATGACCTGGATGTGAACCATGACGAGCTAACCTACACCGAGCAGGGTTGGCTCTATACAGCCCGTAGTCCGCGCGAAACGTACCAATTCGATCTCAACGGCGTACTGCTTCGTTACACCAACAAGGACGGACTGTCACTTGATCTGGTCTATGATGAAGAAGGAAAACTCCAGCAGTTGCAGGACCGGGTCACGGGACGTGCGCTGACACTGGACTATACCGCGGAGGGAAACCTTGCCGCGGTCAGGGATGCCTTGCGTGAAGCGACATTTGGCTATGATAGCGCAGGATTCCTGGTGCGTCTAACCGAACCGGACGGTACGATCACAGAAATGACCCATGACGGCGAAGGGCGTCTGATGTCGTTGAGCGAAGCCGGCGTTATTCAGTTTACCAATACCTACGATGAGAAAAACCGAATCATTGCGCAAACCGACCCATCCGGTGCAGCAGGGCGGATGGCATATGATACCGAGAGCCATCCGGGTCAGACGTGGACTACCGTGACCAATCGGCTGGGTCAGACACGTACCCTCGTGCATGATGACGCCTTGCAGCTCCTCGAAGTGCATGCCGAAAATGGCGGTATTACTCGATACACCTACACGCCGCAGGGACAGATGGAAAGTGTCACCAACCCACTGGGCGAAACGACGACGTATGTCTACGATGAAGAGGGACATCTGATCCGTGAAATCGACCCACTGGGTCATGAAACGGAATATCACTATACCGCGCACCATCAAGTCGCGCGTGAAACGGATGCCGAAGGTGGCGTAACCCGCTACCAGTACGATGAACAAGAACGACTGACCGAAGTGACCCGTCCAGATGGTAGTACAGCGAAGTGGACCTACACCGAAACCGGACAAACGGCTACGTACCAGGACTTCACGGGAGCCATCTGGACCTATGCCTACAGCGAGACAGGCGAGCTGCAGCATACGCTGGATCCGGAAGGTCGACGTTTACAGATTGGCTGGGATGAAGCAGGCCGACTGGTCGAACTGAAGGATGCCGCAGGAAGTGTAAGTCGCCGGAGCTACGATGGTGCAGATCGCCTGACATCCGTCACCGACCCGCTAGGCCTCACGTGGCAGACCGTGTATGATGCCAGTGGGCAGCGCATTCGAGAGACCCGTCCGTCTGGAGCCTCTATGCAGTATACGTATACGCCGAACGGGGAAGTCGCCACTATCACCGATGCGCTCGACCACACCCGGCAATATACCTATGATGCCGAAAACCGCTTGATTGCCGAGACGAATGCACTGGGCGAATCGACTCAACTTTCTTATGACGCCACAGGTCGATTGCAGACTGTGACCGATGCGTTAGGACACGTCACACAGTATCACTATGATGGTGCAGGTCGTCTGGTCTCCGTCATCGATGGCGAAGGCCGGACGGTCCAGCAACTGACCTATGATGCGGCTGGTCGTCCCGTGGCATGGCAAGATGGACTCGGCCACATGACGCGGCTGCGGTTCAATGCCCTCCATCAACGCGTCGAAGATACCGATGCGGATGGGCATACCCGCCATTATCGCTACGATGCCGCGCACCGCCTGACCGAAGTCATTCAAGGCGAAGGCGCAGATGAAGTGACCTATCGCCAGACCTGGGATGGGGAAGATCGGAACACGAGCTACACCGATGCCAGTGGAAACGAGACCCGTCTAACGTATGACCGCAGTGGTCGCTTGCTGCAGGAAACAAATGCGGCAGGTGCACGGACGGCGTACACCTATGATGATCGCGGCTGGCTAAGTACCAAGCTGGATGCCAAGGGACAGGAAACTCGGTACGCATATGATGCTGCGGGTCGCCTGATCCGTGCCACGGATGAAGCAGGTGAAATCGTGCTGACCTATACGCCCGATGGACAGGTGACCCGTGTGCTGGAAGCCGAGCAGCATGAGGAACGAACCTACGATGCGGCAGGACGCTTGCTCACGCGAACCGATGGATTTGGACATTTGCTGCAATATGCGTATGATGCGGCAGGCCGGATGACGGCGCTGACCTATCCGGATGGCAAAGTGGTGCAGTATCGTTACCAAGCCACGGGTGAACTGGCTGAAGTGAAGGACTGGAACGGTCGCCTGACCCGGTACCGCTATGATGCAAGTGGAAAGCTCATCGAGACTCGGCGCCCGAACGGCAGCCAGGAGCAACGGGAATACGATGCCGCAGGCCAACTGACTCGTCTGACGGATACGAGCGGACAAGGCATTCGTTTACAGCAATTCAAGTACGAATACAGCCCATCGGGCCTGCTGCTGAAGGAAGAGAATAAACAGTACACGTATGATACGTTGAAACGCCTACGCAGTGGCGCCGAGCCAGGACGTGTTGTACACTACACGTATGATCCATCCGGGAACCTGACAACCGAACAAGTAGGGACATCTGAAACGGAATTCACGAGTGTTTCGCCAACGCAGCATCTGCACTATACCTGGGATAACCGACTTCAACGTGTGGGGGACTACCCGGTGGAGATCGATGCCAACGGGAATCTGCTGTATGCGACCGATGGCAGCACCGCTTCCGCTTACGAATACGATGCTAGAAACCGTCTGGTGAAGGCAGGAAAGCTGAAATATCGGTACAACCCGCAGGGAGACCGGATTGAACTCGCGCAGCGAGGGCAAATCACCCGCTATGTCATCGACGATGCACATGAACTGAGCCGGGTGCTGATGGAGATGGACGGCGAGGGCGATGTAAAAGCCCGTTACATTTATGGTCTGGGACTAATTGGACGCGAAGATGCCGACGGAACGTATCTGAGTTACCATTATGACCTGCGTGGCAGTACGACCTTGCTAACGAATGAGCAGAATCGGGTGACGGACCGCTATACGTATGGATTGTATGGTGAACTGGAGCAGCATGAAGGATTAACCCAGCAGCCGTTTGCGTATAATGGTCGAGATGGGGTCATGACGGATGCCAACAGCCTGTATTACATGAGAGCACGGTACTATGATCCGAAGCTGAAGCGGTTCTTGAATCGAGATGTGATTCGTGGAGAGATTCAGGATGGACAGACCTTTAACCGGTATGCGTATGTGAACGGGAACCCGGTGAGTTATATTGACCCGTTGGGGTTGTATAAGAAGGAATCAAAGTCTGAGGGGATGGGTAATGGTCTGAAGTTAAAGACCGGATATGATACCCATTTAGTAGAAGTTGAGGATGTTGTTCGAAAGGGTAATAAAGGAATTGTCGGAGGGCACAATTTGGACAATTTCAATAAGGCATTTACTGATAGAGGATGGAGTCTTGATGAGAATATAATATCTAAGACACCACATCCCACTATTAACGGTGTTTATGAGGTTAAATATCAGTTGCCTGCAGTTGATACACGGGGAGATATTATACCGGGACAGTACAAAAATATCCCTAATCCAAAAACCGTGTACGACCCAAGCGTAATTTCTAATGAGCAAATGGTACAATGGGGCCAAGAAGCTATGGCAAACGGAACTGTTAATGGAAGAATAATAACTGGTACTTCATCAAACGGGCTTAAGTTCCAAGGCTATATCGATAATGGGGAAATAACAAACTTCTTCCCAACATTAAAATAAGTGATTTAAGGAGAGCAAATATGTCAATTGAATCGAACAAGGAGATAGAACTTATTGGGCTGTACTATTCCAACTTAGGCGATGGATATTTTTTAGATGCTCTAAAAAATTATTCGAATGGTGAAGGATTTGGGTTAGGAGAAATTTGGTGCGTTTTTGCTGAAGAACTTCAACCTTGGGAAGAGGGTTATTTCGGTGAACACGGAGTTGCCTATTATTTTGATTATCCGGCTGTAGAGAAAGATGAAATCTTGGTAGTAGATAATAATGTGTTTTATCGATATCTACTAGAAGCTAGCAATAAATTTTTAGAACGTAATCCTAGTTGTAAAGCGGAAGTCAACGAATTACTGATAGCAATAAAAAATAAATTAAGCTAATTTCATCTATGTTGGGCGGCGGTTATCTTTAATGATAGCCGTCTATTTTTTTTGAAGAGGGCTACCCAGTGCCGAATGAACCCATCATTCAACCAATAACACATATAACCCATTTAATACCCGTATAAAGATTTCGTCATTTTAATTGTACGCACATTCATGCTTGAATTTGTAACCTAAATAACGCTACACCGTTACATCAAACAGGTCGATTATGGTCAGACATCTCCATGATAGACCTGTTTTTTGTTACCTTCGTTTTCTTGCGGTTTTTTCAAAAGAAATCGCAACAATGTAAATTACCGCAACGATAGATACGGTGAAAGGACTTGGTCGCAACTTTATTGCAGAATACCACGACCACTAATATTGTCAGGACTTAACAGAACAACAATCAACGGGAAGGTCATGTGTTAAAGGCTAGCCACCTGCCCTCTAATTAAGCCCGAAATTCATAAAAAAATTCGGGAGGGGGTGGCACATGAAAGGGGTCACTGTATCCATAGACCGTATTGTCATTGACTTTACAGATGTGTATTGGGATTTTTTCAATGAGTTCCATAAACGAATCTGTCACTTCTACGGGGTCAAAATGACGGTGGGGGAGAGAGGGTTTCAATACCGTCTCAAAATCAATACGGGAGAACACTTCCTGCATATTTCCTATAAGTTGGTCTACGCTCCGAAAACTCGTAAGAATACGTTAAGAATTGAAGTATACCCGAAGTCGCTTGTTTACTTCCGGTACTGGCTTGAACAAATCCGAGACTTTGCCAACGAAATCTTGTTTGTGCGTTGTGATGTTGCTTTCGACATTCCTGTTCCCATCAATGACCTGTTCTCGATGTCTACGAAAGGTCGCAAGCTACGATTATTCAAAGGCACTCGCTATTACAACGGCAAACATCAACGTCAGGAGGATGGCTATTGTCGGGTGTATGACAAGAAGCGTCAGTTGATGGAGACTGGGCGGCAGGGAATCAAAGGGGAGCAAACGAGGATGGAAATTGTATATGCACCTAAGGGCAAGTTACCGCTTGCTGCACTGGTACAGTTTCCGCCGCAGTTTAACAGTAAATATCTATGTGCTGTGCTGACGGACTTGTCCAAGTTTACCCCAAAGGTGGGGAGACTTGTTCAGGAGATTCAGCAAGGGGAACTTCTGCCGCAGGATACGACCCCTTATTACCGCAAGAAGATTCAAGAACAAATGAAAACGCAGGATGTTTTTGACTTGAATGAAGTAGCGGCGGAACAATGGCAGGAAGCTATAACGCTCCCCTGTGCCATTCTATCCGGTAAGGTTAGTCATCTTCCAATACAAGAAGTTCGTTCAGGCTGATATTAAGTGTACGGCATATCTGTTCTAACGTATCGAAGTATGCCGCATTAACTTTATCGGAGCAAAGATGACTGACGGTACTAGAACGGATATTCATTCTACGAGCAAGTTCCCGTTGGCTGATTCCCCGTTCTTCAAGAATTTCTCTAAGTCGTAACCGAACTGGCATGTTTACCTCCGATACGCATTACCGTTTCAGGTGAGCGGTGTTTCCTTCATCATATCACTAAAAAAACATTGATTGCAACGGAATACCGTTCTATAATAGATATGTGACACGGAGTACCGTTTCAATAATTGTGATTTCTGTAACGGTGGGGGTAATTAGTATGAATGTTATCGGTTATGTCAGAGTATCAACGAGTGGACAAGCCAAGGATGGATACAGTTTAGCGTACCAACAAGATGAAATCCGCTCCTATTGTCAGGAGCAAGGATGGAATCTGATTACCATATACAGCGATGAAGGTATCAGTGGTGCGAAGGTTAATGAAGAAGCCTTTGAGGTAGACAGAATTGGCTTTCAGAGCATGTTAGCCGCCCTGTCTACTCAATCAATTGATGCGGTTGTCGTCCTCAATACAAGCCGTTTATGGCGTTCTGACATTGTGAAAGTGTTGGTACATCGAGAGTTCAAGAAGCATGGGGTGGACGTTCGGAGCATTGAACAGCCGACCTACAGCATTTACAAGAAAGACCCTAACGACTTCTTGATTAACGGCTTGATGGAATTGCTTGACCAGTACCAACGGCTTGAAATCGCACTCAAATTAGGCAGGGGGCGGTACAAGAAAGCCGAGCAGGGCGGCTATGCAGGAGGTAGAGCCACCTTTGGGTACAGGGCAAAGAAAGGTCAGAAGTGCATCCAAGTGGACGAGAAGCAAGCCATAACCGTCCGCAGAGTGTTTCAGCTAAAGGAACAGAATCCGACATGGTCATTGACCCGAGTAGCCGAAACCATGAATGAAGAAGGCTTTAAGACTCAACAAGGCAATATGTTTACGAAAGTGCAAGTCAAACGAATCTTGGACAGACGTGATTTTTATAGTGGTACTTACCGCTATGGAGATATATCAGCGGAAGGCTTACATCAAGCCATCCTTTGACGGACATTGAATGGAGATGCTTGCGTCCCACTGCGAACCGAAAGGTTAACGCTCGAACTGAGGTTGCACCCATTCTTTACCTACCGTCAAGCTAACTTACAAATCTGTAAACAGGGGTGAATCCTTTTGTCGCACTATAAGCAAACGCATATCTATGTCGGAATGGATTTACATAAGGCTCAACATACTGCCGTTATCGTCAACTGTTGGAATGAGCGGCTAGGCGAAATCCAAATCGAGAATAAACCATCTGCCTTTGATGACCTGATGAAGTTCGTCAAGAAGCATACGCCAAAAGGCTTGACCCCTGTCTATGGTTTGGAGGATACGGGCGGCAACGGCAGAGCAGTAGCCGTTCACCTTGTTGAGAACAAGCAAATCGTCAAGGAAGTCAACTCCGCATTATCCTACAATGAACGCATGAGCAATGCAACAACGCAAAAGAGCGACAGTTGGGATGCGTTCTGCATCGCCAAAGTCTTGCTTGCGAGACTAGATGAACTGCCGGACGCAAATCCGCAGGACATTTACTGGACAATCGGGCAAGTGGTAGCAAGACGCAGTTCCATCGTCAAACATGCCGCCATGCTTAAAAATCAGCTTCATCAGCAACTAAGTTATCATTATCCTTCATATAAGAAGTTCTTCTGTGACATTGACGGGAAGGCGGCTCTAGCCTTTTGGGAAAAGTACCCTGCACCTCACCATCTATCATCGGTGGGGGCGGAGGAATTAGCTGAATACCTTCGCAAAGTAAGCCATAATACTTGTTCCACCCGTAAGGCAGAGGAAATCTTGGAAGTCGTCAGGCAAGATGGGGCAACTGAACGCAAACTTCAAGAACATCGGGATTTCCTAGTCGTTAGTATGGTTCATGATATGCGGAGGAGTCGGGAACTCATCAAGCAAGTTGAAGAAGAACTTCGGAAGGTGCTAGCCAAGACGGACTATAAGCTAGAGTCGATGGATGGAATCAACATCGTAACAGTGGCGGAACTGGTCGCAGAAATCGGAGATGTTCGCCGCTTCTCGAACGCTGACAAGCTAGCCCGATTCGCCGGAATCGCTCCTGTCCGATTAAGTTCGGGTGGGAAGGGCAAAGACCAAGCAAGTGGACAGGGTAACCGAGTTCTGAACAGCATCTTCCATAACCTAGCCGTTCAGCAAATCCAAGTCGCCAAAGGAAAGAACAAGACACAGCGTAATCCGCTCATGTACGAGTTCTACCAACGTAAGCTAGTAGAAGGCAAGACCAAGAAGCAAGCCCTTATATGCGTTATGAGAAGGCTTGTGAACATCATCTACAGCATGATGAAGAACAAAACCGAATACAGGATGGCGAGTCCTCTAACGGAACTCAAAGCCGGATGATATAATGGGTGGTAATTGGAAATCAGTTGCCACTTTTTCTATACAAGATTTTAAGATTACAACTCAGGGGACGGGTAATATTCAAACTGGAGGTCGTAATAACCTCTCAGTAGATGAATATTTCCGTCAAGAGGCTGAAGCGTCGAAAATGTATGATAGTATAAGAGTTTCAACTTCAGATGTTCAGGCGATTTCAAAGAACACAGGAATTGCAGAAAGTCGGATTAAACGCATCAAAGACCATGTATTTAATAATGAACATATCAAGTCGAGTGGAAATGGAAGGTTTGACCCTGATTATGAAATTGCCCAAGCATGGACTAGATTACAGCAAGGAACTTACAACAAGAAAGACATTGATTTATTAAATCATGAATTGTTCGAGTCAAGGTTTGAGGGTATATTTAAGACAAACTATGAAACTGCGCACGACGCCGCTGTCAGATCAGGTCGTCCGTGGGAAATAGATTAGAGGTGAATATAAATGGGAGCTTTTGTTTTACTCTTGAAAGACTACGAGGATGAATCAGTTGTGATTTATAGATTCGGCCCAAAAGAAGAGTTAATGGGAAAGATTGAATTAAACAAAGAAACTAGAATGTTCTCCGAATTAGAACCGATTAACAACCCTAATCATTCAAATCAATTTTACTTCGATAGGGCGGCTCAAAGAATGGCAAGATGTCTAGTTAAGGAAGGCGGTTTATTTCCTGAGAAAATGACATTTGAATCCTAAGAAGTTAAACCTTGATTGGCCTTTTTGCCTCTCAAGGTTTTTTTCTACTGTAGGCTACCCATTGCCGAATGAACCCATCATCCAACCAATAACACTTCTAACCCATGTAATACCCCTATGAAGATTTCTCGATTTCGGTCGATGCCAACGGAAATCTGCTGTATGCGACTGATGGCAGCACCGCTTCCGCTTACGAATACGATGCTCGAAACCGTCTGGTGAAGGCAGGGAAACTGAAATATCGGTACAACCCTCAGGGTGACCGGATTGAACTCGCGCAGCGAGGGCAAGTGACCCGTTATGTCATTGACGATGCGAATGAACTGAGCCGGGTGCTGATGGAGATGGACGGGGAAGGGAATGTGAAAACCCGTTACATCTATGGTCTGGGGCTAATCGGACGTGAAGGCTCGTAAGATTTTAACCAGTGATGGTAGTAAAATGGAAGATTGGGCCTAAATGACATCAAAGCAACAGTATGAAACCCCGTATGGAAAGGGAGAAATTCATTTTTATCAAAATCAAAAAACACGAAATATTAGTTCATTTGATATTAAAGTGTAAGTATCTAAATCTAAGAAGCTCAGAGAAAATGAAAATGACTTATTCTGGATAATTGACTTAGATGTTGATTTTAATATTAAAGGAGTAAGATAAATTGAGAGTATGCCTTAAAGAGGATGTCAAGAAACAAGAGAATATATCAATGAATAAAAAGTACATCGTTTATTCTGTGGAGACCAGCAAAAATGGTGAGGAATTTTACAGGATAGAAAATGATGCAAGACAAGTTGTTCCGTATTCAAGCTCTTTATTTGAAATAGTATCTGATAAAGTAAATTCAGATTGGATATTGTGGAACAAACCCAATAATAGCTGGGCCTTATTTCCAAAGCAATTTGCGTATCTAAGTTTTTGGGAGGATTATTATAATGATGAATTAGAGGCTTTAAAAAAATTTAATATGGTGAAGGAACAACTATTACAAGAAGAATTAGAAGAGAAGGAAGTACGTGAGATTATTGAAATGGAGAATGAAGATAATATTAGATTCGTTCTTAATTTTCTATTTAAGTCAAAAGATAATAGGTTCATTGATCAAGTAATACAATATGTAAAATCAAATTTGGAAAAAAATTATGGAGCAGATAATAATACATTACTTGCATTTAAATACCTAAACCTGTTCAATCAGAATGAAGTAGAATACTTTTTTCTTTATTATTTGACTAACGTTGAGTTTGGAGACGACCAATTAACTGCAATAGTGAATGAATACTTTAGTAAAAAGTAAATGATTTGTAAATATTGGATCGTCTCAATGCTTCTTTAAATGCCAATATTATTACGTGGCCCCTAGTGTTAAATCAACCCGCTGTTTAACGAGTAACACATTAACTCATATAATATACGTATTAAGATCTCTGTCTATACTATTGTACACACATGAATGCTTTAATATTTTAAACCTAATAACATTGTTGTGCTGCAGTGAATAGGTCGATCATGGTCAATTACCATCCTGATTGACCTATTTTTGTTATGTTCGTTTGAATGGAGTTTTTCAACGCAACCATTAAACATCCCACAGCGGTAGGTAATATAACGACATTCAGGATGGTCAGACGTTTAACCGGTATGCGTATGTGAACGGGAATCCGGTAAGCTATATTGATCCTCTGGGGTTGAGTAAGTGGGAAGCGAAGTCTGAGGAAACGGGTGACTTTGCCAACAAGAATCTCGCTTCTAAGGAATTACTGGATTCTCATTACGAAAAACATGCTGTTAAAAATAATGAATTCCGCGGTGCTTATTAAAATGCAGATGAATACATGCAGGGTGCTAGGGATGTTATGAATAGTGGCACAAAGGTAGAATATCAATACAAAGGTGAAACCCGAACAGGTTATGTGAAGTTTATGGGTAACTCTAGTAAGGGAGAAGCTAAATTTGAGTTTGTAGGAACAAATGCAAATGGTAATGTTACAACGTATCATTTGAAACGTGGAGAGGACTTATGGAAATTACTAAATAATAATAAACACGATAAGACAATCAACCCTATGAAATAAGGAGGTAGCCTATTCATGCAATACACAGCAAAATTAATTGAATTAAGTCCGTTAATCGAAGAAGAAGCTCTTCTCGAAATAAACGGACAAAGAATCGTAGCTTTTATCAATAACTGTCCTTTTGAGATAAATAAGGGGGAGCAGTATCTCATTGAAATTGAACTGGCTATTCTGGATGACTTCGTGATTTCAATGACTGATTCTGACGAAAAAGGTATCGAACAGATAGAAGATAGCTTTTCGCATTTTATTAGGGGGATTTTGAATATTGATAGAGGTACTATAGATGCAGGTATATTATTTGAGATTGATAAAGAATTTCTTTTCGATTATGGTTATCTTCATAATCAATACGTACAACTTCGGGTGGATAGATTAAGTGTTGATTTTATTAGCTGATACGATAAAATTTTATTAGCTGTAAGGCCTTTTAAGGTTTGTTTTTTTGTGGGGCTTCTCGGAGCCGAATTAACCCATCATTCAACCAATAATATACTTAACCCATGAGTACCACTACAAGAATTTCTTGATTTCCTTTGTACGCACGTAAATGCTTGAAAAGTATAACCTAATTAACGCTATAACGTTATAAAAAACAGGTCGATTATGGTCCGATACTACCAGATTGACCTGTTTTTTGTTATCTTCGTTTTCAAATTTATTGGCAACTGTAGATTACCCTACAGGGATAGTGAGGGAGAGGAAACCGCTTTAGCTTGAGGTGGTGATAGCAAATATGCTGAAATGCTAGAAAGATTCTTAAATAAGTAAAGGGTGATAGATGTGTCCATAAAAGAAGCGATGAATCAGTATTTTTTATTAAGGAAGTCCCTCGCTGAAGGAGGATTAGATTTTTTATTTAAAACACCATTTGATGAAGACGTAGATTCTCTTATTTATTCTGGAAAAGTTGACGAGGATGATTATATCTCTTGGGGACCTGTCGAAAAAAAAGAAATTTATGATTTTAGCTCACTAGAAGAAAAATTAGGCATTAGAATGCATGTATCTGTCATTGAGTATTTCAATTCGTATTGGTTTGCAGATTTAGATGGTTTTATTACTGACCATTATATAAAACTAGAGTCTGTACAGCAAACAACAGATATAGAATCTTACTTCAACTTACTTGTGGGATACAAGCACAACCACGATAACAAACTCGAGCACATTCCTATAGGGATAGAGGGTAACGGGCTTATTGTTGTGGTTGATAATCAGAATGGGTTAGTCAAACTTGAGGATTTCGAACGAAAATCATTTGAAGTAATTTCAGAGGGCATTGAGCAATTAATTGTAACTCTACAATTACAAAAATAAATATTCAAATTATCATTGTTCGCTCTTAATGAAGTTATCTCGTTACATCTTGCAGGTTGATCATAGTTAAATCCCACTATGATTAATCTGTTTTTTTGTCATCTGATTTTCAAATAATACCACATTCCAACATCTGAATCAGTCAGGAACAGCTGGAGTATGACGAGGTAGCCAATTATTTAACCTGACGGATACGAGCTTACTGGGAATTCGTTTATAGAAGTTCAAGTAGAAGTACAGTCTATCGGAAACCTGACTACGAGTAGGCCAAGACGAAGGGGCAGATGAAGTGACCTATCGCTAGATATGGGATAGGGAGTACGGGAGTGCGAGCTAAATCGGTGCTAGTGGAGATGAGACCCATCTATTGTATGACCGAAGTAAGATTTGAAAACTTAAATGAAAATTATGTTTTAATTTTAGCGTTTATTAGAACCTACTTAGGGTTAGTAATGATTTATTTGATTCAATAGACCTATATTTTTTGAGTACATAGTGGTAAAATATTCATATAAATGGCATTTTTGATTGGATCTTAGGTTATAGATGTCCTAGGCATAGGATAACATTTTGAAACTACCGAAGGTCTTAAATAAAAACGGATATAAACGGAATCAAACAGCAGACTTAAAAAATGTACATAAGGTATGAAGAGATCAAGAGAGAAAAAATAAAAATTGGAGCGTGAAAGATTTGAAAAAAGTAACACAACTCATATTAAGCGGTGCATTGGTAATTGGAATATTCCCTTTCACCGGAAACACCAGTCAAGCAGCCGTTGTCTCATTCAAAGATGTCCCTACGACCCATTGGGCAAAAGCATCCATCGATGCAGCTGTAGAAAAAGGCTACTTCAAAGGATATAGTGATGGCACGTTTAAGCCCGGAGCAACAGTGACGCGCGCAGAATTTGCAGCATTGCTAGCCCGAGTGGCTAAAGGGGCGACGGAAACGGAGCAAGCTAATGTGTTTAAGGATTTGACGGGGCATTGGAGTGAGGTAGAAGTGAATCGCGCGGTATCCTTTGGTTTTCTGAAGTCTTCCGATTATCCGAATGGGTTTAAGCCAGGCACGGCATTGACACGAGAGGAAATGGCGAAGTGGCTCACCTCAGGACTTGCGGCTCAGGATGAAGATTACAAGCAAGCGCTGAAGGATACAGAGAATACACTAGTGCCTGTGGCAGAATATTACAGGGGTGGGTTGAAGAAAGCAGCCTATCCCTATGTTTCGGTAGTATTGGGAACTGGATTGATGGGAGGGTACCCAGACGGTACGTTTGGTCCGGGGAAAACAACCACACGGGCAGAGGCTGCAGTTATTTTATCACGTTACGAACAGGTGCAGGAAAGTAAGGCAACTTCATATAGAGATCTGAATGAAATGCGGGAGGTAGGTCTGACAGGAACGAATCTGACTTCTGCGACGCCATTTGTTTACAGTAAATATGAGAACGCAAACTATTTGAATAGTTTTGACTTGATAACGGAGAAACCTTTTTCACTTCGTAACAATCTTGGAGAAATGATAGTCCATCGAATGATCATAGCCGACGCCCCCACTGCTTCCACTGTGAAGAATATGTATGGAAAAATGTTTATCGATAAAGATTTTGACAGATTCATTGATGAAGATCGCTACATGGTTTTTATGGAAGTAACAGTTACTCCTAATGGAAATAATCTTAGCAATCTTGCCTTAGCTAACTCGACTGGATATCGCTTAACTAGTGGTGCAGCAAGTAATTTTACAAGTGGAGCTATAAAAAAATATGGAATAATAAACTTACCAAGGGTAGATTATGTGAAATCTGGCTTTTTCAAAAAAGGGGTTTCTAAGCGATATTGGATGGCCCAATCTATCAATCGATATCGTTCGGAGGATGTTACTTTAAACGGTTCATCTATAAGGGTCGGTAACTCCCTTACGTCATTTTATATACCAAATTGATTAGAGGATGTACATATGAAATTTAGAGGTCTGCGAAAATGTATAGTAATATTATCTGTATTTGTTGTTTGTAGTAACTATCAGATGATGTTGGTTTTTTCTGCTCCGGGTAATTCTACTAAAGTTATTGCTGTGAGTTCTAATCCAGAGGATAGGGAACCACTTACTGCTTCTGTTGCATCTCCAGTTGGTCCAACGGGTTATCAAAAAGTTGTAAGAAAAGTTGATGGGGTACGGACAGCTAATCCGGGTGTATATTGGGTCCAAAGGGATGATGGAAAGTGGGTTGCTAGATCATCTCGAGGAGATGAGATTGTTAACAGCGTTGGTCCTCCTGAAGCACCTTGGCCAACATTAGGAGTTGTCAGGGATAAAATAGATTTGTATGACTCACATTATATGGCTCGTGAATATAGTTATTTTGAGGGTACTCCAGTTGAAAATATAAATATGGTTACTGAAGCGCGTATATCAAAAGTTACTACAACGGATCTACAAGGTCGCACCTCTTATATTAGTGATTTAGAGCTTACGGGGCAGAATTTATGGATAAATTCATTCATTAGAATGAAAGTTATGAAATCCCCTGTTTTATTTTAATGGATTTAAGATTTCGAAATTAATGTTTTATAGGTGCATCTATTCAATTTGCTATTTTCTAATTATAAACATTTTTTCCAAAAATGTATTTAGATAAAATCAATTGATAAATTAGTTCATTATGCCTATTTTTTTAGGTGAAAAGTGGTGAAATATTCTTTCGATTAGCAAATTTGATTGGTGTTTAGAAACTGTAAGACCTTTACAAAGTAAATAAGGAATCATATACATACTAAAAGATGAGGAGTTTTTGAAAATGAAAAAAATGGCGTTAACTTTATTAGCAGGAGTTTTGTCTTTAAGTATAATGGGTTCAGGAACAGAATCAGCTGTAGCAGCCAGTGAAAAGTCAACAGTAGAAGTGTTACTCCATACGAAAAAGATGAAATTCCCGGATGCAAAGCCGTTCCAGGATCGTCAAGGTAGTGTGATGGTTCCAATTCGTTTCGTTTCAGAGGCATTAGGAGCAAAAGTGACCTATACCAAGAACGGAAAAGTGTCACAAGTTGGTATCCAAAGTAAGGACCATAAGGTGGATATGACGATCGGACAGACCGCAGCTCTAGTAGACGGAAAACAGAAAGACTATGGCACTCAAATCATCTTGAAACAGAATAGGACATTTGTTCCATTGCGTCTAGTTAGTGAAGGACTTGGTCAAAAAGTAGAATGGGACAAGATTGGTCGCTGGGTGTGGATCGGAAACAAAGACTTCCGGAGCACGGATGACAAGGAGTTTAAGTTGACGAAACTGAGTGATCTCAAGGCGTATACAAAGAGTGATATTTATTTTAAAAACTTAAAGGGCGAAACCTATTCAGGTGTTAAAATCATTAAGGAAGATGACCTCCCAATTCAATTAGGTGATAGTCAAGTGGTGTACAGCATTGACATGGTTAAGGTTCAAGGTGATGATATGATTCAAATTCGAAGCAGTCGTCGAGGAAACCCGATTAGTTTTTTAGTTGAAAATAGTTTTGTAAGAGGTCGTGGTGTAGTTGATACGCTTTTTAAAGACAATGGTGATAAAACAGGAATGAATTATTTTCCTGTAATCAGCAGACTGGATAAATTTCAGAACGGCAAATATATTCAGAATTATGAAGGATGGAAAGATTATAGGATCAACCAAGCTGATTACATTTTGCTTGAAGATGGAAGTTTGGATAATTACGCAGTAGCGATTTTCAATCCGTTCAAATAAGGATCAATGGATATGAAAAAAATGATTAACTCTTTACTCAGTTTGATACTTGTTCTTTCTTCTGTACTTGTCATATTTACATTTCATCCAGGACAAGCAGAAGCAGCCGTTTTTTCAATTAGCTCAAGTCGTTTATTGCAAGATCCTGACCCAGCTAAATCGAATATTTACTATTTTGTAGGTATGGTGTATTACGAGGTCTGGAGTAACACTTCAGGGCAATGGACCGGAGATGGTCATCATCCCAATTCTAAAGTTCCCACGGTGGATGGGGGCACTTACGAATTTAAATTTGGTTCCAATCGAAAGATCAAAGATATTAAAGTAAAACCTTTTGATTTCAATTGGACACTTGCCGATGACACATTTAAAAAATCTAGGTCGGGAGAATTGAAAGATAAAGACAAGAATTACTATTGGGACGCTACTTCTAATGTTACGTACTCATACAAAGAGTCACCTCCTGTTGGAATAGGTACAAATATAGGAAGAAAAGACGTCTTAGTTAAGGATGGTGTACTTACTCCTAGAAAACGGGCCGTTGATAGGAGGGCAGAAGAGGAAAAGAATGAAAAGGTATTCGGCCCGAACGTAGAAGGTTGGCAATACTTCTTCCCGACTCTGTTCACGATTGAGCTTGAACCTGAAGAAGGTAAGGCGATTGTCAAACACTGGACGACAACCGGACAGAGCTTGGATGGCGTTGACGGGTTTAGAGATAAGGAAGAGAAGCTAGAGAAAGATAAGGAATATAGTTATACCCATACAGCACCTGGAGACAAATACACTTACGAAGGTTATAAGAAAAGCACCGTTGCTGCCCCAAGTGGTGGGAGTCGTTCTCAGGGGGATCCAGGCAAGTTTACCTATAATGGAAAGTATCCCTACTATTATGTATACTTCTATTACAAGTTAAGGGGAGATGGCCCAGCGATACCTGATAATGCTTGTACTGAGCCCGTTCCAGGACGAACGTTGGAAGGAAAAATTATGGATCCAGTCGTTACAGCTATGATCAGGGCAGACCAAAGGGGCAGTGAACCTTTTGATGTTCTTAAGGGTATCCCTACCTCCGAAAGTATATATGGCAACGTATTTAGTCGGGATTATCTGTATGAGCATACCTTTGTACAAATGACGGGTACATGTACATATCAGTTTGATGTTGAGAAAATATGGACCCTGAAGTGGGATCCGAAGAAGACTGAGAAAGATGCGGAGGGTAATGAGAGGGAAGTTCCAGATCCACAGGAAGCGGAAGAAACGGTTACCAAGCAATATACTGTTGAACGTCCATACGCTTATTGGACGATTGATACGTTAAGTGTATACAGCATCGATGAGGCGACGCTAATCAATTATGCTTTTGGATCTGGACAAATCACGTTGCAACCCGAAGGTTATGTCCCACCGGATTTTCAGGCGGAAACGACGGGGTATTATTATCCGCCACCCAATCCAGTCAAAGTCACAGCTCCGCCTGGCACAAAAACGGGAGGAAAGGATCGACCCACCCCGCCCGATGAAGATCTACAGAGTGTGGCTGAGGAGGCAGTCCCTGATGTAGAGGTAGAGAACGATGCCTTTTACTTTAATGGAGGGACGGTTATGGATCCGCAGCGGTCCCCTGAATCCGGCCCACAGCCCGGCGAAATTCCAGATCCCGTGCAGATTGATGAGAATGTATTATATAGTCCCTATAACTATATTCCAATCAGTAAGGCGAACAAACAAGATACCATCAGCGAGGGTACCATTCGTTATACCTTAATGGATAACAGTGTGAATGGAGGCGATGACCAAGAGTTCGACATCTATGGTATCAACACCGTCACCGTCCATACACCAGTGGTGAACTATTCGCTTGTCTCGGATGATCAGCCACATAACCAGAAAACGGTGCCGAACATGAACCGGTCTGCGCTCATTTTGGAGCGACCATTCACGGTTCGCATCCCGACCAGCGGACAACATCTGGATGCGGGGTCCTACCCAGGGTATGGCGATCGGGATTACGCTAAATATTATCGGATCAAACAAGTCCGGTTTCCATTTGACGTGTACAGTGCTGACCGAACGCAATTTTATCCGCGAAATACGTGGATCGATATCCAAGTACCGGTACTGGATACGACCTTCTATCTGCCCGTGTGGGTAGATGAAGGAGACTACCAGGTGGAATTCAGGAATATTGCTGAAAATGCCCCGTCGCATTTCAGTACCGAGCCGGAGATCGACGCCCAGCCCGATGCCAACACAAACCTGTACTACCACGCCGCTTCGGACGAAGTATCTGTGGAGGTCATTGGGAGACTATATGACTTTGAGATTACCGATATCGCCGACTATAACTGGGAGCTGGTCTTCCGCCGTTTCAAAAATAGTCTTGCGCCGACCTGGATCACTTACTGGACCGGCACGCAGGGTATCGACGGAGACAAGCGGGGGAACAAACCCCAGTTTACCGTCCCGATTCGTCCGGGCAGTCACCCGCTGCAAGGGTATCAGAATGTGGCGGTGAAAACGGGATATCACTTCAAGTTTGACTTTAAAACAAAAGGCAACATGTTCGGCCCACGAGACGGCATTCGTCTCACGCCAACCTTTGATTTTGTAAGTAAGGATGGAAAAACCAGAGTGCCTGTGGATCTGTATTACTCCACCAACCAGCGTAACTTTATTCGTATCGGTTCGACAGAAGATCAAGTGAAGCGGTTCGTGATTTTGAATGATCGGCTACGTCAAGTTCCGTCCGAACAACTGCGAGATACAGCGACGTACAAATACAACCGATATGGTGAAATCCATCCGGGGATGATGAGTGAACGAGCATATCAAGAGTACTATCGAGACAAATTCACGAAAATGAAAACTCCGGTAGGCGGATACAGCCTACTGCTTATGCCAGAGCAATTGCGAACGTTTATCGGTCCGAAAACGAATATTCCAACGACCGCCAGTGCAGATGTCCTGCGTGCGAATGCAGCCATTCAACAATGGTATGGGGAATACAGTCTGCCCGCCGAGCCGTATGTGGTGCAAGCGGGAACAAACTTGGCTGAGTATGGACGTACGCATGGCGGATTGGATGCTAAATCGCCAATCTTCTTGAAGGATGGGTATATCGTGGTGAACTTCAACTTCGAGTCCATTCGAGAGGGAAATCTGGCGGCACCGCATCTGCAATATATTCATGCCCCGCTGATGAATCAATGGTTGCTAGAAGGATTCCAGCGTGAGGTAGAGGATAGCTATGGAAACAGCTTTACGTTGCGGGACGGAGACGTAGTCTTCTACCATGCCGATCGCTCTAGCCGCGATGATTTCAGTGCGCAGGTACCGCATTAGTTTCAGATGTAGAAATGAGAAATAGCAGGATATAGTCTAGGTCGTATTTTAAAGAGAACGTTGTAGACTCATTTGCGGTATGCCTTACGGTATACCGCATTTTTTAGAACAATAAGCGGTGCAAATCATGAGAAGTATCTATTGAAAAAGTATATCCATTGTACATAGAAAAGAGGAACAGCCATGAAATTGGAAGTCAGCCTATCTGACCTGAAGCGGACCTCAAAAAGTCTGAACGGAGCCGCGGATGAGATGGGGGATCTGCGCGCGGACCTGAATCGGTCCATGAATAGCCTAAGCTATAAAACCCTCAGCCAAGGTGGGGTACAAAGTACGTTCACCCACCTGATGCGGGAACTGGACGGCTTGCAAAGCAAGCTGGAACTGTTGTCGGAGTTGACCCGACGCAAACGAGAAGAGTATGAACAAGCGGATCGGGAGGGTAAAAAATTCAACTGGGGGAAGCTGGCTAGCTTCCTCACCTTTGCATTGGGGAACGGTGCTGGATTTCTTGCCTGTCGTTGGCAATGTGAAAGGGATTATTGAGGCCATCACGGGTCGGGATCTGCTTACGGGAGAGAAGCTCGCATGGTACGAACGAGGTCTTGCCGTGCTGGGGCCGCTGGGGAAAGGAGCCAATAAGGCGGCTTCTCTCTTTAAATATGCGGATGAAGCCATGGATCTGACCGGGAAAGCGGTGAAGCATGCGGACGACGCTGCAGATGCAGCAAAAACCGTCGGTCGCAACGCCGATGAAGCGATCGATGCGATCCCGACCAGCCCGAACAAGGCGGGCGTGCCCGGGAACTCGACCCGAGAAGCCGGGGAGGATATTGCCGGAGCGACGCCGAAATCGACCAAGGCAGGTGAAGCCCCCGTAGGCTCTAGGGATACAGGTGACGCGCCAATGACCAGTAACAAACCCGCGGGCAAAGCAGACGATGCGCCAAGCGATGCCGGATCTACACGCCATGATACGGGACTCACCGATGCTGAGAAAGCAGCTGCTGCAGCAGGAACGGGCTCTGCAGCGGCCGCTTCGATGATAAAGAAGACACCCGGAGGTAACGCTCCGAAAGGAGCAGAGGCACCAGGGGCGCCCAAGTCGAAGAATGTTGATTCTTCGCCGCATCAACCATCTACGGGGCGAACCACCGAAACGCAGAATCCTCAGAAATCACATGCAGAAAGTAAAGTGGAGGACCCGATTCACGCAGCGACCGGTCATCAGTTTATGAATCACCGTCTGCTGACGCTGCACGGAGCAGCCGACTGGCATTTCACCCTAATCTACCATTCGGGACTGTTGCAACGGGGAGAGCTAGGCCCGGCTTGGACACATCAATATGGTCTGCGGTTGGACATCACTCCGAAGGATTACCAGACCGAAACCGAAGCTAGTGATGCATTCCAACCCATCGTGGATGTCTGCTGGACGCCGGGACGCAAGAACCGATTTACGCACCAAGGGGACGGCTTTTATCGCAGTGATGACCTGGATGTGAACCATGACGAGCTGACCTACACCGAGCAAGGTTGGCTCTATACAGCTCGTAGTCCGCGCGAAACGTACCAATTCGATCTCAACGGCGTACTGCTTCGTCACACGAACAAGGATGGACTGTCACTCGATCTGGTCTATGATGAAGAAGGAAAACTCCAGCAGTTGCAGGACCGGGTCACTGGACGTGCACTGACACTGGACTACACCGCGGAAGGAAACCTTGCCGTGGTCAGGGATGCCTTGCGTGAAGCGACATTTGGCTATGATAGCACAGGATTTCTGGTGCGTCTAACCGAACCGGACGGTACGATCACGGAAATGACCCATGACGGCGAAGGGCGTCTGATGTCGCTGAGCGAAGCCGGCGTTGTTCAGTTTACTAATACCTACGATGAGAAAAACCGAATCATTGCGCAAACCGACCCATCCGGTGCAGCAGGGCGGATGGCATATGATACCGAGAGTCATCCGGGTCAGACGTGGACTACCGTGACCAATCGGCTGGGTCAGACACGCACCCTCGTGCATGATGATGCCTTACAGCTCCTCGAAGTGCATGCCGAAGATGGCGGTATAACTCGTTATACCTACACGCCACAAGGACAGATGGCCAGTGTCACCAACCCACTGGGCGAAACGACGACGTATGTCTACGATGAAGAAGGGCATCTGATCCGTGAAATTGATCCGCTGGGTCATGAAACGGAATATCACTATACCTCACACCACCAAGTCACGCGTGAAACGGATGCCGAAGGTGGCGTAACCCGCTACCAATACGATGAACAACAACGACTGACCGAAGTGACCCGTCCAGATGGCAGTACAGCCAAGTGGGCCTACACTGAAATGGGACAAACGGCTACGTACCAGGACTTTACAGGAGCTATCTGGACCTATGCCTATAGCGAGACCGGCGAGCTGCAGCATACGCTGGATCCGGAAGGCCGACGTTTACAGGTGGGCTGGGATGAAGCAGGCCGACTGGTCGAACTGAAGGATGCCGCAGGAAGTGTGAGTCGCCGGAGCTACGATGGCGCAGATCGCCTGACATCTATCACCGACCCGCTAGGCCTCATGTGGCAGACCGTGTATGATGCCAGTGGGCAGCGCATACGGGAGACCCGTCCGTCTGGAGCCTCCATGCAGTATACGTATACGCCTAACGGGGAAGTGGCGACCATCACCGATGCGCTCGGTAATACCCGGCAGTATACTTATGATGCCGAAAACCGCCTGATTGCTGAAACGAATGCGCTCGGCGAAACGACTCAACTTTCTTATGACACTTCAGGTCGATTGCAGATCGTGACCGATGCGTTAGGACACATCACACGGTATCACTATGATGGTGCAGGGCGCTTTGTCTCCGTCATCGATGGCGAAGGCCGGACGGTCCAGCAGCTGACCTATGATGCGGCTGGTCGTCCCGTGGCATGGCAGGATGGACTCGGCCACATGACGCGGCTGCGGTTCAATGCTCTCCATCAACGCGTCGAAGATACCGACGCGGATGGGCATACCCGCCATTATCGCTACGATGCCGCGCACCGTCTGACCGAAGTCATTCAAGGCGAAGGCGCAGATGAAGTGACCTATCGCCAGACATGGGATGGGGAAGATCGGAATACGAGCTACACTGATGCCAGTGGAAACGAGACCCGTCTAACGTATGACCGCAGTGGTCGCTTGCTGCAGGAAACAAATGCGGCAGGCGCACGGACGGCGTACAGCTATGATAATCGTGGCTGGCTAAGTGCTAAGCTGGATGCCAAGGGACAAGAAACCCGGTACACGTATGATGCCGCGGGCCGCCTGATCCGTGCCACGGATGAAGCAGGCGAAATCGTACTGACCTACACGCCGGATGGACAGGTGACCCGTGTGCTGGAAGCCGAGCAGCATGAGGAACGAACCTACGATGCGGCAGGCCGATTGCTCACCCGAACCGATGGGTTTGGTCATCTGCTGCAATATGCGTATGATGCTGCAGGCCGGATGACGGCGCTGACCTATCCGGATGGCAAAGTAGTAGAATATCGTTACCAAGCCACGGGTGAACTGGCTGAAGTGAAGGACTGGAACGGCCGCCTGACCCGGTACCGCTATGATGCAAGCGGGAAGCTCATCGACACCCGGCGCCCGAACGGCAGCCAGGAGCAGCGGGAATACGATGTCGCAGGCCAACTGACTCGCCTGACGGATACGAGCGGACAAGGCATTCGTTTACAGCAATTCAAGTACGAATACAGCCCAAGCGGCTTGCTGCTGAAGGAAGAAAACAAACAGTACACGTACGATACCTTGAAACGCCTACGCAGTGGCGCCGAGCCAGGCCGTGTTGTACACTACACGTATGACCCATCGGGGAACCTGACAAGCGAACAGGTAGGGACATCTGAAACGGAATACACGAATACACTACCAATCCAGCATCTGCACTACACCTGGGATAACCGGCTTCAGCGGGTAGGGGACTATCCCGTCGAGATCGATGCCAACGGGAATCTGCTGTATGCAACGGATGGTAGCACGGCTTCGGCCTACGAATACGATGCCCGTAACCGTCTGGTGAAGGCAGGGAAACTGAAATATCGGTACAACCCGCAGGGAGACCGGATTGAACTTGCGCAGCGAGGGCAAGTGACCCGCTATGTCATCGACGATGCACCTGAACTGAGCCGGGTGCTGATGGAGATGGACGGGGAAGGGAATGTGAAATCCCGTTACATCTATGGTCTGGGGCTCATCGGATGTGAAGATGCAGATGGCACGTATCTGAGCTACCACTACGATCTGCGCGGTAGTACGACGTTGCTGACGGATGAGCAGAACCGGGTGACGGACCGCTATACGTATGGATTATATGGCGAACTGGAGCAACATGAAGGATTAACCCAGCAACCGTTTGCGTATAATGGTCGAGATGGGGTCATGACCGATGCCAATGGACTGTATTACATGCGAGCACGGTACTATGATCCGAAGCTGAAACGGTTCCTGAACCGGGATGTAATTCGCGGAGAGATTCAGGATGGGCAGACGTTTAACCGGTATGCGTATGTCAACGGGAATCCCGTAAGTTACATCGATCCGTTAGGGTTGAGTAAGTGGGAAACAAAGTCTGAGGGTGCGAGTAAAGGTGATGTACCACGGATACCATCCGATGAAGAGTTACTAAGTTCTGTTAGTGAGTGGTCTAATATGCAGAAATCAATAGCGCCGTCAAATAGAAAAAGGGATCTTTTTAATACGGCCACTCTAGCTTACGATGCAAAAACAGGTAATTACTATTATGGTATGAACAAAGGAGTGGATCTAAGTGGAGATGTGAAAAATACAGTGTTATTTGGAAACAAAAATCAAGATGGGATATTGCCTAAAAATTCTCTCAATGGTTATAAGATAGGAAATTGTTCAGAAGTAGATGCAATTAATCAAGCATTGAATCAGAATGCGAAATTAAATGACTTATATTTAGTTACGATCGAAACAACACGTTCATCTTTTGGAAAAACAAAATTGGCTTGTGAAAATTGTACAAGCACTTTCAAGGGGACGGTTGCTGATGCTATAACGGGTTGGACTAAAGGAGAGAAGTAGACATGGATATGGAGCAATTTAAATATATATCGTTGAGAGGTAGGGTAGCATATGGGATAAGCTGTTTTGAAAACATAATTTTAACTCTCAAATATGATGTTAATGATTGGAATCTTGTATTGAACTATTTATGGGAATTTACTAGTACTCAATATTTAGATGATTGGAATGAAGTTGTAGTTGAATTAATTCCTGAAAATTTGCTGGAGTTTCAAACTTATGAAGAACATGAGTTTGAGCGATTGAGTAAAGATGAATTTCTATATTTATTTAAATTATATCAATATATTGATAGATCGATAAATACTTCAATTAGAGATATTTATGAATTAGGTATTAGCCATGCTTATTCTGTAATTGAAGGATATGGTGAAAATAGTTTGAATTCATTGCAGAAGATTATCAATTTTATGAACCACAGTAATTTCCCTTTACCAGATATTCAGTCATTTTTGATTTACTCTATTAAAGAAAATAGAGGATGGGGTGATAGGTTTGACGGTACAAAAGTATCGAAAATAATAAATTAGTTGATTTTATAGTATGTGTTTGTTTTTATTATCTTATCATCAGTTATAAATTAGGCTATATTACGAAAATAAAAAAATACCACAATATGCGCTTAGAGCTTTGGACTGACCCCATAACGTGAGACAAGTCAAAACACCACTAAGAGAATGAAACCTTGTCGTAAGATAAGGAGATCATCTTGGAGGTGTTTTTGTAATGACAACAAGAGTGAGTTATCCCGTGGAATTAAAGATGAAAGCCATAGAAATGAGATTGGAAGAGGTACTCGTGAAAGAGGTTATGGATGAGCTCGAAATACGAAATAAGTCACAATTAAAAACGTGGATGATATTGTATCGAAAAGGAGAATTACATCCCTTAGATCAACCGGTTGGTAAGCAATATAGCTACGGAAGAGGTACAGAACACAAGACAGAACTCGAAAAAGTCAAAGCAGAAAACCGATTGTCGAAACAGCAATTGGATCTGCTGAAAAAGTACAATAAACTCGAAAAGAGGTGGAAGCAAAAGTCGTTATCGCTTGGGTCGAGTCCATTCGAAAAGAAGTGACGATGTCTGAGGCTTGTGCATGGCTTGGAATTGCTCGAGCGACCTGAAGACAGCTTGGGAGAGCAAGTGTCCAGATCCGATGGTCGTGAAAGTAGTTCAGCTTTGTACTCAGCACTCTAGTTCCGGTATGGATTCGAAAAACACTGCCTTGCTTCGGATTGAAAGTCTCATAAATCATAAACGAATACAGCGAATTATGCAGTACGAGGTTTTACAATGTCGAGTGAGAATGAAAAAATGAAAGAACACGGGGCAACCTGCAAAACTTACGGAACATCTACTACAGTGCAAATTTCATGTAGAAACTCCTTTGCAAAAACAGGTGACCGACATTACTTATTTGCCTTTCGGTAATAAAATGTTATACCGTTCAAGCATTTTGGATCTGTACAACGGAGAGATTGTCACTTACAGTATAGCGGACAAGCAGGACACATCCTTGGTTTTGGATACGCTAGAGCAACTTCCAGAGCGGACAAATATGCTGCTCCACAGCGACCAGGGTAGCGTGTATACTTCTCAAGTTTACCAAACTGTAATAAAGGGAAAAGGCATTACCATGAGCATGTCCCGTAAAGCCCGCTGATAATGCCCCCATTGAGTCGTTTCATTTCACAATAAAGTCTGAAACGTTCTACCTCGAAGATCTTAGGTGCACAACGACAGCCATCGTTGAACAGAGCGTTTAAGATTACATCACTTACTATCAGATTCAAGCGAAAATAACCAGTCTCCGATAAAATTCCGAAGACTGGCTGCTTAAACTTGCAAGGTGTTTGATCTCTATATCATAAAAGGGGTGCAGTCCCTATTATTATGGAGGAGGGTTCATCTTTGTCTCTCAACAATAAATAAAAGTCTTAGGCAGTCACAGCCGCAAAGGTAAAGTTCTATAAATATAAAACATTAAAATTAAAGTATAGAATCAAAACTAAGAAACCTTTGAATGGTGTTTAAAAGCCATTCAAAGGTATTTTCATTATTGGGATGAGCCTATGTTGTGAGAAAAGATGAGGGAGAGAGTAGCAAGTACAATACGTAAAGATTTGGTGATTTAATTAAGGTAGGAAACATTATATGAGATTCAAGGGGATTTATACAAGCGATAATAAGTCTTAATACCTATGAATAGGCATCGCGTTATGGTAAAATATTCATGGTAATTGAATGGGATATATTCCTTAGTAAACTATTTTATTTAAGTAAGTCCTATATATTTGATAATAGCAAAATAGTAGATTCAAGAAAAAAGATACATAGGCATAAAGGTTCCACAGAAAACAATAAAAATGGAGCGTGAACGATTTGAAAAAAGTAACACAACTCATATTAAGCGGTGCATTGGTAATTGGAATATTCCCTTTCACCGGAAACACCAGTCAAGCAGCCGTTGTCTCATTCAAAGATGTCCCTACGACCCATTGGGCAAAAGCATCCATCGATGCAGCTGTAGAAAAAGGCTACTTCAAAGGATATAGTGATGGCACGTTTAAGCCCGGAGCAACAGTGACGCGCGCAGAATTTGCAGCATTGCTAGCCCGAGTGGCTAAAGGGGCGACGGAAACGGAGCAAGCTAATGTGTTTAAGGATTTGACGGGGCATTGGAGTGAGGTAGAAGTGAATCGCGCGGTATCCTTTGGTTTTCTGAAGTCTTCCGATTATCCGAATGGGTTTAAGCCAGGCACGGCATTGACACGAGAGGAAATGGCGAAGTGGCTCAGCTCAGGACTTGCGGCTCAGGATGAAGATTACAAGCAAGCGCTGAAGGATACAGAGAATACACTAGTGCCTGTGGCAGAATATTACAAGGGCGGGTTGAAGAAAGCAGCCTATCCTTACGTGTCGGTGGTATTGGGAACCGGATTGATGAGTGGGTACCCCGATGGAACGTTTGGTCCAGGAAAAACAACGACACGAGCAGAGGCGGCTGTGATCTTATCCCGTTACGATCAAGTGCAAGAAAGTAAGGCCGATTCTTACAGAGATTTGAATGAAATGCGTGAGGTAGGTCTGACGGGAAGCAATTTGACTACAGCTACACCGTACGAGTATTTCACAAGAGAGGATGGGACCGCAGAAAGTTTTGATCGTGTAATTGGAAAAAAAGTAAATCTACGCAATAATCTAGGAACTATAACTGCCCATCGGATGATTGTGGCTGATGCTCAAACCAAGACTACGATCCGAAATCTATATGGAAAATTATTTATTGATAAAAACTATTCAAATCCTATAGATGAGCAGTATTATGAAGCATTCATGGAAGTAACGGTGACTCCGAGCGGAAACAATTTAAGGAATCTGGCGTTTGTTCAAGCCGTGGGAGGTATTTTTAGAACAATTAGCAATTTCAGCAGTGGAACTACTGAAAAATATGGAATTAGCAATTTGCCGGTAGAGGAGTACGTTGATTCGGGATTTTTTAAAGAAGGAGTGCCTCGTACGTTTTGGATGAATTTTCTTTTAATAAGGTCAGCAGGTACTTCCAGCCAATCTAGGGTAACATTTGTAGTTGATAAAGACACCGGCATGTTCTTTAGAATTCCATGAAAAATGTAATTAGAGGATTAAAACAATGTGTACTTTTCTTATTGTTTAGTAGCCTATTACTCATTCCAATAGAAAACATTGGAATTGCAGCAAGTGATGACGAAGCCCAGAACTTAAAAAAAATTGTTGTGAGTCCTGACCCCGAGGATCAGAAAGATTTAGAAGACTTTGCTGCACCTGTAGCCCTTCCTGAGGGACCAACGGGTTATCAAAAAGTGGTTAGAATCTTTGAAGGGGTCAAAACAGCTAATCCAGGGGTGTATTGGTACCAGATTGATAGTCTCAAGTGGATTGCAGAAACGTCTTTTGGAAATATTCCAGCGAACTATGTTGAGGACGGAAACAAGTATGCGCCTGTGAAAACAGCAGTTCGAGATCGAATTCAGATGGCAGATAATCCGGTGTATGTACCGGAGAAATATTTTGATCAAACTGAAGTTCAAGTGCCCTCGAATGTTGTCATCCCTGCTCCACATATTGCAAAAGTCGAGACAACGGAATTCCAAGGCAAAAAATCTCTTATTACCAAACTCGAACTGGATCCTACAAAAACAGTGGTAACCTTAACTTCGGATACAGGAAAAAAAGATTCGGATTTATACGTGCAGGAATACACAAAAGATTATGGGAAAAATCCCAGTGGAAAAATCAAGTACAGTACCTTATATTTAACGCCTTTTAAATATAACATGGCGAAGTAAGTGGACGGAGCAGAAAAAAATTCGACTTACAGGTACTCAGCGATTAAAAAAAGATGAAGAAGCCAATCTCAAAGGTGAAGTGGCTACGATGAGTCATGGAGCTAAGCAATTTGGCAACTGGGTAGATATCTCCACTCGTTCGGGTGTGGAATGGAAATCAGATCAGGAAGGTATCGTTGAAGTGAACCCAAGTGGAAAGATTAAAGGCGTAAGCCCGGGAACCGCTACAATTTCTGTTCGTTGGAAAAGCGACGATTCATATAAATACGATCTTATAGCTTACTTAAAAGTCACGGTGGGTGATGGGACAGCCCCACCAGGGGGAGTCGCAGGCTGTACATATACCATTAATCCACCGAATGAGGTAGCTGCACCCGAAACTGCGTTTATGGAACCTGGTGCCCAAGGGCATATTCTGGCGGATGATCCAACGAACGGCATTCATTTTGATGCCACGCGCGGGATTCCGACGTCGGAGCACCTGTATGCCAATACGTGGGCGATGAATTATCTGTTCCAGCATACCTTTGGCAAACAGCAAGGCACGATTACCTATGATTGTACCGCGGACCTTACGTATGCCCGGACCTGGAAAGTGAAGCAGCCTGACCTGCCGGGACCGAATGGCACGTCTATCCCGCAACCCGATACCGAGGATTCGGATACAGTTGATGTGACGTACAGGTTCAGCTTTGACCGAAACTATAGCTACTGGAAAATTAATAACGTTGAACTGTATTCGATCGAACAGGCTAAAATGGAAAACTATGCTGTTCCCGGATGGAAGTCGAATTACACTCTGGCCTCAGGGATATACACCGCCGGAGCTAGAGATGGAACATGACGAAGATGTGGAGATTCATGTCATGCCGCAGGAAACGGGTGAGATCAGCTACGTTCCCGAGGTGTTGGCGAGCTCTGGGTATACACCCTTACCCGTACCGAATGATGAGGGATTATTAAAAGGTATAGCGGAGGGTCAGACGGGGCCACCCGATGTGAAAAATGATGCATTGGACTTTACCTGGGAGGGTTCAACGACAAACGTCATGGATGGCAGCACGGTGGTTGAAAATGGACCGGATCCGACGCAAATCCCGGCACCAACGAAGATCGGCTCGTATAAAAATACCGGGGAGCAGGTGCTGTATGAAGATCAGCTGTTGATTCCCCAGACACTCTTGAATAAAGCGGATACGGACTCCACAGGGGAGATTCAGTATGCCCTCCATCCAACCACCTTGGGAGGCAGCGGAGGAAAAACCTTTCCAGTCGATCCGATCAACACCGTCACCGTCCATACACCAGTGGTGAACTACTCGCTTGTCTCGGATGATCAGCCCCATAACCAGAAAACGGTGCCGAACATGAACCGGTCGGCGCTCATTTTGGAGCGACCATTCACGGTTCGCATCCCGACCAGCGGACAACATCTGGATGCAGGGTCCTACCCGGGATATGGCGATCGAGATTACGCTAAATATTATCGGGTTAAACAAGTCCGGTTTCCATTTGATGTGTACAGTGCCGACCGAACGCAGTTCTATCCAAGGAATACATGGATTGATGTTCAGGTCCCGGTACTGGATACCACCTTCTATCTACCCGTGTGGGTAGATGAGGGAGACTACCAGGTGCAATTCCGGAATATCGCTGAAAATGCTCCGTCGCATTTTAGTACCGAGCCGGAGATTGATGCCCAGCCCGATGCCAACACAGACCTGTACTACCACGCCGCTTCGGACGAAGTATCTGTGGAGGTCATTGGGCGACTATACGACTTTGAGATTACCGATATTGCCGATTATAACTGGGAGCTGGTCTTCCGCCGTTTCAAAAATAGCTTGGCGCCGACCTGGATCAGTTACTGGAGCGGCACGCAGGATATCGATGGGGACAAGCGGGGGAACAAACCCCAGTTTACCGTCCCGATTCGCCCGGGCAGTCACCCCCTGCAAGGGTATCAGAATGTGGCGGTGAAGACGGGATACCACTTCAAGTTTGATTTTAAAACGAAAGGCAACATGTTTGGTCCACGAGACGGCATTCGTCTCACCCCAACCTTTGATTTTGTGAGTAAGGATGGCCGTACGCGTATGCCCGTGGATCTGTATTACTCCACCAATCAGCGGAACTTTATTCGCATCGGTTCGACAGAAGATCAAGTGAAGCGGTTCGTGATTTTAAATGATCGGCTACGTCAAGTTCCTTCCGAACAACTACGAGATACAGCGACGTACAAATACAACCGATATGGTGAAATCCATCCGGGAATGATGAGTGAACGAGCGTATCAGGAGTATTACCGAGACAAGTTCACGAAAATGAAAACTCCGGTAGGTGGATACAGCCTACTCTTGATGCCAGAACAACTGCGAACATTTATCGGTCCGAAAACGAATATTCCCACCACCGCCAGCGCAGATGTCCTGCGTGCGAATGCAGCCATTCAACAGTGGTACGGGGAATACAGTCTACCTGCCGAGCCCTATGTGGTGCAAGCGGGAACAAACTTGGCGGAGTATGGGCGTACGCATGGCGGATTGGATGCTAAATCGCCAATCTTCTTGAAGGATGGGTATATCGTGGTGAACTTCAACTTCGAATCGATCCGTGAAGGAAATCTGGCGGCACCACATCTGCAATATATCCATGCTCCGCTGATGAACCAATGGTTGATGGAAGGATTTCAGCGTCAGGTAGAGGATAGCTACGGAAACAGCTTTACGTTGCGGGACGGAGACGTGGTCTTTTACCATGCCGATCGCTCTAGCCGTGATGATTTCAGTGCGCAGGTACCGCATTAAAGAACACACAAGTTAGTTTTATTGATTAGATCCTGATAGAAGAAATCCTTTTACCAGAGTGTTTCTTCTATCTATTTGCAAATAGATTGATAAAGTGAGGGATGGTTGTGTCCCGGATGATAAAGATAATTACATTTACCATAATGATAGTTTTCATTTTAGGAGGGTGTTCAAGAGTGGATACAAAAGATAAAGAAATTATAGACCGTTCGAGGGCCACTGCTATTCAGTATTTAAAAGAAACATATGACTTGGATGTGACAATTACTAGGGAACAAATGCAACCTAAAATGGCAATGAGTTGGGTTACTTTTTATGGCTATGTTTCTCAACATGAAGAACAATCTTTTAATGTTTCCATTAATTATGAAGAAAACAGAGCGGAGTCATTTAGTTTTAGCCCAGAATTAGAAAATTTTTTGTTAAATGAAGGTTACGATCCATACAAATTGGAATGACAATGAAAGGTGGACATTTTAATGAATAAAGAGAGTTCAAATAATAGAGAGATTACTGATCTTGTTTATAAGAAAATGTCGCAAGAAGCGTATAAGGATTATGAAACTGGTAAGAAAATAGGCGTTCTCCCTGGTTGGGAAGTACTAGATCAAAAACATAATTCATCGGGTATGGATGCTGTTACTTTTTATAATCCTGAAACTAAACAAGCCGTCATTGCTTTCCGGGGAACCGAGGGGAGTGCTCCTCTGGAGAGGGCGTACCCTGATCTTAAAACGGACGTTCTAAATATTGGTCTACCGGAAATAAAAGCTACGTTCGATAGAAAATATAATCCATGGCCTGAATCCTGGGGGGGAGTTATTCAGGGTACTGAAGATGCACTAGGGATTACGTGGCTTAACAATTTAATGGGAGATACTCGAAAGAGAATGAGTAAAGATATCGGACCCGATAATCAGTTATACGAAGCGGAAGATTATGTGAAGGAGTTGCAGGGCAAGTATCCGGATGCAGACTTCACACTCACGGGGCATTCACTAGGTGGGGCTAATGCACAATATGCAGCAGTGTATACGGGATTAGATGCTGTCACGTTTAGTGCACCAACCGTCGTGGCATCATTAACACCAGAAATGCGCAGGAAAGCAGAAGAAGGGGCTTTCGATGGTCAGGTGACCAACTTCATTCATCCTGGGGATTTCATTGCAAGTGGTATGCTTGGAGGGTATGAGAGGCATGTGGGCTCAACCCTTGTGATTGATAAAAATTATGACGATTTTAATGCAAGTTACGGTGCTGTGGATAAAATAAAGGATACACTGGGTGGTCCTGGATATCACGATATGAAACATTATAGCTTCGATGAAGATGGATATATCGATAATACGTTGTATGATGAAATTACGGGAGAACAAGTGAGTTACTCTCCTCGGAAACCTTCGGATCATAACATCCTGGATCATGCACGTGAAGCGTGGGATACCCTATCCAAAGGTTTCAAGTCTGTGGTTAACGTTGTAGGTGGGTACTCGGCAGGAACCATCGAGTTAACGCCAGAGGAACTGAAGGAGATTGCAGGGAAATGGAGTCGCCAAGCACAGGATATGAGCCGTACCTTCGAGCGAATCCAACGGAACTTTTTTGAGTACACCGAGAGCAGTCATAGTCAGCGGCTTGTGCCAATTGTATGGGATCTTCAGATGAGTATTAAGCAGTTAGATGAATGGCATCTGGAACATACCACTGATCTTGTAGATTATATCCAGAACAAGGCAGATCTATTTATCCAGGCCGATAGCGGTGTGGGAATTTAGTAGTTCTAAAGTTTATTTATAGCATATGTGACAGCAAGAAATTACATATTGAAGAAATTAACTATTGTTATAGAAATGAGGACAACACAGATGAAAAAGAAAGTAATTGTCTTGAGTACGATAATAGCCCTTTTAGCAGCGACAGTTCAGGTTCATGCGGAAACATCAATTTCCTTGGATGGTAGCTTAAATAGCAAGCCATTGAATTCAAATACAGATCGTGACGCGAGACAAAAAATATCATTCAAGGATATTCAAGGGCATTGGGCAGTATCCAGTATTCAGGCGGCGCTGGATAAAGGGATTGTTAGTGGTTATCCCAATGGCATGTTTTATCCGGAAAATAAAGTAACGCGTGCAGAGTTTCTAAAGCTCATAGTTAGTTCACTGGGCTATGAGGTAGAGCCTACAAAGTCCAGTGTGCAGTGGTATGATACATACGTCACATCTGCTAAAGTCAATCATTTGTATGTTGAATCCGATTTTCCATCCTCAGATTGGTCTAAACCCATGACGCGCATGGAAATGGTACACGTGGCGGCACGGGCCATTGGGAAGATTGGTACAGATGATTATGATTTTCTATATCTTGCTGTAAAAAATGGGTTACTTTCGGGTACGGGAAACGGAAAGCTCGATCCCGAGGGTACAACCACTCGTGCTCAAGCGTTAACCGTTGTAGACCGAATTGGTAAAGTGCGAAGTGGACAGACACTGAAAGTAGATACAGTGGCTTTAAAGAATGCAGAAAAAGCGAAGAATGCGGAGCGCGATCCGTGGGGACGTGTCATTCGAACCACCAATTTGCCTAGAAATGCAAAAGACTTCCCGTATATTTTGGAGGACTATCCGAACGAGATGTATGAGATGAAGCCCAATATTATTGTGGATACAACTTCTGCTCAACTAGCCAAGATGGATAGAAACTTTAACAACAAGGCTCTAATGGATCAATGGAAACAAACAACGGAGAATTACTATAACTTAATGCTTAACGTAGACTACAGAACAATTGATGAAGAATGGGCCAATACATTATTTACATATCACAATCAGGCTTTCAGGGTGGTACTTGCGGATATGAGACGATATGTGAAGTGGGTTAAGGAAAACAAAATCATCATGACAGGGTCTTTGGTAGCAGAACCTTCTATGGTGACTGATGCGGATAAGTTAGCTGGTTATTTTATTCGAACTAAGTTTAGTTTTGAGATCAAATCTTACATTAAATACGAAAACATCATATTTGATGAACGTTTCATAGATGCTGATACCTTTAAAAAAGGAAAAAAATATGCAGGATATGCAGATATTCCGTTATCTACGAATTCAAATACGTATGATTTGAAGGTCAGTGGCATGGCTACATTATTTAGTGACAACTCTATAGTACGTGAAGTGAAATGAAGAAGCTTCTCAAGAGATTCGTCTTATGTTTTTTGATGGTTTCATTAATAATAGAATTACTGGTTGTGTTCAGTATCAAACCTGTAGCATATGCTGCAGATGATATTCAATTTGAGCCGTCAGGTTCAATTAAATTTAGTACAACCTCAACAGGAGCAACCACATCCATTCGGTATAAAACGGTCGGATTCACAATAGCTCGTAATGCAAGATGCACCTCAACCAATTGTGCCCCTCAACAAGGGGGGCCGCATGGTGTAGTCAGAATTACTCAGGTAGGAGAAGTACATAATACTAATGGAACGGTTACTACATATTTCAATATTCCTGTTAATCAAGTGAATGATGCTTTAGAAGCTGCTGGACTCGAGAAGATAACCAATGGTGGACAGATTTGGTTAAGCTCTATATTTCATGTTATTAACGGATCCAGACCTAATACGGATTTCGTGACTCTTCAGAGTATAAAGAATGCTGAAAGTTGGGCTGACCCAAGTAAGTTCAGACAGTACTATGATATTCCTGTAAAAGTGAATGGATTCTATCCAGTTACCAAGATATATCGAACTAGTGAAGGGACAGAGATGTATTCTGCAAAAGTAGAGAGCGACATTGAAGATGTAGATAAAAATTGGCCAGTAGGTAAACCAGTAGATACAGTAATGTTAGATAAAACTTATCCGTTTCAAGGTGATACCTATAAGCTAGTGAAGTCGTATGTTCAGTCTAAACGGAAGTTAAATGAACAGAATTTTGTACAAACGGGTGATCCAGAGAGAAATGCAAAGTTATCAGAAAGAAATTTTACAAATTATCTTGGAGGTACGAATGTAGTAGGTGTATATCGTAAAGTAACGACAGTTATTCCTGATGATCCTATCCCAGACGGGAGGGCAGTCTGCAAACCTACCATCAATCCCCCGAATGAAGTAGCTTCACCACAAACTTCATTTATGGATCCGGGGGCCCAAGGGCATATTCTGGCGGATGACCCAACCAACGGCATTCATTTTGATGCCACGCGGGGGATCCCGACTTCGGAGCACCTGTATGCCAATACGTGGGCGATGAATTATCTGTTCCAGCATACCTTTGGCAAACAGAAAGGGACGATTACCTATGATTGTACCGCAGATATTACCTATGCCCGTAATTGGAAGGTTAAACAACCAGCTCTACCGGGCCCTAATGGCACAACAATTCCGCAACCAGATACTCAAGGTTCCGATGAATATCCACACCAGTACAAGTTCAGCTTTGAGAGGAATTACAGCTATTGGAAGATCAATAACGTGGAACTGTATTCCATTGATCAGGCGGAGATGGAGAATTATGCTCTCCCTGATGGTGGTCGGATCACGCTCTGGCCTCAGGGGTATACACCGCCCGACCTGGAGATGGAGCATGATGAGGAGGTGGAGATTCATGTGATGCCGCAGGAAACGGGGGAAATTAGCTTCATTCCCGACGTGGTGGCAGGCGATGGATATGATCCGCCTGAAGTACCGGATGATACAGAGCTGCTTAAACGCATAGCTGAGGGTCAAACGGGCCCGCCTGATGTGAAGAATGATGCACTTGACTTTACGTGGGAAGGTTTAACCACGAAGGTAATGGATGGCAGCACTGTCGTTTGAAAATGGACCGGATCCGACGCAAATCCCAGCACCGACCAAGATCGGTTCGTATAAAAACACCGGAGAGCAGGTGTTGTACGCAGATCAGCTGTTAATCCCCCAGGACCGCTTGAACAGGGCGAATACAGAGTCGACGGGGGAGATTGAGTATGCGCTTCATCCTACAACCTTGGGAGGTAGCGAAGGAAGGACTTTTCCGATCAATTCCATCAACACCGTCACCGTCCATACGCCAGTGGTGAACTACTCGCTCGTATCAGATGATCAGCCGCATAACCAGAAAACGGTGCCGAACAAGAGTCGGTCTGCGCTCATTTTGGAGCGGCCGTTCACGGTTCGCATCCCGACCAGCGGACAACATCTGGATGCGGGGGCCTACCCGGGATATGGCGATCGGGATTACGCTAAATATTATCGGATCAAACAAGTCCGGTTTCCATTTGACGTGTACAGTGCTGACCGAACGCAATTTTATCCGCGAAATACGTGGATCGATATCCAAGTACCGGTACTGGATACGACCTTCTATCTGCCCGTGTGGGTAGATGAAGGAGACTACCAGGTGGAATTCAGGAATATTGCTGAAAATGCCCCGTCGCATTTCAGTACCGAGCCGGAGATCGACGCCCAGCCCGATGCCAACACAAACCTGTACTACCACGCCGCTTCGGACGAAGTATCTGTGGAGGTCATTGGGCGACTATATGACTTTGAGATTACCGATATCGCCGACTATAACTGGGAGCTGGTCTTCCGCCGTTTCAAAAATAGTCTTGCGCCGACCTGGATCACTTACTGGACCGGCACGCAGGGTATCGACGGAGACAAGCGGGGCAACAAACCCCAGTTTACCGTCCCGATTCGTCCGGGCAGTCACCCCCTGCAAGGGTATCAGAATGTGGCGGTGAAAACGGGATATCACTTCAAGTTTGATTTTAAAACGAAAGGCAACATGTTTGGCCCACGAGATGGCATTCGTCTCACGCCAACCTTTGATTTTGTGAGTAAGGATGGAAGTACACGTGTGCCGGTGGATCTGTATTACTCCACCAACCAGCGCAACTTTATTCGCATCGGTTCGACAGAAGATCAAGTGAAGCGGTTCGTGATTTTGAACGATCGGCTACGTCAAGTTCCGTCCGAACAACTACGAGATACAGCGACGTACAAATACAACCGATATGGTGAAATCCATCCGGGGATGATGAGTGAACGAGCCTATCAAGAGTACTATCGAGACAAATTCACGAAAATGAAAACTCCGGTAGGCGGATATAGCCTACTGCTTATGCCAGAGCAATTGCGAACGTTTATTGGTCCGAAAACGAATATTCCAACGACCGCCAGCGCCGATGTCCTGCGTGCGAATGCAGCCATTCAACAATGGTACGGGGAATACAGTCTACCCGCCGAGCCCTATGTGGTTCAAGCGGGAACAAACTTGGCGGAGTATGGACGTACGCATGGCGGATTGGATGCTAAATCGCCAATCTTCTTGAAGGATGGGTATATCGTGGTGAACTTTAACTTCGAGTCCATTCGAGAGGGAAATCTGGCGGCACCGCATCTGCAATATATCCATGCCCCGCTGATGAATCAATGGTTGCTGGAAGGGTTCCAGCGTGAGGTAGAGGATAGCTATGGGAATAGCTTTACGTTGCGGGACGGAGACGTGGTCTTTTACCATGCCGATCGCTCCAGCCGGGATGATTTCAGTGCGCAGGTACCGCATTAAGGTAATATTAAATAGTGAAATGATCGAAGAAAGCTATTTATCGAGCATTCTTCGATCTGCTTCGCAATAATACAACGATAAAGTGAGGGATGGTCATGTCCCGGATAATTAAGAGTGTCGTATTTGTCACAATAATCTTTGGGATATTAGGATTAGGAGGGTGTTCAGGAGTGAATAAAGAAGATCGGGATCAAGAAATTATAGACCGCTCGGAAGCAGTTGCTATTCAATTTCTAAAAGATTCTTACAATTTGGAGGTAACCATAACAAGGAGACAGTTGCTCCCTAAAATGGCTATAGCCCGCGTGACAATATATGGTTATGTAACAGGACATAAAGATCAGCATTTTAATGTCTCAGTAAATTATGAATCTAATGTAGCGGAATTGCTCTCGTTCAGCAAAGAATTTCATAATATGCTTAAGATACGGGGATTCGACCCCTATAACTGAGATGTTTTATTTTTTTATTAAGTTAGGGGTAAGGGGAAGTGACTATGAGTCTATTCAATTTGGGGGTCGGCTTTAAGAATGAGTAAGGATGGTAGTGGAAAAAGTAAAATAGAGCTAACGGATCAGGTTTATCAGAAAATGTCTGAAGCAGCTTATAGTGATTATGTAACAGGAGAAGAAATTAGAATACTCCCTGGATGGGAAGTACTAGATCAGAAGCATAACACATCAGGAATGGATGCTGTTACTTTTTATAATCCTGAAACCAAACAAGCCGTCATTGCTTTCCGGGGAACCGAGGGAAGTGCTCCTCTGGAGAGGGCGTACCCTGATCTAAAAACTGATGTTCTAAATATTGGTCTACCCGAAATAAAAGCCACGTTCGATAGAAAATACAATCCATGGCCTGAATCCTGGGGGGGAGTTATTCAGGGCACCGAAGATGCACTAGGGATTACGTGGCTTAATAATCTCATGGGAGATACTCGAAAGAGAATGAGTAAAGATATTGGACCAGATAATCAGTTATATGAAGCGGAAGATTATGTGAAGGAGCTGCAGGGCAAGTATCCTGATGCAGACTTCACACTTACGGGCCATTCCCTTGGCGGTGCCAATGCGCAATATGCAGCGGTGTATACGGGACTCGATGCTGTCACGTTTAGTGCACCAACCGTTGTGGCCGCGTTGACGCCAGAGATGAGAAGGAAAGCCGAGGAAGGGGAGTTTGATGGACAAGTAACCAATTTCATACATCCTGGCGATGGTATTGCGAGCGGTCTCTTTGAGGGGTATGAGCGGCATGTGGGATCTACGCTTCTTATTAATTCAAATTATGCAGATGCGAATAAGAACTATGGGATGAATGTTTGGGCCAAGGTTAAGGATACATTATTTGAGGATGGTCCTGGATATCACGATATGAAACATTACAGTTTCGATGAGGATGGATATATCGACAATACATTGTATGATGAAATTACGGGTGAACGAGTGAGTTACTCTCCGCGAAAACCTTCGGATCATAACATCCTGGATCATACACGTGAAGCATGGGATACCCTATCCAAAGGTTTCAAGTCTGTGGTTAACGTTGTAGGTGGGTACTCGGCAGGAACCATTGAGTTAACGCCAGAGGAACTGAAGGAGATCGCAGGGAAATGGAGTCGCCAAGCGCAGGATATGAGCCGTACCTTTGAGCGAATCCAACGGAACTTTTTTGAGTACACCGAGAGCAGTCACAGTCAGCGGCTTGTGCCAATTGTATGGGATCTTCAGATGAGTATTAAGCAGTTAGATGAATGGCATCTGGAACATACATCAGATCTTGTAGATTATATCCAGAACAAGGCTGATCTATTTATCCAGGCCGATAGTGGAACAGTAGCTTAACGAACATGTGTAGAAAGGCAGGAAGATGTAAATGAGTGGAAGCAGTATAGCCATGGATTTGGATCAGTTATTACAGGCAGAACAAGAGTTGGATCTTATCCTTAGCGAATTAAGAGAAAACGAGAGAGAAGCACGAGGATTGTATGAGAAGCTAAATACCTGGAAGGGACAATCAGCAGATAAACTTCGAATCAAGGTGGAAGTGTTCTTCTATCAGTTGGATACTCGGACACAGTTACTACTCAAACAAAAACAGGAAATGTTAGATGCCATCAAGAGGATAAAGGATGCTGATGGAAATTATTGATTGTGTATTGAGATTTTAATTTTACATAAAAATCAGTTTTTTTATAAGAAATTGGCTAAAACTTAAAATAATAATCTAATCCAAAATAATAAGTTATTATTATGAATATCTAAAAAAGCCACCTTACGTAATAATGAGGTGGTATCTTTTTGTGCTTCATTTGTTGAGTCTATAACTCCCTAAACCAATAGACCCGATGCTTCCATCCAATTAAATTTGAGATCAATTCCAGATAATAATAATCCCTCTGGTGATGACCAACAGAAAGAGGGATCAAAATTAAGTGCTACTAAAATTAGCGGACTTACGCCATTTGTAGTATAGGAAAAGATGATGAAATGAATTAAAAAACATTTCAAATATGACCTCGAATTAGATTAAATGGCAGTAGATGTTCACTTATCCAAATCGTATGATTTCCGCATTTTTTGCCAAGAGACAGGTAACGGCATTTCGGAATATGTAACAGCTTGAAGCTTGAAATCAGCCTATTTGTTGCCTGATACAACTACGCTTTCGGTGAAGAGATAGGCAGGCGTGTCGGTTCCAAAATGGATCGTATTGCATCTAGTTATTTCCCCAATGAGCGGGGATGACCCCGCTACAGTATCAGCAACAATTTAAATGAAACAGTTAGCTTGAATTTGGATTGCAAAAAAAATAGCGTTATTACGTGTCTCAATATAATTAGTATTCACCATTTGAATTGAAAAAATCCCGGATGCGGATTGCACTAGCCAGTTGCTAAATGCGATACTCCACCTCCGGGATTGCACATCGGGACCTTCAAGTTATATAAACAATATGGATTTCTCAAAAGGTTATAGCCACTTATCAGCCCAACGTTCCACAGCGCTTAGTGCTCTCCCTAGTTCCGTGCCTTTTCGTGACAACATATATTCAGTCCGAACTGGACGTTCCGTGACCACATGACGAACCACGAGTCCTTCTTCCTCCAATTCCTTCATTCGCTCATTTAACACACGTTTGCTCAAGTCAGGGATATAAGCGTGAATCTCACTGAAGCGTTTGGGCTCCTCCATCAATGCATGAATAATGAGGGCTACCCATTTTCGGCCAATGATCTGATAAGATTGTTCCACTTTTGTGCATATTTGCTTGGCATTCTCATCATCGCTCATGATTGTACTCCTTTGATTTAGTATTGCCTGTAATATCATTAGTATACTTATTGTAACCTACTTGTCCACAGGCCATATGTGTAAAATGTCACATACCAATTGTTCTTAATCTTACCACATAAAGCGTTATCATCAAATAAAAAGCCTATAAACACTGGAGTTCACAGGTTCGACACGATTATTGACGAATTGTGACGACAGGTGTAATATGGGTAACGTTAATTCAAATGGTTACAATTTATAACCTAAATACAGGTTGTGGAGAGAAGGAATGTTCCATGGTTAAATTCAGGTGTGTTATATAAACGGAGGCAAGGCGGGGAACACACCCACTTATTCCGTCTTTTGTCATGCTTGGATTTGAACATTTTGCAACATCATATACTATACTGCACAGATCACAGGAGGCACTCCAATGGATGCAATGACATTTGTCCTGTTCGGGGCAACAGGCGATTTAGCCAAACGTAAGATTTACCCTGCATTATATAACTTGTACATGGATCAGAAAATGCCGAAATCCTTCTCCGTTATTGGTTTGGGACGGCGTGAATTGTCGGATGCGGACTTTCAGGCAAATGTAGAAAAGTCACTTCATGAATTCTCTCGTCAGACCCCTGAAGAAGCATCTCAGGTTCGTGATTTCATTGGCGCTTTCCGTTATTGTTCTTTAAATAATACGAAGCTTGAAGATTACACCAAATTGTTGGAACTCGTTCAACAGCGTGAACAAGAGCTTAACATTCCCGAAAATCGCATGTTCTACATGTCGGTGGCACCGGAATTCTTTGAGCCGATCGCATTGAACATTCAAGAAAGTGGCTTGGGTAACACCAAAGGCTGGAAAAAACTGATTATCGAAAAACCTTTCGGACACGATCTGCAATCGGCTCGTGATCTGAACGAGAAACTGAGCAATACCTTTGCGGAAGAAGAGATCTATCGCATTGACCATTTCCTTGGTAAACCAATGGTTCAAAATATTGAGACGCTTACCTATGCGAATCCGGTAATTCAGGCCTTGTGGTCTAACCGTTATATTGCCAACGTACAGATTACGGCAAGTGAGACGGTGGGTGTTGAAGAACGTGCTGCGTATTACGACCAAAGTGGTGCGCTTCGTGACATGTTCCAAAACCATATGCTCCAGTTGCTTATGATGATTGGTTTGCATCTGCCAAAACGTTGCACACCGGAAGAAATTCAATTCAAAAAACAAAAAATTGCTGAAGCGCTTCGTCCTTTGACGAAAGAAAATATTGCCTCTGAAGTTGTTCGTGCGCAATATGCAGCAGGTGAATTGCAAGGTTCCTCGGTTGTTGGATATTTGGACGAGCCTGGCATCCCTGCCGGATCTCAGAACGAGACCTATGTTGCCGCAAGACTGTGGATCGATGATCCATTCTGGAGCGAGGTACCATTTTATATCCGTACAGGTAAACGTCTGGCTGAGAAATCCACGAGAATCGTGGTTGAATTCAAATCGCCACTCAAAACGGGTCATGAATCCGAGAACACAACGGAACCTAACCTGCTTACGATTGAAATTGGTCCGGGAGAAAGTATTTCCCTTCAATTAAATGCGAAGAATCCATTGAACCATGGTGAAGTGGAACCGATGCATATGACCTTCAACTCAGGCAAACGTAACATCCCTGAAGCGTACGAGAATCTGATCTTTGACGCTATGCGTGGTGATTCCACCTTCTTCGCTCACTGGAACGAAGTGGAGCTGGCATGGCAGTGGGTTCAACCGATTCAGGAAGCATTCGAAGCTGGCAGCGTGCCACTGGATACGTACAGTGCAGGTTCGCATGGACCAGATTCAGCAGATCGCCTGACAGCCGAAGATGGCTACCGTTGGTGGTAAGTGAAATCGAAAAAGTGAGCACAGAGATAAGAGCGGTATAATCCGTTCTGGTCACGAATGAACATTTTGCACAACCCATATGCGTCTTCCAAGTCAGCAGGATACAGAACGACATGTTTCTATTCGCCTAGAGCGTTTATACTTGGGAGCGAACTGGATCGATGAAGCAAAATGCGGATATATATGAAGTATTTTTTACGAATTATACCGTTCCAATTTTGCATAAGCCCTTCCGGTTATGTGGCCGGAAGGCCGTGAAAATTTTTGAATATAGATTAGCTGCTCAGTTTTGAAAATGGGTTGGCTTAAACGCTGAGAATGTAGTGTAGGGGACGAAATCGATTCTGTAGAAGCAAAGCGTTCGCCTTTATCCCCGGATTTTCTCCTATATAGGAGATTCAAAAAAAATCTGGGGATAACAGCGATCAAAAGAACGATTCGTTACCGGAACGGTTACTTCGCCAAACGTTAAGCACTTATTTTTAATATTGAGCGCACATGAAATTTAAACAATGTTCATAACAGGAGGATTTTAAAATGAAACTTGGACTAGTCGGATTAGGAAAAATGGGATTGAACCTGGGTAGAAACTTGATTGATCACAAACATGAAGTGGTTGCTTTTGACCTGAACGCTGAAGCAGTAAATGAAATGAAAGAATACGGCGCTGAAGGCGTATCTTCTTACGCAGAGATGGTGGCTTCGCTCGAATCCCCACGTGTATTGTGGATCATGGTTCCTCACAACGTGGTAGATGCTGTATTGGCTGAAGTTAGCCCATTGTTGTCCAAAGGCGACATCATTATCGAAGCGGGTAACTCCCACTACAAAGAATCCATCCGTCGCTACGAAGAGATGAAAACCAAAGGCATTCACTACATGGATGCAGGTACATCTGGCGGTATGGAAGGCGCACGTAATGGAGCATGTTATATGATCGGTGGAGACCCTGAAGCTTGGGCCATCGTTGAACCGGCATTCAAAGATACTTCCGTAGAGAACGGCTACCTGTATGCTGGTAAAGCGGGCAGCGGTCACTTCCTGAAAATGGTCCACAATGGTATCGAGTACGGTATGATGGCATCCATCGGTGAAGGTTTTGACGTATTGGAGAAAAGTGGATTTGATTTCGACTTCGAACAAGTAGCACGCGTATGGAACAACGGTTCTGTTATCCGCTCTTGGTTGATGGAGCTGACAGAACGTGCCTTCTCCAAAGATGCGAACCTTGATGAAATTAAAGGCGTAATGCACTCTTCCGGTGAAGGACGTTGGACGGTAGAAACGGCGTTTGACCTTCAAACCGCTACACCGGTTATCGCTTTGTCCTTGCTGATGCGTTATCGTTCCCTGGAGACAGACACATTTACAGGTAAAGTGGTAGCGGCATTGCGTAATGAATTTGGCGGTCACGCTGTAGAGAAAAATTAATTTTATATATAACTGTTAACATATGATGGACATCGGGTAATAACTTATATCGTGTTTACGAATTCATCAAGTGGAGGGAACATATCATGAAATTTTTCTTGGATACAGGGAATGTGGAAGAAATCAAACGGATCGAACGTCTGGGTCTGGTAGATGGAGTCACGACTAACCCGTCTTTGATTGCCAAAGAAGGTCGCGTATTTAAAGAAGTCATTCAGGAGATCTGTGGCGTTGTTAAAGGCCCGGTCAGTGCTGAAGTTATCGGTCTCAAAGCCGAAGATATGTTGAAGGAAGCTTATGAAATTGCAGAATGGGCACCGAATGTAGTTATTAAACTGCCGATGACCGAAGATGGGCTGTATGCTTGCCATGAGTTAACGCAAAAAGGGATCAAAACCAATGTAACGCTGATCTTCTCCGCAGCACAGGGTTTGATGGCAGCGAAAGCTGGTGCAACTTATATCAGTCCATTCGTTGGGCGTCTGGATGATATTGCGGTGGATGGTATGAAACTGATTCGTGATCTGCGTCTTATTCTGGACATGTATGATCTGCCTTCCGAGATTATCGCAGCAAGCATTCGCAATATCAAACATGTCGAAGATGCAGCCCTTTCCGGTGCGCACATTGCCACCATTCCAGGTTCGCTTCTGCCGACACTTTGGAAGCACCCACTGACAGACAGCGGGATTGAACGTTTCCTGAAAGACTGGGAATCTGTTCCGAAATAAATGGCTACCAGTGCTCAAGTCTTTGGGCGGTCTGAACATAAAACCTTTCGCTTTGCAGAGGAATCTGCGGGCGAAAGGTTTTTTTATCTCGGTTTACATAGTTTCCGATTACCGATTAGGTTAGCCAATGAGGAGTACTTGTCCCTTTAATGTTATTGTTACTTTCTGTCCAGTGTCCACGTACTGTCCTTCTTTTTCGGGACAACAGTGCATAAGGTTAACTATAGCCTATAGCTCATCCCGCAGGGGAGGGACACTTCGATGATGAGAAGAAAATGGCGAAGCCGGAAACGCCGTAAGCCGCCAAGCGGCAAGCGCAAAATGTGGTTGATCATTTTATTGGTCACTGCGTTTTGTTTGATGCAGGGCTTTGCTTATGTGGATAAGAAAATGAAGCCCCCCATCATGCACTTGGCCAAGATCAGAGTGAAGCAAATTGCGACCGAAGCGATCAACAAGGCGATTACAGCACAGGTTGCAGATGGCAAAACCAACGAAGGATTGATTGATTGGAAGACGGATACCGCCGGGAAAGTGTCCGGTTTCATGCTGAACTACAATGAGCATATGCGAATCACCGCAAGTACGATGAACATTGTGCAATCCACACTGCAGAATGTACACATGTTAAAAGAAAAAATTCCACTGGGGCAGGCACTGGGGAGTCCGGTGATGGCTTCATTTGGCCCGAGTATACCGGTTCGTATTGAGCCCCAAGGCGCTGTCAAAGTGGACCTGAACACCCGTCAGCAAAATGCGGGTATTAACATGATTTTGGTGGAAGTGTACATTCACATCATTGCTGAGGTCGCCGTCGTGGTGCCCTTCGACATGGAGCCCGAAACGGTCGATACGGAAATCCCGATTTCCTACCTTCTGGTTGTCGGGGATGTGCCGATGTATTATTACGATAATCAGGGCAAGCCGGTAGGCAGTAACGGAAGTAATGCCCCAGCTATTGCGCTGCCATCAGGTCATACGGGTGTTTCAAGCGGTAATGGAGTGACTACGAATCCCCCTAGCCAGAACCAGCAACAGACCCCGTCAGACCATTTGCAAGGGAACGAGCTTGAACAATTTGAGCCGGATGATCTTCCTGATGTGAATGGGGGCTTGCAGTCTAACAAGGATACGCAGCCGTGATACACAAATTTTAAATGCAAAGCAAAGAAAGGGGCCTCTATTAAAGAGGACCCTTTTTCGAATGCTTATCGTACTCTCAGCCGAAGAAAATCGACTTAATCCCGCCAGTTTACAGGTTTGGATCAAGACTGAGGTGTACTCCGAATTCCTTCCGCATATCGTGCTTATCCTCGTCTCACTTACTTTTCTTGTTCTTTTGTTTGCGTTCATCCTGTTCCCAATGTTTCAGCTGTGGATAAGGATCGAACGACCATTCGTGCAGTCCGCTGTCCCGGTAGATCCCATAGTGCAGATGCGGAGGGAATTTGCCCTGTGTCCCAGGTTTACCGTAACCCGAACTGCCAACCCAACCCACAACCTGACCAGGAATAACAACTTCACCGATGCGTGCACTTTTGTCAAAACCCGAGAGATGGGCGTAATAGTGATAATGATTGTTCAAATCCCGGATACCGATGCGCCAGCCGCCAAACGGATTCCAGCCTTTAATCTCCACGACCCCATAACAGGTGCTGCGTACCGGCAGACCATGTGGAGCGAAGATGTCTGTTCCCTCATGAATGCGATAACCGCCCCAGCTTCTTTTCGTCCCCCAGGTGCTGCGATAGGAGTAATTGGTTCCGAGCGGAACCGGGAAGGCATGTCCAAACAGATCCAGATTGTCAAAATGCTCATATAACTTCGCGAATTGCTGTATCCGTTGCACAGCACGGGAGTTGTGATAATATTCCCACAAGGCAATGTTGAAGTCCTCTTGCTTGTTTCCGTAACCTTGAATAACAGAAGCCATGCTGTACAGCACATCCTGATCATTGTTGGCATCCGCAATACCGTCTCCTGATCCATCACGTCCATATCCTTTGAAAAAAAGAATGGATTCCGGATGTTGATCCGTCTCATCAGGATTTAGCCATCCTCTCCAGGCTGGAGGAGTCATGAAGATACCTGTAAGCCGCTCTGGATGCTTGCGATCCTTTGGATGTGCGCGAGTAATCGTTCGTTCATACTGATCAATTGCGGCTAGCCTGTACCAGGGAATCTGAGTCATCTGACCGATGGTCTCATATAAATGGCGACGTGCAGCGAAAATTTCTGCAGGCTTTAACTCGGCAGCCTGTGGTTTGGGAGCGGCCCCGACAGGTTCACTGTAAACGTCAACAGATAAACATGGGAGAAGCAGCGTACCTGCAAGTAATGTTTTGATCCAAAATCGGTACGTGTGCCTGGAGGTCAAGCGTTGTTGCACTGGGAAGCAGCCCCTTTCCAATAGAATGATACAAGGTACCCGATGAACCAAGCTAAAGGTTAGCGTTCTTCAAAAGTCCTCATTTTATCCATGTAAGCACTTGGGATGAATCGAATGCAGCAAATTGTCCATATCAGGCATGAATGCAGAAGATGTGACAAATGGGGGTTTTTCCAACGCTTTCATGGTATAATATGTTCCGAGCAACAGCCTAACTTCAGTTAGAAAGAAGGTTTATGCATTGGCTAAACGTGTTAAAGAACCGAAGCCGGATTGGATTCGGATCAAATTGACAACCGGCGATAACTATCAGGAAATGAAAACGATGATGCGTTCCAAAACGCTGCATACGGTATGTGAGGAAGCGCGGTGTCCGAATATCTATGAATGCTGGGCCAATCGAACGGCCACTTTTATGATTTTGGGCGATATTTGCACAAGGGCATGCCGTTTTTGCGCGGTGAATACAGGCTTGCCAACGGAGCTTGATTTGCAGGAACCAGAACGTGTGGCGGAAGCAGCAGAGCAGATGAATCTGCAACACTGCGTCATTACAAGTGTAGCCCGTGATGATCTGAAGGATGGAGGAGCTACGATTTTTGCAGAGACGGTGAAGGCCGTACGGCGGCGGCTGCCATTGTGCAGCGTTGAAGTGCTCATTCCAGACTTTCTGGGCGATCGGGAATCTTTGCAGATTGTAATGGATGCCAAACCGGACATTCTGAATCACAATATTGAGACGGTTGAGCGGTTGTCAGACAAAGTGCGTGCCAAGGCAAAATACAAACGTTCACTGGAATTGCTTGCTCGTGCCAAAGAAATGCAACCTAACATCCCAACGAAATCAAGCATTATGCTTGGTGTAGGTGAGGAATATAATGAAATTTTATCAACAATGGATGATCTTCGTGCGGTGGACTGTGATATTATGACGATTGGTCAATATTTGCAGCCATCGGAGAAACATCTGTATGTTGAAAAGTATTATCCGCCAGAGGAGTTCGCTGCATTGAAACAGGAAGGATTAAAACGTGGGTTCAGCCACGTCGAGTCCGGCCCGATGGTACGCAGCTCCTACCATGCGCATGAACAGGTGAAATCGGCTACCAAACATGCTGAACAGGCGGCAACACACGCGTGATGGAGGATACCGGATTGGAAGAAGAAAAAAGCGCAGAACAGATTCAGGACCAACTCCAGGAGCAAATCCAGGAGCCAGTTCAGGAATCGGTTGTTGAAACGGTTGAAGAAAAGCCCAAAGAACCGGTCATTGTACAGATCGGCGGCAAAAATTATGAAATCGTCCAGAACCATAAAGAAGGCTGGAATCCAGAAGTCTTCCGTGATCGTTACAGTGAGGTGCTGGAGCGTTATGATTATATTATCGGAGACTGGGGTTATAGCCAGTTAAGGTTAAAAGGTTTTTACCGTGATAACCATCCAAAAGCGACAAAGGATTCCACGATCGCCAGTATGGTGGATTATATTAATGAATATTGTAACTTTGGCTGTGCGTATTTTGTGCTTCAGAAGAGCAAAGATCAGCCTCAAGCCAAAGCAAAAAGCGGTTCCTGAGAAGGACCGCTTTTTTGGTGTGTTTATTTTAGTCAAGAAATGCTGTGCGAACCCGATTCCAGAATGGATATGGACGGAAACGCGCGAAACTGACCTTGTGACTGGATACCTGACAACGGACGGATATCAGATCCTCCACCATCACATTCACATGATCAATGGTCATCAGTAAGCGCTGATCCTTGCGGGAGAAAATATCACAATGATGATGCTTGGGCAAAATAACCGGTGAACCAAGTGTCCGATAGACCCGGTTATTAATTGAAGCAATCTCCGCAATCTGAATGGCCTCGATGGTCGGATGAACCATGGCACCGCCAAGGGCCTTGTTGTATGCCGTGCTGCCTGAAGGCGTGGATACACAGATTCCATCTCCACGGAACATCTCGAATGTCACATCGTTAATATCGACCTGGGCTACGACGGTACCGTCCACACCTTTTAACGTAAATTCATTAAGGGCGATGTAAGAGGAATTCCCCGACTTTTTCCGAATCTCAAGCTCCAATAGCGGATATTGAACAATGCGTGGTTTGAGACGCTCCGGATCTCCCTTGCCACTCATCAGCCTGACTAATTCCCGTAATTCTTCTTTCTTCCAATCGGCATAAAAGCCGAGATGGCCTGTATGAACCCCAACAAAAGCAATATCCGGAATACGGTCGATGAAATTGTGAAATGCCTGCAGCATCGTACCATCGCCCCCGATGGAGATGACAATCTCCGGCGATTCTGCATCCAGCTTGAACCCTTCTTCCTTCGCCAGCGCATGAAACTGCTGACTGAGATCAATCGATAACTGGTCTCCGCGGTCTTGAACATAGTATCTCAAGATGAAAGCTCCTTTGTGGTCATTATACTACCGATGATAATCAATTCCGCGGAAGAACACAACGTTTGGATGCATATTCAGTTAAATATAGATGAATGATTGACTTATTTTTTGACATGTCGTCCAGGCTTGAGAATGGAACTTAATATCGCAAGAAATAACATCAACACAATGAGGCTCACAAAAATAATGATTCCTGTCAAGAAGATCAGTCCCCAGTCCGGTGTATACGTCGAAAAGGATGGGATGAAACCTGGCTCCATGAGAACGGGTGAAGCGGAACGCCCCATCATGGGGGTCCATAATAGCAGGACCAACACAGGTGCGATTAGCGCATGAATCGCTCTGGCAAATAAAAAGGGACCGTATCTCATGGGTGTGCTGCTAAGAATACTCATAATCTGTGCATGGACGGATAATCCGCCCCAGGAGAGAACAAAGGCTGCTGCCGCCACTTTATATACAAGTGGAATGGAAGTGCTGACACCTCCGGCCTCTTTGGCCCCCAGTGTGACTTCAAATAACCCCCCGACCAAGCTAGGAGATAAGGATGGAGGAAGTCCGCTATGTCGAAGCAATTGCTCGGTTATCCCGTATAATCCGCCAAGCCAACCGGTCTGTACAAGCAACTCCATCATGACCGAGAAGAATACAACCAGCCCTCCTACGATAATAATAAGGCGAAGGGATGAGGAGACTGCCTGGCGCAGCAGTTCACCGAATGCCCGTCCGTCAGCTTTTCTTGCCTCATGCATTGCATAGATGGCCCGGACCAGTCTGTTTCTAGGTATTTCCTCCGATGGAGATGCAGAAGAGATGTCTGGCTGTGAGCCTTTCGCTGTACCCCCGTGAAAACGCATGAGCATACCCACCAGAAAAGCTGCAGCGTAATGACTTGCAACCAATAACGGAGCAATGGCGACATTATGGAAGAACCCAACCGATACAGCTCCAATCATGAAGATCGGATCGGATGATGTGGTGAAGGCAACGAGCCGTTCTCCTTCTTCCCGGGTAACCAGCTTTTGTTCCCATAACTGGGCGGTCAGTTTCGCTCCTGTAGGATAACCGGATGCACAGCTCACGGCAAATACAAAACCACCGCTTCCGGGAACACGAAACAATGGACGCATTAGTGGATTCAGCAAGGTACCTAGAAAATGAACAATGCCAAAACCGAGCAGCAGCTCGGACAGCACCAAAAAAGGAAAAAGGGAGGGAAACAATACGTCCCACCAGATGGACAATCCGCGTACACCTGCATGCCAGGTTTCCGCTGGATACAAGACCATTAACACACAAAGGATCAGGAGAGCGAGTGTGACCAGGACATGGGTGAGTCGTTGTGAAGCAGCCATGAATTCTTCTCCTTTACTTTTGGAATGGTCGGTGTGCGGAAGTCTGTGATGCTATTGCCATCAATATATGAAAAAAAGTGGACAAACAGTACAAAATTATACGTAGAAAGCGCTTGCAAAAGTGGCTGTGTTTTTGAGTGATGTGTGCTAAAATGAGAAAAACGCCTGAACGTCACCTAATTGTCTCCAAGGTGGAATTCAAATCGGATGGAGTGATGATCATGAGTCTTGTCACCGGAATCCTGGTCTGTGCTTTTGTATATGTGATACGTGCCTCGCTGGTACGCTCTGAGGAAGAGGACTGGCGGAGTTATTAATGGAATATCTAGTGCGCCAACCTATGTGGTTGGCGCTTTTTTTGTGTTAGGTTTCGAATAAGGTCCTATATACAGATGGCAGGTTATGCGTCCTGATGATTACATGTTATATAGGACTTTTTGGTTTTTTTTGATAGAATGGAGATAAAGGCTTTTGTGGCCTGGATATTGTTACTGTTTTCACAATGTTCACGGAACGTGTAATATATGGCAAAATTCGACATCAGAAAGGGGAATCAGACGAATGAATCCCAGTTTGAGTATTTATGACAATCTTGGCGGTGAGAAAGGTGTTCGCGCACTGGTCGAGGCCTTCTATCCAATCGTTCAGCAGAACGGGCTACTGGCTCCGCTTTTCCCGGAAGATATTCAGCCGGTCATCGACAAGCAGTATATGTTTTTGTCTCAGTTTTTTGGAGGACCAGGGCTGTTTTCCGAGGCGTTTGGACATCCGATGATGCGTGCCCGTCATATGCATTTTGAAGTGACGGTTGAACGGGCTGAGGCTTGGCTTGCATGTATGGATCAAGCCTTAACTCAGATCGGTGTGGAGGAGCCCTTGCACTCGTTTATCCTGCAGCGTTTATCCGGGCCAGCACATCATTTTGTGAATACACCGTAGTTCCGAATATGATTATAAGTGTACGGGAGAGGGATGGAAGAGATTGGAATTAGAGCCGCTATATAAGGTGAAAGTGACTTGTCATTATTGCGAAACCGAGTATGACACTTCACGGGTAAGACCGAGTTTAAAAAGGCCATACCGGACAGATTCAGATTTTTGTGCTTACTACAAGCTGGAGAATCCGGATTTTTATGTGGTTCGCATCTGTCCACAGTGCGGGTTTGCCTCCACGGAGAACGCAACGGAGCATTTAAATGATGCTCAACGCAAGGCTTTTAAGGAACAGATCGGTAATCGCTGGGTAAAACGTGACTATAGCGGAGCTCGGACACTGGACCAGGCGCTGGCTACGTACAAGCTTGCTTTGCTGTGCGCACAGGTTATTCAGGAGAAAGACCGTGTCGTCGCTGGTCTGTTACATCATATAGCTTGGTTGTATCGTTATATGGAGGACCATGCACAGGAACATCGTTTTCTCGAATTTAGCCTTGAAGCTTATGTGAAGGTGTTCGAACGGGAGGGAACGGGTGGCAATGAAGCCAAACTGTTGTATTTGCTCGGGGAATTGAACCGCAGGGTAGGACGGTTTAATGAAGCAGTGCAATGGTTCAGCAAGGTCATTCATGACAAGCGGATCACCGATGCGGCCATGATTCGTGCTTCAAGGGAACAGTGGGCCGTGCTGCGTGAACAGATGATCTCCGGTAAGATGGAGTTGCCTGAAGAGATGCTTGAAGTAGACAAAGAGGCTGCGAAGCGCAGCCCCCTCTAGGTTGATCTTACATTAGTTACGGACAGGACGGCTGGATAACAAATAGTCGCTGTCATTGTCGATCACGGTCATGCTGGTATTACAGCAAGGAAAGACGAGTAATTTCTTTTTCCCTTCGCGGATGCGCACAAGCTCTTTCGGTTTGAGGGGGAGCAGTACGTTGTTTGCATGACAGTAGGGACATTGCTGTACATAGATGTCTCCCATCACAATATCGTAAGGCCAGCTGTTCTCAAAGGGAATCATTCTTGTTCGCCTTCTGGTGCGGAAGGTTTGGAGGTTTCTTGTTTGGCGAGTTCCGCAATTTTCTGCATCAGGATATGTTGGGGCATGTGCATCAGGTGTTCCAAAGGTACGCCCAAGGACTCTGCTAATTTGACGGCTGTATCAGCCGATACTTGTAAAGGTTTCATACGTTTACCTCCTGAAAGTTACTATGAATACATGTTCAAAAAGTCTGGTTTTCAGTACCGAGAAGATGGAATGAAGCTAGAAATGGAGTAGCGGAGCGTAGGCAAACTACGTGAGCAACTACATTGTTTCCAAAGGAAACAACCTTCGTAAGCATCCGCTTATTTCGGCTGAATTTCATATTCGATGCTGATGATGCCGTTAGGCATGATTCGTAATCAAAAGTGGACTTTTTGAACAACCTCTGTAGCTATTTCTCTAGTATAGAGATATGGCACGCATAAAACCAGTTTTTAATTCATTCCTAACCATCCAATTTATAGAGAGAGGTGCCTTATTAAATGAAAACGCCATTACACCCCGTATGGGATCTGGAGTCCATTTTTAGTGGAGGTTCTTCCTCCGAGACATTCGCTGCGTATCTGATTGAACTGGAAGAGGATGTACGTAAACTGCAACTTCTGTTGAACGAAACACCTGCACCGACTTCATTAGAAGAGACGACAGCGTTTGATCCCATTTTGGAACTGCTGCAAAGCTGTTATGTCCGCATATCGGAAGGGTCTGCGTTTGTATCCTGCCTCTCATCGCAAAACCAGAAGGACAAGAAGGCAACCCAGCTTCAGGGGGCCATCAGTTCTATTGCTGCGATGCTGAACGGCAGCAAATCGAAGTTCGATAATACACTCAGTCAGACGTCAGATTCGGTGTGGGACGCTTGGATTGCTCGGGAGGATATTCAGCCGCTTGCTTTTGTACTGAATGAGAGTCGCACGTTGGCTCGTGAGAAGCTGTCGCCAGAACTTGAAGGCCTTGCACTGGATCTGGGTGTGGATGGTTACCATGGTTGGGGCAAATTCTATAACACGATTGTCAGCAAGGTGAACATTCCATTTGAGCAAAATGGGGAAACGGTCATGCTGTCGGCAGGACAAGCTGCCAACAAGCTGAGCGATAGTGATCGGAATGTACGCGAGACGGTATTCGCAAATTGGGAACAGGCTTGGACGGATGTCGAAGATTTCTGTGCAGACACGCTGAACCACCTCGCGGGATTCCGTCTGAAGTTATATGAGAAACGTGGCTGGGATGATATCCTCAAGGAACCTCTGGCCATCAACCGGATGTCACGTCAGACACTGGATACGATGTGGGATGTAATTAATGGTGCCAAACCTGCACTTGTTCAATATCTGGAGCGCAAGGCAGAACTGCTGGGGGTAGACAAGCTCAGTTGGAGCGATGTAGACGCACCTGTAGGTAAGTCGAGTGGCAAAATCACTTACGATGAGGCAGCCATCAATATTGTTGAACAGTTTGCCAAGTTCAGTCCTAAACTCTCCTCGTTTGCAGAGATGGCTTTTGAGAAACGCTGGATCGAAGCAGAAGACCGCCCAGGCAAGCGTCCAGGTGGATTCTGTACGTCTTTGCCACTTAGCAAAGCAACCCGAATTTTCATGACCTTCTCCGGGACACCATCTAATGTGTCGACTCTTGCGCATGAACTTGGTCATGGATATCATCAACACATTATGGAAGAGTTGCCTGCGTTGAATCAACGTTACGCCATGAATGTGGCTGAGACAGCTTCCACGTTTGCTGAATTGATTGTAGCAGATGCCCTTGTGCAGGCGGCAACAGATGAGCAAGAGAAGCTGGCTTTGCTGGAAGACAAGATACAGCGAAGTGTGGCTTTCTTCATGAATATCCATGCCCGGTTCCTGTTTGAGAATCGTTTCTATGAACAACGCAAAAAAGGTCTGGTAAACGCGGATGAACTATCCAAATTAATGGTGGATGCTCAGCAGGAAGCGTTCTGTGGTGCACTTGCTTCAGATCATCCGCATTTCTGGGCATCCAAGCTGCATTTCTATCTGACAGGTGTGCCATTCTACAACTTCCCATACACGTTTGGGTACATGTTCAGTGCAGGAATCTATGCGAGAGCACAGCAAGAAGGAACAGCATTTGCAGATAAATACGATGATTTGTTACGGGATACAGGGCGTATGACGGTCGAAGAACTTGCTCAGAAACATCTGGGTACGGACCTGACACAACCGGAATTCTGGCAAAATGCTGCGGACTTGGTTATTGCCGATATTGAGCAGTTTTTGCAGATGACAGCAACCAAATAATAGGTTGAACTTAATATTATGAATATATATGAAAGGCTGCAATTCCGTGTTAACAGACACGGGATTACAGCCTCTTTTGGTTCGCAGTCCAAACTTTTGATAATTAAATATTTTGTCGCAAATGAGCGAAATAACTCACTTTAAGGAAGGAGAATGGCAATTAATTATGCAAATTATAGTTAAAAATACCCAAGTTTTCCGTTGTTTGTTGAACATGCGCAAATGATGTCATATAATGAGTCGTAAGTCCTTGATGAATAGGACTATAAGCATGTAGGAGGAGTGTTATTATGAAAATTGAACAGCTTTCATTAGCACGTCAGTTAGATTTGGTATTTAAAGAGCTTGATCATGAGTTGTCAGGGTTAGATTCAGGGGTAGTTTTTGTGCAAATACGAAACAACGTAATTGGGAAGTTCGGTATTCGACATAATCCGATAACTGGACGGGATGGGCAGATGGATGTGGAAGAAGGGGGACTAAACGAAATCCAGAGAACTTCTTTTCGGGCGATGGCACTAGAAACTTTGAAATTCAAACGCAATTGGACACATGGCGAAATATCGTACGACTTCACAGTAAGACAAGGTATGATTCTGGTAGATGCAACAATGGAGTCCAATTACAATATGGCGAGCCTCATGATTCGTTACCCTAGAACCAATACATACAAGGATTCAGATATGGAGTCGACCTCATAATTTGTTGCACAAGAGAAAGCGGCACTTCCGAAGAAGGCCGCTTTTGGATTCTGCTTAGCTCAAGCAATAATTACGAGCTTACGAACGACCCGATAATTGCTGCTCAGCGATTTGCACCAGACGTTTAGTGATGTATCCACCCAGAGAACCTGTCTCACGGGAAGTATAGTTACCGTAGTAACCATCTTGTGGAATAGTTACACCCAGCTCTTGTGCAGCTTCAATTTTCAATTGTTGCAATGCTGCAGTTGCTTGGGGAACGACCAGGTTGTTGGAGCGGCTGCCGCTACCTTGGTTTTGACCTCCGTACATATGTGTCACCTCCTTATGGGTTGGTGATGTTAGTATGGTTAGAGAATAAGGAAATATACATGATATGGCGTAAGGAAATATATGGTTAATTATCAGCGCACAGATCACATAAAAAAGCCGACCCAATGCGGGTCGGCAAGTTGTATATGGTATCAAAATAGTTGGTGATATGCGTAAAAGCAAAATAGGAGATGATCAGCTCGTTTAGTCTGTAGGAGGTATAACCTCAATACGTGTAAATAACTCAACAGGCTGTTCCGGTTCCAAGCGAATCAACCCGGTTTGTTCATCCGATAAAGCCAAATTAGGTGCATCCGGGAGCCACGTGTACGGTTCAATGCACAAGAACTGATCGGATTCACCTTTGGTAAAGAGAACCCAGTGTTTGAAAAATGCTTCATCTGCTGAATATTTCAGCGTATATCCATCTTGCCTCCGTAAGTAAGCCGTAGCCGGTTCACCTTCGGTAGCTTTCAACAGGGTATCCCAGTTACGTCCCTGCAAGTTGATGCCTTCGTTAAGAGCAGACCATTCACCCAGGGATTCCAGTTCACCTGTTGGTAGTTGTTCTTCATTCTGTCCGTATATTCCGGAAACAGGCAGTTGCAGTGTCCAGTCGGCAGGTTTGCCGTCTAACAAAAACCATGTATGATAGCCCATCCCAAAAGGAGCAGGCGTTGAGCTCAGATTGGTGACTCGCAGACGCTGGCTAAATACAGCGTTTTGCAGACTGAACGTCATCTCAAGTTTCAGAGGAATCGGGAATTGAGCCATCCAGTGTTCTTCATTTTCAGTCAATAATTCGGTCGTAATTGCACATCCGTCTTCATCTTCCTCGATATCACTGACACACCAGGATTGGGTACGGTGGAGACCGTGAATATGGTTGTCATTCGCCGTGTTCTGATCGAACTGGTAACGGACACCTTCATATTCGAATTGTCCCCGATGAATGCGTCCTGGTGGAATCAGGAGAGGAACGCCAAAATGGTACGGCTTCTGCAGATAAAAGGCAAGATCGTCTTCATCCGGACGGCGGACGATATCCCTGTCCTGCACTAAATCGCGAATAGAAATAATATTATTTCCAAGACGCGGCAGCAGGGTGATTTCCAATTCACGGCTATGTAGGATATACGTGTCGTAACCATTCCATTGGCCTTTGGTCACTTGTTTCATATCGATGCTCCTTTTCCCACTTGAAATCTGTCTGCAAGCAGTTGTAATGATTGTACTGCTGCAGGCGTGTCATTGTGTACATGCCAGCTATTTCCTGCGCTGCTTCTTGTGAAGCAGGCATGTGAATAAGCAATTCCATCATAACAGATTTCAGTGTCTCGGGTAAAAAAGTTCAACTCATTTTGACATTCGCGCCTGTGCGCATTAAGATGGAACTCTGAAAGAATTATTCAAATTGAATGATATGAAATCGATGACAGGGATAAGTAGGCCAAGAGAATTCTCCTCAGAAAGCCGGTGGTTGATGCGAACCGGTGTGAACTCTTTACCGAATGGACCCTTGAGTGTGGATTTGAACAGGTTAAGCCAGAGACGGGCGTGCCTCACTAGAGTCTGCCGTATAATCCACGTTACGGAACAATGAAGGCATTTCTTCAGCTTGACTTGATTGAGGGTCAGGGGCAATGGGAGAAAAGCGAATAAGGGTGGCACCACGGTCTCACGTCCCTTGCGGATGTGGGGCCTTTTTGCGTTCGCAGAGAATGACAGGATCTTTTTATATACAATCAGGGAGGCGTTATGTGCAATGAAAACAGTACTTTCAGGTATTCAACCAAGTGGTAAGCTCACATTGGGCAACTATATTGGTGCAATCAAAAATTTTGTGAAACTCCAGCATGACTATCAATGTCATTTCATGGTGGTTGATCTTCATGCCATCACCGTGGCTCAGGAGCCAGCAGCATTGCGTGAACAGTCAGAAGCGGTAGCTGCGCTGTTTATTGCAGCAGGTATCGATCCTTCGAAATCTAACGTATTTCTACAATCCCATGTACCGCAGCATGCCGAATTGGGCTGGTTGATGACAACGCTGACCTCCATGGGTGAGCTTGAACGCATGACTCAGTTTAAGGATAAATCATCCGGTAAAGATTCCGTGGGTGCCGGACTGTTCGTGTATCCATCATTAATGGCGGCTGATATTTTGTTATACAATGCTGATCTTGTACCCGTAGGTGAGGATCAGAAGCAGCATCTGGAGCTGACACGTGATCTGGCAGGACGTTTTAACCATCGTTATGGGGAGTACTTCACGATTCCAGATCCATATATCCCACAGGTAGGTGCACGGGTAATGTCTCTTGACGATGCCTCTTCGAAGATGAGTAAAAGTAACCCTAACGCTGGCAGCTATATTGCCCTGTTGGATCCGCCGGATGTCATTCGCAAAAAAATCAGCCGTGCCACTACAGATTCGGGACGTGAAGTCGTATATGATCCGGCAAACAAACCGGAAGTTAGCAATCTGATGAGTATCTACGCTGAATGTGCGGGTATGACGCTTAAAGAAGTAGCTGAGCGTTATGAAGGCAAGATGTACGGTCCGTTCAAAAAAGAACTGGCTGAAGTGGTTGTGTCTGTTATTGAACCGCTGCAACAACGTTATAATGAGATTCGCGAGTCTGGCGAATTGGCCGATGTTCTGGAGACGTCAGCTCGTCGTGCAGAAGAGGTTGCTTCTCAAACGTTGAGTGCCGTGAAAGAACGTATGGGGTTTGTTCCTAGACGTAAACTGTAGTGCTGCTGAACAAAATTATAGTTAAAGAAATGAATAGTTAACATAAATAAAGAGGAGCCCTATTAAGGGCTCCTCTTTATTTATACGTTCAAACTTGCGTTAGAAAATGACCTGCTCAAGAAGTGGGCTCTGAAGTAGCCGAGCGAACTTCCTGACGTTCTTTTTTGGCACGAATTACAAAGCCCCAGCCAATGTTGGCAATGGACAGGACGAACAGGAGCGTAGCAAGCCAACCGGAGTAAGAGATTGTAATTGCTGTAACCGTTAACAAGATAATGGATGAAAATGCGAACCATAAGGATAAACCTTTGCTCATTGGGAAAAACCTCCATCTACAAATTTAGTAAAACTCCGTATAACCTGAAGCCTACGAGCCATAATAATCTTGCAAGCTTGCAATTAACATTACAGACACAGATTGAAGGGAGATTATAAATATGGCTCAAGGATCTCGTTCTAACAACTTGGTGGTACCTCAAGCAAATTCAGCATTGCAACAATTGAAAATCGAGGCTGCACAGGAACTGGGTGTAACTATCCCACAAGACGGTTACTATGGTAACTACACTTCCCGTGAAACAGGATCTTTGGGTGGATATATCACCAAACGTCTGGTACAAATCGCTGAGCAGTCTCTGGCTGGGTCTGGCAAATAATTCATCTTAACCAACAGCAATAAAACAGGATAAACAGAAAGCCCGGGGCGGAAACGCTCCGGGCTTTCTCGCGTATCAGTTCCTATGTCTGATTGTGCCTTGCCATGCTCACTTCGTCAAGGGCGTGCGGATAAAAGTTTTTTATCCATCTTCTCATCGCTTAACCAGCCTACATACGTATCAATCGTTTCAAAATTCCGATCCATCACAATTACCGCGACAAATGGATATTGTTTCCGGTGTCGATAACGTACATCTGCCCAGCGGACCTTGTAACCAGCAGGTAGTTCTTCCACTTCTGCCACCGCATAGGAGGTAAAATAGAGGAAAGCACTGACTTCCGGTGATTTGCGTGAAGCAGCAACGGCGGCATGAGTAGAAGACGAGGCGTGCAGACTCCATACCAGATTAGAACCGTCCATTTTACCAATCACATAACTGCCGTCCTCAACTCGTTTAACCACATGCCAGCGATTCCAGGATATCGTTGGAATGACGATGTATTTTGCCTGTTCTGGGCTGTTGTCGAGACGTCTGACTTTTCTGACCGCCTGTGCACGAGCAATCGTTCGCCATATATAATACAAACCGGTCAAACTATACAGCGTAACGAAGAGTGGTGCAGGGGCGATCAGATCAAAGGCCCATAACAGGATAGCTACGACATGCGTAGTGAATAGAAACGGATCAAAAATATGAATGATATTCCAGGCGATCCAGCGTTCCGTAAAAGGCCGGGCGGCTTGGGTTCCATAGGTATTGAACAGATCGGTAAATACGTGAACGCCTACGGCTACAGCGGTCCAGGTGGCAACGTGCCCAATGGGGACACCAGGGAATATCAGGGCAATGACGCCGGTGATGAGCAGAACCCATAACAGGAGAAATGGCAGAGAGTGTGACAAGCCCCGATGATTCCGAATGTAAAGCGAATTGCTCTTGAGACGTAACGCAGTATCGATGTCAGGGGCCTGGGAGCCAGCGATTGTGCCAACCATTACCGCAGCTGCAAGCATGGGGCTCGTCGCGACAACAGGATCGACATAAGCCAGACCAGCTAGACCAATCCCCATGACAAAATGTGTAGAGGTATCCATAAACGTCTCCTTTGTGTGGTGTATCGTTCTAAGGCATATTACTTCTCTATCTAGGTGATACCCATATATAGTGTATAATATCCGTCTGTCCGGATGCAAAACATCCCTAATTTCAAAGTTATGACAATAACCTGGTCCATACCCAATAAATGTACGCAGTTTGTCAAACTATTTTGGCATTTCCTATGATAAACTTTATATCGGATAGAGAGAGAATTTTTGTCGGAGCATACACGGTCAGCATGTTTCATAAATATTTATGGGCATTGTTACGTCAAACCGTTACAATAATATAGAATCTCATAAAAAGTAGGTTTATTTGAATACATATGTCACAGTAGATGGATGAAGCGAAACAAACGTGATTTTAAGTTCGCATATGTATGCGTATTCATAAGAGAAGATACAGAAGGGACGAGGAAGATGCTGAAAAAGTACAAATGGACATGGATACTGCTTGGGCTCGCACTCATTATGGCTGTGTATCTGATGTGGGGCACCGTATTTGCCAGTAAGGAAAAATTACCCGAGATTCGCGAGATCCAATCCTTTTCCATGGAAAATGTTGATGGCAGTACGGTATCACTGGAGGATACCCAAGGGAAAGTCCGTTTGTTCTACTTTTATTTCACCAGTTGTCCAGATGTCTGCCCTATTACGACGTTTACGTTATCCCAAGTGCAGGATCTGTTGAAAGAGGACGACACCTTCGGTAAAGATGTCTCGTTTGTATCCATTTCATTCGACCCGAAAGTCGATACGAGAGAGAAGATTAAGACGTTTGCGGACCGCTTCCATGCGGATTATTCCGGATGGTACTTCTTGCGAGGGGATATGGACAAAACCAAACAGTTCGCCAGGGATTCATTCCAGATCCTGATTGAAGGCGAGAATAAGGACGATTTTGCCCATATGAACATGATTGGCTTGGTGGATCAGAATAACCAGCTGCGCAAGGTATATAATGCGTTTAATACAGAGGACGTTGTGCCTGCTGTCATTGCCGAGGATATTCGCAATCTGATCAAGGAATAATCATCGATAACTGTAAAGGCTGCCTTCAGGTTGGATATCAACCTAAGGCAGCCTTTTGACATTTCTTTTAAAAGGAAGGATGTTCAGGGTATTGGATGTATGTCTCTAACCCGGCTTTCTCCAGCTGGGCAATGATATACTCATCAGGTGTTCCTTCCACACCCGCATATCCTCGTCGTGTATACATCTGTACTGCATCCGGGAAAGCATCCCGAAGTACACCTCTAATTTTTTTGCCGGAACTGTCATTATCCATAAATAAAAAGACTTCATCGTAACCGACTTGCTTGCGCAGGGTCTCCAACTTGAGGGAATTAAGTGTTCCAAACGTGCATAAAATGTTGATTTCGGGTCCAACCAGACGTTTCAGTTTGCTTCGATCATTCTTACCTTCCACAATGACATGAATAGGCATGATATTCACCTCTTGTTCGAGAGCTTGTGTCGACATTCCCCGGGAAATGTTACAGCGAAAATCGACTGATTATATAAAATGGACTCCTTTTCTTTACACGACTGCTAACTGGATAGAACAACCCATCAAGTTTGAGGTCTTATTTCATAAGTGCATCATTAGGGAAGTAATAGCTTGCAGTGGCCGTTCCGGTTACGGATCGTTCTTCCGATCGCTGTTGTCTCCATATATTTCTGAATTACTTTTATAAAGTTAATATTTGGAGACAAAGGCGAACGCTATCGCTTCTTCAGAATCGATTCCGTCCCCTTCACTACTTTTGGCTAATTGTTCAACCTTAATGATCTTCAATAATCAATAAGATAAAACCTTCGGCGATGTGAAGGATAGATTTCCCAGTTAGCTTTTATCAACGTGTAAAACGTTAGTCCATTTTATATAGTTTAGCTGTAAATGGGGGAATGATGCAAAGCTAATGAAAATACAGGCCTAATTGCTGTCATAACGTAAGGAGACAGAGACTGATCGTAATTTAGTTGAATATACTTTTCGGATCGGCGAGGGAAGCTTCGCGTCTGGATGTATAGTATGGAAGCAGCAGCATACCTATCATTAACAAAACAAAGGCGATGAAATAGGGTGATAACCCGACACGAAGTTGCCCGGCTGTAATGGGGCCAATGAAAGAGCCAATGGAAGTGGCGATGGATTGCAACGAGAAAATGCGGCCCAACCTGCTTCCTCCACTTAGACGAATAAATAGGGTTGCCATAGCTGGAAAGATAACGCCTTTGGACATCCCGAGTACAAATAATACGGTAGACAACGGGATTTGCGGAATGGCGGCCATTGCAAAAAAACACAAGGACATCAGCAGCACACCCGCAACCAGACGCAGCTTGGGGGAATACCGGTTAAGAAATAACATGCTCAGTGTGAAGAGAGCTCCAATACTGATAATGGAAAATAACAACCCGGTTGACATGATGGACGAATGCCCTCCTCCTCGCAGGGGCAGCTCGAAGAAGAGAATCCCTTGAGCACAAGCAATAACCAGAGGCAGGGCAAAGTATCGCCAAGACACCGGCAGGAATGCACTTTTGGCATCTGCTGGTGAAACGTCAGGTTTGGCAGGTTCAGTTACTCTCTCATGCTGCTTGACGATGCCACGAGGCATGGTCATGAAAGCAATCACACCTGTAAGAATGAGCAAGTAACCCAAGCCTGAGAATGTAGCGGAGAATCCCATGGAACCCACAATGATCGCACCGGCTGCGGGAGATACCACAGAAGCGAGTGTATGTACTACCCCGTGTCCTGACATATACTTTCCCTGTTTCACTGGATCACTGGATAACTGTGCAAGCAGGGCAAGACATGCAGGAGACAGGAAGGCCAGTACAAAACCGCTGATGGAACGCAGCGCCAGCAGTTGCCAAGGTGTCTGAACATAGGCTTGCAAGAGCAGGATGATTCCTGCCCCGAGCAGACTGAATACAATGTAGCGGCGACTGCCATGTTTATCGATTTGTGTTCCGGCAATGAGATTGCCAGGAAGATGCGTTAAGGAATAGATACCCATCATCCAGCCAATGAAAGTAGGGGCAGCTCCCAGCGAGATGGCAAAAGGGGTCAGAATGGGATACTGGGCGTGCAGATCAAATACAGCAAGGAACAAAAACAGGTATAGCCAGATGGCCGTTTTCACATAAGCCCCTCCTTGTTAAGCGATGCATGTGCAAACTACAGGTCTTGAACGTGTTCCCGTTCGCCAGCAGATCCTTATGGTACTACTTGTACGCCTGGCAGGACGAACTTAGACCGTTTATTTTTAAGGGAGAGGGCTTAGCTGACAGCAGCTTCGGAAATCATGTATAATATTCGGGAGTGTTACAAATGAATTCTAATACGGAAGGTGTAATCATGAACATAGAAGTAATCAAAGAGTTTCTGATGCAGAACTGGTTGGTGATCGTGGTTGCATTGATCATATTGTTCTTTGTTCTGAATGTGGTCAAAACCGTATTGAAATGGTTGATTGCCATCATCATTATTGCGGCTCTACTGATATACAGCGGCATCTCCATTGATCAGATCAAACAAACAGTGACAGACGTGCAATCCCGTACGATGGACACATTGAAGAAAGAAGCAACCAGCATGATGCTTAAGGAAGCTTCCAAAGCGACATACGTCAAAGGACAGGATGGAGCTTTCACTATCACAAGTCCCAATGTGGAGATTAAAGGCAGAGCGCAATCGGATAAAGTCGATGTGACCTTCCGCGGCATTTCACTTGGCGAATGGAAACTCGACAATGAAACCATCCGTACGTTTGTCGAACAGGCACAGGAGAACAAAACAGCACCAGCATCGTAGTAAAGGGGGAATCGGTACGTGCTGCAGAATTGGCTGGACAGCCTGAAGGAATTGAATGGCATCACGATTATGCTGTTGCTGATTGTGGCTGCTTCATTATTGCAGGGTTGGTCCAGAGGGGCTTCGCGTTCAGCAGGCAGACTCTTTGGGTTCCTGATGGATGGTATTATGGCGGTCATTGGTATTCTGTTGTCAATCGGTTTAACGTTGTGGCTTGCACCATATGTACAGCAGTGGTTGTCTGAGTATGCTTCAGCCATGCCTAACCGTGAGTTGAACCGGTGGGAACAGATGTATTATACGTTGGTTACGGCGATTGCAGATTTTCCGCTGATGCGGTTCGCTGTATTATTTGTACTGAGTTATGGACTCATCCGACTGATTCTCGGATTTCTCTCTTCATTTATTTTTAGCAGCAGGCAGGGGTCAGCTGAGGAAAGTGCGCCTAAGGGTATGTTTAGTCGGTTGACGGGGGCAATCATTGGCACAATCATAGGCTCCGTCCGCGGAATGATTGTCATTGCGGTGTTGTTCATGATCGTCAGTCTTTACCCTGGGAGCATGTTCAGCCGATATGTGGAGGCATCTCCAATCTATATGCAAGGGGCCAAATCGGTAATTGAACCGTTGTCGGGCACGTTTATCAAGGACAAGCTTCCCGTATTTACCCAGGCTGTACAGAAGGAACTGGGCGGCATCCTGCAACGCAAATATGAAGTCATTGACCATAATATTCCGACGGACATTGAATCTGCCGCGCGTGAGGTTGTCAAAGGCCAATCGACGGATGAAGCCAAAGCAAGAGCGTTATACGACTGGGTAGGTTCACGTATTCAGTATGACTATGGTAAAGTGGATGACTATGAACAAAAGGGCATATGGCATGAACAGAATCCGCAGAATACATTTGATACACGCAAAGGCGTATGTATTGATTATGCCCGTCTCTATGCTGTGATGGCCCGTTCACAAGGGCTTGAAGTCAAAGTTGTTACGGGACTGGGTTATAACGGCCAGGGAGGGTACGGTCCGCATGCGTGGAATGAGGTGTATTTGAGTGATTCCGAGAGCTGGGTTCCGCTTGACCCGACATGGGCGATCAGTGGAGACTGGTTTAATCCTCCGAATTTTGCCGACACCCATCTAAAGGATCAATCAGCATAACATTACAACGGACATGGGTCCGGAATATGACGACGTTGCCAGGTTATCATGCCGCGAGGAATCAGTTTAAGTGGTATGCATCAAGTCATGAAAGAGGTAGGGTGGATGAAAAAGCATTCCAATGAGAAGGATGAACTTACAGACAAACGGCGATTCAGCTACCGGATGAATGTATTTTTCTTCGCTTCCTTTGTTATTTTTAGCGTTATTATCGTACGTTTGGCGTTTTTGCAATTTGTTGAGGGTCCTGAACTCAGTCAGGAAGAAGCAAGTAACATTACCAAGGATGTACCGCTTCCTCCTGTGAGAGGTACGATCTATGATTCTACTGGTGAGGTGAAATTGGCTTACTCCAAGCCCATTCAGTCGCTGTACCTGACGCTGTATAAAAACTATGGGGATGTTGATGGGAAACCGAGTCCCAACATAGGGGAAGTGCAGGATATTGCCACCCGGTTGCATGATGTGTTTGAACAGTACAAGCTGAAGGATTCAGAGTCACTTACGGTGGAGAAAATTATTGAAGAGATGGACTTGAACTCCCGCAAAGCGAACGGTTTTATGCCGCGTCTGATCAAGAGCGATCTGTCCGAGGAAGAAGTCGCTTATTTCCTGCAACATAAGGACGAGTTCAAAGGTATTCAGATCGTCGAGGAGAGTGTACGATTCTACGATCCGGATACGGTAGCAGTTCAGACCATCGGTTATTTGAAGAAATTCAGAAGTTCGAAGTCCTTGGACAAATACAAAGAGGTGGACGAGGCCAATAAAACGCAAACGGATCCAGGCCTGGTGTACACGGAGAATGAATTTGTAGGCTTTGATGGACTGGAACTGCAATATCAGGATGCTCTCCGCGGCAAAAGCGGATATACATCCGTTGATGTTGATTTGCGTAATTTGCCTGAAGGTGTGGCTGGTTCTACCCCGCCGCAGAAAGGGTACGATCTGATATCCAGCATTAATAAGAACGTTCAGGTGAAAACAGAACAGGCCATCCTGGACCAGTTAAGCTGGCTTCATCGGAACCCGGTTTCCGGTCGATTGCATCCAAATGCCAAGACCGGATTTGCAGTTGCGATGGAAGTGGATACGGGGAAAATCGTATCTGCTGCCAGTATGCCAGATTATGATACCAACATCTGGAGAACAGGTAGCATTACAAATGATCAGTATGATGATATCAAATATGTGTATCAAAATGGTACGATTCGTTCATTCCCTCCGGATGACTCTAAAAAGCGAGCTGAATCAATCGTGTTACTCGGCTCGACGATCAAACCGCTTAGTGTCTTAATCGGTTTGAAAGAAGGTTTCTTCACTACCAATACAGTTTATTCGGATAGAGGTTCAACGACCTTTGGTGGGGACAACCGAAGAGTGCAGAACTCATCAGGGCATGTGTATGGCGCCATGTATCCTCGTGATGCGATTCGTCATTCCTCGAACGTATTTATGATTGATGAGATTGGGAAGAAGATGTACTCGAAATACGGTGCGACCGGAATTGACAAATGGGATGAGTACATGAAGCAGTTCGGCCTTGGGATATCTACAGGGGTTGATCTGCCGAATGAATTCCTGGGCATACGGGATTACATGAACGAAACGGAAAGCTCGCTGACTCGTCTCGTGTATGGTTCATTTGGACAGCAGGGAAAATACACAACCATGCAGTTAGCACAGTACACGACAATGCTGGCGAATAAAGGCAAGCGGATGGAGCCACAACTGGTTAAGGAGTTCCGGGATTCGGAAGGCAATGTGGTCGAGAAAGTAAAACCGAAGGTACTCAGCACGGTGGAGTTTAACGATGCCTACTGGAATGAAGTACAACGAGGCATGGCAACCGAGGTATCTGCATTTAGCGGATTCCCTTACGATTTTGCCAGAAAAACAGGAACATCGACACAGGTAGTAGGTGGTAAACTGGTGGATAACGGGGTGTTTATCGCGTATGCACCACGTAATAATCCCAAGCTTGCTGTCGCTGTGGTTATCCCCGAAGGGGGCTTTGGTTCGAACAGTGCGGCTCCGGTTGCGCGTGCGATTTTCGATGCCTATGACGAGGAATTCGGTCTCGACGGTGTACCGAAAAAAGACAAAAATAAAGATTCAGAATCGGAAACAGGCGCACAGTGATGTAATGCATTGGTTACAGAGAGGACCCTTAGTGGGTCCTCTTTTTTGTTTTTGCAAGGAGAATGGATCGTAAGAGTGAACTATTTAGTTGCATTAATATGTAACCATATGAGCTATACCACGTTTATATAAGGGAAAGGTAAAAGCGATCCGGAGGACGGGATAACGTTGATATGTCAGTGTTTACATTGAAATCAGTAATTGGTTAGTGTAACGGTTCTGTTTACGAAAATGTAACCAAAAATTGAAAGACGTGACAGCTAACCTTTGGTAAACTTGTATGAGATAGGATTAAATAGGGAATTGAACACGTTCACAATATGGATTAAATATTTTATTTTTATAGAGGAACGGGAGAGGCTTAAAACGATGTTTAACCGATTGAAAAAGAAACCCATGACTGAGGAAGATACACCCGTCAACAAGCCTTCCACCGCAAGGCTGAATCTGTTTTTTTTCGCGGCATTTGTCATATTCAGTATCCTTATTTTCAGATTAGCCTTTGTGCAGTTTGTAGAGGGTCCTGAACTGACGTATATGGAAACGAGTCGTAATACCAAAGACATTCCACTCGCACCTGTTCGTGGTCCCATCTATGATGCGACAGGGGAAGTCGCGCTCGCTTATTCCGAACCTGTACAGTCCCTGTATGTGCTGTTATATGAGGATTATCGGAATGATGAACGTAGACAGGAAGCAGAGGAACTGGCTCATGATCTGGCGGCTGTGTTTAAGCAGTTTAATCCAGGGGACAAAGAGCAGCCGGATGCTGAAGAGATCATCAAACGACTGGATCTGGATTATCAGAAAACGTTCGGATATGTGCCAAGATTGGTGAAGTCGGATCTATCGACCAAAGAAATTGCCTTTTTCATGGAGAAAAAAGCGGATTATCCGGGCGTTATGGTGCTGGAAGAAAACATCAGAAAATATGACCCGGATGGTGTAGCAGTTCAGATTGTTGGTTATACAAGAGAGTTCAAGCGAGCACCTGATTCCATTGCCAAATACAAGGCCATCCGCGAGGGGGCAAGTACCCAGCGTGATCCTGGTCTCGTGTACCATGAAGAAGAGAAGGTTGGTTTCGATGGGTTGGAGCTTCAATACCAGGAAGAACTCCGTGGACGAAGCGGATATCAGTCCATTGATATTGACGCACGTAATCTGCCGGATGGAACGATGCTACAGACTCCACCGGAGAAAGGTTACAGTCTGGTTTCCACCATCAACAAGGAAATTCAGATGGCTGCACAAGAGGCGATTACGGACGAACTGCGCAGGCTGCCCAAGGCAATTACCGGATACGCAGTAGCCATGGAAGTGGATACGGGAAATGTGGTGGCTATGGCAAGTATGCCGGATTATGATCCGAACGATTGGGATTATGACAAAATCAAATATGTTTTCCGGAATGGAACCACCGAGTCGTTCCCACCGAATGATGACAAGCCTAGTCGGGCGGAATCCGTTGTACTTCTTGGATCAGTAATCAAGCCGCTAAGTGTGCTTATTGGATTAAAAGAGGGACTATTTACAGCAGGAGAGACCTATCACGATCAGGGATATGCGGTTTTGGGGAAAGACGGACGACAAGTGAAGAACTCGCATTCTGCTTATAATGGTTCTATTACGGCGAGAAGAGCGATTGAAAAATCCTCCAATGCCTTCATGATTGATATGGTGGGTAAACGTTTGTTACGTAATTATGGCTCAGAGAAAGGCATCGATGTCTGGCACAAACACATGCAGGAGTTTGGCTTGGGTGTGTCCACTGGTGTAGATCTGCCTAATGAATTTCTGGGTAGGCTAGAATATAATAATGAAGACGAATCGGCTCTAACACGTTTGGCGTTTGCCTCATTTGGTCAGCAAGCGAAGTACACTACAATGCAACTCGCTCAATACACGACGATGCTTGCCAATAAAGGCAAACGGATGGAGCCTCACTTGGTGAAGGAAATCCGTGATGCGGACGGCAATGTTGTGAAAGAGATCAAACCTAAAGTACTCAATGAAGTTGATTTTGCCGATGCGCACTGGAATGAAGTTCATAAAGGAATGGTTACCAAAGTAAGTTCATTTGACGGTTTCCCATACGATTATGCACGGAAAACAGGAACATCAGAGCAGGGGACCGGACCGAACAAAAAAGAGAATGGTGTATTTATTGCCTTTGCCCCACGGGATAATCCAAAGCTTGCTGTAGCTGTTGTTGTACCGGAAGGTGGGTTCGGGTCAGTCAGTGCCTCGCCAATTGCACGGAAAATCTTTGATGCATATGATGAAGTGTATGGTCTCGATGGGACTCCTAAAGGGAAGAAAGACGAAGGTAAAGATAAAGAGTAACGTCAAAAGAACCGTGGCAGACATAACTCTTTTACAATATGACGAAACAGCTTGACGTTCAATAGTAAACTCGGTGATTACGAAAGAGAACCTGGGTTCATATTATAAACAAGGGGTTAGATAAAAAATGCTAACTAGAAAATTTGAAGCAGATCTCCCTCATTTTATTTCACATAATGAAATGCGAAAATTCCCCAAGGGTCTTTTTGCTGGGAATTTTGTATTACAAAGCAGTGAAGGCGAGGGTGCGGATAAAATATATTTTTATACGTTAATCCACAATCGACCTATATGGGAGGCGGGTATTAAGGAGTTAGAGGCATCAGGAAGCTTGACAGGAATAGAGTTCGTGATGTCATCACAGGACGTGCAGGTGTATCACGATGGAAGGGTTCACATTGTATACTGAACCAAGGGATTTATAATCGTAAGACAATAGCTTTCTATGACCTCTGGTATGAGCTGCTAATCTATACTAACTTACAGTGGTTAGGCATTATTCATCATTCATTTTTATTTCTATAGATTCATTTACTTATGCCAGCTCTTGGAGTTGGCTTTTTTTGCATACCTGAATTATATGAGTTTGACAAGCGTATTGGCGTACTGTGTAGTCTGAATATGCATAATAATATGCTGTATATTAAATGAATTCGGAGGGCTAATGACTGATTTTGGTGTATACCTCAAAGAAAGACGAAAGAAGGCAAATTTCAGGACACAAGAACATTTAGCCAGTTACACTCTAATTTCCCAAGCACTTATAAGCAGAGCAGAGGCTTCAAAGATTCGCCCCAATGACGAGACTCTTATGATTCTTGCAATAGCACTTAACTTGGACTATAGGGAAATATTCACAAGATCCAAGCCACGAACGGATGAGGATTTCGGAATAATACTTGAACAAGAAAAGATAGACAAGAAATTGTTTGAATCAGTGGCTTCTATCTTCACCTATCTCCTAAAAAATGACGATAGCAAGCGTCAAACACGTTTTTTAAATGGGCCACTAAAGTTAATAAATGGGGAGATTCTGAACGGGGTTAGGTATAGGCTAGAGAAAGCCCAAGAGCACTTAAGAGATACCCCTTCAGTAAAAGAAGAAACATATATTTACATTGCTCGAAGAGAAGCGACACGGATGTTTTACTCTAATCCAGTGCGCTATGCTTCAGGTAGAAAGGTGCTAGTTGATTTCGGTTATGGTACTGATCGAGAACTCTTGCAACCACACCCAGCCATTGTCATTGGAGATTTTAAAGAATTATTGGTTGTTGTTCCTACCAACTCAGATGACTGATCAAGCTTCCCAGGGGATTTGGAAAAAGCTCTGATACGGATACCAACTGACAGCTATCCTTCAAAGAAATACCCTATATTTCCGAAGGACACGATTATCAATTTACATCAAATCAGGCATATATCCAAAAATAGAGTGAAAAAGGATCTCAGAGCTAACGTCTAACTTTATAATTGCCAAAGAGCAATATAACACAGCTTAATGGATATTTGTCTTACCCCGTTTTAAACCACGGAGATAGCTTACATAGGGCTATTATGGTTCAGTTGGCCCAAATATACTCCCCAGATGTTCTGTTTGAAATTAAGCGCCTTCAAAATCATATTACAACACTTGAGGCGCAGGTTGAGATGCTTACTTCTCAATTAGCAACAATGAGTCAAGCTGCACCCTAATGGTAATTGTGCTTGAAGGGCCTCCTTTTAGGAGGCCCTTGTTCTATGTATTAGAGAAATTATATAATGTAAACTAAAGGAAGAAATTAGCCGATATATAGTAAAAACCATACAAATACGATTTATACCCTGGGAGGTAACATGAAGGACAAACTAAAAGGTCTAATTATCGGAATGGCCATTGGCACGGTAGTCACTGGCGCAACGGCGTATGCTGCTGGTGGAAAGATGATAGAAGTCTAGCGTCAATGACATTAAAGTGGATCACATATCTAAAATGCCCAAAGGCGATCTAAAACCCTTTTTATACAATGGGAGTACATTTGTACCTTTGGCTTTTATGAGTAATGCACTTGGACAGCTTGTGAAATGGGATGCAAAGAATAAGACGGTGCTGATCGGAGAGGATCATGGGGGAGAAATAATATATCCTGGGAAAGACATCAAACCAATGAATACTCAATCTGCACTGGGGATCTATAATACCTTTGAAGTAGTCTATGATGGACCAATTGCTACAGATAACATCGGCAATGAATATTCTAACTATCATACATACAGCTTATCATCCAATCGGGACAATTGGAATTTCGACGAATATTATTTAAATGGTCAATATAGCGAGTTCAAAGCCACGGTAGGATTGTTTGAAAAATTCAAAAATACACGCGAAACGCTTACATTCACAATCACTTTGGACGGGAAGGAAGCATATTCTAATGATTTCAAAGCAGGAGATCCACCTACTGAAATTAAGGTTAATCTGAAGAACGCTGCAAAAATGAAGATTCAAGTATCAAATGGTGATGGTTCCGACATGTCTGCTTTAGGTCTATTTGATGGATATTTTACGAAGTAAACAACTTTAGATCAAAGTCTAAATACAACTCTCTCGAGTTCAAAGGCGGGTATGAAACAAACGTGTTGAATCGAGAAGATTTAACTAAACATGTCTTCTCGTGGATTTGATGGCTAATTTCCCCTGTGAGCGAATGACTACAGCTGCAGGATTAAACGAATGGTCAATATATAGACCATAAATAAGGTAGGGGTGAGATCAATGAATAATCATGGTACCGGACATTAAACTGAAGCTTAATACTTAATATAATACTTGGGGTTACCTAGTGTGTGGAACATCCATCGTTGCGTCAAAAATGGAGGTCGGTCTTATGCCGGCCCTTATTTCTATTTCGATGACTATATTTTGTATCGTTCCTAAGGAGGATTAAGCGTGTCAAAAGCTGATGATGAGTGTTCGTTTATGGATGAGGTCGCTCAATATGAAAAAGATAATCCAATTAATTTCGACCTCATTGGTAGAAAGATGCTTAAACAGGCAGAAAGGAGGGTTAGATCTAGCAGAGAAAAGTATCGATTCAAAAATCAATTGAGAAATATTACACATAATGAGATCAAGGATCATGTTGGGAAAATGAAAAAGTTGTTCTCATTTACACTAGTGAAGATTGAAGCAACCCGAGTAAAAGGCAGAATAGATATATTAGAAGTAGATCGGAACAATCGATATGTTGGGGTTGAAATCAAAAAGTTCGCAAACAAGGCCGAGCTTGGACGCTTTCAGCAGTATAACAAATTTTTTTTTTTGGTTGAAATGGAGAGAATCTGATGAAATATTTCACTAAAGTTATGACACTCTGCACTGTTTTTATGTTGGTATTCCAGTCTATAGGTCTGTCTTTTAATCCGATCTCCTTTGCAGAAGGTTCGGTCTCCCCCAATTTAGTCATTAAACATGGAAACCCGGATTACATTCTGGTGGGTGAGGAAAGGCAGTTGCAAGCCGTATGGTCTTCTCATGAAGATGCCCCTATGGAGGATTTGACCACATTAAGTATCTGGTCCTCCCATGATGACACCATTGCGGTTTTCAATCAGCCAGGTGTACTCCTAGGGAAATCCATAGGAGAAGTTACAGTGACTGCAGATATATATGGAGAAACCGCTTCAAGTACATTGAATATCGTTGATTACTTAAGGCTTGAGGCGCAGGTTCCTAATAACATGTTAACAATCGGCGATTCTATTCAACTCACAGCACAAGCCGTCCTCACAAATGATAAATACATAGAAGATGCTGTTCCCATAGCCACCTTTGATTCAGAAGATTCAAGCATTGCGGATGTTAGCACAACAGGAATGATCAGTGCTATTAGCGAAGGTGAAACATTTATCAACGTCCGAGTAGGGCAACTTCTCAAAACGCTTTACATCGTCGTTTCGAAAGTAGAGGAAGAACCTATCCCACAGATAAAATCAGGGACGGTTTTACCTGAAGATTTGGGGAATATAGATCGAGTTATCGCCAATATCGATAAGCTTGGCTTAAATACGGTAGTTGTGCCGGTGAGATTTGATGTTCCCGATGCCCGCGGCCATGAATTAAGCATGCATCCAGGCGATGTGGAACAGGCGAAGGCGCTCATTGATGTGCTAAATGATAGGGGCGTGAATGTAATCCTGGAAGCCTTTCCGTGGATCGCTGAGGGAACTGTATCGGAAATTGAATATGATCCGACCGATTTGAACGGATTCTTCTGGAACTATAAATCAGTAGTATGGTCCACATTGCTGCATGAGATCGCCATCCCTAAAGACGTATATGCTGTTATCGCTGGGTCCAGTTACACCAAGATAGAATCCCACCTTTGGTACTGGCGCGATGTCTTCACTTTTATCCGTGATGCATATCCTGGTAAGCTCACGTATAAAACTTCCTGGTGGCTCACGGCAGATTGGGACCCATCCACTAAGAATCAGTACAATGAAAAGAAGACTAACCTAATCTTTGGATATGTTGATTTTATTACCATTGCTGCGTACTTTGAGTTGAATGAAAATCCTGCTCCAAGTACTGCAGATCTGATTGCTGATTTAAGCAGCTCTAGCATCTACGCAAGACATCAAAATGTCTATGATGAGGTCCGGTCTTTTTCAGAATTCTGGGGACGGGATATATTCTTAGGAGAGCTTGGAATACCAAGCGTGGATTATGGGACATCAACTCCTTGGAACCCCGTTGTTTCTGATGACCTTAATGAAGAATTACAACGTAATGCGTATGAAGCGTACCAAGATGTTTTTGGTGGAGAGAGCTGGTTTAAAGGATACTCTATCTGGCAAGTTTCGAATGATACAAACAACTATTATCCCGTTGGAAAAGAAGCAGAGTCTACTATTCGTGACTTCCATCCGGAGCTGGCGAGCCCGATCCAGTCATTAACTAGTAATGCAGCTTCTCTACAGTTCATACCAGGTGAGAGCCGGCAGCTTCATATACAAGGGAAATATTCGAACAACGGTACAGCGGATCTAACACGTATTGTGTCTTTCAACGCTTCTAACCCTGATATTGCATCTATCACGACCTCTGGTATGGTAAATGCTCATCACGTTGGAACGACTACAATCAAAGTGAACTACTTCGATGTTACACTTGAGATCCTTGTTGAGGTTAAACCAGATACCAGACAGGAAAAGCAGCTTCTTTCGTTTCGAATTGACGAGATTAACGGGAAAATCAATGAAGACTCCCATACCGTTCATGTTTCAATGCCTTATGGGACTGATCTGAGAGAACTGGTTGCTAACTTCGATATGAAGGGTGTATCCGCCGAGGTAGAAGGACATATTCAAATCAGCGGCATCACTGTGAATGATTTTACTTCACCTGTGATTTATTCTATTCTCGCTCGTGACGGGTCCGTACAAACATATACCATCATCGTTGAGATGCTGACAGAAGACGACATCTCTAAGTTGCAGATCACAGGATTGCCTGAGAAGATGATTATTGGTGAAGCTCATACGTTGGTTGTGAAAGCACTCTTTCCGGATGACTCATCCATAGAAGTCACAGAACAAGTTGCTTGGGAAGTATCTAACCCCAACATCATCCGAATAAAAGATGGCCAGCTACAAGCCATGAGAGCTGGAACGGTAAACGTGTTCGCCCAGTTGGGAGGAATCCACTCTGAGGAGTATTCAATTAGCGTAGAAGGAAAAACGATAGATCTGCCTTCTCAGCCAGGTGGGGGTTACACGACCACATCACAAGATATAAAAGACTCAGGACTGGGGATCGAAGATAGTGGGGAGGATGAAGAAGAGGTTTTTCCAGAAGTTGATAAATCCATCTTCACTTATGTGATCAACCGATCAGGCTTAGTACAATCGATTCAATCTGAAATGTCCGCAAACAAGCCAAGTAGAGTGTATTCGGATCTGCTCGGCCATTGGGGAGAACGTTATGTGCAGAAGCTCCAATCTGTCCAAGGTGTAACCGGATATCCGGATGGAAGCTTCCGGCCTAACAATGCTGTCACCCGAGCGGAATTTAGTATGATGCTTGATCGCGTCTTTTCCCCTTCGGAAGGCAGTTCGAAACCCAAGTTGTTTAAGGATCTGACTACTCACTGGGCGAAAGATGGTATTCTTCATCTCACAGAGCAGGGGGTTATCCAGGGCTACGCAGATGGTACGTTCAAACCTAATCAGTATCTTTCCCGAGCTGAAGCGGTCGAACTGGTTGGAAGGATTGTTGAGCTTAAAAACTTCACATCAACGACTGTCCCTTTCCAGGATATCAATCATACCTGGAATCAGGGGAATATCAGAAAAGCGTTTGCTGCTGGCTTGATCGAGGGGCGGACCGTTGATCAATTCGTCCCTGAAGGAATAGTTACAAGAGCAGAAGCAACTGCGCTTCTTATTCGGATGTTGTCTCTTGATCCAGAACTAAACCCTATATTCAAATAAAATGATATGGCCACTACAACTGAATTTCAATTGTGTAGTGGCCATTTTTTTTTCGATATGGTTGGGTTGAAGGTAGGTCTATAGTGCTTATATTTGGGCCCAATTGTGATAAGAATAACAATAACTGAACATCACACTTGTAAAAGCGCTATCAACTGCAGAGTAACTAATGGTCCTTCCCCAGGCTTGGAGGAGACACTACATTTTCAAGACTAAAACAAGAGATCTGGCAAAAGGAAAAGCAAGACTCAGGAAAAAGTACAATAATTCTACCAAGCCTTCTTCTTTTAAAATTGTCTAGCCGAGATATTAAATTTATTCACTGCACCAACACTGTTGTAAACATAGATTTTATAGCTATGAGCAACCGTACCATACAAATTGATCGTCTTTTGCTGTCCGACAGCAAATGGAATTTCCATATCTAAGTTATTATCAACATATATCTTCATATAGATAGTCGAGGTCCCAGTGTTTTGTAACCAAATATTTGCCTCCAATCCGTTTCGGGGATCGATATAAAAGGTATTTTCGTAAGCATTAACAGAATCGTATGGGAAGGGACGAATAAGAGTTACATCAAATGGTGTTATGATAGGGTCCTCCGGAGTTTCGAACACATTGCTTGTGCTGATTGATGAAGATACGCGCGCTTCAATATCATTCACCGTTGGTGTAACTAAATCGTTGTTAGGTGAACTAATAGGTTGGGCATAAGCTGCTGAAGCCAGTGATCCTAGTAATAATAAAGAAGACATTACAACAGTCAATTTCTTTTTCATATTTATTCCTCCTTATAAGTTATGAACTAAACATAACACCGAGATTATTTCTAGTCAATTCAATTTTTTACATATATTTGAATATAAATTATTATAATTTTACTGATTCAATTTATAAGTATTTTTATGTTGTAATACGAGAGCATATGAAAGAATGGATCATACTGAATCGACCGGGACCAGAGTGATTTACGAGAAAGTTATGAGGATATCCTTTCAAAATTTTGGAAAAGAAAGAAAATAGGCTACCTTTCCTCTCAAGACACATCCCAAAACGAAGGAACACGTAGCTACAGAGAAGGAATAGTATTACTTTCATTACTGAGGATATACTATATTTTATTATGATATTGATAGAGGAGGATAACATTGAAGAAGCGGACTACATGTTTCAGTCAACTGCCCCCTTGAAGCTTTTGAGCTCTATCCAAGAATAACTCACTTTCACTTAAAGCTAAGGGTATCGGGGCACTTCTACTATTAGAGATCTATGTTGACGTTGGGTCAAGGACCGATTCAGAGGCACAAAAGAAATTGGTCCAAGAATACTCGAAACAAAAAAAGTGAGTCTTTGTATGATTGGTAAGGTGAATTAAAGTCTACAGTAACAAAAGCACTATCAGCTGCAGCTGCTTGCTGATTCTCGACAAACCATAACTTTTCACCCAGCTCATTTGATCCAGCCATGATCCGAAAGTTCAGACAACCCCTTCTCTATTGAGCTATTAGGATTGAGAATGTCTATATCTATAGCACGAAGCGGTCCATATATATGGAGATATAGGAAGACCCCTTTTGCTTTCCACGATACATCAGTACTACGCGGAGCATCAAGGAGTAAATTACCTTCTTCATATATCAAGGTTAGTTCTTAAAACTAAATCACTTTTCACACTTTCAATAAGATCATCGGACCAGCTGTTAACCTCTTTGAGGATGCTTCCCGAGTTCAGCTCCATAAGTACAGGTGTGCCGACTGAGCAGAGTAGATTCCTTAAGGGTTAGTGTTCGCCGTTAATGTGATTCAAAAAAGTAGAACGCGATATTACTACGGTTTTGAATTTCGTATAATTTTTCTTTTTGTTTATCACTGAGTTTATATAGAAAAATGAGTGGTGATGGGACATGAAAACCACCAGAAGCAATGAAGTCATCTTCTGGACCTACACTCTCATTTGTATAAGCGATATAACGTGAAGCCTCTTCGAAGCCTAAATGTAGATCAGTCCATCCTAATACATGAAAGAATTGTTCATCGGGTTCAATATGGTCTGTCTCAAGCATGAATACATCTATTCTAAATGGATCTGGTTCACTCAATTTAATTAACAAATGAAGCAGTTGATTATTTCTATCCGTAACACTTTCATATTTAATGGTTGTTCTAACCTGCTTAAAGCGGTTAATGATCACTTCCTCATGTTGATATCCTAAGAGATCTCTTATAAAATTTAGATTTAGAATCAAATTGTCTATTAGCATTTCAATTCCGCTTCTCATGTGATTTTGAAAATCTTTACCTGTCTCTTTGTATAGTTCTTTAGGATGGCGTTTCAGGTTTTTATATGCCTCTTTTAGAACCTTTTCTTCGAAAAAAAGAAATTCTTCAAATAATGCTTTAATGGGTGAGGGGATTACTGATTGTGGGTTCTCAAGGTTTTTGAGCAATATATCCAATTTTGTCTCTATACCTTGGTCTAACTTCGTCAGTTTTTCTAAAGATGAATTAAACATAATATCTAATTTAGGATAACTTGAAATATGTTCGTCGTAAAACTCTTCGAATTTTTTAATCCGATTAATAGTCCTGTTAACTAATAATTGACCCCAAACCTGATTTTGGTCTGTCCGCGTTTCGTAGGGGCTGTAATAATGAATATTTTCACGTAGTACCTTAATGATCGAATTGAGTTGTTCGCTATTTTCAATAGAATTAATTTTTTTGAGTAGTTTCTCGTATGTTATTATGTCTTCCTCAAATGAGAAGTTTGGGTAATTGGATAGCATTTCTTTCTTTTTTTTAGCAGTGAAATTAGGAGTAATTTCAGAGAGATAGAACATCTTTACGCCAGAATAATAAACCTTACTATAATTAGTATTTGGATCAACATAAAATTTTAGGGTTTTCTCGATTTTTGCTATGTCCAAATTAGAGGTCACTTGTACACAAAGAAAAGAAGTACTGTCGTCTCCGAGATCAATTCCTTTTACATTTCCATTTTTAGAATTTAGATTCTTTAATTTGTAGTTTGATATATTCTTGGCCCTAGAGTTCAAAGTACTTTTCTCTTTGTAAACCGGGATTTTTTGCATAACATTTCTGTGAAAGTAAGGTTCACCAATATCTTTGTTCTTGAGACATGGGTATTTCAGTTTTTTTTCCATTGTGATCTCTGTCTCGGTCGTCAAATATTTGAAAAGTGAGCGAAGAGAGGATATCTTGCGGCTAACAGAGTTTTCCTCGGGCTTCTTCATTTCCTGATCAGTAACTTTGATATCCGTTCTTCGTAAATGTTTAAAGAAATTTTTAGCATTTTCTAAGGAAAGGACATCTAAATCAGATAGTTGAATTTCTTTAATATCCGTATCCAAAAAAGTTAATGAAGTAAACAACATATGAATCTGGACAGGCAGGGGAAATAATCCCTTGCCTTTTTTTTTAGCTTCGGATAAAATTTGCACAAGGGAAACATTATTAGTCTTGATTAAAACTTAATACCTTGTACAACAAAATTAGATGTGGACAATACTTTTAGGATAGGGAAAGGGGACGATTGAATTGTTAATGGTGAAGATGAGGAGTATTCAGAGGGGGTTCATCACGCTAGCGGCTCTGGTGCTGGTTGTCATACTTTCAGCATGTTCAAGTGATGCGGAGACGAGTAGCGACGGCAAGCTGCAAGTAACAGCTACAACGGGCATGATTGCGGACGTAGCACGTGAGGTAGGCGGAGCATATGTTGATGTTACCGGGCTCATGGGCCCGGGAGTTGACCCCCACTTGTACAAGGCATCCCAAGGTGATATTCGCAAGCTGGAACAAGCAAAAGTCATTTTCTATAATGGACTGCATCTCGAAGGTAAAATGACAGACATTCTGGAGAAAATGTCCTCAAGCAAGCTGGTTACAGCCGTTACAGATACTATTCCAGTTGAGGAGTTACACTCAGGCAAAGATACAGGCGGTACGGAATATGACCCACACGTCTGGTTTAACGTCAGCCACTGGATGCATGCGGCAGAAGCCGTGCGCGATACGCTCGTGGAGGCGGACCCGGATCATGCGGAAGAATACAAGGCTCAGGCTGAGGCGTACCTGGCGAAGCTCGAAGATCTGGATACCGAGGTACGTGAGAAGATTCTGGAGATTCCGGAAGCAAGCCGGGTATTGGTCACGGCACATGATGCATTTGGATATTTCGGTCAAGCTTATGGCATGAAAGTGATGGGGCTTCAGGGCATTAGTACAGCAGCCGAATACGGTGCAAAAGATGTTAGCGAACTGAGAGATTATCTCGTGGATAACCAGATCAAAGCCGTTTTTGTTGAATCGAGTGTACCTGCAAAAGCGATGGAAGCCATTATTGCCGGAGCAGCTCAAAAAGGGCATACGGTGAACATTGGTGGAGAACTGTTCTCGGATGCCATGGGGGCTGAAGGAACGGAAGAGGGCACATACATTGGTATGATTCGCCACAATGTTGAGACGATTGTAGAAGCCTTGAAATAATGAATCATATGAAGAGAGGAGTTACAGGATTATGAATGATACAACTTTATCGGAACAAACTCCTACGAATCTGAACAACAGCCACTTGCAGGGAACATTGCCTACGTCTGCTCCTCTTAGTGTGAGGGATCTGGCCGTTGCGTATCACAAAAAGCCGGTGCTTAGCAGCGTATCCTTCGATATCCCTGAAGGGCAGCTTATCGGAATTCTTGGACCGAATGGAGCCGGAAAATCAACCCTGATCAAAGCCGTTCTGGGACTGGTACCGAAGATGCATGGTGAGGTACGGATCTTCGGACAATCGTACCGGGAACAACGTCGTCGTATTGGATATGTACCCCAACGTGAATCGGTGGACTGGGATTTCCCTACGCATGCACTCGATGTGGTCATGATGGGACGGTATGGTCATCTGGGCTGGTTTCGTCGTCCGGGGAAAAAGGAGCGGGACCTGGCGGCACACTGCCTGGAGCAAGTCGGCATGGGCGATTACATGTACCGCCAGATCAGTCAGCTGTCGGGTGGACAGCAGCAACGTGTCTTTCTGGCGAGGGCACTCGTGCAAGACGCAGATCTGTATTTCATGGATGAGCCGTTTGCAGGTGTGGATGCTACCACGGAGAAAGCGATCATTTCCCTGTTGGAGCAGTTGAAGAAACAAGGCAAGACGGTGCTGGTTGTTCACCATGATCTGGCGACAGTCGAGGAATACTTCGACCATGTGCTGCTGCTCAATGGACGACTGGTGGCAGGTGGACCGACAAGCGAAGTATTTGTACCAGATACACTGCAAGAGACGTACGGAGGCCGGATTGCCATGATCGGAAGCCGGACGGAGAAAGGCCAGGTGTAGTCATGTGGAACTGGATCGTTGCCATCTTGTCCGACCCCAATACACGTTGGATATTGCTTGGCTGTCTGCTGCTTGGATTCAGCAGTGGAATTATTGGCTCTTTCACCTTCCTTCGTAAGCAGAGTCTGATGGGGGACACCCTTGCTCATGCTGCTCTGCCTGGGATTTGTATTGCATTTATGTTGACGGAAACGAAGTCTGTAGGGCTATTCCTGTTTGGTGCGCTGGTGGCTGGTATCGTTGCTACCTTCGGAATTTCGTGGATTACACGCTACTCCCGGATCAAGCAGGATGCAGCGATGGGCATTGTGTTGACCGTATTTTTCGGGATTGGTGTAGTGATGCTGACGCGTATCCAGCATGGAGCGAGCGGAAGCCAAAGCGGACTTGATAAATATTTGTTTGGGCAGGCGGCATCCATGGTCATGACGGATGTATATGTCATGGGGGGCGTATGTCTCGTACTACTGATCGCCTGTCTGGCTTGGTTCAAGGAATTCAAACTGGTGAGCTTTGACCCGGGATTTGCACGAGGTATGGGACTGCCAGTTGCCATGTTGGAGCAGCTCATTCTGCTCTTGACGGTAATCGCGGTGGTGGCCGGGATTCAGGCCGTTGGTGTGGTGCTTGTTGCAGCCTTGCTGGTAACTCCGGCAGCAGCGGCACGTTGCTGGACCGACTCACTCGCATTAATGGTAGTGTTGGCAGGCATATTTGGTGCATTGAGTGGAGCGACAGGAACCATCTTCAGCACACTTGTACCTAATCTGCCGACAGGTCCTGTAACCGTTCTTGCGGCTACGGTGTTGTTTGCCGGATCAGCCTTGCTCGCTCCGCGTCGTGGATTATTAGCTCGACGCTTACGCAGTATTCAGGCCAAATCCGCGTATATGCGTGAAGAGCGGGCTACACTTCAGACTCTCGCCACACAGCGAAATCAGCAGGAACGGGGGGAGATGTAATGGCAACGTTTTGGATTATCTTGACGGCTGTATTGGTATCTTCTGCTTGCGCCATCCTCGGTTGTTTTCTGATTCTGCGACGAATGGCTCTGGTCGGTGATGCGATCAGTCATGCGGTTCTCCCCGGTATTGCGATTGCTTTCCTGTGGAGCGGTTCCAGAGATTCATTGTGGATGCTGCTCGGTGCAACGGTGTTTGGACTACTGACGGTATTCTTCATACAGAGTTTGCAGGCGGGTGGACTCTCGTCTGATGCCTCCATCGGAATTGTGTTCACAGCACTCTTCGCAGTAGGCGTCATTCTGATTAGTCTAAACGCTCAGCACATCGATCTGGATCTGGACTGTGTCTTGTTCGGCGAGATCGCTTATGTGCAGTGGGATACGCTAACCCTTGGGGGCACAGATGTTGGGCCGAGGGCAGTCTGGATGCTGGGTATCACTTTGCTGGTCATCCTCGTCGTCATTGGGCTGTTCTACAAACAGTTCAAGCTATGTGCCTTCGATCCGGCGCTGGCTGCGGCTTGCGGCATTCCAGTCGTGCTGTTCCACTATCTGCTCATGGGGCTCGTTTCCATGACATCCGTAGCTTCATTTGAAAGTGTTGGTTCGATTCTCGTGGTGGGCATGCTGATTGTACCTGCGGCGACGGCTTACCTGCTCACAGATCGTCTGGGCAAAATGATTCTGTATGCCGTCCTGATCGGAGCAGCATCTTCGGTTGGAGGTTACATCATGGCATACGCCCTTGATGCTTCCATTGCGGGCTGCATGGTAGCTGTTGCCGGAATTCTGTTTGTTCTCGCACTGCTGCTGTCTCCGAAACATGGAATTGTATTCCGTTACGCTCGTCGCAAATTCGCAGCACGTTAATTGAAGTTTAAAGTGAATTACACGAGGCCGTCTGCTTGCAGGCGGTTTTTTGGTAGGTCTATATAATTTAATGACTAAAATTATGTGGAGGCGAAATAACTGGAGAATATACTTACAGTATTAAAAGTGAAACATTACTATTTTTTTGATAATTTTATCATTTAATGAAACATTATGGGATATTTCACGTCTTAACTTATGATGTGTTTTATTTTAATACTCTGATTAAAAGGAGGCCAAACTTTGAAGCAAGTATCCATCATCCTTATGATTTCTCTTATTCTATTTGGGTGCTCCAATCCTTCAATGGACAATTCTAATGCTCCTGATCAAATGCAAAGAGATGGTGATCAAATGATAGCGAGCAAACAAATTGGGGAATATGAGCTCCAATTGATCATTGAAGAAACAAAAGATCATACCTTCATTTTTCAACCAGGAATAAAGTATATAGGGAGTGAAGCAGATAATGAAATTCTTCATTCCAAGCAAATCCTCGATGTAGATTTGCAAATAGATGGCGAGACAATTCTGCCACCAAGGTCAAGCACAAGTGAAGGGTTAACAACGAAATTAATGAAAGACCACTGGTATTCCGAAAAGTATGAGATCACATTAACATCAGAGCAAATTGAACAAATTAAAAATTCAGACGTAGATATTGTTCTAAATGCAGTATTCCAATCTGATCAGTCAAGCTTTGAAGACGAGAAAAAAATAATAATTAGTGCAGAAGAAGTTCTAGTAAACTAAACACTTGTAGGAGGTAAGTATGGGTCTCAAAAGAATCATTGCATTATTATTTAGTGTGTCTCTTACATTATCTATTAGTGGAGTAATGTATGCTGAGAACGTAGAGAAAGATAGTCAAGCCCTTATCAATCAAAAGTACAACTTAGAGGAAAAGTTCAGAGATGAATTTGGCTTTAAAAACAATAATTATCAACTCCTATCTATTGAAAACGAGTCTTCTGTTCAAAAATATGGAGTTCATTTAACAGCTCAGGAAGAGGCGGAAATGGACAGAAGAGTTGAGGTTGAACAAAAATTTATACCGGACTTTGAAAAAGCGATCAGGGATTCATCTTTATCCAAAAATTACGCAGGAATGTATATACAACAAGCTCCTGAACACAAAATTATAGTAAGATTTACAGGGGAACCAACTAAAAGTTTTATTAATAACAATCAAGAAGGAGAGTCATTTGTCGAAAATTTAAATCTTATTGTATCCAGACAAACTTTAGATGCTGCTTATTTACTCTCCCCGAATGAGATTGTATATGAAATAGTCGAATATAGCGAAGAGCAACTAATGGGATTTGCAGATAATATCGTTAGTAAACTCAATCTTTTAAAAGAGAAAAATGTAAATGTTACAAAAATTCATTCTGACTTTCCTAACCAAAAAGTTGTGGTGTCGCTCGGAAATGATCTAAGTACTGAAAATCAAGAAATTATTCAATCCATGTTTAGCACATATCCACTTGATTTTAATGGGGACCTTGGACTAATTGAAGAAACTGCAAGAAATACGTATACAGGAACGATTATGGGTGGTCATGAGATAAACAGCACGGGAAAGTGTACGGCTGGTGTACCGGCAAAATCAAGATCAAATGGAAATCTGTTTCTCATAACCGCAGGCCATTGCGCAGATCAAGGAACAAATTTTCGTCAAGGAGGATATCTTCTTGGACCAATGTCTAATGTTTTCATGGGCTCCTATGTAGATTCAGGGGCTATAAGGTTAAGTGGTGGAAATCATACCCCAAGTAATGTCATTTACAATACCTCGGGAATTAATCCTGGGAACCCTACTAGACTCACGGGAGTTCAAGCTATTTCCTCCAGTAAAATAGGTGAAACTGTCATTAAATCAGGAGCAACGACAGACACAACTACTGGAACATTACAGGGCAAAGATGTATATTTCACTAGTAGCACAGGCCCTGGCAGATATCTTTTTGAAACAAGCACAATTTCACAGCCGGGTGACAGTGGATCACCTGTATTTGCAGGATCCGGTTTTAAAGGAATTGTTCACGGAAGAATTTTAAGCAATGATAGCATGTTATATTCTCATGCAGAAAGAATTTTGAATGGATTGAATATGGACCTCTATGTTCCATAAATAATCGTTTTGAATAGACAAACATTGAAATCGAAAATCTAGAGTCGTTAATCAACGACTCTAGATTTTTTTTATAGCGTTCAGGAAAGCGGCATTCACGAGGGGAAAGCGTAGTGTGGAATATACATTTGTAACTAAGCGTCATCCTGCCGATTACGGGTTATTTTGTTGCATACAGATGATCTGTGGTAAAATGTCGTTAGCTGTGACGTCCGGAGCGTCCGTTTTTACGGATGCCGGGCGATCTTGTTGTGAAAGGATTTTTAAAATTAGATAAAAAGAACCTTTAAGTTGAACTGGAGAACCACTGTGGAACGGAGAGGGCAGAAAGGACCTAGAGAAACGAAGTGGTCGCGTTTATAACCGGATTGTCTCCATTGTAGATGGAATCAAGAAAATCAGGGGATAACAGCGATCGAAAGGTTTTCTGCCCGCGTAGTGCCTGAATGGATATCCATGAGTTCAATTTGGAGAGAGACAACCTAGGAGGAACTACTGTATGAGTGAACTGAAATACAAATTGCTTGCATTGGATATGGATGGAACATTGCTTAATGATAATCATGAAATTACGCAGGAGACCGCCAAGTGGATTCAGATTGCCATTCGTCGGGGCGTGCATGTGTGCCTATCCACGGGAAGAGCCGTATTCCACGCGATGCCTTATGCGGTGCAGCTTGGGCTGGAGACACCGATGGTTACCGTTAACGGCAGTGAGGTATGGAAAGCCCCGCATGATCTGCATATGCGTCATCTGATGGACCCGGTATTGATTCGCAGAATGCAGGAGATCGGTGAGAAATATAACAGCTGGTACTGGGCATACTCCGTGGAAGAGCTGTTCAACCGTGATCGCTGGACGGACAATATTGAAGGTCTGGAATGGTTGAAATTCGGCTTCAATACCGAAGTGGATGAAGTTCGTCACCAGATTATGATGGAACTGCAACAAATGGGTGGTCTGCAAATGACGAATTCCTCACCCGTTAATATTGAGATCAACCCTGCTGGCGTATCCAAAGCCAGTGGTGTAGCTGAAGTCTGCAAGCTGCTGGGCATCGAGATGTCCGAAGTTGTTGCGGTCGGAGACAGCTTGAATGATCTGGCTGTCATTGAGGCCGTGGGTCTGGGTGTAGCGATGGGCAATGCGCAAGAGCAGGTGAAGGAAGCGGCTGATCTGATCGTAGCGAGTAACAATGAAGACGGCATCGTCGAAGTGATTCGTGAACATATTTTGAAGGGGGAGTAACCTTTGCTCGCAACCGTTGCCTGGATTATAATTGTGCTGCTGTTTGCAGTGGGGATGGCCGGAACGGTATATCCCATACTACCTGGTGCTGTAGCGATTTTCTTCGCCTTTCTGGTCTACGGCTGGTTCTTCAGTTTTGATCCGTTCGGTGTGTGGTTCTGGATCATCCAGATTCTGATTGTGGTTGTGTTGTTCGTGGCTGATTATGTCGTCAGCGCATGGGGCGTGAAGAAGTTCGGTGGCTCCAAGTTATCAACCACGCTGAGTACCATTGGTGTTATCATTGGCCCTTTCGTCATTCCGGCATTCGGACTGGTACTGGGACCATTTATCGGTGCTTTTATCGGGGAACTGATCGGTGGGTCTTCACCTTCCAAAGCGTCAAAAGTCGGATTTGGTTCCGTGGTGGGGCTATTTACGAGCACCGTGATGAAAATTATTTTGCAAATCGTCATGATTGTTCTCTTTATTATCTGGGTGGTAAGATTCGCCTAAACGTTCAGGATTAGCTTCAACGTTATGCACGTCCGGTGTGGAGGAAAGAAGGGGAATTCGTTTGTCTAAGAAAGAAACATTCATTAGGGGTACGCTCATTCTGGCGGCCGCTGCGCTGATCGCGAGAGTACTCGGATTGGTTCAGCGGGTGCCGCTGGAGCATATCCTCGGAGATGTCGGTAACGCATCGTTCACCATCTCCAATACGGTATATTTAATGCTGTTAACTGTAGCAACGGCGGGCATACCGAGTACACTTAGCAAAATGGTGTCGGAACGCTATGCGCTCGGACGCGCGAGTGAAGCCCAACAGATCTACCGTGCAGCCCTGATCTTTGCGGCTGTCGCCGGGGTAGTCATGTCTGCTTTATTGTGGTTCGCTGCACCTTATTATGCCACGTATGTCTCCAAAGTACCGGCATCGGTCAGCGCCATTCGCGCCTTGGCTCCAGCCTTGCTGCTTTTCCCGGCCATTGCGATGATGCGTGGATATTTCCAGGGACGCGGCAATATGACAGCAGGTGGTATTTCACAGATTGTGGAACAGTTCGCTCGTGTAGGTACAGCCATTATCGTGGCTTATGTCATGCTGCAATGGAATTACGATGATCAAACGATTGCTGCGGGTGCCTCATTTGGTGGGGTATTAGGAAGTGTGGGTGCCTTTGGTGTCATGCTGTACTTTACCTTGAAGCTGCGTCGTAGCGACCGTGCGGCCCAATTGAATTACGAACGTGCAGAGCAACTGCCAATGCGCGGCATCTACAGTGATATCTTCAAGCTGTCTATTCCCATTGTGCTGTCCTCACTTGCGGTTCCAGCCATTAACTTTATCGATTCATCCCTTGTGGTCCCACTGCTCAGTGGCCAGATCGGACTCGAAGAAGCGACTGGCGTTCTTGCGATCTTGGGTGCTAAGGCCCAAAGTATTGCGGGTATTCCTCCGATTCTCGCTATCGCTTTGAGTCAATCCTTGGTGCCTGTCATCTCGGCAGCATTTGCCCGCAAGGATGAAGCGCATCTGAAGAGTCAGGTTACACTTGCGTTGCGTATTTCGATTCTGACAGGTATGCCGATTGTCATTGCACTTTGTGCAGCTGCGTATTCGGTCAACGGATTGTTGTTTACCAATCTGGATGGAACGCCGATTATTGCCTTGCTGACATTCGGTACCATTTTCCAGATTACGATGATGACCACCAATTCCATTTTGCTTGGCGTAGGGAAACCGCGGATTACCATGATCAGTGTAGCAGCAGGTGTTGTGGTCAAGCTGGTTGCAAGTCTGATCCTTGCGCCGTTGTTTGGCATATACGGCATCATTATTGCAACGGCGCTGTGTTTCCTGGTTATCACATATCTGAATCTGCGTGTCCTTCGCAAAATCGTTGATTTCTCCATCATGGGAGATCGTTGGAAAGGGTTTATCATTACGGTCTTGCTTGCAGCAGGTGTAGGATTTGCAACGAACTGGATAGGAAATATGATTTTTGGACTGTTCCTGCCAGCGCGTGTATCCTTCTTGCTTACCTGCCTTGTGGTTGGTGTGCTTGTTGTGGTGGTGTATCTGGTTCTCATGGTTGTGCTGCGTGTATTACGCAAGGACGAGCTGGGCAGTTACCCCCGTATTCTGCAAAAAATTCTCCGTCCACTTATGCGTCTTCAACGTGAAGCCGGGCAAAGAGGATAAGAATACAAGCAGCATCATTCAAACTCCAATATGTTGTGAAAATAGGATACAAGCTCTGTCTGCTGTTAAGCGGACAGGGCTTTTTGTATCGCTAAGGCGAGCTGGATTGACTGCGTTGAATACTAACCCAGCAGGCGAGAATTAGCGGTACATCAGATATTCACATCATTCGGTTTTGCCTGCTCCATATGATCTTCAGCATTAGTGTGTGATGGTTTTTGCATCATGAGCCAGTGCTGTTTTCAGCATGCCATACCGGTGTTCGTGACTCATCTCAAACAGCCATGGCCGGCGCGGTGCCGTCAGATAACCGAGACAATCCCGAGTCTGAAGCCAGTCTTGTCTGGTAATCGGTTCATAAGGCGTGTCGCCCCATACGGAGAGCAGTTCCGGACTATATAATCGTTGCCCTTCTGGAAGCCATTCTTCATCAAGTAGCGCCTGAGTGTATAAGGTGTGATCACCTGCCTCGTCTTCATGATGGGTAAACAGGCCAGGCCAATATTCGGCCCGCGAGCCAAGATGGGGAACCGAACGTACGAACGCCATCACTTGTGTGTAGACTTGCTCCACCCCAAACAACAGAGCATATAGGCTTTTGCCAAACATGATTCGCTCATCCAACTTGCCAAAATGTTCAATGACGCGCCCTGCGATTCCTGCTCCCCGTCCAAGAGGAAAGACGATATGATTCAGACCCGCCAGATTGTGCAGATGGAATGCGGGTTTGGAGAGTACTTCTTTTTGAAAATAAGGATGCTGCACCACCCTGCTCTCGATATAGTTCTGCTCATTAATAATTAATGCGACACTTAGCAGTGAACTGCACCGTTCCAGCCAAAAGCGTTCCCAAAACGGCGTCATAAACGCAGATACGTGAAAGTGCGACAAGAGATGGAAACAGCTTCGTCCAATCCGACGACTGTTCATATACAGCTGTAGCTGGGGATATGCATCCTGGAAAATGAGTGCATTGCATCGCTCCAGCAGCCGATACATATGCTCGCGATCGCTCTGATTCTGCAGATTATGCATTAAGTCACTCTGAAGATCTGTCATGTGATATCCGCCGTTGCGAGAGACCATATGGGCCAGCAGTGCCCAATGCAGTTCAGGGTATTGCTCATAACATTCCAGATAAGCTGCCGTGCGGGTGATATTACTCCGATTATGCTCCTGGGTCAGCGTCTTAATCTCTTCCAGGATGATGCAATCTTCTTCGCAGACGAGTGCGCTTTGAACCTGGTCCGTACGTGCAAAAGACTTGCTGCTGGCAGGTAACAGACGCTCCACCTCAGACTGTAGGGCAGCTGCCGTATCAGTATCCCACTCGATGTCACGCAATGGGTGACGAAGCTGTGCTGAGGCTTGCCATGCAGCCTGTTTGCCACGCCAGATTTCCCGGGCAGCACCCGGAATGGAACGGACAATCTGCAAGAGGGACCCGTGATGCTGTTCGCTGGAAGAATCGGTTCTGGTGGAAGTCATGACGTGACATCCTTTCATGATGTTCTGGGTTTAGATTCACAGACCATGTGGTTTATTCTAAGTATGCGCTGATTATTTGACTTCCACTCGCCAATTTGCTTCACTTAGGGTATGACAAGGTACAGAAAGGGAGATGAACTGAATGGAACAGATTACTTCCAAACCGGCTTTTGATGTAGCCATCCAATCCCCACGTTTGACGATTGCCGTATTCAAGGCAGACTGGTGTGGTGACTGCAAATACATCGATCCGTTTATGCCTGAGGTTGAAGAGAAATATGCACGTGAACTGACTTTGATTGAGGTCGACGTGGATCAGGTTGGAACGGTTAGTGAAGAGCAGAATATTCTTGGCATTCCAAGCTTTGTGGCGTATACAGATGGGCGCGAACTCGTACGGTACGTGAACAAGCTGCGCAAGTCGAGAGAAGAGATTGAGCAGTTCCTGGATCGCGCAGTCGAGGTGTACAACACGATCCATAAATGATTATAAAAGTATGACAGGTTCATGTTGTAAAAGGGTATAATAAAAAGAACGCCATTTCTCTTGAAATAGGGAAATGGCGTTTGTGTGTTCGACACGTTTCTATGTTAGAAAGTTTGATGTACATAACCCCAATGACCTATCGGTCATTATTTCAGCAGACGTTAACATTTTGTCACAAAGCGCGGGCGTCAATGAACATTTTATCCGGTATAATGAATTTAGTTGTGAAATAAGTGTCAAAGTATCGAAACAAGCGGAGAATATTCTTCGCCATCTTAAACCAACAGCGGGTGAGAAAAAATTGAAACACTTAACTTTATTTAAATGGTTAACCGTATTAACCTGTCTTGTCATGTTTCTGGCCACTTTTGGTGGAGGCATCGTAACCAAAACGGAATCGGGCCTTGGCTGCGGAACGGAATGGCCTTTATGTAACGGGAAACTCGTTCCGGCACATACTGTGGCTTCACTTATTGAATATTCCCATCGCGCTGTAAGCGCACTGGCTGGATTGTTGTCCATTGCTTCGTTTGTTGCTTTTCTGCTGTTCGGCAAGTCACGCCGTGACCTGCAATTGTTTTCTTTCTTAACCTTGGTATTTGTTATCGTCCAGGGAATCATGGGGGCTTTTGCCGTCGTCTTCTCCCAATCTTCAGCAGTCATGGCACTGCATTTCGGCTTTGCACTGATTGCTTTTGCCAGTTCCCTAATGATGGCGCTGGGCATAAGGCAGGAGGCAAAAGATGGCGGATTGGAGCGTTTGAATAAATACCCTCGGGTGAGCAAAAAATTCAGGAATCTGGTCTGGTTCTCCACCATATACACATACCTCGTGGTATACACGGGTGCATTTGTGAGCCACACGAATTCTGCTGGCGGATGTTCTGGATTTCCGCTCTGTAACGGGCAGATTATTCCTGAGCTTTCGGGTGGGGTAGCGGTTGCTTTTGCTCACCGTGCAGCAGCAGCATCGCTCGTCATTGTTATTGCAGTTCTGGGTCACTTCGCTTACCGTAATCATCCGGACAACAAGGAAATGCGTACCCTTGGCGTGGTATCCGTTGTTCTCATCCTGATGCAAGTCGTCATTGGTATTTTCATGATGGTGACAATGAACCGCCCGGAAGTATATATGTTCGTAGCTCTCGCTCATATGCTGGATATCGCCATATTGTTCGGAGTTTTAACGTATATGAGTTTCCTGGTGTACAAGCTGCATCGACCGGTTAATCGGTTCTAGATACAGATACAGTTCTCTTGAAAGTACTCGGCCTAATATGAAAGTCCACCATCCAGTGATGTACATCATTGGACAGGTGGACTTTGTTTGATGTCAGGGGGATCAGGGCAACCTATGGCAAGCAGCAATTACACGGAATGGATGAAGTTTTATGGTGATGAAATGTTGATTCGGAAAAGAGGAGGTTAAATATGCTGCGAACGTTGTTGGGGGAAAAACCGCGTATAAACGAAGGTAAATTGAAGGAAGCGATGGACTCCATGGCGCATACACTTGAGCTGTTTCAGCGGCAAATGCATGTGGATCATGATCCCACGCACGACTATCGGAAACTGTATGTGTGGACTCAGGGACTCATCTCTTCACTGGATGAACTGGAGCAAAGCAGCTTCGCTGCAGCTCATTTTCGCAAAAAGGTCGTTGCAGGCTCAACGGACGACATGACACCGACTGAAAAAGCCGAGTATGCCCGATATGTGTATTTCTACAAAGATGGCTTCATCCGCTGCTTTGCCATTCTGGATAAAGTCGGTACCGTATTGAATGAAATATTCCAACTGAATACTTCAAATACAAAAGCGCATTTTTCTTATTTTACAGTGTTAAGGCAGTTCGATTATGCGAGGGAGCATCATGATCTTGCGTTGAAATTAATTCAGATCAAGGACTCATACCGGGAGCCGATGAGTAAGCTGCGCAAACGACGTAATATGGAAATTCACTACATGAACTCAGAAATGCACGATGACCTGTGGCAGTTACACCAGACCTTGCAAGGTAAAGTAAAGTTAGAGGATCTCAATCAGCATGTGCAGGAAATGCGTCAGGGCGTGGATATGGTCTGTGAAACGTTAACAGCCTCTTATCGTTATATTAATAAAATATGGCAAAGAAATAATTCCCTTTGACAAATCGGAATACTTGGAATATACTGAGTTTCAATTAGAGTGTTACAATGACAAAGAATGAACAGATATTTCTTAAAAGTTACATTCACATTATAAAGCATGAACTACATGAACTTATAAAATCCTACAACAACATATTTCTTATCGAGAGCGGCGGAGGGACAGGCCCGATGAAGCCCGGCAACCGATTTGTAATGACATGATACATGTATCATTCGTTATAGATGTTAGGTGCTAATTCCTACAAAATGGTGCAAGGCACGATTTTGGCAGATGAGAAGGTATATTCTTTCACGTGAAGAGCCCTCTTTGTTTCTGCAAAGGGCTCTTTTTTGTACTTTAAGGGGAGTTTTCCTTTAGATCGGGTAAAGATACATGTAGGTGGTTGGAAAGGGGCAAGTGCGATTGATTGAATTAAAAGGTCTAACAAAAACGTACGGCAAAGGAAAAAAGTCTACAACAGCGTTATCCGAGCTGAATTTGAACATCCAAAAGGGTGAAATCTACGGCGTGATTGGCCATTCCGGAGCGGGTAAAAGTACACTGATTCGCTGTATTAATTTGCTGGAGCGGCCTACGGAGGGTGAAGTATGGGTTGACGGAATCAACCTGACTGAACTGAGCAAAACCGAATTACAGCAACAGAGACGCAAGATCGGAATGATTTTTCAACACTTTAATCTGTTATCTTCGGCAACAGTATATGATAATGTGGCTTTTCCACTAAAGCTTGTGAATACACCCAAGGATGCCATCGATCGTAAAGTGAAGGAAATGCTCAATCTCGTTGGTCTGGAGAACCATAGCAACAAATATCCAGCTCAATTATCAGGTGGACAGAAACAACGTGTGGGGATTGCGAGAGCACTTGCGAGTGATCCGAATGTACTTCTCTGTGATGAGGCTACTTCAGCACTTGATCCGCAGACGACAAATTCAATTCTGAAATTATTGCTCGACATTAACGAAAAGTACAACCTTACAATTGTGCTGATTACACATGAGATGCATGTCATTCAGAACATCTGTGACAAGGTGGCTGTCATTCATCAAGGTGGCATTGTGGAACAGGGACCTGTAACAGAAGTGTTCCTGAAGCCGCAACATGCGATTACGCGGGATTTCATGATGCGTGACCATGAAGCTGGACTGGCTCTGGAAGAGACCGCTCTGGCGAATGCAGGCGTTGAATTGCAGGCAGGTGTTGCTTCCAAACTTGTGAAGATATCCTTTCTGGGGAACAAAACGTATGAAGCGATTTTGTCCAGAACGGTTCGTAAGACGGGTGTGGATTTTGCCATCCTGCAGGGAACGATCTCTACGATTAAACAGGTTCCTTATGGACAGCTGACCGTTCGGTTCGAGGGTGATTCTAATGCCATTGATCGGACGATATCCGAATTAACCGCTGAGGGACTTGATGTGGAGGTGCTACGTTAGATGGATTTTTCAACCGTACGTTGGGAAGAGATTGGTAAAGCTTCAATAGAGACACTACAAATCCTGGGCGCTTCTGGCTTGTTCACCATTATCATTGGTTTGCCGCTTGGCGTATTGCTATTCATGACGGCGAGATCCGCCTCAATACAGTCACGTGTGGTGTATACGATAATATCGTTTATTGTTAATATTCTGCGGTCAGTTCCTTTTATCATACTGATTATAGCCATTATTCCGTTCACACGAGCACTCGTTGGTACGGCTACAGGGGTATTGGGTGTGATACCGCCTCTAGTTATTGGAGCAGCTCCATACTTCGCTCGTTTAGTGGAAACTACTTTGCGAGAAGTTGATCGTGGTGTAATTGAAGCGGCACAGGCGATGGGTGCATCAACCGGACAGATTGTAAGACGGGTTTTACTGCCTGAGGCACTGCCTGGTCTGCTTGCTGGTATAACAATCACCATCGTTACGCTTGTCTCTTACACGGCGATGGCGGGCATGGTTGGTGGTGGAGGACTGGGAACGCTGGCAATCAATTATGGATACTTCCGTTATCAGTATGAAGTTATGATAATTTCCGTTGTATTTATGGTCATTCTAGTGCAAATTCTCCAGATGGCTGGAGATCGCTTAGTTACATTTTTCACCAGGAAATAACACATAGATAACATGATGGCCTATGCATTCGTGCGGACGCCACATGAAAAATTGATTAGAGAAGGGGTTTTACACATGAAAAAATGGTCTTTCGCTCTACTTAGTCTTATGTTGATTGCAGTTCTCGCAGCTTGCGGAAACAACAAGGATGCCGATAGCGGCGCAGACAATTCAGCAGGTGCACCACGCACGGTTGAATTGAAAGTTGGAGCTTCACCTACACCACACGCTGAGATTCTGGAAAGCATCAAGCCTGAACTGGAAGCACAAGGTATTCGTTTGCAAGTCGTTACGTTCAATGACTATGTTCAACCCAACCAGCAACTTGCTGATAAAAAATTGGATGCAAACTTCTTCCAGCATCAACCTTACTTGGACACAGAGAATAAAGAACGTGGATTCAACCTCGTTGCTGTAACTCCTGTTCATGTTGAACCTTTTGGCGGATACTCCAAAAAGATTAAATCTTTGGATGAATTGGCTGACGGCGCAAAAGTAGCCATTCCAAATGACCCATCCAATGGGGGACGTGCTCTGTTGCTGCTCGCGAAAGAAGGCATCATTACGCTGAAAGATAACACAAATATCACATCTACGATTCAAGATATCACAGCCAATCCGAAGAACCTGGATATCATCGAGCTGGATGCAGCCATGATGCCTCGTCAATTGGATGAAGCGGATCTGGTATTCATCAACGCTAACTATGCGCTTGAAGCGAACCTGAATCCGGCGAATGATGCTTTGCTCATCGAAGATCTGCAAGGTAACCCATACGCGAACATCCTCGTTTCGCGTGAGGACAACAAGGATTCAGATGCAATTCAGAAATTGGCTGCTGCCCTGCACTCCGAAGAAGTGAAAACATTTATCAAAGAGCGTTATAAAGGTGCAGTTGAACCTGCAACTGAATAATTCAATATGAATAATATGATGTAAAGCTTATAAGAAGAGGATGTCCCTTTAGTCATGAATATGACGGAAGGACATCCTCTTTTAGTGTTATTTTGTTTTAATGAACCTGACACACGCTAATCACTCCCATATGCCCAGATCTGAGATCCAACGAATCCCAGAGACGTTATTTCGTCGATTTACTCAATTTTTTAGGTTTTTAAGCCCTTTTATGACGAATTAGCGTTAGAGAGGTTCGTTAAATCTTGCAACCGTTGATGATCTGCCTTTTAAGGTGCGGTAGGTTCATTAGGGCTTAGAGCAAGGTGCAACTTTTGAACAGCCACTCCCTAAGTCTGTGCTGAAGCATGGATCAACATAAGTCACAACATAGGTCAAAGTTTTTCTGATGTATCAGTATTGGAGTGATGTCCAGATTGGCGGTAGTAGGATAATTCATTCTGATCAGCATGCTGCTGTTCATCCGCTTCCTGCAAGTACGTCCTCTCGGAGGGAGAGAGTTTTTCTTCATCTCCGTGTGAACTTTTGATTTTGTATCTGATCCAACCGATTAGCCCAAGAACGACAACCAAGATTAAGGCCCATCCTTTTTTGAGCAAAAGAAGGGCGCTGAATTTTTGGGAAGCCGTGTACCCGATTCCGCCCATCAGAAGGCTGTTGAGTCCTATGGTGGATGTTTTGTCAGTCGAAGCATTATATTCCTCGTAGGTATGTCCTGCATTAATGTGAAGTTGATTAAGGACGGTTTCCTCGAATGCCTGGCGGCTCTGTTGAAAGTTGGCCGTATCAATAACCAGAATGGCTGTAATGTACCCTTCGCGTGTCAGGAGTTTTACATTGTAATTCACCATGGCTTGCTGATCAGCATTCTTGAAACCAAGGGAGTAGACTAACTGATGTTTGGTCTTGTCGTATGCCGGTTCAATTTCCCAACCTGTTATGTACGTTCTATATTCAGGATCGAGCTCTCTGTTCTCTTCTTCTGTGCCTCGGATATAACTGCTTAACAGTTCTTCGGCATTCAAATTTTGATCATCATCATGAATATGACCTGTCTTCACGTACTCGAACACGACATACCACGAGCCGGATTCGCTATTGCTGGTCAGGCTTCCGATTTCATTCCCGTTAGGTTTTCCACCACTGTTAAGTATCGAGCGTTGGGTATTGGCTTTATCCAGAAAGGAATGACTTTCAGGGACTTCGAGTGTGGCTTTACCGTCCAGAGAGACCGATGCTGGTCCACTAATCCAATCGTATTCATCAGGTGCCTGGTCACTCTCACTTGCCGCTGATACCTGCAAGGCACTGGAGACTGTTAATACACTCACCATTAGAAGTGTAAGAAAAGATATCCATCTTTTGTTCATCATATTCATGTAGAGGTCCTTTCAGGTTATATCCTCGACAATACCATAGGTGTTCAATTTGATTCAAGATATATTTGGAATTAAAGGTGGATAATTCCTTGTGGATAAGCGAGTTGTAGGCGGACGATAAATCTTTTATACTGGATAGTGACTGCTCTTTGAAGAGGGGGATGAACGTGAAGGGAAAGATTGCCCTCATAACGGGAAGTGCCAAAGGTCTTGGTAAAATGACGGCCCTCAGTCTGGCAGATCAGGGATGTCATATTGCCCTCAACTATGTACACAGCAGAGTAGAAGCTGAGGCTTTAAGGGCTCAGATTACAGCCAAGGGTGTGCGGTGTATTGCTATCCAGGCTGATATATCCAAGGTAGAAGATATCTCTTCATTGGTTGAACAGGTGGAAGGCAACCTGGGCAGCATTGATATTTTGGTGAATAACGCGGGTCCATTTGTCCGTGAACGACGATTATTTGCGGATTATTCTGAAGCTGAGGTCCAGATGCTTGTGCAGGGAAATCTGTTAGGACCGATGTTGCTGGATCAGCGTGTATTGCCAGAGATGAGACGCAAGCAATGGGGACGCATTATCCATTTTGGCTTCAGTCATGCTGGAGAAGCGAGATCATGGCCTCATCGCGCCGTATACGCGGCTGCCAAGGTAGGTCTGGTCTCTTTTACAAAGACACTCGCCGTTGAGGAAGCTCCTTATGGAATTACGGTCAACATGGTATGCCCGGGAGATATTCGCGGTGCCAACAAAGAGAAAACGATTGATGAAATGGCAGGCATCACCGACGAGGAAACGCCAAGAGGGCGTCCTGGCAGCGGTGAAGATATCGCACGAGTGATTACGTATCTATGCCTTGATCATTCCGATTTTATAACAGGCAACATTATGGATGTATCTGGAGGACTTGATCCGATTCGTCCGACCATACAGCGCGAGGATACTTAAGGTGAGTTATAGGACTGGACGTTGAAGCTCGTTGATGCGGGTCTAGGGGACAGATGAAATAGAAACGCTGAATATGTACACAAAAAAAGAGCCCTCCGCTTCATGCGAAGCGAAAGGCTCTTGAGGTTTATTTCGTGAAGGATTGATTAGAATACTTGTACGACTTCTTGTACACCCTCAACTTCTTCAAGAAGGGCGCGTTCAATCCCGGCTTTTAAGGTAATAGTGGAGCTTGGGCAACTGCCGCAGGCACCGACTAGTTTCAGCTTAATGATGCCGTCTTCCACGTCAACCAGTTCCACGTCACCGCCATCGCGTTGCAGGAACGGACGAAGCTTGTCAAGAACATCAGATACCTCATCATACATGGTGTCTTGTGCGTTTTCGCTCATATTTTTCAACTCCTTTCCTTCCTATATTATATTACAAATGGCCATAAATTAAAATGGTCAAACAAAGCAGGTGAACCTACATGAGACCGATTATTGAATTTTGTGCCAACAATATGCATTTTGGCACAGATGAAGTCATGGATCAACTGGAAGAAAATCCAGACTATGACGTGATTGAATACGGCTGCCTCACCAACTGTGGCCAATGTTCTATGACTCCATTTGCACTGGTGAATGGTGAAGTGGTCATCACGGACAAAGTGGAAGATCTATATAACGCCATTCTGGCCAAAATTGCCGAAGCCGATGTCTGGGACGAGCTCGATCTCGACTAACCGAGATGGCGCTTGGACATCCAGAGCACACCACTTTTCAAAATACGAGGTACACGTCCCATCATAGACGTTTTGCCCATCAGCCCAAACCCAGACTTCTTGCCGAGTGCACCGAGTGTGCCACGAAGCTTGAGTGGATGTGGATTGGGCTTTTCGCCTTTCCAGAGGGCATGCTGAATATGGGCGATCTGCTCACCCTGTACTTCCGCAGCTTGACCGCTAGGTGCATAAGGCACACTGGCACAGTCACCAACCACATATACATCGGTATATTCCGGGATTTGGTAGTATTCATTCAGGACGACACGACCTTGGGGATCTTTGGTCACGTCCAGATCCTGTACCACTTTTACAGGCTGAATGCCTGCCGTCCAGACAACAGCATCCGTTAGGATCTGTTCATCCCGGTTATAGATGGCATTAGGTTCAACGCGTGAAATGGCGATATGTCCGCGTGTCTCTACCTGATGTTCGTTGAACCATTCATGCACATACACGGACAGACGTTGCGGGAAAGCGGATAATACACGTTCACCACGATCCAGAATGCTGATGTTGAGATCCGGTCTGCTCTCACGAAGTTCGGCTGCCATCTCGACACCACTTAATCCACCGCCTACAATATGCACGTTGCCATAGGCTTTGACTTCATTAAGTCGCAGGTAAGTCTCACGTGTTTTGCTAAAGCTCTGAATGGTACAGCTGTAGTCTTCAGCGCCTGGTGTGTTGTGGAAACGGTCTGTACAACCCAGTCCAATAACAAGTTTATCGTATTCAAGCGGGTCTTGGCCTTCAAATTCAATCTGACGCTGTTCCAGGTCAATGGAAGTAACTTCTCCATAACGGTAAGTGACTTTATCGTTCACTGGAAATTGGATACGCAGGTCATAATCGGATACGGTTCCTGCTGCGAGTGCGTAATATTCGGTCTTTAATCCCTGAAAGGGGCTGCGGTCCACCAAAATAATCTGTGTATCGGATGGAATCTTACCTTCCAGAAGTTCCTTGATGATGGTGAGGCCGCCATAACCGCCTCCAAGAATGACAAAATTTTTCATGACTCGGCTTCCTTTCTGCATCAGTCCCACTGAAATGGGGCTGTAAACTGTGGAGCAGCTATGCAAAAACATAGCTGCTCCTTTTGTTAGGATTTGATTAGTTGAAAAGTAGGCATTGAAAATTGAAGATATTATTCAGCAGTTTGCACCACCCGAATTCAAACGTCTTCCTAACATGAAAGCTGCGTTCTGGAGTGGTGCGGTTGCAATATTGATTGTAGAGGGTGTGTTCTACCTATATCCTATTCGTACACTTGAATTTCATTGTAGAACGTATCACGTTCTACGGGAATACGTCCTGCACCCTTAATGAGCCATATAAGCTCTTTACGTGTAAGGCCTTCAGGTGTGAGTGCACCCGCCGCATGACTAATCCGTTCCCGAACGATCGTACCGTGTGCATCCGAAGCACCGAAACCAAGAGCGACTTGAGTCAGCTGTGGACCGATGTTAATGAAGTATGCTTTGATATGATCGATGTTATCCAACATCAGACGGCTAATCGCAATTGTTTTGAGATCCTCATAAGCCGAATTACGACGCATAATGCTCGCGTTTTTACTTTTTGGCTGCATGGAAAGCGGGATAAAGACCATAAATCCGTTGGTTTCGTCTTGCAATTCACGAATCTGCACCATATGGTTAACGCGATCCTCATAGGATTCGATCGATCCATACAACATCGTAGTATGTGTACGCATGCCGAGCTCATGAGCTGTGCGGTGCACCTCAAGATAACGGTCCACGTTGGCTTTGTCTACACGCATTTTTTTGCGATATTCATCGGACAGAATCTCAGCGCCGCCACCAGTCAATGTTTTCAGACCTGCTTTTTGCAGCTCTTGCAGAACTTCTCTGATGCTGAGTCCGCTAATCCGGGTGAAGAAATCAATCTCGGCTGCCGTGTAAGCTTTCAGTGTAACATCCGGATATTTCTCGTTTAAAGCGCGCAGGGAATCGACATAATATTGAAAAGGAACATGGTTGTTATGTCCGCCTACGATATGGAACTCACGTACGCCCGGATGAATATGCTGTTCCACATAATCAATCATTTCCTGACCGGATAATGTATAAGAGCCTTCTTCACCCTGGTCTTTGCGGAAATTACAAAAAGCGCAGTGGGCTTCACATACGTTCGTAAAGTAAAGACTCATGTTCTCGATGAAATATACTTTCTTGCCATTCTTCCGCAGGTTGGCCTCATTGGCCAGCTGGCCCAAAGTCAGCAGATCATCTGTTTCATACAGATATACGCCATCTTCTACGCTCAGCCTTACGCCGTTCTGCACTTTCTCAACGATCTCAGCCATTCTTTTGTCTGTGAACGGTGTTACCAATGTAGACATATTGTTTCCTCCTGTTCTTAACCGGATTTGAGTTGTGTGTAGGATCTGCATACAGAACTACATAGAAAAGATGCGGTCAACTGCCGCCTTCTTAGTTGGACTAACTCTTATTTACCCGGTGCAGCGTGTTGCTGCATATGAAAGCTAAATTTTTTCAAAAAATGGAGTCTGTTGACTCATATATGCATTGGGGACTGCGTTGCAGTCTCGAAATGTGAAAAAAATTACAACTCCAATTATGACCATCGTCTGAATAAGTCATGACAAAATAACGACATTTCAGTGCGACCACCTATTCATTATAAACCTCGTGTCCCGGGGGTTCAATACACTGGGAAGAAAAAGGAGTACAGGGGGAACGCGGAAAGAGGCAAACATGACTTGAGACCCTTGACGGGGTGGAGTATAATTTAAAGAAGAGTTAATGAAAGGTTGTTCAAAAAGTACACTTTTGATTACGAAGGATGCCTAGCGGCATCTCAGCATCGAATATGGGATTCAGCCGAAATAAGCGGGAGGCTTACGAAGTATGTTTCCTTTGGAAACATTTTAGTTGCTCACGTAGTTTTGCCTACGCTCCGCTACTCCATTTCTATCTTCATCCCATCTTCTTGGTACTGAAAAGCGTTTTGAACATGATTTTATATGAAAAAGGAGAGTGACCTGGCATGATTAACATCAGCGAAACGGCTGCTGACAGATTGAAAGAGATGCTTGCACAGCAAGAGACACCTGGTATGTTCCTGCGTCTTGGCGTAGCACCGGGCGGTTGCACCGGATTTTCGTACGCCATGGGCTTTGATGATAAAGAGTCCGATGAGGACCTGTATATGGATATTCAGAACATGAAGGTTGTAGTCGAGAAGGAAAACCTGAAATATCTGAACGGACTTGAAATTGATTTTGAAGAGTCCGGTATGTCGGGTGGCTTCACCATTCATAACCCGAACGCGGTAGCTACTTGTGGCTGTGGATCTTCTTTCCGTACGAAGGAAGATGCGGGTGTGCCGGATAAGGATTGTTAATCTGGCGCGGGTTTGAGCGTGTTATAGGACGCTCGACGGACGCAAGCCTTTAACGGTAGCCTTAACGGTGCAGATTGTGAATTGCGCAGGTATTTCGGTAGGTTAACAACCCCGGACGATGAACGTTATCAATCCTTGAAATGGCATTTCAGGGTTGTGAATCACGACCTCTATGACGTATTAGTTTCGTACTAATTACGTTATGGAGGTCTTTTTGTTATGGCGTTAAAGAAGCGAGAACGACGTGCTCCGGTCGGCGCGCGTGATGTAAAGTTGTTCCCGGAGCTCACATTAGAGCAAGCACTGGATTTTGTAACCAACGCAAAGAAAGTGGAGGGGTTACGCGAAAGCACCCTTAAGGATTACACGAAACATTACGGATACTTCGTGAAATGGCTTAACGAGTTCCATCCGGATATCACGTTAATTGAGCATATCGAGGTCAGCACTATTCGGGACCACATTTCGTATATGAAGTACGATCGGGTCCGATACGAAGGACATAAGCACATACCAACGGAGGGGCAACGTGTAGGCTTATCGGATACGACCATTAACATTCGTATACGCACGCTAAAAGCAATCTTCAATCAGCTTGAGCGCGATGACTTAATCGAGTTTAATCCGATAAGCAAAGTGAAGTTGCTGCGCCAAGACGTAGACTTAACGAATTGTCTGACGGATGAAGAGATTATTGCCATCTTAGCACAACCGAATCGTAGGGACTTCGTGGGATTTCGCGATTATGTCGGCATTATGTTGATGCTCGATAGTGGTTGCCGCGTTTCTGAAATGCTCGGACTACGGATTGGTGACATCGATTTTCAGACGCGGTTTATTACTTTATCCGGTGAGGCCAATAAAAACCGTAAGCCGCGCATGGTTCCGTTCTCTGCGGCAGTGGCGAAGTTACTTCTGCAGCTTATAGAGGAAAACCGACAACACTTTACTACGGATCGGATATTCCTTTCATGCTTCGGTGACCCAGTATCGGCGAACCAATTTAATAAGAGGTTGAAGTATCACGGTGAGAAGGCAGGCGTTGAAGGGAAGAAGATGACCGCGCACGTCTATCGGCACACATGGGCGCGAGCTATGGTCATTAACGGAGCTGATCCGTTTACTATTCAGAAGATGGGCGGATGGTCTGATATTCGCACCATGCGCAGATATATTCAAATGGATACGGAAGATGTTCGGCGTAGTCACGATCAATACTCTCCTACGAGTAAATTTATTAAGAATCGAGTAGACAGATGAGAAAACGAGATCGGCTCAAAATCCGAACGTGGGAGGAATGTCTTAATGAGTTTCTTAACTGGAAACGAGTTCAGGGGTTGAGTAAACAAACGATTAAGGATTATAGGCAGAGCATGAATCTCTTTATGTCGCGCTATCCTACGGCTTGGGATTCTCCACATAATCTAAAATCGATGTTATACGATCATCTCGCTCAACCTGAAATAGCGCCGGCCACTTACAATAGCCGTCTTGTGTATCTGCGTTCATTCCTGAATTGGTGCATGGAGAACAATTATGTTCGAGACAACCCGATCGCTAAGCTTAAAAAGCGCTACGAAGAAGGCCGCCGGGTTAGCGTTGATATCGAAGTTCTCCGTGAATTACTAAAGGTTCCCGATAGATCAACATTCGTCGGCCTACGTGACTACGCGTTAATCTTATTGACGCTAGATACCGGTATTCGGCCATCGGAAGCCCTGGCGCTGTTACCGAGCAACTTCCGTCCCAAGGCCCGCGAGATCCACGTTACGGCGTTAACAGCGAAGACACGGCGGTCCCGGGATCTTCCGATATCAGATGCGACGATAAAGGCGATGGGCAGGCTAATACGTGCGCGGCCGCTGAGTTGGGCGGATAAGGTTCCGATATTTTGTACGAATGAAGGGAACGCGCTGAATCGTCATGTATGGGGCGATAGACTTGAGCGGCACAGCAAGAAGATAGGCGTCCACATCCGGCCTTATGATCTGCGGCACATCTACGCGTTGGAGTCGATTCGTAATGGTTCATCTACCTTCGCGGTACAAAAGACACTCGGCCACTCCACGATGGAAATGACTAAGCGATATGTTGCGTTGATTAACGATGACTTAAAGGTTGAACACGCGAAGACTTCACCGCTCAATAAGATCGCGGACGAGGAACCGAAGAGGAGGAGGTTAACGAAGATTAGTGTGGAGGAAGACGAAGAATAAAAAGAGGGCGCAGTTCTCGCGGGAGAGATTCCGTTGAGGGCTGCATTTTTTTGTCGTTTCTATATAGTAAAATCTTCCTGCACATAGTAGAATTGAACTACGAGAATATAGGGAAGAAGGTACATAATGGACGAATTAACTTTATCAGAAATCAAACCTAAGCCGCGACTTAACGTATTAGGCGCAATAGCATTGGGAATATCGCTTGTAGCTGTCTCTGCCTCCATTTATTTATTTGTTCAAAATTCAGAATTAACAAACAAAACTAATCAGCTTTCCGAGAAAATTGTATCCCTTTCGGAGAAAAATGATGCATTACAAAAAGCTACAGATGCACAAACAGCTTTCAACACTGAGCAAGAAAGATACCGCAAACTTACATACTTAACAGCGATGGCTCATGATATCGAGGACGGAATTGTTACGGATGATTTCGTCGTAAACAAAGTTAGATTCAGTTGGGGAGATGACGGTAACCTTAGCAATGTAGTAATTGATGTGGAAAACCAGCCTAGTCTGGCTCTCGCGTATAAAAGTAAAGGTGCTTATGAACTTTCTGATCGCGAGGTGCGCGCTAAATCTGACGGGATTATCAAAGCAGTAAAAGACTATTATGCTACGGCTTCGGATGCGCCAGCATGGAACGATTCCACTTTCGTACAGCTCACGGTTCAAAATTATAACATCGGTGAGTCGAAGGGCGGAACGTTTAAGCTCGTAGGTGAGACGAAGTAATAGGCGTAATGAGGTCCCCCGCAAATGGACCGGACGCCCATCGTAGTATTTGTTGGCGCGGAGCTCGTTGTCAGCGGTGTTTGCGGAGATGAGCGTTATGCGCGGAATTCGTACGTTTAAATATGCGTGATGAGACTAATGTGACTTAGAGGGATGGAATGTTTATGAAAATAAAAAGTATTGCAAGGGACTTTAGTAAGAATATGAAATTTGGTTCTACATTGTCTTTGCTGGAATACGATGTATTGCTCATCGATTTACTTGAAATAGTTAACCAGTATACTTTCGAAAAACTTAAGGAATATCCTGTAGGTATCATCAATTTAGATGATCTTGGACCATTCGAAAGAGACTTGTATAGGAAAAGGAAAGAAATAGAAGAGTTCTTAAATTTAGGAAGGACTATATTTGTTTTTACTCCGCCTCCTGTTTACGTACGTCCTCATAGCGATTATGCCTCAAAAGAGCCATTCGATTTAAGAGAGGCGCTGTTACCATCATATCCTAAGACAGATATTTCCAAAGGGTATAGTGTTGAACTTGTAGGTGACTCGCTATTAAAACCGTTATTCACTAAATACGAAAAATTATGGTGTTATGAATCATCTTACAAACATAATTTCGGTAAGCCATTACTAAAAATAAAAGATACAAATACACATCTAAGCGCTCACAAAAAGGTAGGTGAAGGAAACCTTATTTTTATTCCGAAGCTAGTGGGCAATTCTTTCGATGAACCCGAATTTCTTGATGAGCTCAAGAAGATAGTTAAGAATATTAATTTAAAATCTGAACAAGATTCTAAGATGACACTTCCAGATTGGAGCCTTTTAACACAGGTACCTGGCGAAAAAAATGTTATTGAGAAAATATCCAAAAAAAATGATGAATTAAAAATGTTAGAAAATGAAATAGAGAGACTGAGCTCTGATTTAAAATCTCTAGAAGAGTTGAAGGTTCTGTTTGCTGGTTCAGGCACAGAGTTAGAAATTATGGTGGGGAGGGTGTTTCAAAGCCTTGGATTTAGCGTTAGTGAAGGAATTCCGGGGAGAGACGATCTTATCTTAGAATATAATGATCAAGTAGCAGTAGTGGAAGTAAAGGGGGTTAAAAAGAGCGCAGCAGAAAAACACGCTGCACAACTTGAAAAGTGGGTAAGTGAATATATTTCAACTAATGAGAGAACACCTAAAGGTATTCTGGTTGTAAATGCCTTTAATGATACTCCTTTAGAGGAACGAGTTGAAAAAGTCTTTCCTGATCAAATGATGAAGTATAGTACAAATCGAAATCATTGCTTAATCTCTGGGTTAGATTTATTAGCGTTATACTTCTATACTCGGGAAAATCCAGAAGAAACAGAGCAAGTGATAAATGAATTATTAAATACTTGTGGTCATTTTATTAAATATAACTGGAAAGAATATATCTCCTTAAATAGTATGCAGCATCCTCACTAATCCAAAAGAACCGCAGCCCGCACGCAGGGTTAGCGGTTCTTTCGCGTTCTCCCCGTCGAATCCCCGTACAAACGCCGCGTTCAGCCCGTCCAGGTACGTTCCCCTTACCGAAGCTTAAACACGCTGATTCGACGGCAAAACCACGCAAAAAAAGAACCGTATGATTAACGGCTCTCCTAGTCCTTCTCTATTACGATAAGCTCCGATATGTCGTCGATCTCAAGCGCGTCAGCTATTTTGATTAGCGTCTTAATGTTGATTTGTTCGCGGATATTCCGAGACATCTCAGAGATAGCCGCTTGTCTAACGTTTGATACCTCCGCAAGCTGTGTCTGTGTTAACCCACGTTCTGCCATTACTTCATTAAGGCGGATTCGAATCCTTCTCATATGTACACCTTCCCTTAAACCCCATTATAACGAATATACAGATAAGCGTAAATAAAGTGTTGACTCTATACTAGAAGTCGTATATACTCATTAACAGATAAGCGAATATACGTATAACAGTATAATAAGTTTCAACTTTCGCAACACTGTACTCGAACGAATCGCCACTCACGCAAGGAGGTACGCAATTATGCCGATCACTATCGTAACCAAAGGCGTAGACGTCGATGGACCGTGGCGGATTGAATACGCTGGCACGCTTATAGATGAACATCACGCGATTTACGTTGACACTGAGTTTAGCCTCGCAGTTATGGAATGCGTAAACTTTGACGGAACAGAGTACGTTACAACTTACGGCGAGCCCGCAATATTCGATTTAAAAGTCGCTGACCATAGTTTCATTAATAGTATCCGCGACATGAGCGCGATTGAACTACTTCAAAAACTTATCCCCCATAAGGAGGCACAATAGTATGAAAATCGTCCCAACGGTAACACTTCCGTACACACGCGATCGAATCGCCGCAACCTTCATCGTCACTCTTAACGGTATCGAACGCAACATTCCGCACTCCCTTTTCCTCGCAGTATTCCCGCGCATCAAGCGGACTAAACGGACAGCCAACGTTGAGGCATCCGCGGCGGAGCTCGAAGCGCTTAGCATCATCGCAGACTTATCCGATCCGTTATCTTCGCGGATTACATACGAATTAAGTCCGAAGCACTGTGACAATTTCGTCGTAACGCATCTCACATCCGGACAGCAGCTCGTTATTCTGCCGGGAGCACTGCGGCGGATTCTCGGATTGAGTCCGCGTACAACCGAAGGAGTCGCCGCACTGAGTTTCGCAAAACTCGGCGAAATCGGATTTATTATTGAAGGAGGAAACAACAATGATTGCAACTACCAATATGCCAACTACGCGTAACAACGAGGAAGTAAACACTTCATATAAACGTAACTTCATCCGCATGCTCAAGTTTGTATACGCGCTGACCATGATAATTAAGGAAGTGATCGCCTAATGGCCGCGAAAGTTGAACTCGAATTAGCGTCAATGGTTATGGGACCCTGGGATAATCCCCACGTGTACACTCTTTACGAAGGTTACGTATTGAACGAGCGTCACATTTTTATTATCGACGAGGGCAATATTTGGTTGCGCAGTGTCCATAAAGCTCCTTACCTCGATCACCTTTACTTAGACGGAGATTCCGGCGGATTAATAATCGCGGATGAAGTAGAAGGCATGGACGCACGTGTTCAAATAGAAACGATTATCACGGCACTTACGCAGGTAAATGGTCTGCAGTTTTTACTCGATATTATAATGTGCACCAAGGATCTCGGCGACATTAACCTCAAGCTTGACCGCCTTCAATGAACCTAATGGCGCGGGAACGCCTAATGGGGAGAAGACGCACGCCTTGAATACGTACTGTACTGAGTTGACGGCGCCAAACGTTAACTTGGATCGCTATGCAGTGCGGTAACTTATCCGGCCTTTCAGCGCCAACTGTCGGGCCGGAGCTCTTATAACGCGGTGGGGAGCGGCTACTCCCTCAGGCACATCGCTTCACATAGATTCGGAGTGTAGCGGCAACTGCGCTTCTATAGCTGGAAGAGAGTGGCGATTAGCTATCGCATTCAGGCACGCTCTCTTCCGTTTGTTATATAAATTTATACGAACGTACGTTCCGAATGGTTTCAAAAACTCTAGTATGTTCACAATTCAGACATATTTAATAAGTAGTCTAACATTAGTCGGTCCCAGAATCGCGCATCAGTGTCCAAATATATTATGTAGAGAATTTTACGAATGGGAGGTGTACGACATCCTACTGGCCGTCGTCAATATTCGTAAGGGTTGATTCTCGAGTATACAAAAGTATTTCGAAAAGTGTGTCAAACCAGATTGAGGATCGTTAGTACGGATATACCCGAGATTGGAGGTGAGCGTAGTTACGTTTTAGAGAAATTTATTCGTAAAGTGTGCGAAGGGCGATCGGTAGTCGTTAATACAAGTATAGCGTTGTGCGAAAATCTTTTGACCGGCAGCAAAGTAATATAACGAAATTTCCGACTGACTGTGCGAAACGCGATCGGCCGGCAACAAGGTAGTATAGGCATTCCGCGGAACATTCCGTTTCACATAAAACCAAAACGAAAAAGGGAGCGATTTATTATGACAAACCAATTGATGACGCGTGAGCAACAAGTTAAAAAGAGAAAGACCCTTACTCGACTAACGTCGAAATAAAGGTCTCGCAGCTAAGAAACAAACGAGGACGCGAAGAACCGTGGTAACGATCTCCGTATCCAACCAAAACATAAGTTCCGGTGTATGTACTAGCATGCGCTCGCCTCCTTCCACGGGGACTGAAATTAGGGAATCAGGCATGATCTCTAATCTAATCCACACGTTTCCGGGGTTAACGGAAGTATACCATTTATTAGGAGAGGGTGTAAACATGTATTTGAAGCTATCTGACGAACCCGCGTACTATATCACATTTAGTGAAGGGATTCTTGAAGAAATCATGTTTCTAAGTGTATTTGTTCTTGTCATATACCTTTTGCGGAGGAAGGAGCATCGCAATGACAATCGACGTAACAAAACCACTCGCCCACGATGACGGATTTGCGCGCATGCCAAATATCTTATTTCGGATGTACCCGTTACTCGACGGGTTCACTCTGGAAACGGTGGGCCTATACGGGTATCTACTGTCTTGGCGCCAGAATAAGTCGGGACACACGATGTACGGTATGGCATGGCTCCGGCAGGCGGATATCACGGCAGAAACGGGCATGTCCGCGCATAAAATACGCCAACATACGGAAGTATTGTGCCGGTATGGATTGCTACGCGTCACGAAGTCGGATCGGATTGCGAATAAACTCGTATACGAACCGATTGAGCCGCTGACTTACGAAGAGTTTCGGCGGACTTATTGGAGAGAGGAGGCGCAAAGCTCATGAGTAGTCTCGGAGAACTCGCACAAATTGCGGTTAAGCAGAAAGCGGACGTGCTTGAGAGTGGGCGGGGCGGGTATTCTCCGTCTCTTCACTCACTATTCCGCGTTCACTTGAAAGAGCTCAGCGATAAGTATGAAAAGATTAAGTCGAGAGATGCGATTTTTCTTCTTCTCTATCTTCACTCGTATGTGAATGGTACAGAATCGAACGATCTCTATATGTGGGCGTTCCCTACAGTAAAACAGATACGCAAGGAAACAGGCATACACGGTGACCGCCTCTCCACTCTCTGCAAAATACTTGAGAGCGAGGGGCTGTTGATTACGAAGATGGTTCCGTGGAGAGGAAACACGAAAAAGCTCTACCTTCCACTGTTCTATCCGCAGAATCAGGGAGCCCAAGTACCAGCGATTCCCGTAAACGGAGTGGCTTAAATCCCGTAAACGGATCGCGACGGTTCCTGAATACGGGAAGGTAAAAAGAACGAACTAACAAGAACGAACTAACAAGAATAAACATTACCGCTCGGTTAAATTCGCATACGCTCATTGAACCTCACGGGACAGTGTTCTGACGCGCATAAAGGTATGTAGGGGATTAATAGCGCGGGGAAAAAGAAGAGTAAGAACAAACGATACGTGGAAGTTAAATAGCTCAACAACCACAAGGAGGGATTCTCATGGAAGTAGCCAAACAGCTAGTCGAATACACCGCCGGCCCAAAGCTCGAACTCATCGTCACGCCCGATGTCGATCGCTACGACTACTCCGGTAATGACTGCGAGCTGTTCCCGAATTGGACGCGTGCCAATTATCGAACGTACGCCAAACAACCACTCGATCAACGCTTGCAGATAACGGAGACTATGGCCGAGGTTTATGACGAGCATTACTACGATATCCACGTAGGCGGTGACGGCCGCTTCCGGACGGAGATCGAAAAGCAACGTTTGGAGCGCCTGGCCGACTATATTCTCGCAGAGGACCACGTTAACGGCTTATCTATCATGCGCGATCCGTACGACATGCCGCGCGACCGTGACCTAGATAACCCAATCGGAGAAGGTGCGCGGGAGTTCATACGGAAGCATAACGTCTCGATCTTCTGCGAGGCTGACGCGGAAGATATCGCAGAGAAGATGGGCGTTAAGCTCTGCCGTGGGTGCCTACATCCATTTGAGGGCCGCGCAACACAACTCGATTGTGGGCCGACATGCAGACGTAGATATAAAACAATGTGGGAGCGCGTGAAGCGATTCGGAACAATCGACCTGGAAGGAGAGCGCAATCGCACGAAGCTCGAATATGGGTTCTATAATCCGCAGGAAATGGAGAACCTGCAGGAGCGATCGGAACAATCGTACGGAACTGCGAAGAAGCTTGCGGATATGATTGACGCTAAGAGACGAAAGGAAGGGCACGGCCGGAAGAATACCGTACAGCTCGTAGATAAGAAAGGTACAGAGGGCGCGGGGTACTTAGACGGGGAGTATGGCTGGACGAGTGATCGCAATAAGTACAAGGGCAATAATCATTCGATTTGGTGGGGCGAGGTTCTCAAGTACAACATGTATGAGCAGCCTTTGACGAAGAAGTTTGTGGACTGTCGTAAGCCTCGTACTGTCCACATTTCCGCTTAAGTAGGGAAGGGGACGAAGTTTCCCGATTAATTATTTCGGACGTATGCGTTAATCCAAATGAGCTAAGGAGGTATGTGATATGGACGGATCAGGAGTACGCGGTATCCGGGTAATGGCCGGCATGACGCAGGCGCAATTTGCCGAAGTATTAAACGTCAGCCAATCGTGTGTGAGCGATGTGGAGAACGGACGCCGTAATGTTTCGCGAGACATGCGGATTAAAATTGCACAGAAGTTCGGCACAGGCGAAGACGTTCTAACAGCTATTCAGAGAGCGAGGGAGTCCGACAAATTGGCGCTGTAAAAGGCGCTTATTATTTTGCACACTGACTTTCACGCTTTAAAACGTTAATTTTAGGAAGTGAACGATATGGAGAACGCAATCTGGCGATTAGACAGCGACAACCTAGCCGCGTATACAGAAAGTGAGGACGTATGGCGCCGAATAGAGCGTAGCTACTCTGACTTTATCGTCATGGCAACGTATGAGCGCGAGGGCAAAGTTACAGGTATTCAATACCAAGTACCATCCGCTAGGAAAAGGTCAATCAGGCGGCTGCTCGGCGTAAATGTCAGCGAATAGTAGTGGTACGCAATATGGAAGAATAGCGCGGAAATAGCGCATGGAACAAGCGGAGGAACTATGACCCTCGGCTTCTTTTTGGTGCGCTTAAATCACGCATAAGACACGCAATAGCGGACAGATTGTGCACGTAATTAACGGGAGGTAGGGAACGGAATGAGCGAAGATACTAAGCGCGTGTTATGCACCAAAATTAAACATACGCAAGAGGACGGAATCGATACCGTTGTCATTACGGCGGGTGACGGATGGGTTACCTACACCGCTAAAGAACCGATTATCACCGATATGACGCCGTTCGAAAGCGCCGTGTCTTCGTTGTGGAGTGGTTACTTTCACGCTACGGAAAATAGCCGCGAGTTAGGCAGGTTTCCGTTAGCCTTTGCGTCGACGGTGCCTGGCGCGGTGGATGCATTTTTTAACGAGCTTCATGAGAGCCCGGAGGAGGAGGCCGCAGAATGAATATGATCGTGTACCAGCAAGTGTATGTAAGCGCGGATAAGACGAAGGTTCTCGTAATCTTAGTCGACGGAGAAGGCAGCGTTATCGATCGCCGTTTCTTTACGTACGATGCGTACCCGCTTGCCAAGGTAGCGCGGGAAGCTTTTGAACACGTTACGAAGGTGCTACGCCGCTGTTTTGACGCGGACACAATCGATTACCACTGCAACGTACTCGGCCGTTACCAACTTACGAAGCAGGAACGCGGCTATGCGCGGCAGTTACTTGAAAGTAGATTGACCGGTAAGAAATCAGACAAAAAAGTCTCGTGGGTAGAACCTGCGGAAGAAAATTTAGAGGAGAGTGTTGAGTAATGGGATACGCAAATAGGGTTTGGGACGGTCTTTTTGGAGAGGAGCAGGAAGAGGTGAACGCGCTGATCGGGCCGAGTCTGGGGAAATCGCCTACCAAAGCTCCTAAGCAACCGAAAGTTAAGCGCAGTTCCGGCGTCGTAGCTCACTTTAATGACGAGCGCGGATGGGGCTTCATCAATGCCGGGAAGTCTCGTTTGTTCTTTCATATAAGTGAGTGTCCCGACTATGACAGCGCGATTGTGCCGGTGGGTTCCCGCGTTACCTTCGAAACGGGAGAGGACAAGAAGGGCCGGGAATGCGCGGTATCTATTAAGGTGTTTGAATGAGGCCCCTCATCCTAGCAGACTGGATAATTGCGGACGACATTGCGCAGCTCCTCCATATTCAGCTATACGATGCGCGCGGTCAGTTACAAACGTCGTCAATCGTTCCGTGCTCTGATCCGGTGCTTGCGGTGCAGCTTGCGCTAGAGGTGGTTGAGTTTGCTGAGATCGGCGGAGGTTTCGACCTGCATACGAGCGACCGGGAGATATTCCGTCACGCGCTGGCCGATCCGGAGATTAACGCTCAGATCGTTCACCCGTTAGACATGGCGCAGCTCTCCCGCATCGTGAAGGAGAGTCCGGATGTTTACCGGGAGCTGTTTCCGTCGGAGAGCCATTCCGTAGAAGCGCCAGCAATACCGGAGTTAACCGGATGGCGCGGTCGGCTTGTGCGCTGGCTCAAACGTATCATCCAAATAATCGAACAGGGAGAAATGACAAATGATTAAATTCGATAAGTTAGATCAATTCAAAAAACAAAGCGAGGTAAACAGTGCTAAGCAGGATGAGTTGTACACCAAGCAAGCGCAGGCAACGGAGGCAGTAGTAGAGGCTAAGCGAAAATATACGGAACTGGTGGAGATGTCCATTCGTGATGGAGTTGACCTTGACGCGGAGATTGATAAAGCTGACGTAAATGTATCTGACGCGCAACGAGCAGCTCGACGGATCGAGGCACAAATCCAGGCGACATCGGTATCGAAAGGGTTGAAGGTTACACCGGAGGATGTGGCGACCGCTTGGAACGCTGACGTTGCTCCGGTTTACTTTGAGTCGGTACTGAATCCTGCAATCGATGAGCTCGCCCAAGCTGCAGAAGCTTACCGTCAAGCGTATGAGAAGGCCGCCGCAGCCGCTAAAAAGATCGAGGACGAACGATGGGAGATGATTAGAACAATTGATCCAGCGGGGTTTAATGCAAGGATAGGTAGGGGCAGATTCATGTATAACACCAAATCCCCGGACCTAAGCAGTCCCGCCAGTCCATTTAATCAAGCAACGCTAACAGACCGCGACTTGCAGCAATTGGATAACCAGAGACGCGCAGCAATTCTAATTTAAGGAGATGGAAAAATGACAACACAATCAATCAATTACAGCGCAGTAACCGAGGCGCTCAAGATGGCGCCTGGCAATCCCCAGAAAATTGTCCAAGCAAAACGCATGGAACGGGAGTATAACGAGACGGTTGCGCTGATGTTTAGCGAAGAATCCGGAGTGAGCTTCGTTCCGGTGCCTGACGAAAAGGACGTTGAGCGGTTCGATGCGCGCGCAAAGGAAACGAACGATCCGGAGGACATTGTCCGCGCTCACCTTATACGTGATCGGTTCGAGTATTACGAAGGGGAGAAGACGGCGCACATCGACCACCGGGTACTCGGCAGCCAACTCCGGACTAAGCTCGCGGAAGGCACCGTAACAAAGGCTGACGTCAAGGCGGCGGAACAATACGCGAAGATCAATCCTACGCCAGACAATATCGCGCTATTTACGAAGATTAAAAGAGGGGTGTCATCTAATGAGTAGAAAAGTGGTCACAGGAAAAGGTATCGGAGTAACGGACATCGACACGACGGGGTATAAGTACGCGAAGTTCTACGGAGAGTCTAGGGTTATTTTAGTCTCTCCGGACCCAGACGAACCACTTTCCGGAGTATGGGTTTCGGATGACGGAGGCGGAGCGTTTGTAACAGGAAAGACCATTCGTATAGATAGGAAATTTCCGGGCTCATGGTCAGTCGTACTGTTTAAACAGAGACCGGCTACAGATCAGTCTACGATCTCGATCACCAAGCTTCAAGACGGAACTAATATTCTGGAAGGTGACGAAGATGTTGTATTTAAAAACGAGGGAGTCGATATTTCAGGCGTTGACATTTCAGACGTAAGACATGATTTTGACTCACTCAGCCGCCTGTATCAGCGCGCAACAAGTACAAAGACAGCAAATGACCAAGTACGTTATCTGAAACTTAAATCACTGCTTATCAAGTAGGGGCCGGAAGGCCTCTTTTCTATTTTAAAAAGGAGGCGATTATATGAATACGCATCAATTGGATTTTAAAATGGTTAACAAGACACTCGCGCTCATTGAACAGATACTTACGTATATAAAACCGCAAGACTGGACGTTCACCGCGCGTTTCCCCGGACAGTTTAAGGAGTTTCGCATGGCGGCCGGCAGACTGGCGCGCTCAAAAGACCATAAAGTCAAAGCGTATGGCCGCGCGCTCGTTGAATATGACCGGTGCCTAGCTGATTTCGACCGGGGATTTACGCAAGCAAAGGCCGCAAAGACTGTGAAGACAGGAGCGCGCGTAGTTGCGGCGATGAAGGAGGTGCCCGGACTTGAGCTTTGACATTGTAGGACATATGCGTATTATCGACAATGCTACGCGGCCCCTGCGGAACATGAGCTCGGGCCTTTTGAGTTTCGGAGCATCTGCAGCAAAGGCTGCGGGGGCAGTTACCGGCATTGGAGCCGCGATTGCAGCAATAAACACCGCAGACAAATTCCTCTCAAAAACGATTGAAGCGGCCGCTCAGTTCGAGATGCGGGAGATCACCCTGTCCGCAATGTTTGGAAAAGAAGCAGAGCAAAACGTCGATAAATTCTTGAATTACCTGGGAGAAAGAGCAGACGTAAGTCAATACTCCATGGACGATTTCCTAGACGTAGGTAAGTCTTTCGTACCAACTACGAAGGATCTACGACAACTTGAGCGCGCCACTAACCTCGCGGAACGTCTGGGAGCGATCGACCCGGAGCAAGGAATAACCGGTGCAGCCTATGCCTTAAAGGAATTCTTCTCCGGCGATGCCGTGTCACTCGTGGAGCGTTTCGAGCTGCCTCGTTCTGCGTTGAATAAGATCAAAAATCTACCTCTCAATGACCAACTCGACCAACTCGACAAGTTCTTGGACCAACTCGGAGCTACAAACGATTTGATAGACGCGCAATCTAAGACTGCAATGGGACAGTGGCGCACAGCAATCGGAGGCGTTAACCGTGCGTTCCGGGAGATGGGTACGGAGGCACTAACGAGTCTCAAGCCGGTTCTAGCGGAGTTTAACGCATGGTTGAAGGGGCCACAATTTGCCGCACTTAAAGATTGGGGTGTGGATGCGTTCGGTGGGCTCGTGAATGGCGCGGTTAATGCGGTCCAGAAGGCTACGGCATATCTCCAAGATAACTTTTTTAACAACGAGGAGTTCAAAGCACTGCCCGATATCGAGGCCAAGATTAAATACGTCTTTGATACCCTGGCAGCAGACTTCCAAGCTTGGTATGACTCATCTGGGTCGGGTATTATCAAGAATATGGCAAGTAAGATGGTAGACACGTTGGGCAATGCGTTGAAAGCCTCTAAGCCTATTCTTGATGCTGCGACTAAGATCGGTGTCCAGGTCGGTGCATCTATTCTTGAAGGTATCTGGAGTAACGCGGGTATTAAGGAGTTCTTCTCAACTGATATAAAAAGCGTAGCCAACAAAACGCTTACCTCAACCGAGGAGCTCGAAATTGTGAAAGAGTTTGGTGGAGTCGGTTCAGCCGGAGGGAAATCAGGAGGCCTGTCAAACGCTACGTTGGGCTACTCCGGCGGACTTGATCGCGTCCCATACAACAATTACCCTGCGCGACTTCACCAAGATGAAATGGTACTCACTTCGCAAGAGGCGCGTGATTATCGCACCAATGGTACAGGCGGTAAAACTGCGCCAAGTATCGTTATACAGAGCGTTACTATCTCGAACGGGATGGACTACGATACGTTCGTTGGCAGATTAGCGCGTGATTTGGCGATGTAACACACCGGGCGGGCTTCGGCTCGTCTTTTTGTTGTGTACGTTATGAAGAGAAAGGGGAAGAAGGACATATGAGATCTCTAACAGCAGGACAGTACACGGCCATTCAACACTTATCACTTCCGAAAGCGGAGCGTCCTTCCGTTGACAAAATTGCCGAAGAGATAGGAGTGAGCCGCTCAACTATCTACGCGTGGCAGAAAGATCCGGAGTTCATTGCGGAGCTCAAGGGGCAGATTGTCCGTAATAACGTTGGAGAGCTGCCGGAGCTCGTTGGCGCACTAACACGGATGGCGCTCGAAGACAAATCCGCGGCCATGGCGAAGTTAGCGCTACAGGTACACGGCATGTTAACGGATAAAGTCGAAGTACAGACGCAGACAAGTCCGCAGACTACCGACATCGAGGCGTTGAGACAGCGGATTGAAGCGATAAAGGGGCGTCAACATGAGAAGGAGTAAGCAGAAAGGGAGGCCCGTCGCTGAGCTTGATGCGCGCCATTATCGGGCAATTGCGTTGCTTGTGGATGGCAGCTTGAGTTACGGTGAGATTGCGGATAGCATCGGGATAGATCGTCGTACGCTGCATCGGTGGCGCAAGCGTAAAGACTTCGATAGGGAGCTACGTAAGGTATTGACGCGAATTGAACGAGAGTGGAGGAGGACAACACGCGATCGATTACGCCTGAGATCCGCGTATGATATGACGTGGTTCTTTGACGCAGTCGGACGCGTGTAAACTAACGTACAATTAACGAATTGGCCGTGTCATCGTGGTTAAACGCTACGGTGGCGCGGCTTTTTCTGCGTTTATGGCGAAGTACTTAACGTCCTATTACTGGACAAAGGGCGACATTACCTGCACGGGGCGCCTGGCGGACGGCCCCTCCGGAAACTCACGGGGTTTACGATGCATAATCGATGCATACTGCGCGGATGACCGGCTGCATAAACTGCCAGTAGGTTACGGCCGATATACGCCATTAGTCTGCGCGGCTATGCGGTTTGTATGCGTATAAGACTGGAAATGTATATGCAATGAATAACGCGGTATTATACATATGGATAGGTAACGCAGCAGTGGCGCGGGTTTACGGAGTGTACGAGGGATTGATGATCACATATCCACAATCGTACATAACTGTATATTTATGCGGAAGGTGAGGAAGTGACGGGTTCAGGATGGCACTACCCCAAGGACCCCTCCGCGGACTACCAAATCAGGTTATAACTAGATCCAGACGGCAAAATTATCTTACGGGGTTTATTAATCTAAACCGTGCACAATCGTCTGAAGTTAGCTTCATGGTATATGTAGTGGATAGACGCAGTCTCAAGAGAGAGTTGCGTCTGTGTGGACCTTGCAGGCATCTACAATAAGCGTTATGATAAATATTGAAAAAATCATCGTGGTAGCAGCTCTTGGCGGGGGTGCTACCTCTTTTTTTGTGTCAAATTAAGTAGACCAATTATGACTAATCCAAACTGCAACATAATCGTAAGTGCTTCGTACGTGCTCATCTCATCACCTCCATTTCGAAAGTATATACATAGTTTAACTTCGGGAACATAAAGTGAAAAGCTCTTTTAGTAGCCGACTAAAAACTGTTGACAATTTAAGTTTACTGTGAATTAGGTATTCATTCCCTTCAAAGCTTGGTTTAACTTTCCCCTTTCTGCCTCTTAATTATAGTAAATTTAGTATGCTTTCTACAAAGTAGATTACGCGCAATTTTTGATATAAAACCTATAGGACATTAAGGTGAAATCACTTCAAAATCTGACCGGATCTTAAGATAATAACGAATAACTCCATTTTCCTGTGATTTGGATAATTACCCCAAATTATAATCGGACTAGTGAAAACGGTAAAATGTCAAATTTGGCGATTTTCCATTTTCGAGCATAATCTAAAAGTCAGTAAAATGTGTGATCAGAGTTAATCAGGAAGAAACAACGTTAATCAACAGGAAAAACTTTTATGTAATATATTTACATGTAAATAAATATACAATGTTCATTATCTACCGTATACTCGCGCTCTCTTATAATTTCATTTGTACTGCGTTGACTTCTCCGGTTCTATTAGGGTAGAATGCGGTTAACGAGATTATGCGTCATAGTGGCGCGTGATTAACAAGTAGTCGTGCGGATTCACAATCCCGGTCGTAACCGAGAAACCGCGTAGTGACGGGCGTTAAGCCTTCCGAATAGCCTAGCGTAGATTCACCATTCATAACCCGAACGCGGTAGCTACTTGTGGTTGTGGATCTTCTTTCCGTACGAAGGAAGATGCGGGTGTGCCGGATAAGGATTGTTAAGAAACTGAGTTGTACAGCGGTTTCCCAATCTTGTTTTAAACTTAGCAGTTTGCAATCCCTTTAATAGATAGCCTCTGAATTGTATCCGTTTCGCACGGGCATGATATCAGGGGCTTTTTTGCGTGTACTGAAAGTTGTATGGTTGACAAACATAGTTGTAACAACTATAGTTACAATATGAATTTCAAACATAAACTATATTGATAATTTAAAGGAGAGATCATGATGAACATTGCAATCATTGGTGCAACAGGCAAAGCAGGAAGTGTAATTTTGAAAGAAGCAGCAGACAGAGGGCATGAAGTGACGGCGATCGTTCGTAATGCATCCAAACTGGAAGATAAAAGCTTGAATACGCTGGAGAAAGATGTATTCGATCTTACAGCTGAAGATGTTAAAGCGTTCGATGTGGTTGTAAATGCATTTGGTGCACCAGCGGGTAAAGAAAACCTGCATGTGGAAGTAGGACAAGCGTTGATCAACATCCTGAAAGATGCACCAAACACTCGTCTGATCGTCGTGGGTGGAGCAGGAAGTCTGTTCACAGACGAGTCCAAAACATTGCGTGTCTTTGAATCCCCTGGATTCCCTGATGCTTACAAAGCAACTGCAACGAACCAAGGTCAGAACTTGCAGGATCTGCAAGCATCCTCTGGTATTCAATGGACATTCCTGAGCCCGGCTGGTTTCTTTAATCCAGAAGGTGTACGCACAGGTAAATATCAAGCTGGTAACGATGTAATTCTGGTCAACAGCGAAGGCAACAGCTACATCAGTTATGCAGACTATGCGATTGCTTTGGTGGATGAGATCGAGAATCCGCAACATCAAAACGAGCGCTTTACCGTTGTTGGCGAAGTGAAATAACACTTTTAAATTATCATATTGAACATATAAACGGACGCTGATCTTCACAGATCGGTGTCCGTTTTTTAGGTTATCGAAGAAGGATGTTCTGCAATAAAGGTTAGGCAGGTTAGATTATTATCGTTCAATGTCCAACTACTCCTTTGAATCTATGTTATATTATTCTAAATATGGAATTGGAATGCGATTATATGAGGACTACTTCTCTTAATCGGAATTTCTGCGAGCTTAAAAGTATAAGGGAGTGAACAGTTGTGAAAATGTATTCTAAAGGAATTATACTATTGATCTTTGTGGTTTTAATGATTAGTGAATCGAGTGATTCGGGGTTATCCCAGTATGCAAATGTTAAAAATGCGATGAATCAAATTCACATCAATTCTCTCTATCCGAAAAATAAGAATGGACAGACATATGGCTCTGCCATATATGCGACTTCTCTAGAAACAAAACCTGACTTAATTTTGGCTATTGGTGTGGATGGTACAGAAGGATATCTGCTGAAAAAAGACATGGAAGGCGAGCTACCTAATACACCTGAAGAAGCTATTGCAATGCAGAACAACAGATCACCAGATGGTTATGATATTCCACTGTATGACAAGGATGGTGAAACCGTCATTGGTGTATTTCATGTTGGAGGAGAGTGAAAATAACCAACATAGATCCAAGGTGACGTTACCAAGAAACGTTAAAGAAATGAACACTATTCTGCAGTTGATCAAAAGGGTCGGCTGCTTTTTGATCTTAAGATTTATTTAGTTTGCTAAATGAGGAATAACTACTGCGCGTTGTGGAGGGGAATGTAGTGTATTTTAAACCTATCATTATTTTATTGGGGCTAGTTTTTTGTATCATTGCTGGATGTAATAATGAGGTTAAGAGGTTGGGTGCAGATGAGTCTGTGGTAACCGGTGATCAAAAGACTGCGACAGAATATGTTAAGGCACAAGGTTATAAAATTTTTTCGTACGATGGTCAAGTTCAGAAGTACACGTTACACAAAGACAAACTACTCTACGGGATGACAGAAACGATACCATATAGACAGACATGGGGAGTCCAAAAAGTAGAACCGGAGCAGTACTTTGGAATGGAGATAGCGGTATATAGCTTTACAGTAACTAGCCATCCTTTGGAAAAGCTTTACGATACTAAAACCAAAATTTCAATAATGCTTAGTGGTGGCAAAGTTATAGGGGGGACTTCCTTCCCAAATGCAGCAATAGATGGAGCACTATATTCGTTGGATGGAAAAACATTGGAAGAAGTAACGGGGAAAAGTTTTAAAAAATGGAGTGAAGAATGGAAAAAGAAATACGGTACCTGAAAGTCCAAGCTAACGGACGAAAGAATTTGCTGTAAGAAAAATGCAACATTATCCCTTATAGACAGGTCAATAAAGATGTACGAATTAAGATGATGAGAAGAAGGTGGGAAAACTGAAGCTTCGTATACTCGCGTTAATATTTTGTTTCTCTGTCGTGTTTTTTATCTCAAATGCGCAAGATGTTAACGCTTTATCATGTGCCGAATCGGGAAGTCCCCAAGAAGAGTTAGAAAGAGCTACTGGAGCTGTTTATGGAGAAGTAAAGCAATTAAAGGTGGACTTAAAGCAAGAGGGGTTTACGGGCACAAAAGAGAAAATTAGATATATTTTAGTGGAAGCTGAGAGGAGTTGGAATACTGAAGTTGACTCTCAACTAATTATCGGAACGAACTATACTTGGGGGTTTGATTTCAAGGAAGGTAACAAATACTTAATCTACTTTAGTGAGGCAAATGGTGAGTTGAGCAGTAGTCCGTGCAGTTCGACCATCGAAATGAACAATATTAATCAAGCAACTGAACTATTCGGGGAAGGATATCCACCCAAACAACAAGTAAACCTAGAACACAAAATGTGGTTTATGTTTGAGCAAGATATTGATATGTATATCGTAGGTATAGTCGTATTAGCGGCGATCTTTCTCCTCTTTATGTTAGTAAGAAAGAAACAGGGAAAAGTATAATCTCGCTGTATTAAAGTGAAACTTTTGCTCAAAGAATAGTCTGCTGAACGAGAGTATGGCAGCTTGCAGGACCTATTACCCCTTTACTTAAACGAGGATGGAGGCGTATAATCCGTTGAGACATTAGAGCAATAAGAGGGGATATCGTTATGAATAATGGATTAATCAACGCAATCATTGCGTATATCATGTGGGGGGTTCTCCCGCTGTATTGGAAGCTGTTTGAAAATGTACCGGCAGGCGAGATTTTATCGCACCGAGTAGTCTGGTCATTTGTCTTTATGGGAATTTTCGTGGCCGTCCAACGTCGTTGGGGTGACATGAAGCGCATTCTGACCAGTCGTTCGACGCTGCTGTCACTTACCGCGAGTGGGCTGCTAATTGCTATTAACTGGCTGATCTTTATCTGGGCAGTTAACAACGGTCATGTGGTTGAGACAAGTCTGGGCTATTATTTGAACCCGTTACTGAATGTGCTGCTGGCGGTTGTCTTCCTTCATGAAAAGCCAAACCGTGGACAATGGCTCGCGATTGCCATCGCTGGTGTCGCGGTGCTTATCATTGCCATCGACTACGGGCGTTTCCCATGGGTTGCGATTTCGCTGGCTGTGTCGTTCGGCTTGTACGGTCTGGCGAAGAAGAAGATTAAGCAAGACGCTTCTGTGGGCTTATTTTCGGAGACCGCTGTAGTTCTGCCCATCGCACTAGGCTACTGGATCTACTTGGCCATAGTGGGAAAAGCAACGGCATGGACGCTGCCTGCACCCATGTTCATCGAATTACTTCTAGCCGGCGTGGTGACGGCACTGCCGCTGTTGTTCTTTGCACGGGCGGCAGCTCGGATGTCGTTGTCCACACTCGGTTTTGTACAGTATATTGGGCCGACAATCATGCTGATCCTAAGCGTGTTTGTGTTCAAGGAAACGGTCTCGCCAGTTCTGCTCGTTGGTTTCGCGCTGATCTGGATTGCGCTTATCGTATATGCAACCGCATCGATGCGTGCCATGCGACTTGCTAAGGTAAGCTGAAGATAGAGCTATCCTGGTATCACCATAGTTGCCCTGTCTGCCAATAAGGTGGACAGGGCCATTTTTTTGTTTATTTATGAGGAACGATAGCTTAAAAAAACAAAAAGGAAGCTGATCAACATTATGGTAAAATACAGGAGTAACAACTAAAAAGAGTAATCAAAAACGAGGAGGCAACAGATATATTATGGTCAATGACCTGTGCCGTAAAGGTGGCTTGTTCTTTAAAAGGAATGATGTAGTTCAAACATTATTTCAGTTTTCTATTTCAGCGATAATCGGTATTATATATGGGTTTATGATGCTCAACGAAACGATAGGTGGATATATTAATAAATTGCTCCCGAGCACGGATGGTCCTGATCTTCATTTATATCTGCCCATTGTGGTGACAGTGTTTGTCTACTCGTGCTTTATCCAGAAGAAACAGCGAATTGTTCTTGAAAAAATCTCATTTAGTTGTCTACATATTTTTGTAGCTCTGCTAAGTTGTGTTTCTGCAGTTGTCGTGTTATTGGTGATCTAATCCGGATTCCTACGTATCCATACCTTCAGGCCCATCCACTGCATCAATGACACCGACAGCGAGGGTTGTTACCGCAGCAGCAGCTAAAAGATTCTTGGCACCAAGCTTGACTCTGTCCTTATCTTCCTCTTTCATGCCCACAACAACATCTTTACCGCTGTTATATACATACTTAGCTGATATCGCTACACCTTTTGCCGTAGTGGTTACAGCACCTCCAATATCGGCAAGCCCTGCGTCTATGGCAGTATCGTCTTTTCGAATTGCACCACTGGCCAGATCATATGTCCCGCTAGCCAGTTGCCCAACGGTCTTGCCTGTATTGATCGTAGCTTTCTCTACGCCGTTCCCGATTTCTTTGATAAAGGGGCTACCTGCGATCTCACCAACAACCCTCACGCTGCCACCCAACACTTTTCCGGTAACTTCCCCAGCCAATTGACCTATCCCTTTTAAAAAACTCATCCATTTTCCCCCGCTCCAATAAGAAGTTGATCCTATGTGTTATCTCAATAGACTTATTATATTCATATGTAAGCCAAAAGAACATCAGTCTCCAGCCTGAGTGTGCACCCCTCCTCGATTGATCGCGAAACTGTTTTAGAAGTGCCTCATAGAAGCAGCAACGTAGTGGAGGGGGCGGAATCGATTCTGAAGAAGCGGAGCGTTCGCCTGAAAGCTTTCTGCAAGAAAGCTGCATCGGAAGCATAAGCTATCCCCAGATTTTCCCCCTATAAGGGGAATTCATAAAAATCTGGGGATAACAGCGATTATAAGAACGATCCGCCCCCGGAACGCCCACCACGCTGCAACCTCAACGCACTTCATCACAAAAAGGCGCTACTCCCACCGGAATAGCGCCTTCTGCCCTTGTTTTACCTTACTATACTTAATCCATTTGCCTACACACGGTTTTAGAAGTGCCTCATAGAAGCAGCAACGTAGTGGAGGGGGCGGAATCGATTCTGAAGAAGCGGAGCGTTCGCCTGAAAGCTTTCTGCAAGAAAGCTGCATCGGAAGCATAAGCTATCCCCGGATTTTCCCCCTATAAGGGGAATTCATAAAATCTGGGGATAACAGCGATCATAAGAACGATCCGCCACCGGATCGCCACCACTGCTCCCATCCAAACTTCTAACCTCTCCGTGTTCTAGTCAATAAATCCTTCCATGACCGCCGTTGGCATCATGTTGGACTGCCATGCGCCTTTGCCGTAGCCACCGTTGTATCCTGGTGTAGCCTGAGGCTCCCAGTAGAATACACCTTTACCTTTGCCATTTGGCAGATTGCGGATTTGATTTTTCATCGCGGCAACAAAACTTTTACCAGCTGCAGCCTGGTTATTGTCCATGCCAATTTCGGAGATCATGATCTCTTTACCATAACGGTTGATCATATCCTTGGCGTTGTTTACCGTATTTGTCACAGCGGTGTTCCAGCCGGAAGCTGAAGGATAGAGGGACATGGCAATCATGTCAAAGTTAGCTCCGTTATTAATCAGACCACCAATATTCCATACATAGAGGGCGTTATCATCTCCACCTGCCAGATGCACAATGGTTTTGGTTCCGCTGCTCAGGGATTTCACTGCATTATGGCCCGTGTTCACCAGCCACGCATAGTTTTTCATGTTGGTGGATGCTTTGCCATCTTCCCATAACATGCCGTTGCTTGTTTCATTCCCGATCTGTACCCAGTCCGGGGTAACGCCTTTGCTTTGCATCGCCGTCATGACATCACGTGTGTGATTCCACACTGCATCCATGAGCTGTTGGAAGGTATAGTTTTTCCAGGCAGCAGGTTTAGTTTGTTGACCAGGGTCTGCCCAGGAATCGCTGTAGTGCAGGGTGAGCATTACACTCATGCCGGCATTCTTGGCACGTTGTGCGAGTGTAGCCGCACGATCCTTATTCATGTAACCGTTCCCATAGTCATTCGAAGGATTAACAAAGACCCGAATGCGAACGGAGTTGATTTGATAGTCGTTTTTCAAAATATCAATGATGTCGCGCTGTACCCCGTTTTTATCTTTCCATTTGTAGCCTTGGGCTTCCATTCCGGGAACCCAACTGATGTCGGCTCCTTTGGCGAAACTTGGTGCTGCGCTGGCATGCTGACCTGCGGGTAACAGGATGGAGGTGAATAACAAAACAAAAGCCAACATGATGGATGTCTTGAAACCCCTTACATTTTTGAACATTACAAGATGCCTCCTCGGATTTTGGTTGAGTTGCATCCTAATTATATCCATCTTGGTTTACGCTACTAAAGGGTCTATTTCCAATATTTTGGGTGTTTTCTCAACCTCTCTACAGAAAAAGAGAAAACAAAAAGCCGTCCGAAGACGGCTTTTCTACCCGTGGCGCTTTTTGAAACATTGATCCGTATCCCGCGCCTCCACCAGACTCATTTAATTTGAGCTAGTGGATCGGGTAAGGGACACGTTCAACATGACATTAGAAATGTTGACGCACCTCCTTTCCTTGTGGCAAGAGTATACAACACCTTGTTTCGGAAAGCTAGTCTTTTTTACGTATTTATGCAAAATTATTTTTCAGTCTGGAACATCGTGATATCTCGTGCATAATGACTCTTCGTTCCGTCATTGTTTCGGATGCGTACACTGTCTTCACTGATCCGCTCTACAATGCCACAACCGACCTCGCAATAGACGCCAGCCGGGTCTTCCTGCCATGCGCTTACCATACATTGCGATAGTGCCGCCGTGAAAAACTCTATATTTTTTTGTAACGTTCTAGGTTTGTTGGATTTCATTATATACTCCTTTAATCAAATATATTTGGAATGAGAACAAGCAACCGGACCAAATCACACTGTACTTCACTTTACTCTGTCTATTGACCTTTGTAAAGGGATGGAAAAAGTTGCGGCCATGAGGTATCATTTACATAAATTTTACGTAGCGTTTACACTGCGCTGACGCTTGATGTTGATTACGAATAGTACAATTACAGGAGAACTTCTAACCAAGTATAGATATGCAACACATTCGGAGGCCATACATGCATAGAGACGTCAAAACAGGCAACTACGTTAATCGTGATTTGAGTTGGGTTGAATTTAATCGGCGCGTACTTCAGGAGGCCCAGGATCCAACAACGCCTCTGCTGGAACGCATGAGATTTCTCGGCATTGTCGCTAGTAATCTGGACGAGTTCGTCAGTGTAAGGGTGGCAGAGACGAAAGAGAAGATCAAGGCCGGATTCACGCAAAAGGATTTTACAGGATACACGCCTTCGGGATTGTACCGCAGATTGATCAAACGAACCGGGACCATGGTCGCCGAACAGTATAAAACGTATCGTGAACTCATTCGTCTACTCGCCAAAAAAGGCGTAAACATTCAGGAATATACAGATCTTAATGTGACACAACAGCGCGCAATGGACCAGTACTTTCATGATATTATTTTCCCGGTACTCACACCGATGGCGATTGACCAGAGCCGTCCGTTCCCATTGGTACACAACAAGTCGGTCTATCTGTCCGTAATGCTGCAGAAGGAAGGGGAACAAGAGGGTGAGCCGTTTATGGCTATTGTTCAGGTACCTTCCAATCTGCCGCGGGTAGTTCAGGCTCCCATTCGGGCGAATAGCAAAAAGAAAACGTTCATCCTGATTGAGGACCTCATCAAACATCATATTCATACACTCTTTAGCGGTTATATCTCGCTTGCTGCACAGGAATTCCGGGTGACCCGCAATGCGGATCTGTTTATTAATGAAGAGGAAGCGGAAGATCTGCTTGAGGCTATTGAAAAAGAATTACGGCGCAGACGCAGAGGCGCTCCTGTTCGACTGGAAGTCTGCAAGGATTTTCGTCCGGATGCCTTATTGGAATTGCAGGATGAATTCGATATTCAGGACCCCGTGTACGAAATGGATGGCCCACTTGATCTGAGTTTTCTGGCGGGATTCGTGGACAGTCTGGAAAGTTTCTCACATCTGAAATACAGTCCGGTAAAGCCAGTCTATCCACCGGAGTTTCTGCCAAGAGAAAGTCATTTTGAGCTGCTGCGCAAACGCGATGTACTGGTGCATCATCCGTATGAATCGTTTGAACCGGTCACTGATTTTATATTGGAGGCTTCGGAAGATCCAAGAGTTCTGGCTATCAAGATGACATTATATCGGGTCAATGGCGATTCACGCCTTATTCCGGCACTTGCACTTGCGGCTGAGAGTGGTAAGCAGGTCACAGTGGTGGTGGAACTGAAAGCCCGGTTTGATGAAGAGCGTAACATTGCTTGGGCACGTAAGCTGGAGAAGGCCGGTTGTCACGTGGTTTATGGACTGGTTGGACTCAAGACACATGCCAAAATCATTCTTGTCGTACGCAGGGAACAGCAGGGGCTGAGACGTTATGTTCATGTAGGAACCGGTAACTATAATGAGAGTACAGCCAAAGTCTATACGGACGTAGGTCTGTTCACCTCCAATCCGATTATTGGGGAAGATGCATCCGAGTTGTTCAATGAGATTACCGGATATTCCGGTCCGAAGGCATTGCAGGCGTTCCGCGTAGCTCCGGATGGTATGAAGGATGAGCTGTTCGCACTGATTCGTCGAGAAACGGAACACGCCCTGAAAGGCAAACCTTCCAGAATCATTGCAAAGATCAATTCCTTATCCCATCAGGATATGATTGATGAGTTGTACGAGGCTTCTCAAGCCGGTGTGCAGATCGATCTGATCGTGCGTGGCGTATGCTGTCTGCGTCCGGGGGTAGAGGGGCTCAGTGAGAATATTCGGGTCATTAGCATAGTGGATCGTTTTCTGGAGCATTCACGGTTGTTTTATTTTGAAAATAGCGGCAACCCGGATGTATTCATCTCCAGTGCAGACTGGATGACACGTAACCTGAATCGAAGAATTGAACTGATGTGTCCCGTGTTCGATCCAGAGCTGAAGAAGATGCTGGTCGATATTCTTAATCTGTCCCTTAATGATAATGTCAAAGCCAGAGAGCTTATGCCTGGTGGCAATTATGTATTTGTAAAAAATGAAAAGCCCCCGCTGAGAAGTCAGACGGAGGCTATGGGAATTATCCCTTGGAAACCTGCTGAATGGAGTACGATAACGTAACTCCCCAGGCTTCCTGCAGATCCTTGACGGCCTCTTCCAGGCCATCAAGTTCCAGTAACGGCTCTGCTGTACAGGTGAACTGCACCTGCAGCGAGTCGTTTTCTTTGGTTGCTTCGATCGCAGCGATGCTCTCCGATCGATTAATGGCTTCGGCTACGCGCAGCAGAGAGCCTATACGATGAGCATGTCGCTCATCCGAGTTTTTCAGAATGTCCCGGTGCTTATTCAGCAGTTGGGGCGTTCTTTTTTTTGGATGATAATCGGCCGCGCTGGCACTGAGGATCGTCTCTCGGTGAGAAAGTCCATAGATGCTTGCATTCATAATCCAATAGGCCGAGTGCTGTGTATAACGGAAATAGTTAATCTGCTTACCTGCCATGTGCAGCATGGAGGACGCATACAGGATTCGGGCATCTGCCTCATCAGGAGCAGTGCCTTGTAGTGCAGTATACAGGGTAACCGCATCCTGATGAATCCGTTGCAGACGTTTCTCTGGAATAGGCGGACCGAAATGGATAAAGTTGCGGATGCTGTCCTTCAGCGCGTCCGGAACGACCGGCTGACCTCCAGCCATATAATCACGCAACAACCCGTCTCGTAGACCCGCACCACTAACCACATAACGATCTCCCTGTATTAACTGGAAGACGGTTCGTAGGATCAGTACGCCGGGCACAATGATGTCTGCGCGATCTTTAGCGAGTCCAGGCACCTTTTTGCGCTGTGCCGAGGTGAGATGTGGCAGGGAGCGAGCGATGTTCTCCATTGCTTGCTCACTGATCTCATAATGATGGGTGACAGGCAACGAATACTGGGTTCGTTTCTGCTCCACTTTGGCGAGTGTACGCATCGTTCCGCCAAGTCCAATGAGTGGCAGTCCAGGATGCTCATGAATCCAATCCTGTCCACGAAGAGCTTGAATGACTTCATTGCACAATGCATTCGCATTCGCTTCGCTCCACTGGTCTTCACCCCCATAACGGGCATGTGAATTCACTGCACCAATGGGGAGGGAAATGCTATGTAACCTCTTCCGATCCCGAAAGACTGTGATCTCCGTGCTGCCGCCTCCAATATCTACGACGAAACCGTCTGCCAGATCAATGGATTGAGTAACACCAAGGAAACCGTAATAGGCTTCCCGATCTCCGGATACACATTCAATGGTAAGCCCCGTCTCTGTCTCCAGCCATTCGATAATCTGCAGGACATTGCTTGCATTACGAATGGCTGCCGTAGCTGCTGCACGGATCAGTTTGGTCTGATACGCTTCACAGGTCGCTTTGAATTGACGCAAGATGGTGATGGCTTTATCCAAAGAATGGCGAAGGATGGTACCATCCGGCTCAACAACGCTGCTCAGACGAGCGGCGTATTTGTCTTCATGAATGATGCGATAGGCTGCGTCCTGATCCAGTTCATAGATAACTAGACGAATGGAGTTTGAGCCGATATCAATAATTCCTAAGGTTTCATTAGTACGTGTCATAAGCATCTCCTTCTACAGAGGTTCAACTACCCGAAGTGAAGAAGGGCAGCCATGGCTTCCGGTGAACCCGGCGGTGTGGCAGAGAAGGGCGTAGTTAACATAACAACAATGATAAAGACGATGAAACAGGCAAATATAAGACAACTCACGGCAAAGCCGCGATTGCGCTTTTGAATAAACAGTCGAATACCTGTGACAAAGAGAAGTACCGTAACGGCTACCAGAACGATCGACATTGCAAAATAGGCTACGCCATAAAGTGATTTGAAAAATGCTTCCATTTGTTCTAAACGCTCCTTAGATCCTCATATTTAAGCCCTTCCAAGCCGTTCCTTAGTAGCATACGACAGATTGACTTGTTTGAAAAGCAAACCGGGCGCTTGTTCCCGTTTCCGCCATCACCCTGGGACAAGTTTCATGGAAAAGGGGCCCCTGCCGTGGACAGACATCCAAGAAAGCAAGGCTTCTGTTGAGTATGTATAAGGAAGGACTATTGTTTCAAGGAAGGAGATCAACCCATGTCGAGACAGCTTGCAAGCAAATGGCGGAAGACAGCGGCATTGATGAAATACCCGGTAGCCGCGGTCCATATTCCACAGACCAAGGCATTCAACTCGGGTAATCTGCTGCACATGCTCAGTCGTTATGGAATGGTGTATGTCAAACCTATTGTAGGAGGCGGAGGTTATGGTGTCATCCGGGTATCGGCGAGCGGTGGGGCTTATCGATACACCCATATGAAAACGACACGTTCTTTCGCCAGTTTCAGCCAGATGTATCGCTCTCTGGTGCGTGTAAAGGCTAGACGCAGGTACTTGATCCAGCAAGGCATTCATCTGGCAACGATTCAAGGGAGACCTGTTGATTACAGAGTCAAAGTTGTCAAAACCGATCGAGGCTGGGTATTCCGTTCCTTGGTTGGACGTCTCGCTCGTCCCGGGCTCTGTGTAACGAATCTGAGCAAGGGTGGCACCATGTTATCAGGAAGGCGAGCTCTCGGTTTATCCCTGCCCCATATATCTGGTCGGCACAAACGCAGGGAGATGCGTTCACTTACACTGACATGCACGTACATTATGGAACGGCAGTTCCCTGGTGTAGGTCAGCTTGGATTTGATTATGGACTGGATTATTCAGGCAAGATCTGGATTTTGGAAGTGAATACCAGACCTCAATAGAAAATGAATGGGAAAGCTCAAGAAAATCCAAGAAAAACCGATAATATATAGAAGAAAATGGGTTGAAAAAGGTTTGAAATTTTACATTACTGGGTAATTTACTCGCAACAAGTCTTGAAACTATGAATTTATTCCAAAAAAAATACGCAGATAAACGTTCTGATAGTAGTACAACATGCCTGTGCATAAATATTGTCCACACTATACACGTTGATTACTCTACATTTTTTCCATTTATCAACAAACTATGCACAGGATTTCCACATATCATTGTGGATAACAAGAACGCTTGTTCTCTATATGAATCTCTGATATGATAGTTTTGAGGAAAAAAAAGGAAAGGTTGTGGCGGGAAATGGCTATGTTATCCGATGAGATGTTGTTGGATTCCTACCATAAAGCGATTGAGTTGAATCTCGAACGAGATTTCATCGCACTGCTGTTGGCAGAAATCCATAAGCGCAAACTGGGTACCGACGTATCTGCCATTCTTCACTAGAGATCCTCATTGCAGGCAATGTTACAGGTTTCCGGACAAGTCCCATAGTGAGACAGCCCATGGCGTGCTCGTCTGACAATGGGGACAGTACATCACATGATTGCAAACGTTTTCGACTTCGTCTGCCGTGTCAGAGGAGGATTGGAATACGTAGGGGCTGTATGGTCCGGTGTAGTCGTCCAATTTGCCGCATTCTAACAGTCCCTGAAGGCAGTGGGGGCAAGCCTGCTCCGGTACAACCAGACCGTTACACAGCGGGCATATATAAGACAAGGGTATCCCTCCTGATATGGATTCACTCAGGAGTAAGATACCCTTTTTTGTATCAAAATATGTTATTTCAGCGAACTAGCGTTTCATGTTACTGCTGTGCCCTGGAGACAACTTGGCGTCCGGATCGAAGTATACCTTTGCATTATTAACTGCTGTTGGGGCTTCGCCGAATCCGACAGCGATCAGCTTCAGTTTACCCGGGTATGTTGTAATATCCCCGGCAGCGAAGATCCCTGGAATGGATGTTTCCATGCGGGAATCAACAACGATGGAGTTACTCTCAATTTCGATACCCCACTCGGCAATGGGTCCGAGAGAAGAGACAAATCCGAAGTTAACGATCACGTCATCTACTTCGATTTCCTGAGTTTCTTTGGTTTTTACATGGGCAAGGGTTACCTTGGTTATGGTGTCATCCCCATGAAGTTCCGTGATTTCGGTCGGTGTAACGACATTCACCTTGGAATTCATCAGATTTTCGACACTGTGCTCATGCGCACGGAACTTGTCCCGGCGATGGATCAACGTCACTTGCTCAGCGATGGGCTCGAGCATGAGTGCCCAGTCTACCGCAGAGTCACCGCCGCCACTGATCAGTACCTTTTTGCCAGCAAAGGCATTCAGATCACTGATGAAGTAGTGCAGGTTGCTCTTCTCGAACTTGGCAGCACCTTCAAGCTCCAGGCGACGTGGTTCGAATGCACCTACACCAGCCGTAATAATGACGGCTTTGGCATGATATTCATTCTCATCCGTCTTCACGATGAAATGTTGCTCATCCTTTTTCTCCACCGATACAACCTTTTCCTCAAGGCGGATATTCGGGTTAAAATGACTCATTTGCTCAACCAGGTTATTCACCAGTTCCTGAGCAGTTACTTTCGGGAATCCGGCTACATCATAGATGTATTTCTCCGGGTAAAGAGCGGCAAGCTGTCCGCCAAGCTGTGGCATACTTTCAACCAGTGTAACGGATGCCTGACGCATCCCACCGTAAAATGCGGCGAACAGACCCGCAGGGCCTCCACCGATAATAAGTAAATCAGTCATATCATGACTGGAATTCTGTGCAGTCAAGAATCAACAACACCTTTCATATTTTAATAGGTAGTTAACAGGAAAAATGTGCAGGCTCGTATCGGAACCGGCATTGGTACTGAACTGTCTTTCCTATTATAAACGGTGTATTCAGGGTTGCAAAGTTAGCGGCGTCACGAATCTAGGAACAATTGATGAAGATCAGATGAGAATAGGATGAAATTGGAAATGAAAGGTTATGAAAAATAACAAAAAAAACCTTGATCTTTACTAGAAATACAGATATCCTTGACCTGTACTATGTGTTTTTTTGTCTAATTTAGAGTCAATATGTAATATGAACACAGATCCCGTGTTTTATAGAATCTTGTGGTTAATTTCACAACTTGAATCGATAACTTGCGTGCAAACGAATCAATGGAATGAGTTATGAAATTGATGCAAACGTTTAAATAAATTCGCGAAGTTAACATTTGTCGTCATAATGGGCAAGACCTCATCAATATTTGTAAGTATGTGCATTTTGCATCTCAACCAAGATTGGACTGATGCAAGTGAAACCGGAAGGGGTATAGACATGAGCAGTATTCCCAAAATCGTCATCCTCGGCGCGGGCTATGGCGGGATTCTGACAGCCCAGCGGCTGCAGAAGGAATTGAATTATAACGAGGCCGACGTCACATTAGTGAACCGGCATGATTATCATTATATTACTACACATCTACATATGCCGGCAGCCGGCACGGATACCATTGAGCATGCAAGAGTCCCTATTTCGAAGCTGATTGATGAGTTCAAGATTGATCTGGTTAAATCTTCCGTCAAGGAGATTCGTCTGCAGGATCGGAAGATCATTCTGGAGGACGGCACGTTATCCTATGATTATCTGATTATTGGACTAGGCGGTGAGCCTGAGACCTTCGGTATTCCGGGTATGCTCGATCACGCCATGACCATCCGCAGTATTAACTCGGTCAGACTGATCCGAGAACACATCGAATATCAATTTGCGATGTACAAAAACGATAACAAACGAAATCGTATTCGGTTTGTCGTAGGTGGAGCGGGGTTCAGTGGCGTTGAATTCGTAGCTGAACTTGCAGATCGTATTCCACAGCTGTGCAAGGAGTTCGATGTGAATCCAAAACATGTGCACATCTATAATGTAGAGGCAGCGCCTTCGGCCTTGCCTGGATTTGACCCGGAATTGGTAGAACATGCCATGAATGTGCTCAAGAAGAAGGGCGTTACCTTCAAAATTGGTGTTCCCATCAAACAGTGTCTCCCGGATGGGGTTATTGTGGGTGAGGGTGAAAAGCTTGATGCTGCCACAGTGGTATGGACGGGCGGTATTCGCGGTAATTCACTGTTGGAACAGGCAGGTCTTGAAGTGATGCGCGGACGTGTAAAGGTAGATGATTATCTGCGTGCTCCTGGACATGAGCATGTCTATGTGATCGGTGATAATTCACTGGTCTTCAATGCGGAAGGACGGCCTTATCCGCCAACAGCCCAGATTGCAATGCAGCAAGGTGTGAACTGCGCCAAGAACGTCGTGGCATCCATTCGCAAGAAACAGCCACAACCTTTTGTATTTACGAGCAAAGGCACGGTTGCTTCATTGGGTAAAGGTGAAGCGATTGCTGTTGTAGGCGGCAAGAAATACAAGGGCTGGAAAGCGGCTCAATTGAAGAAACTGGTTGATCTGCGTTATCTGTTCATCATTGGTGGTATTCCGCTAGTCCTGAAGAAAGGGCGGTTTTTTGGATGAGACATTGCAGTGTTCAGGTCCGGGGATTATTAACGCGTGAGGAACTGGATCGATACAACGCCCTGATGCAGGTCGGTGGTTATCTGGAGGAACAGGATCAATATGATCTGGCCTACATCGTGCAGAAAGAAGTGGATATTCTCATTTTGCCCGCGATTGAGCGGCTTAAAGAGAAGGGGCGTGACCGTGACCGGGCCACAGCCGAATTCCTCGAATCACTGAAAGCTGTTGATGAAGAGGACGAGGATTAGAGACATAACCTTCCAATCGCCCCAGATTTTTTTGATTCCCTTTTGTTAAAGGGAAAATCCGGTGATAGCATATGCTTCCGATGCAGCTTTCTTTCAGAAAGCTTTTAGGCGAAGTGGGTGCTTTCGAAGTAGCTTTCTTGCAGAAAGCTTGTAGCTTCGCTTTTTCAGGTTTTTTCTGTCCTTTCCGTTTTTGTGTAAATAAATAGTTCAAACAATATAGATCTAAATCAAGCTTGAGGTAGTAGAATATTGATAGATAATAAAGCACCGCAGACAATATCCTTAAAAGGAGATGTCGCGGTGCTTTATTGTTTTGTTCGTTGTACTATTTTAGAGCTTAAGCATTTCTTCCAACGTACCTTCGTTCAACAGACTTCCCACATAGAACGAACCGAATTCGCCATAACGGGCGCTAACTTCATCGAAACGCATCTCATAGACGAGTTTCTTGAACTGAAGTGCATCATCCGCAAATAGCGTTACGCCCCATTCCCAATCGTCGAAACCGACAGAGCCGGTAATAATCTGTTTCACTTTACCCGCATAGCTGCGACCAATCATGCCGTGACTGCGCATCATGGTACGACGCTCGTCCATAGACAGCATGTACCAGTTGTCATTCAGCTCACGTTTTTTGTTCATCGGATAGAAGCAGATGTATTGCCGTTGTGGCAGAACAGGTTTCAGGCGGGCGATAATCTCCGGATTTTGCATCGGGTCTTCGCCTTCTTTGCCAAGGTAGTTGCTCAGTTCCACTACACTAACGTAGGAATAAGACTTCGTTGTGTATTGGGCAAACATCGTTTTGTTAAACGCGTTCTCAACAGCCTTCAGATCTTCCAGCGTTTCACGCAGGTGCATCATGACGAGATCGGCTTTTTGACCTACAACCGTATATACAACGGTACTTCCTTTGGATGAGTCCTCGACTTCTTTCCATTCTTTCCAGAATTCCTGAAGCTCGTCCAGTGCTACAGCACGTTCTTCATCATCTGCTGCTTTCCAGGCGGCCCAGTTAATCGAGCGAAAATCATGCAGGGCATACCAGCCCTCCAGTGTTGATGCGGCTTCGTTCATTGGTTTCGTTCCTCCTGCAAGGTATATTTCCAAATCCCTATAAGAGGTTGTTCAAAAAGTCCGCTTTTGATTACGAATCATGCCTGGTGGCATCATCAGCATCGAATATGGCATTCAGCCGAAATAAGTGGGAGGCTTCCGAAGTATGTTTCCTTAGGAAACATTGTAGCTGCTCACGTAGCTCTATCTACGCTCCGCTGCTCTATTTCTAACTTCATTCCATCTTCTCGGAATTGAAAACCAGTCTTTTTGAACACGCATTATAAGGGACGGGTGAGTGCTTTATCGTTTACATTGTATCCCAACATGAAGGAGAAGGGCAAATGAACAGTACATAAATATAGGGAAATTTGTCCAGAAAGTTCGTTGCTTCGCCACATTTTTTGCGGTACACTAACTACTATCCAGAAGTGAAACCCGAAAGTGTGAAAGAAGAGGTGAATGTCGCCCGATGCAATTTATACCTGTGTTGGTATTAATGGTATTATTTTTCGTTATGATGTTTGGTATCGGTTTCATTCTGAACATGCTGATGAAGACCACCTGGTTTCCTTCCTATCTGTTCATCATTGTAATTCTGCCTGTTGTTGTATACTCTCTATGGGATCATTCGTCGTCTCTGATGTCACATCTGGGTTCTTTCCAGCTTGTGGACTATATGACGGGCATCGCTGGACTGGCTGGTGCGGTAATCAGTGGCTGGACGATCCAGAAGTTACGTTTGGGTGGGTACAGAATGTTTTAGATTGTTGGAACGAGGTAACGCATGCCTGTAATCGCGTGAAAGTCTTGTCTTTGTCGTAAACGCTTACGAGTACAAAGGGAAGGCTTTTTTGCTGTTCATTTATATTCGGAGGATTATTGTACACTTGTACTTCATATACATCTGGAGAACATTCTCTTTAGATATTCCCTTGTATTCTGCGGCTACAGCTTTTATAGTATTCTAGCGGCACTCGACATTTTTATTTTAGAAATTTACTTAATACGGCGAAAACGTGAATGATGTCGACCTAGGACGAAACGGAGCGAGAACAGGCCATCTTTTTACCTGTTTTTGAACATTTGAGGATCAGACATTTATGATAGAATAGATAAACACACATTTGGGGAGAAGGAGATCAGGCTATGCGCATGAAGAATCTGCACCATTATACTGAACATCATCGCTACTGCGTATACAGGGAGTTTGGACTTAGCGCCCTGGATGACCGTATGCTTACAGGAGCATATCAGCCCATGGTAGGTGCTTTTGCGGTTGGCTTGTATCGGCTGTTGTTTCAGCATCTTCCCGGTGAACAGGTCGGTTATTCGCCGCTTGAACAGCAACGGAGGCTGTTCATGACGCTTGGCCTGGAGCCGAGCGAGAAAGGGCGTAAATATCTGGTAGAGCAGGCATCCAAGCTTGAAGCGGTGGGACTACTTCAGACTTCACGGCTATATATACCGGAAAATGATGATTACATCTACGAATATGAGTTGCAACCGCCGCTTTCTCCGGCAGAGTTTTTCCGGACACAGCATTTGACACTGCTGCTTCGTGACAAGATAGGCAAATTCGCCGTCCTTTCCCTGCGTTCGGGTTTCTCTGCAGTGGAAAATGGGGACGCGCCTTATCCGGCAGCCAACAAAGAGAATATTTCCGTTCCCTTTTACGATATATTTGAATTGAATACCCATGTGATTGATTACGAGTTGGAGCAAGCATTGTCGGAAGTATCAACGACAGCTCAGCGGACTGGCACGAACGATGCAGCGGAAGAAAACAGTTTGAACTATGCCGACATTATTTTGCGTTTCCCTCGCGAGTCGGTCAATCGCCGTCATGTAGAACAGTTGCGGTTCGATCATGAACAACTGGGCATTGTGAATTATGTGGTGAACAAGTTCAACCTTAGTGTGCAGGATGTATGCCGTCTGCTGGATGAAGATGATATCTTCACTCCACAGGGCCAGCTGATTCTGGATGATCTTCAGCATAAAGCGAGCATGCAGTTCAGACAGACGAAGAAGCGCCATGAGCAACAGACTGTACAGGCAGCCAAGGTCGTGGCACTGAGGCAGCATATGGAGGAGCCAGAGCGGAAAGAAGACTCCGGTGAACCACCTGTTGAGCATGGGGTACAGATGGAATATTACGTCGAAGTACCCCCGCAATTTATGACGAAGTGTGATATTCATCAATACAATATGATGTTGCGTAACGAGCCGTATACCCGCCTGTTGCAGACATTCTTCCCAGGTGCAGTACCGGACAATCTGATTGATATATTTGAGAAAATTGATCTGAGCTACAAGTTGCCTGGTGAAGTTATCAATGTATTGATTCATTATCTGATGGCATTACTTGTATCTGGCGGAGAGCAGCGGATTAACCGTAACTTCGTTGAGGCCATTGCCTCCAACATGTTGCTCAAGCAGGTGAACTCATATGAGAAAGCTGTGCAATATATTCGTGATCAGGCCAAGGTTAAAGGTAAACAGGCTGCTGGTGCAGCTGGAACCCGTACCCGTACATACGGCAAAGGAACCAAAGCTAAGCCCGAAATTCCGATTGTACAAGACATAAGCAACGATGGGGATGCCGTATCTGAGGAAGAGTTCGAAGAGATGATGAGATTTGCCCAACAGATGCAGGCGAGTAAACAAAAAGGAACTTCATAACTCCCTGACCAAGAAGAATTGCAAATCCACGTTCACCGACAAAATAAGAGCCATTCGCAAAGTATTGATGCGAATGGCTCTTATTTTTAAACATGCTTTGTATGTTCCATCGGATGGATCTATTCACGGGTTAGTGGATGTTCTAATTCTGCATGACCCATTAAACTGTCAGTTGCATCTCCATCAACGAGCAAATCAATACTGGTTACTTCGTCAAACTGAAAAAAGGTTCCTTTCAAAGCATCGATCGCTAAAAGCTCCCCGCCAGACCCTAATCTTGCTTCATCCGGAATATGCACATCCAGCGTTAATTTCCCTTGATCAAAAGTAGCAGAAAGTAGTTCAATATTACTCCACAATGGAATTAGTTCGGTTTGATCACTACTTTGAAGGGCCGCATAGGTCTTACTGTATTTTTCGGAGTCATCTTTGAATGTGATCTCCTTCTTATGTTGTTCTATCTGTAATAGTTGATCATCCGCGTAAAAAACCCCAATTTCTTGAGATTCTTCATTTTCTTCGCTTGGGTTAGTTATTGGCGCTGGTGTCGTATTTGCAGGATCGGAACCCTGCACTGGACCAGTAGAAGTAGGTTTGTTACCACACCCTACCGCTAGTATGCTTATTGCACATATTGCGATAGCCACATAGATTCTTTTTTTCATAGAAGCACATCCTCTTGAATTATTCACTGTCCTATAGCTTCAAATATTCTTTTATCCCATCCACAATGGCCTGTGCAGCTTTATTTTGATTGCTTTCTAACATCATGGCCTCCTCCTCCATCTGGTTGCTTAAGAATCCGATTTCTAGAAGAACCGCAGACATCGTGGTTTCTCGGATCACCTGGTAGTTTCCGTTCTTAACGCCACGATCATTAAATCCCAAGGCATGGATCAGATTTTTATGGATGAGAGTCGCCAGTGCTTTACTGCTCTCACGTTGGTAATAATACGTTTCAGTTCCCGATATCTGAGGAGCAGCAGTTACACTGTTACCGTGTATAGATACAAACACATCTGCATTAAGATCGTTGGCAAGTTTGACACGTTCCGGTCTTGTAGGGTAGATGTCCGTTTCCCGAGTCATCATTAGTTCTATGTCAGGTTCCTTTTCTAAAAGAGCCTGCACCTTTAGCCCTAAAGCAAGGGCAAAATGCTTCTCTTGCTTTTTGGTAAAACTTATTGTACCTGGATCACTTCCTCCATGTCCCGGATCAATAACGACTATTTTTTTGCCGCTGTTCACAGGAGTGGCAGGTGCAGGTTCATTTGCCATACTTAGATCAAGGATAAATTTGCCGGCGATTGTCTGTTGTGTGTAATTCACCGAACTTATATTGTTTAATTCAATTACAATTCGAATCTGAGGAGGATCATTTTTGAAAAGAGAATAACGTATCTCAGTAACACTTGGGAATTCGTTAACATCCAATCTTCCCATGGATCCTCCAGAGGGGACCTGTCCCATATTTCCGAAGTTGGTGGATGGGAAATCTAAAATAATTCGTTCGGGATTTTTAAGTGTAGATATGACTGGAGCAACTTCACGGTCTAATGAGACAACGAGTTGATTATTAGCATACGTTATATCATGAACCAGGTTAGAGCCTGCATCATTTCCATGAGAAGGTGAAGCTGGTTGTGATACATTATTGCTGGTTAGCGTAACAATCTTGTTTTTGTTATTCCAGCCCACTCGCAGACCCATCTCTTCACTAACAAAACGTAGGGGAACAACAACCGTATTCTTGATCATTTGTGGAGCGATATTAAGTTGGACGGTGTTGTTCTGGACTGTAGCTTGATCCTTTCCAACGGTCAAGGAAATTGCATTGGAAGCTTGTTCGATATTTACATTTTGTGTTTTTTGATCCCATTTCACGTTGAATTTTAAATTCTCAGCGACTACCCGAATCGGAATCATAATATTGTTTCGTACATTAACGACTTCAATATCATGGGGTAAAACTAGCTCCTGGCCATCTAAAATAATTTTAGTTTGATTCTTAGCTGCATGGGTGTGCAGGGGAATTAGCAAGAGTAGCAGCGTACTGAATAGTAACAGGATGATAGATTTCTTCATTTTACACCTCGGTTTTAATTTGCGTAGTACTAGACTCCTAACGGGGGAAAAACCAATCACCTCCTGTTTCTTTGATGAAAACCAAATTTTACTATAAATTTCCGTTCACTAATATGAACGCTACAAACGACATAAAAGTCGTAAAGAAAATCGGTTTACTACAAAATATGGACAAGAGAACTGTTGTCAGTAGGTAGGGGATAAAGGAAGGGGAGTTAAATAATGATGTTATTTATCTAATTCAAACCATTGCTGAGATTCATTCCGAGTTATTTTTTTTACAGGTTTAACTTTTTTGCTAGTGGTATCGTATCTGAAAAGAATCCATTGATCTGAAGGATACTCGCTAATGTAATCCATATTTCTTCCGCTCTTATGCCACAAAATTAAACCGGTGCTAATATAGTTGGTTGCCCGAGGGAGATAAACAAAACGGTCTTTCTTCGTATCGTATATTGCTAAAATGCTCTTCTCCGTATTTCCATAAGCAAATGCAATGATGTCTTCTTTTGGTGACCAATTATAAGATGTAATGGTTTCGACATCTTGTTTACCTGCGTTTTCAAGACGTTCGTTTAAAATGGTGTAATTTCCTGTTTTAACGTTCACAAGAATAAGATTGCTGCCGGCACTTTTTTCTGCTCGGATAGCAATCCAGCTATTAGATGGAGATTCAGCAACACTTGTGATATCCAATAATTTCACTCCAAAGTCTTCCGTATGCAGGATGTGTTTTTCTTTACCATGAGCAACTGTGATCGTGTCAATAATGTTGTGCTCAAAGTCGGCAGCAGCATCTAGCTTTAAGGTGTTCGCGGTTACAGTGATGTTGTCACCTTTCCAGACCATTTTGTTTGAGCCTATCGTTTTTATGAACTTAGGTATACTCTGGTATGTCGAAGCGTTCATAGAAGTTGATTTAGCGGCAATGTGTGCTACTTTCTCAGAAGGATGAAACGAAGATGATGCAGTGGATAACGTGCCCATGCTTCCTAAGACAATTACGCTTGATAATAAAACATTGGTGTATTTCATGATTATCACTCCTTCAGTTGGGGAGGCAGATACGTGATGTGATTCCCTCCAGATCGTTGTGACTGATGAAAACAAATGGCTCGTATGTACTCCAATCTTTGCTTATCATGATTAATTTGTAAAGATATGAAATTTTAGAGATCATTTGAAGTGAGATTTTAAAAAGGATATTAGTAACGATGAAGGGTTTTCAGTTTCGTTTCTAAACACATTGATCCGTAACGTAACCCTCAACAAGTACAGCCCTTCAACTTCCTTTGGGAAGTGAAGGGCTGTAAGTATCTCAACTAGCATACAGGCGTGCACGAAATTATAATTACCTCAAAATTGTAGTGGCCTGATTGCCCGCATAATCCTCAATGACCAGCTTCAATGAGCTGTTGTTGGACGATGGCGTGAAGGTCAGTTCACTTAGCTTTGTTCTTCCCCGAATGATATACGGAAATTTCTGCGAAACGTAAGTGACTCCGAACTCGCGCGGCACCCCATTTTCATATACATAGATTTTATACCAGTCCTCCAGATCCGGCAGGGCAAGCGTGTATTTCCCATCTTTTACCGTGACCTTATCCTTGGCGTATGGTGTAATCTGAAGATCTGCGAGCTGTCCGGTATGGGTAACCGGATTCTGCTCGCCAATGGCGATGTTCAGTACGTAATGTTCACCATTGGTCGGAAGTCCCGTCAGAACGGCGGATGATTTTCCTTTTTTGACCTGAAGCGACTTGGTGAAGGGTTCATTGGTGTATTCGGTTTCTAGTGTGAGCTGAATGGACTCGTTGCCTTTACCCTTGTCTTTATTTTTATCCTTATCCGTATTCTTATCTTTATTCTTGCCTGTATCTTTTGCTTTCTTCGGGTTGTTCCAGCTGACAATGGCATCGCCATTCTTTTTGAATTTCACATCAATATTCTGAACGGCTGTATTCAGATCGTAGGGTAGGACGGTTGCTTCACTTTCGGTACCATCTGCACCAACAGCACGTATGGACAGTTCACCAGAAGGCTGTTTTAGTGATTTAATATAAAAAGTGGAATCATACACACCCCCAACATAGGCACCATTTTCATATAAATTGTATTGTTTGACCTCTGAATATTCTTTCATGTCCCAGGCGACAACCAGTTCATTCGTGTTGGTCAGTGCTTTGGCAATATGGAATCCAGTCGGTGCATCCGGTACAGCCGCAGAACCGTCGAACATACGAATCTCGCCAATATTCATCTGATAATTCTCAATGGTCTTACCGTTCGGGTCAAAGGATAATCCTATAGCGGCAATGGTCTTGCCTTGATATGCACTCAAATCCAGTGTAGCTGTCTTCCAACCTTCGGTATGCTGGCCTGCATTAGGCACATTTACGTTGACCACGTTGGATGGATCATCTTCGAAGATCAGTCCAACATGCAGGGAAGAAGCATCGCTGGTGGACGGTTTGTTATACGTCAGCTCCAGTTTGGATTGTCTGTTGACGGACAGGTCGGTCTTGTACAGGCGCAGGAAGTTCTCCGCGTTCAGTGTACCGTTTACCACGAGTGAGCTGCCGCCCTGGAATGCGCCAATGGAATCGTAGTTGTACCTTGCGCCTTTCTCATAAGATGGGCCATAATCAAAATCGACACTCAGCTTGTCGCCTTCGCTATCCATCCACCATTGCCAGGTAACAGGGATGTCCTGAATGTTGATATTGGACCATTCCTTATCGTTCGAGACAGCGCCGTCTTCATAATATTTCAGACCGTGACCCGTATTGAAGCTTGTCGCAAAATTAGAGCCGTTGATGACGGATCGCTCCGTAAGATATGCAGCGATTCCATCCCAATTTGCACCGGAAGCATACACGTCCGACAGATCGGCAGATGCATTACGACGTGCATCCGTTGGGTCCTGATTTGGACCAGACCACCAGGCACGATCGCGCACAAAGGTCATCCATTGGTACTCATCCTCAGCTCGATAATTGGTGCTGCCATCGCCCATCTCTTCATCCAAGGCGTTGTGGGTGAAATCGGCACCCAATGTCGCGATACTATTCATGGGCTGACCGTGTTCGTCCAGGTTATGGCGCAGGTCGTAGGATTGCTTCCAGCGACCGAACTTGTCATGACCACCTTCGACACCAGCAAATACAGTTTCCAGTGGATCCAGTCCCAGACTAAGGGCATGATCACGGGAATCGCGGAGCATCTTGTGGTTCCATACATAGTTCAGGAAGATGGAATCCGAGACTCTGCCGAGAACGGAATCCTGTACAAAGGGGCTATTAAGGCCGTTAAACTGGTTCTGGTATTGAATCTTGCCTGTTGTATTGATGGTGGAATCATACCACTGAACGTACAGGCCTTTATCTCTTAGATATTTCATGAATTTCTTGTAGGAAGCGATATCCTCAGGGGCTACACCCCGGGCAACTTCTTCCTGATTGAAGAAGTATCCATCGTAGTTGTAGTACTCTGCCATCTCCGCCAGTTTCTCGGCAACAGGGAAATTACCGTTTTCATCCTGGATCAGCATTTGTTTGTAGGTCTGAGGGCCACGGTCATTGTCCGAGAAAAAGATGTTGGCAATGGACTTGACGCCATTTTTGTGGGCTGCATTGGTATAGGCCGGATTCGGAATATTCAAAATGCCAAACTCGAAGTATTTCTCCGTCCATTCCTTACTGGGATCGTATAATTCCTCCGGCACTCCGGCAGAAGCCATGCCATGCCAATAGCTGTAGTAGTCTGTATATTGCCAATAATTAAAGAGATATTGGCTGAATTCATTGGTATAGGGTGTGCTATCGAAGAATGCATTGCCGTAATCGCCACTCATCGTAAATAGCTGGGTGTCGGGACTAAGCTCAGGATAAGCCTGCGTGGCAGCGAACGGTTCATTACGGGGCTGCAAGGGGACATGGGCACGAAGCAGATCACCATGGATGTCACTTTCAGGTGTCCAGTTCAGAATCTGGGATGAGGTATACCCGTGCTGATAGGGCTGATTCACCCCTTTGGCGCTTTCACCTGTGTAAGGGAGCGTGTCTCCTGCATAAACGGATGATGCAACAACTTGTCCAAGCAATGCCGTAGTCAATACCATGGCAGTTACCTTGGGTATGAGGCCTTTTGGTTTCAGTTTGCGTGTCATGATGTTCCTCCTTCAAGTGGAATGAATGGTTGGCATTCTTTTACACAAAGCTAAACTTATGGTTAACGATAGTGGATGAAAGCGTTTTTAAATAGGGTGAAATTAAAGAAACGCGAGTACAAACTAAAGAAAAGTTACAGGTGACAAGTTAATGTCAGAAGCCGGGTGATATAATTCTATATAAGTTAAACTAATTTTTTACACGATAACGGAGAGGACAGAAGAAACCTGAAAAAGCGAAGCGTTCGCCTTTATCACCGGATTTTCCCTTGGGAAAAAGGAATCAAAAAATCTGGGGATAACAGCGATTGGAAGGTTATTCTGTCATCGTAGTGTCAGTGTAAATATCTTTAGTTCAACTTAATAGTCAGGAAAACAGCATCGGAGGGAACATGCGACTTGAAAATTGTTAGCGTTTACAATAATTTCTTCAAAAATAATATGTTTATGAAAATGCTGTTGATCTTCTCGATGATATCGATTGTCACGATCATTACATTGTCTTATATCATCTTCCTGTCGGTGTCCGACTCCACGATTCGCCGGGAACTGGCGATCCAGAAAGCGGCGATGGAACATGTGGATCGTTATATTCATCAGCAGTATGAATCGGTACAAAACATGGTGAGGGACATGCATCAGAATGAGGCACTCTCCGCCAACATTACGTATCTGATGAACCACTCCTACGCTGAATATGTTCAGCACATGACAAATGGATATTATGCCAATCAGGACGACTATTCGGCCGATGTGTTAAAACATTTTCAAAACATCATGGATCGCAATTCGCAGATTAACCAACTCATGTTGTATAGCGCTGAGCAGCAGGATCTGTCTGCCTTTAATCAACACAAGCAGTTCCGCAAGCTGGACACCAATGTAGCCCATTCCTATATTCCTGACGTGATGGCGATGGAAACGCCCAATATCAGTGCACCTAATTACTGGATTCGCAAAGAGATCAATCAATGGGACCCTGCGCTCTATTCCATCCGCGTACCGATTAACAATACACAGACGCTTCGAAATCTGGGGCAGTTTCTGGTGTTTTTTGACTCGGAGGGAATCGGGAATGCACTGGATAACTACGAAAGTAATCTGAAGGGAGAAATCGTGGTGTTATCGGCCAAAGGAACGGTCTTGTTCGACTCCAACAATCAGTATTACGGGAAAAAGTACCCTTACGTGAATGTGGCCGATTCCCTGTTTGATCAGACGGATATGGATTCGATGAAAAAGGAGCAGAACATGTATGTGAACAAGTTTGTCTCCGCGGATCAGGGTTATGTGGTCATGGGTACCGTTCCGGTGGAAGAGATGGCCGAGACCTATGCGGGGATTCGCAATACCATCATCTCCATCAGTATCGTCTGTATTCTGTTTGCCGTGTTGGTTCCGGCGTTTTTCATTATTAATTTTGCAAAACGAACCCGTCGAATCATTCGCTTTACCCAAAAAGTAAAATACGGCAACCTGACGGCTCGCATCGACGATCCGCGCGATGATGAACTGGGGCAGATCTCGCATAGCTTCAACGACATGCTGGATGAGCTGAATCTGTACATTGAACGCGTCTACAAAGCCGAGATCAAACAAAAGGAGACCGAACTGGTCGCGTTACAGGCGCGTATCAATCCTCACTTTCTCTACAATACGCTTGAAGTGATTCGCATGAGGGCCATATCCCAAGGGGCGAGAGATGTCGGCGAGATGATCTATAGCCTATCTGTATTGTTCAAGAGCCTGGTACAGCAGAAGAAGAATTACACGCTGAAGGATGAGATGGAAGCTTGCCGCTTGTATCTCGAGTTATTCCGAATCCGCTACAAGGATATTTTTATATACACGATCCAGATCGACGCTGCTTATTATCAACACCCTGTGGTCAAACTTTCGCTGCAACCCATCATTGAGAATTATGTCGTGCACGGCATTCAGACGGAACGTTCGGATAACCGATTATCGATTGTTGTGGAAGAGACGGATAATGTCATGCAGGTGGAGATCAAAGATAATGGCAAAGGCATTGATCCTGCACGCCTGACGGAAATCCTTGAAGAACTGGAACGTCCAGAAGAGTCTGGTCAGATGTTCGGACTGCGCAGTGTTCATAGTCGATTGCGCTTTCTGTATGGGCCGGAGTTCGGTATCACCATAGAGAGCACCCTCGGTGAGGGAACTCGGATCAGGGTGCGTTATCCACATACAGAAGGGACGGGAGTTTAACATGTACAAGGTGTTTATTGTAGACGATGAGCCGTTCATCATTGAAGGGTTATACGATATTGTGGATTGGTCTTCATTTGGTATGGAAATTGTGAGCCATGCAGGTAATGGGCAGGCCGCGTTACAAGCGCTCTCCTCTCAGCCTGTGGACATCCTGATCACGGATATATCCATGCCACTCATGAATGGTCTTGACCTGATTCGGGAAGCAAGGCGAGTGCAACCTGAGATGAAAGTCATTATCCTGAGTGGTTTCAATGAGTTCGAATATCTGAAGGAAGGCATGCAGCTGGGGATCGAAAACTATCTGCTCAAACCGATTAATGTGGAGGAATTGGAATCCACGCTGAGCAACACAGCGTCCAAGCTGGATCATACAGTGGCACCTCAAGCCGATGATGCTTATGGCATTCAGATTCTGAAAGATAACATTCTTCATCGATGGCTTACGGGACAGATTGCAGCTACCGAATTTGAGGAACGTGCCCGGTTTATGAACCTTTCTCTAGAAGCCTCGGATGTGGCTGTCGCCATATTGCGTGACAAAGACAAAGGGCAAACATTCGGCATGTTTGAACGTGTGGAGGAGATGCTGAAGGACAAGTCCCATCTGAATGTCTTTCATGACATCGATGGTGATCTCGTCATTGTTGCCAATGTCGACGGTAACGAGGATGAGGAACAGAAGTTAATGGATGGCCTTCAGGCTTTATCCGATGCCATCTCAGTAACACATCCTGCGGTACGTATTGGTGCGGGCAGGTTGATGAAGGGCATATACCATGCGCCTGCCAGTTATGAAGAGGCAAAAAAGGCGCTCCAATACGTGATGATCTATCCCGATCTGAAAGTCATCGACCATGCCATTCTGGATCGTTGCGGCAACTCGGCAGCGTCCTTTTTCATCGACTGGAGGGATTACGCGAAACTGATTCTGTCCCGGAATACAGAACAACTTGCGGAACGGATTCGTATGGATTTTGAACAGCATCGCAATGGGCTTACGCCCGGGGAGCTACAGAATACCGCATTGGAAGTGGTGATTCGCTTCAAAATGGAACTGGAGAGCATCAAACACTCGGATGAGTCTGCCATATACCAACAAGGGCTTCAACTTGTACTGGACAGTGGCACTTTTGATGAACTCGTGCGGGCGCTTCAGCAAGTTGCGGCGCAGACGATCCAATCCCTATTGCAGGATATGAAGAATCCAATTGTGAACCAAGTCCTTCAGCATATCGACAAACACTACGCAGAAGAACTTTCCCTGAAGCTGCTGGGTGCCCACTATCATCTGCATCCGGTGTATTTGGGACAATTGTTCCATAAGGAGACCGGGGAGACATTTGCCGAATACATCAATAAATACCGGATTGAACGTGCGAAGGAACAACTGCGCAATACCAATCTGAAGGTACATGAGATCGCCCGAAATGTGGGGTACTGGGAGACGGGGTATTTCTATAAACAGTTCCGCAAGTATGTGGGAATTTCACCGACGGATTTCAAGGTGTTTGGTTAATTCGGTGACAGGTATATCCAAATGTGCGGACGGAGCTCGAAGAGACATATCGGGAACAGGAATGGCAGCATGAAGATCATGCCATACGTTACCCGGCATGTCTCTTTCATGTAAGCGATTTATTTAAACAGGTACAAAATAGTTGTCCAAGGATGATTTCTCTTTAATTTGTACCTCGAAAACTTAAGTTTATCTTCTTTTTGTAAATGCTTTCATTCGATAAGGTTAAAGCAGTTAGTAAGTAGAGCCTAAGGGAACACGAAAAGGGAGGATCAAAGAAATGAGTAAACAAAGAAAACGCTTCTCACTCGTTCTTGCATTGTTAATGGCCGTTACACTTGTTCTTAGTGCCTGTGGAGGAAGCAAAGATGCTTCGGAATCCGGGGGAGCTGGAGATGACGCGGTAGAGTTGATCTGGTATACCATCGGTACCCCTCAGAAAGACGTCAACAAAGTGATGGAAGAAGTGAGCAAGTATACCAAAGAGAAAATTAATGCCACGGTAACGATGAAGATGGTTGACTGGGGTGACTACCCGCAGAAGATGCAGGTTAACGTAGCATCCGGTGAGCCAATGGACATTCTGTTCACCTCTTCCGGTGGATTCGATTATGTACAAAATGCCAGAAAAGGAGCATTCCTTGAACTGGATGACCTGCTTGCTGAATACGGTCAGGATCTCACCAAGACCATTGATCCTGCATTCCTCAGCGGTTCGAAGGTAGACGGACACAATTACGGAATTCCAGCCAACAAAGAGCTGCCTCAACAAGAGGTATGGCGCTTTAACCAAATGCTGGTTGATAAATACAAGCTGGACACCTCTGGTGTCCGTACGTTAGACAGTCTGGAGCCTTTACTGAAAACGATCAAGGAAAACGAGTCGAGTGTAACACCTTTTGCCATGGATAAAAACTATGTTCCTTACGTGCCGTATGACTATGTCATTCAGAATCTGCCGATGGCAATCAAGCTGGATACAACGGACTATAAACTCGTGAACATATTGGAAACACCTGAAATGAAAGAAGCACTTACGACGATGCACAAATATTATAAAGCCGGTTATGTATCTGCTGAAGCAGCTACAACAGGTTCCACGAACGACCTGACAACATCGGGCAACTGGTTCCTGGATCGTGCACAGACACAGCCGCTCGCGGACAACCAATGGTCTGCAAGTTACGGTTATCAAGTTGTTTCAACACCTGCAAGTGAACCGATTATAACGAATACATCTGTACAAGGTTCCATTATGGCCATCTCGGCCAACTCGGAATATCCAGAGAAAGCGATGGAGTTCCTGAACCTGCTGAATACAGATCCTGTGCTGCGCAATATGGTGGACTCCGGTATCGAGGGTACACACTACAAAAAAGTGGATGACACGCATATGGAAAATCTGCCTGAATCGAAAAACTACGATATGCCTTCATACTCCCTTGGGAATAACATGCTGCTCTATCTGAACAGTAATGACCCGGACAACAAATGGGATGAGTTCAAGAAGTTTAACGCTGAAGGTACCAATTCCCCGATCCTCAGCTTTAACTTTGATTCAAGCAATGTATCTGCCGAACTGACGGCGGTACAGAACGTGAAAGAGCAGTATTGGGCAGCACTGATGACAGGTACACTGGACCCGGCAGCCAATCTGGATCAAGTGATTGAGAAGTTCAATCAAGCCGGACTGGAGAAAGTAATGGCGGAAGCCCAAAGCCAGCTGGATGCCTGGAGAGCAGAAAACAAGTAACAGTACATCGTAAGGATCGGGCGGCTGCTTATCGCGTCCGGTCCTTTTTCATTCAAGCCTGAAGGAGGAACTCCACAATGACTACATTTTTGAAAAACCTGATTAGAAACCGGGTCATGCTGTTCATGGTGCTGCCAGGCGCCATCTGGTTCTTCTTCTTCTCCTACTTGCCCCTTGTGGGTACAGTGGCTGCCTTTAAGGAATATCGGTTCAGCCGTGAAGGGTTCTGGGCAAGTCTGATGAAGAGCGAATGGGTAGGCTGGGACAATTTCAAATTCCTGTTCAGCACAAGTGATGCATGGCTCATTACACGCAACACCCTCTTTTATAACATCGCCATTATCTTCCTGGGACTGGTATTCGCTGTGGCACTGGCAATCCTGCTCTCGGAACTGGTTAACAAACGACTCGCCAAACTGTATCAAACCGGCATGTTTCTGCCGTATTTTCTATCCTGGGTTATCGTTGGTTACTTCGCTTTCAGCTTCTTGAGCATGGACCGCGGGATGTTGAATCAGATTATCGGCTGGCTCGGGATGGAACCAATTCAGTGGTACTCCGAGGCAAAATATTGGCCGTATATTCTGGTGTTCGTAGCGTTATGGAAAACGATCGGTTATAGCAGCGTTGTTTATCTGGCTTCGATACTTGGGATCGATAAATCGCTGTATGAAGCAGCCATGATTGATGGAGCAAGCAAATGGCAGCAGATTCGCAACATTACGATTCCGTTGCTGTCGCCGATCATCACGATTATGACCTTGCTGGCCGTAGGCCGCATTTTCTATGCTGACTTCGGACTCTTCTATCAGGTGCCAAGGGATTCGGGTACGCTTTATTCCGTGACAAATGTTATTGATACGTATGTATATCGTGGTTTGAAAACTAGTGGTGAGATCGGCATGAGTACAGCAGCGGGATTGTATCAATCCGTGGTGGGCTTTGTGCTTGTTATTATCTCCAACTATGTTGTTCGCAAAATCGATAAAGACAGCAGCCTATTCTAGGACAGGGAAAGGAGTGAACCACTATGGCTCAAGCAGGGCTTGTTAAAAAACGCGACTTCCACCACGTATCCAGCGGCTGGAACGTGATCATGAACATCATCGCCGGTCTATTTGCTCTGATCTGTGTATTTCCTTTTGTATTTGTAGTCATTATCTCGTTTACGGATGAGAAAGCACTGGCCCGTGATGGGTATCGTCTGATTCCGGCAGAATGGAGTCTCGCGGCATATCAGTTTGTCTGGCAGAGTGGGGACACGCTACTGCGGGCGTATGGAGTGACCATTCTGGTGACGGTACTCGGTACTATCATCAGTCTGATTCTCATGTCGCTGTATGCGTATGCGATTTCCCGTAAGAGCTTCAGATATCGGAGATTTTTCTCCATCTTTGCGATTCTGACCATGTTGTTCAACGGCGGGATGATTCCAACTTATATGGTCGTATCCCAGTTGCTTGGACTGAAAGATACGTTATGGGCACTGATTCTGCCGCTGGCAATGAATGCCTTCTACATTATGATTCTGCGTACATTCTACTCCACCAGTGTGCCAGATGCAGTCATTGAATCGGCGAAGATCGATGGCGCCGGTGAGTTCTATACCTTTATGAAAATCGTAATTCCACTCTCCTTGCCGGGACTGGCAACCATCGGGTTGTTCAGTACACTTGGTTACTGGAATGATTGGTTCAATGCTCTCTTATACATTGATAACCCCAATCTGGTGCCGCTGCAATCTATGCTGATGCGGATTGAGTCGAGTATTCAGTTCATCCAGCAGAACTCTGCTAACAGTTCGATGAGTCTGGCAGCCATGCAGTCCATTCCGCAGGATACGTCCCGAATGGCGATGGTTGTGCTTGCCACGTTGCCAATTATATTCGCTTATCCGTTCTTCCAACGTTATTTTGTACAGGGTCTGACGGTGGGCGCGGTCAAAGAATAACCGGATCTTGCTATAGGATTGGAGAGATGCAGATTGATGACTTACAAGGACCAAAGCAAATCCGTAGAGGAACGGGTACAACACTTGCTGAGCCTGATGACTACGAAAGAAAAGGTAGGCCAACTTACGCAGCCATTTGGCTGGCAGACCTATACGAATGATCAGGGAAACATCACATTAAATGAATCCTTTAAGCAGCAAGTGGAGAATGGCGGCATTGGCTCCCTCTATGGTGCACTTCGTGCAGATCCCTGGACTGGCGTTACGCTGGAAAATGGACTTTCCGCCAGAGAAGGCGCGGAGGCGGTTAATCTCATTCAACGCTATGCGGTCGAGCATTCCAGATTGGGCATTCCCATCCTGATTGGGGAAGAGTGCTCGCATGGTCATATGGCGATTGACGGAACGGTTTATCCCGTCCCCCTTTTACTGGGGAGTACGTGGAATCTGGATCTATACCGGGAGATGTGCCAGGCAGTAGCGCGGGAGACACGTGCTCAAGGCGGTGCGGTTACCTATTCTCCGGTACTGGATGTTGTGCGTGATCCGCGCTGGGGGCGTACGGAGGAATGTTTCGGTGAAGATCCGTTTCTCATTGGAGAACTGGCAGTTGCTTCCGTGGAAGGACTTCAAGGTGAAAGTCTGGATCGGGACGATGCAGTTGCTGCTACGCTAAAACATTTTGTCGGTTACGGCAGCTCGGAAGGTGGACGCAATGCAGGACCTGTGCATATGGGCTGGCGTGAACTGCTGGAAGTGGATCTGTATCCATTCCGTAAAGCGGTAGAAGCAGGCGCAGCTTCCATCATGCCGGCGTATAACGAAATTGATGGCACACCTTGTACGGTAAATACGGAATTGCTGGAAGATGTTTTGCGTAAGGATTGGGGCTTTGATGGTCTGGTTATTACGGATTGTGGCGCGATCAACATGCTGGCAAGTGGGCATGACGTCGCGGCAGATGGACTGGATGCATCGGTGCAGGCGATAGAGGCAGGCATCGATATGGAAATGTCCGGTGAGATGTTCGGGCAATATCTGGTGCAGGCGGTGGCAGAAGGCAAGCTTGATGTGCAGGTTCTGGATCAGGCTGTCTCTCGCGTGCTGGCATTGAAGTTCAGACTGGGCTTATTCGAACAGCCTTATGTGGATGCTGATCGGGCAGCAGAAGTGATTGGCAGTGAGCAGCATATTCAACTAGCACGCCAGTTGGCGGCGGAAGGGGTTGTGCTTCTCAAAAATGAGGCCGACACGCTACCTTTATCGATAGGAAATTTGGGCCGGATTGCCGTCATTGGCCCCAATGCCGATCAGGCCTACAATCAGCTGGGTGATTACACGTCTCCGCAACCGAAGTCGAAAGTGGCGACGGTACTGGACGGGATTCGCAGTAAGCTTGCTAATCGTATGGATATGCAAACGGAGAAGAGTTCTGTTGGTTTTTTGACTGGTGACAGCAGTGTAGATCAGGTTCTCTATGCACCAGGATGCCGGATCAAAGGTGATTCAAAAGAAGGATTTGAGCGTGCTTTCGAAGTTGCCAGTCAGGCGGATACGGTGATTATGGTGGTTGGCGGCTCCAGTGCGCGTGACTTTGGAGAAGGAACAATCGATCTGAAGACGGGCGCTTCCAATGTATCGGATCACTCATGGAACGATATGGAGTGCGGTGAAGGGATCGACCGGATGACGTTGGGGCTTGCCGGAGTACAGTTGGAACTCATTCAGGAGATTCACAAGCTCGGCAAAAAGCTTGTCGTTGTCTACATTAATGGTCGTCCCATCACTGAACCTTGGGTGGATGAACATGCCGATGCGATTCTGGAGGCATGGTATCCGGGTCAAGAGGGCGGGCATGCCATTGCAGATATTCTGTTCGGTGATGTGAATCCGTCAGGCAAATTGACGATCTCCATTCCGAAGCATGTCGGCCAATTACCGATCTATTACAACGGCAAGCGTTCCCGAGGCAAGCGTTACCTCGAAGAGGATTTGCAGCCACGTTATGCATTTGGATACGGACTGAGTTATACCACATTTGAGTACAGTGAACCGCAGCTGAGTGATGCATCCATGACAGCGGGTGATTCAGTCACGGTATCTGTGAATGTGACCAACACCGGCCCTTATGCAGGTGCAGAAGTTGTACAGATGTACATCTCAGACGTGGTTAGCTCACTGACTCGTCCCGCCAAGGAACTGAAGGGGTTTGTGAAAGTGAACCTGGAGCCTGGAGAGACACAGACCGTGGAATTCCGAATTGGAGCGGAGCAGTTACAGTATATTGGTCGTGATTTGAAGCCTGTCGTTGAACCGGGCCTATTCCATATTCATATCGGCAGCAGCGTAAACGATACGCATATGACCGAACTGACCGTAAGGGAGGCGTAAGACATTGGAACGTATCAGACGATTTATTCGCGAGTTGTCCGAACATCAGTGGCTGGAGCAATTACAGCTGCGTAGCTGGGACATTACCCGCGCTTATTATAATGTGCCAGGACAGTATAAGGATCATGGTGAGTACCCCGAAGGGCAAGATTTTGAGCGTTTTCCGAGCAAACAGGGAATGACTTATTTTTTTAGAACACGTTTGGAGATCCCTGCTACATGGCAGCAAGCACCTTATGGGCTTGTATTTGAGACAGGCGGAGAAGGTTTGCTTCGGGTAAATGGGCACTCTTATCAGGGCCTTGACCGCAATCATACCTACGTCACGCTTGATCCAACCAAAGTCGGGACCAACCCAGAACTTGAGATCGAGATGTTTGATCCAGTACCTGAACCTGTGGACCCCTTGAATCAACAGGCTGTTATTCAACCGCCGATTACATCAATTACGAGCCTGCTGGTAAGACCAAATGAAGCCGTTCGCAGTCTCATGTATACCGTCATTATTGTACGTGATTCGGCTGTGCTGCTGTCAGAAAGTGACTTCAGGCGGGTTCGTCTGCTGGAAGCCATCTATCGTGCAATGGACCAATTTGTAGGCATGACAGCAGAAGAGATCCAGCAGGGAGAAGGTATTCGCCACATCGAGGAGAGCCTGAGGCATCAAGTCGTTGAGATTGGCGGTAACGCGGAAGGTCTGGAGCATATGGTGGGACAGTCCCATATTGATATTGCGTGGCTGTGGCCTGTACGTGAGACGGTACGCAAAACGAGCCGTACCTTCTCCACCGTGGACGCACTCATGAATGAATATCCCGACTATGTGTATTCCCAGAGCCAACCCTTGTTATATGCATTTCTGAAGGAGCATGATCCCGAACTGTATGCGCGAGTGAAGCAGCGCATTGCAGAAGGGCGTTGGGAGCTTGTTGGCGGTATGTGGGTTGAGCCGGATCTGAACATCCCGAGTGGGGAGTCCCTGATTCGCCAGATGTTATATGGTCAGCGTTTCTATATGGAGGAATTCGGCAAGACATCACAGATTGAATGGCTGCCGGATACATTCGGGTACTGTGCCTCACTGCCGCAGATTTTGAAACATGGCAATGTGGAGTATTTCATGACCACGAAGCTCGGATGGAATGACACAAATGTGTTTCCATATGACCTGTTTCACTGGGTGGGGATTGACGGCACACCCATTCTGTCTTACCTCAATCATGGTGTTAATGAGAACACCCTGCCAAAAGACATTCACGACCATTGGCAGTCCTACCGGGAGAAAGCAGCGCATCCGGAGCACATGCTTCTATATGGACATGGAGATGGCGGAGGCGGGGTAACACGCGAGATGCTGGAGTATGTCGATCGTGCAGACCTGATGGTTGGACAGCCTGCAAGTCGTTATAGTACAGCCGGAGCTTTTTTTGCCGGAATTGAAAAGGAGCAACCTGTACTTCCGAAGTGGCATGGTGATCTATATCTGGAATTACATCGGGGAACCTACACGACACATGCGCGCAATAAGCGCAACAATCGGAAAGCGGAGGTTCTGTATCGAGAAGCTGAGTTGTGGAATACACTCGCTCAACCGGATATGGAGGCAAATGCAGAAGCTGAAGTGCGTGCGGCACTGCATGATGGTTGGAAACTTATTCTGCTGAATCAATTCCACGATATTATACCGGGATCGGCGATTACGGAGTCCTACGTGACTTCGAATGAGGAATATGTACAGGTATTTGAATTGGGTAGAACCGGACTGGATCAAGGCATTGCAGCATTGACAACGGGGATCAACACCGAGGGACCAGAAGGTTCAGTAGCCTATGTTGTATTCAACAGTCTGGGCTGGAAACGGAGTGCAGTCGTTCAACTTTCTGTGCAGGATGGTTTTGATCGCTACGGCATCGATGAAGAAGGCCAGCGCCTGCGAATGGATCGGGAGGATGGTAGCATCTCTATTCTCGTGACAGACATTCCGGCGTTTGGATATAAAACAATCTGGCTGGTACCGGAAAACACAAGGGAAACGAATGTACGGGAAATGACCAACCTTGCCGTACAACCAACCTTTAATGATACATGGGATACCGCTCTTTATCATATACAGTTCAACGAACGCGGGGAGATCACCCGTCTGTGGGATAAGACCGCGGAGCGCGAGATGCTGAAGCCAGGTGAACGAGGCAATCAGCTTCATTTCTTCCATGACCGTCCGACACTCTGGGATGCATGGGATATCGACAATCGTTATGAGGAACAGGTTGCTGGCGAAGTGGAACTGGTGGAGAAAAAGCTGGTGCTGGCGGGTACAACGAAGGACGTCCTGCGCTTTCACTGGAAGCTTCATCAATCGGTGATTACACAAGATATCGTCTTTTATCACGACTCACGGCGAATCGACTTCCAGACACAGGTGAACTGGAATGAAGATCACAAGCTTCTGAAAGTTGGTTTCCCTATTGATGTGGTGACCTCCAAAGCGACATTTGAGATTCCATTTGGCGCACTGGAACGTCCAACGCATCGCAACACAAGTTGGGAACAAGCCCAGTATGAGGTCTGCGGACATCGCTTCGCGGATGTAGCCGAATATGGATACGGCGTGAGCTTGCTCAATGACTGCAAATACGGTTATGACGTGCAAGGCAGCACGATTCGTTTGTCCTTGTTGCGTGCCCCAAAATGGCCTGACCGAACGGCTGATCTGGGAGAACATGAATTCACATATTCCCTGTACCCGCACGACGGAGACTGGAGAAACGCACACACCGTACGTCAGGCAGCTGAACTGAACACGGAAGTGGTCGTGCAACAAGTAGAGCAAACACAACACCCACAACAAGTGCAATCGATGGAACAGGTGCAGCAGATGGATCAATCACAACAAAGCACAGGGGCTGAAGTATATCCAACGGCAGATGCAACAGTAACTGTTGCACACCCACGTCCAGCAACTGGATCATGGATTAACTTCGAAAGCCAGCATGTCATTCTGGATACCGTCAAACTGGCAGAGGATGGACACGGCACCGTACTGCGTTTCTATGAGTCGTCAGGCAAACGCGAAAACATCACATTGCAATGGCCACATGCGTTCGAGCAAGCCTATCACTCTAATGCACTGGAAGAACCAATCAAACCACTGGCCCACACTAACGGCCAGTTTACACTATCTTTTAAACCCTACCAAATACAAACCGTGCTACTGCGGTAAACCTTTTTGAAATTTTTCTGAGCTATACATGTTCAATTAAAAATTTATACGATAACGGAGAGGACAGAAAGAATTCGAAGAAGCGAAGCGTTCGCCTTTATCCCCAGATTTTACCCTTTAGAAAAGGGAATCAAAAAAATCTGGGGATAACAGCGATCGGAGGATATTTCTGACCGCGCAGTGGTCCCGTGTAAATTTTTTGTTTCATCCTGTATAGCTACACCATTCAATTTGTTTAAGGAGTTGCACTCATCCATGGAACAGTTCAGATTACCCAAAATACCCATGCCGCCTGTTGCTTTGCCACAATCCATTCAGGCCGTGCTCGAAGAAGCAGAACAGAAACTGGCTCACAGGCCGAAGCTGCTACAACTATTCAAAAACTGTTTCCCCAATACTATCGAAACAACAACCAAGTTGATGGAGGACGGTACCACTTTTGTCATCACAGGAGATATTCCGGCTTCCTGGCTGCGTGATTCGGTGGAGCAGGTCATACACTACATTCCGTTTGCAAAAGAAGACGAGGACCTGCAACGCATCATTGGCGGGCTGATCAAACGTCATATCCAGTACGTTCACATTGATCCGTATGCCAATGCCTTCAATGAGACGGCCAATGACTGGCACTGGAACACCACGGACGAAACCGACATGTCACCTTGGGTGTGGGAACGCAAATTCGAGATCGATTCATTATGTTTTGTTGTGCGGCTCGCCTATTTATATTGGAAGGAAACCGAGCTGACCGACATTTTTGATTCCAGTTTCAAGGCAGCGATGCGTAAAATCGTGGATCTGTTCAAAGTCGAACAGCATCACATGGAACAATCTCCATATCGCTTCACTCGCAATAACGGCATCCCGACAGACTCCCTGCGCAATCACGGAAAAGGTATGCCGGTCAACTACACGGGTATGATCTGGTCCGGTTTCCGTTCCAGTGATGATGCGTGTGATTTTCACTACAACATTTCAGGCAACATGTTCGCGGTTGTCGCTCTGCGTCAGATGCAGGAGTTTGCCGAGTGGGTGTTCAGGGATATGGATCTTTTGCAGGAACTGAAGGATTTGGAGCAGGACGTGGATCACGGCATTCAGCTGTATGGAATTTATCGTCATCCGGAATTTGGACCGATCTATGCGTACGAGACGGACGGTTATGGCAACTACTGTCTCATGGACGATGCCGGTACACCGGGACTCATGTCCATCCCCTATCTGGGCTACGTCACGGCGGATGATCCAATCTATCAGAATACGCGCCGCTTTGCTCTGAGCAAAGAGAATCCATTCTACTATGAGGGCAAGGTTGCCAAAGGAATCGGTAGCCCGCACACCCCGCCGAATTATATCTGGCATATGGGATTGTCCATGCAAGGACTGACTGCGCAGTCTGCCGAGGAGAAACTGGAGATTATTCGCATGCTCGAAGCGACAGATGCAGATACCGGGTATATGCATGAAGGCTTCCACGCCGATGATCCAACGATTTTTACACGAAAATGGTTTGCATGGTCCAACAGTCTGTTCTCCCAGTTGGTCTATACATCCATGAAGGATGGCCTGTTATGAGTATCCAACCTAAGGATCAAAAGCTGATTATCTTCGCTGACCCTGCGTTTCCAGTGAATGGTGCTTTTCCAACGGAGCTGGCTCTGACTACATGGGAAGCAGTCGAAGAGATTACTGTTGTAAACGCTGAAGAACTTGCAGAGGTGTTGAAAGCAACAGCAGGTGAAGGTTGTCTGGTGAATCTGCATGCACCCTATTTCCCCAAGTCCGCCTGGACGGAGATTACAGCTTACTTGCATCAGGGCGGAAGCTTGATCAGTGTGGGGGGCGCACCCTTTAAACGTCCAGTTCGATATGAGAATGGCGCATGGGTCATCGAGTCCGAACAGACCGCTTATCATCAGGAACTCTACATTCATGAGGCGTTGAACGTATCTGCTGCCAATGTGCAATCGTTAACTTCATCTGAACAGATCCCGCTTCTGGCCGGCAAAGAAGGACTTTTCGAGATTTCAGATACATGGAATCTGGTTCCGCATACGACCAAAAACAGTGATTTGCCGCACCAGATGGGTTCAGCAGGCACGATGAGTACACAGATTCACTCTTTGCTTCGCGGGATCAACAAAGATGATCGGAGCATTGCTGCTCCAATCGTCCTATGGGAGAATTCCCGCGGGACTTTCGTTGGTTCGCGCTGGATGTTTGTACATCTGCCGTTGAGCCCTTCATTCTGGGAGCAGAATGGCGCTGACGAGATGGTGAAGTGGGCACAATTCTGTGCACAAGGTGTAACCGAACTTTCCTTGAAGACGAATTATGCTTCGTATGAGCCAGATGAGCGGGCAGTACTCACACTTCAAGGTCAGATTTTACAGCGAGCAGGCAACAGATGTACAGCCTCTGAGCTGTGGACGTTTGACATAACGGTCGAGCATGAAGATCGTACTAGCGGCATGACGGAAAAGGTATGGAACCATCGACTGGAGATGGAACTTTCCGGTGAGCAGCGTTTTGAACGCATACTTCTTCCGGTTTCCATTGAAAGTGGGCTGTACCGGATCGTATGCCGCGCGCAGGCACCTGACGTGGAAGTTCGAATCTTGCGTCAAGGCTTCTGGGGACAAGATACCGCATTGCTGGCAGAAGGGGAAGTGATTAGCCGCAGCAGGGACTATTTTGTAAAAGACGGACGTCCTCTCCCTGTTGTGGGCATGACCTACATGACCTCGGATGTGGCACGGAAATTTCTGTTTCTGCCGAACGCGGATGTCTGGGACCGAGACATGGCACAGATGGCGAAAGCCGGTATTAACTGGATTCGAACCGGAATCTGGACCGCTTATCGCAATATGATGCAGGTGGACGGTCACATGGCGGAGGACGTGCTGCGTGCCATTGATGCATTTATTCTAACGGCGAAACGCCACGGCTTACAGGTTACGTTCACCTTCTTCTCCTTTACACCGGAGACATGGGAAGGGACGAATCCTTATTTGGACCCCCAGAGCGTCGAAGCACAGAAACGTTTCATCCGCAGCATCGTCAGTCGTCACACGCATACAACGCATGTGGACTGGGATCTGATTAATGAGCCATCGATGTTTGATCCGGTGCGCATCTTCTCGGCTGGCCCACGCTCGGCGAGGGATACGTATGAACAGAAAGCCTTTGTCGAGTGGCTTCAGCAGCGACATGAGACGATAGAAACGTTGCAGGAGGCATGGAACATGTCACCGAAGCAGCTTCCCAACTTTGCAGCCGCGGTCATCCCTGAGCCGGAAGAGATTAATTTTGATGTACAGGATATGCACAAGGCCAAGAAAGGAACGCGCTGGCTCGACTATTGTCTCTTCTCCATGGAGATGCATAATGTTTGGGCAAAAGAGCTTGTAGGTACGATCAAGGATCTGGTACCGAATCATCTGGTCACCGTGGGACAGGACGAAGCCCTTGGTGCACAGCGTCCTTCGCCGTTCTTCTATGAACGTGAAGTGGATTATACAACGGTGCATTCCTGGTGGTTAAACGATGATCTGATCTGGGACGGCATTTTCGCCAAAACGCCTCATAAGCCAAATCTCATTCAGGAGACGGGCATCATGTATGTGGAAACCCCGGACGGACGAGCCAAACGCACAGAGGAAGAACTTCGCGGCATTCTCGAACGCAAGTACGCCTATGCTTTCTCGACAGGCGGCGCAGGAGCAGTGCAATGGATCTGGAACACCAACTTCTATATGGATAATGCCAATGAGTCTCATATCGGAGCGCTGCGTGCAGATGGTACGGAGAAGCCGGAGGCAGATGTGTCTTATGATTTTGGCCGATTCATGCATGGCATTCGTGATCTCTTTGAAGACCGCGAGCTGGAGGATATTGCAGTGGTGTTCCCGTATTCCAATGATTTCTCCAACCGTGCCCTGGCCTATGATGCCACAACAAAGCTGACCCGTGTAATGTCCTATGATCTGAAACTGCCATTCCGTGCGTTATCCGAATATCATCTGGAAGCGTTGGAGCAGCAGCCTCCGAAGCTGATTATCGTGCCGAGTCCGCATAATATGGACAGCGACGCACTGCATCAATTGCTCACGTTCGCAGAGAAGGAAGGCACGAGCCTGCTTATTACTGGACCACTGGGGCTGGATGCGTACTGGAAGGTAAGTGACCGGGCAGATCATATCGTAGGCAAACGCAGTCTGGGTAACGTGCAGCGGGAAGAGCTGCTGAATATTAATGGCGTGAATCACCGGGTGACCTATGGACGACGTCGGATCGCCGAGGTGGCGAAGGAGACGTTGCTTCATGGGGATAAGGGTACACCAGATGAAGTAACCGTTTTGCCTTTGGGTAAAGGGAAATTAATCTGGACTCCACTGCCGGTGGAGTTAAACGGACGGGATGAGCCACTTGCTGCATTGTATCGTTATGCGACTGAAATTTCGGGCATCGAACAGGAGTTGGAATGGATATCTGGCGGAGATATCGCAGGGATTTACGGACGGAAGCTGAGTTTTCCAAAAGGCAATCTGTATGTATTTGTATCGGAGTTTGCCTTAAACCATGAAGTTCATGTGAGAGATCAATGTACAGGTGTGTCGTACAAGTTCCAATTGGAGAAAAATCGTTCGGTGTTATTTGCGACAGATGCTTCTGGAAAGCTGAATGCCATATATCGCCGGGATGAGGTTGAGATTATACAACAAGAGGAAAGAGGTGGCGTAACACGATGACCAAACAGACAAACAAGTCGAAAAGAGCACATATTATTTCGCATACCCACTGGGATCGGGAATGGTACTTGCCGTATGAGAAGCACCATATGCGTCTCATTCAGCTCGTGGATTCACTATTGGATCAGCTGGATGAGGGATCAGACTATAAAAGCTTTTATTTGGATGGACAAACGATTATCATCGATGACTATCTTCAGGTTCGCCCTGAGCAGAAGGAACGACTGGAGAAACATATCCGCAATGGGCGGATTGTGATTGGACCATGGTACATTTTGCAGGATGCTTTTCTGACGAGTGGAGAAGCCAATGTGCGCAACATGCAGGTTGGACATAAGGACGCCAAGCGTTACGGTACCCCTTCGAAAATTGGTTATTTTCCCGATACATTCGGATTGGTCGGACAGACTCCGCAGTTGATGCAGCAATCGGGCATTGATAATGTGTTTTTTGGCCGTGGTGTGAAGCCCACAGGCTTCAATAATACGGTATCGGATGCCGGATATGAATCAAGCTTCTCGGAGCTGATGTGGGAAGGGCCAGACGGATCGAAAGTGCTCGGCGTATTGTTTGCCAACTGGTATTCCAACGGGAATGAAGTTCCAGTAGATGAGGCTTCAGCCCGCAAGTTCTGGGAAACCAAGCTTGCTGACGCAGAGAAATATGCATCCACCAATGAGCTGTTGTACATGAATGGATGTGATCACCAGCCGATTCAGCGAGACCTGCCGGAAGCGATCCGTATGGCTGAGCAATTATATCCCGATATCGAGTTCATTCACTCGAACTTTCCAGATTATCTGACTGCCCTGAGAGCATCGGCTGAACATGAGTTGTCCACGGTCAAAGGAGAACTGCGCAGCCAGCGTACCGATGGCTGGGGGACCCTGGTGAACACTGCCTCGGCTCGTGTGTATCTGAAACAGATGAACCAGCTGGGCCAGACCATGCTGGAAAAGGTGGCTGAACCCTTGGCATCCTATGCCTATCTGCTTGGGCATGCCTATCCACATGATCAGCTCACATATGCCTGGAAAACGCTCATGCAGAATCACCCCCATGACAGCATCTGTGGATGCAGTGTGGATGAGGTGCATCGCGAGATGGTAACACGATTTGATAAGAGCCGCCATGTGGCAGAAGCATTAATTGAGGACAGCACCAACCAGATTGCCACAGCCGTAGATACCTCCATATTTGAGCGTTACGGTGAGGGTGCTAGGCCTGTTGTGGTGTTTAATACAACAGGGTGGGAACGAAGCGGTGTAGTTCAGATGGAACTGGATGCGGCTCGGTTGTATTTCCGGGATGGATATACATTGGAAGAGATGGCGGCACAGATGAAAGCCGTTGAACTGTCAGATCGCATACTTGTAGATGAAGATGGTAACCACATTCCATGTACGGTGGAGGATCTGGGTCTGCAATTTGGCTATGATCTGCCAGATGATCGCTTCCGTCAGCCGTATAGCTGTCGGCGTGTACGTATTCGTTTTGAAACAGAAAATGTAGCTGCATTTGGACTAAAAACCTATGCATTGGTCAACTTTGTGGATCATTCAAAGAGTGGCTCTCCATCGAAAATAAATACCTTGTTGCGTGGTGAACGTGGCATGGAGAATCAATATTTGATCGTCACGATTGCAGACAACGGTTCATTCACAATCACGGATAAACGAACAGGTCGGACTTATAAGGACCTTGGGGTGTACGAAAATGTGGGTGATATCGGTAATGAATACATGTTCAAGCAGCCAGAGAACGAAGTGGCTCAAACAACTGAAGCACTTCAGGCTGAGATTCGAATCCTTGAGGATACATCATATTTGGCCTCGTTCGAAGTGATTCATCATTGGGAAATACCGGAGTCGGCGGATGAGATGTTGGATCAGGAACAGCGAGAACTGATTTATTATCCACATCGCAAAGCTCAGCGTTCAACTAAAATGATTCCACTTCAGATCCGTACTGTTATATCGCTTAGTCGTAGTGGAAAAGGAGTGCAAATGGAGACAACCTTCAACAATCAGGCGAAGGATCATCGGGTGCGCGCCCTTTTCCCAACCGATCTTGTATCTGCTGTTCATCATGTGGATTCCATGTTCGAAATTGCAACACGTGATAACACACCTGCACCGGAGTGGCAAAATCCAAGCAATACACAGCATCAACAGAGTTTTGTGGATGTGAGTGAAGAAGCGTCGGGATTGGTCGTGGCCAATCTGGGTCTGAATGAATATGAAGTCCTTCAGGATGGACGCAATACCATCGCGGTTACGCTGCTTCGTGCTGTGGGCGAACTTGGAGACTGGGGCTTGTTCCCGACACCAGAAGCACAATGCCTTGGTGAACATACATTTCAGATCGAGATCATTCCCCACGATGGAAATGGTGCAGCGTCAGGTGCATATATTGAGGCCTATCAGTTCCAAGTTCCTTGGACGCTGGCACAAACCGAAGTACACCCAGGTTATCTGACACCTAGTAACACACCGTTTGCATGGCAAGGGGACGGCTTGGCGTTTTCCTCCCTCAAGGTAAATGAGGATTCCGGCGATGTCATGCTTCGCTGGTTCAATATGACCACTGACTCTGCCACGTTGAATCTTGCTTCATCACAAGCGAATCCGCAGCCATTCGAAACGGCATACAAGAGCAACATACTGGAGGAAGAGGGTGAGATGCTTCATGCCCGCAGCATAGAAGAGGCATCGACATTATCATTTGCCAGTAAGGAATGGAACATACAGACAGGTTCATGCGAGATCATCACTGTCGGCTTGCGCCGCTAATTGAGGTTGAAAAACAGATTTTTGGACATGCACTAAAAGGTGCAGGACTGCAAGTATGCTCTAAACTAGGCATTACGTACGGTGGCGGAAGGGTTACGCTATTTACCAGATGTATCTGTTGAGTTATTGGTTGTTTTTCTATAGAATGAACAGTAGAATTGCAAATGATCGAAAGTTCCTATGCCATCAAGATGGCCATGGGTACACTTCAATTGTTCATTCTATATTGAAACATTAAGGGGGCTTGAAGCCATGGAATCCTTGGGAGGACTGCTTCAGCAGCTGAACCCTGCCTTTCGTGAGCAATCGCGGCGGATTGCGGCGGAATTGATGGAAAATCCGTACGTACGCGAATTCCGCGCAGGTCATCCTGAACTGCAAGATGCACAGCTCATGACCGATCTGAGCAAGCTGTTTCAGTACGCCAAAGACTCTAAGAACTGTGCGAATTGTCCGGGACTCGACAACTGTCCTAACGATTTTCAGGGCCACTTTTGCAAACTGGAAGTAGAACATTTTAACGGTAAACCCGAAATCATAGATATAAAAGCACCTTGTTCCAAACATGTCGCCCGGCAAAATGAACATATCATTAAGCAACGCATTCGCAGTTTCTATGTGGATGAGCGTGCGCTCAGTGCTGGATATAACGACGTGGAGATCATGGGCAAGGATCGGATGCGTGCTCCGGCAGTGAATCAGGTGCTTCGTTATATTAGGGAGACCAAGGAGAACGGATTATCTCCGCAAGGACTATTCCTGGAAGGGACATTCGGGACAGGCAAGACGTTTCTGATGTGTTATCTGTTGCACGAATTGGCGGTTGCAGGCCACACGGGTGTCATTATCTATATGCCTGACTTTGTGGAGGATCTGAAATCCATGATCAGTGAAGGGCAGAAGCTAAAGGAAATGACGGATGTTCTGAAAAGTTGTGATCTACTCATCTTTGATGATATCGGGGCAGAGAATCTGAATCCTTGGGTTCGGGATCATGTGATGGGGTCCATTCTGAACTATCGGATGAATCGCAAACCAACGTTCTATACGTCCAATTACAATCTGGATGGGCTTGAAAAACATCTTAGCTTCACCAATCGGGACGGCGAGGAAATGAATAAAGGCCAGCGTCTCATGGACCGGATTCGTCCATTCGTGGATGTCATCTCCGTTCGGGGTGAGAATCAGCGTGGCAAACGTTAACCGGTAATTCTTTTGGTCTGATCGGCAAAATGTACTTTTTACATTATAAGTAGTCCCAAAAAAAGCCTGGCTTTCGCATTGTCGCGAAAACCGGGCTTTTCTGGTCCTGCGTGAGCCTGAGCAACCTATTCGGTGAGGAATTTGAAGATGACCATACCGAAAAAGATCACTGTCATCAGGCCAGCCATGCCGGCAACACCCGCGATCAGATCAAACAGATCGTTGCGGGGTTCCTCGTTCACATGTTCACGCGGGTCGCTGATCCGCACATTTGCATCCATGTTATTGCCTCCTTATGGGGAATGACAGCTTGGCCTGAAGCGGCTGCAAACCCGGAGTAATTTTAGTATACTTGGAAAAGAAAGCGTTTGTAAAGATTTTGCAGTGGGTATGCCACATCCTGTAATTGTGAAGATTTCATGTTGGGAAGATGAACATTGCAGCGTTCAATTCACAAGTTTAATGTACCTGTGTTATACTGGAAGTGTCGTTCACGACGTTACAGGTTAAAATAAAACCGTAAGTATATATAAGGAGGACAATTTCATGGCTATTGTTAACGTATCCGATCAATCCTTCAACGCTGAAGTAGAAGGCGAAGGAACGGTTCTTGTTGATTTCTGGGCGCCTTGGTGTGGTCCTTGTAAAATGCTCGCTCCAATCCTGGAAGAGCTGTCCACAGAAGTTGGCGATGCAGTGAAAATTGCTAAAGTTAACGTGGATGAAAACCCGGAATCTGCTTCCCGCTTTGGCGTAATGAGCATTCCAACTTTGATCTTCTTCAAAGATGGTCAACCGGTAGATAAAGTGGTTGGTCTGAACTCGAAAGATGCACTCAAAGGAATTATTGAAAAACACCAATAAGTTACAGGCTTTCACATACGCCTCCGGTTTACATACCGGGGGCGTTTTGTGTCGAATACCTTTATATAGGACAATATAAAGTAAAAATATTTTTTACACTTGAATGTAGAGTACAGAACCGATCTGGAGAAGCGAAGTGCTCGCGTTGATCCCGGATTCATCTCTGATATATAGTTGGAACTAATTATTTACACAGTAACGTAGAGGACAGAAAAAACCTGAAAAAGCGAAGCGTTCCCCTAAAAGCTTTCTGAAAGAAAGCTGCATCGGAAGCATACGCTATCAACAGATTTTTCCCTTGAGAAAAGGGAATGAAAAAAATTCTGGGGATAACAGGGATTGGAAGGTTGTTCTGTCATCGTAGTGCCAGTGTGAAATTATCTTTAGTTTCTTCTTAAAAAAGTGAATCAGAGACAATCTGATAACGGATTGGAAGACGGTACTGTAATCGGAATGGCTTAGTGTAACCTCATATTTATACTTTTTTCGGGAAGGAGGATTCACTGCATTATGGATCAATTCATGAATGATTTGCAGGATCAGGAGAAGGCATTGGAGCAGATTCGCCATAAGCTCGCTTTGCTGCCAGATATGTCTGGATGTTACCTGATGAAGAACAGTGAAGGCACGATTATCTATGTCGGTAAGGCCAAAGTGCTGAAGAACCGTGTACGCTCTTATTTTATCGGCAGTCATAACGGAAAGACCCAGCGTCTGGTGTCCGAAATCCGTGATTTCGAATATATCGTGACGGGCAGCAACATGGAAGCACTCATTCTGGAGTGTAACCTGATCAAGAAACATATGCCGCGTTATAACGTGTTGCTTAAGGATGACAAGACTTTTCCGTATCTTAAAATTACAAATGAAAAGCACCCCCGTCTGGAAGTAACCCGGCGTGTGCTGAAAGATAAAGCCAAATACTTCGGACCTTATCCGAACTCGTATGCGGCACACCAAACGAAAAAATTGCTCGATCGTATGTATCCACTGCGCAAATGTGGTGTAATGCCCAAAGAAGTGTGCCTGTACTATCACATGGGACAATGTCTTGCCCCTTGTGTGAAGGAAGTGGAGAAGGAGCAGTACGACCAGATTTCACAAGAGATTGGTTCATTTCTGAGCGGTGGTCACGAAGAGATCAAGAAGGACTTGCAGCGTAAGATGCAGGAGGCCGCGGAGGATCTTTATTTTGAACGTGCCAAGGAACTGCGCGACCAGGTAATTGCCATCGATGCGATGATGGAAAAACAGAAGATTACGATGGCCGATGCCAGAGACCGTGATGTATTTGGTTTTGCCATTGATAAAGGCTGGATGTGCGTCCAGATCCTATACATGCGTCAGGGTAAAATGATTGAACGTCACGTATCCACCTTCCCGTTTTACGGTGAGGCGTATAGTGACTTCATGTCCTACGTTACGCAATATTACAGTGATAATCCGGCATTGCCACAAGAAATTTTGTTGCCGGAAATGCCCAAAGATATGTCAACTGGTGATGACAGTACAGATATGGTACCTGACGCTGATGGATCGGTGCCCGCCGCAGTTACGGTAGAGTTCGAACAAACGCAACAAGTGGAGCAAAGTACCGCTAACCAGCCACTGGTTGCTGAGACCCGTGCACCTTATGGAAGTTCCGCTGAGTCAGAAGGTGAACAGCCTGACAGTATGCAAGAGGATGTTCCCACAATGGATACAACTGCTTCAACTGAAAAGCTCCCAGCAGGTCTGGAAGACCCCACTCAGGTTGCTGCTGCTTTACAGGAGTGGTTGGAGATCAAAGTGCTTATCCCGCAACGTGGATTGAAACGCCAGATGATCACCATGGCTGTGGATAATGCACGTGTAGCACTGGAAGAGAAGTTCCGCCTGATTGAGCGAAATGAAGAACGGACATCCAAGGCTGCTGAAGGACTGGGACGTTTTATTGGACTGGATCAGCTTCACCGTATTGAAGCGTTTGATAACTCGAACATCCAGGGTACAAACCCGGTATCCGCCATGATCGTATTTACGGATGGTAAACCGGATAAGAAGGAATATCGGAAATACAAGGTCCGTTCGGTTGAAGGACCGGATGATTATGAAACCATGAGAGAAGTCATCCGTCGCCGTTACGAGCGGGTATTAAAAGAAAACCTGACCCAGCCTGACCTGATTGTGGTCGATGGTGGTAAAGGACAGATCTCGGCTGCGGTCGATATTTTGGAAAATGAGCTGGGGCTGTTTATCCCGGTATGCGGACTGGTGAAGGATGCGAAGCATAAGACTTCACAGTTGATGATCGGTAATCCACCGGAAGTCATCTCCCTGCCAAGGGATAGTCAGGAATTCTACCTGTTGCAGCGGATACAGGAAGAGGTCCACCGTTTTGCGATCTCGTTCCACCGGGAACAGCGTGGCAAATCGATGGTGACATCACGTTTAGATGCCATTCCGGGGATCGGAGAGAAGCGGCGTAAACTGCTGTTGAAGCATTTTGGCTCTTTGCGCAAAATAAAAGAGGCCAGCGTCGAAGACTTCCGGCCTCTATCTATTGGTGACAAGCTGGCAAATCAGATTATTGCAGCACTTCGGGATGAGGAGTCGTAACATACGGCTTCTCTTTTTGTTTTGGATTGAATTTGTAGATCACATATCCAACGATGGCCGGGAGTACAATCCAGAAGAGTCCGGCAGCCATATTCAGGGCGTCTCCCATAAAGACCAGGCTGAGTCCCATCAGTAAGCTGTCGAAGATCACATGGGCGAATACAACGGCAATGAAGCCGTGACGCAGCATGATCAGACTGAACAGCAATCCAATGACCATCAGCTCAATGGGCCGGGTGATGACCGGGTAGATCGGATATAAAGTATGTCCAAGTGCCCAAATGATCGTTGGGATCAGACAGGCAATAAACGTGTTACGCACAATTTTTTGCATCATACGAATGCCGAACAGTCGATAGACGGCTTCTTCACCAATACCGGCCATCCAGGCCATGATCGGAAAGAGCCAGGCATAAGTCATATTAAATGTAGATTGATCTGCTGACGTCGTTGACCATGTGCCGATGCTTCGCTCCAGAATGAAGAACAGGATGGATTGAACACCCAGCAGAATGAATGCCCACAGGTAACCGGCAAACATACTTTGAAGTACATATTTTCCGTATCCCGGTTCGGTGGCACGAGGCCAAGGATTAAGACCTATTTTACGCCACATGCCGTCACCGGCAACGAGGGACAGATAGATGGTTGCACTCATGACCAGCGTAATACCTGTCTGCAATAACATCAGGAACGCTAACATGAAGCTGGAGAGCCCTTGTGCCTGAAAGAGTGGAATCATGTTCAGCGTACCAATAACCGAAGCTGCGAAATACACCAGCGAGAGAATGATCCCGCGTTTGAAAGACGTATGTGCTCGGGTCAGAATGCTATAGATGATTGCCAGCACGCCCAGAACAAAGGTCAGGAATGCATAACCGCCATAAGTCATCCAGTTGGCTTGGCGCGTTTGAGCTTTTACATAGTCGGTATGGGATTCAGGGACCGAGAAGCCAGGATCGAATGATCGTACGGCACCATCTTCAAACGTAAAATTCAGTTCAAGCTTGGAGTCTCCGATGGCTTTTGCAGGATCTGTATACTTCAGTCCCGCTTCACCATCGCGAGTATCCAGTTGAAGTGTGGGCACTTCATAACCGAATTCGGTCAGAACGCCAGCCGCCAACCGTTCTTTCTCGTCCAGTGACATATTGCCTTCGGCAAGTACTTGTGATGTGGTCACTTTCCCGGTGCTCTGCTCCGCCTCAATGGCGGTGTAGAGGGAAGAAGGCAGTTCCCGTTTGAAGCCGACCACTTTTCCTGTTTTCATATGTACGTCAACATGAAGATAACCGCCCTTGTCCTGATCAGGCAAACGAACGCGGTATACATCGTAAGGATAGCTTGTTTCCCATTTCTGGTTATAGGTATCAAGTTGTTTGGTTTTGGCCATATACCCGTAGATATCGGAATGTGTCTGGTAGGTTACCAGGGGTTTCTCGCCATCATTTGGCAAAGTATAGTCATCCACAGAAGCTGCGAATGATCGTGCAGATTGTGTCGCCTGCTCCTTGCTTATGAAGGACGTGGACGAAATTTCTGTTGTTTGCGATGAGGTAGCAGGAAAGATCTGAAATACAAAAAATAGAATCAGGCCAATCGCCGCAAGCAACCCCAGACGCTTGAAGTTAGCCTTGAGTAGCAGAGGCTGCCCTAAGGGATTCATGTAATGGTGTTCCTCCTTCATTAATATGGATATTAAAGTTAACATAGCACAGGCCAAGCACCGAATGCCAATGATGTAACGAAAACTGGTGTAAATCCTTGAAAATGAATGAAAAGGACCGAAAGAATCTGATCCATCCGTCGCCATATCTGAGTTTTTCCCTTTTTGGCTGAATTCGATGCTATTTACACAAAAAACGTTTTGTCTGTAAACGTCGCAGCGCTTATAATTTTGAAGCAAATGTGCAATGATTCGCATGTCTTTCGCCCAACAAGGGAACGAATAGAATATATTCCAACTTCATTATATATGTCGTTCTGATCTGGATCATACATGTTTAACGTTTGGTAACAGCATTTCATATGAAGAAGGCTCCACGGGTGTGGAGTTATTTTCATTGTAGAAGAGGTGGAAGATACTCAAGTGAAACTGAATGTTCAATGGATGCGATTATCGCCACCCCGTATTCTTGTCTTAGGGTTTGCTGGCATCATATTGGTAGGCACACTGCTCTTGATGCTTCCGGCATCCAGCAGTAGCGGCGACAGTCTTGCGTTTATTGATGCGCTCTTTACAGCAACTTCGGCTGTTTGTGTTACTGGTCTGGTTGTGGTGGATACAGGCACTCATTTCTCGGTGCTGGGTCAGGTTGTCATTGCGATTCTGATTCAGATTGGCGGACTGGGCTTCATGACGATGTCTACATTGGTTGCCATTGCGTTCAAACGGCGGATTTCGCTTAGAGAACGGTTGATTCTGCAGGAAGCGATGAATCAGAGCACGATGGAGGGCATTGTCCGGCTAATTCGAAAAGTTGTGATCTACTCGCTTATTATCGAAGGCATATGCGGCACATTGTTTGCAATTCGCTGGTCATTTGACATGCCGGTCGGACAGGCCATCTATTATGGATATTGGCATGCCATCTCTATGTTCAACAATGCCGGATTTGATATGTTCGGGGATTTTCGCAGTTTGACTGGGTTTGTATATGACCCGCTGGTGAATTTTACAGCGATGTTCCTGATTGTCTCTGGCGGTATCGGTTTTGTAGTGCTGTCAGACCTGGTGGATTACCGCAAAACGCGAAAGCTGTCCCTGCACTCCAAAGTTGTCCTGTTAATGACTGGATTGTTAATTGTGTTTGGTGCACTTGTCATTTTCGTATTCGAATTCAGCAATCCTCGGACACTGGGTGGCCTGAACTGGGGTGGCAAAATTCTCGGTTCATTCTTCCAGTCCGTTACGCCGAGAACCGCAGGAGCCAATACGGTAGATATTGCGGGGCTCAGACAGGCAACGCAGTTCTTTATGATCATCCTGATGTTCATTGGGGCATCACCGGGCTCTACCGGAGGCGGGATCAAAACAACGACATTTATGATTATGGCTGGTGCCGTCATCGCGATGATGCGTGGACGTGAAGATATCGTGTTTTTCCGCTATCGTCTCGTACAGGAACGGATTTTCAAGGCGCTTACCATTACATTACTGGCGCTCTTGTTCATCATAGCCGTAACAATGGCGCTGAGTACCACAGAAGAAGCCAGTTTTATGATGATTTTATTTGAGACAACATCGGCCTTTGGCACCGTGGGATTATCGCTCGGACTGACGCTGAAGCTGACCACCATCGGGAAGCTCTTGATCTGTTTTACCATGTTTGCAGGAAGGCTTGGTCCCATTACATTAGCGTATGCACTTGGGCAGAAAAAGGGTAAAGAGTTATACAGGTATCCGGAAGGCAAAATGATTATTGGATAAAATTTAGTGAGTTATGAATTTGATTTGGATAAGGGGTTCGTGAAGAACAATGAAAACTCAGCAGTTTGCGGTGATTGGGCTTGGGCGTTTTGGCTCCAGTCTAGCACAGGAATTAATGGAACTCGGCTACGAGGTGCTCGGAATCGATAAAAATGAAGAAGTCGTCGAAGACATGAGTGAATTGGTTACCCATGCCGTTGTAGCCGATGCCACAGATGAGGAAGTGTTGCGCTCTCTGGGTATTCGCAATTTTGATTGTGGTATCGTAGCCATCGGGGATGATATTCAGACGAGTATTCTCACCGCGATCCTGTTAAAAGAGCTGGGCGTCAAGACGGTCGTAGCCAAGGCCATCTCCGTTCTTCACGGAAGAGCACTGGATAAGCTGGGGATTGATCGTGTTGTTTATCCTGAGCGGGATATGGGCATTCGGGTTGCCCACCAGCTGGTTACCCCGAACTTGCTGGATTACATTGAATTATCCAATGATTACAGTATTGTTGAGATGAAGGTTCCCGCCTGTCTGCACAACAAAACATTATCGACCCTGAATGCACGCGTACGCTTTGGTTGCAGTATTGTGGCGTTACAGAAAGAAGCCGGGGTCATTATTGCTCCGACAGCACTAGACTCGCTTCAGATGGGGGATATCATGGTCATTATTGGTAATAATGCAGATATCGACCGATTTGAAGAAGAGGTTATTAGCCAGGAGAGCTGATAATCATCATGAGTTAAAATGGAAGCCAGGCGTTGGAGCCTGGCTTATTCAGATCAAAGCTAAGGCGTCGTAGTCCTCCGTGAGGGCAATGGCGCCTTTGCTGTAAAGAGTGCAACCGTCTCCTTGACCCATTGTCTGGAGGTCTCGCTGAGGTCCTCCTTTTCCCCATAGATCATGCAGGTTGTTCTTCGGGTCTGCTGTAATTGTGGCAAATGAACAGAAACAAGATCATTGTCCGCGAGCAATTGTGGACGAAGATATGACTTGGGCAATAGCGCAGCGGCTTTGGCGGAAGGCAGAAGTCGGATGATCGCTTCGAAGGAATCAATCTCCATACGAATATCCGGCATTACGGCACAGCGCTGGAAGAGGTCGTCCGTTAATTTGCGATACCAGGTACCTTTGGAGAACGTGATCATCGGCAGATCCTGCAGATGCTCCATCCCGGCTTCCTTACCGGACAAGGGATGTGTGAGCGGCACAACCAGTTCCAGGTGATCGTCAAAGAGCGGCACACAGTTAAGTCCCACTTCACTGATGGAAGAGGCGACAATGCCCACATCGGCTTTTTTGTCACGCACAAACGAGACAATCTCATGTGTTTTTCCCGTCAACAGTTTCAGTTCGGCATTTGGATGTTTCTCCATAAAGGCATTGACGAGAGGTGGCAACGTGGTTTGAAGCGTCGTCAGACTGGCTCCGAGTGTAATGGTGCTCTGTTCTTCGTCTTTATACTGGGCGAGCATGGTGAGAAATTTCTGCTGCTGCTGTTTCTGCTCTACCGCGAAGGTATAGGCGAACTGGCCCACACTGGTTAACTCCAGTCGTTTGCCGCGGCGGTGAAAGAGGGCAACCCCGAGTTCATCCTCCAATTTGGAAATTTTGCGTGAGAGTGCGGGTTGAGACAAGTTCAGTAACTTGGATGCACGGTTCAGGCTGGACTGCTCCACAACCGCTGCAAATGCATTTAACTCCTCGAACATGAACGATGACCTCTTTTCCATGAGTGTGATTCTTGCCCTTGAATAATCGGTTTGCATGTTGTATGGCCTGTAAACCCAATGTTTCACTGCTTATACCTATAGGTTATAACATTTAATAATTATATTGCAATTCCCTTATAAGAAAAAAAGGAGTAACATGAACCGTGACACAAGTTGTTCACACCTGGGGAAAACGGAACAATTTGTCGAACCTTTTCATGGAAAAGGATTCGTGTCATGATAAGTAAAATTATTTATGAAAACGTTGTATTTAGCGAAAGGGGATCGACATTTTATGAAAGGGTTTTACTCCAGAAAGCTGCACTCCTTGCTTGGCGTCATTCCGCTCAGTTTGTTTTTTGTTGAGCATTTGGTGACGAACTTCTCGGCAGTTGAAGGCGGCAAAGAAGCTTTTGACGGTGCTGTTGCATTCTTGAACAGTCTGCCACTGGTTATTGTTTTGGAAACGCTCCTTATCTGGTTACCGTTGTTCTATCACGGTGTATACGGTCTGTATATTGCATATCAGGCCAAACCTAACGTGGGACGTTTTGGCAATGAGCGCAACTGGCGTTATACGTTACAGCGGGTCAGTGGTGTCATTACGTTTGTATTCGTTATCTGGCATGTATGGGAGACGCGGGTACAGGTTGCGCTGGGTACAGTCACCCACGAACAACTGGGCGGTGTTATTCACGATATCGTGATGAATCCGGTAACATTTATTCTATATCTGATCAGTGTAGTTGCGGCATCCTATCACTTTGCCAACGGTCTGTGGTCGTTTCTTGTTAGCTGGGGGATTACCGTGGGTCCGCGTGCGCAGCGTGTGTCCTCTTATGTATGCATGAGCTTGTTCGGTATTATCTCCATTATGTTTATTGCTTCCTTGTTCGCTTTCCGGAGCATGGATTTCCAAGCAGTAACTTCGATGGTTGACGTAGTAAAAACAGTTCTAATCTAAGCATTTAGTGATTGAATGCTGACTTATAAGGGAGTGAACATCAATGGCATCAACGAATGTAATTATTGTGGGCGGCGGTCTCGCGGGCTTGATGGCGGCGATCAAATCGGCTGAAGCCGGAGTCCATGTTCATTTATTTTCACTGGTTCCTGTTAAACGATCCCACTCTGTATGCGCACAAGGCGGCATTAACGGAGCGGTGAATACCAAGGGTGAGGGTGACTCCCCATGGGTACACTTTGACGATACGGTATACGGCGGTGACTTCCTTGCGAACCAACCTCCGGTTAAAGCGATGTGCGAAGCAGCACCTGGCATCATTCACTTGATGGACCGTATGGGCGTAATGTTCAACCGGACACCGGAAGGTTTGCTTGATTTCCGTCGTTTCGGAGGAACGAAGCATCACCGTACGGCATTTGCTGGAGCAACAACAGGACAACAATTGCTCTATGCATTAGACGAGCAGGTACGTCGCTGGGAAGCAGCGGGTCTGGTTACGAAATATGAGAACTGGGAGTTCCTGCAGGCGGTTTTGGATGATGAAGGCGTATGTCGCGGGATCGTGGCTCAGGATCTGAAAACGATGAAGGTACAGACCTTCCCGGCAGAAGCAGTTATTCTGGCGAGTGGTGGTCCCGGAATCATCTTCGGTAAAACGACGAACTCGGTCATTAACACAGGTACAGCGGCAAGTGCGGTGTATCAACAAGGTGTAAATTACGCAAACGGGGAGTTCATTCAGATTCACCCAACAGCCATTCCAGGGGATGACAAGCTGCGTCTCATGTCTGAATCCGCGCGTGGTGAAGGTGGACGGATCTGGACGTACAAAGACGGCAAGCCTTGGTACTTCCTCGAAGAAAAATATCCTTCCTACGGAAACTTGGTTCCGCGTGATATTGCAACACGTGAGATCTTCAGCGTCTGCGTGGATATGGGGCTGGGCGTGAACGGCGAGAACATGGTTTATCTCGATTTGTCTCATAAAGATCCGAAGGAACTGGACGTTAAACTGGGCGGAATCATTGAGATCTATGAGAAGTTCATGGGCGATGACCCGCGTAAAATCCCAATGAAAATCTTCCCGGCAGTCCATTATTCCATGGGCGGCATGTGGGTAGATTACAACCAAATGACCAACATTCCGGGGCTGTTCGCAGCTGGTGAATGTGAATATCAATACCATGGTGCAAACCGTCTGGGTGCTAACTCATTGGTATCCGCGATCTATGGTGGTATGGTGGCTGGACCAAAGGCGGCTGAATATATCAAAGGACTCAAAAAATCGTCCGCAGATATCCCTTCTTCCGTATTTGAGAAACACACCAAACAACAAAGCGATAAATACGAAGGCATCATGAAAATGCAAGGTACAGAAAATGCCTATGTTATTCATAAAGAGCTTGGAGAGTGGATGACAGCCAACATGACGGTTGTGCGCTACAACGACAAGCTTGAAGCCACGATTGGCAAGATCAAGGAATTGAAAGAGCGTTATGGCAAAATCAACATGTATGATAGCTCCGGTTGGAACAATCCGGGTGCAGCGTTTACCCGTCAATTGTGGAACATGATTGAACTGGCAGAAGCAATGACTCTCGGCGCTCTGCTCCGTAACGAAAGCCGCGGTGCGCATTACAAACCGGAATTCACAGAACGTAATGATGAAGAGTTCCTGAAAACGACCATTGCAAGCTGGTCGAAGGAAGGCCCGAAAATCTCGTACGAGCCAGTAGATGTATCCCTGATCCCACCACGTATCCGGGATTACTCCAAGGATTAAGAAGCACCACACTATTCATGCAATGAATAGTTAAACACCTGAACGGAGAGGCAGGAGAACTTTGGAGAAGCAAAGCTTCTTCAAAGTTACTGCCATCAACGTGAGGGAAATGCCCAGAAGAAGCAAGTGCCTAGCGAAGCTTCAGAACTTGAATACTGCTCATCCAGCATGAATGGAGTGCAGTTTCCAGCAAAGTGACCCTGCGTGCACGACGTAGCGGAGGAAGCGGAAATGCCCAGAAGAAGCGAAGCGCTCGCCTTTATCACCGGATTTTAACCCTAGAAAGGGTTGATCAAAAAAATCCGGGGATAACAGCGATCAGAGGGGCATTCCGCTGACGGAGCGCCACCCGTGCACCAAAAGAGTAACTTTGCGCATCAGCAACACCAATCATCGTCACCAGAGGAGGGGACTACGATATGGCGGAACAAGCTACAGCCAACAAAACCGTCAAGTTTATCATCACCCGTCAGGACAGCCCGGAGTCATCTTCGTACAACGAAGAATTTGAGCTTCCGTACCGTCCCAACATGAATGTGATCAGCGCCCTGATGGAGATTCAGCGGAACCCGGTCAATACAGATGGCAAATCCATTGCTCCTGTATGCTGGGATTCCAACTGTCTCGAAGAAGTCTGTGGTGCCTGCTCCATGGTTATCAACGGCAAGCCACGTCAAGCATGTGCAGCCTTGATCGACAAGCTCGAACAGCCCGTTCGTATTGAACCGATGAAGACCTTCCCGGTGGTTCGTGACCTGGTCATCGACCGTAGCCGGATGTTTAGCGCTCTGAAACGCGTAAAAGCATGGATTCCAATCGATGGTACCTATGACCTCGGTCCAGGTCCACGGATGCCTGAGAAGAAGCGTCAGTGGGCATACGAGCTGTCCAAATGCATGACATGTGGTGTATGCCTTGAGGCATGCCCGAACGTCAATGAGAAAACAGACTTTATCGGTCCAGCAGCACTGTCCCAAGTGCGCCTGTTCAATGCTCACCCAACAGGGGAGATGAACGCCGACGAACGTCTGGAAGCGTTGATGGAAGACGGAGGCATTGAGGGCTGTGGTAACTCACAGAACTGCGTGCAATCCTGTCCGAAAGGCATTCCATTGACAACCTCCATTGCCGAAATGAACAAACAAACAACCAAGCATATGTTCAAACGCTGGTTGGGTGTATAATCTCGTCATAACATGTGCAGAAGTGTAATCTGCAACATAGTAGAAGTCGTGATTCCGTGCAGCAACATGCCGGAGATCCCGGCTTCTTTTTGTGATGAAGCAGAGGAACCGGGCTACCCATGCAGAATATGATATACTAAGGGGATGGATATGGAGCGTAGAAGGAGGGGGAGATATGGCAGAGACACCGCGTCAGGGTAGCAAAAACTCGCCGTCCCAGCGCTCGTACAAGGTAACAGGTTCAGAAGAGTCTGTGTTTCCTGGAGAGGAAAAGGACCATGATCCCTCTCGCCGAAGTTTCTTATTGCGCATGATTTTGATGACGGCGGGTGCGAGCTTGCTCACCGGAGGTTATGCCTGGCTTTGGGAGCCGCGTCGTCTGGAAATCAAGCAAGTGGAGCTGGAACTTCCGAAGTTCCCAAAGGCGTTTGACGGATTACGTGTAGTTCAGTTCAGCGATGCCCATCTTGGTTTTCATACCGGGGTGAAGGAACTGAAGAAGTTGTCAGCAACGATTGAGGAGCAGCAACCGGACTTGATTTGTTTTACCGGAGACATCGTCGAGAGGGAAGCAGAGCCGATGCGTGAATGTATTCCGGTACTCGCCTCCATGCAAGCGAAGTATGGCAAATTTGCGGTTTTGGGGAATCATGATTATCGGGGCGGACAGCAGAATGAAGTGGCAACCATGTTCCGTGAAGCTGGATTCACTTTGTTACAGAACGAACATGTAGTGATTGAACAAGGGGGCGAACGTCTGGCCATCGCTGGTTTGGATGACGCACTTACAGGCAGGCCTGATCCTGCCCAAGCCATCAAGGGATTAGATCAAGATGTATGGAAATTGCTGCTTATGCATGAACCGGATTATGCCGATATTGCCACACCCTATGGTTTCGGATTGCAGCTTTCCGGTCATAGCCATGGTGGGCAGGTACGTTTTCCCTGGATCGGGGCACTGACAACTCCGCGAGGTTCACACAAGTATGTTCAAGGGTTGTATTACACGAATGTCCAGGGGGTATATTACACCACCCAGACACAGATGCCCGTGTATGTGAATCGTGGTTTTGGCATGACTCAACTGCCCATTCGTTTTCTGTGCAGACCCGAATTAACAGTTTTTGAGCTCAAAGGATCAACCACATAAAAGAATATAAGATGAACGTAAAACATAAAGGATTTAACATGAATGGAGGTTATCCAGATGGAACGAATTGCGATTGTATCCGACATTCATGGCAACATGACTGCCTGGGAAGCGGTGCTGGAAGATATCAGAAGTCGCGGCGTAGAGCGAATCTTTTGTCTTGGTGACCTCGTGGGCAAGGGACCAGAACCAGTACAGGTTGTGGATCAGGTGAGAGCGACGTGCGAACTTGTCATCCGCGGTAACTGGGATGAACTGGTTGCGGTTAACCAGGACAACGAGAACTTTACGTGGCAAGCAGAACGGTTGGGTGAGGAACGATTGGCGTATTTGGCGAGCCTACCCTTCAGTTATCAGTTTCAACTGAGCGGTCGCACCATCCGTCTGGTCCATGCTTCACCTCAAAGTGTGTACCATCGTGTGCAGCCGTGGGACGCGATGGAAAAGAGGTTGGCAATGTTTGATTCTCCGACTGATGAGCCTGAGCAAGGTGTTGCAGATGTTGTAGGTTACGGGGATGTGCATAACGCATATTTGCAGTATATGAATGGAAAATTACTGTTTAATGCAGGTAGTGTCGGCAATCCGCTCGATCTTCCCCAGGCTTCCTACTGTATTCTGGAGGGTGAAGATAGGAACGATATCAATACCCCGTTCAATGTTCAATTTGTGCGGGTACCTTATGATATTGAGCGAGAAGTACAGATTGCGCAGTCCGCGAATGTTCCTGCATTGGATTTCTATATCCGTGAGATTCGTACGGGCATCTACCGCGGGTTGCAGGAGTAGTCAGCATTTGGGCTCTTTAGCGTTAGGAATTGAATGATGCATGATGTTAATACTACAATGCGAATACTAAAGTTCGTGGATCAGTTTATATGATATTACGCCGGATCACCTTCAGAGCATGCTTGTCTTACCGGACTCAAGCCCGTTAGGCAAAAGGAGCGATAGTCATGCTTACCCGAAAAATGCTGGTTCAAGGTCTGCCGGCTTTGTGGACAGAGCGTCTTGTCCTGCGATCATTACGTCAAAGTGATTACAGCACATTATCGGAACTCTTTTCCGATCCTCAAGTCATACGATATGTGAATAGGGGAAGCCAGCCCACGCCGATCAGGGCGAGACGGTTATTGAACCAGATACGGAGCAGCAGTGCCAAGCTGGATTCGTTACATTATGGGATCTGCTGGAGAGGCAAGGAACAGGTCATTGGGATTACCTCATTCCAGCACTGGAATGATCAGAATGGTACCGCACAGATTGGTTACATCCTGAACAGGTCCTGTTGGGGCACAGGTGTGGCTACCGAAGCGGTACAGCGGCTGCTGCAGTTTGGATTTGATGATCTGCATCTGTGGAGGGTGGAGGCACGTTGTTATGAGGCCAATGTTCCGTCACAACGGGTGCTAAGCAAAATAGGGATGACTTACGAGCGGAGTCTCCCCTCGTTCGGACTGCATGATGAGGATGACGAAGGATCAGAATCCCTGATGGATGTCAAAGTGTATAGCATGTATCGGGAACAATACGTACGCCCGCTTCAGGAGAAAGACTTGCACACACTGGTATCTGACAAGCCGCAATAACATAGAGTAAGAGTAGTAAAACATGAATGAATCGAACTTCAATCATTTGTTACACAAATGAAATATAGCTGCAATTGAACTCTAACAGACAGGGGGTAAACTTATCTCATGACCCCCTTTTTGATAATAGATAATGCTGTTGGGACCCGCGCGAGCGGGTTCATTTTTTTTGTCCATATAAGTTAACTGTGGAGTATTTACACTGGCCACTCCGATGACAGAATAACCTTCCGATTGCTGTTATCCCCAGATTTTTTGACTCCCTTTTGAAAAGGGAAAATCCGTTGATAAACGCGAACACTTTGTTTCTTCTGGTTATTTCTGTCCTCTCCGTTATCATGTAAATGTTCAGTTGAACTTATATAATATTTTTGATTTAGAATTAAACCCAAAACCCCCACAGCGTAAACAAGCGCGCTGTGGGGGTTTATCTGTGGTTCTATATTTTTTACAGTGGCACAACCTGCATCTGTTTCTGCTTGAAGTATACCCAGTCCGTGAATCCGATCTCCAGCAGACGTGTACGAACGTCATCCAGCTCATCTGCTACCCGCTGCGGTTTATGAGCGTCCGATCCAAATGTCACCTTCACCCCATAATGATGGGCGCGTTCCAGAATGGCATCCGAGGGATACCAACCACCGCTAAGTTTGGTTTTGCCAGATGTGTTAATTTCGATCGCTACATTGGATTCTGCAATGACCTGTAATGTTTCATCAATGGCCTGATCAGCGATAATTTCGGAGAATGGTGGATAATTACCCTTCATCGCATCAATGTGTCCAAGAATCTGGAACATGCCGCTGCGAGCCGATTGCCGAATTAATGAATAATAGCTTTCTTTCACTTCAACTTTGCGAGCATCGCTCAGTCCGTTCCACCGCGTTTTGTTGAAGATGCTTACATCCTCGGTATGATGAACTGAACCAATAATATAGTCAAAAGGATACTGTCCTAGTGTAGTACGGTACAATTCTGCATGAACAGGGAAATAATCCGATTCAATGCCGAGTAACACATCAATTTTACCAGCGTACTCTTCTTTCAGAGCAAGAACTTCTTTCACATAATGCTGCAATTCAGACTTGCCCATTGCGATCCGTGGAAATGCCTGCTCAAGCTCACTGCCAAAGTATGGCGTATGATCCGAGATACCGATGGCCTGGAGCCCTGCCTTAATACCTGCCTCTATATAATCGCGGATGTTGCCGTCTGCGTGACCACAACGAAAATGATGTGTATGAAGATCAAATTTCATATGGAATCCTTCCTTTCTCATGGCTCATTGTCATTCTGAACTGATGAATTGGGTTTCCGGCATGCCTTTGAGATCACTAATGAATTGCTGCATCGCTGAGTTGAGGTATCGGCTGGACTTATAGATCACACCAACAGGATGACTGACCTCCAGCTCACTTAAGGGTATCATACGCAATGTACCTTGACGCAACTCATGCGCAACAGATTGTTTGGAGATGACAGCTGCCCCGAGATCAATCTCGACCATCCGTTTCACTTCTTCGCTGCTGGATAACTCCATTACAATATTAGGTTCAATATTATGTTTCTTGAAGATGGTTTCTGTAAATCGTCTCCCTACGGTATCAGGGGACAACAGAATCAAGGGTGTGCTCCGGAGCACATCCACTGCAGCATGTTTTTTCTTCGCCAGTGGGTGGGAAGGAGATACCACGAGTTCAAATGTGTCATAGTACAGCACAGATGTATTCAGGTTGGGATTACGCTCGGTGAGATAACCGATCCCAATATCAACCAGACCATTTTCAACCTGGGTATAGATCTGTGATGAAGGAAGGGATTGAATACTGGTTTTGATCAGCGGGAATTGATCTTGGAAATAGGATAACACCCTTGGCAAGATCTGAATAGCAATGGAAGTCGTTGTGCCTAACACGATACGTCCCTGAGGCGTTTCATCGAGATCAGACAATTTTTGTTTCAACTCATCAACGATGTCGAGCATCCGTTCAGCGTGCTCCAGAAATACCTGGCCACGGTCTGTAAGGGTAACGGGTTGGTTACGATCCACAAGAACGGTGCTGAATTCGTCCTCCAGACTTTTGATCTGGGCCGAGACGGCAGGCTGAGTCAAGTTTAGAAGTTCACCCGCTTTGCGGAAGCTCATCGTTTTGGAAATGGTAATTAGTGTCTCCAGTTGGCTTATGTTCATAGGTGACCTCCTTGCAGGAAAAGTATCTTCGATATGTAGATGTGGTGCGATGAAATCCCGTAACTGGTTATTGTTCCGTTATCATAAATTATAGGTGATTCAGGACAGCAGAGCAATGAAGGTAATCGTCAGGAGAAAAAGTAGTTCAAGAGACTGTGAAAAAAACGCGAATACAAGAATTTGATTTTTTTAACAGTTGGATGAAAGCAGTAATAAAGTCCTAAATGCCTTTTGCCACGCACGATGATCGAAATGCTTTCTTCAAAAGAAGTGAAAAGCTCCGTTTATTCGCTAGAATCAGCTATAAACATTTGCCCCACGGATGACGATAAATTATAGTACACATGATTTAACGAATTCTTAATGAATTCTTGTACGTGATAAAGTATAATAAATTTAATGAATATGGGACTTTTGGTGTGTGACCAATAACCCAGTGTGAGGGGGACATAGACAGTGAAAGCGGAAGTGATTAATCCTTTCCTGGAATCGGCACGGAACGTATTCGAACAGCTCATCCAGGTTTCGCCTTCCACCGGGAGTCTTGGCGTGAAAAATGTAGAGTACATTGCAGACCATGTCTGGATCGTGATCGGAATGACCGGGCAACTTAGCGGAAACATTGTATTTGGAATCAATGAACAAGTTGCATTGAAAATTGTATCTGCGATGATGGGCGGTTTTGTCATTACAGAAATGGATGAAATGAGCAAAAGTGCTATTTCGGAACTGGGTAATATGATCAGTGGTAATGCCAGCACCATCCTGTCGAACCAGGGTGTTGTGGTCGATATTACACCTCCACAAGTGATGAAATCCGAACATCTGACTACATTTAGTGCAACGAAAGCACTGAGCATTCCTTTGCTGATGGATGGCATTGGTGAGATGGATATTCAGGTCATGATCTCGTAGAATAGAGCCATATGCCTCAAGAGGCAATATGTGTTCAATACGGGAGGACATCGGGTATGCTGAAAGATCAGGTAGTGTTTATTACAGGTGCATCGAGTGGTATCGGTGCGCTGTGTGCGCAGATGCTGATAGAAGAAGGAGCCATCCCGATTCTGGCTGCCCGTTCGCGGGACAAGTTGGAAGAGATTGGTGCCTCGCTGAAAGGGCCGCATGAATTACTCACGCTCGATGTTACGGATAGTGAGCAGGTTCAGGCAGCTGTGGAGGCGGTATTGCATAAATACGGACGAATCGACATTTTGTTGAACAACGCAGGTTACGGGAAATTCGCAGCGATGACAGAGATGTCTGTACAGGAATTCGATGAGATGATGGACGTTAATTACATGGGCATTGTCCGCTGCACCAAAGCAGTGCTTCCACAAATGCTGGAACGGGGCAAAGGTCAGATTGTGAACGTGGCCTCGATGGCTGGCAAAATCGGTACAGCCAAATCCGCTTCCTATACAGCTACGAAACATGCTGTACTCGGATTTAGTAATGCGCTGCGTCAAGAGCTTCGCAAGACTGGCGTCATGGTGACAACGATTAATCCGGGTCCGATTGATACACCATTTTTCCATCGGGCTGACCCATCTGGCAATTATGTGAATAATGTACGTTGGATGATGTTGAAACCGGAAGATGTTGCGGGTCATATGATTCGGGCAATGAAAAAGCGCAAGGAAGAAGTGAATCTGCCAAGACTTGCTTCTGCTGGCATATGGTTGTACCAGCTATTTCCTCGTCTTGCAGATCGATTGTCGCACGGTGTAATGAATCAGAAGTAAATGTGATACGAGGCATCATATACGGAATGAAAGAAAGGCTCCGCCGAGGGGCTTTTCTTTTTTTTGGCGTGTATACATACAATTCTGGAATAAGATTTGGTACACGGGCTTTTTTCGCATATAATGAAAGGTAATGTGATGACAGGCTTCGGTTTTATACAAGCAACTTATATGTTCAACTAAACTTTTACACAATAACGGAGAGGACTGAAATAACCTGAAGAAGCAAAGCGTGCACCTTTATCCCCGGATTTTTCCTTTTGGAAAAAAGGAATCAAAAAAATCTGGGGATAACAGTGATCGGAAGGTTGTTCTGTCCTCGAAGTGTCAGTGTAAATAATGATTAGTTGAACTTATATAACATCAAAATGAATAATTTAAAAGGATGGACATACATGACGAATCAAACATTTGCTTCAATTGGCGTGGAACAGGATCTGGAGGCCGTTTTGGCGAAACATGGCATTAACGAACCTTCACCTGTACAGGCTCAGACCATACCGGTTATTTTGGAAGGCCGAGATGTCGTATCCAAATCCCAGACGGGAACAGGGAAAACGCTGGCATATCTGCTGCCAATGTTACAATCCATCAAAATGGATATCAAAGGTACGCAGAAACTCGTTATTGCACCTACACAAGAGCTGGCGATGCAGATTGTACGTGAGGCTCAGCGCTACGGGGAAGAACGCAAGATCGGCGTATTGGGTCTGATTGGTGGCGCAGCGGCAAAACGTCAGATCGAGAAGCTGCGTGAGCATCCACAATTGGTTGTGGGCACACCGGGACGACTGAAGGAATTAATTACACTCAAAAAACTTAAAATGCACAACGTCTCTACGATTGTTATCGATGAAGCGGACCAAGTGTTCCAACTTGGCGGTGTAAGTGACGTGAACTTTGTACTCAAGAGCGCATTGCGGGACCGTCAGCTGATCTTCCTGTCCGCAACGATTGATGAGCATACGGCTGGACTCGCGAAGCGTGAGATGAAAGAGCCTGTTCAGATCGGAATTGAACCGGATCGCGCTACGGCTGCGGGCCTTGAGCATTATTATTTTGTAGAAGAAAACCGTAACAAAATTGACATGCTGCGTCGTCTGGTGAGACAGTACAATCCGGATCGCGCAATCGTATTTGTGAATGCAACCGAAGATATTGGTGAAGTGGAAGCAAAAATGAATCATCTGGGCTTGTCTGCTGCTGCGCTGTATGGGGATGCTGACAAAGTGACCCGAAGTAACGTATTGTCTGCCTTCCGTAATGGCAAACTCCAATTGCTGATCGCCAGCGAAGTTGCTGCCAGAGGACTGGATATCGAAGGATTGCCAATGGTCATTAACTATGACCCTGCCTTTGACTCGGAACATTATGTTCACCGTGCAGGTCGTACAGGCCGAATGGGACGTTCGGGTATTGTGCTATCCATTGTGGATGAAACTCAGATTTTCATTATGCGCAAATTCGCTCGGGAGCTCGGAATCGAACTGTCAGAACGTGTACTCTTCGGCGGTAAAGTATTGGAGGCTGATCCGCGTCCGGATACGCGTCCTGAGGGACATTCGTTCTCCAGAAAACCAGGACAATCCAGAGATCGCAAACCAGGTCAGGGCAGCCGCAATGGCGGTCCCCGAGCTACTATCTCCAATTCGCGTCCATCGGGTAGCAAACCTACTGGCAATGCAGGACGCACGGAGCGAGATCAGGATCGTAAAAACAAGGGAGCACCCAAGTGGAGTAAAGACAAAACGCCACGCTCCGAAGAATAGAATCTGACGAAAGGGGTGCAGGGATAGATGGAAAACGTTCAATCGCCTGTTCTGCAAATCAGCGGGTTAAGCGGAGGTTATAGTGCCAAACGGCCGGTCCTTCACGGCATCGATCTGGAAGTCGGACGTGGAGAGATGGTCGGACTAATCGGCTTAAACGGTGCTGGCAAAAGTACAACCATGAAACATATCCTCGGCTTGATGACACCTCAACAAGGCGAAGTACGAGTGATGGGCAAGAAACGGGATGAGGATGCGCAGATCTACCAATCAGCCATGGCATTCGTACCGGAATCACCCGAACTGTATGATGAGATGACGGTAATGGAGCACCTGGAGTTTACGGCAAGAGCGTACAATGTGTCGGAGGCTGACTTCAAGCAACGTACGGAGAAATTATTACAATTATTCCGTATGAATGAAAAAAGTACAAGTCTGTCGACTCACCTGTCCAAGGGCATGCGGCAAAAGGTCATGATTATGTGTGCTTTTGTGGCAGGACCGCCACTGTACATTATTGATGAGCCTTTCCTGGGGCTTGACCCGCTGGGTATTCGCTCCTTGCTTGATTTTATGCTGGAGATGAAAGCTTCGGGATCATCCATCCTGCTGAGTTCACACATTCTGTCCACGATTGAAAATTACTGTGACCGTTTTATCGTTCTGCATCGTGGACAGGTTATTGCTCAAGGGACATTGAATGAATTGCGCCTTCAATTCGGGGAATCGGATGCCACGCTGGAGCACATGTTCTATTCCCTCGTACAAGGCAGGGATTGAGCATGGATCTCAAGCTGCTATGGAAGCAAAGACGCACAGGATTCTGGAACGGAATTCTTCCTTATCTGGGATATGTCATCCAGAGCGGTGTAGCTATGGTCTTTTTATTTCTCGTCATTGCGTTCTCCGCCTGGTATACATCATTTGTTCAGAACATTCCCGCAGAATTCCCGATTCGCTGGATTGCATTGTTGCTGCTGGCGCCACTGGTGCTGTTTAGCAGTTATCGTACATATCTGCTTCCGGCAGATATTGTGTTCCTGCGACCACAGGAATACCGGATGCAGGAATATTTGAAGAACAGCTTTGCCCGGGGCATCATCTATAAAAGTCTGGGCCTGCTGCTTGTGTTTGTTACACTGTGGCCTCTCTATGTTAGAGCAGATCTGGATGCACGGCCATTTGGCTGGTTCATCGTATTCCTGCTGCTGTGGAAAGGGCTGTCCAGTTATGGAGCATGGCAAGAGCTAAGAATGGTTCAGGTCGGAGCATCAAGAGGATATCGTCTCTTGCGTTGGGCTCTGGCAGTGCTGGCGGTTGGCGCATGGCTGTGGCAACCACCTCAGCGCAGCGTATGGTTCCTTCTGTTACTGGCTGTCGTCTATATCGTCGCCTTGCGTATACCGGTGAAACATCGGGTAGCGTGGGAACGACTGATTCAGGTGGAGCAGGGTCAGGCTGGCAGGGTTATGCGGACGCTCGGCTGGTTCGTGGATGTACCTTCATCCGGACAGAAAGTAAGTTCGCGTCGTTGGCTCAGCAAATGGGGGAGCGGTCTTCCATGGAACGCGGGGAAAGCTTACCGTTACTTAATAACCAAAACGTTTATTCGAACCGAAGTGTTCTCAATCGTGTTGCGCCTAGTTGTACTGGGCATGTTACTATCCTGGTGGACAGCAGGCAGCTACTTTGGTGTAGGCGTGTATCTGTTCTTCCTGTTGCTTGCAGGTGTACAGCTTGGTGCGCTGCGCCGCAGTCATAGTGAATCGTTCTGGATCATGATCTATCCGATCTCGGGAGAGAGTCGTCGTTCTCAGGTGTTGGGATTCATATTCTATCTACATGCGCTGGCTGCGTTGCTCATGTGGCTGCCTATGCTGGCTGCCGGAGCAAGCGGACTGACTGTCACCGGAGTAGCACTTATTTTGGGGATACTGGTGATTGTGATCATGCGGCGTTCGCAAGGTAACAAGTGGTTGAAGGAAGAAGAGGACGAGTAAACAATTGAGCGTACCTTTCCACCTCTCGCCAGCCCAGATGGTGGTTCGAGTTGGACGGTGCTTATTATTTAACCAACACAGAGAAGGGTATTCCGGGCTGTGTCCCGGAATACCCTTCTTACTGCTGCAATCAGATCACTTGGTTCTCGCGCAAGTGTGTATTGGTACTAACAGAGGAACGATTTCGTGATAATAACGAGCAAGATGAACAGAACGAGAATGGCACCTGTGTTCGTAAATCCTCCGTAACCGCCGCATCCATAACCGCCTCTTGTATCTTCAACTCCAGACATGGTCATTCCCCTTTCAAGTGGTTGTTTGGCACGCCCTTGCGTACATCGTATATTATGTGCCTTGGGGTTAGGCTGATTGGGCCGATGCCCGGTAAAGCCAGAAATTCGAGCTTTTGGGCAGCTGTCCGGGTGTGGCGAGTGATATCTGGCGAGTTGTAAAACACAAAAAGGACCAAAAGAACCCTCTGTATATTCGGAGACATGTAACGTCGTCCCGGCATACAGAGGGTTCTTATATCATTCAGGGTTCAGGTCTGTTTTAACTAAGTCGTCCGCAAATCCTGAACTCCACGATAGATGGTTTCATACAGATCTTCCAATCCGGATTCTTCAATACAGGAGAAGGCGATTCGCAGATCTGATTCACCCAGCGCAATTGTACCCACACCATATTTGTGCAACAAATGGCTTCGAAGTTCTTCAGCGCCAACTTCTTTCAGCTTCAGGCACATGAAGTAACCGGAGTTGAAGGGATAATAATCCCATGCATCTTCATACTTGCCGCTATCGAGAATGGCCTTCACTTTATTGGCGCGGCCTTTCATAATCTCGAACTTCTCCTGTTTCTGTGCTTCAAACTCCGGTGCTTTGAGCGCATCCAGTACAAAAGTCTGGGAAGGATGCGGGCCACTGGAGATCGTTGCCCGGATAATACCGAGTGTTTTTTGTTCCAATGCATGCAGAACAGCTGCATCCTCATGGGCATACGTAATGAATCCAACGCGGAAGCCCCATACGAACTCTTCCTTGGTTGCACCATCCACTTTTACGGTCAACACACGTGGATGAATGTTGGCAAGTTTGCCAAACAGGGATTCATGAATGGAATCTTCGAAGAACAGCCCGAAGTACGCATCATCTGTTACAGCAACCACGTTAACGCCGGCTTCAGCTGCCTGACGAATCGTGTTTACAATGGCATCTGCTTCTTCGGCTCCAGGCGTATAACCTGTAGGGTTATTCGGGAAGTTGAGCAGCACGATGGCTTTACCTTTGTCCTTTTGATCAAGCAACGCCTGAAGCAGACCGTCACTGTTGAAGTTCAACTGATCATCGAACAGGGGATAATGAACCAACTGGCCATGACGACGAATTCCGAAGGTCAGCTCGTAATTTTCCCAGTTTTTATCCGGATATATGACAGCGTCCCCTTCATCGGCGAACAGGTCGGCTACGATACTTAGTCCATGGGTTAATGCATTGGTTACAATCGGATTGCCGAACGTTTTGCCTTCCAGAGAAGGCGTTTCCTTCAGCATCTTGTCTCTCCAGACGGTCCGCAATTCAGGTTTGCCTGCAGGTGGAGCGTAAGGATACAGATCCTTTGGCTGGAATGCAGACAACTTCTCCTGAATAACCTGAAGATGCATCGGCACACCACCCTCCAGGGCAATACCAATCGTGGCATTATGGGTCTTGGCCAAACTTGCTGCTTCAGCAGATTGACTCAAAATCCCCTCTTTAGGAAAATAAATTTCTTTGCCAAGCTGTGACAGCATGGAGTAGACGTGACTGCTGCCTGTCTGAATACTTTCGTTCAACTGTTCAGCCAGTGGATTCATTCTTTTCATCCTTCCAAGTCTTTGTGATTCAACTGCCTAACATTATATCACCTTGACATGCCCCCGTCACGGAAATTACGCAATATGACAGTTATATCGCTTTACCGCGTTGTTGCAGAGGGTTTTGGCGTGAGTTATCGTTGAATTCAACCTTGGAGGAATACTTATAAAATGAAACTTATTGCTGATGAAATGGACAATATTTCCGCATCATTTCAGCAGTTTCGGTATCTCTTCCTTCATTGCGCTGTTCCAACTGACCACTGATATGATCGAATCGTTCACTGGAGAGGTTTTGTCCAAATTTAAACTTGGCAGTGACTCGTTCCGGGGTTATTCTTACAACGGCTACAGCTTTGAGGTTGCCTGTGTAACGCGAGTCAGTAGCGTCAATCGGTACATATCCGCCTTGCGGTTGAAGTTTCTCCATGAATCGTTGCAGCACTTTACCCTTAATGTCCAGATCCTTAACCGGTTCTGCCTGACCGAAGGCCATGACACTTTTGAAGAATGAAGTTGCCGGACAAGCAAGCTCAGGATCACTGAAATAGGATGGAATCAGGGAGAATTCTTCAGCCACCGTGAAACTGACTGAGGAATCCTGTTTGATCTGTTTCATCTTCTCGCCAGCCAGACTGCCGTGGAAATAAAAGCAACCGTCCATATAAACGAAATTCAGCGGTGTAACCCGTGGTTGTCCATCCGGACTGACCGTTCCCAGAAACCCGAAGGAGCACTGATCCAGAAATGCCGTAATCTCTTGTTCTTCATCTACTGTGAATTCTTTCCGTCTCATGTGTATTCCCCCATCATTGAATGTATAATAGAACGCCATATCTTATGCATAACAATAGTTCATACATTGACAATGAAATAGATCCAATTTACATTCACTTTAGTAGGCCAATTTGTCAGGATCACATAATGAAGACGAATGAAGAGAGGTGCATGATGGAATTGTGGCTACCGATGGATACTTATGAACTTCAGCATCGATACAAGTATGAGGCATTGTACCATGCGTTACGTGATGCCATTCATGCAGGCACATTGGTGGGAGGTACGAGACTTCCTTCCACCCGTGAGTTGGCAAGGCAATATGAGATGTCACGTGGTTCGGTAGCTCAGGTATACGACATGCTGCTTGCGGATGGTTATGTCCATGCACATCGGGGAAGAGGTACCTTTGTAACCGAAACATTATCCGCCCAGGAAAATGAGAAACAGGAAGCCGTTCTCAGTCTGTCTCCCTGGGGCGAGCGGGTACAGAGGTTGAATACGCAACATGAAGTCCTGCGGACTCCGATGTCTTCACCGAAGCCGTCCGTCATTGATTTTCAAATGCAGCGCATGCCTGCCGAACATTTCCCGCTAGGGGAGTGGAAGAGTGCACTCGCTGCTGTTCATCGCAGTGGTTGGCGAGAATCTAGCGGTGCAGCCGGTGATCCGGAACTGCGTGAGGCCATCGCTTCCCATCTCAGATGGACACGTGGTATCCAGGCAGAAGCATCTCAGATTGTATTGTTCAGTGGGTCAATGCAAGGCATCACCCTACTGTCTCAACTGCTGATTACGGAGAATGCAGCAGTTGTATTGGAGAATCCGGGTTATCCGGGTATTGCCCATGCCGTCAAGTCCTGTGGTGGGTACATCATCGCGGCAGATGTGGATGCCGCAGGCATTATTCCGCAGCCTTGGGAGGCACAGACGTTATTTGTCACCCCTACCCGGCAGTTTCCAACAGGTGCCGTGCTGGGGTTGGACAGAAGACGTGCCCTGCTTGCGTGGGCCTCGAAGCGGAATGCGGTCATTATTGAAGATGATTATGACAGTGAATTCCGATGGGGTGGAAGACCAATTGAACCCCTCAAAGTGCTTGATCGTGAACAGCGGGTCATCTATGTCGGTTCATTCTCACAAACGATGGTTGCTTCGTTCCGACTTGGCTATGCCGTACTGCCACCTGGCCTGGTAGAACCTCTCCTCGCCGCCAAGGCGCTGTATGAGCCGGTACCTCCTGCGCTGTTAGAGCAGCGCGCACTGGCCAAATTTATGACCAGAGGAGGTTACCTGAGGCACTTACGGCGGTTAACCCGTTTATACGGGGAACGGCATGATTTTTTTGTCCGAGAGATGGAGTTACAGTTGCCGGAAGCATTCAAGATGCAGCTTGGTGATGCAGGACTGCATATCTACGCTACCTGGAATGGGGATGCAGACAGTTATCAGCGGTTTAAAAAGCTCACTCAGGAGGATGGCATACTGTTTCGTGATGCAGAGCGATATCGGCTGACTTCAGGTCATCCGGCGGCCTGCTTTGCTTTTGCACATCTGGAGAAAGAAGAGATGACAGAGGGAATCCGGCGAATGCGGCTGGCCTGGGAGAAGTGCACATTTTCGTTTCGGTGAATTCCGCTGTATAATGGGAGAAGACATTTCGCTCCTGTAAGAGCAGAGATTATATATGAGCAAGTTGTATTGCATGATGCAAGATGCTGAAATACATATGGCCTTGATTGAAGAAGTGAGATTCAGATCAGAATGATGCCATATGCAGAGAGATTAACTATCAAGGGGGAGTGGCGACATGCTGCAGGCATCGCCGTCATCATTTGTTATTTTGCCCGCTGTCGCCAAAATTGTCTGTGAACCGGGCTGGAAGTGGCAGAAGCGGGAAAAACCGATGCAAAACTATGATTTATTTTATGTATGGAGTGGTGAAGGAACGCTTGTACTGAATGACCAGTCGTATGAAGTTGGCAAGGGTAGTTGTTTTTTGTTCAGGCCAGGAGATCATCCTACTGCAACACATAATAAACAAAAACCGTTGGTACTCACGTATATTCACTTTGATGTGGACGGACCTGTGACTGATGTGCCTCAGTCCTATCGGGAGGTACAGGAAACGGTGGAATTTGAGCACTTGCTGGCACGTTATGTAAGACTGTTCTTATCGGATGTGTACGGACGTGATGAAGAGAGTCGATTGATTCTGAAGCAATTGATGATTCATTTGCTGCGCGCCGATACAGAAGAACCTGTGGAGAAAAAGGTAAGCAACCAGTTGTCCGATGTCATCCAGGAGGTTGCCAATTATGTGCGTCAGCATCCAGGGATTACACATCGGGTGGAAGATCTGGCTGCCCGGGCTGGCTTATCGCCCCGATACTTCTCGATCAAGTTCAAGGAATTGGTCGGATCATCGGTGCAATCTTATATTATCCGCATGCGTATTGAACGGGCGGAACATCTGCTGGTGCATACCGGCATGAATGTGACCGAAGTGGCTGATGCTCTGGGATACCGGGATATTTTCTTCTTCAGTCGTCAGTTCAAGCAGTATACAGGCAAAAGCCCGTCCGAAATTCGTTAAAATTCGGATGGGAAGAACATGACAACGTTTCAAGTCTGGAACGCAAGGGTAATTATCTAGCATTCCAGATGACCAAAAAGGGGGAACTTGTGATGAACGGAAAACGTCGGGTCCGCAACCGGGGATGCTCTACGAAGGGATGCAATATTTTCCGGAACCGTCTGCGTCGCTTCAAACCGGCAGAGGACTTGCAAGATGTGTGGTTTTGAGGAGAACTCAGTAGACCAATAACGACGGAGCGAAGCTTCGTATTGCATGTATACATGGATCAATATGAAGACATAAAGAGGATGTCGCAATACCTGGTTACAGGTGCTGCGCCATCCTCTTTATTTGCGTATGGACTCATTAGTTCTTTGGTTTTAAGCGACCAAGCAATGCTCCCATTTTGACCGAATCGCCTGGCTGTAAGCCGGGGTTTGGTTCGAATGTGCCACTCTGCGTCAGCAGAACAACGGTGGAACCGAATTCAAAATAGGCCAGATCATCGCCTTGTGCCCAGGTACTTGTGTCCGTGTCCGCATATTGTATGCTACTCACGTTCATCGCACCTACTTTGACAACCGCCACTTCACCGTAATCGTGTGCGATATACGTAATGAGCCGTTCGTTTCGACTAAGCACGGATTTCATATGGGTCAGCCCAAAGTCATTCACGGGATAAACTTTGCCCTTGATGTGTTCGCTCTCTATTTTGCGGCCGCTGACAGGTGCATGAATGCGGTGATAGTCGCGAGGGCTGAGATAGAGAACGAATCCGTACCCGTGCTTGTACTTCTCCAAATGGGGAGAATGGTTTAATAATTCAGCAAGTGTATAATTTTGTCCCTTAACATTCAGGAGTGTCCCTGCAGATATTGGACCGGCTGCCGTAATCTTGGCATCTACCGGGCTGATCAGTGCATGCTCTGAAAGTTCCAACGGGCGCATGCCCGGCTTTAACTTGCGGGTAAAGAAATCGTTCAGTGAACGGTATTCCTTCCAATCTTTCTCGGCCTCCTGAACAGGGATGTCGTAGGTCCGGACAAAATAAGGGATAAATGCCTTACTTCCCCGGCTTTTGGAGAAGGCTCCCACAGTCCGGGAGATCCATTTGCGCGAAGAAAGCTCGGTCATTAATCGCAACAGCGTTTTTGCCATGAATATCCCCCTTAGGGTTAATGCGAACTTCAAGGCCGGCAAGACCGGCCGTTCTGCATAATATTGACACAGAATGCACACGAAATCAATATGATCTCCTATCGTATGTCTGCGGTTGTCTCGGAATTCTCGAATTCTGTTCCAGCAGCAGACGCCCATAAGCCATGGGTTTGCTGTACGTTGTCTTCCAGTGTTCCGACATTCCCGCCTTGCGAAATCCGTAACGCTGATCACGTCCATTGCATTCAATAAAATAGATCTGACCGCTGCGCGTTATCCCGAGATCAAGGCCCAGATCAGCCAGATGTGGAAGACTGGCCGCTAATACCTGGGCAATTCGGAGTGCTACGAATCCGATTCTGTATTCCAGTCGAGCCAGGTCGAAGCTGGATTCTAATCCAAGGGCCTCCTCGAGCTTCATGACTTTACCACCCTGGGCGATATTGGTGACAAACGTATGAGCAGGAGCCGCTTTGGCAAACATGCCCGTAATTCCCCACAAACCATCGCTGCCACGCTGTACGGATACCCGCAGATCGACCGGTCTGCCCTCATAACGAACCAGTGGGATACGCTCTTCAATGAGGTAGGCATAACGAAAGATCCGCCTTAGGGTGGAGGAAGGAAGCTGTCCTTTGCTCAGTCGGAAGGTTGCCCATCCTTTGCGTGCAGCCTTCGTCTCACAGGTTAGTTTCCACTGTCCATCTCGCTCAAAGACTCGCATAATCCCATGACCGATGCTGCCGCTGCACGGTTTGATGACCAGGTCATCATAATGTTCCATCATATAGGCCAGAGATTCTGGCGTAGCTTTAACTGCATGGGGCAGGTGTTCTCGCAAGGCGAGGTCCTGATGAAGCATGTCATGAATGTGATCTTTACGGTACCGGTTGCGAACGTTGAATACCTGGATACCCTGCAACATCAGCTTGGTAATCTGATGCTGTTCCGTCCGGCGAAGCTGGAGTGATCGGTTATGAATGACGGAGGGCAATAGCATGCGCTCGCGAACATATCTGCCTTCTTTTTTTACATAGGCAAGACATGTTTTTTGATCGGAATCAATATCTTCCAGCCGCAAAAAGCAGGGGGTTAATCCATAACTGGCTGCTGCCTGTTCATAATTCGCGAGTGATTCCTGACCGGTCCTTCCGGCCGGTATCCCCCGGTACATGCGTGAATCGAACATAATGCCGATCGTTTCTTGGAGCATGACCGTTCCTCCTTCGATGTTATCGCGACCATGGATCGTCCATTCATGGAATGCCGGCCTGTCACCGCATGGCTCAGACATCGCGATAACCCAGACCGGTGTGTAAGTGCATCGCTATGCACGAGCGTTAGCTCAGGTCATGTCTGAAAACTCCGAAGGAAGCAGGTTTTACCGAATTTTCGTTCCAAGCAAGGAAGTTTTCCGCAGGCGTGCCGGAGCACATCAAGGGAAAGTGACGCAGCAGGGGGTGAAAAGACGGTGAAAGATGTACTTCTTCAGCGAGTTCTCAGACACGACATAGACATAATATTCTATGACATGACTGGGACGGGGGCGTGGACAGCCGCCTTTCCTCTACCATCCTGACACGCCTATTTCCACGAAGATCATCAAACCTTCCTGTCTTGATGCCTATACATTGTTGCTTTGGCTTCCGCAAAAGTCAGAAATGAAGTGGCAGATGCCCATATGGAAGCATATGATGCCGGAGACGAACGTTAGAGGAAGGAGCAAGCTGCATGAGTAAAAATGGCAAAAAGAAGGTTCCAACGCCGAAACTGCGGCATGTGAGCCCGAAATACAAGGAATTGGAACTGACTGATCGCCGGGCAGACAAGATGAATTCAGGTTTCACTATGAATAGGGAAGAACGCTTGAATACGAATAAAAGGGATTCAAAGGCTGTTCAGGAATCGGAAGAATTCCTATACGAATCAACGGAACTACCTGCTACAACGAACGAGCTGGAAGAGCTGGAGATCACATCCAAAATCAAGCCGGAACCTGTAGAGTCTGATCGCAAGGAAGTAGAGACACAAGATAGCTTGGAAAAGCAGATTCAAGTTAGCAGCGTGGCTCCACCTGCTCTGGTAGAAGAGCAGGACATCAACAAGCAGGAGATAACAAGCAAGGATCGGCTTGAGATCCTGAACCAGAACCAAATGCCGGGTCATACTGGACATTACATCTACACGGATGACTTGAGTGAATTTGCTGTTACGGAGAGCAAACTGGCTCCTTTCTCTGTGGATGCCTCGAAGCTGAAACCGGATGCGGTCGGCAGTGAAGCGTTGCAGGATTATGCAGTGACCAGCATTCACATTGCAGACGGGGCCATTGTTTCGGCGAAACTTGCCGAAGCGTCGGTATCTGAGGAGCACCTGATTGACGGCTCTGTGTCTGGACAAAAAATACGAAATGCTTCTATTGCCGGTGAGAAAATCAGAGATGGCAGTATTACTTCTCAGAAGCTTGGCAACCAGGTCATCGATTCGACCAAAATTGCCGATGGTTCCATCGGCACAAGACATCTCAGCCGCATGCTGGTAACGGAAGAATTAATCAAAAATCATGCCGTGACTGGAGACAAAATCGCGATTAGCGGCGTGGATACAAGGCATCTCACGGGAGGAGCTGTGAATACCTCCAAGCTGGCTGACGATGCAGTGACTACATCCAAAATTCGTGAGTCTGCTGTCACAGGCAGCAAAATCGAAGAACTGTCCATCGAGTCTCAACATATCCAAGCAGGTGCTGTTAAACAGACACATCTGGCAGAAGGATCTGTCGGTCGTTCACAACTATTAAATGGAAGTATTGGAAGTGACCAGATAGAGGATGGGTCCATACAAACAAGACATCTAGCTGAGGGTTCACTAAGTGGAAGACATCTACTGGATGGTTCAATCGGTTCAAGCCAGATTCGCGCTCATTCCGTTGGCAAGGATCAGATTGGCAATGGAGAAGTGGGCAGTGAACATTTGACGGAAGGTGCAGTAACGAGCAGCAAACTGGCAGACCAGTCTGTTGGAACAGCAAAGTTGCTGGAGCAGTCCATTACGGCCTCCAAGATCGCGGATCAAAGTGTCATTTCTTCCAAAATTGCGGATGAATCCGTGCAGGGTAAACATCTTGCCAAAGGGTCCATTCGTGCGGAACACATTGCAAATCGGGGAATCACGCCAGTACATGTGGATAATTCCGCAATTCACTCCATTCACATTGCAAGTGGAAGCATCGAGGCAACTCATCTATCTACCGGAAGTGTGTCCGGAGATGCTCTTGCAGATGGCGTGGTGAGTGAGCGGCATCTTGCAGAGTCCGCCGTAGGTACGTATGAATTGCAGGATGCTGCGGTTACAGACGTTAAGCTCGCGGATGGAAGTGTGACAACAGAAAAGCTTGGAACGGCATCGGTTAATAGCAGGGCGCTTGCCCCGGGAAGTGTCATATCCTCACATCTTGCAAGTGGTGGAGTCACAGGCACACATCTGGCTCCAGGGAGTGTGGGTTCCGAGGCCCTGAGACCTTATGCAGTGAAATCAGATCACCTGACGGAACATGCCGTAGGGGCACCTCATCTTCAACCAGGCAGTGTTGAAACGGATGCTATTGCACGGGCGGCAGTCACAACAGACAAATTGGCTCCTGGTAGTATAACTTCAGCCCAGCTGGCTGGTGGGTCCATTTTTCCGCCTCATCTAACAGATCATGCAGTTACCTCCCCTAAGCTCTCGCCAGAGAGTGTTGCCACAGATAAACTGGCAGATTTTGCTGTTACGTCGGCTAAACTGGCAGACGGGAGTGTGACTTCTTCCAAAATTATGGCAGAAAGTATTAACGCCAAACATATTCCAGCAGGAACGATTCGCGGATATCACCTGAAGCAGCATGCCGTTTCCCTGGAACATTTGTCAGAAGAAATACGCTCACCGGAACTTTTCGCTGATGGCAGTATTACGGGCAACAAACTTCGGCATGGCTCCATAAATGCGGACCATTTGACAGCAGACTCGGTATCCGGAACAGAACTGCAACAGGCTGCTGTAGGTAGCGAGCACTTGCAGCCATCCGTTGTACAATCCGTGCATCTGGCTGAAGGCAGCGTGAAATCTGACCATTTGGGAACTCAAGTTGTAGGCTCCCAGCATCTGAAGGCAGACATCATTCATGAGGAGCATATTGCTGAACAGGTGGTCACATCCCATCACTTGGCACCTGGATCTGTGGAAACAGACCATCTGGCCCCTTTATCCATTACAGCGGCGCATCTTCAGCCAGGTTTGATCAGTGGTTTGCATCTTCAGGCAGAGTCAACAAGTGCTGTTCACCTGCAGCAAGGAGCCGTACATTCCCGTCATATTCAAGATGGTGAAATTCTGCCTCATCATATCCATGAACGCAGCATCGGAACATCTCATCTGGAAGAAGAAGCGGTAAGTACGATTATTTTGCAGGATGAATCTGTAACCCGATCCAAACTAGCAAGTGCTAGTGTTGATGGCAGCAAATTAGCCGCAGGTGCAGTATCGGCTACTCACATTGCCAACGAAAGTGTGCAAACCCGTCATATCCAAGAAGGAGCGATCCTGGCTGATCATATTCAAGAGTACAGTATTGGCTCAATTCATCTGGATGAGGAGTCTGTAAGTACGGTTCATTTGCAAAATGGATCTGTAACGAGTGCCAAACTGGCGGACGGCAGTATAAACGGCAGCAAGTTACTCGAAGGTACGGTATCGGGGATTCATATTGCATCCGAAAGCGTGGAATCCGCGCATATTCAAGCAGATGCCATTCATGCTGACCATATTCAGGAGCGCAGCATCGGCACAACCCATCTGGAAGAGGAAGCAGTAAGTGCCATTCATCTGCAAAATGGGTCCGTCATCAGTGCCAAACTGGCCGACAGCAGTGTAACCGGCAGCAAGTTGCTCGAAGATGCGGTGTCGGGAATCCATATCGCATCCGAAAGTGTGCAATCCCGCCATATCCAGGAAGGAGCGATCCTGGCTGACCATATTCAGGAGCACAGCATCGGCATGCTTCACTTGGAAGAAGAAGCGGTAAGTGCCATTCATCTGCAAAATGGATCTGTAACAAGTACCAAGTTGGCCGACGGCAGTGTAACGGGCAGCAAGTTGCTTGAAGGAGCGGTATCGGATATCCACATGGCAGACGATAGTGTGCAATCCCGTCAGATTCAGGCAGGAGCCATTCATGCTGATCATATTCAAGAGCGGAGTATTGGCACAGCACATTTGGAAGAGGAAGCGGTAAGTGCTATTCATTTGCAAAATGGATCTGTAACGAGTGCCAAACTGGCGGACGGCAGTATAACGGGCAGCAAGTTACTTGAAGGTACGGTATCGGGGATTCATATCGCATCGGAAAGCGTGGAATCCGTGCATATTCAGGCAGGAGCCATTCATGCTGATCATATTCAGGAGCGAAGCATCGGCACAACCCATCTGGAAGAGGAAGCAGTAAGTGCGGTTCATCTGCAAAACGGGTCCGTAACAAGTGCCAAATTGGCTGACGGCAGCATAACCGGCAGCAAATTGCTCGAAGATGCTGTACTGGGGAGCCATATCGCATCCGAAAGTGTGCAAACTCGCCATATCCAGGCAGGCGCGATCCTTGCTGATCATATTCAGGAGCATAGTATCGGCACAACCCATCTTGAAGAGGAAGCAGTCAGTGCTGTTCATCTGCAAAATGGGTCCGTAACGGGGGCAAAACTGGCCGATGGCAGTGTGAGCAGCAGCAAACTGCTTGAAGATGCGGTGTCGGATGTCCATATTGCCAATGGAAGTGTGCAATCCCGTCATATCCAGGAGAGAGCCATACAGGCTGACCATATTCAGGAGCGCAGCATTGGGATCTCTCACCTCAAAGCGGAATCGGTAAGTGCGATTCACCTGCACAATGGTTCCATAACAAGTGCCAAAATGGCGGATGGCAGTGTGAACGGTAATAAATTGCTTGAAGGTGCGGTATCGGCTATCCACATTGCAGATAAAAGTGTGGAATCTCGGCATATTCAGGATGGAACGATTCATGCTGATCATATTCAAGAACGCAGTATTCGCACAACCCATCTGGAAGAGGAAGCAGTAAGCGGTGTTCATCTGCAAAATGGGTCCGTCACAAGTTCCAAATTGGCCGATGGCAGCGTGAACGGCAGCAAACTGAGTGAGCAGAGTATTACCTCTAACCACTTGAATGCGGGGATTGTAGGTCCAGCGCATTTGAGCGAAGAGATATGGAATGCGATTCGTCAGTTCAGTGGAGAAACGCTGGAGCAGTTGGCAGCGATCAAAAGACAAGAGGGATTGCTTCAAACAGAAAATGAGGTTGTACAGCAACCACAGCAGGCAATCGTTGAGGCATTACCGAGCGCTGGTCTGGAGGAACAGCAAGAGCTGATATCCCAAACAGATCAGCTTGGCGAACCATCGGCAGTTTTGTTCACGACAGAGCAGGCAGAACAGGCAGATCAGAAAGATCAGAAAGATCAGGTTCAGCAACCACAGCTTGAACGGTCACAGGAGATTGCTGGAACTACGGAGTTTATGTTAAGTGAACAATCGATTACACAAGAGCATCTGTGTAATGATGCCGTGGGCAGCAGCCAGTTGCAATCGGGTGCAGTTCAGGCCAAACATCTGGCCTTCCAACCCGTTCGCAGCGTAAGCAAGCAACCGGTTGTACAACAATTCGGAATGGAAGCTTTTGTACTGCCAGAGAGTGAAGTAAGCACAGAGGTAACCGTTGTTTTTGAAGAGTCATTTGCTTCAGAACATTATGTAATTGTTGGCATGAGCAATGATCGGGGATTCCAGATCTCCCTGCTCTCGCAAAGTGAGGACGAAGCAGTACTTGAGGTGTCGCGTACGGCAGATTGCAAACATACGTACGGGTTGTTATCATGGATTGCTGCGGGACCTTCACAAGGATAGTGCAGGTTGTTGTATCCGTAATAATGAATGACAAAAGCGGTGTCCAGAGTTGTCCGGGACACCGCTTTTCGTTGATATAAAGCTTAATCCGTTCGGACGGTGAGGGGTGTCTGAACGTTTTGTTACCATTAGGATGAGTACATGATAAGTTCAACAACATTAAAATAAGATTTTACAGGCCTACAGCTTGATACGCTTTGGTAATAGCAGTAGCTTCAGCGGAAGTTGCTCCGTACAGATCTTTGGCTGCTTGAATGGTAGCTGTTTTGGCAGCGGCAAATTTGGACGTTGGTGTCAGGTAGTTCACCAGTGTGCTGTAGAAAATCTGGATCGCTTTATCCCGGCCGATTCCGGTAACAGTCACACCATTGTGTGTTCCGCCTTGAGCTGCAAGGTAATAGGCTTTGTTGATAATACCACTGTTGATATGGACACCGCCGTTATCCTGTGTGCCTGTGTAGCGATCGCTGTATTTGTCAGGTTGACCATATAATGTAGGATTGGAGAGGGAGCGCAGTGCATCTCCTGGAATGTTAGGTGTGTAGATATCATCACCGAGCAGCCAGTTTTTGCTTTGAATCGTATTACCGAAAATATCGGCAAAGGCTTCGTTGAGTGCACCTGGTTCATTACGATATTCCAGATTGGCTGTATATTCAATGACACCATGCGTCAATTCATGACCGACAACATCCAGATCACCAGACAGGGATCGGAACGTCGTTCCATCTCCGTCACCAAAGACAATCTGTGCTCCGTTCCAGAAGGCATTATTGTAGTTGGAGCCGTAGTGTACGGTGGATCTAATCAGCAATCCGTTACCATTAATCCCGTTACGATTGAATTTGTTTTTGTAGAAATCATACGTGGCAGCTGCATGGGCGTGAGCATCTACACCTGCACGATCGGTCCATACATTATCCGAATCCGTGAGCAAGGTACCAGGCAGCGAGGAGCCATTGTTCGCTGTGTACGTTTGGATGCCATTGCCGCGAGTAGTGTCTTTCAATTGGAAGGTGCTGCCGGATTGGGTGGTTGTCAGGGTTTTGGTATCACCGAGTACACCTGTGCCTGTTCCAGTGGCAAAATTAATGAGGTCAAACTGGGATACGATACTGCCATCCACTGCATTGATGAAATATTTGGTCCGTAGAGGGGCGGGTTCCAGTACGTTTACTTCCGTAATGTAAACCAGATACGTCTGACCATCTTCTTCATGATGATAGATGTTCAATTCAGCTTGAGGTGTGATCTCTGCGGCACCAAGCTCTCCAATCCGCGAGGTTGCTTCTTCGGTTGCAATGCGAATCGCGTCTTCTCCGCTGATCTCGGCTACACCATCATTCGGAATGGCCTGCTCTTCAATCGGTGGAAGATCGCCAAGTGCGGAACTCACGGCACCAGTTTTGTCCAGGTGGACCGTCTGTTCTGCGCCATAAACCGGGATACCTTTAATATACTGTTTCAGGCGGAAGTGTCTTACGCCAGATGTATCTGTGTTTCTTTTGACAATTTTGAGCTGGGATTTCACATCGGAATTCAGGAATTGTTCCTGCTGTTCAAGGTAATTAAAGATGGTTTCATCTGTTCCACTGTTCAATGGAATACCCTCCTCAGAGGCATAAGGGGCCTGAAGTGGAATGGATTGATCAGACAATGGAGCTGCAGTAGCAGAGGATACGGAAGCGAGCAAAAGAGCTCCTCCAAGAATTGTTGGCATAACTTTGGCGAATTTCATAGTAAACTCTCCCATTCTTTAACTTATTTTTTGTTGGATAACTATCATGCCAATCTCGGTTGGAATTCCGTCTGCAACTTAGGCAGCGCGGAGCGTGGGGCTGAACCTGAAGCGTGGAATGAGACAAGAAACGATTGGAACAAAATCGGCTTGGCCTTGGCTCGGGAAGTGTGAAGTACGACACCAAACGAAAGGATAACCGTTTATTCAGTTCAGCCCGAAGGTTTAATCGTCTATTGTGTTCCTCTTTCAGAAAGCCGGGGGTTGTCCAATTGCGCAGGTAGAAGATTCGTTCACGGAAAACTGGGGTGTTCAATCCGGGTTTGCGTAAATGACGAAGGCAGTGTGTTCTGAACGGCATCACTCCTCTCAAGAGTAGAATGAATCGGTTTAACAGTTTCTGTGAATGAGGTCCTCATCTAATCAACCTAAGGTCAATAAATTCAGTCACAAAGATAAATGGGAACTTATGTTCACGATAAGGTTATTTTTGTAAATAAAACTGCTTGGAACGTATATTATCACAGTGTAAAACTTTGGAAAAGATGCAAATTTAGATTTTTTCTAAAATTGTGTCTGAAGTAGGGGAGAGGTAGCGATTTTCACATATTTTGACGTATTTTGTCTAAAATCAAGGCCTGTACCCTTGTGTTCACAGGGAGAACCTGCTTCGTACAAGGACATACGCCGTTTCCACTGCTCCACGAATACATAGAATAACGTGTACTCCCTTGGCATGCCGATGATTGAATGCGGGAGGTGAAACTGTTGCGCAAAACCCGTACCACAGCACGTTATGCAACCCGCTCAAATGTGACACGCAGAAAAACAGTGCTGAAGAAACGAAGATGGAAGTCTGGACACAAAAAGGGTACAAAGGCCTATACGTTCGTTATTCCATCCAGAAAGCTGATGTCACAGGCTAAGGATGGAGTAGAGAATGGAGCGGAAAATGGCATGAGTGATGCTCTTGCACAAAGGGATGATTCTCAGCGTCCGCTGCTCTCGGTGATTATCCCTGCTATGAATGAGGAGAAAACGATTGGCGCAGTTGTACGTGAAGCGCTGCGGATATGCCGTGATGCTGAAGTGCTTGTCATTGTGAATGGTTCAACAGACGGTACGGCTAATGCAGCCAAACGGGCTGGAGCACGAGTGCTTACGTATGCAGAAGCGCTAGGGCATGATGGAGGAAGAAAAGTAGGCGCAGAGGCGGCCTGTGGTCAGGTATTGCTTTTTACTGATGCAGATATCGCAATTCCTGCAGAGCACCTGGCACCTTATGTGAAGGCAGTGCTGAAGGGAACCGATGTGGCGCTTAACGACTACCATGGGCCGGTCACTCATCATCCTGTTCATCCGGTAGTGGAGGCCAAACACATGTTGAATAGCATACTTGGAAGATCCGATCTCCGTGGGGCATCCATGACAGCTATTCCACATGCAATAAGCCGAAAAGGACTTGAGGTCATGGGAATATTCTCACTGGAAGTTCCGCCACTCGCACAAGCCAAGGCAGTGATCGGCGGACTTCGGGTACGCGCAGTTCATCACGTACCCGTGGGTAGAATGAATGCAGTACGAATCAAGAAGCGAAGCGGACCTGATCCGTTAAGTCAAGTGGTGCTGAATGATCATATGGCAGCGATCAAATGGATTACGGATACGCTCGGTCCCCGCGGAGGTTATACTGATCTGAAACGTGTTCGCAACCTGGCGAGGTAAGCATGTCGCATCAGATGATGCAGCATGCTGGAGGTGAGGAAATGAAGGGACGTTCAGGAATTGCCCGCCGCAGGCGGACAACAACTAGACGAACGACAGCGGGAAGAACAGTCATTAACAAGCGTCATGGGAACAAGAAGCATGTAGCTATTCAAAAAACAAGAAGAAGCCGATCAACTTCGGGCCAAGTGGATCTGCACTTGATGTGGAAAGCGGGGCAAGTTGCAGGAAACGAGGCGAAGGCGAACAACACAGCATCAGACAAACACGCACGTCTCGTGTGGAATGTACACGCGGCGAACGTTACGGAGCTAAGCAACTTTGATCTAGCCCTGAAGGCAGGTAAGGCATTTATGCAGGGTTATGCCCATGCCTCGGGACATTCATTCCAGATTGTGCCGCTACCCCTTCGTCATTCGGCTGCTGCCATTGTCTGTGCCTGTAATGAGGAACACACACTGGGGCAGGTGTTATTGCAACTAAAGCGGCTGCCTCTGACGGATATCATTGTCGTACTGAATGGAACGACAGATGACAGTTTGAAACAGGTACTGAAGCAGCCTGGACTTACCGTAGTCTATGAACCGGATCGGGCAGGACATGATGTCGGGCGTGCACTTGGAGCCAAGATGACGGATGCGGAGTCGGTACTTTTTGTGGATGGAGATATGGTCGTCTCGGCTGAAGAGCTTGCACCCTTCCTGTTCGCAGTTGATCGAGGGCAGGATGTAGCGTTGAATAATCTGACGTCTTTGCTTCCTGCGTTTGCAGGGCAGGATGAGGTAAGCCGGATCAAGGCATATCTGAACCGAACATTAGGCCGGGCAGATCTCGGTTCCAATTCCATGACGGCCGTGCCCCATGCATTGTCTCGTCGCATGATTCAGACCGTGAAGCCAGCGTCACTGGCCGTTCCACCTAAGGCACAAAGCCTGGCTATTCAGCATGGAATGAGCGTATCTGCACCAAGTCAGGTGGATGTTATTCGTTCCAATCGGTTGCGTCCTGGTAACACGGGAAGTGGGAATGATGTCGCCAGATTGATCATCGGTGATCATCTAGAGGCACTGGCTACATTGCTGGGTACGGGTTGGAATCCAGCCCAGGCACATACACTCTCCCGTGCAGAAGTGGCTTACAGGAGGAACGCCAGATGACACTGACGAGTATGATTATCCCAACGTACAACGGTCTGGATCTGATTAGGCCCTGCATCGATGCCATACGTCAATACTCGGGCGATCCTGCGTCATATGAAATTATCGTTGTAGATAACGGTTCGACGGATGGAACGGCTGAATATTGCGCGTTGGAGCGAATTCGATTTGTAAGGTTCCCGGACAATCGTGGATTTCCGGCAGCGTGTAACGCTGGACTTCGTGCAGCTTGCGGGGATGAGCTGTTGCTGTTGAACAATGATGTTACGGTCACGCCCCGTTGGCTGGAGAACCTGCGAACGGCTCTGTACAGTGACGCAAGTATTGGGATCACGGGTCCTGTTACGAATTATGCAAGCGGCATCCAGCAGATTGAACTGGCGTTTCGGAACATGGAACATTTTCAGGAGTTGGCCCATTCCAATAATGTTGCGGATTCTTCAAGGTGGAGGGAAGTACGCCGGATCGTCGGTCTGTGCATGCTGATGAAACGAGATGTCGTGGAATCGGTTGGACTGCTTGACGAGGCATATTCTCCGGGACACTATGAGGATGACGATTATTGTTATAGAGCAAGATTGCAGGGATATCGCTTGCTGGTATGTGGAGATGTTCTTGTGCATCATCAGGGAAGTGCCAGCTTCCAGAAGACAGATCCGGTAGCGTGGAAACAGCTGCTTGAGCGTAATCGTTCGATTTTTATGAACAAATGGCATGTCGATCCGCTTGAATATATGGACATATCCGATGAAGGAGGGAACGTGGAATGAAAGGTGTAATTCTTGCCGGCGGAACAGGAACTAGACTGTATCCGCTGACCCGGCTCATTAACAAACATCTGCTTCCAGTCGGTAAACATCCGATGATTATGTATGGCATCGACAGGCTCCGCCAGGCAGGCATTGATGAACTATTGATTGTAATTAACAAACATTCCGCCGGTCTGTATACAGAGTATCTTGGTGGCGGAGCGGATCATGGGGTCAAGTTGACGTATCGCATTCAGGAAAAGGCAGGCGGGATTGCGGAAGCATTGGATCTGGCCACCTCCTTTATTCTTCCCGGCGAAAGATTTGTTGTGCTTCTCGGGGATAATCTCTTCAGCGACGACCTGAAGCCTTATGTGGACCGCTACATGCAGCAACCTGCGGGTACAGCACGAGTTCTGCTCAAAGAGGTGGATGATGCACGACGTTACGGGGTGCCGGTATTTGATCCCAAGCATCCAGAGCGAATCTCGTACATTGAGGAGAAGCCAAGCCAGCCAAAAACCTCTTATTGTGTGACGGGAATATACATGTATGATGATCATGTATTTAACCTGATTCGCAATATCTCGCCGTCTGCGCGCGGAGAACTTGAAATTACGGATGTGAATAATCACTACGCGTCTGCTGGCGGACTGGAATACGATATTTTGCAGAAATACTGGAGTGATGCAGGTACATTTGATTCGCTCCAGGAAGCAGCTGTCCGCATGAAAGGACAATTGCCCTAAAATGAATGCGCCTGATGCTGCCGCTGTGCGGTGCCCCATGGGAGCAGAACACCCTGCGCCGGAGCTGGAAGGATGCTCCGGCGCTTTGCGCAGCGACAATCGTGCATGCCAAAGGAGGGAATGGCGTGAGAGTAGTGACACGCACTGAGTCTGCCAGGGCCACCGTGTCAGGTAAGCCCCGGGGCATCCACCCGACCGTATTTATGGGCAGTGGTACTCCGGCAGCAGCAGGTACCGGGCCTACTGGAGTCAGAGGTGTAAAGTCAGGGAAACGCAGTACCCCGACCAAAGTGGGTACCTCTGCCGGCGCAGCGCATAAGGTCCGTGCAGGCAAAGCGAGCAGCACAGGCAGTGTTGTTGGCAGAGCAGGCAAAGCTGGCCGTGCGAGCGCGAGCAAAGCGGCAAGAGCCAGCCGCCCCGGCAAAGGCAAAGCCGGCCTGCGCCAGGCCACTGCTGGGCGCAGGCCTGCACCAGCGCGGGGCCGGCGTGCCGCTGCCCGCGCCAAGCAGCGCACGGCGATGCGCCGTGCGCCCATGCCAGCACCGCAAGCCAGCACGCCACAGGCGATGCCTGCCAGCGGTGCTGGCCCCGCCCCGCGCCAGGCGACACACCCGAAGGGTGTCGCTCCCACGGGGCGGGGAGGCGCTGCCGCCGCGCATGCGGGCAGCGCGAAGGGCTTGCCGCCTCCGCCTGCGGAGCACGCAGTGCAGGCGGAGGTCGTGCCCGGCGGCTACGCCGAGGGCTACCGCGACGGCGTATTCGCCGGCGGGGAGGCGCTGGTGGCGCAGCACATCCCGCCGGATCACATTCTGCCTGCCGTGGCGGCGGCAGATCTGATCGCGGCGGGATTCCGCCAATATGCGCCCAGCCTGACCCGGCTGTCCAGCCCGCATGAGATGGCTGGACACATCGTGGCGGCGCTGGATGCACAGCGCCCCTTGTCTGTTGTTCGCCTCGGAGATGGCGAACTGCTGACGCTGGCAGCCGATACGGTGCTGCCAGGCCAGGAAGTGCAGGAGCTGGCACCGTTTCTGCCCTATGCAGGGGTGCCATGCTCAACCCCCGACATCCGCGCCATGCTTGCGGAAGCCATTCAGGCCGCCGACTGGGTTGGCGTCCCGATCTCGCGGGCGCCCACATTCCAGGGGCTGCTCTTCCCTGTATTTCGCCACTTCGGAATCGACTGGTCCCGGCTGAAGTTGACCAGCTCCACGATCAATTACAGTCTGCACCAGTCTGGCTTGCTGCTGCCGGTGCTGCAAGGGCGCCGGGTTTTGCTTATAGGCAGCCAGGCTGCAGAGCTCGGAGCACTGCTGCATAACCGGGGGATTCATGTCACAGGCATCATTGGTTCTGTGGCGGGAGTCATAGATATTCCGAGGGTGATGCAGCTAACCGCAGAACATGCCTTCGATATCGCATTGGTGGCAGCGGGTATTCCGGCGGTTATTCTGTGTCGGCGAATTGCGGGTGAACTCGGCAAGGTCGCTCTTGATTTTGGACATTTGGCTGACAAACTGGTAAAAGGAGAGCTTCAACTCTAGTGGACCGTCCGGAGGCTGGTCAAGTGCACATTGGCCTCACGGACGAGTGGAAATGGAGGGAGCAATATGAGCACACCCGATCAACAGCGCGGGGGAGAACGTCATGGCCGCAGCAACAAGGTTAATGCTCGAAACGTCATCCGTCGAAATGGTCACAGTCATCACAACATCACGCCAAATATCAGCACTCGTAATGACAACAGTCGCAGTGAAATCAACCGGAATGGCAGCATAAACAGCGGAAAAAAAGCGGCCCGTCCTGCCACACAGCGCGATGTCTCGCGACCTGCCAAGGCCGTCCTGCATGCAGCAGGTCGTCGCTCAACGCGGAGATCCAGACGTAATGGTAGAAGCAGCCGCACAGCCAGAGCCAGGCTTTACAAACAGGGTTATCGTAGAGGATATGACGAAGGTGTCCGCCAGGGACAGAGTTCATTTGGTCTTGTTTTTGAAGGAGTTAGCATCATTATTCCCACGTACAATCAGCGGGAGTATGTGCTGCAATGTGTGTCCAGTATCGAAAAGCATACCCCTGCCCCCTTCGAAATCATTGTCGTGGATAATGGCTCCAAGGATGGAACTGCTAAGGCCATGCTCCGCAAAGGCGGCATGGTGAGGGTTGCTGCCCTGGATCAGAATCGGGGGTTTGCCGGAGGAGTTAATCATGGGCTGATGATGGCGAGAGGGCGACATATCGTCGTACTGAACAACGATACGCTGGTTACTCCGGGCTGGCTGGATAACATGATGACTTGTCTTGCCAGTGATCCGAAGATTGGTGTGGTAGGTCCGGTGACCAACTATATTGGCGGGGATCAGCAGATTGAGGTTCCATATCGTGAGGTAGGAGAGATGTGGTCTTTTGCCGCCGCACAGAATCGTCCGGATGCAGACAAACATCGAATCACTGATCGGCTGGTCGGATTCTGCTGGCTGTTCTCGCGGGAGCTGCTGGAACGGGTAGGTTATCTGGACGAAGGTTACGCAGTGGGGAATTTTGAAGATGACGACTGGATCATCCGGGTGAAGCTGGCAGGATACCAGCTTGCGGTAGCCGGTGATGCCTTTATCCATCACTTTGGAAGTGTCAGCATGAAAGCATTGGGTGAGCAGGACTTTGCAGTAGTGAACAAGGATAACGAGCAATTTTATAGTCAAAAGTGGGGAGATCCTCATGCGCTGGTTGCCGAGACGTCCCGGTTGGCGAAGCAACAATCCTCGGGTACCTCATCCGGTCAACTAGAGGACAGAGACACAAGCCCGATTGATCCGCGTCAGCGAATCTCGACGCAGGGTAGCCAAGATCCGGCACTACAGTATAGACGCAGTTGTGATTTCTACCCGGAAGGCTCGTTCCTGTCGGATGCCAAAGGTGATGTCTATACGTTAACTGGCGGTCGGCGGCGTAAGTTGAACATCCCTGTACCGCGTGGAATATCTCCTGTTCAGGTTGCCAAACCGGATCTGCTCGCCATTCCCGCCGGAGAAGCACTGATATTAGCGGGTGAAGTGCACGGCTGGCCGATGGAGGCACATCAGTTGCAGAACAAAGTGGTTCAGGGTTCTCCCCAGGTCTGGGCAGAAGGAAGTATTGTCGCCACAGTGGATGCACCTGAGATTCGATATCAGATCAGCGGAGGCAAACGGAGACGATTTGTATCGGTCTATGCCGCAGAACGTTGGGGTATACATTCCGGGCATATTCTCAGCGTGTCTGCGGACCAACTGAATTCGATGGAAGAAGGCTGGCCGATTATCGCCCCACCACAGCTCTTGAACCCGGATCTGTAATGTCAGGCGATCTGTATATGCGAATAAGCAGCATGATGCGGAATGGAAGATGCAGCGATATCCTGTGTAATCGCTCTGATTCATTCCGCATCCGAATATTACATATGAGTGGGTAGTTGGACGACTGGAGCAGAGCGATTCATTCCAGTAAAATGTTTTATCTTTCAAATTTAAAATTTAATCTTTCTATTTGGTTATAGGTTTATTCTATTAGCAGATCCATTGACGCAGGAAGGGCACAGGAGTACATTTAGAGCCATAATTCTTATTTAACAGATGGGAATTGAAGGTCTAGGGCGTTCATATTCAATCGCCCAGATCTTGATCTCAAAACTAATCAGGAGGTATGTCGATGTCATCATCAACCAAAAAAGTCGTGCTGTGGAGCAAAACAGGCTGTCATTTCTGCGGGGAAGTGAAAGCATTTCTGACAGAGCGAAACCAGCCTTTTGAGAACATTGAAGTGCAGGGTAACGACGTACTGCGTGATGTGCTTGAAGCAAAATATGGCATTCGGCATGTACCCGTTATTGAAGTGGGAGGGGACGGCAAGTTTGAAGCCTTGCTGGAACCTGATCTGGAAAAGCTGGCTGAACTTCTGGCACAACCGGACGAAGCAGCAGCGGTCTGACGGAAATCAATATGTACCTGTGAATCAAGCGTTTCCGGCTGCTGCATGATGCAATAGGGTGTTGTACAGCAGTTGGAACGTTCAACACTCAAAACTTTTGTGAGATGTAAATGATTCTAATTCACATCTTCAATGCTCATATAGAAAAAATCTATTAGTCGCGCTGTTGACCCTTTTACGGGGCAGTGATAGGATTTGTGAAATTAAAACAAACCAAACTCATAGGAATAGTTAACTTTTAGTTAATTCGCATACGTAAACCCTTCAGAATGGCCCTTGCTAACTCTCTTTGAAGATTTTAATCCAAGGAAGGCGGAATGCACATGACAGCGAAACGCAGTTTGAAATTCGGAGCGATTGTACACGGCGTTGGAGGCAGCAATACGACATGGAGACACCCGGAAGTCCAGGCAGATGCCAGCGTTAACTTTGAGTTCTACAAACGTCAGACGCTAAAAGCGGAAGAAGGCAAGTTCGATCTTGTATTTATCGCAGACGGTCTGTATATTACCGAGAAATCCATTCCTCATTTCCTGAATCGCTTCGAACCAATCAGTATCCTCTCCGCTTTGGCTGCTGTTACTTCACGGATTGGACTGGTGGGTACCCTCTCGACATCCTATAGTGATCCGTTCACCGTAGCCAGACAGTTCGGTTCCCTGGATCAGATCAGTAATGGCCGTGCAGGCTGGAACGTCGTGACCTCTCCGCTGGAAGGTACAGCGAAAAACTACAGTAAGAGCAACCATCCTACGCATCCGGAACGTTACCGCATTGCTACGGAATATCTGCAGGTAACCAAAGGATTGTGGGACTCATGGGAAGATGATGCCTTTGTAAGAGACAAAGAGAGCGGTGTATTCTTCGACCCATCGAAGCTGCACACCCTTAATCATGAAGGAGAATTCTTCTCCGTACAGGGTCCACTCAACATTGCGCGTTCACGGCAAGGACAGCCAGTGATATTCCAGGCGGGTTCTTCGGAAGATGGCAAAAACCTGGCTGCGCAAGAAGCGGATGCTGTCTTTACCGGACACGATACGATTGAAGATGCTCAGGCATTCTATAAGGATGTCAAAACACGGGCCGCTTCCTATGGACGTTCTTCACAGGATATTGTCATACTGCCAGGTATCAATCCTATTGTTGGACGGACAGAAGAGGAAGCTGAACAGAAATATCAGGAAATCGCAAGCCTGGTCACGATTGACAAAGCATTGGATTATCTGGGACGTTTCTTCGAACATCATGATTTCTCCCAATATGCACTCGATGAGCCTTTCCCGGAGCTGAACGGAATTGGAAGCAACAGCTTCCGCAGTGGAACCGACAAGATCAAGAAGGATGCCAAAGAGCAAGGATTGACCTTGCGTGAAGTGGCTCTGCGGGCAGCAACACCGCGTAGCAAATTCCTGGGAACACCGGAGCAGGTCGCTGACAAAATTCAGGAATGGTTCGAGACGGAAGCGGCAGATGGCTTCATTATTGCTTCCGAACTGCCAAGTGGATTGTCTGATTTCGTAGAACTGGTTGTTCCGATTCTACAAGAGCGCGGCCTGTATCGTACGGACTATGAACACGATACATTGCGAGGTAACCTTGGGGTGAAAATTCCGGTTAACCGTTATACGGCTGCGAGGGAGCAAGTTGTATCTGATCTGGCATAATTGAGCGGAGTCCTATTCAATTTACACAAACGCGTTGCTTCTTCGGATTGGTTCTGATCTCTTCGTTAACGTGTAAAGTCTGGAGTTTAACTTATAAGCCATGAACTCAACCATTTGCACTATCTTAAAACCGACTTAACTCATAGGATATATCGATTATTGGTATAAGCATCAATATAATGACACCTGTATACACAGAGGGGGAAGCGATATGAACAGGTCTATCTCATGGATGAAATATATGGCATTGGCAGCAGTATTGGTGATGGTATTATCCGGTTGCGGAGCAGCGGCGGGAGGCAGTACGAACGGTGCTGCTCAGGCTTCGGGCGGGGATCAAACCGGGCCAGCGGAAGGTGGCAACCTGACTTTTGCACTCGCGACTTCCCCGGATACGCTGGACCCTCATCGCAGTGGGCTTGCCGTAACGGTACGCGCCATCCGGACGATCTACGATAATCTGGTTGTGCAACTGCCTGATGGCTCCATCAAACCTTGGCTCGCCACGGAATGGAGCGTATCCGAGGACGGCAAGAGTTATACGTTCAAGCTGCGTGAAGGCGTGAAGTTCCATGATGGTACGCCGTTTAATGCGGAAGCCGTGAAATACAATCTGGACCGAGTGATTGATCCGGCCACCAAAGCTGCCAATTCTCTAGCCCTGATTAGACCCTATAGCTCCTCCGAGGTCATTGATGAATATACCATCAAGGTAAATCTGGAATCACCATCACAAGCCTTTCTTGGCAACTTGAGCCAGGCGCTACTGGGGATCGTATCCTCTACAGCTGCCCAAAAATATGGCGATCAGCTGGGTAAAAATCCGGTGGGAACAGGTCCGTATACCTTTGTGAAATGGGATGAAAATGCGGATATCGTCGTTGCCAAAAACAAGGATTACAACTGGGGACCTGAGACGGTTGAAAATAAAGCTGCGCCACATGTGGATACGATCACATTCAAAATTGTACCGGAAGAAGCGACGCGCATCGGAAGTGTTCAGAGTGGCCAGGTACTCGCTGCCGAGACCGTTCCGCCGCAAAATATCGCTGCATTGAAAAACGATCCGAACCAGCAACTGTTGCAGGCTAACACGGTGGGATTGCCATATACACTCTTTTTCAATTTGCGCAAAGCGCCTTGGGATGATGTGAAAGTAAGGCAGGCAGTGCAATCCGCCGTAGATGTGGAATCGATTGTCAAAACATTGTATCTGGGCAACTACGAACGTGCGTGGTCTGCACTGTCTCCTGGAATTCTGGGTTATGATGCATCGCTGGAAGGAAGCATTAACCCTGACATTAACAAAGCCAATCAGCTGCTCGATGAACAAGGCTGGGTGAAAGGTGCTGACGGCATTCGTGCCAAAGACGGCCAGAAGCTGACCCTGCGTTATGTTGATGGTTCGCCCAATCGGGAGAAACGCAATGACATTGCCGCCATTATTCAGCAGCAGTTGAAGCAGGTGGGCATCGCTGTTGAAGTGGAAATTACAAAAGACGTAGCAACGGTCATCTATCAGAACTGGGATTATGATCTCTATGGCAACAGTCAGGTCAATTCTGATCCAAATGCCTTGTACGCTTTCTATCATACGAGTGCAGAAGGCCAGCGTCCGACATTGTCCGGTTTGTCTGATCCGAAGATCGATGAACTGCTGGAGCAGGGAGCCGTTGAGAGTGACGCGGATAAACGTGTCGAGATCTACAATCAGATCCAGCAATATCTGATTGATCAAGCGGTAATTTTGCCGATCTATGTATTCCCGTATACCGTCGCAGCATCCAAAAAGGTCGAAGGCATCAAATTCGATTCACTGGGGTATCCACTCTTTAACGACGTCCGCATTCAGCCCTAACAGAGGTTGTTCAAAAAGTCCACTTTTGATTACGAGGCAAGCCTAATGGCATGATCAGCATCGAATATGAAATTTAGCCGAAATAAGCGGGAGGCTTACGAAGTATGTTTTCTTTGGAAACATTTTAGTTGCTCACGTAGTTTCCTACGTTCCGCTACTCCATTTCTAGCTTCATTCCATCTTCTCGGTACTGAAAACTGGTCTTTTTGAACACGCACTATAGGAACGACCAATCCAGATTCAGGAAGGAGATATCCCGGTATGGTTCAAACGATACTGTCACGACTCGCAACATCGCTCCTGGTTATATTCGGAGCTTCGGTGCTGGTGTACTGCATCATGTATCTTCTGCCGGGTGATCCGGTTCTGCTCATGCTGGACCCGTCCTCGGCTACCCCGGAGATGATCGAGAATCTGCGGGTTCAGCTAGGACTGGATCAACCGTTTTATATCCAGTTTGCGAACTATTTTGGTGATATGCTGCGTGGCGATTTTGGCAAATCAATGATCAATTCGGATCCGGTTTTGCCCAAAATCCTGGAACATTTCCCAGCGACACTGGCTTTGACCGCACTCAGCTCGATCATTGCCATTACGATTGGAATTACACTTGGTGTATTGTCTGCGATTCATCGCAATGGCGTGATCGATTTCGTCGCCCGGCTCGTTGGACTGTTCGGCATTTCCATGCCAACCTTCTGGACGGGGATACTGCTCATCCTGTTATTCTCGGTACAGCTTGGCTGGTTCCCGGCGATGGGTTCCGACGGATTCAGCTCACTGGTTCTTCCGGCTGCCACACTGGGTCTCGTGGGTGCAGGATTTATTGTACGGATGGTACGAAACAGCATGCTGGAAGTGATCAATGAACCGTTTATTGTGGCGTTACGGGCCAAAGGACTTTCGGAACGAGCCATCATGTATGGTCATGCACTGCGTAATGCACTGATCCCTGCCGTAACAGTAATCGGCATGCTGATCGGTGATCTGCTTGCTGGAACCGTTGTGGTGGAGACCGTCTTCTCCAGACAAGGAATCGGCCGTATTATTGCAGATGCGCTAATGGCCAAGGATCTGCCCGTGGTGCAAGGTGTCGTCTTTTTCACATCAATTATCTATGTCGTCTTGAACTTGCTGGTGGATATCTCGTATTCGTACATTGACCCCCGGGTTCGGCGTGCAGTCCGAACATGATATTGGATGGAACAGTCAGAAGAGTCCTGACAAGGAGTATGGAAGGAGGCGTTGTTGCTCATGAGCATGAAACCTTTGGCTGGTGACAAAAAAGCATGGGCGGGCAGTGTAGGACGTATCCGTCTGTGGAATCGCCGCCCTTGGCGTTATCGCGTCTCATTCGCGGTATCCCGATTATTCTTTTATGCAGCGTTGCTGGTGGTGGTATTTACCGTGGCATGTGCGATTGTGCCAGGCTGGATTGCGCCCTATGATCCAACTCAGATGATGACGGATGCCATTCTGCAGGCTCCCTCTGCCGCGCACCTGTTCGGGACGGACTATTTTGGCAGGGATATCTTCAGTGTGGTTGTGCATGGAAGCAGGGATTCGCTGCTCATTGGATTTGCTTCCGTTCTGGTGGGCGGTATTGTCGGTAGTGCTCTTGGTATTATCTCCGGTTATGCCGGAGGAATTGTTGATACCATCACGATGCGGGCTGTGGATATTCTGATGGCTGTACCCGGTGTGCTCCTGGCATTGTCTGTTGCAGCTGCTCTTGGGCCAGGACTGATGAATATTGCACTGGCTGTTGCGGTTTCCTCCATTCCGGGGTACGCACGGGTCATGCGTGGGCAGGTCATATCGGTCAAAGGTCTGCCTTTCATTACAGCGACACGTTCACTGGGCGGTTCCAATACGCGTATTTTCTGGAAACATGTACTGCCGCATTCGTTGTCACCGTTGCTGGTCATGGCTACGCTGGGCGTAGGGACATCCATTCTAACGGGCTCCGGACTCAGCTTTCTGGGACTTGGGGTGTTGAAGGAAATTCCGGATTGGGGAGCATTGCTCTCCCAAGGAAGAGGTTATCTGACGGTTGCCTGGTGGATCTGTACGTTCCCGGGGCTGGCGATCACTTTGTTTGTACTGGCGGTTAATCTGATTGGAGACGATATTCGCGATCGGCTGGACCCGAAAGTAAAAGGAGCGGCTTGACCGCTATTCCAAGGAGGAGATATTCATGTCACATGTCGTCATTATTGCAGGATCACCTTCCAAGCGTTCGCGTTTGACAGGTCTGACGGATTACAGCAGCCAAAAATTAACGGAGGCAGGCATCACCGTTGAAGTCATTCATGTTGTGGATCTACCCGCTGAGGATCTGGTGCAAGCCCGGTTCGACAGCTCATTCATTCGTGATGCACTTGCTGTCGTGGAAGCGGCGGATGCAGTTATTGTGGCTACGCCGGTATATAAGGCCTCGTACTCGGGCGTACTCAAGCTGTTCCTGGATCTGATTCCGCAAGAAGGGCTACGGGGGAAGTTGACACTTCCGCTCGTTATCGGTGGCTCTATTGCTCATCTACTCGCGATTGATTATGCATTGAAGCCTGTTCTGGCAGCCCTTGGTGGAAGACATATCCTGGGTGGTGTGTATGCTGTGGATCAGGGAATTGAACGATTGGATGATGGGAAGTTTGTACTCTCGGCAGATGTTACTACACGTCTGGATCGCTCGCTGGATGAATTGATATTGACACTGGAAAAGGATGGGATTACGATATCATAAAACCAAGTAAGTGTATTGGATAAATCAATATAAGATCAAACGTCTGCGGACGTGGATACGGAGGCGCTCATGAATATTGAGAATATTGAAGCATTTGTATATATCAATCATTATGGAAGCTTCAATAAGGCTGCCGAAGTACTCTTCTTGTCCCAACCTTCGGTCACAGCTCGCATTCAGTCACTGGAAAGGGAGCTGGGCTGCAAGTTGTTTGATCGGCTTGGCAAACAAATTGTCCTGACAGAGGAAGGCCGTAAATTCCTGCCATATGCGCAGCAAGTGCTGCAAGTGATTCAGAAGGGCAAGCAGAAGATTCAGCAACGCCGGACAACACCGGACGCTCTGAGGCTTGGCAGTACAGTATCGGTATCGAATTACGTCATTCCTGATTTTCTACCCAAGATCAAGGAAGCTTACCCCGAAATTAATATCAAACTGACGACTGCAACGACGGATCAGCTGATTGCCAAACTGCTTGGTCAGGAGATCGATCTTGCTTTTGTACGCAAGGTGATGCATCCTGCGATCCGTACGGTTGCTTTTTATGAAGATCCGATCCAGCTCTATGTGTACAAAGGACATCCATTCATTGAGAGCGGGCATGTCAGCATGGAAGCGATCCGGCAGGAGCAACTGGTCTTTTTTGAATGTGGTTCATTGGACTGGCTTCGCATTCACCGGGCTTTCGACTCGCTGGAACATCCGCCGAATATTACATACCATGTCGATAATTCGGAGACAGCGAAGAAACTGGTTATGCAAGGGGCAGGCATTGCTTTTCTCCCGGGACTCACGGTGAAGAAGGAAGTGCAGAATCAGGAGCTGTTCCCCATTCAGGTACATGAGGTCGCAGGTGTATCGCTGCAGATCAGCGTTGTCACGTTAAAGGAAGAATATTCGCCATTGGCAGAGCCCTTCGGGGAACTGCTGCGACAATTATAGAGCGTCTAATGTTGAATCTGACTTTTACACTAAAACGGAGAGTGCAGAACCAATCTGAAGAAGCGAAGCGTGCGCATTTATCAACGGATTCTTCCCTTGGATTAAGGGAGTACAGTTCAGCACAATCAAGGAGGAGAAGGATATGAGTATTCGAGTTGGCATTTTGGATCAGACTCCCATCTATGAAGGGGAAACGGCGGTGGATGCTTTTCGGCATACAATTGAGCTGGCACAACGGGCAGAGCAGCTTGGATTCCATCGGTTCTGGGTATCGGAGCACCATGATTCGGGGCATGTTGCAGGTTCCTCCCCGGAGGTACTCATCTCCCACTTGCTTGCGCATACGAAGCGGATTCGGTTGGGATCTGGCGGAGTGATGCTCCAGCATTACAGTCCATACAAAGTCGCCGAGAATTTCAATATCCTCTCAGCGCTCGGACCAGGAAGAGTTGACCTGGGAATCGGTCGTGCACCAGGCGGGTTACCACGTTCGACACAGGCGTTGCAGGAAGGTATTCAGGAAGCCGCATCTCTTCAAGAGAAAATTGTTCAGGTGAAACGATACATCCACAACGAGCCGCTTGAAGATAAATCGCATCCACTTGCAGGTCTCAGCGCTTCACCTGTGTCCGCCATCCCAGCGGAACTGTATGTGCTCGGAGCCAGTGTCGATAGTGCAGGCATGGCTGCGGAGCTGGGACTCCCGTATGTCTTTTCACTGTTCATTAACAGTAATATAGAGGTAGCGCTTCAAGCGATCCGTGTATATCGTGAACAATTCAATCGTTCCCAGGGACGGGAGCCTTACGCTGCATTAGCCATATCGTTAATTGTGGCCGAAAGTGAGGAAGAAGCGGAAGGACTTGCGAGCGAGCATATGCTGGTGAAGATCCATCTGGAGAGTGGAAAGGTTCTGACGGTTGGTTCTGTGGAACAGGCGGAAGAATTCGGACGTCAATCGAACGAAAGCTATCGGATCGAGATTCTGGAGCCAAGTGTGACCCGGGGTACGAAGGAGACTGTAGGTCAGGCGCTGCTGAAGTTCCAGCAGGATTTTGCGGTGGAAGAGTTCATTGTGACTACAGCTACACGGGACTTTGCCAAGCGAATTCGTTCATTTGAATTGTTGCGAGAAATTCTGGCAGAGCAGGGACTAAGCGAATTTGCACTGGAATCCAAGGAAGAAGAAGCTGCAATCGGATAGAAGTAGATCGTGAATATATACGAATGGGAGGCCATGTGATGAAAAGTGATCTGGAACAGCCCAAGCAGCAGACTGAAGAGCAAGTACAGGGCCCCGAGCATGAGCTTCACGGTGAACGGGAGGAAGCATTCGCGGAACGTTTAATCACCATTCGGCGACACCTGCATCGCAATCCGGAATTGTCTGGCGAGGAAAGGGAGACGACGGCTGCCATTCGCAGTTGGCTGGAAGAAGAAGGCGTCCGTATTGCAGACGAATATGTGCTTCGGACAGGGCTCGTCGCTGAAGTAGGTCAAGGGGATGGCCCAGTGGTTGCCCTAAGAGCAGATATTGATGCACTGCCCATTCAGGAAGAGACAAAGCTGGAATTTGCCTCCCAGGTGGCTGGGAAAATGCATGCCTGTGGACATGATGCACATACCGCTATTCTGATTGGTGCTGCACGATTACTGAAACAGCGTGAGTCCAGTTTGCCGGGAAAAGTACGGTTGATATTCCAGCCGTCGGAGGAAAAAGCTACAGGTGCACGGCAAGTGATCCAGAGCGGCGCATTATCCGATGTTCGGGCTGTATTCGGGTTGCATAACAAGCCTGATCTTCAGGTGGGTACGGTGGGTATTCGGGAAGGCGCATTGATGGCAGCAGCAGACGGTTTTGTTGTCAAAGTGGAAGGTGTAGGCACCCATGCAGCCGTGCCGGAAGCAGGCATTGATCCGATTGTGGTTGCCGCACATATCGTTACGGCTCTTCAGGCGATTGTGAGTCGTAATGTAGGCGCACAGGAGAGCGCCGTCATCAGCGTTACTAAGCTCCACAGCGGCACAGCCTGGAACGTCATTCCGGATGAAGCGATACTCGATGGCACAGTACGTACCTTTGATGAGAAAGTGCGTGCACGGATTCGCGAGCGTTTCAATCAGGTGGTCGCCGGTGTGGCGGCAGCTTATGGCACACGGGCTACGGTTCGCTGGATTCAGGGACCACCTGCCGTGGTCAACGATGAATCTCTCGCATCTGCGGCGGAACAAGTTGCAAGTGAGATTGGATTAAATAGCGTTAGACCACTGCCTTCTCCGGCAGGAGAGGACTTCTCTTTTTATCAAAAAGAAGTTCCGGGCCTCTTCCTCTTCCTGGGTACCTCTGGCCCGCATGAGTGGCATCACCCTGGCTTTGATGTGGATGAACGGGCATTGCCGCTGGGAGCACATCTTCTGGCTGCACTGGCTGAGCAAGCATTGCGTAATCTGTAAGCATATCAAGAGTGATAGGTACAATGAATCTCTGGATCCTATCCAGATCGAAACGGTTCCGTCTGCGGCAACTGTTTTTGTATTTCTTTTATAACAAGAGCGAGAGCACCGATTCGTTGAATCTTATCAGACGGTGTATTTATGCAGGGCTGGCGCAGAAGCGTCAGCTCTGTTTGGTTTTTTTTGCAGGAGTTGAAATGAAGGAACGAATGAGGTGCAGTCTTTTTAAAATGGAAATATTTGTTGACGCTCCCCAAAAGGATGTGCTATATTTTTCTCGACCTTTAATCGTAATAATTACTATTAATTAAAAATGATGAACAGGAGTAACTACTGCGATGAAACAGGAGATCGATTTTATCAAGTTCAGTCCCACTCAAAACATGACGATTCTGGTTAGAACGGATCATGCAGCCGAGCAATACAGTCATATTGCTACCCGCTTAATGTCGTATGATAACGTTTACGCTGAGCAAGTGGGATTCATTGAACCAACGAGGAGACCGGAGGCTGTGGCCCGTCTGGAAATGGCTGGAGGAGAATTCTGTGGCAATGCTTGTATGGCACTTGCGGCACACCACGCATTTGAAGCAGGACTGGCACAAGAGGAATCTATGGACATCGTGCTGGAAGTTTCCGGAATCGATCAATTGATCATGTGCCATGTGAAGAAACAGCAGAATGAATATGACTGCCAGGTAACCATGCCGATTCCGAAGCAGATTGAACAACGAACCATCCGTTACGAAGGCATCGAGCTGGATATGGTGATCATCCGTTACGCCGAGTTCATCCATATCGTGATTGAAGTGAATAACTTCGACGATACGATGAAGAAGAGGGCACAGACCCTTGCGAGATTACTGGGAGTAACCCTGGGAGATAAGCTGATCGGTATCTTGTTATATCAATCCCACTCGGAAGAAATGGCCCCACTCATCTATGTTCCGGAGTTGGATAGTCTGATCTGGGAGAGAGGGTGTGGTTCGGGTACGGCCTCCGTGGGAGCCTATCTCGCATGGAGCCAGCAGAGGCAGATTACGCAGTACATCAAGCAGCCTGGTGGTGCCATCAAAGTGATGGTCCAGTGGAATGGTACGGAACTTGAGAGTATTACGATTGAGGGATCGGTTGGCATTGTGGCACAAGGCAAAGCATTCATAGATGCTCCAGCAGAATGGAGCGTTGTAAACGTATGAGGTACATGAACCATGATCGAGACAACGTATAGGGGGAAAAGAAATGATCACATTGGTCCATTTTCAGACATGTTTGAGTGAGTTTGCAGAGAAATTCGATAAGCTCGCGAGCAAGTATGATCATACGATTCAGCATAGTGCGGAGCTGGAGGCTGTGATCAATGACTACTCCCGCTTTGTGACTGATCAGGAGAATAAGGCAGCCTGGGAACAGTTGGGGCATTCGGAGCTGGAAGAACTGGATTCGCTTATATGGCAGTTAAGAAATAAATCCGCACAGTGTGTGGCGATCATGGAGAAATATCGTGCATTGAAGTTAGGGCGTGTCTCGAAACTCGCTGAAGTGCATCTTTTACCGCCTTTTCGCCCCCTGCTGCGTCACTTTCCCTTGACGTGCCCCGGCACGCCTGCGGAAAACTTCCTTGCTTGGAACGAAAATTCGGCAAAATCTGCTTCCTTCGGAGCTTCCAGACACGCCCTAGAGAACGGGGATGTACAGATTGCCGATTATTTCAAAAACATCGAAGAGTGTATTGATAAAGAATTCGGCTGCTTCCAAGTTACCTCCAAATCCAAAGTATTGTTGGTAGGTTCCGGTTCCTTCCCCATGACACCATTACTCATCGCCAAGCGAACAGGTGCAGAGGTCGTCGGGATCGATATTGATGAAGAATCCATTACACTCGGGCAGAAGGTGGTGGAGACGCTGGGCGCAGGCTTGAAGATTCGTTTGGAGTCAACATTGCTGGAAAATCTGGAGTATACCAAGGAAGCAACACATATCATTTTCAGCTCTACCGTGGCCCCTAAATATGAACTGCTTGATCAACTGCATGCCCTGACGAATGCACAGGTGGTTGTAGCCATGAGATACGGTGATCAGTTGAAGTCCTTGTTCAATTATCCCATGAAAGAGACGGACAGCAGCAAGTGGAAGCTGGTGGACAAGATTCTGCGCCCGGATGATGTGTTCGATATTGCGTTGTACCAGAAAGCATAGGATGCAAATGCATCCAAGTGTATCCAAGTACGTCCAGTTGGATTCCAGGTTGAACTCTGAAAATAGGAGGTTAATATGAGCAATCTTCAGCGAATTCTGATACTCGGAACTGGACCTGCATCCATTCAGCTTTCGGTAACACTCAAAGATCATCTCAACTGCTGCATTGGTATTGCGGGGAGACCATCGGTTCGTTCAGCGTCCGTATTCGAAGCCCTTGAACAGAGCAATGGGCGTGTTGAGGTCAGCATTCAAAATGAGAAACATCAACCGCTCGCAGGTAAATGTTTCGTTGATCACACGTTCAAGGGATATGACACCATTGATGGTGAATGGGACACACTCATTTTGGCGGTTACCACCGATGCTTATATCAACGTGTTGGAACAAATGAAAAATGAATTCATCAAACAACTGAAATGTATCATTTTGGTATCTCCAACGTTTGGGTCGAATCGACTGGTGACCCATTACATGAGAGAGCGTAATGCAGTGCCGGAAGTGATCAGTTTCTCGACCTACCTTGGAGATACCCGTTGGATGCATGGACATCCGTTCAATCATGTAATCACAACAGGGGTCAAGAAAAAGGTCTATATCGGTTCCACTCGTTACCCGTCTGAACAGGTCCGTAAGCTATGCCAAGTGTATGAGCGTTTGGGTGTTGCGCTGGAAGTGATGCGATCTCCATTGGAGGCGGAAACGAGAAATATCTCGTTGTATGTACATCCGCCCTTGTTCATGAATGACTTCTCATTAGAAGCCATCTTTGGAGCTCCAGATACTCAGAAATACGTATACAAGATGTATCCCGAAGGTCCGATCACACAAGTTTTGATTGGGGAGATGCGGGCACAGTGGCAGGAGATTATGTATATTACGGACCGACTTGGTATTCAGGGAGTCAACTTGCTTCAATTCATGACGGATGACAACTATCCGGTTCGATTAGAGAGTATATCGCGCCAGGATATCGTGAATTTTAATCAGCTGCAGGTTATTCATCAAGAGTATCTATTATACATACGGTACACTTCACTATTGATTGATCCATTCTCAGAACCCGATTCGGAAGGCAAATATTTCGACTTTTCAGCGGTCCCATTCCGCAAAACCTTCATGAACCGCGAAGGAGAGCTGGACATTCCCCGCATGCCCAAGGAAGATTACTACCGCATCAAAATCATTCAGGGCATTGCCAGTCACCTGGATGTGAGCTGTCCAACCATGGATCAGTTTATCGCCACATACGAGGCGAAGATTCAGGAAGTCGCCCGTACGAAAACAGATCAGCGTTTATCCGATGCTTTTGTTATCCAATCTTTTGATGAAGACATTCGCATGATCTGCACCGGGCTTGTTAGTAGTAGGGTCTAGTTACATTTAAATAATGCAAATTAAATTTTGTTTTACACAGTAACGGAGGGGGCAGAAAGAACCTGAAGAAGCGGAGCGTTCGCATTTATCCCCGGATTTTCTCTTTGGAAAAGAGATCAAAAAATCTGGGGATAACGGCGATCGGAAGGTTGTTCTGACCACGTAGTGGTCTCGTGTAATGTTTGAATTTTATTTGCTCATCGGGAGGAAATGTTGTGAAAAAGGGTCTTACTTTTACATCCATACTATTGCTGGTGTCTGCCATTGCGCTGCTCGCCGGATGCGGACAGAGCCCGAAAGAGAAAGAGGGCGCACAAACCCAGTCCGTTAATAGCCAGGTACAAACAGAACTCATCTATGCTTCTGCCAAAGATATTAATGATATGAACCCCCATCTATACACGGGTTCCATGCCTGCACAAGGGATGCTATACGAGTCTCTGGTGGAAAACACACCTGACGGAATCAAGCCATTGCTGGCGGAATCATGGGATATCTCGGAGGATGGCAAGATATATACCTTTCATCTGCGACAAGATGTGAAATTCCATGATGGAGAGCCGTTCAACGCAGAGGCGGTTAAACAAAATATCGATGCAGTACAGGCGAATGCCGAAAAACACGCTTGGATCAAGCTGTCTACCAAAATCACGAATGTGAAGGTTATCGATGAGTACACAATAGAGCTGACACTGTCAGAAGCTTATTATCCGGCTCTGGTGGAACTGTCCATGACAAGACCTTACGTCTTCATATCCCCCAAGGATTTCAAGGATGGAGGCACCAAAGACGGAGTAAGTGGTTTCCACGGCACAGGACCTTACAAGCTTACTGCTCATAAAGTTGAAGAGAATGCCACGTTTGAAGCTAATGAAGACTATTGGGATGGTGCGCCTGCAATCCAGAAAATCACATCCAAGGTTCTTCCGGCAGGCGAAACAACATTCCTGGCATTACAAAAGGGAGAAATCAACTTTGTGTTCACCGATGACCGGGGAGCAGACAGCATTGATGTCGAGGCTATGGACCAATTGGCTGAATCCGGTGATTATCAAGTGGTCCGAAGTGAAGCGATGAATACGAGTATGATTGTTGCCAACAGCAGTCGAGAGAATAGTCCGGTTCAGGAAACGGCAGTTCGGGAAGCGCTTTGGTTTGCCATTGATCGGGAAACGATCAGTAAAGATATTTTTAATGGCACACAAACCGTAGCGGACACGCTATTTTCAACCAATGTTAATTACGCCAAGGTAGACCTGAAGAAACGGCAATATGATCCGGAAATGGCTAAAAAGCTTCTGGACCAAGCTGGCTGGACATTGACAGACGGTGAAGGGGTGAGAACGAAGAACGGTCAGCCTTTAGCCATGAAACTATACTATGACAGCAACTCGTCCTCACAGAAAATACAGGCTGAATTGATCCAGTATTCGATGAAAGAATTGGGTGTGCAGCTTGAGATTATGGGCGAAGAGTCCACTTCGATCGCGAATCGGAGAGCAACCGGGGAATATGATCTGCTCTTTAATCAAACCTGGGGACTGGCTTATGATCCTCAGAGTACCATTGCGGCATTTACGTCCGATTCGGCATACAAGCATACGACAAGCGGAATTGCCCAAGCAGATGAATTGTATAAGAAAATCGATGCGGTCATGGTTTCCACGGATGAGGCTTCACGCCAATCCCTGTATGCCGACATTATGAAGATCGTCCATGATGAAGCAGTTTTCATCCCAATTACCAATGGACGTGTCACCGTAGTCGCTCCCGAGAATCTCGATGGAATCTCATTCAAGCAGACTCAATATGAACTACCTTTTGAACAAATGAATTTTAAATAGAGCGGAGATGGATATGGGAAGTTATATCGTCAAAAGGATTCTGTTAACCGTCCCTTTACTGATTATCATTTCATTTATAACGTTTGTTCTGATTAATCTATCTCCCTTGGACCCGGCGGTTGTTGTGTTACAGGCACAGGAAGTTCCGCAGATTACTGATGAATTAATTGCCCAGACCAACAAGGCATTGGGATTCGATCAGCCATTCATGATCCAGTATGTGAACTGGATCATGGCTGTTGTGCAGCTGGACTTTGGCAACTCTTATGTATCTGGTGAACCTGTATGGTCATTGATGGGGCCTGCTTTTATGAACACATTGAAGTTAACACTTGTCTCATCGGTATTCATTATTGCGCTGTCCATTCTGCTGGGTGTGATCTGTGCCATGAGAGAAGGTAAGCTGCTGGATCGATCGGTCAGAGGCGTATCATTTTTCCTTACCGCCATGCCATCCTACTGGCTTGCAGCCATGATGATCTGGTATTTTTCCGTCAAGCTGGACCTGCTGCCTACCAGCGGCATGGATTCGTATCGAAGCTACATTCTACCGGTGATCGTGATCACGGTGAGTTATACGGGCATTTACTTCCGAACGGTTCGAAGTTCCATGCTGAGCAATATGAATGAGGACTATGTGTTATATGCAAGGGCAAGCGGTCTGAGTGAGAAGAAAGTTACCCTGCATATTCTGAGAAATTCATTACAGGTGGCCGTGTCCATCTTTTGCATGGCGATCCCGATCGTGCTGGGCAGTACGGTGGTCATCGAAAATGTGTTTGCCTGGCCGGGGCTCGGGAGACTCAGCGTGAAATCCATTTTAAGCAGGGATTTTCCGATTATTCAGGCGTATGTTCTGATGTTGGCTGTCACCTTTGTCTTGTTTAATACGTTATCCGACATCATTAATGCGGCGATGAATCCCCGTTTGAGAAAGGAATTCTGATGCGAATACTGATAAATCTGAGCAAAGACAAACTGGCCATGACCTCTTTGGTGGTGATTATGGTCACGATCATGGCGGGGATGTTGGCTCCGCTTATTGCGCCGCATGACCCTGGCCAAGTGAATATGAAGCTTCGTTATGCCTCCTCGTCCTGGGAGTATCTATTAGGCAATGATCATCTGGGCAGATGTGTATTATCCCGGCTTATCTATGGCATCCGTCCAAGTGTGTTATGGGTTCTGGTTGCGCTCAGTCTATCTGTTCTGATCGGGGCTATTGTTGGATTTGTCGCGGGTTACTTTAAGGGGAAAGTGGATGCGTGGATCATGAGGGTCTGTGATATCATGCTGTCTTTTCCCGGATACGTGATGACACTGGCGGTGGTTGGCATTTTGGGTGCAGGACTGGAGAATATTTTGATTGCCTTTGTGTGGATGAAATGGGCCTGGTTTGCCCGCGTTATTCGCACATCTGTGATGCAGTTCTCCGATATGGATTATGTAAAATTCGCCAAAGCCTCCGGCACACCCAATCTGAGAATTATAACCAAACATATTGTTCCGGTTACCTTTGCCGATATTGCCGTCATTGCCAGTGGCTCCATGTGTTCAATGATGTTGCAGATCTCCGGCCTTTCCTTTCTGGGGCTTGGCATTCAGGCTCCGCATGCGGAATGGGGGATGATGTTGAATGAGGCGAGGGAAGTCATGTTCTCCAGACCTGAATTGATGTTGGCACCGGGCCTGGCTATTGTGGTGGTCGTGTCTGCTTTTAATTTTCTATCGGATGCGCTTCAAGTGGCTCTGGACCCCAAATTGATGACCTCTCAAGGTAAGTCTGACAAGTCTTACGAAAGTGAGGTGAGAAAGACGGCTTATGAATATAGTCGAGGTTGAACATTTGAAAGTATGGGATACCAATACACGCAAAGTGATCATTCATAACAGTTCATTCGAAGTTAAGCAGGGAAGCTGTATGGCCATCGTGGGGGAAAGTGGTAGCGGGAAGTCCGTTACGTGCAGGGCTATTATGCGACTGAACAAGCCATGGATTCGCCAATCGGGCACAATGTTATTTCAAGGAGAAGACTTGAACCAGCTTTCTGAACCGGAGATGCGGCGTAAGCGAGGCAAGCATCTGTGTATGATTTTACAGAATGGCATGAGTGCATTTGATCCTTCTTGTGTCATTGGTGTGCATCTCCGGGAGACACTTCAGCAGCATTTTGGCTGGAACACCCGCGAGATTGAACGAAAAATCATCAATGCTATGGATAGCGTCATGCTCAGACATCCGCGCGAGATTCTGAATCAATACCCACATCAACTGTCCGGTGGAATGCTGCAGCGAATCATGATTGCACTGGCATTGGTGCTTGAGCCCGATCTGATTATTGCGGATGAGCCGACAACAGCGCTGGATACGATCTCCCAATATGAAGTGGTGGAGCAATTGATTCAATTACGCGAACGCATGGGCTGTTCCATGATGTTCATCTCCCATGATCTCGGCGTCGTGCAGAAGATTGCAGATGACGTGATGGTCATGAAGGACGGAGAGATCGTAGAGCGCGGCAGCATGCATTCTGTTTTGACAGAGCCGAAGCATGCCTATACGCAGTATCTGGTCTCTACCCGACTGGAGCTGAGCAATCATTTTAAGGCGTTGATGCAGGGGGACTCGTAGATGCTAAAGGTGGAAGGTATTGAAAAATCATATAACCAAGGCGGACTGTTCTCCAAGTACAAACAACAAGTTTTGAAACAGGTTACCTTTGAATGCCAGCATGGCGAATGTCTGGGCATCATCGGTGAAAGCGGAAGCGGCAAATCGACGTTGGGCCGTCTGATTCTAGGTATTGAACGACCAGATCATGGAACGATCTCGCTGGATGGTAAAGACGTACAGGATCGACGTGTACGGATGGGTAACATCAGCGCCGTTTTTCAAAATTATACGTCCTCTATCAATCCGTTTCTTACCGTGGAAGCTGCCATTATGGAACCCCTGCAAGCGCAGCAAAAGCTGCGAAAGGATCAGGGTAACTCAGAGAAGGTGGATCTGTTGCTGAGCCAAGTTGGACTGGACCCTTCCTATAGATCCAAATATCCGCATGAACTATCGGGCGGGGAGGCTCAGAGAGTGTGCATTGCCAGGGCCATCTCCACCGCCCCTAAATGCATTGTGTTTGATGAAGCGATCAGCTCACTGGACGTATCTGTTCAGATTCAGGTGTTGCAATTGTTGAAAGAGCTGAAAGAAATCTACAAGCTGAGCTATGTTTTTATCACGCATGATATACAGGCGGCAGCTTATATCTGTGACAGGGTAATCATTTTCAGAGAGGGACAGGTTGTAGAAATCGTTCCGACCAAGCAACTTAAGGACGTACAGTCCGATTATGCGAAGCGATTATTGAAGCATTTAATACCATTTTAGGAGGAACACCCATTGTGAGTGGAGCGATGTCTTGGCCTTTTCTGCGCTTGTACATATTGGTTCTTCTATATTTTAGCGCCAATGCCATTCTTAACGTGATCATCCCATTGCAAGGGGAGTTCTTGGGCGCCAGCGGTACAACGATCGGACTGATCATGGGCGCTTATATGTTCACAACGATGTTTTTCAGACCCTGGGCAGGTCGGATTATTCAAAAGCACGGACCAATCAAAATATTGCGTCTGATTCTGATTATCAATGGATTTGCGCTGATTTTATATACCTTTACGGGACTCGGCGGTTATTTGGTTGCTCGTATTTTGCAGGGTGTATCAACAGCATTCTTTTCTATGGCTTTGCAGATTGGCATTATTGATGCCCTTCCGGAGAAAGATCGCTCTCAGGGGATTTCGTATTATTCGCTGTTCAGTTATATTCCGGGAATCGTGGGACCAGTGCTCGCTTTAGGGATATGGCAGGCGGGAGGCATGGATTATTTTACAGTGGTTCTGATCGGCATTGCCGTCTGTACGGGCGTCTTCGGATACACCGCCAAAATGGAACCAAACAAGGAGCAACCTGCTGAGAACCTTTCGGTGCAGAACGTGAGTATGTGGGAATCCTTTGCTCAGTTGGTGAAGAATCCATATTTATTTCGTTGCAGTGTGTTAATGCTTGCTGCTTCCGTTGTATTTGGTGCAATTACCACTTTTATTCCGCTCTATGCGAGCCAAGTACCAAACGGGAATGCCGGCGTCTATCTGATGCTTCAGGCAGGAACGGTGGTGCTGGCTCGAATTATGCTTCGAAAAAGGATTCCTTCTGATGGCAGTTGGCATTCTCCTTTCATGATGGGCACCATGTGTCTGCTCGCCGTAGCTGCGCAGTGCGTCAGTTTTGCCGTGACAGGCGGGGTGGTCTTTTTCTATGTGGGTGCTGTATTCATGGGAATCGGTCAGGCGATCCTGTATCCGACACTCACGACCTATTTATCTTTTGTGTTGCCTAAGCTGAATCGGAATGTCCTGATCGGGTTATTTATCGCGATGGCGGATCTGGGTATTTCTCTGGGTGGTGTGATTATGGGACCGGTCGCTGACTTCTCTTCCTATTCATTTATGTACATGATGTGTGCTATCCTAGGAGCGGTAATGATCGTTTTTGCCTATGAGCGGCGGAGACACGTTACAGGTACATCTGTGAGTTGACTGCCAGAAGAGAAAGTGGTGACGAACGTTTGAAGTCTTCGATGACGGCAACATCCAATGGGAAATTAAATCCGGTATCTTTTTCTTTTATCCGGTTTTATATGCTGGCCTTCTTATTTTTTGCAGCAAATTCGGCTTTGACGATTATTCTGCCCCTGAGAAGCGAGGCCGCAGGATTGAACCAGGCCGAAATTGGTCTGATGATGGGGGCATATATGTTCACCTGTATGCTCTTGAGACCTTTTGCAGCACAGTTGCTGGGTAAGCATGGGCCACTTCGAGTGATGCAATGGTTATTGCTTTTGCATGCCGGGACGTTGCTGCTGTTTGTTGTTTTTGGTGTGGAGACGTATCTGTGGTTGCGGGCCTTGCAAGGGGTGGCTACGGCCTTTTTCTCCATGACGATGCAGGCAGGCATTGTGGAAAAGCTGGAGGACAAAGACCGGGCACAAGGGCTGTCCATGTACACTCTGTTTACGATGGTTCCTTCTCTGGTCATTCCGATCCTCGCCATACAAATCTGGGAAAATGCCAGTGATCTGGCGTTTACGCTGCTGATGATCGGTCTGGCGGCTCTGCCACTTCTGATCGGATACAATGTGGATCTGCCGCGGAGTACGGTGCAGAACAAATCGTATACCTTGGGCGATATGCTGCGTTCGTTCGGCGGCATCTGGCGCAGTACGCCACTACTGATCAGCAGTGTGGTGATGCTGTTTGCTTCCTGCGTTTTTGGGGCCACAGCGACCTTCCTTCCCTTGTATATGGTATCCACAGGAACGGCAAGTGCAGGCGTATTTCTGACGATACAGGGATTGGTTGTGATCCTGTGCAGGTTTATTTTGCGTAAAAAAATTCCGTCCGACGGTAGCTGGAATACCTGGCTGATGGCAGGATTAATGCTGTGTGCTGCACTGGGAACCCAGTTGCTCAGCTTAATGGAGATCATCGGGTCATTGGTGTATCTTTCCGCGGTGTTCAGCGGCTTTGCCCTGGCACTGTTGTACCCGACATTAACCACATACTTGTCTTTTGTGCTGCCTGCGGATTCCAGATATGTACTCATGGGCATCTTCATGTCCTCGTATGACCTCGGATTCTCTCTGGGTGGACTAGCAATGGGGCTTATTGTGCAGGTGAGTTCATATTCGACTATGTTCATGATCTGTACGTTGCTGTCTATTGCAGCGATGGTTCTGGTGCTGGTGTTCAGGCAACGGATGGAAGCGGGCAATAAGGTCAGATCTGTGGCAGCAAGCTGAATAGTATGGTAGTGAAATGATCCTAGGCAGTGATAGATAGCTGGATGTCGCTACCGGGGATCAGGATTGTGAGTTGCGATTGGAGCATGAATGTGGAAGCGTAAAGTAAAGGCTTATGGACTGAATTTTGCGGGACGTATCGACAGGATACGAAACTGCAGGAGACAGACCATAGGTCTTTTTTTTAGATGATTTAATGTATAAGTTTTCAGCGGAGTTGAACAACTCGATTATCGCAAGAAAAACTTCAACTAAACGCGGTCTGTCTTCTGTGAAAGTACGTCGATCGATGTTTTTTTTAATCCATATTCTGAAGTATTTCGTAAAAATAGTTTGACAACGACCGTCCAACAGGATTATAGTCAGTGTTGTTAATCGTAATAATTACTATTAAAGTTCGAATTACGCAGACTGCACATATAAGGAGTCGATATATATGACACAAAAGCAAGTACCGGTAACTGTACTAAGTGGTTACCTCGGTTCAGGGAAAACAACCGTTTTAAATCACGTGTTGAACAACAGACAAGGGCTTAAGGTTGCCGTGATCGTCAACGACATGAGTGAAGTCAATATTGATGCTGCGCTGGTTAAGGGGGAGGCAACCTTGTCTCGAACTGAAGAAAAATTGGTGGAGTTATCCAACGGCTGTATCTGCTGCACCTTACGGGATGATCTAATGCAAGAGATTGAGAAGCTGGTGAACGAAGGCAAGTATGACTATATTTTGATCGAATCCACTGGTATCAGTGAACCAGTGCCAGTTGCACAGACCTTTACATACGCCGATGAGGAGTCGGGTATTGACCTGACTCGCCTGGCCCGATTGGATTGTTTGGTAACGGTGGTGGATGCCAATCGTTTCTGGCATGATTTTGGATCAGGCCAGAGTCTTCTGGATCGTAACCAAGCGACTGGGGATGAGGACACTCGTGACGTCGTAGACTTGTTGATTGATCAGATTGAGACGTGTGATGTGTTGTTGCTGAACAAATGTGATCTGGTCGATGAAACCGAGCTGAACAAGCTTGAAGGCATCATTCGCAAGTTACAGCCTAATGCCAAAATCATTCGCACCGAGAATGGGCAGGTGAATCCGTCTGAGATTCTGAATACAGGCCGTTTTGATTTTGAGAAGGTGAGCATGTCCGCTGGATGGATTCAGGAGCTGGAGAAGGAGTCGCATACACCGGAAACCGAGGAATACGGCATTGCTTCCTTCGTTTATCGCCGCAGAAAGCCATTCCACCCCTCCCGTCTGGCAGAATTCATGAGTTACTGGCCGGAAGAAGTGGTACGTGCCAAAGGCTTGGTATGGCTCGCCGCCAAAGGAGATGTTGCTGCAAGCCTGAGTCAGGCAGGACCATCCATTCAATTTGGCCCTGCGGGACATTGGGTCGCGGCTTTGCCGGAAGCGGATAAGGAAGAAATTTTACGTAACGAGCCGGATGTTCTGGAGAAATGGGATGCTCAGTGGGGAGATCGCCAGACGGAGCTTGTCATGATCGGAATCGACATGGAACGTGCGAGCATTGAAGATGAGCTGGACCAGTGCCTGCTCAGTGATGAAGAAATGCTGGGCGACTGGGGCCATTTTGATAATCCACTGCCATGGCCTGTGGAAGCCGTATAACTCGGGGATAACAGCGATCGGAAGGTTGTTCTGTCATCGGAGTGTGCAGTGTAAATATTCTTTAGTTCAATTTATATAGATAAATAAACATAAATTCAATCAATAAGGGGCTGTAATTCATGGCTAAAAAATCTAAAGTGGTACGTGAGAAGCAACGTCAGGGGATCGTGGCAAAATATGCGGACCTGCGCCGGGAACTGAAGGAAAAAGGGGATTATGAAGCATTGCAGAAATTGCCGCGGAATGCATCTCCAACTCGTTTGAAGAACCGTTGTGAAGTGACAGCCCGCCCGCGGGGTTATCTACGCAAGTTCAAGGTATCTCGGATTAAGTTCAGAGAACTGGCTCATCAAGGGCAGATTCCTGGCGTAACAAAATCCAGTTGGTAAATTGCTTGTTCTGATTTTGAGAATGTGCTCGAGCAGGTTGAACGGGATGAGGCGGGGCTGTTCTGGCGTGAGTGAGGCCGACTAGGATGAAGATACGAATGAACATTCCTGAAAAAATGAGCAAAGAAGACTCTGCATGTTATGTGCAGAGTCTTCTTTTGCGTCAGCTTGTTTAAGGAACATCTGCCTATAACGAATGATTGTGTATCATTCGAAATTGCATGGGTGTTACGTTTTCCTGGGTTTTAAAACATCGGATGAAGTAGCTTGACTGAGAGAACCCCGTTTCCAGCGTAATTTGTTTAATGGAAAGGTTCGTTGTCGCGAGCAGCTGCTTCGCATGGAGTAGCCTGGATTCCAAGAGGAATTCCGGGAAGGAGATGCCAAACGTTTGACTGAACTTGCGGCTAAAGTATGTTGTGCTGTATCCGGCAATCCCGGCAGCGTGGTCAAGTGTGATGTGCTCGTTACTATGGGAACGAATATAATTCCCAGCTTCACGAATTCGCTCTGAAGTGTGATTGAGCGAAACATTGATTTGGCTCGCTGCGGATTGCAATCGGGTCAGAAGCTCATATAGAGTAGCTGCCACACTGTGTTCGTCTTCCACTTGATAGCCTCTTCCGAGCTCCAGTAATCGATCCATGAGCGCAGTAACCATGGGGAAGTTGGAACATTGAAACAGCCATGGCTCGTCAACGCCTTTTCCATTTAACAGTTCTTCGAGACGAACGCCGTAGAAATGAATCCAACGAATACTCCAAGGTTCATCCGAATCGGAGTAGTAGGTTTGTCTGAGACCGGGACCATAGAGGAATCCCTGCCCTTGCATTAACTCATATCGTGTGGTTCCAGTATCAAGGAATCCTTTGCCGCTGAGTACAAGGTGCAGATTGTAGCATTGATCCAAGTTAATTTCAGTGGTGCCATATTCTCGATGCACACGATGCTTCGGAAAGTCACTGTACCCTCCAATAAAATCGGGAAAGCATACATGTCTGGGGAAAATCGGCTTGGGAAGAAAGATATGTTCTTTCACGTGCATCCTCCATTTGAACGCAATATTTTTATGTAATCAATTCAAATAGATTCAGCCAATTGTGATTTGAATCTATAGCAATGACAATATTTTATTATAAGTCGCATAATCTTGTCATTTATTATATGTGAAGGTTCCAATAGAATGGAGGCAATATGGCAGGTTAAGGGGGCAATTAAAGATGGCAAAATCAATACATATGGATGAATTGAAAATGGGGGTCTGTTATTACCCTGAGCATTGGTCGGAAGCGTTGTGGGAGGACGATTTCCGCAGAATGCGAGAGATGAATATTACAGTTATTCGAATGGCTGAATTCGCATGGTCCATCTTTGAACCGGAAGAAGACCAGTTCGATTTTCGTTTTTTCCAGAAGGCGCTGGATCTGGCACATCAAAATGGTTTAAGCGTTATTTTGGGAACACCGACAGCAACTCCACCAGCATGGTTAACCTCAAAATACCCTGAAGTATTAAATGCAAATAAGGACGGCGTATTGTATCAACACGGCATGCGACGCCACACCAACTACAGCAGCCCCATCTACAGACAGCAATGTGAAAAAATCGTGCGTAATATGGTGATTGCCTATAAAGATCATCCGGCTCTCATTGGCTGGCAGATCGATAACGAATTCAATTGTCATATGGATGTGTTCTACGCTGAGGCAGATCATGTCGCCTTCCGTGAATGGCTTAAGAATCGTTATGAATCGTTAGAGAATCTGAACCAGGCTTGGGGAACCGTTTTCTGGAGTCAGACCTATACCGACTGGGAGCAAGTCCACCTTACCCGAAATATGGTTAGTCCATCGCCAAATCCTCATTTGGCATTGGATGAAAAGAGATTCATCTCAGCTAATACCATTTCATTTGCCAAGCTTCAGGTGGACATCATTCGGGAACTGGATCCGAAACATTGGATCACAACGAACGGTACGTTTGGACACTTGGATAATCATGAAATGACAGAAGACCTGTTGGATTTCTTCTCCTATGATTCGTATCCGCAGTTTGCCACGATCTTCCCAGGGACAGACGATAACTCATTACAGGACCGGGCCTGGAGCATGAAACTGTCGAACGTACGCAACATGTCACCGAACTTCTGCGTCATGGAACAGCAGTCTGGGCCAGGAGGCTGGGTCGATAGTATAGGCATGGGCACGCCAAGACCGGGGCAGATCCGATTATGGTCATATCAATCTGTTCTTCACGGAACAGATCTGCTCGTCTACTTCCGCTGGCGGACGGCAACATTTGGCACCGAGATGTACTGGCATGGCATCAATGATTACCATAATCAACCCAACAGAAGGGTACGCGAGGTTGCACAAGTCGGCGAAGAGTTTGCCAAGATGGGGCGCTCTATTGCGGGCACTACATATCAAGCCAATGTTGCGATCCTGCAGGATTACGATAACATCTGGGACGGAGAGTTGGACGAGTGGCACGGTCCGCTTCAGCAACAGAGTGTACGCTCCTGGTATAAGCAGCTCCAGTATCGTCATATTCCGACGGATCTGGTAACCCTGCAATCAACGACAACACTGGAGGCGTTATCCGAATATAAGGTGATCATCTATGCTCACCCGGCCATCATGACAGACGAGACAGCAGAACTTCTGCAAGCCTATGTCAGTCAGGGGGGTACCCTGTTTTTCGGCGCACGCACCGGTTATAAGGATATTAAGGGGCATTGTTATATGAGACCGTTCCCAGGAGCTGTCGCTGAGTTGTGTGGTGTAACCGTAGAGGACTTTACATTGATCAAAGGAACCATTCCAGCAGCCGAACTGCAATGGACTGGGGAGAGTGAGCGACTTCAGGAAGGAACGCCAACAGCCGGATTTAATGAAGTTCTTCATGTGGAGCATCCCGACGTAGAGGTCGTAGCCGAGTATGCATCCGAATATTATGCAGGTAGTCCTGCATTGACCAAGCGTGGGGTAGGCCAGGGGCAGGTATGGTATTATGGGTCGGCTTACAATGAACCGGTCGTAGATGCTCTTCTTGATGAAATCGGGCTAGTCTCACCTGTGGGTGACCTGGTAGAGGCACCGTCCGAAGTTGAGCTCGGAATCCGTTCCAGTAAGGATAAAGCTTATGTGTTTTTACTCAACTACTCGGATCACCAAGTGGCTATCCAGCTTAAAAAGCAAGCCAAAGAGTTGCTGTCGGGTACAACACTTCAGAATGAGATCAACATGCCCGCGTATGGTGTGTTCATTTTTGAGATCGATTTGCCATATTAAAAAATCCATTGATCCATATCAGACTTATATATAGAAAGAATCCAAAAACGCCTTGCATCCATTGCAAGGCGTTTGGTATATGCATGATGCGATGTGTAACACACGTTAAGCATGGGCTGTTATGGACTGCATTTGGTATAACTATGCTTCGTACAAAATTTCACCTGTTCGCGATACATCATAGCCCTCGAATGATTGCAGTTCCTGCCTGAACTCCGGTGATTGGAGAATTCGAAGTACTGATTCTGTCCAGGCTTCATTACCTTGCTTCCTCAGCATGACCAGATCATAGCGTTCCTGAACGAGAGGGACAAAATCAACCTGGCCCACAAGTCGTGCAGCTTTCTCAATGCCAACTCCGACATCGGCTTCGCCAGAACTGACTTTGGCAGCCACGCCCATGTGACTGGTTTCTTCCAATTCATATCCGATCAGGCCTGCGGCAGAAATCCCATGCAACCGAAGTTGCTCATCCAGCAATACTCGCGCGCCAGAACCTTTCTCCCGATTAGCTAGTCTGAGTTCAGCCTTATTCAGATCCGTCCAATGCTGCAAGTTCTGCGGATTGCCACGCTGTACATACAGTCCGGCAGGACGTGATAGCAGGTTCACCACAACATAGGACCGTCCCGTCAGAATCTTGCGAATATACGGCAGATTATACTCACCCGTATCCCCGTCGAGCAGATGAGTGCTGACCAGATCGGACTCACCACGATACATCGAGATAAGCCCGTCCAGACTGCCCATGAACGAGCGTAGCGGACGGATGTCCCGGGTTTGTTTTTCTATATGGCGCATTAGGATATCCAGACTGACATCCTGACCTGTTATGACCAGATGCCGTGGTGCAGAAGTCATTGTATGGGTAGAACTCGCTGGTGTAGTCGCATATGCAGACCCAACGGGTGAAGTTGCTTGTAAGGAATTTTCCTGAGAATCACCATGAACTTGCTGAGTCCCTGATCCCGAGGTCTGAACCGGAGTCGGGAAACGCTGACCTGAGGACTGGAGTTGCTTGGATCGACGTTTATATGCCTCCAGATCCGTTGCATCAATCCGCATTTGTTTACCTACACGGTATGCGACAAGGTCTCCCTTTTTGATCAGGTCATAGACCGTCAGTTTCGATATTTTGAGCAGCTTGGATATTTCTTCGGTTGTGTAGGATTGCTCCTCCGTCATAAGTGAAGATCCTCCTTCAAAGGTAATGATCCGATCATTTATCGTAATGGAATGTTTCTTGTACTATACCATTAATTGAGGGATGCCATAAACCTGAGAACACGCAAGAAACGCAGAAGACAGGTAACAAAAATCAATTGTGATTGAAATCACCTTCCCATTTTTTTTGTCTTGTGTATAATTAGATATAATTAATTATAACTAGTTATAACCAAAGATAACGTTGGGGGAGAAATGAATGAGAAAGAGAATCGGATATGTTTTGGGAAGTATGTCACTGGGACTGGCTTTAGTATTGGCTGGTTGTGGCGCAAGTACGAGTACTACGGATACATCCACGGGTGCAGAAGGAACGACTTCAACGCCAGCGGCATCAGGTGAAAGTTCATCAGCGGGCAACAGTGATCCTCAGGAAACGGTAGATCTGACGATCTCTGCGGCTGCCAGTCTGACCGATGCGATGAAAGAGATTGAAACCAATTATGAGCTAGCTAATCCTTATATAGAACTTAATTTCAACTTTGGCGCCTCGGGTGCCTTGCAACAGCAGATTGAACAGGGCGCCCCGGCTGATATCTTTGTATCGGCGGCAACGAAAAATATGAATGCGCTAGTGGATGAGAACCTGATTGCATCGGGCGATCAGAAGAATCTGCTACAGAATTCACTGGTGGCGATTGTGCCAGCAGATGGGACCAATACCGTAACCGGCGAAACGGATCTCACCAATGACTCCATCAAGACGGTAGCGATTGGCATTCCGGAAAGTGTGCCTGCGGGAACCTATGCCAAGGAAGCTCTGACCAATGCCAAGCTGTGGGATGAACTGGAAAGCAAGCTAGTGCAGGGGAAAGACGTTAGACAGGTTCTTCAATATGTAGAGACAGGTAATGCAGATGCCGGATTTGTATATAAAACGGATGCTCTTACTTCAGATCAGGTGAAAATTGCGTTTGAGGTGGACAAGAACAGCTACACACCCGCCAATTATCCGATAGGCATTATTGAAGGAACGAAACACCGCACAGAGGCCGAACAATTCTATGCATACCTGCAAACCCCTGAAGTACTGGATATCTTCGCGAAATATGGATTCACAATTCCGGAATGAATATGAACGCCATAGACTGGTCCGTATTCTGGTCACCGGTGCGCCTGTCGCTTCAGGTTGCGCTGTTATCCAGCGTGGTGGCCACTGTGTTCGGAATCGCGATAGCCTGGAAGATGTCACGTACTTCATTTCGGGGAAAGATTCTGCTGGAAACAGCATTTATGCTGCCGCTAGTTCTCCCACCAACGGTGGTCGGATTTCTGTTACTTGTCATACTGGGGCGTAAAAGTCTGCTTGGACAATGGATTGAAGCCATATTTTCCGCACCGGTTATTTTCACCTGGTGGGCTGCGGTGATTGCTGCGGTGGTGGTTGCTTTTCCACTTGTGTATCAGACGATGAAATCGGGATTCAGTGGTGTGGATCGGGATCTGGAAGATGCAGGTCGTTCGATTGGGGCCAATGAGTGGCAGGTCTTTCGTTACATTTCCTTGCCGCTCGCAGGGCGAGCACTGATGACTGCCTTCATCCTTGGCTTTGCCCGGGCACTCGGGGAATTTGGAGCGACACTGATGATTGCAGGCAATATTCCGGGTAAAACACAAACGGTACCCACAGCAATCTATGTCGCTGTGGATTCAGGCAATCAGACCATGGCTTGGGCATGGACTGTTTCCATTATTATCATCTCGTTTATCATGTTATTGATGACCAGACAGCAGCGAGATGGTAAAAACGACTGAGATTTAAATATGTGTACAATATATATCATGACGTAAAACCCGTTTTAAGGGAAAAAGTTCTTCCTTAACGCGGGTTTTTATCATATATTTCATATGCATCAATATCAAATGTTAACCGAATTGGAACGAATGGAAATGTAAAGCTGTTTTAACATAAAAAAATAAAAAAAATACCAAAATTTAATCATTCAGCACTCGCTTTCAGTGGGCTTGTTCCTGTAAGATAGAAGTAATTGATTCCAGCCAAGTACTGAAATAAGGAGAGACGACGATGAACACTAAACCTGATTGCGGCGTTTCGTTGCAAATCGATGACTATCTGGATCTTTTGCATTTTGCCATCCAAATTCAAGATCAGGAATGGCAGCAATCCTTAATCCACCAACTCAAAATATTTCAGACGGCAACGGAGCAGCAGCGCACACCTGAAGAGGAATTATGGACACGCTTTGATTATATTAACAGCAAATTAACAGGTCTGTGCCATCAGATTCATGCCGCTCATTCCATGGATGAACGCAAGAAGTTCGAGGAACGGATCGGTCTCTTGCAATTACAGCGAGTGGAAGTTGCGCGTAAAATTAAATGGGCAAGTCGCAGATAGATGAGAGAGTAAAGCACGAAGTGGTGTAACGCCAAAAGGATATAATCTAACGAGAGTCATACATGAAAAAGCCATCCGCCAATGGATATTGGGATGGCTTTTTCGTCTACTATAGAGAAGTTCTATAACCTTATCAGGATGTCCTATTAGTTTAGTTATTGCCCAAAGAGAACTTGTAATGATATTCTTTGTTCAACCTAATTCCGACTATACAAGTAAGAATGGTTTGTTAATAGGATATAGGAATGGGAGCACACATCATATTCGCTGTGATAACAGCCTGTGGAGGAGATTGGGAATGGTTAAAAAACGGGGGATTCAACAATTCCGGACAGCACTGCTGTTCATTACAATGCTGGCGGTCCTGGCTGGATGCAGCACAGGTACTGCAGGCAATGAGTCAGAATCTGCTTCGGCAGCAGGCGACACAAAAGTGAAAAAAATCATTGTAGGAACAGGTACACAGTTCCCGAATGTCTGCTTCATTGATGAGAATGGCAAGTTAACAGGTTATGATGTGGAACTGATCCGGGAGATCGACAAACGTTTGCCTGAGTATGAATTCGAATTCAGCACCATGGATTTCAAAAACCTGCTGTTGAGTCTGGAAACGAAAAAAATTGACCTGATCGCGCACCAGATGGAAGTAAATGATGAGCGACAGGCCAAGTTCCTGTTTAATGATGAAGCCTATAATATTTTCCCAAATAAAATTGTCGTCAGTCAGAAAAATGAGGAAGTAAAATCGATTGAGGATCTGAAGGGTAAAAAATTGATTGTTGGTGCTACAAGTAATGCGGCTGTACTTGCTGAGAAATGGAATGCAGCGAACGGCAACGGGATTGATATCGTCTATTCCGGAGCAGGTGAGGATACCATTACCCAGATCAAAACAGGACGGGTGGATGCAACGATCAGCACTCAGTTTGCCATTGATTATCAGAATAAAGCGGTTGATGCTCAGTTGAAAACGGTGGGAGATGCCCTCTCCAACTCCAAAGTGTACTTCATTCTGAACAAAGATGAGCAGGAGCTCAAAACCAAAGTGGATGAAGCACTAAAATCGATCAAAGAAGATGGAACATTAGGGAAACTGAGCACAGAGTGGCTTGGAGCTGACTATACGGTTGAAGAGTAGTCTGAGAGAGGTGTGCATCGGTAATGGGAAAATCATTTGATCTGTCATTGGTTCTGGATTTCATCCCGGAACTGCTACGATATTTGCACATAACATTGATTGTACTGGGTGGTTCCATCGTGCTCGGACTGGTGGGTGGCGTGCTTCTGGCTGTTCCCCGGCTATATCGGATTCCGGTACTAAGCCAGCTGGCTACCCTATACGTCTCATTCATGCGGGGCACACCAATCCTGATCAAATTGTTCCTGGTGTATTACGGACTTCCCGAGTTGCTCAAACCAATTGGCATCGACCTGTCGAGAACCGACCCGTTGTTATTTGTCATTGTCACCTATGCGCTTAGTGATGCGGCATCTTTTGCCGAGATCTTTCGCGGAGCAGTGCGCAGTGTGGATAAAGGTCAAACGGAAGCAGCCTATGCTGCGGGGATGACGACATTCCAGTCTTTTCGGCGGATTGTCGTTCCTCAGGCACTAATTGTTGCTTTTCCGAACATGGCCAATACGTTAATCGGTTCATTGAAGGATACGTCTCTGGCCTTCTCCATCGGTGTTATGGATATGGTCGGCAGAGGCCAGACGTTAATCTCCGCCACATCCCACGCACTTGAGGTATATATCAGTCTGTCTGTGGTCTATTATGTCATTGTCATTGTACTCGAAAAAGGATTTGCCGTTGCAGAACGCAGACTCCAGCGTCATGAACGCAAGAGGGTTGTACACAAGCCAGTCGTTCGCGCCGAACGCCTGAAACGAATAGCGGGGTGAGCATATGTCGATTGATCTCCAGTTTATCTATACATCTTTTTTTCAAATTCTGAAGGCATTGCCACTGACACTCGTCATTACGATTGTGCCGTTGATTGCAGGCTTCGGAATCGGTCTCGCTACGGCTCTGATCCGTATATATCGTGTGCGGTGGATTCACCGTATTGCTGACTTCTACGTTTCTTTCCTGCGTGGAACACCGATGCTGATGCATCTATTCCTCATCTATTATGGTATTCCGATGATCATTGATAAGCTGGCGGAACGTTACGGTTGGGCTTTCCAATCCTCATCGATCCCAATTCTCGTATTTGTACTGATTGCCTTCTCGCTCACCGCGGGTGCCTATATGTCCGAGATTATCCGTTCTGGCATTCTAGCTGTAGATATCGGCCAGATGGAAGCCGCTCACGCTGTGGGTATGAGCACATTCCAGGCTTTGAGGCGCATCATCATCCCTCAAGCGATCGGGGCGGTCTTGCCTAATCTGTGCAGCATGTTTGTCGGGTTCCTGCATGGATCAACACTCGCTTTTACCGTATCTCAGATGGACATCCTCGGTAAAGCGGATGTGGTGGCATCCGTCAGTCTGAAATTTCTGGAGGCCTTTATCGCCGCCGCGTTTATCTACTGGGGGCTGACCATCATTGCCGAGCGGATCACCGCTTTGCTTGAGCGTCGAGTTGCCGTGTACAGCAAAGGAGGCGTGTCATGATTACATTAACGAACATACACAAAACATTTGGCAAGCAGGAAGTATTGAAGGGGATTGATCTGACCGTTGAACAGGGCGATGTCGTTGCGATCCTTGGACCGAGCGGATCAGGCAAAACAACGCTGCTGCGCTGCGTCAATTTTCTGGAACGTGCCGATGAGGGTGAGGTTCAGATCAGTGGATTGACCGTAGATTGCAAGCATGCACGCAAACATGACATTGTGCAGTTGAGACGAAAAACGGCGATGGTGTTTCAGCATTATAACCTGTTCAAACATAAGACTGTGCTGGATAACGTCACGGAAGGGTTGATCATTGCCCAGAAAATGTCCAAATCCGATGCCCGTACTCGTGCCTTGCGTGTACTTGAACAAGTCGGACTGTCTGCCAAAATCAATGAATACCCGAGTATGTTGTCTGGTGGGCAACAGCAACGGGTGGGCATCGCCAGAGCACTGGCACTGAATCCCGAAGTGATTTTGTTTGATGAACCGACCTCGGCGCTGGACCCCGAGCTTGTGGGTGAGGTGTTGTCTGTCATCCGCTCCATTGCTCAAGAGGGGATTACCATGATTGTAGTTACCCATGAAATGGGGTTTGCCCGTGAGGTGGCCAATCGGGTTGTTTTCATGGATGGAGGTTCCGTTGTAGAGGAAGGAACCCCGGAAGAGGTATTTGTGCGTCCCAAGCAGGAACGTACTCGTCAATTCCTCAGTCGGTATTCTTCTGACTGGAGTTATGTCATCTGACGATATAGGCGCAAGCTGTAGTAACTGACGATCCCGGCCCGGCATATGCTGTAACAGGCAAATGCTGATAGGCCGGGTTTTTCTATGGGTGAAGCAGGCCGTGACGGTAAGGAGGAGGACCATGCAGAGCAAAATCGATGAAATCATCACACATATTGCACACTCTCACCAGCAGATCGCACGTGTGCTGGATGCCAAACGCCAAGTCGCTGTACGCATGTCTGAAATCATCAATCATTTGCCAGATATCGAACCGGAGTTGGATGGCGTTGAGGGTCTGCTGGATAGCTCTGGGCAAATCAACAAAAGCATTATTTCTTACTTGGGTGGCCTTGCAGATCTGGAAGAGGCTGTAGCCGAAACGCTGACCCAAGTCATGCGGGAGATTGCAGTTCAAGAGGAAGAATAAGCCCGGAAGGCGGGTGATGGAACATGAGTAGAGAACAGAGCCTCATTCTGATGCTGGACGCAGCAGCCAAGATGCAGTGGAATATTGCCCTGATCCTGGAGGCAAAAGCGATTGAGGCCGAGAAGGTACGGAACTGGACGCTGAATCATCTGAATGGAGATACCTTTCTGACGCATGGGGATCAGGTAGGCGAGCCGCTCAAAATGCATGATCAGCTGGTGGAGTTGCTGGAAGGATTAACCCGGATGGAAACCGGACTGTGCAACAATCTCAAAGCGGTGATGGTACAGAACGATAGCGAAGATGGCGGCGGTATGGACGGTGGCATGTTTGGCGGCATGGATCTGGGAGACATGGGAAAATGAGTCTGATGCAGCGTGAGCAGGAAGCTAAACTGGCCCTCATTGAATCCATTGCACACAGTCAGCAGGCGCTGGCACGCATTCTGGACAGTGTAGCCAGTGTAACCGCTCATTCGGAAGTATCCGCCCGCAGTCTGGCCGAGAACATTCGTCTGCTGAGTCGTTATCAGGGAGAAATGTCTCGTATGGTTACGGGAATCAGGCTGGCCCGAATCCAGCATGGGGAGCCTGGCTTGCCGTGGCTCAAAGACCCCGGGTGTGCGATACGTATCGTTCGGGACATACAGGAGGAATGATGACATGTTAAAGAAGAAGAAAATACGACTGAGAACCAAAAGAGCTTTGGTAACTCGTGGCGCCCGTCTGCGCAAAATTCGCAAGCTGCGTGCGCTCAGAGCCAAACGTGTTCTTCACAAACGCCCACTTAAAGGACGCAGTGCGTGGCTCAAAAAAAAGAAACGTACGGTACGGCGGCACCGGAGTCCGAAGCCCGTACAACCAATCGTCCCGGCTACCCCTACCGATCCGAATCCGGACGGTGCGTACAGCCAGGGATACAACGAGGCGTACAACGAGGGATTCAACGCGGGTTTCGCCAAGGGATTCGAGGACGGACATCAGCTGGCGTACAAAGCACAGTAACCGAGTAGACACGGTTATTCCTGCATGGAATGATACCTATCCAAGAGTGCGGAGCATAGGGAAGACTACGTGAGCAACTACAATGTTTTCAAAGGAAACATACTTCGTAAGCCTCCCGCTTATTTCGGCTGCATTCTATATTCGATGCTGGTGATGCCGATAGGCATCCTTCGTAATCAAACGCGGACTTATTTGAACATCTTCTAACAAATGATGATAGCCCGGGGGGACAGATCCCTCTGGGCTATTTGCATCGCCGCAAAAGCGGACATGCCCGTACAGGCGGATGTGGAGGGCAAGCGCCAATTTTGCGCCTTGCAGGACACCCGTCCATGATGCATCTGACCCCGAGGCATATCCTTTAGAGGGAAGACCAATCTCGGGGAGAGTCTGGAAGTGAGATCTCCTGAAGGAAGACAGGGTGAAGAATGTGGCAAAACGAAGACACCGTCCGCTAACTGAAGCGGAGACAGCTTACCGCGGCGGATATGCAGAAGGCCGCAGATTTGGCGGCTGTCAAGCCATGATGGAGCGGGTGCAGATGTTTGAACCGACCCTGCGGGACATGAAGGTGCTGTACATTCCGCAAGGGTTCGATGCCATCGATGAAGGTGTCACCCTGGCCCTGCAGCAGTCTGTACGTGAATGCGTTGTTGGATCGCCAGCAACGATGTTGCAGGAAGCCAGTCAGCATCGGCCAGATGTTGTGCTCGTTATGAATGGTCTGCATGTATTTCCCCCGGATCATCTGGAGCAGGTGGAGGGCATACGTGCACTCGGTATTCGAACAGCCGTGTGGTTTGTGGATGATCCGTATTTCACCGAAGATACAGTGTCCCTGTGTCAACACTATGATGTCGTGTTCACGCATGAAGAGGCCGCTGTGCCATTCTATCAAGGACATGGAGCGAACCGGGTTATCTATATGCCACTTGCGGTGAATCCGGGGATGTTTCAACCGCGTCGCGCGGCACCGCAGCATCAGCACGACATTTGTTTTATCGGTACCGGATTTTGGAACCGGATTGCCTTGTTTGATGAGCTGGCTCCTTTTCTTGCGGACAAAAAGGTATTCATTGCGGGTAGCCAGTGGAACCGGCTGGCACGTTTTGATGTACTAGGCCGTTTCATCCACGAAGGATGGATTGCTCCCGGAGAGACAGTAGATTATTACAATGGCGCCAAGATTGTCATTAACATTCACCGGACTTGCGAGAATGGGGAAGACAATCGCAATACCCATCATCTTGAAGGTCACTCCATTAACCCACGAACGTATGAGATTAGCGCCTGCGGCACAATGCAGATTACGGATGCGCGTGCGGATTTGCCCCGTTATTATAAGCCGGGATATGACATCGAGACCTTCACCAACGCAGCAGAACTTCAGCGCAAGATCCACTATTATCTGAAGCATGAAGAAGAACGACAGGCGATGGCATGGCGGGGACTTCTCACCACGATGAACCAGCACACATTCACTCGCCGCATCGGTCAGTTGCTGGAACATCTGTAATCCCCATCTGAAGTACAGCACCAACGAGTAACCTATCCCAAAAAATAAAGGAGTGGCGGTATGTCTCTCAAACACCGTAAAACCAAAAAGGTTCATGCACCTGTACTGAGCCTGGCTGATCAAGCGCGCAAAAATGGGCAACATGCCGGATATGACGCAGGTAAGGAAGAAGGATATCTGCGCGGTCGCGCCAACTATATTGTGAATTGTGCACAGGAACCGTTGCCTTTCCGGCAAATTCACGTGCTGTATGTATCTTCGGGTAAAGGGTTCCCTTACTCTCCGTTGGATGAGGCCATCATGGCCACGCTACAGGGAATGGTAGCTCAGGTAACCCTCACTGATCCGCGTCAACCGGTTTCTGAAATTGCGTTGCAGACGCGTCCTGATCTGGTGCTTGTATTGGATGGAATGGATATACCCATCGAGCATATCGATGCGATTCGCCAAGCCGGCATTCAGACGGCAATCTGGCTGACCGATGACCCGTACTATACAGACATGACGCTTGATATCGTCAAACATTTTGACCATGTATTCACGTTGGAACTGAACTGCATCGATCTATATAGACAAATCGGCTGTGCGTCGGTTCACTACCTCCCTTTTGCCGCATTCACCAATCATTATTTTCCGATTACAACCCCTTCTCCATTAAAACGGGAAATCAGTTTTATCGGTTCGGCCTACTGGAACCGGGTATACTTCTTCAATCCGATCATGCCTCAGTTGATGTCACACAATACAGTATTTAACGGAATCTGGTGGGACCGTCTGCCTGACTATACTGCCTATGGCGAGAAGATTGAACTCGGCCGCTGGATGAGTCCGCAGGAGACCAATGATGTGTACAATGGCACCAAAATCGTCATTAACCTGCATCGATCTCACGAAGATGATTCCGTCAATAATAATCACCTCAAAATCCCGCCAGCCTCACCGAACCCGAGAACGTTTGAAATTGCTGCTTCCACAACGCTGCAGTTGACCGACGCACGGGATGACATCGCGCGTTTCTACAAACCAGGTGTGGAGATTGAGACCTATTCCTCGCCGCAGGAGTTACTCGACAAGGTGGAATATTATCTTACGCATGAGAAGGAACGCCGTGAGATTGCCCTTCGTGGACTCGAACGTACCCTGAAAGACCACACGTATGGCAAAAGAATTAATGAAATGTTAACCATCATATTTCCTTAATCCTGGCCGGGAGGAGGTGTGCACAGTACCCTGTATCGGATATCCGCATACAGGGTCCGTGCGGCCATGGCAACGAAACCTAAGATGATGTTATTTTCCCATGTATGCAATACTCGCAGCATTACAGGTGCAGAGAAGCTGCTGCTTCATTTTATGAGAGAGATCGGTACGATCTTTGAATGTGTGCTCATTGTTCCCCAGGATGGGAAGCTTGCGGGGCTAGCGCGAAGATTCGGCATTCAGGTCAAAATATGCACTCTGCCGATGCTTCACGGTGTGTACACACCTTACCTGGGTATTGCAAATGATGCGGAGCATCTTCGCCACACACCAGCATATCAGGAAGCAGTTTCCCTAATACGGGAGACTGCTCCCGATCTCGTGTTAACGAATACCTGTGTCAATGTGATGCCGGCAATAGCGGCGAAGTCGCTTCAGATTCCGGTCATCTGGAAGATTACCGAGATCATTCATACGAATGACCATACAACTGAGGCGATCCAGATGATTGGTCGTTACGCAGACTGGATTATCGGTATCTCCGAGACAGCGGTAGCTCCATTTCATCAAGCTGGCATGAGTGACAAACTAACCGTCATTTCGCCGACCTGGGAACCCGCGCTGCCCGCTCCGGACCGCTGGGTTCATCTGCGCGAGCGCAAGCGCAAGGAACTTGGTTTTAAGGCATCACAGACTTGTATCGGTTATATTTCTTCCTTTATATATGATGCCAAAGGTTTGAAACCCTTTGTGGATATGGCCTTGAGGATCTGTGAAACGCATTCCCGCTGTCGCTTCTGGATCATCGGGGCACCATCGGATAAAAAGTATTACGACGAGTGTGTATCACGGGTGAAAAAATCAGGGTATTCACGCCGATTTACCTTCACTACGTTTGAAGAGAACGTATCTCTGGCGTATACCGCAATGGATATCGTGGTCATCCCAAGCATGGTCAAAGAAGGATTCGGCATGACCGCACTGGAGGGTCTCTATTTTGCCAAACCGGTCATTGCTTTCGCTCAGGGTGGACTGAAGGAATTAATGGAATCCGTAGGCAGTGGTGCATTTCTGGCCCCGCCGGGTGATACCGAAGCGCTTGTCACCTTGGCGACAACCTTGCTGAATGATTCAGAGCTGGCCTCGAATACGGGGTGGCGCAATCGGACAGAAGCGGAAAGGCTCTACGGGGTTGAAACCTACCGGACGAAACTGCATACGATGGTGACACAGTGGTTATTGCGTTTTCCCGGATGGTTTGCTTATATCCAACCTCCGAATGGACCTGTGTACACCCATGGGGAGGGAGGACTACGCACGGTACTGGTTCTGGAGCCGGCCACGGTTCGGGCACTGTTATTCCCGCTAACTGTCATACAGGCGTTGCCACTTTCCTCATTACCTCCGATCGCATTGGGTCACGATGCTCCTGTTGCCTCAGGTACTGGCCCAGCTGCAAAGCTGATACAACAGAGGGGCAAACCGCGGAAACGCCGTCGCAAGTCACTTGCACCTCATTCTCGCCGAGACCGTGAGGGACTGAAACGTACTTCCGGAACTGGCCGACGGAAGGGGAGAACCCGTACAACGAAGGGACCGCGTCCGCATATGGGGAAATCGGCTAGCCGCAGACGCAAATCTGCCAAGGCGGGACGTAGCCGAGTAGGGCGTAAGGGTTCCAATACAAGATGAAGGCAGGGATTACGATGAAGATCATGACGGTGCTGGGTACGAGACCTGAGATCATACGGCTCAGCCTGATCATCTCCAAGCTGGACCAGTACGCTTCCAAACATATTCTGGTGCACACGGGACAGAACTTCACGGAAAGTCTCAGTGGTCTCTTTTTCAAGGAAATGGGCCTGCGCGCACCGGATTACGTTCTTCAGGATGAAGCGGCCTCTCTGGGACGACAGCTGTCCTCAATGTTTACGCAGATGGAAGATCTGATATTGCAGGAGAAGCCCGATAAATTACTGCTGCTCGGTGATACCAATAGTGCATTATGTGCAATATTGGCTGAGCGCATGGGTGTTCCTGTTATTCATATGGAAGCAGGCAATCGTTGCTTCGACCTGGATGTGCCTGAAGAGAAGAATCGCAAGGTTATTGATGCCATCTCCACTGTTAATATGCCCTACACGGAACAGAGCAAGAAACATTTGGTCAGCGAAGGTGTACCAAGCAGGCGCATCGTGCTCACGGGAAATCCCATCTATGAAGTGATGCAGCACTATGACGCACAGGTAAACTCCAGCAAAATCCTCAAGAAGCTGAAGCTGAAGTCCGGGCAATATTTTTTGGTTACTGCCCATCGAGCCGAGAATGTGGATCATGCCCCTCATCTGCTGGAGATTATGAAAGGACTGAACCAGGTCGCAGAAGAACACGGGCTGCGTGTGATCTGCAGCATTCATCCGCGTACAGCGATCCGGATTGCGGAGCATCTTCAGCTGGAGATGAACCCACTGGTAGAGTTTCACGAGCCGTTTGGATTCTTCGATTTTGTGATGCTCGAACGTCATGCACGTTGTGCGCTCACGGACAGTGGTACTGTGCAGGAGGAGTGCTGCATTATGGGCGTGCCGACCGTAACCATGCGTCGAACGACAGAACGGCCGGAAACGGTGGATTGCGGAAGCAATGTGGTCTCCGGTCTAGATGCGACACGCATCGCTGATTGCGTAAAAGTCATGACGCAGATGTCTACTGATTGGGATTGCCCGCAAGGTTACAAAGCAACAGATGTATCCGGTAAAGTGGTTAAATTTCTGCTTGGAGGGAAAATGCATGTTTGAAAATAAGCGTATACTCGTGACTGGCGGTACGGGATCATGGGGTTATGAACTTGTGGCTCAACTGCTGCCCCAGCAGCCCAAAGAAATTATTGTATATTCCCGGAACGAGTCCAGCCAAGTGGCTATGAGTCGTGAATTTGAAGACCCACGTCTTCATTTCCGGATTGGAGATATTCGTGACAAGGATGCCTTGACGGCGGCTTGCCAGCATGTGGACTATGTATTTCATCTGGCGGCGCTCAAGCATGTTCCGGTGTGTGAAGACCAGCCGTACGAAGCACTCAAAACCAATGTGATTGGTACACAAAACGTGATTGAAGCCGCTATTGAGAACAAGGTGGAAAAAGTAATCTATATCTCGACTGACAAGGCTGCCAATCCGTCCAACTTCTACGGCATGACCAAAGCAATCGGCGAGAAATTAATTGTATATGCCAACTTGTTACACAGTGATACCAAGTTTGTTACGGTACGGGGTGGGAATGTACTGGGAACGAACGGCAGTGTGGTACATCTGTTCAAGAATCAGATCCGCCAGAAAGGGCAGGTCTCCATCACGGATATGAGTATGACTCGGTTCTTTCTCACGCTGAAGGATGCAATTACCCTGTTGTTCAAAGCTTCTGTGGAAAGTGTCGGCGGAGAGATCTTTGTCATGACGATGCCAACCTGCAAAATCGTTGATCTCGCGGAAGTATTAATTGAGGATTCCGGTGTGGAGAATGTGAGCATTGTGGAACGGGGCATTCGTCCAGGGGAGAAAATCCATGAAATATTGATGAGTGAATTCGAGAGCATGACCACCGTTGTCTATGATGAACAGTACCTGGTTATTCTTCCTACCCTGGGTATACCAGGTCTGCGTGAACATTATACCAATTGTCCACCGGTCTCCTTTAACAGCTTCAGTTCTGAACACCAACTGATGACCAAAGAGGAGATTCATGAAATTCTCAAGCGCGGAGGATTCTTGTCATGAAACTGCTGATACTTGGTGGAAACGGAATGGCCGGCCATATTCTGGTCGACTATTTCCGCCGTCAAGGTGTGCACAGCGTCTTCTACACAACTCGTGATGTAACGGACCCCAATGGTCTGCTCCTGGATGTGAACGACAGCTTCATGGTTGATCGATTGGTAGAAGCGGTGCACCCGGATGTGATTATTAATGCAGTAGGTGTGTTGAACAGCTTTGCAGATGAGGACAAAATTACGGCCTATCATATTAACGGGTTCCTGCCGCATCGTTTGCGGCGGGTTGCCGATACGATTGGTGCACGCCTGATTCATATCAGCACAGACTGTGTGTTCAGCGGGGATCGGGGAGCATACCGGGAAGATGATGTTACGGATGGAACTTCAGCTTACGCCATTACCAAAGCACTTGGTGAAGTTCAGGATGAAGGTCATCTGACGATCCGTACGTCCATCATTGGACCCGAAATTCGGCAAGGCGGCATTGGTCTGATGCAATGGTTTATGTCCCGCACAGGTGAAGTCGGCGGGTATACCCGCGTATTCTGGAACGGTGTAACCACACTTGAGCTGGCCAAATGGGTTGACCATTACCTGGCCTCATCCATTAGTGGTCTGATCCATCTAGCTCATCCAACACCTGTCAGCAAGCATGACCTGCTTGTGTTGTTCAAACAGACCTGGAATAAGCAGGATGTGACGATTGTACGTGATGACAGTGTTGTGCAGGACCGTACGCTGGTGTCCACTCGCGAGGATGTGAAGACAGACCTGCCGGATTATTCTACAATGCTGAAGGAGTTGGCATTATGGATGGAGCAGAGCTGACGGGCAAGAAAGTACTGATTACAGGCGCCTCCGGTTTTACCGGGCGACATGCCGTATCTTATTTTCAGGAAGTTGGTGCAGTGGTTGCAGCGGTAGTCCGGAGACCGGGTGTACATTCATTTGGTAAAGGTACTCAAGTCCATGTCTGTGATCTGAACGATAAACAGCAAGTACGTCATCTGATCAGCGAGGTGCAGCCCGACTATGTGCTGCATCTCGCTGGCAAAAATTCAGTGCCTGATTCATGGTCTGATCCGTTACTGGTCCTGGAGACCAATGTGATGGCCGTGCTGTATTTGCTGGATGCGCTTCGCAGTTGTCCGGCAGCACGAACCGTTATTGTTGGATCGAGGTTAAAATATACGCAGGAACCTGGCCGGATTCCCCAGCCTCCGCACCCATACAGCCTCAGCAAAGCTCTGGAAGAGATGGTGTCCTTGTCGTGGATGTCGCTCTTCGGACAGCAGATCATGCTGGCGGAGCCGGGCAATCTGATTGGTGCGGGTCCTTCTACAGGCATCTGTTCCCTGCTTGCGCGCCATGTTGTTGCCTGTGAGCAGGCGGGCAAAACGGAGGCATTCCGTCTGTCCGGACGGGACAATACCCGTGACTTTCTCGATGTGCGGGATGCAGTCAGAGCGTATGCAACCCTCCTGATACAGGGGTCCAGCGGTACAGTATACCCGGTGGTGTCTGGCGTCGAGCGCAGTCTAGGTGAAATTGCAGATCTGCTCTTGTCCATGACAGAAGCGGAAGTCCCTGTTCGCTGGGATGGAGCATCTTCTGGTCCGGACGGTTCGGGGAAACAGGAGGAATTATCACTGCTGCGCAAGCTTGGCTGGCAGCCGATGATTCCATTCGCCACATCACTTCAGGATATCCTGAGTGATGTTCGTGCCCAGCAAGGGAGGACGACAAGTTGAATCCGAGAGTATCCATTGTCATTCCATTCTACAACTGCCCTTATGTGCCTCAGGCAATTCAGAGTGCGCTGAACCAGACGTATTCCGATGTGGAGATCGTTGTCGTGAATGACGGTTCCACCCGGCATGCAGAGCTGCTCCAGCCTTATCTCCCTTATATTAATGTGCTTGGCAAAAGCAATGGCGGGACAGCTTCGGCACTTAATCATGGTATCCGTCATGCCTCTGGTGATTATGTAGCCTGGCTTAGTTCGGACGATGTCCTTTATCCCGATAAAATCCGTTATCAGCTGGAGTTTATGCAGCGTGAGAATGTGCTCGTATCTCATACGAACTTTCACTATATCAACGAGCATTCGGCCGTTACCAAAATGCATGGTGGACCTGAACCGATGTCGGATCTGGACTTACTGCGGCGATTTGTCCACGGCAATCCGGTCAATGGCTGCACGGTCATGATTCGCAAGGATCTGTTCAGCGGAGTAGGGCTGTTCGATGAACTTCTGCCCTACACGCATGATCTGGATCTCTGGATGCGGATTATACTGAACGGTCATCGGTTCCCATACCTGAACGAACCGCTTACGGCATATCGGTGGCATGGGGGAATGGGATCCGTTCGTCATGCGGATGTCATCGGCAGAGAAGCATCCATGGTATGGTCGAGATATCGCGATCCGTTGTTGCAGCGCATAGCGGCGCTTGGCGGTTAGCGTAGGGAGGGCAGTTATGAGGCCACAAGGTGGCTGATTGACGCCCTCTTTGCGCAGCATTTTACCCGATGATAGTAAAGGTGGTATCGGATCGAAATGTGCTTCCGCGACACCGCAGATGTCCAATACTGATCGAATGGATCTTCATAAAATGTAGGAAAGCAATCGCTATGCAGAGATAAGCGGAGGAAGGGGGCCCCGAATGGAGCCGAAAGTATCGATCGTCATCCCTTTTTATAATTGTGCGTACATCGAGCAGGCTGTTCACAGTGCCATTCACCAGACGTATCCGCATATTGAAGTGATCGTGGTGGATGATGGGTCAACCGAGCATGTGGAGCGGCTAGAGCCATTCATGGATTCTATCCATTATATTCGCAAAGAAAACGGTGGAACTGCGACAGCATTGAATGAGGGCATCAAACAGGCAACAGGGGATTACTTTGTCTGGCTCAGTTCAGATGATGTGATGCTGCTGGACCGGGTGGAGAAACAGTTGAAGTTTATGCGCGAGGTCAAGGCTTCATTCTGTCATGGTGCCTACCATTATGTGAATGAGAAGAGTGAATGGTTGGATACGGTGCGGCCGGAAGTGGGCAGTCGTCTGGAAATGTTGCAGGTACTGCTTGAAGGTTGTCCGATCAACGGCTGTACTGTCATGTTAGAGATGGATGCATTTGAGCGGTTTGGCATGTTCGATACTGATTTCCGCTACACCCATGACTACGAGATGTGGTTGCGACTGTTTCCGATGTATGAGCTGTTCTATTACAATGAGCCCCTGATGTGTTATCGTCTGCATGATTCAATGGGGACCAAACGTCACTTCAAGGCACTGGTGGCCGAGATGGAACGTGTTCAAGCGAAGCATAGACCTATTTTGTACAATTTGCTCCAGGTCGGTGGGTATTGGAAGTGAAGTAGACGGATGTGCCAATGATGGCTGGATGGAAGAGGTATTAAATGGACATGAGAGCACCCTTATGAAGCACTTTTAATGTGCTATAAGTGGGGGAGCTCTTTTTTTGGGGAGGGAGGTGGAAAATAAAAAATCAGGGTTTCCCTGCTCCAAGTGCTAACGAACCTGACACGTCTTATCAGAGCAATTATTATGAAAAATAAATTCTAACGAATCTCAGTCACGTTATTCCTTTGCAAAATGGCTTTTAAATCTGGAATTCGACCACGATGGATGAAATAACGTCTCTGTGATTCGTTACATGACAGACCCTGTGCAGAAGGGAACAAGTAGCGTCTGCTGGATTCGTTAGAATATGATAAAGCAAACTAGGGATGTCCTCAGTCATTTGTATGACATGTGGGACATCCCTTGTACAATATTCCGGCATGTTAAATGAAGACAGCATATAATGGGACAACTCAATCCTTTGAATACATGATCTCCATCGACACAGGATCGGGAAATACATAGCCTTTGGGCAACTTCTGCATCAATTGATTCATGATCGCGTAATCCACGTCGATGTGAGGTGTGGAGACCGGAGTCGAAAACCAGCGATTGTATAGATCACTCGGTACAAGCAATGTCATATCGGTTGTCCTCCTCTGTAAATAGCTTCCTGGTAGACTTGAAATGTACGCAATCCCATTTCTTCCAGTGAACGATGTTGTTCAGCCCAAGCTTTCGCCGCAGCACCCACTGTTCTCCGAGTAACGTTATCCTCGAGTAATGCATTCAGCAGTTCACGGAGCGAGTCGACATCCTGCGGAGGAACAACCCATCCTGTACGCCCAGGTTCAACCATCTCAGGCATGCCGGCTGTACCACTGACGATAACAGGTATACCCGCCAGTTGTGCTTCGGTCACGGAGAAGGGCTGGGTGTCCTGCAGGCTGGGCTGGACATAGATGTCTGCATGACGCAGGAAGGAAGGAATATTATCGAGTTTGCCCCAGAACACAACATCCGCTCCAATGCCTGCCGCTGTGGCCTGTGCCCGCAACTCATCGGATAGATTGCCTTCTCCTGCGATCCAGCATATCCAATCGGAACGTATACTTTTCAGACTGGCTAAAGCCTTAATTAACACATGAACGCCCTTGATGTATTCCAGCCTTCCGGTAAAGGCAATGACTTTCTTGCCAGCCGGTGGTCGTTGGCGAAATTTCACGGCTGCTGAGGCACGGTAGGCTGGCAGGTCGATAGCATAGGGAATCTGTCTGAACTTCGACTCTGGCACCGCGAGCTCTGTAAGTGTACTTTTGATCCAGTGACTGGACACCAGAATCAGCTCAGATTGTGCTGCACTTCGCTCTTCCAATGAGAGAAAATAACGTCCACGTTTGGATTGCAGATAGGAAGAGAGAGTAAGTTGCGGGTTGGAATTTTGAGCATCGTAAAAGGCCTCGCGGGCAAGTGCCCCATGATAGCTGGTAACCAGTGGGATATTGCGGTTTAAGATGCGTTTTATGGCTACGGCGGCTACGGGATCTTGCGCATGAATTACGTCATAGTGGTCCACCCCCAGATAAGCGGCGGCCATCTCGAAGGCATATCTATTCAGTTCATAATAAGCAAGAAGCGGATCGGCAGTGAATTGTGGCAGATCGGTCGGATTGAGTTTGGCTTGCAGCATGGGCCACACCGTATCCTTGGAGAAAGCGCGGTTCAGATTACGAACATATACTTCGTTTTTGGCACCATTTGTGCCCATGATATCAACCTCTACACCAAGTGCAACTAGCCTGTCGGCCAGTTGTTTAACATATGTCCATATGCCTCCCATATGTGTAAGCTCCCAATACGTAACGAGCAGAACTCTCATAGCTACCCCCTTGTCACGGCCTGCACCGGCCGAACTTCTATGCTTTTATTCTATGAAAAAAGAGGACCGGAAGGTCGGGCATTTCCGTGTAATTGGTTGAAAATGGGTGAAAGCAAATGACAATAGACAAGGGGAAGCATATCCTATGTATTGAAAGGCTCATACGCCGAAGGAGGGATCTACAGTGGTTGTATATGTGCTTAATATTCATGAAAATATGTTACAGACGTTTGTTCCCATTAAATACATGGACGTGGAGTTGGCCTATGTGGGGGGCGAGGAAGGGACAGATGTATTTGTTGGCGGAGCCAGTACTCACGGAGAACTGTACCGACATCTTTTTCATATAAATTCGAATTCGGGGGGAGCGGGCGGTAATCAGGTCATTCACAATCTGGATGTATCTTCCGAGCCTTATGAGCTGAGGATCATCAGCAACAGCTCTTCACTGAATCATCTGGTTATTCGCATGTATTATAGAAGTATTCACGGGCAGACATTGGGCATACTGTCAGAATATCAGATGATGAAGCTTGCAGATTGATATGGACATCATTGAATAGTCATGATTAACCAACGTGTGGAGCAGGGAAGTGCCTGTTCCATTTTTTTATATTGCATCCATAGTGAAATTCCTGAAAAAAATAGCTTGACAGCAAAGGTATTTTCATTAGAATTAGATCAGTGTTAAACGAAAGTTTAAAACGACGATTTAAAACGATAGTTTGAAATCAGTCGAGAGAATATAGGCATAGTGAGACGCAGGCAGCAGCCTGTGATCTGCTGGCCGGAAAAGAGAGTGGAGAACGTGAAAGAACAAACAGCAGTATCACAGGAGCCGGCAGAGTTTTCGATTAAAACCATTATTTTGCCACTCCTGGCTATTATCGTCGGAATGATCATGGTTATTCTGGACAGTACCGTTGTTAATGTGGCCATTCCGAATCTCGTTCAATATTTCGAGACGGATCTGAAGACCATCCAATGGACGGTTACGGGATATACCCTGGCTTTGTCTGCGGTTATTCCACTGGCAGGTTGGTTAACTGACCGCTTCGGTGCCAAAAGAGTATTCCTGTTCACGATTGCCATGTTTACCTTGGGTTCTGTGTTATGCTCCATTGCCCAATCACCTGAGCAATTAATCATTTACCGTGTCATTCAGGGCCTTGGGGGAGGCATGGTTGCTCCTATTGGTATGGCGATGGTATTTCGTCTTGCACCTCCTGAACGAAGAGGTTCCATCATGGGTATGCTCGGAATTCCCATGCTGCTTGCCCCTGCACTGGGCCCGGTATTGTCCGGTTGGTTTATTGAATCACTGAGCTGGCACTGGATCTTCTTGATTAATCTGCCCATTGGTATTGCAGCTTTCATTCTATGTATCAAATTTTTGCCTGATACAGATCGTGGACGCACGCCTGCACTGGATCTGCTAGGTATGATTCTGGCGCCAATTGCGTTTTCGATGCTTGCCTATGGTGTGAGCGAGGGTGGAACGAGCTGGACATCTACAACAACACTGACTGGTGTAATCGTAGGTGGTGTGGCGCTCATCTTATTCATTATTGTAGAACTTCGTCATCAAAATCCTTTGCTCGAACTCCGGGTATTCAAATCATCTGATTTCTCACGGGGGATTATTCTCGCATGGGTGTCACAAGTGGCGCTGTTCGGTGCGATGATCCTGATCCCGCTGTATTTGCAGCAGATCAAAGGGTACACTGCACTGGAAACGGGATTGATTCTGCTTCCGCAGGCTCTGGCTTCCGGAGTGGGTATGCCGCTTGGTGGTCGGTTGTTTGATAAAATCGGTGCTAGACCTCTGGCCTTCGTGGGTCTGGGAATTATCTCGGGAGCCTTGTTTATTCTCTCCTCCATCACGGCAGAGACAGGTCTTGGCCTGATTATCACGGCTCTGGTTATGATGGGTCTGGGTATGGGCTTGTCCATGATGCCACTCAATACTCATGTATTGAATGCTGCACCGCGTAAGTTGGTTGGACGGGTGACACCGCTCACCGCTGCTGCACAGCAAGTGGTCGTGTCCTTTGCGGTTGCAGGGCTCACAGGTTTCCTTACTTCAAGAATTGCAGACAATACAACGAGTGCAGAGCCGACCGCTATAGTTCAAGGTCTGGTGGGTGGCTTCAATGATACGTTCTTCCTGGCCGCTTGTATTGCATTGTTCGGCTGTTTGCTCAGTCTGATTCTGCGCAAACCAAAACCGATGCCGGAAGAAGAACTTCAAAATGGCGACAAGCCTGATCCCGCGATGATGATGGGACACTAAGACTTTCTAAAGTAACATAGTAAGGCAGTTCAGAGAATCTTGCTGAACTGCCTTTTTGCTATGCTCAATGGAAAATTCGCAGTGCTGTCATCATTTCACGGAAAGAAATGGCATATCGATCGGGTGAGAAAGACAAGCTCATATGCTGTCTGCCCTGAATGCGGATATATTCCCGCAGTTTCTTGTTCTTCATGAGGTCCCTTGCTTCGGCTACAGCCGCCTTTACATCTCCAATTGGATAAAACTTTCCAGTCTTATTATGTGTGATAAATGAGCGCACACCATCTGAATCTGTACTGAGCACCGGGCAGCCACAGCTAATGGCTTCAGCGACGGCATAGCCGAATCCTTCTAGCAGGGAAGTGGATAACATGATCCCCCCTGAAGCGGCAATCATCGAATAGTATGCAGGCATCTGAGAATGAGGAACATTAATGAAGATGCCAATCCGATCCTCAAGTCCGTATTCTGCCAGCATGTGTCGGAACATGACTTCATCTTCTGGATTAGCCAAAGTAGGATCATGGAATAACCATAGTCTGGCTTGCGGATTTTTTTTGATGATTTCACTCGAAATGATTAAATATTCACGCCAGTTTTTGTTGTGTTCAAGCCGTCCTACCCAAGCCAGCACCGGATAGGGTGGGGTATCCACCGAAATCGGTGCAAAGGTGTCCGTATCCAGCATATTGGGAATAACAAACCGATGAAGCCAGGGACAGATATGAATGAACATATCCAGAAGGTGGTCTGTGGGGGGGATAACGGCAGCGTCGCAATGGGCTTGAAGGTAAGGTACACCCATCTGTATCGTTTCCAGAGCCTGATCGCGTGTTCCAAGCCCCTGCGCCTCAAAAATAATTCTTCCTGTATAGCCAAGTGCTCTCAAGCGCCCGGGCATAGCGATGTCTGAAGTGGCAATGATGGCATCATAATGATGAGTATGAATGATGTGATGGATATCTTCGTCACTGGATGCGGTGAAAATGGGTGTATCACTGTTGTTCTGCAATCCCGAGCCTGTGTTGAGATACAATAGGTGCGCTTCAATGCCATGGCGTTTCAGAACAGCGGTGCGCAGTCGGTTTAACGTATCCACGCCACCGCTTGGAACATAAAACGTGAATAATACTTTCACACGATTCACCCTCTGACTTTTGGTCAGGAGCACATTCTCCTGTACTCTATGTTACGTTGGCTTGAAGTATAGGGTGTGGGTGTTGTTCAGGTTGTTCACATTTTGGACATATTTTTTTAAGCTTTCTTTTAAGTGACATTAAGCTGAGGTTAGGATAGATCACGTAATATACAAGGAACTTCCCGTGTACATCATTTATTACATAATTTCAACGTAACATTTACACGTCAACGGAGAGGGCAGAAATAACTTGAAGAAGCGAAGCGTTCGCCTGAAAGCTTTCTGAAAAGAAAGCTACATCGGAAGCATACGCTATCACCGGATTTTTCCATTTAAGAAGGAATCAAAAAAATCTGGGGATAACAGTGATCGGAAGGTTATTCTGCCATCGGAGTGCAAGTGTAAATATTTTCAGTTGAATTTATATAACGAACGATGGTGCACGGGTATTTTAACGGGAAAGGATGAATGATGTGCTCGAAGTGAAACAGGTCAGCAAAGTTTACGAAGGGCAGCGCGGCGTACATCAACTGGATTTCACCATGGAACGTGGTGAAATTGTCGGGTTTCTCGGCCCCAATGGTGCCGGAAAAACAACAACGATGCGTATGATTACGGGCTATCTGCATCCAACCGCGGGTTCCATCTTGGTGGATGGGGTATCGGTGCATGAGCAGGGTCAGCGTGTTCGTTCCAAGATTGGGTATCTGCCTGAAACTCCCCCACTGTATCCGGATATGACGGTGCAGTCCTATCTTAAATTCGTAGCAAATTTGCGCGATGTTCCGACACGTGAAGTTAAGCTGCGGGTCAGTGAGATGGTTAGCAGACTGGGACTTCAGGATCGGGAAAGGCAAATGGTACGTGGGTTATCCAAAGGATACAAGCAACGCCTCGGGCTGGCAGGAGCCATTATTCACAAGCCGGATCTGCTGGTTCTGGATGAACCAACATCGGGCCTTGATCCAAATCAGATTATCGAGATCCGAGATCTGATTCGGGAACTGGGCGAGAACCATACGGTGCTGCTTAGTACGCATATTTTGCCTGAAGTGAGCACACTCTGTAATCGAATGTTGATCATTAATCAGGGACAGCTCGTGCTGGATGGCTCACCTCAGCATTTCGGATCAGCAATGGGGGATCAGTTCAAGGTGTCGATTGAAGTGAAGGCCACTGCGGAGCAATTACATAATGTGCTGACACCGTGGGAGAAGGTGCGGAGTGAAGTTATTCAAACATCAGATGCGAATACCACCAAAGATACTTCACTTACTTCAGATTCGGCGACTACGGTTAAAATGCTTCTTACTGGAGAAAACTCGGAAGATTTCCGGGAGGAGCTATTCTACCTTTTGTCCGGTGCAGGATTACCGATACTGGAGATGAAGAAGGAGAATCTCAGTCTGGAGCAGATTTTCTTGAAGCTGACTACAACCGAGACAACAACAGATACAGACGCGTATTCGGCAGATGTGGATAAGGTTGCTGACGCAGAGATGCATCAGGAGGATGTAGCTTCGGACAACGAATCGTCGAGTATATCGGGAACATCACCGAGTACAACAACGAGTCCAACACCGAGTACATTAACGGATGCTTCGCCCCATTCCAGCAAAGGGGAGGACTCCAAATGAGACGAATGATAGCGATATGCAACAAAGAGCTGCAAGCTTATTTTCTATCTCCGACGTCCTATTTTGCTTTTGCCGTATATGTACTGATGACCAGTTTGCTGTTCTACTCCAGTTTCGTATATTACCAGCCGAGTATTGTCGATTATCGACTCGTGCTGGGAGATACGTTATCCATGCTGCTGTTTGTCGTGCCCTTATTAACGATGCGGCTTGTTGCGGAGGAATTCAGACAAGGAACGGATGAATTGTTGCTGACTTCTCCGGCGCGTATAACAGAAATTATTTTTGGCAAATACCTTGCTTCTCTGGCCATTCTGGTCGTGCTCATCCTGTGCAGTCTGGTGTACCCTTTTATCATGTCGTTCTATGGAACATTGGATATGACGACGGTATGGATGTCTGCGCTGGGTCTATTCTTCCTGGGCGGAAGCATGATGGCGATTGGACTGTTCGCTTCCACGTTATCCCAGCATCAGATGGTGTCTGCAGTGGCGGGTTTTATTATTTTGCTCGTTTTGTGGATGCTTGATTCATTCGCAGGTAATACAGGATCTGCTTTGCAGCATTGGCTCGATCCGTTTGCCCTGACTAACCGGTTTGACAGCTTCATGAAAGGCGTGCTTAGCGGACCGGATATATTGTACTATGTCACACTTTCAGGTGTGTTTCTGCTGTTAAGCATTCAAATTGTGGAACGGAAGCGGTGGAGGTGAGAAGATGAAAAAATGGTTAAGTCATACCAACAGTACCGTGCTGTCTGTAGCGGTGATTGGCATCTTTATTTTGCTAACACTGTTCCTGAATTCACTTGGCGGCTTCCAGCTCGATCTGACCTCGAACAAACAATACACGTTGTCTGACCAGTCCCTAACTGCAATCAAAGATGTGAAGGATGACGTCAACATTCTGGTGTTAACCGTCGAAAATGCCAACAACACCGTGCTGAACCGTGAAGTCACGGATATGGTGGAGGAATATACGAAACGTAACAGTAAGCTGAAATTAAAACAGTATAATCTGACGCAGGAACCTGCACTTGCATCCAAATACGGCATAACAGGTAGCTCCATTGTGCTGGAGCAGGGAGATCAACACAAAGTGATTGATATCGCCAGTTTGTTCACCGCGACAGGTGACGGCAGTGACGGATCCTATCAGTTCACAGGTGAGGAAAAGCTGACACAGGCGCTCATGAATATGTCATCCACTGAGATGCATAAAATGGTCTTTCTGACCGGACATGAAGAACTGAGTCTCGATCAGATGACTACGCTGAAATCTTCCTTGGAACAAAATAATGTGCAGACGGAAGAGTTGCAGCTGAATCAGGCCGGGAAGGTTCCCGAAGATGCAGATGTGCTTGCCATTATAGGTCCACAACGTGATCTTAGTGATGCAGAAATGAAGGCCATTCGCACCTATCTGAGTAATGGAGGCAAGCTGTTATTATCCCTCGGATTCGTAGAAGATATGAAATCCAGTTGGAAAAACATCGATGCCCTCATGGCAGACTATGGCGTCGTTGACGAGCATGCGGTCATGGTGGATAATCAACAAGCCAGTACGATGGGACCACTATGGGTGGTGCCGGAGTATGGTACACATGCAATCACTGACAAACTCGCAGCGAGCCAATTGTACCCGATGTTGTCGCTGTCGATTGCGTTGACCAGCAAAGAACAGGATAAATATACCCTCTCACCGTTAATTCATTCTTCGAATGACAGTTATGGAGAGACAAATATCGACGGCTTATTACAAAATGAAACAACCAATGATGCTGAAGAGGACATTCAGGGGCCAGTGGAATTAGGGTATGCAGCCGATACGACGGATGGCAAGCCGAAGGCGGTTATTCTGGGCTCGTCCATTTTCATGCAGGATTCGGAAATTGCGAATGGCGGGAATAGGGACTTTATTTTGAATACCGTGAATTATTTGAGTGAGAAAGAAAATGGATTGACGATTCGCCCACGGGTACAAGCTGGCTATGAGACCGCATACCTGAATGGCGAACAGGCCAGAACGATTTTCTTCGTGGCTATTGTAGCGTTCCCGCTCATCTTTGTGATCATCGGTGTACTCTTATGGTGGAGGCGCAGACAGGTATGAGAAAATGGTTTCCAACGATTCTAGTGGTCATTGTACTCATTGTGGGCTGGGTGTACGCGGCCAGTCAAAATTATTTTCGGGAAGAAGAAGAGGTGCAAGCCAAGTTGCTCGGTATTCAATCCGAAGATATTCAATCCATCACAATACATGACACAACCGCAGAAACATCTGGTGCAGCAGCATCTTCGACTTTGACGCTTGAAAATGGCGTATGGCAGATGGTTGAGCCAAAAGCCTATCCTCTGAACGGTTATAGTGTTAGCAGTTGGTTAGATGCTATGAGTGGTGCGAACCAGGAACTGGTGGTGGAAGAAGCGCCGACAGATCTGAATAAGTACGGATTAGGAACAAATGCTACACGTATGGATATCAAACTCAAAGACAATCGGGAGATCAAACTGGCTATTGGTGGCCAGCTTCCAGCAGATGACGCACGATATGTGCGCGTAGATGAGGGTCCCGTAGTTGCCGTACAGACTGAGGCAATTACCAACATAGCTTTGTCTCGTCGTGATCTGTTGGATACTACACCTTTCAACATGGATGAGACAAATGTTGGATCTCTGGAGTGGGAAGGTGAAGCAGCTACCTGGATGTTAACATCAACATCGGAGAACGGTGCTGCTGAGCAGACCTGGACACTGAATGGAAAAACGATTGAAGCCACAGACGCCGTATCTCTTATCGGTAAAATCAAAAACCTGTCAACAGCAGATGATGTGCGCAAAGCTTCCGAGCTGAAAGGTACTGTTCCACGATTCACCCTGTCTGTTGAACAGATGGTTAATGGGCAACAAGTTAGAGATGTATATCGGGGACTTACCGTACCATCTGAACCGGATCAGATCTGGGTCATTACGCCGGATGGTCAATGGGCATATGCCATGGAGACGACGAGTTTAATGGAAGCCGAGAAATTCCCGGATACAATTAAAGCATCAACAGAAGGAAAATGAGTGGCGCAAAAGATAAGAGTTAATAAATGACTTGAAATAAAATTTAAGTTACATGTAGACAGTGCTGCGAACACGCGGTACTGTTTTTTTATTTTATAGCGAAGACCTTCCTGCACAGATCAAAACCCACAGACCAATTAGCAAAGACCAAAACCCGAAGACCCAAATCTACAGGGAAAGGTACCATATCCTTTCAGCATATCGGTACGCACAGAAGCGCATCCTATCTTTGTGACCAAAACCAACATACATTGGAGGATGAGTACATGCCAGCAGTCAAAAAGGCAACAGCTATTACGTTATCATTGTCTACTGCAATCTTTGTAATGGCCGGTTTGACAGGATGTGGCACGAATCGGGATACCAACAATCTGCATACGCAAAGCGTTCGTCAGCAAGCGAGCGGCATTAACCGTTATGGTGTGGAAACGAATGGCATGGATGGCATCCGTGCGAAAAGTTATCGCATGCATAATGTTACTGACCTGAAATCCAGTGAAGAGTTGGCAAAGCGCATCACGGAGATGAAGGAAGTTAAATCCGCCCGTGTCATGTTAACGGATCGTAATGCGTATGTCGCGGTTCGTTTGGCAGATGGTCATGCAGGCAAGTTGGAAAGCAAGTCCAACGGTCGTACAAGCATGCTGGATGGAACGATGCGTAATCATGCCAGTGATACCATGCGTGGGGGCAACATGAATCACGATATGGGTGGTATGCGTGTGAATGGCGGTACGGGAACAATGTCTCCGTACAGCACTAGCGGAATTGCTCCAGGGCTGAACACGAATTCAGCAACGGATCGCAGCCATATGGGGAATGACCGTAGCATCTATGGAACCATGGGCACAGGTACAATTGGCATGATGCGTGGTCTGACAAATGGCGGCAAAGCACGTGGGACGGACGATGGGCATTATGGTATGAAAAGTGAAGGACAACGTGTAGATAGCACGGATGATAACACATCAGCTGAGATTAAAGGCAAGATTTCAGCCAAAATCAAGCAGTTTGCACCGAACATCGAGAATGTATATGTATCAGCCAATCCGGAATTTGTGCAGCATGTCGAGAACTATGCCACAGATATTCGTAATGGTAAGCCCGTTAGTGGCATGATCAATACGTTCCAATCGATGGTGGAGCGTATCTTCCCAACCAACGGAGCAGGTATGAATCACCGCGATGGCATCCTTGACGATGGCCTGATGAACCGTAATCACGACGGTGGGGTCATGAACCGAATGAATCGGTAGTTTTTTTGACATGGACAAGTATGCCTTTGCGGGGATGGTAACATCAGCTGCAGAGGCATGTTTGTTTTAATGATCGATAATCTTCAAATGTTTGATTACATATGCCACTACATAGGTTCTTTTGGGACAATAAAACACATAATTCCTGCCCATTTTTCTTATAAAACTGAACCAACGCCCTTGATCTGACATAAGATGAGTTGACTGTATCCCCTTAACCTTGTTACACCAACACAACCCGAGCAAGGAGGGGTGAACATTGAAGGGTATCGATCATAAAAGCAAATTTTTGTTAACCCACCGTGAACGCGAAGTATTCGAATTACTGGTTCAAGACAAAACAACGCGTGACATCGCAGGGCAGTTATTCATCAGCGAGAAAACGGTGCGTAACCATATTTCGAATGTGATGCAGAAACTCAATGTTAAGGGTCGTTCGCAGGCAGTTGTCGAGCTGATTAAGCTTGGAGAACTGAAGATCTAGTTGCGAATTACAGTTAGGATTAAGTAGCAGCATGAAAGCCTTTCTCTATTCTTTGTCATGAAGAATGGGGCAAGGCTTTTTTGCTGGTATGGACCATGGATTGAGGGAACTAACAATAAATTGAGGGAATATCCGAAACGTAGCATCGCTTGTTTTCATTGTTTTAGTAGACCATAATGATTACATATATCAAGCAGATGAGATTGTAGGTAAGGCTTGAAAGTGAAACAATGGTTTGGACAAATTGGGTTTGGGATTTTTTTTGTACTACATCTATATAAGTTAAACTACATATTTACACTAGAACGGAGAGGGCAGAAATGACCTGAAGAAGCGGAGCGTTCGCCTTTATCCGCAGATTTCCACTTATATAAAAGTGATTCAAGAAATCTATGGATAACAGCGATCAGAAGGTTATTCTGTCATCGAAGTGGCAAGTGTAACGATTCGGTATTCTTATATAAAACATGAGAGGATGAGCTGAATGGACCGTTTCTTAAGTGAATTTGAAAAACAATTTAGAGCGGGGTTTCTACCCGATCTGGAACAGACGCTGGCTAAGGTGCAGCATGAGAAAGTATATGCTTGTGCATTTGGAACGGACAGTGATTGGGTAACGCTGTTTATGGCGGTGAATACCGAGGAATCCCTGGCAGCGCACATTTCGAGAATGAAAGAGCAAGGGCTATGCGACAGTGAGGAGGACGAGATCTATTACAGATGGGGCTGCTCCGAATATCAGTATGGCGAGGATACGCACTTTAACCATATCAGCCGATTGTTGTATGCAACAGAGGAAGTTCAGGAGTATAAGGATGAGATCATTCGAATCATCGCCAAAGTTGTGAATGAGACAACAGATGATGTTTTTGCTCGATATGGACAAACCAAAGCAGACATTACATTCTTCGTTTCTCTCACAGATGACGATCTGGCCGAGGAGATTGAGAATCAATCGGTTCACCAAATGACTGTACCCGGGTTAGTCAGCACGTTCCTAAAACGATATGATGACATGAATTAGAACGAGTTAACTTGAGTTGAGATTTGAGTTGAATGGAAATTGAATGAAAACGAATTGAATTTTAATACCGCGAAAGTCTTTCCTATTTCTTTATCCAAAGAAGGGAAAAGGCTTTTTTGTTTTAGCGTGAAAAAATGAAACAAGTGAATTCATTTCACTTTATCACGTATTGATTCCTATTCATTCGAATAAACGTCCTCCATCTTTTCTTCGAAAATGGCTGATAAAAGAGCCGCTCCAGTTCCTCGAACTGTGCTTCATTCAGATGAAGATGGAGCGCTTTTTTTGCTATTTTGGCCGCAGATTGAGAAGAAGATTTCCGTCCTCCAGCTTTTCGTTTGATCGGAATATGAAATTGCAGCAGGTCTTCAAAGTGATTCCAGCCTTCCCAACTGAGCCTACCTCCGCGTCTCCAGTCGATGGCATAGAGGGCATAATAGGCGTGTCCTTCAGTTTGTTTGGTAGCAATAATCCAGATGGAAGGAATAAATTTTTTCCGTTGTCTTCGATTCATTGAATGGCTCCTTTTTTTAATACGATCATATCTCAATTCTCAATATAAAGGTTACTCACTATGTGTATCAAGCAGGTGAGTACTATACACGTTCAGTATCATTGCGAAAGTCGTGAGAAATTGCTCTTGATTTGCAGGATCGTCTTGATTAGAATGAAGTTATAAAAATGATTTTCTTATTTATATTAAAATATATAAAAATGATTTTCATAAAAGTGAGGTCCTTATGGCAGCCATATTACGTGCGTTGCAGCAAGAACTGAATAACCTTCCGTCTCAGGAGCGACGTATTGCTGAAGTCATTATGCAATCTCCATCAGACATTCCCGGCTGGACGATTAGTCATCTGGCAGAGCAGAGTGGCACAAGTGCGGCGACGGTGACCCGCTTTTGCAAGTCGTTTCATTTCAAAGGCTTCCCCGATTTCAAAATGAAGCTCGCCGCAGAATTGTCCCACGCATCTGATGAAACGGCATATCAGGATATTGTAGCGGGCAATTCACTTTCCAAAATTGTTGAAGCTATCGAAGCCAACCACCTCGCGTCTATTGCTGATACTACCCGTTTGCTGGATTTGGGCAGATTGGAGCAGGCGGTGCAATTATTGTGCGAGGCTCGCCGTATTGATCTGTACGGTGTGGCGACCTCGTCCATTGTTACACAGGATTTCTATCAGAAATTGGTGCGGATTGGCAAAAGCTGTACGGCTTTCTCAGATTCACACATGCAGATCACATCCGCATCTTCGCTCGCTGAGGGAGATGTGGCAATGGCCGTATCCTATTCAGGCGAAACACCCGAGACCATTGATGCGCTGCATTGTGCCAAACAAGCCGGAGCTTCCACGATTTCACTGACTTCCTATGGAAGTAATACACTCGCAACGGTATCCGATATCCCACTGTTCACCTCTTCTCTGGAAGAAGGCATGAGGCGTGGAGATATGGCTTCACGTATTGCACTGCTGCATGTGGTCGATATTTTGTTCACAGGCATGGTAAGTGCCGACTTCGACAGTTTCATCCCCAGATTGGAACAATCCTATCACAACGTGCAGTCCTATCGCGTACAACACAACGGAGGTGCTTAAACAGATGAATATACGTATTTTTGAAAATGAAGAAGATTTGAATGCCACGGGTGCAGGCCTCATCGCCAGTTTATTGCAGACCAAACCACGTGCAGTCCTCGGACTTGCAACGGGAAGTTCGCCTGTAGGCATATATAAACAGCTTATTACGTTGTACCAGAAGGGACTAGTCAGCTTCTCGAAGGCTTCTTCATTCAATCTGGATGAGTATGTCGGACTTCCAACAGAGCATCGCGAAAGTTACCGCAGTTTCATGAACGAACAATTATTCCATCATATTGATATGGATCTTTCAAGAACGCATGTGCCTGATGGTCAGGCTGCCGATCTGGAACAGGAATGTAAGTCTTATGAACAGCGGTTGGATGATCGTGGACCCGTGGATCTGCAACTGCTGGGCATTGGACATAATGGTCATATTGGCTTCAATGAACCTGGAACCGAACTTACAGGACGAACGCATGTTGTGGATCTGAAAGACGAGACGCGTAAGGCAAATGCACGTTTCTTCGACAGCATCGATGAGGTTCCGGCTCAGGCGATTACGATGGGTGTCGGTACCATTTTGAAAGCCAAACAGATTCTACTTATTGCCCGTGGCGAGGAAAAAGCCGAGATTATTCGCGAAGCTTTTATGGGCCCAATCACAACGGCATGTCCTGCATCGCTTTTGCAATGTCATCCAAATGTGGTGGTATTGCTGGACCGTGCGGCAGGGAGGCTGGTGAGATGACCGGAGCGAATAGTCGTGAACCTGGGAGCCAGCGTGATGAAAATATTTCTCTTCTGCGTGGCAAGCTGCTCCTTCCCAATGAGATATTGGAAGACGGTGTATTAGCCTGGAGGAATGGAAAAATCCTTTATGCTGGAGTACCAGAAGGTCTGCCCGAACAGATTCGGCGAGAAGCTTTGCCGCTGTCTGTACCGGAACGCGGCCTAATTGTGCCTGGATTCATTGATATCCATGTGCATGGTGGGAACGGAGAAGACTTTATGGATGCAAGCCCGGAGGTGCTGGACAAGATCACTTCTTTTCATAGTACGCAGGGAACAACAGCAATGCTTGCGACTTCCATGACCGCTCCGAAAGAGCGACTGGACAGCGTACTTGCTGAAGTAGACCGCTACCGTTCAGGCGAAATGCCATATGCACAGCTTGAGGGTGTACACCTGGAAGGTCCGTTTTTCAGTCCGAAATGGCCTGGTGCGCAAAATCCGGAACATATCATTCTGCCTGATGTATCCTGGCTCGAAGCATGGGAGAAACAATATCCCGGCCTGATCCGTCAAGTTACGTTGGCACCGGAACGTGAAGGTGCACTGGAAGTCATCTCGTGGCTGCGTGAACAGCGGATTACAGCGGCACTCGGCCACACGGATGCGACCTATGAAGAGGTCGAGCGTGCAGTGGAAGCCGGACTTCATCATGCGGTGCATACGTTTAATGCGATGACACCGCTGCATCACCGGCTACCGGGAGCTGCCGGAGCCGTGCTGAGTGATCCACGCATCAGTGCTGAGGTGATTGCCGATGGTATTCACGTACACCCTGCGGCGATCTCGATCCTCGCTCAATTGAAGCAACATAACGATCAACTCGTGTTGATCACAGATGCCATGTCTGCTGCGGGATTGGATGACGGGGAATACAAGATCGGCGACCTGCCCGTCATCGTGAAGCATGGCGAGGCCAGACTGAAGGACGGCGGCGCACTGGCCGGAAGCACACTGACGATGATTCGCGGTTTCCGTTACCTGGTACAGGAAGTGGGCATGAGTCTGAACGCTGCATCACGTGCAGCAAGTCTGACCCCCGCACGCCTGCTGGGCATTGATCACCGGACAGGTTCCCTGGCTCAAGGAAAACAGGCAGATATCGTTTTGCTAAATGCGGAGCTGGATATTGAGGGTGTGTGGGTAAAGGGCAGACGGGTCGGCGAGTAAATTGTAGCGTGGAAATGTTTGCGGAGAGGCAAGAGAGGCAACACCTTGCGCAATATGTTAAAATAGATCTCAAAAAGACGGGATCTGCGGATCACGCATAACGGAGGCGTGAAACATGGAACGTAACGCTATGCTCGAACATGATCCGTTCATCACAGTGTTGGCGGAGAAGTTGCACATACACGGATACTATGCCTTTTATGGCGAGCATTACAATGAAACCGATATGGAGCAGTACCGTAAGCATCTGTTCACATCATTCAGCAACATCGTGTGGGTAGAACTGGACGCACGCAAAAAGTATATGATTGTTGATCATCGTGGACGCAACACGGTCATGAAACTGATTGAAGGTATGATGAACACGCGTAGAACACTGCGGGCGAATCAGGCCATGGCGGGGACAGATACGTCTGGCGTCCAGCAGGAAATCGCACACTTATCCAAGCTTGTGCACATGCTGAAATTTACGACTTTCCGCACATAAGCGAAGTGTGATATGTAGGCTGTAATAAGCAGCGTGAGTAGGAAGAGTGTTAATGTAAGTGGCTCTCCTAAGTAGTTTTTTCCGAAGCCCGCTCAGTTCTAATGAACCTGCGAAGCCTTATTTCAAAGATTTTGCTGTCATACAAAATGTAACGAATCATAGACACGCTATGTAACGAAAATGTGCGGTATTACGTTACAAAACTATGCTTATACTCAAAATAAGGCGGCTACGATTCGTTAGATTTTCAAACCTGCGAAATTTCGAGTAATAAGGATTGTGAGGTTCTTTAGGCGGCAGTTGGTAATCTTGATGGAGATTATGTGTGTGGCTTCATACTCAACGAAATAGAGATTTCTGTCATCACTGACGGAAATCTCTTTTTGTCTTATAAATCGACTCTTCAGTTCAGTAACAACCATATTCACCCAAGATTCACTCATTGACTCGTTCACGGGAATACAAGCTTCTGTAGCTCACTCCTCTAGTAACTCCTCTAGTAACTCCTCTAGTAACTCATGTAGTAATTCATTTAGTAACTCATCCAACCATTCCTTCATTCGCCTTATGTTTGAATCCTCGATATAAACAGTTATCTAAACGAAGTCACAAAACTGCTGAACAGCGTCCGAACATCATACTGGTACTGGTTGATCGGCTCAATCGGACGGTTCTCTCCGAGAAGAGTGTAGACGGCGATCCGTGCTGCGCGGACCGAATATTCTTCGGTGAATACCACGTCATCGGGAATCTCACAGAATTGGCTAATAAAGGCCAGGTTGGTGGAACCTTCAGGCACAACTTTCGGTCTGTCGCTGTTCAGTCTAGGCATGAATTGGGCTGTAATGTAAGGCATCATGCAAGGAATACAGTTGGCGGTAGCCATGATCTCCTCTTGATGTTCCTGGAAATGAAGATGGCCGATCAACTCCCGCATGATCTCTTCCCCGGTACAATCACACATTTTTTTCTTCACGTAGTCGCCAACATTATCCGGATACAATCCGTAACCCCAGAACACCTTGACATGCTCGGGCTGACCGCGGAAATGCGGCTGGAAAGCCAGAACGACAGACATAAACCAACTGGAATCCTTGAACGTAACCAGAGCGCCGGTGCCTGCCCGGTTACGTGTGAATTTCTCCATCAGATCGAAGAAGACCGAATCCTGGAAGGTGACCGTAAACGACTCCCATTTGGACTCCTGTACATGATCATTAAATGAAGAAGGATTACCCAGCATCGGTTTCTTGGCGGCAATGTTCTCCCACAGCTTCCATGAGCTGCCCTTGCCGTTCAGTTTCGGTGCGGAAGTCATGGAGCCGATATCAGCCCCTTCGGTCATCGAACCATTTGTTACAATGACGAGATCACCTTCGAGGATGTCAATGACTTCCTCTTCACCTCCCCTGAGCACATGCATCCGACTTACCGTAATGCCGTCGTCGTCTTTGAAATCTAGATCAGTAACCGTGCATTTCAGCGTGAAATCTACGCCAAACGGTTCCAAATATTTATGCAGTGGCAGGATGATCGAGTCATACTGGTTGAACGGTGTGCGGGTAACACCTTCCAGCGTCTGAATTCTCGGAAATTCGTGAAAAAAGCGAAGCATGTATCTTTTGAATTCCACGGCGCTGTGCCAAGGTTGGAAGGCAAAGGTGGTCGCCCACATATACCAGAAGTTCGTTTGGAAAAAGTGAGGACCAAACCAGTCGTTGATTCGCAGTTTACCCAGCGTGTCTTCAGGAGTAATAATCAGCTTGCCCATCGCCAGACGATCGGCCATATCAAAACCCATGGAGAGCACATCTTCGACCTTGCCGTCACGGTTGATGAGCCGCGCATTGGAATGTGTGGGATTGGCATCGTCAAATTCAGTAATTTCCTGTCGCACAGATATGCCCGGACGGTCGATGGAAGGGATGGAAGCCAGCAACTCCCAGAGATTCTCATAGGCCTCATCATTGAGCATTCGCCCGCCACGGATGATATATCCTTGATCGGGATTACCAGCGCCATCATTACTGCCGCCGAGAATCGGCATTTCTTCGATAATGTAAATATGTTCTCCGGGAAAGCCACAATCTCTGACCAGATAAGCTGCACCCGCCAAAGATGCAATACCGCCGCCTACAAAATAGACCTGTTTATTACCGTGTTCTTTCTTCACGATCATTCGCCTCCAAAAGGTACTGTAATCACATCCCTAATGTAAACCTTGAAGGTCACGTAAGGTATGATCAAAAGAACGGGAGTGTCCAATTTTTGGTCACTTTTGAAAAAGTGTCTAAAGATTATGCTTAGATCAAATGTATGAAAAAAAGCCGCTCGTCCTTAAGAGGATGGCAGCTTATTCTCATACCTGTGCAGTGCTCTCAGGACATTGCCTTCGATCAGCTCACTGAGCTTTTCAATAATCTGTTTTGGAGGTTCTTGCATATTGCCCCTCATCCATTGAATGATCAGCCCCGTGAAGGCCAGGGTATAGAAGTTGGCGACGAACTCTTTATCTTCACTGCGGACCCTTATCCCACAGGCCAGCTCATCAATAACACCCATGATCAGATCATGGGTTACTTCATAGAGGTATGTATCCAAGTGGGTGCGCCCGAGCGAGTCGAGTGTATTGCAGCAGAATGATTTATTGTTCTCGATGTAACAAAAGATTTTATAGAATCCGTCCGTCCATGTGCTGTAGCTTCGGTATTCCGTAAGGCTCTCCACCGCCTCAGTCTGATAGATCCACCCAAGCAGCGCGTAAAGATCCTGAAAATGATAATAAAAGGTTTGCCGATTCAATCCGCAATGATCTACCAGATGTTTGACCGTAATCTTATACAGTGGAGTATGCTCCATCAGTGATTTGAGCGAGTGAGCCAGCGCATGTTTGGTTAGGTGAGAAGCAGACACAATAATCACCTCATCATTCGGATTAGCTTGCCGGTGCGTAACAAGAGGTAAACACTATTGGCAGAATTCCTGTAGCGAAGTCAATTAACATAACCAGGCCAAAACGTAAGAATCCCAAAAGATCCTCCCACCTGACATACCCTTAGCTATCAGCATCTTCGTTCCCCGTTCCGCCCCATGACTTCAGCAGGGGATATTCTAGATATCAACCGTTACAATCAAACCTCGAAAGGGCACCGCTTGTCTTGTCTCTATCAAAACCCTTAAAAGTTAGACCTCATTAAAATCAGTCACAATAAAAGCAGCCAAGGTAAAAGCCTGAAACCTAGTGAAGGAGACGTAATTAATCTAATAAAACGGTCGATAAGGACGCGTATATGATCTCTATAACACTAAACCATTAAAAGCGGGACCCCGTCTATAAAATCAGTCATAGGAAGAACGATAACGAAGTTATCGAGAAAAAAATCGAAAAAATCGAAAAACTGTTCAGTAGCCCATCATTTTGTGATCTATCACACTAACCTTCAAAATTAAACCCATACCTTTAAAGAAGCCAGAATAAAGCAAGCTGTGCGCAATGATCGATACAAAATAAATTCAAAGAAACAGCCTATAAGTCACCATGTTGTTATCTCTAATACACTAACCCATTTAAAAGTAAGTCTCCATCGTCTCCATTCATAAAAAGCAGCCATGAAAAATACCACAATTTCACCAAAGAAAAAAGAAAAAAGAAAAAACAAAAAAAAGAAACAAAGCACCAAAGCAACAAAAACACAAGAAAACAAATGAAAATACAAAATAAAATCAAAAAAGAACGACCCGAAGGCCGTTCTTTTGTTCTCCCTATTACCTAACCCATATAAAAAGTTAGGATCAATCCTAAAATCAGTCTGCGACAAGCTGCAACGTAGTGAAGGGGACGAAATCGATTCTGAAGAAGCGGAGCGCTCGCCTTTATCGTCGGATTTTACCCTTAGAGAAGGGGAATCCAAAAAATCCGACGATAACAGCGATCGAAAGAACGATTCGGCACCGGAACGTCTACTAGCACCTTGCCCCAGCACTTATTTTAGTAATTATGAGCCCTAACTATTACAAACTCTTCAAGAACTGAACAATCGTCAACAACCCTTTATCAAAGTTCTCCAGGTTGAAGTGCTCGTTTGGTGCATGCAGATTCTCATCAGGCAAACCAAAGCCCATCATGACAGCAGGGATTTCGAGTACACGTGAAAGCTTCTCAACAATCGGAATGGAGCCGCCATCTTTGGTAAAGAGGGCACGAACGCCATACACCTGCTCATACGCATCTGCCGCTTTTTGCAGAATTGGATTGGAAGGATCGATGTTGAAAGCAAAAGCTTTCTCGATCTGTTTCACATGCAGCGTTGCACCCGGTTGAACGTGAGCGCGCAGATGTGCTTCGATACGATCCAATACATGTTGAGGATCTTGATCCGCCACGAGGCGGCAGGTAATTTTGGCATGTGCTTCCTTCGGAATAACGGTTTTGCTGCCTTCACCCTGGAAACCACCCCATACGCCGTTCAATTCCAATGTTGGACGAGCGCCAACACGTTCCACGAACGAGTAACCTTCTTCGCCGTACAATTGCTCCAGCCCCAGGTCTTGACGAAGCTGTTCTTCATTGAAGCCCTGTTTCACAAATTCTTCTCTCATCTCAGGAGACAGTGGCAGAACGCCATCGTAGAATCCATCTACACTTACACGGCCTTGCTCATCATGCAACGAAGCGAGCAGGGATACGAGTGCGTGCAGAGCGTTCGGTACACCACCACCGAATGAACCGGAGTGCAAGTCGGTATTGGCTGTGTTCAGATCCACGTGAAGCGAACATAGACCACGCAGGCCAGTGGAGATCGCCGGTTTCCCTTTTTCAAGCAGGGACGTATCCGAGATCAGTATCATGTCTGCACGCAGCTTGTCTGTATGTTCATTCAGATAGATGGGCAGGTTCGGGCTGGAGATTTCCTCTTCGCCTTCGATGCAGAACTTAACGTTAACCGGAAGTTCTTTGTTTTCGGCAAGCAGGGCTTCAACTGCCTTGATATGTAGGAAGATCTGTCCTTTGTCATCCGTCGCACCACGGGCATATAGCTTGCCATCACGAATGGTGGGCTCGAAAGGAGGCGTGTCCCACAGGTTAAGCGGATCGACAGGTTGTACATCATAGTGTCCATAGATCAGAGCCGTCGGTTTGCCGGGTGCATGCAGGTGATCTGCATAGACAATCGGATGTCCAGCCGTTTGAATGACCTCAACGTTTTCCATGCCTGCACGTGTGAGTGCATCTGCTGCCCATTGTGCTGCACGATTAACATCCTCTTTATGCTCTGAAATGGCGGAGATACTTGGAATGGACAACCATTCATTCAGTTCTGCCAGGTGTTTTTCTCTATTTTGTTCAAAGTAAGTCTGTTCTTTCATTAAAAAGTCCTCCTTGATGTTTGCTTTATCTCATTGTAATCCATTTTGTCATGTTAATAAAACATTGGTTAAAAAAATGATCGGTTACAGAACGTTTCATTCACCTGAGGATTGTGCGTATAATACAAGAAAAGGATTTCATCCATATATTCTCAAGGGAGTTGAGGAAGTTTCCATGACAGTCAGACCCGATGCAAGCAGGCAGGTGAGTAGCGATGGAACCGACTAGGAATGATCGAATATTGGGCAGATTCAAGCGGTTATCCGATTTCAAAGCGGGAAGACATAAAGGACGATTTTATCGAAACAGCCTGATGCTTATTTTACTCATTGCCAGTATTCCCGGGTTAATCACAGGTATCGTGATGTATCAACAGGTGGTTGGCCGGATGGAGATCGAATTCAATCGGATGCATCAGAACCAGATCGAGAATCGGGCACGCAATGTGGATGATCAACTGGCCTATCTGGAGATGAACTTATCTCATTGGGCTTTTGAACCGAGGTTTGGCAATGCGTTACGAACGCTGGATTTTGTGTATTATTTTAATGAAACGCAGGAGATTGTCACTACATTATATGTACTACAAGGATCCCATCCGTTGATCAAGTCAGCACAGCTATATTTGCAGGAACCGAAGCCGATCTTGTTTAATCGGGATTATAACGAGTTGAATGATGATGCCAAAGTACAAGCGTATGATCGTTATCTCTCCATAGGCAACCACGTGTACTGGACAGACTGGGTTTCGGGCATCAACCGAGATACCGCCCCTTCGACCAACAATAGTCTACTGCATACGGATGCAGGCAATGCACTTGTTCTCGTACATAAGATCCCAGGGGAGAGCATGAATCCATTTGGTGCACTGATTATTACGCTGGATAACGAGAAAGTCGCTAGTTTATTGAAAACGCTTACTCCTTATGATGAAGGTTTAACGTTCCTTATGGATCAGGAAGGCAACACACTGGTTACAGGGAATCCGGGAACGGCGGGGGAGACTTCTGCTTTTGAACAGCAGCTAAAAAAAGAAGTGGCCCTGCATGCCGATAACCGCTCATTCCTGTTCCGATATGAGGATCAGACCTATTCTGTCTCGTATGGCTCGTTGAGTCGGATTGATTCGGACTGGACGTACGTCTCCGCAGCACCTTTGACCTCAGTCACTTCGCCAGTCAAGCTGGTATCCAAAATCATCGTCATTGCGAGTGCAGGCAGTCTCATCCTGGGATTGTTGTTATCCTGGTTTGCCTCCCGTCGCATCTATTCGCCTGTAGCGCGAATGCTGCATCTGCTTACGCCTGGCCGAAATGACACAACGCCAACCGACGCAAAGCTGGACGAGTTTGAGCTGCTGGAGCAACAATGGAACGAACTGACCTCCCGCAGTGTAACGGCACATCGCCAGTTGCAGGAGCAGCTTCCCCATCTGCGCGACAGCTTTGTCCTACAACTTGTACAGGGACATCTATATGCCTATAACGAGCAGGATCTTCAGCAGCGCATGCGTCATCTCGGATTTGAGCTGGAGGGTCAGCAGTATTTGCTGGTGCAGATGTATTTTACGGGGTACGAGCAGCTGCAAGGCAGGTTTGGAAGCCAGGATACGGGTTTGGTCACCTTTGCAGCAGTGAATATTACACAGGAAGTGGCGAAAAATTATTTCAGGCAGATCAGTGTCATGAACTTTCATGACCTGTCTTCCGCCATGCTTGTGATCGCTCCTCAGGATGAAGCTGTGAAGTCACAAGCGATGTTATGGGGACAGGAGCTCGTTGAGGTCATTGGACGAACACTCAAAATGAAGGTGACCTTGATGATCAGTCGCCCAGCAGCTTCACTTCAGGAACTGCCCGGACGATTCGTCGAGATGGAACAGGCCGTGGCATATCGCAGTGTGGAGGAAGGAAGTCAGATTCTCGATCTGGAGGATGAGGAGTGTTTCCGTAGAAACGAAGCAGCTTCCTATCCGCTTGGGCTGGAACGTGAGTTGCTACAGGCGATCAGGCTGGGCAAGCAAGTCGAAGCGGAACGTGTGCTGGAACAATTCATGAGTGAGATCACGCGGACGGGCAGTACCGAATTTCAGGTGCAGCAGATGATGCTGCAATTGCTCGGCAGTATTCAGCACATGATGCTGCAAACGGGGGTCACACCTTATAAGCTGTTTGGTGGTTGCAACATGTATGAACGGCTATCCGGTATTCGTGAACCTGTTCAGATGAGACAGTGGATGATGAATGAGGTATTCACACCGTATATCCAAGAGATCGAAGCACGATCCCAGGAACCCCTGAAACAGGTGGTGGAACGAACGATGTTGTATATTGATACGCATTATCGCAGCGATATTTCGCTGGAAAACTGCGCTGACATGGAGCAGATGACACCTTATGCACTGAGCAAGGCATTCAAACAGGTATCAGGCATTAATTTTATTGATTATCTGACACGTGTGAGAATGGATGCAGCGAAGCAATTGTTACGGGAGACAACGATGAAAATCAATGATGTTGCCGTGGCTGTAGGATATCAGCATAGTTATTTTAATCGGATCTTCAAGAAACAGGAGGGAGTTACCCCGAGTCAGTACCGTGAAAAATGGTTCGGACAATAACCGTTCATCCGTCTGTCATTTCTGACCGGCATCCAGCTTTAGCGGATGTCGTTTTTTTCTTTTTTTACCCTGATACAAAGAAGGATAAAGCCGCAAAAATGTGCAATTCTACCTGCTACGATATGTCCAATATCAAGGAAGAATGGCGTTATAGCGGGCTTCCCGACCATCATATCGTAGCCATGCAAAAAATGAAGGTTGCCGGAAACTGAGGGGCTGTATAGTCTGAGTATCAGGTTTATTGATAACGCTTACAACGTTGTGGAAGGGGAGACGTGATGAACGGGAAGACGAACTGGAATACCAACGCCACGGCAACTGCTCAAGCGGATATGACAACAAGGCCAATGAGACGAGAGTCGAACTGGAAAAGGCAGATCCAACGAAACAAATGGTTATATGTGCTTGTGCTTCCCGGCTTTTTGTACTTTGTCATCTTTAAATACTTGCCCATGTGGGGAATCATCATTGCTTTTCAGGACTACCAGCCTTTTCTGGGCATCCGGGAGAGCAACTGGGTGGGGCTGGAGAACTTTACGAACTTTTTCTCCAACCCGGACTTCTTCCGACTATTACGCAATACGCTGGTCCTTGCGCTGTATGATCTGATCTTCTTTTTCCCGGCACCCATCATTATCGCTTTGTTATTAAATGAAATTCGGGTCGCATTCTTCAAAAGAACCATTCAAACGCTGGTCTATGTACCCCACTTTGTATCCATGGTGATTATCGCGAGTATCACGTACGTGTTTCTGACCCCGCAGGGCGGAGTCTTATATGATCTGATCGCCTGGATTACAGGCAAACCTATTGATGTGCTCTCCAGTCCGGGTTCGTTCCGACCACTCATTATTGTTCAGATGATGTGGAAAGAGATGGGGTGGGGCACAATTATCTTCCTGGCGGCCCTCGCAGGTGTGGATACGGAACAGTATGAAGCCTCCATTGTGGATGGAGCAGGACGATTGCGGCGAATGTGGCATATTACGCTTCCCGCGATTCGTACGACCATAGTCATCTTGCTCATTCTCAGACTGGGGAATTTTCTGGATACCGGATTTGAGCAGATCTATCTGATGACCAATTCCCTCAACCGGGATGTCGCAGACGTATTTGATACGTATGTGTACACGGTGGGGATTACGCAAGGGGCTTTCAGTTACAGTACCGCTGTTGGACTATTCAAGTCTGTGGTGGGCATCATTCTGGTGCTTGGCAGTAATAAACTTGCGAAAAAATTCGGTCACCCCGGAATTTATTAAGGAGGAGCGCCCATGAACAGCCGTCTATACAACAGCCCTGCCGGCAAGGTATTTGATATCTTCAATTACGCCATGCTGGGGATTCTGGGCATATTAACTGTCCTTCCTTTCCTGTATATTATAGGGAATTCTTTCGCAACGGAAGCCGAGATCACCGAACGGAGTTTTTTCCTTATTCCGAAGGTGTTTTCCTTCAGTGCATATGAGTATATTTTCTCTTCTTCCACGATCTTTCGCAGCATTGGCGTTTCCATCTTCATCACAGTGGCAGGTACACTGGTGAATCTGTTCTTCACCCTGACGATGGCCTATCCCCTATCCAGAAGTGACTTCTGGGGCCGTAACGTCATGATGAACATGGTGATCTTCTCAATGTTATTCGGTGGTGGCATGATCCCGACGTATCTCGTTATTCGTGGACTGGGACTGCTCGATTCTTACTGGGCCCTTATGCTTCCTGGCGCGATCAGCGCTTTTAACTTAATAGTAGTCAAAAACTTTTTTCAGCAAATGCCGCCCGGGCTGGAGGAAGCGGCCCGCATCGATGGCTGTTCGGATCTCGGCGTGCTGTGGCGAATTGTACTGCCTTTATCAAAGCCGGTCATTGCTACGTTTGCCTTGTTTTACGCCGTGGGACATTGGAATAACTTTTTCTCGGCACTTCTGTACATTTCCGACAGTGACAAATGGCCGTTACAAGTCATGTTGAGACAGATCGTATTGCTCTCGCAAGCCAGTGTCGGAGATATGGCGAACATGGACCCCAATTTTGTACAGCCACCAGAGCAGTCGATCAAAATGGCGGTAATCGTTGTAGGTACCATTCCAATTTTGCTGGTGTATCCGTTTTTGCAGAAGCATTTTGCCAAAGGTGTCATGTTAGGTTCAATCAAAGGCTAAAGCCAAGGGGGAGAACGTATGGGACAAAAAACGGGATTCAAAAAAGGGGCACTGCTGCTCTCTGCGTCACTGGTACTTAGTACAATTCTGGGCGCATGCTCCACGGACAAGGCAGATTCAGGAAGCGCTGCGGGTGGCACCGATCAGCTCACGATTATGCTGCCGAACTTTGAAGCGGAGAATCCGCCGGACAACAGCCCTGTGATTCAGAAGCTGGAGGAATTGACCAAGGTTGATGTTAATCTACAATGGGTGCCGAGCAGTTCCTATGAGGACAAATTCAATATCACACTGGCTTCAGGCAAACTTCCACAAATTATGGTCGTATTGGGGAAATCCCCAAGCTTTATCAATGCAGCCCGGACAGGGGCATTCTGGGAACTGGGTCCTTATCTGAAGGACTATCCGAATCTGAGCCAGATGAATGAAATCATCACCAATAATGCCTCTATCGATGGCAAAACGTATGGGATTTATCGGGCTCGCCCTCTAGGACGTAATGGGGTGACTATCCGTAAGGACTGGCTGGAGAATCTGGGGCTGGAAGAGCCGAAGACGATTGATGAATTTTACAATGTATTGAAAGCGTTCACGAAGGATGATCCGGACGGTAACGGAAAGGATGATACGTACGGTCTGGTAGCCAGCAAATTCACGGGCCCATGGGATAACATGCAGGTATGGTTCGGTGCCCCCAACAAATGGGGAGAGGATGGCAACGGAGGGCTAATCCCTGCGCATGAGACACCAGAATACATGGAAGCCCTGAAATTTTTCCGCCAGATCTACAGTGAGGGTCTGGTGAACAAGGACTTTGCCGTCATGGATGCAACGAAACTGCCTGATCCATTTGTGAATGGGCAAGCGGGTGTCATGGTGGATGTAGCAGATAACGCACAGCGTATGGATCAGAAGATACTGGATAAAGATCCGAATGCGACAGGACGTGTCGATGTGCTGCAAGCCATGGAAGGTCCGAAGGGGCTGCGTGATATGCCAACGTCCGGATATTCCGGAATGATTGCCATCTCCAAAGGCAGTGTCAAAACGGAAGAGGAACTGAAGAAGGTACTGCGTTTCCTGGATCAACTCAATGAACCAGAATTGCAGGCGCTGCTTGGGAATGGACTGGAAGGCAAACAGTATGAGAAAAAAGAAAACTATATCATCCCTTCCACTGACAAGCTTGCCCTCCGCGATCTGCAGGGCTTGAATCAGATATTGATGTTTGTGCCGGAGGACAAAACACTTCGCGTGCAACAGACACCTGTCCGTGAAAAAGTTGCACAGGTGCAGAAAGCCAATGAAGAGATTGTCATTGCTAATCCTGGCGAACCGCTGATTTCGGATGTCTACGCCCAGAAAGGACCGCAGCTGGATAATATCATTAATGATGCACGGATCAAATATATTGTAGGACAGATTGATGAGAAAGGATTCGAAGATGCGGTTGCCCTGTGGAAGAACAACGGTGGAGACGATTATGTGAAAGAAGTCAATGAACTGTACGCTGCACTGAAGTAGTTGGAGACCAACGATACTCTTGAACAGGCAGGGAGGAAGGCGACATGTGGAACGGGGATGCATTTAGTAATCCCGAGGCGCAGTACCGGGTTCATCCCTTTTGGTTCTGGAACGGGGATATGGAAGAAGGTCAGATGAAGCGGCAGGTGGCTGAGATGGCTGCGCAAGGTGTGGGCGGATTCTTTATCTGTCCACGTCAAGGACTGCAAATTCCCTATCTCTCCGAAGCGTGGTTTGATAAGGTGCGGGTTGCAGTGCGGGCAGCTGCCGACCATGGCATGCAGGTATGGTTATATGACGAGTATCCATATCCAAGCGGGATGGCTGGTGGGGAAGTGACCCTTGATTTCCCTGAAGCGAAGCAGCGTGAGCTTGTCCATCATCAACTGATGGTTCAGGGCGGAGAAGCTGTGAATCTGGAGCTGCCATGGGGACGAGTAATGGTTGCCAAGGCGATTCCCAAGGATGCACAGGGTAAACGGTTATGGCATGAATCGATCGATCTGCGCAGCAAAATCGGTAATATTCAAACGGATCAGGTGTATCAGGAAACAGGACTCACATCGTATAACCGCAAGCGTTTTTTCACCTACCGTACAGCATTTCAATTGTTGTGGGATGTGCCCGAGGGTGATTGGGAGTTGATTATATTTCAAGAGATGGAGATCGATGATTTCAAATATTACGGCAACTTTGTTGATCCTTGCCATAAGGAAGCGATGAGTCGTTTTATTGAGCTGACACATGAACGTTATAAATCAGCGGTTGGAGATCGATTTGAAAGTGTAATCAAAGGCATGTTCTCGGATGAGATCGCACCGCTGGGCCGTATCCCCTGGTCACCCCAGCTTCCCCGTTATTTCAGTGAGCGTTGTGGTTATAGTCTGATTGATTCGCTACCGGCTCTGCTATATGGTGATGTTCCAGACGCCCATCAGATTCGGTATGACTACTATCAGTCACTGCACCTGCTTCTCAGGGAGTCCTATCACAGACAGGTGCATGACTGGTGTGAGGAAGCAGGAATCCAGTATGCGGCTGAAGTGCCTGGCGTACGGATGACTACCCAGTTATTCAGCCATATGCCAGGTGGTGACTCGGCACATGAGAAAATCGGACGATCCTTATCGTGGATTCTGGAACGATATGGCCAAAAGATGCGTGACAATCCCAAGATGGTCAGTTCGCTTGCCCGGCAACTGGGCCGAAGCCGCAATCTGATTGAATGTTTTCATAGTGTAGGCTGGTCTATGACGTTACAGGATGCAAAATGGATGATTGATCGCATGGCCGCCATGGGCACCAATTTCTATAATTTTCACGCCTTTTTCTATACGATCGGTGGGCTTGCGAAACATGATGCACCGCCGTCTCAATTTTTGCAGAATCCCTACTGGAAGCATTTCCGGCAATTGGGGGATTACACCGGACGGTTGAGCTATCTCATGAGCACCGGAGCAGCAGACATTCGTATTGCTGTACTTGACCCAACGACGACATTCTGGAGTCTGATGGGCAATCCGCTGCATGGATTTGAGTATAGTGGCGAGGACGAAGCTGAGCGGGTCCAACTGGAGCGTCTGACGAAGGACTGGATGCGGATTACTACCCATCTGCTCGAAAACAGACGTGACTATGACCACCTTGATCCCGAATTGCTGGCTGAAGCTGACTTAAAGGATGGCATCATTCAGCTCGGCGATGCCCGTTATGACGTACTGATTCTGCCACCGATGCTGAATCTGGAGTCAGTGGCCTGGGAACAGGTGAAGCGATTCGTTCAGCAGGGAGGAACCGCCATTTCTGTTGGGATGCCTCCGCATATTGCCATCCAGCCGGGAAGTCCGGTGGGAGATGAAGCTGCCCAGTTCTTTGGTGCGGGCGAGCATCCGCAAGAAGTGTACTGGGGTCGAAGCGGGACAACTGATCATGATCACCGTGAATCCATGTGGCATCAGGGGGAGGGCAATGCGTATTTCTTACCCGCAGGAACGGGTCACGGAGATGACTTTTCACTGGAACTGATCTCTCTCCTGCTCGATCAGGTATTGCCGGAACCCATCTGCTGGATCATGGAGGAGGAAAGTGCTTCTTTGTTAATGCATACCCGTCAATTGTCAGCTGGGGAGCATATGGTTTTCTTGACCAATCAGGAGGGTCTGGAGCTGAAGGGGCAATTGAAGCTGGTCGCCAGACAGCTGTGGGATGGAACGGAACTGGCAGATGGAGCTTGTCTCGTGGCAGAACGACTCGATCTGGAGACGGGACAGCTTCAGTCATTGCCGTATACGAGCAGTGGCGGGGAATGGTGCATCACACTAAGGTTAGCGCCTTACGAAGCGCATGCTGTGCGCCTTACTTTACAACCTGCGAAGGTAGAGACGGTACTAACGAAGGTTGATGTCACAGACCAAATAGGTTCGACATTCAAAACGGATGTTTCGGCAGGAGTGCAGCAAGCTACTAAGATCAGAATTCCTGCGGAAGGGCCATGGCGACTGGAAACGGTGCAGCCTAACGTCCTGCGAATGGGACAATTCCATCTCCAGGCCTCCAATGCTAACGGAATAATACTGGAAAGCCAGCATGTAGCTGTGAAACCGTTTATTGATCAGGCGGCAGAATTATCGGAGCAGCAGCATCTGCCAGTCCAGTTTAGTCAGGTATTTGGCACACCGAAAAAAGCATCCGTTGCTTATCCGATCGAGTGCCGATATACGACCACATTTGAGCTAAGAACGGCGTTGCCTGCATGCCTGTTATTCATGGATAAAGCGGCGATTTCTGGCAGTTGGTCGATGGAGATTAATGGGCAACCAATTGAAATAGATCAATTCGATCCAATCGAAATAACCGACCACAATAATATCGCTTGTGATATTACGGAATGGCTACACAGCGGTCTCAATGAAATGACGGTGATTGTGCAGGTGACCAAAGATGAGGATGGTATCGTTGATCCCTTGTATCTGCAAGGGAGATTCGGGGTGGAGTTTCATCATGAAGGCATTGCTTCGCTCGTGCGGGAGTCTGACACAGCCCTTCGCATCGGACATGAACCGCAGCCGTTGTATCCTCATTTTGCCGGAGAGATGAGTTATAAACGCACGTTCTGGCTGGATGAGCTTGGGGATGATGTTACCTATTTTGAACTGGAATTCAGCGATTGGCGGGTGCAGGATGTGGTGGAAGTGCGGATGAACGGACATAGTCTGGGTGTACGATGCTGGTCTCCGTATCGCTGGAAGGGAGATACATCATGGCTTCTTCCTGGGGATAACTACATTGAAGTGCGGATTACCAACACATTGATTGGCCTGCTGGAAGGCACGTATTTTGATTCAGAACATCATCGATTACAGGATGCAGGTCATGTATCTGCTGAAGAATTCGGATAAAGGAGTGGAAGTCGGGGATGGGACATCGTATTCAGTTTGACCGTTATCCAGGTGGTGTGATGAAAGCGCTGACGCTCAGTTATGACGATGGAGTGATTCATGATCGAAGACTGGTGGAAGTCTGTAATCGGTATGGACTGCGGGGGACATTTAATCTGAACTCGGGTACGCTAGGCAATCCTGGCCGCATTGAGGCGGGGGAAGTTGCTGAACTGTATGCGGGTCATGAAGTGGCCGTTCACACGGTTACTCACCCTACGCTGCCTTATGTACCGAATGAACTATTGACCGAAGAGATTATCGAGGACCGAAAAGCGTTGGAGCAGCTCGTCGGTTATCCGGTACGAGGCATGGCTTATCCCAACGGAGGGTACGACCGTGCGTTAAGTACAAAGCTGGAGTGGCTTGGCATTGATTATGCCCGTACCGTTGAATCACATGGCAGATACACGTTGCCAGACAGGCCGCTTGAATGGCATCCGACCTGTCATCATAACCATGATCTGGCGGGGCATGCTGAACGTTTTATCCAATATTCCAAAACAGGTACACCATTGTTACTCTACGTCTGGGGCCACAGTTATGAGTTCAATGATAACGACAACTGGGAGATCATCGAACAGTTTGGTGAGCGTATTGGTGGCAGGAACGACATCTGGTACACCACGAACATCGAAGTGATTGCCTATTGGAAAGCGGTGCAACGACTGGAGTGTTCAGCCGATCGATCCATCATTAATAATCCGTCTGCCATCCCGGTTTGGTTCACGGCAGATCAGCAGGTAGTTGAAGTGCGGGGTGGGGAGACATTGCGGCTAAGCGAACGAATCAAGGTATAAGGAAGGGAGCTGACGATCATTCGTTATTTTCATGAGAACGAGGCGATTGCAGGCAAGGTGTACGATTCAATTCCGGATATATTGACTACGGTGGCTCAGCGTTATATTGGCGATCATCCGCAACATTCCTTTTTGTTCAGAGCCTATCATCAGGGAGGTTTTCGCAGGCTGGGGGATTATCGCTACGACCTGAATCTGAATGAGAAATGTGCAGAGGCGCGTGCAGGGCAGTACGTGTATGTATGGGGCAAGTTATGGAGCGAGCAGAATGCAACGTTAAATACGGGACTGAACTGTTATAGCCCTGTGACGATCTATGTGAACGGCGAAGAGGTGTTTAAGTCCGAGTTGTTGCAGGAATTATTTCCTGAGCGAAGAACCCAGATTCCGATTTCCGTTCACTATGGCTGGAATGATGTGTTGCTGCGCTTTGTCAAAACAGAAGTGGGATTCGGCGGTATCTACGGAACAGCTTCATTCAAAAATTTCCCGCTCCACTTCCTTACTCCTGGGACAGATCGTCAGGGACAGGAGGGCTGGTTATATTCGGAACCCGTCGATGAACCTGTATTATCTCTTCCTCGTGATGGCATGGCGGAAGAAGAGACAGGTCTTACCTGGTATCCACGCAGGAGCTGGACAGATGAGGAGCAGAGCGTGGGTTCTTTAGCCCGCATCTTCGGCACAGAACAACCAGCTGTGGCTTATGCATGGACGAGGCTGGATGTCATCTTGCCAGGATCAACACCAATTATTTTAAAAGGAACTCATGATGGTGCATTGACTCTGTATGTGGATGGGACGGAAATATACTCTGCTGGAAGCAGTGCTAACTTCCACGTTGAACTCCCGCGCCGTTACGGTTCATGGGATCTAGTCGTGAAAGGTGAAATCCAGGCACAAGGTGGCTCCTGGGGATTCACGTTGGAAGAGGACGAAAGTTCGGGTTCCACAGGCTTGAGACTAAAATCACCTTATCCGGTTGCGGGGTGCTCTGACCCCTGGCTGTACACAGGTGTGTTTGCTCCTGGTGCTGAACCATCCCACGCAGACATCGTGCGAACAGACACTGTATTTGATGATGGCGTACAAGGTGTGTATTGGCGGGTAGATCTTCCCGATATGCATGTGCGTCCCTATCTGGAGAACACACATTACGGAAAGTGGAATTATCCGCTTGGTGTTACCCTGCTTGGACTGCTCCAGACAGGAAAGGAATTGGGACGGGATGATTACATTCAGTATGTACGGCAACATATTGAACTGAGCACTTCATTTGATCGCTATGGTCTGTGGGATCGGGAAGCATACGGTGCGGCAGGGATCAATAATCAACTTTCTGCCATCGACAGTCTGGATGATTGCGGTTCGTTTGGGTCCACACTGCTTGCTGCGATGGAGTTGGGCGATATTCGTGGTGGAAGAGATACCGCGGATCGGATTGCGGGTTACATTACGGATGAGCAGGAACGTCTGGAGGATGGTGCCTTTTACCGGGTTCGTGGCAGTGGGGAGATGCGTCAGGAGACGATGTGGTGTGATGACTTGTACATGAGTACACCATTTCTGATGCGTTATGGTCAGTTGACAGGAGATAGCGCGTACTGGGATGATGCGATCAATCAATTCCTGATGTTCCGTAAATACCTATACCTTCCCGAACAACAGATCATGTCCCATGTGTATGATTTTGTGCGTGGTCGGGCAACAGGTATTCCATGGGGACGCGGGAACGGGTGGGTACTCTTTTCATTGACCGAACTGTTAACGATCTTGCCACATGATCATGTGAAAAGGCCAGAACTGTTACGTTTCTATTGTGATCTAAGTCAAGGTTATCTGGCGCTGCAAGGGGAAAATGGACTTTGGCATCAGGTGCTGAACCGCCCAGATTCGTATGAAGAAACCTCCTGCACATCCATGTTCATTTACGCTTATGCCCGTGGTATTCGCGAAGGCTGGCTGGAACAGCCAGAGCCTTATCTGGAGGCGGTACGCAAAGGATGGGAGGGAATGACGCGCTTGTCAATTGACTACAAAGGTAATGTATATGGGGTATGCCGGGGTTCCGGGTACTCGTTTACTGCCTTGTATTATCGTGATGATCTGGGATGGAATCTGAACGATACCCATGGGATTGGCATTGTGCTCTTGGCAGGCATTGAAGCACATAAGATGAATCAGCAGCTCCGTGAGGCGCATATCGATTCTTCGGTTACAGCCGCGCAGCGCTGATGTTTGACGCAAAAAACGAATGTATGTGGATAGCCTTCTATAGGTAGATAACCAGCTAAAGAAAGCGGCAAAGCCCTCAGGCTTGCCGCTTTTAGTTTTATTCCAATCCCGAATCTGATCTGCATAATAGCAATATATAAATACACTTACCTTCACCCAATAATATGAATAACTCCGTTTTTAGCACGCATTAAAATAGCTCTAGTTGCTCCGGTCCTTCTTCCTTCTCCGGTTCAGTACGATCAGGAAAAGGCTTCACCCGCAGGTCCAGCAGATCCATCATCATCTGGGCATTTGCCGCTGCATCGCCACCGGAGTTGTTATTGAAAATAACATAGACGTCCTTGCTCTGCTCCTGCAATTGCTCCAGATACCCTTTCCACTCCAACAGCTCTTCCTTGTTGTAACGGTACAGATAACGGGTCTCGCGCCAATTGGGTGCACCATCCTGATGCCAGCCGGAGACATTGCGCCCATGCATGCGAACCAGTGTCATGTCCGAATCCGTGGCCTGGGGCACGATGGGAATGGAACCTAAACCCGCCTGAGGTTCATCACAAACGCTGTGAATCCAGCCTTGCTCCTTCATGAACGCAAGCGTTCGCTCACGCATGCCATCTTCGTACCAGCTGCGATGGCGGAATTCGAGGGCGCACGGAATACCCTCCATTCGAAGTTTCACTTCACGAAGCTCTTTCACGTTTTCCTTATTGCATTCGAACCAGGGCGGATATTGAAATAAGGCTGCCTGCATTTTGCCTGCTTCTATAACGGGTTCCAGTGATTCCCGGAAAGCTTTATACATCTCCGACGTACTGGTGAAGTAGGGTTTGCCTCGCAGATGTCCGGTCATCCCCTGATAGGCTTTGATGATAAAAGCAAAGGATTCAGGCGTCTCAGCAGCCCATCGTGCCATGCGATCCCGCGGCTGTACGGCGTAGAAGGAACTATCCACCTCCACGGTGGAGAAATATTGTCCGTATAGACTGAGCTTGTCTTTGGCTTTCGTACGGTTCGGATAGAGATCTTCCTGATCCCCCCATCCGGTAAGTCCGATGTGAATCATAAGAACACCTCCTGTTGCTTTTTGAACAACCTCTTATAATTACCCGATTCGCAGGGGTATGCGTATGATTAATATTATATCGTGTACATTTTGGCTCTTCAATGTAGGCAATGTACCGGGATTTTTTTGAGTTTGCAGAATAAAGACGTTACAATACATTAAAGCTAGGGGAAATGACCAGGCCTGTACAAAGCGCACTACAGATAGAGGGCCGAGGACCAGGTGGAGGGCGAGATTGAATGACGGAATGGTATGAAAAGAGTTTTGGAGAAGATTATCTTCTCGTATACAAGCACCGGGATGTACAGGGTGCCTATCATGAAGTACATAAAATGATCAATTGGTTGAAGCTTAAGCCTAATGCTGAAGTATTGGATCTATGCTGCGGTATGGGGCGACACTCCCTGGCACTTGCTGATGCAGGATTGCGAGTAACCGGAGTTGATCTGTCCGATGTGCTTTTACGCGAAGCGCGCCTAACAGACACCGAACACCGAGTATCTTGGTGTCATGCGGATATGCGTGAACTGCCGCTGAAAGGTGGTTTTGACGCCGTAGTTAATCTGTTCACATCGTTTGGTTATTTCCTGGAGGACGGAGAACAACTGAAAGTATTACGAGCCATTCATCGTATGCTTCGGCCGGGTGGCAGCTATATTATTGATTTTATGAATACGGCTTATGTGACTCGTCATCTGGTGCCGCACTCCGTCCGAGAGGATGAAGGGCAGCGAATTGAGGAATTCCGTAAGATTGAAGATGGATTTGTGCAAAAGGAAATTCGTATTACCGATACCAAATCCGGACATGAACCGCGGGTATATCAGGAGCGTGTAAAGTTGTACACACGGGATCAACTGAGTCAGCTGTTAAGTGCAGCCGGGCTCCGGGTAGATCAGGTTCACGGCGGCTATGATGAAGAGAAATATGACGAGCAGACTTCTCCACGCATGATTTTTGTTGGTCGTCGTCCTGTGGAGTGAACAGAGATCGTCAGGAAGGGGGATAACATGAAGCGAACAGAAGAGATGTCCATGACAGAGGGCATATACCGGGTCAAGATCAGCATGTCGTTTCCCTTGCGATGGGTGAATAGCTATGTGTTATCAGAACCGGATGGAAAGATAACCATTATAGATCCGGGACCGCGTAATTCGGAAACAGAACAGGAGTGGAGTGAAGCGCTGGCAGATCTCGGTTTGACCTTTGGCGATATTCGTCAAATTGTACTGACCCACCATCACCCGGATCATCTTGGGTTGTCGGGTTGGATGCAACAGATGACGGGGGCACCCGTTCGAATGTCCACACGCTCCCGCCAAGAGGCCGATTATATGTGGGGACCTGATTCGCACATTAATACAATATTACCTGATTATTATGGTCGTCATGGTATGCCTGAAGACAAGACTGAGCAGATATATGAACATATGAAGACATTTACTTCGCAGATCACGCCACTTCCGAATGTGATACCCGTTGAAGATGGCGAGTGGCTTGATATGGGCGGGAGACGTTGGATTGCTGTGGAGACGGGTGGACATGCCCCAGGCCATTTATCCTTTTATGCGCCGGAGTCCATGGAGATTCTGTGCGGAGATGCAGTTTTGCCACAGATTTCACCGAATATCAGTCTGCAACCCGGCAGTGACCCTCAGCCATTATTGTCTTATATGGAAGGATTGCAACGTCTTGGTGAGCTGAACATCAAGCAGGCGTATCCCGGACATCGGAATCCGTTTTCCACATTCAACGAACGGACCGTCCAACTGCTCGCACACCATGAAGAACGACTTCAGAAGCTGGCGGATCGAATGCAGGAGTCACCAGCGCATGCGTATGACATCTGTGTACACATGTTTGGCAATCGTCTTGGTACCCATCAACTAAGGTTTGCCATGAGTGAGACGTTGGCTCATTTGCAGGAGTTAATTCGACGCGAAGTAGTGAAGCAAGAGCAGCAACCGGATGGAACGTTTTATTTTCGGATCTAAATGGAATAATTGATATCGATATGAAATGATAATGCGATCTTATATAGAGACTCGGGACAGGAAACTCACCTGTTCGGGGTCTTTTTAGCCTGTCTTAACGGTTCATTCATCTATTTTTAAGCCAGCGCGTCTATCATACAACTATGAACTTCGCTAGGGGTGTCTTGAGACACACCCTAAAGAAAGCAGGGAAGAACGATGACCAGAAAAAAACGAAATCAATGGAGAAAATGGCAAGCTTCAGCGGCAGCAACGTTGACTGTGGCTGCACTCTTTCAATATGTAAGAACTTCGGATGCCTTTGATGTAGCCTACGCAGCAGCGAATGGTACAGACACAAGCGTTACTGCTTCAAGCCATGTGGATACGCAGGATGATGTGATGGATGAATGGATCAACAGTACAACGGACAGCAACAACTGGAATACGCAGGACAATGATAATGATGATAGTCAATATAATGGAACATCCGATAGCACACAAGCAGATCGGCCAGATCAGAGCATGAGTAACAGAGGAAGTTATTCAGATTCTCAGCGTTTCGGGCAAGACTCCGGATACAGCAGTGGCAACTATCAGTCACGTACAGGTGCATCATGAGCCGCACAGAGCAAGTCGCTCGTCCGCTCCGGTTCCAATTCCGTGCAATGAACACGGATGTTGAAGTGCAGCTGTCCGCTGGGCAGGAAGAAGCTGAACATGCAGCAACCTTGGTGAAGAATTGGTTTGAGACGCAAGAGCAGCGCTTTAGCCGATTTGTGGCAGACAGTGAACTGAATCGTCTGAATCATGCAACCGGATGGATACCCATCTCCGCTGCGATGGATGAAGTGCTGAGTCTGGCCTATGGATATATTGGACTGACTGAAGGGATTTTCCAACCGGGTATCTCGCAGGCTCTTCAGGCTTCGGGATATGATATAAGCTTCGAGAAGGTGCAACAACGACAACCGCTACGTCCGCTGCTTCAACGCATTTTGCGAACGAGAACACCTGAAAGCTCAGGAATGATTGAGGATCGTCATGACCACAGTCGTCCGGGATGGATTCAGCGGGAAGGTAGCCGGATGGTTCATCTGGACCCTGGAGCTGAGTTGGATCTGGGAGGGATCGTTAAGGGATGGGCGGTGGAGCGCATTGCGGACTGGTTGCAGCGAACATTGCATATCCCGGCGGGTTTAATTAACGCGGGTGGAGATATTCAGGTATGGGGTACACCGGACTATCCCCAGTGGACCTTGAAAGTAGCAGATCCTTTGCAAGGCCAGGGGGATGTGTCAGGTACGGTTCGTTTACAGCGAGGAGCTGTGGCCACTTCGGGTATTTCACATAGACAATGGCATAATTCAGACGGAAGCCTTGCGCATCATCTCATTGATCCTCGGACGATGGAACCGGCGGATACGGATGTGCTGCAGTGTACCGTTTTGGGACAGCATGCATCGCAATGCGAGATTATTGCCAAGACGGTCTGCATTATGGGGAGTGCCGAGGCAGTGAGTTGGTTAAACCGACACTATGATCGGCATGACGTCCTGTGGATAACACAGGATGGAAGCACTTATTTTAGAGGCAATACGGATACGCTCGCTGAGCACTGGCCCGGTTTTGATCCGGATCATCGCTTCAGTCTGATTTAAACGGGGGACAAGTCTAACAGATATGGGGGAGCCGGTTATGGCACAATGGATTGTAAATTACCTGCCGACGTGGAATATCATTCGAATTAGTGGGATTGCTGCTTATGTGCTGCTCTTTGCCGGTGTGTTTCTGGGTATTGCGCAAGGGATGCCTATGGCCAAAGGCAAACCAAAAGCAGTCATGTTCAAATGGCATACCCGAACGACTTGGCTCGCCTTCGGACTTGGACTTGTGCACGCATTAACGTTATATATTGATCATTACAGCCCATTTACCTGGGGAGCACTTCTGATTCCTTTTACCGCCTCGGTGCATCCGATTGGCAGTGGTCTGGGAACGTTATCCTTCTACGGATTAGTGATTGTCCTGTTATCCAGTGACCTGCGGAGCAAGTTGGGCCGCAAATGGTGGTTCTTGTTCCATATGCTGTCCTATCCGGTGTTCATTGGTCTGCTGGTTCACGGCATGGTAACAGGATCAGATGCTGGTAATATCATCTTGCGGATGATGTATGTATTTACGGGACTCAGCATAATCGGAATCACCGTGCTGCGTGGCATGTTGCGAGAGCGCAAAGGCCCGGAAATCACGATTGGACCGAAATGGACACCATCTGAGCCAGCAGCCGAGCAGAAGTGGGTTGAAGGTTATGGTCTGGCGGGAACGGTACAACCTAAACATCTGAAATAATAATATGTGGATCATCCAATCATAATGGTACACATGAAAAAAAAGCGGCCATCAGGCCGCTTTTTCCATGAACAGTTATTTCCTCAAACAGTTATTTCACTAAGCATCCACACACATGTCCAATCTTCCACATGATTTCAGATATGAAACGAGTTACGTGTTAGACCTTGTCATCGCTGACCGGTTTTTCTCCCAGTGCTTCTTCAAGCTCGGATTGTTTGCGATGGGCGATCCGACTGCTCGCTGCCGATGCAATCGCACCGACAATATCATCGAAGAAGGTGTGGACTGGGCCCAGGCTCTTGTCATTCAGTCGTTCGAGCACCCCTGGTTTCAGCTTGTCCACATAACCATAATTCGTAAATCCGATGCTGCCATATACATTGACGATGGAGAATGCCAAAATCTCATCCACACCATATAGTCCTTCATCGTTCTCAATCATCTCCTGCAAAGGAGATATGAGCTGACCCTGTTCTGCCAGAATATCAAGCTGAATCCCGGTCAGGACAGCGTTCTGTACCTCACGTTTGCGGAGAACCATCTCCACATTTTCGATACATTCTTCCATCGTAAGACCTGGGTAATATTTTTTTTGCAATAACATGACCAGTTCTGCGATCTCAGGGATCGTGACGCCCCGCTTATGCAGCCATTCCCTTGTTGCCTCCGCGACCTTGCGGCTATTCAGGCTGTAAGGGATTTTTTCTTGCTCAGGATGTTCCATGGGCGATTCCTCCTCTGAAGTTAGCAATGTCCCTACTCTTGCTTCCTAATACGTATTAACCGGTTTTACGTTTCTTAAAGATAATATATAAGTTTTCAGCGAAGCGATTATCTTTTAGTTATTTTTTGGACAAAGGCTCGTATACATGGTAGTACAAACTGTAAAAATGATGAGGGGGAACGTGATCATGAGAAAGATCCAATCTTTGCGTACGGTATCGGCAGCTGCGCTGCTGAGCATTCCTATGGTGTTGTCAGGTTGTGGCATGTTTGGAGCACAGTCTTCCGAAGCTGTTGATCCACCACCGCCCATTCAGGAAGCAGCCATGATTCAGGCAGCCGAAGGGAATGGGGCACTCGCAACGCTCCCGTTAACAACGGTATATCTTCAAGACCAGCAGGGGCTGCTCGCTCCGGTATCCCTGACACTTCCTTCTGGAACAGATGCCAGCAGTCCAAAGACAGCACTGGATACACTTGTCACAGGCGGGGCCTACGCGGGTATGCTGCCAGAAGGATTCCAGGGCGTTCTCCCGCAGGGGACGGTTGTACAGAATGTAACGATTCACGCGGATGACAAGCTGGCGGTCGTTGAGTTCTCGGGTAATTTTGCCAAGTATGATGCGAAGGAAGAACGGAAAATGCTAGAAGCTGTCACGTGGACATTGACGGGAACACCTGATGTGGAGAATGTGCAGATCTGGGTGGATGGCAAAAAGTTAACACAAATGCCGGTAAACAGCACGCCGTTGCCTGAACCGCTGAACCGGGCTGTGGGAATCAATCTGGATCTGGGTGATACATTGGTGGCAAACAGCAGTCCGGTCACGGTCTATTTCTCAGCAGCTTCACCAGCAGGCATCCAATATTATGTTCCAGTTACACGTCTCGTTACCCCTGGCGAAGATCGGGTGCAGGCAGCATTGAATGAGCTGATCAAGGGACCTGACAAAGGCGGCGAACTGGAAGAAGTCATGACAGGCGGAACAGAGCTGCAATCGGTCAAAACGGCAGAGGATGGCACGGTCACGGTTGCCTTGAAAGATGACATGTTTGCCGAAGGGGATATCGTGCCAAGCGAGCTGTTACAGTCTGTCGTATTAACGACTGCGGAGAATACAGCCAGCAAGGATGCCAAAGTGCAGATCGAATGGAATGGCCAAAAAACGGTCATGGGCGATGATAACCGGGATTACAGTGCGCCGGTTTCCAAGCCTGAATATATCAACGAAATTCCGATTTAATGAGCAAGGAATGCTTAAGGATGCTTTTAACCGAACTCTTTGGTAAAATATAAGGGATTCGTAAAAATACGTGTTCAAAAAGATCGGTTTTCAGTACCGAGAAGATGGGATGAAGCCGAAATGGAGTAGCGGAGCGTAGGCAAACTACGTGAGCAACGGACATTTCGGCTGAATTCCATATTCGATGCTGATGATGCCTTAAGGCATTTTTCGTAATCAAAAGCGAGCTTTTTGAACAATCTCTAAAAGTGTGAATAAGTTCAACATTACAGGATGCTTAAGTCGTAGGAGGCAGAAAATATGAGATCAAACGGACGAAACAGCGAACAGCTGCGCCCGCTGAATTTAACAGTGAACACGAATAAATACGCCGAGGGCTCTGTACTGATTGAAGTTGGAGATACAAAGGTGATCTGTACAGCTACAGTGGAGGAACGTGTTCCTCCCTTTATGAAAGGGCAAGGGAAAGGCTGGGTAACGGCTGAATATTCCATGCTGCCACGTGCAACACATACGCGGAACCAACGTGAAGCCAATCGCGGGAAATTAACTGGACGCACCATGGAAATCCAGCGTCTGATTGGTCGGGCTCTTCGCTCGGTGGTCAATTTGCAGGCGCTTGGTGAGCGTACGATTACGCTGGACTGTGATGTTATTCAAGCTGACGGAGGCACACGCACAACGTCCATTACCGGTGCGTTTGTAGCGCTGGCGCTTGCTGTGAACAAAATTTCCCAACAGCACAAACTGCAAGTATTCCCGATTACGGATTTCATTGCCGCAGTAAGTGTGGGTGTTGTGGGTGAACAGCCTGTACTGGATCTGAACTATGATGAAGATTCCAAAGCCAAGGTGGATATGAACCTGGTGATGACAGGCGGCGGTAAATACGTCGAGCTTCAGGGAACAGGCGAGGAAGCACCATTTGATCGCCGTGAGCTGAACGCGATGTTGGAACTGGGCGAGCAGGGAATTCTGGAAATGATCGAGCGTCAAAAAGAAGTGCTTGGACCGATTGCGCTCAAGATTGGCGCACGTGGATTAGGGGAAGCTTAAGATGAGTTTGGACAGCCCAATCCTCATTGTTGCAACCCGCAATGCGGGTAAAGTCCGTGAATTCGCTCATGCTTTCGCACCGCTTGGCAAAGAGGTTAAGAGCATGTTTGACTATCCGGAGTTGCCGGATGTGGTGGAAGACGGTGTAACGTTTGCGGAGAATGCCTGGAAGAAAGCCAAAGCGGTTGGTGATGCGCTTGGTTTGCCCGTTCTGGCAGACGATTCAGGACTTTGCGTAGATCTGTTGGACGGCGAGCCGGGAGTATATTCAGCGAGATATGCAGGCGAAGGAGCAACGGATGCACAGAATAATGCGAAGTTGCTGGAGACGCTGGAATCGTTGAAATCCGGTGAGGACACGGAGCAGCCGCTCCTCAGTCCCGCTCGATTCGTCTGTGCGTTGGTACTGTACGATCCGACAACCGGAGACAAGTATGAAGCAGAAGGCACTGCGGAAGGCTGGATTACGGCTCAAGCTGCAGGTGCTGGTGGTTTTGGATATGACCCACTCTTCTATGTACCTGAATACGAGATGACGATGGCAGAGCTTACGCTCGAGCAAAAACAGGCGATTAGCCATCGTGGTCATGCGTTGAGAGCGCTCGTATCCAGACTTGAAGGCTGAGACTAAGCGGAAACATCTTGCTTTATTTTAATGATATGTGAACAATCAAAGCGTTAATGGAAGGACTGGAGCATTCCGATGGAATGATTCCCTAGCCATTAACGCTTTTTTTGTATGAATTGAAGTTGTCAAATGGGGTTAGGTAAGCTCCTTCGATATACCTAATGATGGGGGCTATTTCCGAGACTTTATTACAGAACGTATGTTCCTGTACCTACATAAGAAATGCTTCACGTTGCATGATTGGGAATCCCATTGGGACTGGAGTTGGAAGAAGTTGCAAGCTGTGTGTGGTATGGGTTAACATTCAAAATAACGAATCATATATGAACCTAAAACGGAGGGAATTGCCCATGCAAGAAGTGAAGCTTGTTGTATCCTACGATGATTATGAGGACGGCATTCGTATGGAAAAATTAATTAAGGATTTGGCCGCTAAACCTGAGGCCGGCTCACTGGAAAGTCTGGTCATCGGAGATTGGGGACAGGCTTATGAGAGCTCACCTCAAGAGTTCATGAGCACACTCATCGAGTCGGCTTCAAGCTTTCCGTCATTGAAGAAACTGTTCATCGGGGATATGGGATTCGAAGAATGTGAAGTGTCGTGGATTATTCAGACGAATCTTACTCCCTTATTGGGTGCCTTTCCAGAATTAACATCATTCTCGATCAAAGGCAGTAGCGGCCTTAGTCTGGAACCGCTCCAGCATGCCAAGCTTGAAGAATTGATTATTATCTGTGGCGGTCTCCCAAAAGAAGTGTTATCTTCGATCACCCATGCCAAATTGCCTGAATTGCGTAAACTGGAATTATATCTGGGCGTCGATAATTATGGCTTCGATGGATCACTTGAAGATGTACTGCCTTTGTTAGAAAAAGGATTATTTCCAAAGCTGATTTACTTGGGGCTGAAAGACAGTGAAATTCAGGATGAGATTGCGAAAGCAGCAGCGGAAGCACCTATTCTGGATCAACTTGAAGTACTGGATCTATCGCAAGGAACGTTGTCCGATGAAGGGGCAGAGGCCTTACTTGCCAGTGACAAGATCAAGCAGCTGAAACATCTCGATCTAAGTTACCATTACATGACCGATGAAATGATCCGTCGCTGGAACCAATCGGATATATCCGTAGATGTTAGCGACCAGCAACAAAGTGATGAGGATGACTGGCGTTACCCGTCGTTAACGGAGTAGAGGATGTCAGGTTTTACGAAAATAGTTGAAAGTCTGCATCAATCAGATGATGTCCCTGATCTGGATCTGGAGCAGCCATTATTATTGATCGGAAATCCCCATAATCGGCGAACGCAAGGGATGCAAGAGGCCAGGCATAGATTAGGGATGAAACCTGCCGTTGTATTGCCTTATGCCCAATTGCTCCAGAACTGGAGACAGGGGCGAACGATCGTTGATATAGTAGATTCCAATCTGCCTGTGCCCCTCGTTCGGATTGATGCTCCTGGTGAGGATTGGGAAGTAGAGCGTGAATTGTTATTCCTTGGAGTTATGAACGATACGTCATGCTTAACAGATGAAATGGGAGCAGAGGCATTCTCAGCGGAGCAGGTACTTGCGCTGGAACAGGAGTGGGGAAGAATCTATGCCCCTGCTCAGTGGTTCCGCGGCTGGAAAGCATGTCTAGATCGAATCGGCCGTGAGACTCGGGAAATATGGCCTGAAGTTCGATTCATGAATGATCCTGCTGACATTCAATTGATGTTTGACAAGAGAACATGTCAGCAGCATCTATCTTCTCATGGGGTGCATGTACCTCCTACGCTCCAGTCTTCACAGCCGATCCGAAGGTACACTGACTTGCGTACAGCGATGCAATCTGCGGGTATGAACCGTGTATTTGTGAAGCTTGCGTGCGGCTCCGGAGCCTCAGGCGTTGTCGCATATCAGATTAACCCACGTACAGGTGACGAAATCGCCGTAACGACGATGGGAATGGAACAGGCGCAGGGGAAGATGATTTTCTATAATGAAGGACGTTTACGCAAGTATACCCGTAGTGACGAGGTTGCTGCGTTGATGAACTGGTTATGTGCAGAAGGTGCACAGATTGAACGGTGGATGCCCAAAGCCACGTTTGATCAGCGGGCCTATGATATTCGCCAACTGGTTGCGGGTGGACAGGCAGGCCATGCGATTATGCGACTAAGTCGTACCCCTATAACCAATCTGCATCTGCGCAATGAACGTATGTTGCCTGCTGAAGCTGGTCTGGATGAACAGCGGATGTCGCTGGTTCGGACGGCAGCGCAGGCAGCCATGTCTGCTTTTCCCAACTCGTGGTCAGCCGGGATTGATGTGATGCTTACAAGTGATTCGAATCCGCGTGCCTATGTACTGGATGTGAATCCGTTTGGAGATCTGTTATACAGGGTTATGCATCATGGCCTAGGAACCTATGAGTGGGAAATGGAACTTTTACGAAAGGAGCCTATTCAACATGCCTGATATGAACACCATTGTGGGCTCCCATGATCTGTTAATGATTACACTGGATACGTTACGATATGACGTAGCCAAGCTGGAAGAGGAGAATTGTCCTAATCTATGTGGTTCGGGTCCGTGGGAGAAGCGTCATACCCCGGGCAGTTTTACATATGCGGCGCACCATGCTTTTTTTGGTGGTTTTATGCCGACACCTGCCAATACGGATAAGGCATCTCATGTAAGATTATTCCATTCCCGGAATACCGGACTCAAGACACATCCGCATACCTGGCTGTTTGATACACCGGATATCGTATCCGGGTTCGCAGCTGAAGGTTACCGTACCATCTGTATTGGTGGCGTCATTTTTTTTACAAAAAAAAACCCGCTTGCGAAAGTATTGCCCGGCTATTTCCAGCAGAGCTACTGGCGAATGAACTTTGGGGTAACCAACCCCAAATCGACAGAACATCAGGTGCAGCATGCATTAAAGCTGTTGGAACAGATACCGCCGGATGAAAAGATATTTATGTTTTTGAACGTGTCTGCTATTCATGGTCCCAATAAGTACTTTGTAGAAGGAGCCAAGGAGGACTCGGTGGAGACCCAGCGAGCTGCACTTCGTTACGTAGATGAAGCTCTTGGGCCATTGTTTGAGGCGATGAGGCAACGTTCCCGGCCTGCCTTTTGTTTAGCTTTTTCCGATCATGGTACAGCTTACGGTGAAGACGGTTATCAAGGACACCGGCTTGCACATGATGTCGTCTGGACGGTGCCATACCGTGAATTTTTAGTATAGAACGTATTGCTCTTAACGTATTAATCTTATGATGATGATAACAACCGGAGACAGGAGGAGACCGATGGACAATCATTCACAACCCATGACAACAGGCCTTTCCGATCAGTCCGGATCCAATACAACAATTACAGGTCTGCGTGAAGTACTCGCATTTCCTTATCGTTCGTATCTGTACTCATACCCGCACAAGACCGCATATCGTGAGCTTGACCCACCACTGCCGCTGGGGCCAATGTGGGAACGAGAAAATACCGATACGTATTTTTTATATATGCACATTCCCTTTTGCGCTGCTCGTTGCGGATTCTGTAATCTGTTCACCCTGCCGGATCGACGGGATGATACGCATGAACGTTATGTAGATGCGCTGGAACGTCAGGCGAAGCAGTGGGCACCCATTACATCTCGAAGACCGTATTCCCGGTTCGCGATTGGTGGAGGAACGCCTACATTATTAAATGAGGTTCAGTTGAATCGTCTTTTTGATATTGCTGAACATGTGATGGGGCTGGACCCTATGCAAGCATCGATTTCGGTGGAAACGTCGCCGGATACCGTTACGGACGCCAAGCTGGCCATTATGAAAGAGCGAAGTGTGGATCGTATTAGTATGGGTATCCAGAGTTTCATTGAAGCTGAAGCATCTGCCATCTATCGTCCACAAAAACCGCAGGAGGTCGAACGAGCGCTTGAGAAGCTTACTCGGTATGATTTCCCATTGTTAAATCTGGATCTGATCTATGGTCTGCCAGGACAGACGGTGGAATCGTGGATCTATTCATTGGAAAGAGTGCTGGCCTACGAACCGGGCGAAATCTTTATCTATCCCTTGTATACACGGGAAAATACAATCGTGAAGCCTGATGATATCCGCCGTCAGGGACCTGATATTCGGATGGAGCTGTATATAGCTGCACGTGAGATATTGAAAAGCAAAGGTTATGTGCAATATTCAATGCGCAGATTTGCCAAGGAACAGTCGTCCTCCAAAGTGCTTCTGCCTTATAGCTGTCAGGAGGAGGGGATGGTTGGTCTGGGATGCGGCGCACGCTCTTATACGAGTGAAGTACACTATGCATCCAAGTACGGCGTGAGTTACAAGGCCACACAGAGTATCATTGCCGATTATGTGTCGACTAAGCGCTACGATGTGGCCGATTATGGTATCGTGTTAAGCCGTGAGGAACAGAGACGTCGCTTTATACTGAAAGCCTTGCTGCATCGGGAGGGATTGACGTTGTCTGACTACCAACAGCGCTTCGGTACCGATGTGATGTCCGATTATCCTTGGCTTAGCGAGTTGTTTACGGAAGATATGGGACAGGTTGAACTGGAGGAAGGCGAACGCGTATTACGTCTGACAGAAGAAGGACTGGGTTACTCCGATGCAATTGGAGATTGGCTTATATCCGCCGAAATTCGTGAACAGATGGAAGGGTTTGTTTTCTCATGAGAGCGACGTTATATTATCGCGGCAAGTTGTCTTCCTGCAATTACGACTGTCCATACTGCCCTTTTAGCAAAACCGTCGATTCCAAAGAGACGCTGGAAGTGGATGAACAACAATTGCGTCAATTTGTGAATTGGGTTAAGGCGCAGGAAGACGAAGGTCACCGCTTCTCCATTTTCTTCAATCCTTATGGTGAAGCGTTGGTACGACGCTGGTATCGGGAAGCTATGGTTGAGCTGTCACATATGCCGCATGTGGATAAAGTTGCGATCCAAACCAACCTGTCCGTCAAGCTGGATTGGGCGAAGGAGTTGGATGCGAATAAAGCAGCTTTTTGGGCGACGTATCATCCTCGTGAGACAAAAGCGGCTTCTTTTGTAAAACAATGTCTGACCCTGCGTCAGATGGGGCTTGCTTTTAGTGTCGGTACTGTAGGACTTCGTAGTGCTTTCTCCGCCATTGAGTCCATGAGACAAGCGTTGCCGGATGATGTGTATATGTGGGTTAATGCCTTCAAGGATCGGCCCAAGTATTACACGCCAGAAGAGATTCAGTTTTTACGCGGGCTTGATCCACTTTTTGAGGGCAATTTGCAGGATTACGAGAGCTTTGGTAAACGATGTGCTGCGGGTTCGGAAGTATTTTATGTACAAGGGTCAGGGCATGTGAAGCGGTGTTACAAGGATCGCCGGATCATTGGGCATCTGTATCGCGATGGTCTGCAAGCTTTGGCCGCGGATCGGCCTTGTCGCATGAAAAAATGTGGCTGTTACATCGGCTATATTCATATGGAGGACTCGCCCTTCAGAGAAACATTTGGTAGTGGGCTGCTGGAGCGTAATCCGGTCCTGATTCCTTGATCCGAATTTCATATTCATTATATCTCTGAAATGCATCTTTCAGTGTAGGCGTGATCAGACCATGGGTTTGAACGTGCTACGCTGAAAGGTGTGTTTTTTTTGATTTTCTCAGTTACATATTGTTTGATATTTTTGATATAAAAGGGTCTTGACTATTCGTGTTGAAATATTTTTCCGGGGTTATGATTCAAATTCTGTGTTTTTTGGGTTAATATAAATAGGAAAAAAGACCCTGTTTTGAATAGTATTTATACATACAATCTGTGTATGTATCTAATAATGGGTCTAAAGTCTTATTCTTTTTACTCTGCGGAAGGGGGATCGATGTCGGGGAAGCGCGCACGTTATTTGAATCTCGGGGGAATAGACATGAAAAAAATATCAATTAGCCGCAAGTTACTTATGGGTTTCTCATCTGTGCTGTTATTACTGGTGGTTGTAACGGTTATAGCCTATACCCAATTTGTATCCATTGAGAAAACGTATACAGAATTAATCAATAATAGAACAAGCAAACTACTGCTCATCAAAAATATGACGATAGATCTTAAATCACAACAGATTGCTTTGAGGAATTTTGTGATGGAAGACAATGACGTTAACGAAGATGAATTCAATAAGGCATATGAAGATTACATAGCGTTAAGCAAGGAATTACAATCTACGGTTACAAGTCAGAGCATGAAAGACTACCTCACACAATCAGATGAAGCGATGAGTAAGTATCATCAATTTGCTCAGAATATTATGACATTGACAAGACAGGGGAATAACAACGAGATCTCCAGATTAATGCAGGATACAGCTCCAGGTCTGATCGGTGAGTTTGAAGCCATTGTCAATAATATGGAGAAACATCAACAAGACTCCATGAATGCTGGCATTGTGAATGCCAATCTTCAGATTGCTCAAGTTCTTCGTTGGATTACTATTATTGGAGTCGCTTCCATATTGATCGGAACACTCGTAGCGTTCATCATTGGCAGACTGATCTCCTTGCCTGTTGCTGCAGTTGCTCTAGCCGCGAGTCGCATTGCAGACGGGGATCTGACTGGTGAACCCATTACAGTTCGTAACAAGGATGAGATTGGTGATCTGGCCCAAGCCTTCAACATCATGTCGGGGAATCTGCGTAGACTTATTCATCAGGTTGGGAATAGCGCAGAACACGTAGCTGCTTCTTCCGAGGAACTGACCGCAAGTACGGAGCAGACATCCACCGCCACGGAACAAGTGGCCATCACGATGGGGGAGATTGCGACGGGTATGGATACTCAGGTTCGGATGGTCAGTGACGGATTCCAGACGATGAATGAGTTAACGACAGGTTTCCAGCAGGTTACGATGAACACCTTGAATATGTCCGAGGAAGCGACGAAAGTTTCAGCGAAGACGGTATCTGGCAGTGAGTCCGTTGAATCCGCTGTAGGACAGATGAATTCCATACATGATACGGTCTCAGGTCTGTCGGCAGTTATTGAAGAATTGAGCAGATATTCTCGGGATATTGTGAAAATGGTGGATAGCATCTCTGAAATATCGGCTCAGACCAATCTTTTATCCCTTAACGCTGCAATTGAGGCTGCTAGAGCTGGTGAACATGGAAGAGGGTTCCAGGTTGTAGCAACAGAAGTTCGTAAACTATCCGAACAATCAGCACATTCAGCGGAACAGATTGCCCCTTTGGTAGCCTCCATGGAGAAAGGGATGCGGAACGCTGCTCAATCCATGAGTTTAGTCACGGCAGAGGTGCAAGAGGGAATTGAACTTGTTCACCAGGCAGGTGCTACATTTAATGAAATTCGGGAAGCGGTTGGTAATGTAGCGGGTCAAACACAAGAAGTCTCAGCTTCAATTGAGCAGATGTCAGCAGGTGTAGAGCAGATTAGTATTTCCATGAAAACCATTATGGAAGTGACGGAAAGTGGAGCTGCGGGAACGGAAGAGGTGAGTGCTTCTTCAGAGGAACAGTTGTCTGCAATGCAGGAGATCGCTTCTGCAGCCAATGATCTCTCGTCCATGGCAGAGCAGTTGCAACAGACTGTCCGTCAATTCAAAGTTGAATGAAACTCCGGCTTGAGAGAAAGTGTGGGTGAAGGTTGGGCGTAGGTGCATATAGCCTTTCGTATAATAAAGGGTGTCCATACAGCTAACCGCTGTCTGGGCACCCTTTTTGGTCATGATAAAGAAACAATGTGCAGCAAGGATAAGGTAGGTTAACGAATAGCGACTTTATACGTCCGCAACCAGGTATTGATCTGCGTCAGATATGCGAACAGTTGTGGACCAGACATCAATTGCCCGAACCACGGGAGATTCGATGCCGCATCTGGAGAAGAAGCTAAGTTACGAATCTGGGCTTTGTCGATTAAAGGCAAAATTGGCGAGGTTGGATCGTCCAGTATGTCAAGCACCTGTTGTTTAACCGCGGCCAGATATTGCGGATTATGTGTTTTCGGGTATGGACTCTTTTTGCGATATAACACATCGTCAGGCAGGACACCTTCGAGTGCTTTACGCAGAATACCTTTTTCCCGCCCACCCGTTATTTTCATTTCCCAAGGGATATTAAACACATATTGAATCAGGCGATGGTCACAGTATGGAACCCGCACTTCCAACCCAGCCCCCATACTCATCCGATCTTTGCGATCCAGAAGTGTAGGCATGAAACGTGTAATGTTCAGGTAGGACATCACCCGCATTTGTGCATCTTTACCCGTTTCCCCATCCAGAAGAGGCACTTCAGCCACTGCATCCGAATAGCGGTCTGCTAAATAGTCGAGTGGCCGAATCCATTCTCGTATTTCAGGCGATAAAAGCCCTGCTCGCATGTCAGGTGCTACAGACCATGGAAACGTACCGGAGTTCAGCATCTCATCCCGATGGAACCAGGGGTAACCGCCAAAAACCTCATCCGCTGCTTCGCCAGAAATGGCAACCGTGGCCCCTTTTTTGATCTCTTTACAGAACAGATAGAGCGAGGAGTCTACATCTGCCATGCCTGGCAGATCTCTTACTAGCATGGCCTGTGTCAGTGCATGAACCAGTTCTCCGTTCTCGATCTCAATCCAGTGATGATCGGTCTTGAGTTCATCCACCATTCGCTTAATCCAGGGTCCATCTGCACCCGGCTGAAAAGAATGCGCCTGGAAATGCTTGGCGTTATCCACATAATCGACAGAATACGTACTGACTTGGCCTTGCCCGGTCCGGTTGTAATAATCCACGGCTAATGCTGATAATGCACTGGAGTCCAGTCCTCCCGATAAAAGAGAGCATACTGGGACATCCGAAGCCAACTGGCGCTCCAGGGTATCTTGCAAGAGCGTTCGCACTTCGGCTGCCGTCTCCTCCAGGTTATGTTCGTGATGCTGACTTTCCAGTTTCCAATAGGCATAGGTTCGGATCCCGTTTCGGTTATAGATCAGCGCGTGTGCCGGCTTGAGTTCGCTCAATGAAGAGTACACGCCGTGTCCTGGTGTCCGTGCAGGTCCTACGATAAACACTTCGGCCAATCCTTCCGGGCCAACCGCGGCTTCTACATCTGGATGAATGAGCAGAGCTTTGGGCTCTGAGCCGAATACGAGTGTGTCTTTGGCATTACTGTAGAACAAAGGTTTCACACCAAGGCGATCTCGAGCCATAAAAACCTGTTCGCGTCCCCCATCCCATATGGCAAAAGCGAAAATACCGTTAAACCGGTCAACGCATGCCGGTCCCCACTCAATATAAGAGGCGAGCAACACTTCCGTATCACATTGCGTGCGGAACTGATGCCCCCGCTGGAGTAATTCCTTTTTCAACTCGGGTGCATTGTATAGTTCTCCGTTATACACGACGGTATAGGAGGTATCTCCCTGTAACGCATGCATGGGCTGTGCCCCGTTCTCGGGGTCCATTACACTAAGACGCCGATGTCCAAAGGCACAAGGATTGGAGATCCATGTACCTGAAGCGTCGGGCCCCCGGTTCGACAAGCTATCCGTCATACGGACCAGCAGCTCTGATTCCTGGGTCAGATCCCGATTCCACTGTATGAAGCCGGTAATACCGCACATGGTTTGTTCATCCTTTCTTGGTCGAGTCATTCATCCGTATGGCTGCTAATTACGGGCAACCAGCAAATGTTGTCTTTTTCGTCAGAAGTCGTAACAAATATATGCCGAAAGCAGGCATAAAATGTCTGTCCTCTTCGGAAACTAGTTCTAGGGACAACGGCCTCAACATGCCTGTGAAGGAGAGAACATGCAATGGACAGTATGAAGTATTATGTGTCTGTCATGGGCCGCTCCGTTATTCCGGATCCGTCGGTAACATCGTATGAATGGATCATTCAGGCAACGCCGCAGGAAGCGGAGCAATTACTGGGACTGCTGAACCTCATGCAGGAAAAGGAGGAAGAAGCCTTTCCTGGCATGGTATTCCCATGGCCAGATACACCGGAGGAGTCCGTTAACCGGGCGTATGAAACGATATTACAGCAGGTGTATCGGGAGATTTACCGATTAGGCACACCAGAGACACGATACCAGATTGAACAAACTACTTGATAAGCACAAAGGAAAAGGAGCGCGATGACGAATGTATGCCATTCAAGATGCTAAAATACGCAGATTAACCGAGGTAGACGGATTATCCTGTGCAGAAGTGGAAGTGCAGCCTGGAAATGCCGGAGATCCGTCATTACTTGTATACGTGGCCTCTACTCAACCTGGAAATTCACTGGAAGTCGTTCGGATTGTACGCAATCACTCTGATTCAGCGATCGACTGGTATAACAATAATATGCATACCGCGTTTGAAGAGGCGACAGAGAGCGCATTTGAGAACAGCGAAGGAATGACTGTGGAGGAAGACAAGGCTCAGTTTCAAAATGAGTTGTTTTCTTTTGGTTTGCTTGGTCCAACGCTTCAGCGTTATCTAATCGGGAAGGCTTAACAGGTGGAACGTTCCTGCAACACAAGTGTTGATAGCGGGATCGAATTCAATTTTTCGCATACTAGACAGTGATCTATTGGTGTTGCTGGTTGCTGTGACTGCATCTGTAACTGGAAAAACCCGCCGTTGTTGAACGGCGGGTTTTGTTATGCGAGGTCAGATTCAGGTGGAGATGTGATCAAGCGTACTCACGCAGCACTTGAATCCCTTTGACCACATTGTATACAAAGCTTAATCCGTAGATCACAAAGAATAGAACGACAAAGCCGACGGCGGAACCCAGGCTATGTGCAGTCACGAAGAAATAAAATAGCGGAATGGCAGCAAGAAAGGGGAATACATGTGAGAATAAGGCGCGTTTCGCATGTCCCTCAATGTATGCATCCTTGGCAACAATCCATACGATGATCGGAAACAGGAACGGGGCAAAGAAAATACTAAAGTAGGATAGGGCTGATAAAAGTTGTCTCATGACGATTCTCTCCTTCAATGCATCATTGAAATGTATGTATGCAAAAGATTACCCAGCAATTCTTACATTGAAAATGTCTGATGTTCATCTTACTCTAAATGTCCCAATCTCCTCAATATAACCTGGTTCAAGCTATCATATTCTCAAAGGGACTGGAGTATGAGAATAATACGGTAAGTACATGTATAGAGGTTGTTCAAAAGGTCCGCTCTTGATTATGAAGATGCCTTTTGAACTCGCGTTTTAGTATAATTATTAATTTTTTTATAAAACTATTGAAAAATATAGAAATCAGAGTATAATAAGAAACGCGCCGAAAATTTATTATACATATTTGTCTCAGTAGCTCAGCTGGATAGAGCAACGCCCTTCTAAGGCGTCGGTCGGGGGTTCGAATCCCTCCTGGGACGTAAAAAAGAAAACTTCCTTCAGGAAGTTTTTTTTGCGTTCAGGGGATGAGAACCCCGATGGTTCGTCGGAGCATTCGCTTCGTTAGCGCCACTTCGCAGTCTCGACTGCAAGGAGAGTATCCCTCCTGGGACGTAAAAAGAAAACTTCCTTCGGGAAGTTTTTTTTGCGTTCAGGGGAAGAGAACCCCAATGGTTCGTCGGAGCATCCGCTTCGTTAGCACCACTTCGCAGTCTCGACTGCAAGGAGAGTATCCCTCCTGGGACGTAAAAAGAAAACTTCCTTCGGGAAGTTTTTTTTGCGTTCAGGGGAAAATCGGTTTATTGGTTATACCTATAAATAATATAGAATTTATATATTTAAATAATAAACAATTCTATGCCACAATGAGGATATCAATAACGAAAGCGACGGTGGTATCCATGAAATCATTAAATCAATGGCATGCAGATGAGTATGACAACAAGCTGGCTTTTGTCTCTGAATATGGCAAAAACCTGATCTCTTGGCTTCAACCCCAAAGAGGGGAATACATTCTTGATCTGGGTTGCGGGACGGGGGATTTGACGTATGAGATTTCTCTGGCCGAAGCTGAAGTTATGGGTATGGATGCATCGCCGGACATGATTCGCCGTGCGAGGGAGAAATTCTCTGGAATCGAGTTCGTGGAAGGAGACGGTCATCAGTTTGAGACGAATAGACTGTACGATGCCGTCTTCTCCAATGCAGCCCTGCACTGGATGCGAAGTCCGAGATTAGTGGTGGATAGTATATGGAAATCTTTGAAGCCCGGGGGGCGTTTTGTAGCAGAATTCGGTGGTAAAGGGAACGTGCAGACCATTGTGAATGCACTAGAGGAAGTTGTCGAGCGAAACACGGGCATTCGTGCTTCTGAACGTAATCCTTGGTATTTTCCGTCGATCGGAGAATATAGCCATATTTTAGAACAAGGCGGATTTCTGGTGCGTCATGCCTATCACTATGACCGTCCTACCAGATTGGAAGATGGTGAGCAGGGTATAGTAGGCTGGTTGGCTCATTTTGGAGGAGACTATTTTGAAGGTTTCAGTCATGATGAGATACAACAAATATGCCATGAAACCAGTCAAATCGTAATGCCTTACCTTTGGAAAGGTGATGCTCTGTATGCAGATTACAAGCGTCTGCGTATTGAAGCCGTGAAGCCAGAATGAAGTTGGTTTTTGTGATATTTATCAATGTTAAACGAATTACATTTACCCTTTGTTCACTAAAAAACTTCACCTGTATACCAAGAATCTCTTACTGATAAAGAGGCACTTGGTCTTTTTTTGATGCATTATTTTAAAAATGTAATATTCAAACGACAAATAATTACAAGTTGAAATTTTTATCATACTCAAGACCCATATAAGTAATTTTTATATCATTTATGTAAGTATTTAGAAGGAAAATGTGGTATTTTGATAGAATAATTTACCAAGGGTCAATCTTCTTGCAGATAGGTGGTGAAATTGGAGTGCGTATTGCAGTACGTGCGAACAGCAGGAACCCATCATATGGTGAGGTATTCACATTTAAAAGGAGGGGCAAAGCCTTGAGTAAACGATTGATATCCACGTTATTAAGTGTTCTGATGGTCTTTTCCATTATTCTCCCCGCGGCTGGAGCCGCTCCCGCAGATTCAGTTATTCAGCTTGAGAACTTACCCAGTACAGCCGAAGCCAAACAATGGAGAGAGATTCTGGCAGGACGGGAAGCCAAACTTGCCGCAGATCCATTTTTGGATAAAAGCTTGGAAGGCCTGGGTGGAGAGAACACCCGAGTGATCGTTGAGCTTTCCAATAAACCTGTTGCAGTAGCGCAAGGTGAATCAACCCTCTCCGGAAAATCTTTTACCTCCTCTATGGAAACAAAGGCTGTGACTCAAGTTGAGCAACAACAACAGTCATTTGTACATAGCCTCACTCAGAAGAAAATCAAACATGAAGTATTGGAAGAATATGCATATGCCCTGAATGGTGTAGCGATTGAGCTTAAAGGAAACCAAGTGGGACAATTGCTTCAAATACCTGGCGTGGTCAGTGTATATCCTGACCTTGAATTTACAATAGCGCCTGAGACAGATGAAGTGAACCCGTACATGAAAGACACGGCGCCTTTTATTGGTGCACCTGAAGTATGGGATCTGGGTTACAAAGGAAATGGCATCAAAGTGGGTGTCATCGATACAGGGATTGACTATGAACATCCTAATTTGCAGGAAGCTTACAAAGGCGGATGGGACTTTGTTGGTAACGACAATGATCCGTATGAAGCGACATATCAAGAATGGAAAAGTTCAGGGGAACCTGAGTTTAACGAAAGGGGAAGTGCCTTTTACACATCCCACGGTACGCACGTAGCCGGTACCATTGCTGCTCGTGAAGCAGGGGATTACGGGATTGTTGGCGTTGCTCCTGAAGCAGATATCTATGCATACCGTGTACTTGGGCCGTATGGTAGTGGTCAAACCTCATGGGTGCTCGGCGGAATTGATCGTTCCGTTGAAGATGGCATGGATATAATTAATCTCTCTTTGGGGAATGCCGCTAACGATCCAAGTTATATTACCTCGGTAGCCCTGAATAATGCGATGCTGTCTGGTGTGACAGCAGTAGTTGCCAGTGGCAATGACGGACCAAACCGTTATACACTCGGTTCTCCGGGGGCGTCTGCCATGGCTATTACGGTAGGTAACTCTACAGGACCTAGTCAGCTTATTACAGCGGATACTCACTTCTGGATTGGTGAAGAAGGCGAAGAGACCCTGCCTGAACAACAACCGGTGCCAGAGGTTGAACCATCTCCTGAACTGGGGACGGCACCTGGAACAGAAGAGCCTGAAGGTTCGGAGCAAGGTGTACCCGCAACTGCTACTGAAGAAAGTGCAGCAACTGTGGAGGATGCAGTTTCTGACGAAGCTGGAGTTTCGAATGTAGAAGAAACTGCAACTGAAGAAAATACGCCATCTGCATCGCCTTCTGCACCGGTTGAAGCTGCTCCTGAAGCTGCTCCTGTGGAAGAAGAGTCTGTAATTGCTCCAACTGAAACTCCACTGGCCGTTACAGAGTCGGTTTACCGTTTGGATCTGATGGGATGGAGCCTGTCAGCAGACCCTGAGACTGTTTTGACAGGGAAATATGAGCTTGAATTTGCAGCACTGGGTAAGCCAACTGATTTTGAAGGTAAGGATTTTACAGGTAAAGTGGCATTAATACAGCGTGGTGAACTCGCATTTGTAGAGAAAATCGCCAATGCCAAAGCGGCTGGAGCCGTGGCTGTTATCGTATATAACAACATCCCGGGTCCAATCGGTGTAAGTCTGGGCGATAACTTTGAACTCATTCCAACACTGAGCATGTCCAAAGAAGATGGAGAGGTTATCAAGGCTGATCTAGACGCAGGACAAGCCGTTGAAGTGAGCTTTAGTGATTTTGAACGTTCTCAAACTCCGGGCGATGAGATGAATTCATCCAGTTCACGTGGACCTGCCAAGGTAACGCTGGACATCAAACCGGATATTGTTGCACCAGGTACAAGCATTCTGTCTACGATTCCTGCCTACGGCAAGGATGAGCCAGACGCAGATTACGCACAAGCTTATGATCGTAAATCAGGTACAAGTATGGCTACACCTCATGTAGCAGGGTTGATTGCACTGTTGATTGAGAAGCATCCGGACTGGACGCCATTTGATATCAAAGTTGCGCTCATGAACAATAGTAAAGTGCTGGATACAACCAAGTTTGATGTATTTGATCAAGGTGCTGGCCGCATTCAGGCTGTGAACACCATCGATCCTGCTGCTTTTGTCAAAGTGCTTGATGTAACTCAATACACCGAAAGTGGCGCTGTTGTTGAAAAGGAGAATATCACCGGAAGCATCAACTACGGTAATTTCCTGAGCACAGATGAAAAGACGATCACCAAAACGATTAAAGTTGAGGCGTTGAATGGTAGTGGTGGGGATTACACCGTAAATGTGAATCCTACTCGTAATGTCGCTGGTGTATCTGTTGCAGTAGACAAAAGTTCCTTCACACTGAATGGTGAGGAAGAACTTGCAGTAACAATCACCGTTCCACGAGGGGTTACTGCGACTACAGAAGCACAAGGATACATTGAGCTTTCGAACGGAACCAATACGTTTAGTGTGCCATATGTTGCTCATTTCAACGTTACGTTGAGTGGAGTTAAATATATTGAAACTGTAAAAGGCACTGAAAAAAATCCATTCCACTATCCATTGAAGGCTGATGGTACGTTGGATACCCTTAATGTAGCGATGGAATTCTATAATCCGATGACATTCGCCCTGATTGAGATTTTTGATGGTCTTGATCCGGAAGGTGGATATTATCAAGATGGTTATATCGGCTCCATTTTCGGTAACTATTATAACTTCAATGCAAATACAAGATACAATCTTGCTTGGAACGGCACATATGCGGATTACACAACCGATGAAGTGACAGAGATTCCGGATGGTTTATACACCGTTGATATCACTACCATTGGTACAGACGGCAAAACCTATAAGGAAGACACTTCGCCATTTTTGGTGAAAAAGACAGCTCCGGTTGTAACTGCACCAGAAACATTGGAGTTCAAAGCGGATGAGTCTGCTGTCCTTAATGGTAGCGTGGAAGATTTGTACTTCCGTGTTGCTCCTGCGCTTGCCAGCGGATGGGACATCACGTTTGATCCGGCAGCTTCCCTGGAAGCAACGTATGTTGTGAAAAAAGAGGATGGTTCGGTTTATAAAGAGGGAGTCTTTGAAGTACAAGCTGATGCCACCTTTAGCCTTCCTTTAGAAGGATTTGAAGCAGGCGAGTATGCCGTTGAACTTACGGTAAAAGACCAACAGGGGCTTTCGGGTACAGCCAATACGGTACTGAAGTTGGAAGCCGTGGAGACCGAACCTGAAACTCCGGCTACCAAGGCGCCAGGTACGCCTGTATTGTCTCACAATAACTGGATAGGTAACGGCCTGCCAGAGGGCTCGTATATCGTTACAATGAACCTGTGGTGGGGCGAGAACGGAACTAGCTACAAGTTATATGAGGACGGAGTTTTGGTTGATACGCAGAAGTTGACTTACAACGCGCCTTGGGCGCAGTTTGCTCAGACGAAGATCACAGGCAAAGCCAATGGCACATATACGTATGTGGCCGAGCTAACTAACGACAAGGGAACAACACGGAGTCAGACGTTGACTGTTAGGGTGACCAACGCAGCGCCAGGCAAAGCGGTTCTCTCTCAGGATAACTGGGATGGCGATGGCCATTATAAGGTGACCATGAACCTGTGGTGGGGGACCAACGCTACAGAGTATCGTCTTTATGAAAATGATAAGTTGATCGACACGCAAGAACTCCGTGCGGTAACACCTCTTCCGCAAAGTGCCGTGACTACACTGTCCGGGAAAAAATCGGGCACGTATACGTATCGGGCAGAGCTAATTAACGCAGCTGGAGTTACCAGCACAGACACGATTAAGGTAAAAGTGAAATAAGTTCCTCCTCATTGAAACTGATTAAATTAATGAAGGAATTGTTCTATGCATAAACGGCCTCCATCCTGATTTTCAGGATGGAGGCCGTTTTGTTTCTATAAATGAATGGTATGACTAACCGATCATCCGATTTTTGCTTGCTTGAAGCCCTGCGATTAGTAAAGCAATGGCCAGAATGACCTGTATGAGCAGCGGAAGGGTCCATCCTTTTGTCCAGTCATGAAGCATGCCGAACAGTAGAGGTCCCACTGCCGCCAGCATATATCCGAAGGACTGGGCCATACCGGACAGGCTGGCAGCTTGTCTGGCATCTTTTGAGCGAAGGACGAAGAACATGGTTACCAGTCCAAACGAAGCTCCAGCTCCTATTCCTGCCAACGTGACGCCGATGGTAACGAGCGAAGCGATGCCACTTAACAATAATGCATACCCGACAATTAAAGAAGAGCACGTTATCGCGGTTAGAACACGTTGATCTCGCGTTCGGCCGGCGAGGATCGGAACGATAAAGGTGGCTGGTACACTAACCATCTGCATCAAGGAGAGCATCCACCCTGCTGAAGTGGGGCTGAATCCTTGCTCAGCGAGAATTTCGGGTAGCCAGGTAATCGTCGTATAGAATATTAGAGATTGCAGACCCATAAATAAAGTAATGAACCAGGCTAGTTTAGAGGTTCTTAGACGCACGGGTGTCCCTTCGCTCTGGGAGGTAACATATAACATCTGCTTACGTCCTGCGGCGATCTGGGGGAGCCACAAGAGAAGCGCAAGTATGGACAACAGGGCCCACACGCCTAACGAAGCGCGCCAACCCATAGATGTTGCTCCGGCTAAGGGCACACTCACACCTGAGGCGATGGCGCCAAATATGTTCATGGATACAGAGTATAATCCGGTGACGATACCCACCCGCAACGGAAAATCACGTTTGATCAAACTTGGCAAAAGCACGTTGCTTAATGCAATGCCGCATCCCAATATTGCGGTTCCAGTATATAAGGAGAGAACGGAAGGCAACAAGCGCAAGGCCACTCCAGTGGTCACGATGATAACAGCCAATAGCAGAGCAGATTCGAGTCCTAACCGTTTGGCAAGACGTGGTGCAAAAGGAGAGACTGCTGCAAAGGCGAGCAAAGGTAGTGAGGTCAAAAGCCCGGCCATCGTATGGCCAATACCTGTATCTGAGCGGATCATCTCCACTACAGGTCCGGTTGCCGTGATCGGTGACCTCATGGTAGCGGCGATAACGATAATGCCTGCTAATAACAGGCCGAATCTTTTGGATGTCGAAGAATGTTCTTCCTCGGCATGGATGGACGAGTGCTGCTGTACTGAAGATGACATTGATAAAATCTCCTGTTTCCTAAGAAGTTGATATGTATGGATTGTTACATTATCCACTCCGCAAGCATAACATTCTATGTCAATATTGAGCAATGAAATGAAAAAAAGCACCCACAAGTGCGCGGGCCTCGGACCATCTTGGACCTGACAAACTCTAACGAATCGAAGAGGTCTTATAGAACGGATAATCACTATGTTCAGATTCTAATGAACCTCAGCAACGTTAATCAGGCAACTTACTGCAAATGAGTGAGGTAACAACCTTGAATTGTTGAAATAAGCTCTCTAAGATTCGTTAGAATTCCATGATACTTAATATGGGGGGAATAGAGTGTCCTAGATTCGTTAGATCTTCGATACTGCAACATGTCGTCCATATAAGGAGCAAATGCGAACGTTCCAATTAAGCGACAGAGCATGAAACGAAGCGAATGCTTCGACGAACCATTGGGGTTCTCATCCCCCAGAACGCAAAAAAACTTCCCGAAGGAAGTTTCTTTTTAATACGTCCCAGGAGGGATTCGAACCCCCGACCGACGCCTTAGAAGGGCGTTGCTCTATCCAGCTGAGCTACTGAGACATGAATTTTTTCAAGCAAAACTGATTTTATCATATGCATACAGGAATATCAAGCATTTTATTTTAAACTGTTTTTCGTATATGATATTTGGCGGCAGTAACGTTTTTTTCATTATATTTAAGGTTATGTTAGAATATCAGGAGAACTCAAAAAATAGATCGACAATCGTTTTAATATATACATCTATTTAGGTTGATTCCAACTGGAGATTCAGGATATAGAGGAGGTGCTCCCATTAAGGAATCCACGACCCCGGAAACCGAGCATAACAACAATATTGTGCTGTTTCCTAAGACGCTGGACTATTACCAGATTCAATTGACAGTTATGCTTGAAAATGAACGGTATGGTGAAGCGATGAAATTGCTTCACTTTTTGCTGCAATGTCAGGGACAGGAAGAGCGGCATTATGATGAATGGCGGGCCCTGCTCGAATGGCTTCAGGCAGCATTCCCTCAATATGAAGAAACCTCGCCTGCCGTTCTTGAAGAACGAGAAGAGGAAGAAGAGATTAGTGAGGAAGACATGGCACGGCATCATGCTCGAATGAAGCTTGAACAGGATGATGGCTATGCAGATAAGATGCTTCGTACAGTAATGGAGGAGCCGCTGTCCGAACAGACAATGCTGGCTTTGGAGCAGTTGGCCTATCTGGATCTGCCGAAGATTGACGAGGCGCTTACCAGTTGGTTAAAAGACAAGTCGCTTCACCCTCTTCTTCAATTCCGGGTGCTGCAGACCTTGCGTCGCCGAGGTGTTCAAGGTATGATCCTGTTTACGAGAGGCGAAGAGCAGGTTGAAGTCGAGATCGATACCGTGCCTCTTAAACCAGAGGAGTTCCCGCTCCAAATTGTTCAGATTCTGGAACGAGTGGCAGATCAGACGGAGGTTCATGAACCTACGCTCTTTTATTTTGCCCAGGAACTGTGGATACAATATGTCATGGCGGTGTATGGAACCCGCGATTATATATCGATGCTGGAAGAAAATGATTCCATGACAGATATATGGGCAGCAGCTCTACATATGACCGTTGCAGACAGTCTTGGTGGTTCGCATGATGAGGAGAATACACGCTCAATGTATGCTGTGACAGGCGCGATGCGCTTTCGCCTGGAGCAGGCTTATCGTTCCATGAAGCAGTTTGTATCTGCCGGTTTGGACGGCTAATCGAGGCCGGAAACGTTTTCCTTAAACTGTATCAAGGGATTCCCCTTGAAAAAGAATCTAATCTTGTTTATACTAAAATGGTTATTTTGTACGTGATTGCCTACGTGAACATGTGAATTTTGGAGGGGAAAGTATACAATGAAAGCAACTTGGGAAAAGATAGAGAAGAACCTTGGGGTTCTTGAGGTTGAAGTGGATGCGGATCGTGTAACTGCAGCACTCGACAAAGCTTTTAATAAAGTGGTTAAACAAGCAAACGTACCTGGATTCCGTAAAGGTAAAGTACCACGTTCCATCTTCGAAGCACGTTTTGGTGTAGAGAGCCTTTATCAAGAAGCAATCGACATTTTGCTTCCTGAAGCTTATACAGAAGCAATCGACCAAACGGATATTTTCCCGGTTGATCGTCCTGACGTAGATGTTGAACAATTCGCTAAAGGACAAACATTCAAGTTCAAAGCGAAAGTAACTGTGAAACCTGAAGTTACTCTGGGTGAGTACAAAGGAATCGAAGTTGCTGTAGCAAAAGGTGAAGTAACGGATGCAGAAGTGGCTGAAGAACTTGAGCGTCTTCAACAACGTCACGCTGAACTCGTTGTAATCGACGAAGGTTCCGCTGCTAACGGCGACGTTGCAGTAATCGACTTCGACGGTTCCGTTGATGGTGTACCTTTCGAAGGTGGACAAGCTGAACGTTATTCCCTGGAACTGGGTTCCAACACATTCATTCCTGGATTTGAAGAGCAAGTTGTGGGTCTGTCCACAGGTGACTTCAAAGACGTAGAAGTGACTTTCCCAGAGAGCTACCATGCAGCAGAACTTGCTGGCAAACAAGCAGTATTCAAAGTGAAAATTCACGAAATCAAGCGCAAACAGCTTCCTGCATTGGATGATGAGTTTGCTAAAGATGTTAGCGAATTCGACACACTTGAAGAGTACAAAGCTGACCTGAAAACACAATTGGAATCCCGTAAAGCTGACGAAGCCAAAGCTGCACAAGAAAATGCAGTTGTAGAAAAAGTGGCTGAGAACGCTGAAGTGGACATTCCGGCTGCAATGGTTGACAGCGAAGTACAAAACATGATGCGTGATTTCGACAACCGTCTGCGTAACCAAGGTATGAACCTTGAAATGTTCCTGAGCTTCTCCGGCCAGACTCAAGCTGACCTGAGAGGACAAATGCAAGAAGATGCTTCCAAACGTGTTCGCAACAACCTGGTGCTTGAAGCTGTAGGTAAAGCGGAAAACATTGAAGTATCTGACGAAGAAGTGAATCAAGAACTCGAGAAAATGGCTGAATCTTACAAGCGTCCTGCTGATGAGATCCGTGGCATCCTCGAAGGTAATGGTTCCCTGGACAGCCTTCGCGATGAAGTGAAACTGCGTAAAACGATTGATGTTCTTGTTGAGAACAGCACAGTTGTTGAGCCAGTTGAAGCTCCAGCCGAAGAAGTTGTTGCAGAAGCTGACGAAAAATAAGACAAGCTGCTATCATCTTGTCAGTTGAATAAACGATAAGGCACGTGAGTTATTGCGTGCCTTATTTTTAAATTATGACATCCATTTTATAGAAAATGAAGTAATTATATGGATGAACACTAATTTTATTGATCTGTGTACACTTTTTACATACCTATGTACTTCATGCAAATAAAAAACGGCAAGACGGCATAGGATGGCTTCAATTTGCACATACATAGAAAACATGGTTAAATATGATCAGGCTAAAAAAGTAATCAAACTGATGTCTGACCCCTCTTGTGAAAAATGACATTGTCACAGGAAAGTGTTAGAATGAATTTGGGTTTGCTTTACAGGTGGCCTATGTCTAATTACATGTAGAAAAGAGGTTGGTCTCATGAGTCTGGTGCCAATGGTTATAGAACAAACCAATCGAGGCGAGCGGTCTTACGATATATATTCACGTTTGCTGAAAGATCGCATTATCTTTCTAACCAGTGCGATTGATGACGATGTAGCCAATCTTGTCATAGCACAGCTTTTGTTTTTGGCAGCCGACGATCCTGAGAAGGATATCAGCTTGTACATTAACTCACCTGGTGGTTCTGTCACCGCAGGGATGGGTATATACGATACGATGCAATTTATCAAGCCGGATGTATCTACCATTTGCGTAGGGATGGCAGCAAGCATGGGCTCGTTATTGCTAACAGCCGGTGCACCTGGCAAGAGATATGCGCTGACGAACAGCGAAGTAATGATTCATCAGCCGCTTGGCGGTATTCAAGGACAGGCTGCGGATATTAAGATACACGCAGAATGGATTATTAAAACACGTCAGAAACTGAATCAAATATACGTCGATCGTACGGGTCAACCTCTTGAGAAAATTGAGCGGGATACAGACCGTGACTTCTTCATGAGCGCTGAAGAAGCTAAGACGTACGGCATTATTGACCAGGTGCTCAGTAGACCGATCAATTCCTAAAGGGGTGGTTTCATGTTTAAATTTAACGATGAGAAAGGGCAACTGAAATGCTCTTTTTGCGGTAAATCTCAGGAGCAGGTGCGCAAGCTGGTCGCTGGACCAGGCGTGTACATTTGTGATGAATGTATCGAACTTTGCACCGAAATCGTTGAGGAAGAACTCGGTCATGATGAAGAAATAGACCTCAAAGATATTCCAAAACCAAAAGAAATTCGTAATATTCTGGATCAATATGTTATTGGACAGGAACAAGCGAAAAAATCATTGTCTGTTGCAGTGTATAATCACTACAAACGGATTAACACACAAAGCAAGATTGAAGACGTTGAATTGTCGAAGAGTAACATTTTGCTGTTAGGACCTACGGGTTCGGGTAAAACGTTGCTTGCACAAACGATGGCAAAAATTTTGAATGTACCTTTTGCTATTGCGGATGCTACGTCATTAACAGAAGCAGGTTATGTGGGTGAGGATGTAGAGAACATCTTGCTCAAACTGATCCAGGCTGCTGATTATGATGTGGAAAAAGCAGAGCGTGGCATTATTTATATCGATGAGATTGATAAAGTAGCGCGTAAATCCGAAAACCCATCCATTACTCGTGATGTATCGGGTGAAGGTGTGCAACAGGCTCTCTTGAAAATTCTTGAAGGAACTGTGGCTTCTGTACCACCACAAGGTGGTCGTAAACACCCTCATCAAGAATTCATTCAGATCGATACAACGAACATCCTGTTCATTTGCGGCGGTGCCTTTGATGGTCTGGAGCAAATGATCAAACGCCGGATCGGTAAAAAAGTCATTGGCTTCAATACCGTTTCTGAGCAAAAAGATCTGAAACCAGGTGAATACCTGGGTATGGTATTGCCGGAAGATTTGCTGAAATTTGGTCTGATTCCGGAGTTTGTAGGCCGTCTGCCAGTCATCTCCACGTTGGAGCCGCTGGATGAAGATACGTTGGTACGGATTCTGTCCGAACCAAAAAATGCGCTTACCAAACAGTACCAAAAACTGCTTGAGCTGGATAATGTGAATCTGGTATTTGAACCAGCTGCATTGCTCGCGATTGCAAAAGAAGCAATTAAACGTAACACAGGTGCACGTGGATTACGTGCCATCATTGAAGGGATCATGCTTGAAATCATGTATGAAGTGCCTTCACGTGAAGATGTTACGAACTGTGTCATTACTGAAGAAGTTGTTGAGAAAAGAGTTGTGCCTGAACTAAGCCAATCAAAGGACGATAAGCAGGAAGAAAGCGCCTAAATGTGGCCGGGAATCCCGTTGAACTCTGAAATATAGACTTGTCAGTTCTCCACTTTGGCAGAAGGCGAATTCATGTCTCTGTCAGGGTGGAGCTTTGACGTTGTGGGGAGAGAAATCACTCATGTATTTAAGACAGGATACACGTCCCGTGAAAGTGGGAAACGTAACGATCGGTGGCAGTAACGAAGTCATTATCCAAAGTATGTGTACAACCAAAACGGCAGATGTTGAGGCAACGGTTGCAGAGATTCTGCGACTGGAAGAAGCGGGCTGTCAAATTGTACGTGTTACGGTGAATAATGAGGAAGCTGCCGCAGCCATCAAGGAAATCAAGAAACGCATTCATATCCCGCTCGTAGCGGACATTCATTTCAACTATAAGCTGGCTTTACTTGCGATTGAGAACGGCATTGATAAAGTACGGATTAATCCAGGGAACATCGGTAAACGTGCTAAAGTGGAAGAAGTGGTTAAGGCTTGTAAAGACCGCGGTATTCCGATCCGGATCGGAGTAAATGCAGGCTCTCTGGAAAACCATCTTCTGGAGAAGTATGGGTATCCTACGGCAGATGCTATGGTAGAAAGTGCATTGTATCACATTGGTATTTTGGAAGAGCTTGATTTCCATGATATCATCGTGTCTCTCAAAGCATCGGATGTGCCGATGGCCATTGAGGCTTATACTAAAGCAGCTCAAATTATTCCGTATCCGTTGCATCTGGGGATTACCGAAGCAGGTACACTGTTCTCCGGTACGATCAAAAGCTCTGCAGGTATGGGAGCCTTGTTGTCCATGGGTATTGGTTCTACGATGCGGATCTCACTGAGTGCGGACCCGGTAGAAGAAATTAAAGTCGCTCGTGATCTGCTCAAAACATTTGGACTCATTACGAATGCAGCTACTTTGATCTCCTGCCCAACATGTGGACGTTTGGATATCGACTTGTTCTCCATTGCTAACGAAGTGGAAGAGTATATCTCCAAACTTAAGGTGCCGATTAAAGTATCGGTGTTGGGTTGTGCGGTTAATGGTCCAGGTGAGGCTAAAGAAGCGGATATCGGGATTGCCGGTGCTCGTGGAGAAGGTCTCTTGTTCCGTCACGGCAAGATGATCCGTAAAGTGCCTGAAGAAATTATGGTTGAGGAATTGAAAAAAGAGATCGACAAAATCGTCGAAGCCTACGAAGAGACAGGTGTTATTCCTGGTCGTTCGCACTGATTGATTCATATCTTGTTACTACAAAAGCTCGCCAGCGATGGCGGGCTTTTTATATTCTCGTATACAAATTCTGCATTGCCCGTTTACGTCTCGTTGAAAAGGCTATACTACCAAGTATTAGCATGATCTCATATGAGAATAGGGACAGAAGGAGGATGTTGAGACATGGGTGATTTCGGAATGTTCATAATGTTGATTCAGTTATTTTTTGGAGTGGTGATTGGTTTGTATTTCTGGAACCTGCTGCGTGGCCAGAAAACAAACCGCAGTGCCGTTGAGCGTGAATCTCGCAAGGAACTGGAGAAGCTGCGCAAGCTGCGTTCGATTTCACTCACCAAGCCGCTGTCGGAGAAGACACGTCCCGCGACCATTAATGATATTGTTGGGCAAAAGGACGGGCTTCGTGCCCTTAAAGCTGCATTATGCAGTGCGAATCCGCAACATGTTATCATTTATGGCCCTCCCGGGGTCGGGAAGACAGCTGCCGCAAGGGTGGTGCTGGAAGAGGCCAAGAAGAATCCATCTTCTCCTTTCAAACCAGACGCGAAATTTACCGAGCTGGATGCAACAACAGCCCGTTTTGATGAACGTGGTATAGCGGACCCCTTAATTGGTTCGGTTCATGATCCGATATATCAGGGAGCAGGAGCCATGGGCGTTGCAGGTATTCCTCAACCGAAACCGGGGGCTGTGACGAAAGCGCATGGGGGAATGCTGTTTATTGATGAAATTGGTGAATTGCATTCGATTCAGATGAATAAGCTGTTGAAAGTGTTGGAGGATCGCAAGGTGTTTTTGGAGAGTGCGTACTATAACTCGGAAGACACGCATACTCCTGCTTATATCCACGATATTTTTCAAAATGGCCTGCCGGCCGATTTCCGCCTTGTTGGAGCAACGACACGTTCCCCTCATGAACTGCCACCGGCCTTGCGTTCGCGCTGCATGGAAGTTTATTTCCGTCCTTTGTTGCCTGAAGAGATTGGACGAATTGCAGAAGATGCTGTTCAGAAAATAGGATTCAGTCCATGTCCGGATGCCGTTGATGTGGTCAAGCGATATGCAACCAATGGACGTGAAGCGGTCAATATCATTCAGCTGGCTGCTGGACTTGCGCTGACAGAGAAGCGTGAGACGCTTCAGGCGTCCGATGTAGAGTGGGTGGCTGGTAGCAGCCAGATTCAGCCACGGCCTGACCGGAAGGTCCCTTCACAGCCACAGGTGGGGTTTGTTAACGGCTTGGCGGTATACGGACCCAATATGGGAACCATTTTGGAAATCGAAGTGTCTGCTGTTCCGGCTCTTAAAGATCAAGGCCGAATCAACATTACAGGCGTTGTGGATGAAGAAGAGATTGGAGGCGGTTCGCGTACACTCCGGCGAAAAAGTATGGCTAAAGGCTCGGTTGAAAATGTGTTAACCGTATTAAAAGCCATGGGTATTCGTCCGAATGATTACGATTTACACGTGAATTTCCCAGGTGGGACGCCTATTGATGGTCCATCAGCCGGGATTGCCATGGCGACTGCCATTACATCAGCCATTCAGGGGCGCCCTGTAGATCATGAGACAGCGATGACTGGCGAGATCAGTATTCATGGTCGGGTTAAGCCAATTGGTGGCGTGCTGGCCAAGGTGGAGGCTGCTTTTCAGGCGGGAGCGAAGACGGTTATTATTCCCGCGGAGAACTGGCAGTCCATTTTTGAGAATCTGGATGGCTTGCGCGTTATCCCGGTAGATACGGTACAGGACGTATTCCGTGAAGTGTTCGCTTGGGTTCCGGAATCACAACAGATGGAACAAACGAAGCTTGCAGAGGAGACAGTTGCACCTGCACCGGAGATTTTTCCACCGGCATCCGCTTCCTATTTGCGTGCTGACGTGCCTCGTCCAGGACAGGTTACAGATTCGGGAAGCTGCTAAACGCTTCCCTTCAATTGGTTTTTTATGTGAACATTTGATAGAATAATGAATGACTACAACCTGAGAGCCATTGGAGGTGCGAAAGCGATGGGACCGAGCAAAGCGAAAGGTCGTCGTTTTCCTTTACTGCCTTTAAGAGGACTTCTCGTCTACCCGAGTATGGTACTGCATCTCGATGTGGGCCGGGAGAAATCGGTCAAGGCTTTAGAAAAAGCGATGGTAGAAGAACATTTGATTCTCCTATGTTCCCAAGCCGAAGTAAATATTGAAGAACCAACACAAGAGGACATTTTCAGAATCGGAACCGTGGCCAAGGTCAGACAGATGCTGAAGCTTCCGAACGGTACGATTCGTGTACTCGTAGAAGGCTTGGAACGGGCTGAAATTATTGAATATACGGACAACGAGGAATATTATGAAGTGCTGGCAAAAGAGCTGCCTGAAGAGGAGAATACCCATCCGGAGACGGATGCCTTGATGCGTACCGTTCTGAACCAGTTCGAGAATTATATTAATCTGTCCAAAAAAGTGACACCAGAGACACTCGCAGCAGTGTCTGACATCGAAGAACCAGGGCGTCTGGCCGATGTCATCACGAGTCACCTGTCCTTGAAAATCAAGGATAAACAGGAAATTCTGGAGACCATCGACGTTCGGGAACGTCTGGAGAAATTGCTGGATATCCTGAACAATGAGCGCGAAGTGCTGGAGCTTGAACGCAAAATCAGCCAACGTGTGAAGAAACAGATGGAGAAAACGCAAAAGGAATATTATTTGCGCGAGCAAATGAAAGCGATCCAGAAAGAACTGGGTGAAAAAGAAGGCCGTGCGGGTGAGGTCGAGGAACTTCGCACTCAGATGGAAGAACTCGGCTTGCCGGACAAGGTGAAAGAAAAGGTTGAGAAAGAAATTGATCGACTGGAGAAGATGCCTGCAAGTTCAGCCGAGGGCGGAGTCATTCGCAACTACGTGGATTGGCTGCTCGGCCTTCCTTGGAGCCAGATGACAGCAGATGATCTGGATATCCAAAAAGCCGAGGATGTGCTCAATGCAGATCATTACGGATTGGAAAAGCCGAAAGAACGTGTGCTTGAATATCTGGCGGTCCAGAAGCTTGTCAAGAAGCTCAAAGGGCCGATTCTCTGTCTGGTTGGACCTCCAGGGGTCGGTAAAACATCACTTGCCCGTTCGATCGCCAGATCGCTGGGGCGGGAGTTTGTAAGAATATCTCTCGGCGGCGTGCGTGATGAAGCCGAGATTCGTGGTCACCGACGTACCTATGTAGGCGCCATGCCTGGACGTATCATCCAGGGGATGAAAACGGCGGGTTCACTCAATCCGGTATTCCTGCTGGACGAGATTGATAAGATGGCTTCAGATTTCCGCGGAGACCCTTCCGCAGCGTTACTTGAAGTCCTTGATCCGGAACAGAACAATACGTTTAGTGATCACTTTGTAGAATTGCCGTTTGACTTATCCAACGTTATGTTTATAACAACTGCCAACACGGTACACAACATTCCGCGTCCTTTGCTGGATCGGATGGAAATGCTCAACATCCCTGGTTACACGGAGCTGGAGAAGCTGCAAATTGCGAAAAACTATTTGCTGCCCAAACAGAAGCAGGACCATGGACTGGAAGAAGAGCAATTGGAAATCCCGGATGACGCGTTGTTGCGTGTAATTCGTGAATATACACGGGAGTCCGGTGTGCGGAATCTGGAACAGCAAATGGCTTCGTTGTGCCGGAAAGCTGCCAAGAATATCGTATCTGGTGTGGAAGGTCAGATTAACATCACATCAGATGAGATCAAAAACTACCTTGGACCTGGCAAGTTCCGTTATGGCATGGCCGAACTGGAAGATCAGATTGGTACCGTAACGGGTCTGGCGTGGACTGAAGTGGGCGGAGATACCCTTGTTATTGAAGTGACTGTTGTGCCTGGAACAGGTAAATTGACTCTTACGGGTAAACTGGGGGATGTCATGAAGGAATCGGCACAAGCCGCATTCAGTTACACCCGTTCCAAAGCTACGCAGCTTGGTATCTCGCCTGATTTCCATGAGAAGAACGATATTCATATTCACGTTCCGGAAGGAGCGATTCCGAAGGATGGTCCATCTGCCGGGATTACGATGGCAACAGCGTTAATCTCAGCCCTGACGAACAAACATGTGTCTAAGGATATCGCCATGACTGGCGAAATAACGCTTCGTGGACGTGTGTTGCCGATTGGTGGTTTGAAAGAAAAATCACTGGCAGCCCATCGTGCCGGCTACAAAAAAATATTATTGCCTAAGGATAATGAACGGGACCTGCGTGACATTCCAGACAGCATCAAGGAAGATGTGGAATTTGTCCCTGTAGCCCATATGGATCAGGTATTGCAGCATGCGCTTGTTGAGCAGGCAGGAATTCACCTGTAATCCACGTATCCGAAAGGTTCGTATGAAGAGTAGACCGTTCTGCGGAGGCTTCGGCATCCGCTGGAACGGTTTTTTTGGTATGATAGAACAATCCATGGCATAATACCATCAGTGGGTTATGCATAGTAAAGGCGTTCAAGAGAGGAAAGATACAATATGAAAGTAAATCAATCTGAATTTATTATCAGTGCCGTTCGGCCTGAACAATACCCCGAGGACGGTCTGCCAGAGATTGCTTTGGCGGGACGCTCCAATGTGGGGAAATCTTCCCTGATCAACCGTTTGATCAATCGTAAAAATTTGGCTCGGACGAGTGCAACACCAGGTAAAACACAGCAACTCAACTATTATAAAATTAATCAGGATCTCTACTTCGTCGATTTCCCGGGATATGGTTATGCTAAAGTTTCCAAAGAGCAACGCTTTGCCTGGGGTAAAATGATGGAGAAATACTTGCTCGGACGTGAGGAATTGAAACTGGTTATGCAGATGGTGGATATGAGACATGAGCCATCCAAGGAAGACAAGATGATGAATGAGTGGCTTCGTCACAATGGATTGCCTTTGGTTGTCGTAGCAACCAAGATGGACAAGATTCCAAAAACACGCAGAGCCAAGCATATCAAAGTCATTAAGGAATCGCTGGGTCTACGTTCAGGGGATCTATTTGTGCCGTTTTCATCCGAAGAGGGATTGGGGAAAGAAGAATTATGGGATATCATTACCCGTCATGCTCGCATCGATAAGTATGCACCAGTGCTGGATGCAGAGGGTGCTTCTGAAGAGGAAGAAAACAACGAAATTAACGGATAACCGAGATAGTATACTGTTTTAGTGCAGGAAAGTGAGCATGCTAAGTGAATTTTTGATGAGATCAAGATCAATCCGGTTATTTATGGGATTTCGTGAGAATTCATCATCTGGGTCTGGAGAAAAATAGCGTTAGGGTAGTGTATAATGAGCATAGGTGCATGTTGCCAACAGTACCAAAAATACCGGCTTTGCCGGCCTGAAGAATTTTGAGATGACTGCTACATGTGCAGGAAGGCAAAACAATCGGGAAAGAATTGGGGAGATTTGTATGGCTCAGCGGTTAGCCACAGAGTATGTTAAGGCCACTATGAAATTGTCGGAACCCCAGATGCATCAGTTTTTGCGCATGACAGAAGACGGCCGACTCCATCATCGGGTTAAGGTGTTGGATAATGGATGTCAGGAGGTTGTGCTGGGGGATGTAAGTGGAGAAGAGGTTCATTTCCCTTTTGACCGCATAGAAGGATTTTATATCTGTGAGTTATCTTGCCGCCTGGTGAATCTGCATCTAACCAACGTTGTCCGGAAGCTCTTTATGACTTTTAAGGGTGACGGGGTCGTTCATCGAATCTATAAAGGGTTCACCATGACGTATGTTTACGCTCAAGGCACTGTCCGTAAAATTGTGGAGAAAACCGGGGAGAACACCCGAGTGATCTATGAATACAAAAATACGTTGCTCGAATTGCAACATCTGTTCCTGGCCAGAGATGTAGAACGCGAAATCAACCGTGTGTATGCCGAGATTGATTCACTGCTGGACACTAGAAAAGATGCGACTGCTGATCAGCTTCATCAGATTGATGAGACTCTTGTTCGTAATCAAAAACGGTTGTTTGAGCTTGAAGCTTATTGACCTGAAAGTGTATGCTTATACACGTATAAGAATGTAATGGATTCCCTTGTTTCTTCCGGGCAGTGGTACTTGCCAATGCGGAGGTTTCAGGGGGATTTTTTGATGTGAGATCGATTATGCCGAACTGAAAATATTTATTTTACAATCTTCTGGAAAAGGGTTGATTTCACTCTAATTCAATGTTATTTTTAATCTCGTTGAAAACAATATAGGAACCAGGATTCACTCAGGACATTATATGTTGCGAGAGATTTTTCCCTCGGGAAGTGAATGACGTAGGTCCTAGCGGATGAAATTTTTCAAACATTTTATTCCTAGGAAGGGGGAACCGAAGGGTGGAATATTCAACTTTCGGAAGACACGTTGCTGTTGATACTTGGGGTGTCGACTTTAATCTACTGAACAATGCGGAGTACTTGCAAGCCCAAATGGTTGAAGCAGCGGAGGCATGTGGTGCGACAGTAATGTCCGTACAGTCCAAGCAGTTTGACCCACAGGGAGCGACCGTACTTGTACTATTGTCTGAGAGCCATCTCTCCATTCATACGTATCCTGAGAGAGGTTTTGCAGCGATTGATTGTTACACTTGTGGGGATACCGTTGACCCACAGCTGGCCATTGACTACCTGGTATCCGTATTAAAGCCTGAAAAAACGTATGCAAAGAAGCTGATACGTGGATTGGGCGAATTGCAAGTTGAAACACCAGAGATGAACAACCAGACAGAACGGGTTTAAATAAAAGTATATTGCATACACAATGTTCACATATCGGGATGGGCGCATAACCTCCCAAATTCTAATAGTCATGGAATAACTCCATGGCTATTTGTTTTAATATCCATATCGTTATGAATATTCATAATCGACACTTTTTAACGCATAACGGTGAACTTTGGTGAGACACTACAATAAATGACAGTGCATATGATGATGAACATGGTGATTTCATAAACATTTCATAAAAATGACCCGGTCAAGGCTATGATGTGTGATATAATTAACCATGTCAATCATAAATGGATAGACATATGCAGTAAGCACTTTGATTGGAAATTTATTAGGCAGGTGAACTTGCAATGCACATCGTTGTCGTTGGTTTGAATTATCGCACGGCGCCTGTAGAGGTTAGGGAACGATTCACATTTGCAGAAAAGGACTTGTCTGAAGCGCTGCAGCAGCTCAAGCTGACCAAGAGTGTATTGGAAGGTGTAATCGTAGCCACATGTAACCGTACCGAGTTGTATGTTGTGGTGGACCGTCTTCACATGTGTGGTTATTTTATTCGAACATTCATGGAACAATGGTTTAATGTACCACGGGAAGAATTTACGCAACACTTATATATATATGAAGATGACCAAGCCATGCGCCATTTGTTCCGTGTGATCTGCGGACTGGATTCCATGGTCATTGGTGAGACTCAGATTCTTGGACAGGTGAAACAGGCTTTTCTTAAAGCGCAGGAAGAGAAATCAACAGGTACCTGGTTTAATATGCTGTTCAAACAGGCAGTTACACTGGGCAAACGGGCACATTCGGAGACTTCCATTGGGGAGAGCGCCGTATCTGTCAGTTATGCTGCTGTTGAGCTCGGTAAGAGGATCTTTGGCATGTTCACAGATAAGAAGGTGCTCATATTGGGTGCCGGCAAGATGAGTGAACTAACCGTAAAACATCTTTATGCCAACGGGGCATCCGAAGTCATCGTGGCGAATCGTACGCTCGCAAGAGCCGAAGAATTGGCAGCCAAGTTCCGGGGTACACCTTGTACGATGGAACAGGCATTAGATCGACTTAATGAAGTGGACATTGTGATTAGTTCCACTGGAGCTGAACGTTATGTCATGGATGCGGCAGTGGTACGGGAGAGCATGAAGCGTCGTCAATCTCGTCCATTGTTCCTGATTGATATTGCGGTTCCACGTGATATTGACCCGGCGATTGGTGAATTATCCAACGTATTTCTCTATGACATTGATGATCTGGAAGGAATCGTGGAGAGCAACCTGGAGATGCGTAAGGTGGAAGCCGCAAAGATTGAGAGAATGATTGAGCTTGAGATGGAAGATTATTACCATTGGCTCAAAACGTTGGGTGTTCGTCCCGTTATTCGCGCTTTGCAGGAAAAAGGTGTTTCCATTCATGAAGAAACGATGGATAGCCTGTTTAATAAACTGCCTGAACTCGATGAACATCAGCGTAAAGTCATTCGTCGTTTGACCAAGAGTATTGTAAATCAAATGACGACAGATCCGATTAATCGGATTAAGGAAATGGCAGGCACGAAGCAAGGTGATGAAGCTCTGCGCATGTTTACTCAGATTTTCGCTCTGGAAGATGCAGTAGAGATGGCTGCTGAAAAAGTGAGTCAGAGTGATGCTACAGCTTTGGCGAAACCAGCCGCTCACCTTAACGAAAACCGGCAAGACCCCGTGCCGGCTTATGCTCCGGCAGGCGTATAAGGCGGGTGGGCAGCTTGACCCTTGCTGAACAAGTCTATGAAGCTCTAATCTATATGTATGCCCTGAGCCTACTGTTCTATTTCTCGGACTGCATTCGACGCAATGCGGGGGCGAAGCGGACAGGCACAGGGTTTCTTGTCGTTGTTGGGGGGCTGCAAGTAACGCATGTCATTTTGCGCATGTGGACTGAAGGCCATTTTCCCATCTACACCACCTTTGATTTTTTGTTTATATTTTCATTCAGTATTGTGTTGATGTCTCTCGTCATGACTCGTATCCAGCGTTCCGAATTTGTGATTTTGTTGCTGAATGTTGTAGGTTTTTCCGTTACGGTATTAAACCGACTGTGGTTTACGGCCGGAGAGATATCACTGCATAACTGGCAAACGGTACATGGATTACTCATCATGCATATCACCTTGGCGAATCTTGGTTTTGCGGCGTTAACCGTTGCTACGGTATTTGCCTTGTTATATCTGTTCTTGCACCATAAGTTGAAGAAAAAAAAGTGGAATGATACGATGCGACGGCTGCCGAGCCTGGAAGTGATCGGTAAGTATATGGATGGTGCTACGTTGATTGGAACACCGCTCCTGGGTGTTTCTGTAATGCTTGCCGTATTATCCATTGTGGCGGAAAGACGATGGATCTTGCTCTTGGATCTCAAAGTTATTGCTACAGGTCTTGCTATAGCCATCTACGTAGGTTACTTCGTATTCAAGAGAAGGAAACAGTTCTCTACGATGATCATGGCAAGATGGACACTGATCGGATACGGATTGGTCATTGTGAGTTTTTTATCCAATGCGTATTCAGCGTTTCATCGTTGGACGGGAGAGTGAAGGGGATGGAGCGTTACACGCCAATATTTGTGAATACTTCAGGCAAGAAGTGCTGCGTGGTTGGTGGTGGACGTGTTGCTGAGCGTAAAATTAAGGGATTGCTGCATGCCGAGGCACAGATTACAGTCATTAGTCCGGAGCTTACTCCCGTATTAAAACAACTGCATCATGAATCCCGAATTCAATGGATAGACCGGTCCTACCGCAATGGAGATTTGCGGGGGGCCTTTCTCGTATATGCAGCGACTGATCGGTCAGAGGTCAATTCAACTGTGGTTCGGGATGCTGAGGATGCAGGCATATTGGTGAATGACGCGATGTCTTCGGAGCACAGCAGCTTTATTACGCCAAGCGTGGTCAGGCGTGGAAGATTAAGCATAGCGATATCCACAGCGGGAGCGGGGCCGGCAGCAGCTGCTGAGATACGTGCCACACTCGAACGACAGTTCGGTGATGAGTATGAGACGTACCTTGAGTTTTTGCACCAGATGAGGACCGAAGTGAAGTCACGCGTATCTTCTTCTAGTCTCAGAAGTACGTTGCTTCGGCAGTTAACTGAAATGCACATATTAGAAGATATTCGTACAGGCCATTTCCGGTGGTGGACCGAAGAAGAAATCGGGGACTGGATATCCCGTAATCAGGAGGAAGTATAGATATGCGTACAATTAAGGTTGGAAGTAGACAGAGCGCACTTGCGCTAACCCAGACAGGCCATGTCATTCAGGATTTACGCGACATTTGTGAGCGGGAAGGATTAGCTTTTGACTTTGAAGTACATAAGATTGTTACAAAGGGAGATCTCATTCTGGATGTAACGTTGTCAAAAGTAGGAGGCAAAGGGTTGTTTGTCAAAGAGATTGAACAGGCGATGCTTGATCGTACCATTGATATGGCTGTGCATAGCATGAAGGATATGCCCTCCGAGTTACCCGAAGGATTAATCAATGGCGCTGTTCCCCGTCGTGCAGATCCAAGGGATGCGCTGATTTCCAATGGTGGACTTACGCTGGATCAACTGCCAGAAGGCGCAAGAGTTGGGACAAGCAGTCTGCGCCGGTCCAGTCAATTGAAAGCCTATCGTCCAGATTTGCAATTGGAATCGCTTCGAGGCAATATTGATTCCCGTCTGCGGAAGCTGGAGACCGAAGGCCTTGATGCGATTATTCTGGCTGCTGCAGGGTTGTACCGGATGGGCTGGGAAGACCGGATTACCGAGTACTTGACCGAAACGGCTTGCCTTCCGGCTGTGGGCCAGGGTGCGCTTGGTATCGAATGCCGTGAAGACGATGAAGAACTGTTGCACTTGTTGCAGCTGTATAATGATCCCGAGACAGCATTTCCTGTACAGGCGGAACGCCGTTTTCTCAGTGTATTGAATGGGGGCTGTCAGGTTCCGATTGGTGCTCATGCGGTATGGCTGCCTCAGCAAGATGCAGATTCCCTGAATGGCGAAAACACGTTACAATTAACAGGTATGGTCGGTACACCGGATGGTGGACTGATTCTTAAGGAAGCTCTGACTGGCAAAGACCCGGTTCGTCTGGGAGAAGAAGTGGCTTGGAGATTGATCGAACGGGGAGCAGAGCAGATACTGGCAGAAGTTAGGGGATGAAGACATGGTGGGAAAGGTCTTTTTGGTAGGGGCAGGTCCTGGGGATGCAAAGCTGATTACGGTAAAAGGGTGGGAATCCATCGGTAAAGCCGATGCTGTAGTCTATGATCGTTTGGCCAGTCCGAGATTGTTGAAACAAATGAAACCCGGTGCAGTCAAGATTTACGTGGGTAAGCGCCCGGATCGGCATACGATGAAACAGGAAGAGATCAATCAACTGTTGGTTGATCTGGCCCTGGAAGGCAAGGTTGTGGTTCGGCTTAAGGGTGGCGATCCGACTATCTTTGGACGCGTGGGCGAAGAGGCGGATTTGCTGCACAAAAACGGGATTCCGTTTGAGATCGTGCCAGGGGTAACAGCTGCGATAAGTGTACCTGCGTATGCCGGAATTCCCGTGACACACCGGGACTATGCTTCCTCTATCTCCATCATTACGGGGCATGAAAGTCCGGACAAGCTCGATCGCAGCATCCATTGGGATAAAGTGACGAATGCAACGGGCACACTTGTATTTATGATGGGTGTTGCCAAAATTGGCTATATCAGCGAACAGTTGATTCGTCATGGTCGTCCAGCGCAAACACCAGTAGCTCTGATTCGTTGGGGAACACGAGCGGAACAGGATACCATTACAGGTACCCTTGAAGATATAGAAGCAAAAGTGATCGCAGCCAATTTCCAACCGCCTGCTGTTATTGTGGTGGGGGATGTTGTGAATCAACGGGAACAGTTGAAATGGGCAGAGGCGCTGCCGCTGTTTGGCAAACGAATTCTGGTGACCCGTGCTCGTAGTCAGGCGAGTGAACTGGTGAATCGCATTGAGGAACTTGGCGGCGAACCGTATGAGTTTCCGGTCATTGAGACGGTCATGCCTTCCAGTGAATCTGCGCAGCAAAGTGTCAAAGAAGCCTTCAGTGCTTTAAATACCTATGACTGGGTGTTTTTCACAAGTGTGAACGGCGTGGAGTTTTTCTTCCGCCACCTGGAACAGGAAGGCAAGGATATTCGCTCGATTCATCAAGCAAGAATTGCTGCCGTAGGACCTTCTACAGCAGATGCTTTGCGCAAACATGGCATCGTTGCAGAGGTGGTCAAAGGTCCTTTCCAGGCCGAAGGTATGCTTGAAGCTTTTGAAAGTGAATTGAAGGAAGGTCAGAAAGTACTGCTTCCGCACGGTGATCTTGCACGTACGTGGTTACGTGACCAGCTGAGAGAACGGGGGCTTCAAGTCACCGAAGCCATCATCTATGATACGATCCTCGCGGGTGAGGATGATGATGAACTGCTCAAGCTGCTTGAAGAAGGCGGTATTCATGCAGTGACCTTTACAAGTTCATCGACAGTTACCAACTTCATGAGTATGTTGAAACGTATGGGGTTGCAAGATCCGCTGCCTTTATTGAAAGATGTGGAGGTTGCATGTATCGGACCTGTTACAGCGAAGACAGCAGAGGCCGCTGGACTGCGTGTTACACTCATGGCAGAGGAAGCAACGATGGATAGCTTGATCACAGTTCTATGTGACTGGAAACGGACAAGCACCAAGGAAGGCGTTCTTCGGAATTAATACACATGTAATATGTTGACATATGAAGCGTGCTGAATTCGATAGGATACCAGCGCGCTTCCCTTTTTGCTCTATTACACTTTCAGGGAGGTTTTACACGTATGAGTTTTCCAATTGTACGGCATCGCCGTTTACGCCAATCCACAGGTATTCGCAATATGGTCAGAGAGACCCATCTAACCGTGGATGATTTTATTCAACCGATTTATGTAACGTATGGAGAAAATGTCAAATCCGAAATCAAATCCATGCCTGGGGTATTCCGCTTCTCGCTGGATCGTCTTCAGGAAGAAGTAACAGAAATTGCCGAGTTGGGAATTCCAGCCGTGTTATTGTTCGGTATTCCGGAGACCAAAGACAGTGTGGGTTCATCTGGTTTCGCTGAAGATGGCATTGTGCAGGAAGCGACGAGATTAATCAAATCGTGGTATCCAGAGCTGCTGGTTGTTGCAGATACTTGTCTGTGTGAATTCACGGATCACGGTCACTGCGGTATGGTACACACCGTGGAGATTGACGGTCACATCTGCGGTGATGTGTTAAATGACGAATCACTTGATCTGCTCGTGCAAACGGCAGTGTCCCAAGCCAAAGCAGGAGCGGACATTATTGCGCCATCCAACATGATGGATGGATTTGTACAAGCGATCCGTGCCGGGCTGGATGAGAATGGATTCAGTCACATTCCGATCATGTCCTACTCTGTAAAATACGCGTCGGCTTTCTATGGTCCATTCCGTGAAGCTGCGGATTCCACGCCACAATTTGGAGATCGCAAGTCGTATCAGATGGACCCGGCCAATGCACGTGAAGCTTTGCGTGAAGCCGAAACGGATGTGCTGGAAGGAGCGGACATGTTGATGGTTAAACCATCCCTTTCTTATCTGGATGTTATGCGCACCATCAAGGATCAATTTGATCTTCCGCTTGTTGCCTATAATGTAAGTGGCGAGTATGCCATGGTTAAGGCGGCGGCGATTCAAGGCTGGATCGATGAGAAAAAAGTCGCCATGGAAATCCTGCTCAGCATGAAACGCGCAGGTGCAGATATGATCATTACCTACTATGGAAAAGACGCTTCTCGCTGGTTGGCTGAGAAATAAAATAAATTACATTAAGGAGGATACTCATGACTGCACAACAAGGTAATCGTCGCAATGATGAGCGCTCACGCAGCGCGTTTGAGGAAGCTAAGCAGTACATACCCGGGGGGGTGAACAGCCCTGTACGCGCATTCAAATCGGTGGGACTTACTCCGATCTATGCGGAGCGCGGCGAAGGGTCCAAAATCTACGATATTGATGGCAATGTTTTTATTGACTATGTAGGATCGTGGGGTCCACTTATCATGGGACATGCGCACCCTGACGTTGTAGAAGCTTTGCGTGAGACAGCCCTTAAAGGAACAAGTTTTGGTGCACCTACCTTGCTGGAGACCGAGATGGCGAAACTGGTCTGTGAGCGTGTACCTTCCATCGATATCGTGCGGATGGTTAATTCCGGTACGGAAGCAACCATGAGTGCCATTCGACTGGCACGCGGGGTAACCGGACGCAGTAAAATTCTGAAGTTTGAAGGATCATATCATGGACATGCGGACAGCTTGCTGATTAAGGCTGGTTCAGGTGTTGCAACGTTGGGGCTGCCAGATAGTCCAGGTGTGCCTGAAGGCGTAGCTGTAAATACCATTACGGTACCTTATAACGATCTGGAGTCCGTGACGCTTGCTTTTGAACGTTATGGTGAAGAACTGGCCGCTGTTATTGTGGAACCTGTGGCAGGTAACATGGGGGTTGTACCTCCGGCTTCCGGTTTCCTTGAAGGCTTGCGCAGTTTGACGACGCAATATGGCAGCCTGCTTATTTTTGACGAAGTCATGACCGGTTTCCGTGTAGGGTTGAACTGTGCCCAGGGACGGTATGGGGTTACACCTGACCTGACTTGTCTGGGGAAAGTGATCGGTGGCGGACTCCCGGTTGGTGCTTATGGTGGTCGCCGGGATCTTATGGAACAGATTGCCCCTACGGGACCGATCTATCAAGCAGGTACACTAAGCGGGAATCCGCTGGCTATGGCCGCAGGATATACCACGCTCAAATTGTTAACACCAGAGGTCTATGACCGTCTGGAGACACTGTCTGCACGTCTGCAAGCCGGATTCGAGAAAAATGCAGCTGAGACGGGTGTCGCGATAACCATTAACCGTGTGGGTTCCATGGTTTGTCCATTCTTCAGTGCCGTTCCAGTAACCAATTATGATATTGCCAAAGAAAGCAATCTGGATCAATTCCGTCGTTATTTTGCGGCCATGATTGATCAAGGTGTGAGTGTTGCGCCTTCGCAATACGAAGGCATGTTTGTCTCTGGTGTGCACACGGAGCAGGATATTGACGATACGATCGAGGCGAATCGTAAAGCTCTTCAATCGCTATGACAATCAAAAGTTGGAAACGCCGCGGGGAATGGCTTGAGCTGATGCCAGGCAAAGCCGTAACAGGCAGCACGGACAAACAGATGGCTGCTGAGCAATGGCTATTGTCTGAGCTTCGGTTTCCAGAGAAATTGTTACGTCAGCTTAAAGCAAACCGTGGAATACAACTCGCAGGGGACCGGCTTCGGCTGGCCCTTTTTGCGTCCCGGCCAATCGATGTTGAGCCACGCTGGGCTGAGGTGGAGGTCTTGTATGAGGATGATTTCTGTCTGGTTATGCACAAACCGGCAGGCATGAAACTGCATCCGGATGGAAGCCGGGCTGATCAGGCCATCACGCTGGATCATGTGGTTGCCTCCTATTATGAGATGAACGGAATACAGGCGAGCGTACGCCATGTTCATCGACTGGATGAGGATACAACCGGACCTGTCCTGTATGCCAAAAATGCTTTTGCCCTCGCCAAACTGGATGAAGCGATGCGTCACAAAGAGATTGATCGCCATTATGTAGCCATCGCAGGGGGGCAACTATCCCGTGAACTGCACAAAATTGATGCTCCGATTGGCAAAGACAGACATCACAAACAGCGCAGACGTGTCTCGGAAGGTGGTCAAGAAGCGGTTACTCATGTGGAGATCGTCGAAGTGTGGGAACGAGCAACCCTTGTACGATTGAAGCTGGATACAGGACGAACACACCAAATTCGTGTACATCTGAGTTACGCGGGACATCCGCTTATCGGTGATGAGTTGTATGGAGGAAAAGCGGATGCCATTGGTCGGCAGGCGCTTCACGGAGAAGTGCTGAAGTTTAACCACCCGTTAACTGGAGCCATGATTGAAGTGAATGACCCTTGGCCAGCCGACTTCACACAATTGGCAGAACGTGAAAAGGTGTATTCATAAATGATATAAAGCGAACTTGAATAGTTTCACGAGAACGGAGAGGACAGAAATAACGTGAAGAAGCGGAGCGTTCGCCTAAAAGCTTTCTGAAAGAAAGCTGCTTCGGAAGCATAAGCTATCCCCGGATTTTCCCTTTGAAGAAGGGAATCAAAAAAAATCTGGGGATAACAGTGATCGGAAGGTTATTCTGTCATCGAAGTGGCTAGGTGAAACATTCTCTATTTCGCTTTATATAGCAAGGTTTTTCAAAAGGTGGCATGCTCCTCTCATTCAAGGCATATAGATGGGGTAACGAAGGATTTGGACCATGGATCAGTCCCATGAGAAGGATCATGGTGAACATATGCCGAAAGGAGGACGCCACCTTTGTTGAATCAACCTTATGGTTTGCGGTTCGATATTTATGAGCGCGTTCATTTGTCTGAGGGAGTCCCTGCGATTGAGGAATTGGAGGAGATTGAACTATACCCGCGCATTCAAGTCATAGGGCAGGATGATCATGCCACGTTAAGAGGGCATCTTTTACTAACAGGTGCGTACAGAGGAGAAAATGAGGCTTCTGAGGAGCTCAAACATTTCATTCCCGTGGAGATCACAGTGCCGCTGAACCGGGTCAGATCGATTGAGGATATTTCCATTGAGATCGAAAATTTTGACGTGGATCTGTTATCCAATCGCAGTCTGAACATTACTGGCGTGTTGTCGCTGCGAGGCATCGAGGGCTTTCCTGTTGAAGAGCCACAAGTGTGGTCAGCAGATGAATTTACGGTAGTCCACTCACCGGATGCTCAGCAATCCAACCGTTCCGATGAAGCAGAACAGACAGGTAGCGACCCCAACACATTTGCACAAGAGTATCTGCTCCAGCGGAGTGAGGAAGAGAGACTTGCGAATGCAGCAGAACTTGCATATGGTGCCCCGGAATATCATCAGGAATATACGAACTTATCATCAGCCGAGCCACTTCAATCTGAGGAGCAAAGTGCGGAGTATGCTAACGAAAACAGACAACCTGATGCAGACGAAGATCCCGCATCTCTGACAGCGAATGGAGATGAATTGGCATCCCATGAGCAATACAGCGAACCTTCTCCGATCTCGTCATTTATGGCTGAGACTGCTGATCGGTTAGCTTCTTACCCTGAGTCGGAACCAGTGCTGCCTCTGGAAGAAGAGTCTTTAGCGTGGTCCGAGCCTTCTGGGGATGCATTGCCTGAGGAGCCTAGAAATTCAGATCAAGCAGTCCCAGAGCCTACTGCTCAATCATCTAATGAGTTTGCAGCACCAGATGTACCGGACGCACCGGACGTATGGCATTTCGAATCAGCGAGATCTGTACCTCAGCAGGAGAATCAGGCAGTTGATGTTCCGGTTGAACCACAGGCGGAGAACTGGCAAGGTGTATTCGGTTCGTCCGAAGCAGGCAATGCAGAGGAAGAACGCCCGTCTTTTGAAGCGACTGGGGTAGATGAGTTTGTGCAGAACGAAGCATTTGTTCCTGAACCTGTGGCTGAGACGGAAGACAAGCCGGAGATGAAGGTTGCTTTTGGCAGCAAAAAGGAATCCGCACCAAGACAAGAGGAGGGTGTGGGTATCTCTTCCTTGTTATCCTCTGGCAGATCAGCACGCGATGCTGAAGTGGAGAGAGGCGAAGAGGTTCCAGCTGGTGTGATACAGGAAGAAACGTATGCACCAGAGGATGTGGAATGGAAGAATCTGTTCCTGGGAACGATCGTGGACCAGACGCCATTCCGTAAGGTGAAACTGTGTATCGTCCAGCGGGAAGATACACTGGATGCCATTGCAGATCGATACCAATTGAGCACAAGGGAACTTCAATTGTATAACCGATTATCTGAACAAGTTGTGGAAGAAGGTCAGATATTGTACATCCCTTAATCCGTAGTTAAAGCCTTCGTTACGACCCGTGATCCCCTTGAGGATTACGGGTTTTTGCATGATTTGCCCTAAACCTGCATTCCAGCGCACTTTATCCGCTGTTGTCAGGTTGACTATCGCGCACGAGCAAGGTATGATGTGTGTAGGTTTTTTGAAGAACAACGTGGAACGGGAGTAGTAGACAGTATGACCTTTCAGAGAGTGGAATCGCAACGCTGTGAGATTCCGCAGGAACCAACTGATCGAAGTCGCCCGGGAGTTGCCTGTTTGAATACAAGGGATGAATGAGATTTATCGTCATTTATTTCTGAGGTAGGATGGGCCGGTAGCAGCCGTTATCTGCTTGAAGTGTCACGTCATGTACAAAGGGTGAAGTCTATCTTGCTGTCGGCGTGAAACAAAGGTGGTACCGCGAAAGCTAACCTTTCGTCCTTTGATGGATGAAAGGTTTTTTTTGTTTTTTTTGGCGAAGATGATGAAGATGAAGTAACGGAGGAATGACACATGTCTGAGGAAAAAAAATCAGCTGCAACAGAAATGCCGACCACTTACGATCCTAAAGCGGCAGAGGACAAATGGTACTCCACCTGGATGGAGCGCGGATATTTCAAAGCCGGTCAACGTAAAGATGCCGAGCCGTATACGATTGTAATTCCACCCCCAAATGTAACCGGGATGCTGCACATCGGGCATGCGCTCGACTTTACACTACAGGATATTCTGATCCGCACCAAACGGATGCAGGGTTATGATGCACTGTGGCTTCCAGGTTCCGACCATGCAGGTATTGCTACCCAAACCAAAGTGGAGCAGAAGCTGCGTGAAGAAGGTCTGACCCGTTATGATCTGGGACGTGAGAAGTTTCTGGAGAAAGTATGGGATTGGAAAGATCAATATGCCACAACCATTCGTCAGCAATGGGGCAAAATGGGTTTGTCGCTTGATTACTCACGTGAACGTTTTACGCTGGATGAAGGTCTGTCCCAAGCGGTTCGTAAAGTATTTGTTCAACTGTATGAAAAAGGCCTTATTTACCGAGGCAAACGCATCATTAACTGGGACCCGGTGAACCGGACAGCTCTGTCCGACATTGAGGTTGAATATAAAGAGGTTCAGGGTCACTTGTACCATCTGCGTTACCCGCTCAAAGATGGAAGTGGCTACGTTACCGTGGCAACAACGCGTCCTGAAACGATGCTGGGTGATACAGCGGTCGCTGTTCATCCGAAGGATGAGCGCTATGCAGATATGATTGGTAAAGTACTTGTACTGCCTATCATCGGACGAGAAATTCCAATTATCGCTGATGATTATGTGGATAAAGAGTTTGGAAGTGGTGCAGTTAAAATCACGCCTGCGCATGATCCAAATGACTTTGAAGTAGGTCTTCGTCATGATCTGCCTCAGATTACGGTAATGGATGAGAGCGGCACAATGAATGCAGAAGCTGGTAAGTATCAGGGACTGGATCGCAGTGAATGCCGCAAGCAGATTGTTGCTGATATGAAAGAGCAAGGTGTATTGATCAACATCGAGGATCATACGCATCAGGTTGGACACAGTGAACGTACCGGAGCTGTTGTTGAACCATATCTGTCTACCCAGTGGTTTGTTGAGATGAAGCCACTTGCAGAGAGAGCGATCAAGAAACAACAGAGCGGCGAAGGGGTTAATTTTGTTCCAGACCGTTTCGAGAAAACCTATCTAAACTGGATCGAGAACGTTCGTGACTGGTGTATTTCCCGTCAACTGTGGTGGGGACATCGTATTCCTGCCTGGTATGATGAGGAAACGGGTGAAATCATCGTATCTGCTGAAGATCCGACTACGCTGCCAGAAAATGCTGGACGCAAGCTTAGACAGGATGAGGATGTACTCGATACTTGGTTTAGCTCCGGCTTATGGCCATTCTCCACACTAGGCTGGCCGGAAGATACGGAAGACCTGCAACGTTATTATCCGACAAGTGTACTTGTGACAGGGTATGACATCATATATTTCTGGGTTGCACGTATGATTTTCACTGCACTGGAATTCACGGATGAGATTCCGTTTAAGGATGTGCTGATGCATGGTCTTGTTCGTGATGCAGATGGACGCAAAATGTCCAAATCACTGGGCAACGGTGTAGATCCGCTGGATGTGATTGAGAAATATGGTGCAGATGCAATGCGTTACATGATCTCAACCAGCAGCACGCCAGGCCAGGATCTCCGTTTCCGTTGGGAACGGGTGGAGCAGGCTCGTAATTTTGCCAACAAGATCTGGAATGCTTCGCGCTTTGCATTGATGAATCTGGAAGGATTCACCTATGAGGATCGGGACATCAGCGGAGAGCTTGGTACAGCGGATTATTGGATTTTGCACCGTCTGAACGAAACTTCCCGCGATATTACGCGTCTAATCGAAGCGTATGAATTTGGGGAAACGGGTCGTGTGCTGTATAACTTTATCTGGGATGACCTGTGTGACTGGTACATTGAGTTTGCTAAACTGTCCTTCTATGGGGAAGATCCGGTTGCCAAGAAGAAAACACAATCCGTGCTTGCTTATGTGCTGGATCAGACCATGCGCCTGATTCATCCGTTTATGCCATACATCTCCGAAGAGATCTGGCAGCATCTGCCGCATGAAGGTGAGACAATTACGCTGGCAGCATGGCCGGTATATGATCCTGCTTTTGAGAACCCAGAGGCTGTAGCCGAGATGAACCTGCTCATGGATACCATTCGTGCAGTTCGGAACATTCGTGCAGAAGTGAACGTGCCTATGAGCAAAAAGATCGAATTGATGGTAAAAGCAAATAGCCCTGAAGCGTCCAGCATCATCGAACGTAACAGTCATTACATCAAACGTTTCTGTAACACGTCCGAGTTCGATAGTGGGCTGGATCTAAGCTCCCCGGATAAGGCAATGACTGCAATCATTACAGGGGCAGAGCTATACTTGCCGCTTGCTGGTCTTATTGATATCGAACAGGAAGTGGCTCGCCTGGAGAAAGAGTTACAGAACCTTGAGGGCGAAGTACTCCGTGTGGAGAAAAAGCTGTCGAATGAAGGCTTTGTTGCCAAAGCGCCTGCCAAGGTTATTGAAGAAGAGCGCGCCAAGCAAGCAGACTATTCCGATAAACGGGATAAAGTGATTGCACGAATCAAGGAACTGAAAGGTTAATATATTTGGGTCGGATGGAGAGCCATTATGCCATCCGGCCGCTTTTTTCACTCAAACTCGGAACCGAAGGTGAATCAGATGACGGAATTAGACGGGACAGATGCAGCAGCTCCTTTACTTACGTATAACGAGGCCGTGGACTGGATCAATGGCCTTATTCCTTTTGGCATACGACCTGGATTGGAACGAATCGAGAGTCTGATGTCTATGTTAGGCAATCCTCACCAGCGTCTCAAATTTATTCACGTCGCGGGAACGAACGGCAAAGGTTCGACTTGCGCTTTTTTGACGTCAGTGCTTCTTCAGGCTGGATATGATGTGGGTACCTTTACGTCGCCTTATATCACCAAGTTTACGAACCGTTTTCAATACAACGGCGAGGATATTCCGGAAGAGATTCTGTTGAAGATCTCTAACCGTCTGCGCCCGCTGGTTATGGAAATGGCATCTTCTCCGCTTGGTTCCCCAACGATGTTTGAGGTGTCCACGGCTCTCGCGCTTCTGTATTATGCAGAAGAGTGCTACCCTGATGTTGTGGTATGGGAGACGGGGCTGGGGGGAAGGATGGACGTAACGAATATTGTTTCGCCTGTTGTGTCCGTCATCACCAACATTGGTATGGATCACACGGATGTGCTTGGAGATACGATTGAGCAGATTGCTGGAGAAAAGGCAGGCATTATCAAGCCGGGAGTACCCGTTGTGACCTGCGCGACGCAACCCGAAGCTGTGAAAGTGATTCAGGAGAAAGCACAGCAGCTTCAATCAAGCCTGTATTTGGCTGGAGATCAATTCTCTTATCATCGACTGGAGAGTAATGAGAACGGACAATCTTTTCATTTTACCGGCCCGTTTCGTGATCTGGACGTTCGCATACGCATGCAGGGCTCACATCAATGTGACAATGCTGCGGCCGCACTGATGGTGCTTGAATTGCTTAGACAATACATGGCATTTATGCTGGATGACAACGATATTGCACTTGGACTGGAGAATGCTTTCTGGGCGGGAAGATTCGAAAAAGTCGTCGATCAACCCCGAATTGTGCTCGATGGAGCACATAATCCGGAAGGGGCAGAGTCACTGGCCAAGAGCATTACGGAAGTCTATCCTCACAACAAGTTAATTTTGATGATGGGTATGTTGGCAAATAAGCATCACGAAGCGTATTTGCAGCATATACTGCCACTAGTGGATACGCTGATCCTGACCGAGCCAGATTTCCGACGCAAAATGGATGCAGCCGAATTGCTGCAGATTGTCGAACGGGTACGTCCCGCCATTGCGAAGAAGGAACTGGAAATCATCGTCGAGCCCGAATGGGCAAAGGCACTTGATCTATTGAAGTCACGGACGGAAGCGGAAGATCTGGGGGTGGTCTCCGGCACACTGTACCTGATTGCGGATGTGCGGGCAGCCCTTTTGCATCAAACCGATTCTGAAAAAGGTTGGTGAAAGTTTTGTTAAATACATCGGAACACGTTCATTTTATAGGGATTGGCGGATATGGCATGAGTGCCATCGCAAGAGTTATGTTGGAAATGGGATACACCGTTACCGGATCGGATGTCGCTTCACAGGAGTTGACCGAGAAGTTGGCAGCCAAGGGAGCGAAAATATATATCGGACATACGGCAGAGCACGTCACTGGAGCAGACCTGGTTGTATACTCTACGGCAGCGCCTGCTGATAATGTGGAACGGGTAGCGGCTGCAGAGCTGAACATTCCGATTCTACATCGTTCCCAGATGCTTGCACGTTTGTTGAACGAACGTAAAGGTGTGGCTGTGGCTGGAGCTCACGGTAAAACAACCACCTCATCCATGATTGCACTGGTTATGGATAAATGTGATACGGATCCGACATATATCATTGGCGGAGAGATCATGAATGTGGGCACCAACGCCAAGGCGGGCCAGGGCGACTGGGTAGTCGCTGAGGCGGACGAGAGCGATGGCTCATTTTTGCAGTACCATCCATGGCTCGGTATTGTAACCAATATTGAGGCAGATCATCTGGAGAATTACAACAGTGATTTTGAGGAGCTCAAAAAGGCTTATGTGCAGTTCCTGAGCCAGATTCGTCCGGAAGGAACAGCCATTGTGTGCTCTGACGACGAGAATGTTCAAGCGATTTTGCCAGAACTCAAGTCACGGATTACAACCTATGGTATTGATCGTGCTGCGGATTATACGGCAACGGATATTGTACTGGGTGATCGCCGTATCTCCTTTACGATGAATCATCAGGGTGCTGCTATGGGCACGGTGGAATTATCAGTGCCAGGTAAGCATAACGTTTATAATGCCATGGCTACTGTAATTACCTGTCTGGAAGCAGGTATTCCATTTGAGAAGATTGTGGCAGCGATTATCCAGTTCCACGGAGCCAAACGCAGATTCCAGGTATTGGGCGAGGCGCGTGATATGCTGATCATTGATGATTATGCGCATCACCCGACTGAGATTGAAGCGACCATTAGTGCAGCCAAAGCAACAGGCAAACGCATTATTGCGGTATTCCAGCCACAGCGTTATACGCGTACGTTCTTCCTGTTGGATGCGTTCAGTCGTGCTTTCGCGGAAGCGGATGAGGTGCTTATTACAGATATCTATTCTCCTGCGGGCGAAAAACAGATCGAAGGGGTAACCTCAGCCAAACTGGTTGAACTAATCGTTCAAAACAGTAATGCATCTGCACGGTACCTTCCTACGAAAGAAGAAGTTGTAGCTGATCTGCAGCATCGTTTGCAGCCAGGAGACCTGGTGATTACGATGGGTGCGGGTGATATCTGGAAAGTCGGCGATACCCTTGCCAAAGGCTTGAAATAAATCAACTGAGAAATCGCCTGTCTTCGATACGAAGCAGGCGTTTTTTTTGCGTTAATTGGAATGTATTCTGCCTTCTCTGCATATAGCTGATATAAATGGGACAAAGGAGAGGGTACGGGTGAGCAATGCTAGAATGACGTTTCGCTTCGGGGATCATGAGTCGGACAAGCCTGGAAACAAGAGGAGTTCCGCGTCCAGTCCATTGGTGACGTTAAGTGAAGAAGTACCGCATAATCAACCGCTAACGCCTAAACAGATGGATGCAACCCCATCATGGACGCCTGAGGATATCCCCGGAGACTGGGGAGAGACGGTGCTTACAAGCTCTACTGTACCTGAACCTGACGAGCGGGTGAGCCCTGATTCGAACTTGAACTTGGATGCACCCCATTATTTGGGGAACCGTTCCGGCTACGGTTATGATAATTATTCAGAAGATCCGGAGGAAGAGCGTCGCCATCTGTCTTATGCCCAGGATGATCTGGGCCACGACTGGCTTGCAGATTCCGAGAACTATTCCTATAAGCGCAATCGCCCTCCAAGGGGCTGGAAAATGATTGGTTCTGTCACTGGGGCGCTTGTTACCGGAGCACTTTTTGGCATGGTTATTCTTTCATTTTTTAATAAAGAAGGAGCCGTCAAGCCAGGTGATCTTCTGCCCGCCAATCAGGCAGTTTCCACAGTGACTGGTCAGGAGGGGGCTGCAGGTACAGCGCAGCAACAGACAGCGGCGACTGGCAGCACGTATTATGCACTTCAATACGGCGTGTTCAGTTCTCCTGAACGAGCTGAGCAGGCTAAGCTTGAGCTGGCTCAGGCAGGTATAGCGGCAGGGTCTGATCCTGAAGATGGCAATCGAGTATATGCAGGCATTTCGGCTGATCGTGAAGAGGCCAAGCTACTTAGCTCCAGGCTAAAAGCTCAGGGAGTCGAACTGTATGTCAAGGAGATTGTGAACCCTGAGATCAATCCGGCTATATTCGGTGGCAAGCAAGAGGATGTGCAGCTTTTCTTCACAAACAGTTCTGCACTGGTCGAACAATTGTCTACCTTGTCCATTCAGCAGTTGGGACAATCCGCACCGACAGCAGTCTCTGCAGAAACGATGACCGCGATTCAGAATAAGCACCAGTCATGGTTAACCGGTTTGAATAGCCTCTCACCCGGCCTGACTGCGGAGGTACAACCTATTGTTGGTGGAATGGAGAAATCAATGAACGATGCAATAACGGCTATTGCAGAGTACAACAAGAACCCGGATGATGTGCACATGTGGTCCGTGCAGTCTGATCTGATGGAATATGTACTACAGCAGAAAAAATGGCTCGAAGCGATTAAGCAGTAACATGCTCTTTCCCATAACAACGCTTCGAAATACCCATCCGGCAAGGAACTGGAAATAGTTCCCCTTGCCGGATTTGTGTTTGTATTGACGTACAAAACCCCGTATAATAATGTGGGTGTCAAAAAATGGCGAGGGAAGATTACCGATGAAAAAAAACTTCGGCATGTTATTGCTGTTTCTGCTGCTCGGCTGGATGGCCGGAGCGTGGATCGCCAAGGCACTGCAGCCTGTTAAGGCAGTAGCCTTTCTTACGAAAGCCACGACCATACGTTGGTCACCGCAGGCTGATCTTGATATTATCAGTTATGATATTTCACTTCAATTTCAAATGAGCCTTCTGAGTCTGATCGGTATGATTGCCGCTGTGTGGCTGTATCGCAGACTGTAGGAGAATGACGAGTTATGACGAAAAAAATTAATCCAGTGACATCTATTATCGTGATCCGGACAGGATGTTGCCGTGGCATAAGGAGCCGTTCATTTTGGATAACACAAAGCAGCGCCCTATTATTCTGGCCTCCACATCGCCTCGGCGCAAAGAACTGATCGCATCACTCCACCTAGCGTTTGATGTAATACCAAGTCATGCCAATGAAGATACACCACCAGAGTGGACACCTGAACAGACGGTACAGGAGCTTGCTTTGCGTAAGGCGCTTGCCGTGTATCGCGGGCTTGAAGGCCGCGAGCAGGATTCCATTATTGTTGGCAGTGACACTGTTGTTGTTCTGGATGGTGAGATTCTAGGCAAACCTGTAGACGAAGCGGATGCTGAACGTATGTTATCCCGGCTGCAGGGCCGTGTACATCGGGTGTTTACGGGCGTCGCTTGTATTGATGCGGGCAATGGACAGTCGTTAGTTCATTACCGCCAGACCGATGTCACAATGAAAGAACTGTCGGATGCAACCATCCGTGCTTATGTGAAGACAGGTGAGCCTTCAGACAAGGCGGGATCTTATGCCATTCAGGGCATTGGCGCTTCACTGATCGACCGTATTGAAGGATGTTATTTTAATGTGGTTGGCTTGCCGCTATCCTTGCTAAGTGACATGTTGGACGGGTTCGGCGTACATGTGTTGCCACGAACTTGAACGAAGCCAAATGTTGTGAAATGAAAAGAGGGAACATATGGAGTCGCCTCAATACATGATGCGCGACATCCCCCAGGAAGAACGCCCGAGAGAACGCATGATGGAATACGGGGCGGGCGCTTTAAGCCATGCTGAATTGCTGGCAATTTTACTTCGAACAGGCACAAGACAGGAATCCGCGGTGCATATGGCACAGCGGATTCTGGCCGAAGCGGGTGGCATTCGCTCGTTGATGGATTTGAGTCTGGAAGAACTGACCACGATGAAAGGGATTGGCAATGCCAAGGCTGTGCAATTGAAAGCTGGCATTGAGCTGGGTCATCGAATTGCCAAGAGCAGACTCACACAGTCAACTTCAATTCGTACACCGCGTGATGCAGCTGATATCCTGATCGAACAATTGCGTTACTTGCAAAAAGAACATTTTGTGTGTCTCTTTTTGAATAGCAAAAATCATATTATTGCCCAGGAAACACTCTCCATGGGCAGCCTTAACGCTTCGATTGTACATCCGCGTGAAGTGTTCCGGGCTGCCATCAAATGCAGCAGCGCATCTATTGTGTGCGCACACAACCATCCGAGCGGTGATCCTACGCCCAGTCCGGAGGATATCCAAATAACCAAGAGACTGATTGAAGCAGGTGCTATTGTTGGCATTGACGTGCTTGATCATATTATTATCGGAGATGGAACGTACGTAAGTTTGAAGGAGAAGGGCTTAGTATAATATAATGGTTGGCGTTGATGTTTTCCTATGAATGTTAACGGCGTTGTCCGTAAAAGATAGGTTCACTTTACAAATGAAAAAAACAAATGCGAATATTAGCTCCACGTGTTACGTGGGAATGAAATTATCACGCTCTGAATCAGAATAGAGCGGCTATATGAGGCAGAAAAGGAGATTATGTTATGTTTGGTGGTTTTACGAAAGATTTGGGTATTGACTTGGGGACAGCAAATACGTTGGTTTATGTACGAGGAAAAGGAATTGTGGTGCGCGAACCTTCGGTTGTCGCTATACGCACAGATACAAAAAGCATTGAGGCAGTAGGTGAAGCCGCCAAAAAAATGATTGGACGTACACCAGGTAACATTCGTGCCATTCGTCCAATGAAAGATGGCGTTATCGCTGACTTTGATACAACGGCAACAATGATCAAATATTTCATCCGTGAGGCACAGAAACAACGCTCCATGTTCCAACGTCATCCAAACGTGATGGTATGTGTACCATCCGGGATCACGGCAGTAGAACAACGTGCGGTTGAAGATGCAACGAAACAGGCTGGAGCACGTGAAGCCTATACAATTGAAGAGCCTTTTGCAGCTGCAATTGGTGCAGATTTGCCTGTATGGGAACCAACAGGTAGTATGGTTGTCGATATTGGTGGCGGTACAACGGAAGTGGCTGTTATCTCTCTTGGTGGGATTGTTACGAGCCGTTCGGTTCGCGTAGCAGGTGACGAGATGGATGAATCCGTTATCCAGTACATCAAACGTCAATACAATCTGATGATCGGTGAGCGTACATCGGAGCAGTTGAAGATGGACATCGGATCGGCAATGCCATTGGAGCAAGTAGAAACGATGGAAATTCGTGGACGTGACCTCGTTACAGGTCTGCCGAAGACCATTACGATTACTTCTGACGAGATCAGCGAAGCATTGGCTGATACGGTGAATGCAATTGTTGAAGCGGTAAAAGTAACGCTCGAAAAATGCCCACCTGAACTCGCGGCCGATATCATGGATCGTGGAATCGTTCTTACAGGTGGTGGGGCGCTTCTGCGCAATCTGGACAAGCTTCTGGCTGGTGAAACAGGAATGCCTGTCATTGTGGCCGAGAACCCGCTGGATTGTGTGGCGATCGGAACAGGTAAAGCGCTAGAGAATATTCATTTGTTCAAAAGCAGAAGCAGTTCGGCAGTTCGTTCCAAACGTTAATCGGTATTTGCCTAACTTGACATAGTGACTGAGTGGCAAGATATCTTTATAGAGGACCCGGTTAACCCCGGGGATGAGCTATTACCCGCTTAACAGGGGAGGATCGGCTGATATTCTCGCAGGGACTACAAGTCTGACAGTCTCCCCGCCGGGCATGGCTCGGAAGAGAATATGGATGTTAGAGGGTGTTCGAACTGTTTAAACTGCTAGGCAACAAAAGACTTTTTGTTTTGCTGGTGGGCCTTGTTACATTTATCGCGTTAATGGGCTTTACGCTCAGTCCGCGAACCACTCTATCCTGGCCGGAGAAATTCCTGAAGGATTCAGTTGGATTTGTACAATACGTATTTTACAAGCCCGCTTCTTATGTAGCGGGCTTTTTCAAAGATGTAGCGAACATGCGTACGGTATATGATGAGAATGAAGAGCTTCGCATCGCGATGGGTCACTATACCCGGGATCGGCTGAAGTACAATGATATGGAGCAAGTGAATGAGCAGCTTCAGAAAGCGCTCAATTTCACCGAAGAACAGAAGAATCGGTATAATTACGGTTCACGAATTGCTCAGGTTATCAGTGCCAATTCAGATCCGAATAGCAGAACCATTAACATTGATATCGGTGAAAATGCGGGAATTAAGCCGGGTATGGCCGTAACCTCGCAGGAAGGGCTAGTCGGCGTGATTAGTCATGTCAGCTCCTATACATCAACAGTTAATCTGTTAACGTCCATGGACGCCAATGATCCAACATCCAATGCCATTGCAGCAACGGCAGTAGGTAAGGAGAAAGTATTTGGTATGATTGAGAGTTATGATCCGAAGACGGGCATGCTCAAGATGACCAAAATCTCAGAAGATTCTAATATCCAAAAGGATGATGAGATCATCTCCTCCGGAATTATTAACAATTTTCCGAAGTACATGAGGATTGGGAAAGTGAAGAGTGTCGAGAAAAGTGAGTATGGTTTAACAAAAACAGCTACAATTGAGCCATATGCAAGTTTCCTTGATTGGAAAGAGCTGATTGTCATTATCCCGCCTGAGGTAAAAGAATAATGGTGACGCGCAAGCAAGTCTTGTTCCTGTTGTTATTCGTTTTGTTCATTGCGGAAGGCACGATTTTGCCGCTGCTCATTCCTTCTGGCTGGCAGATGCGTATTTCTGCCAATCTGGTCTATATCGTCATTTTGTTTATCGCTGTATATCATCATCGACACACGGCACTAGTGCTCGGTATATTTTTTGGACTATTGCATGACGTTGTATTCTACGGCGAGATGATTGGACCTTATGGATTTTCGATGGGATTATCGGCATACATGATGGGACTCATTTTTCAAGCACCGCGTGCACCACTGCCGGTTATGGTATCGGTTGTCATTTTGGGAAGTCTGCTGAATGACACCATGCTATTCTTCCTGTACAAGCTCTTCCAACTTAACCACGTGACCTTTGACTGGGCGTTGATTGAATACATGATTCCTAATTTGTTCATTCATTTTGTGTTTGCCTTGATCATATATGTCCCGCTTCGGAAACAACTGGAGCGGATCGGCAAGAGACGGAGCAAGACAGAAGAAGCTTCCTAAATACATTTATGGAGCGCAAAGCAGGAACTTGGGGCCCCGGGCACGAAATGTAATGAGATGGGAGGGACAGGCTTATGACGGTAAAATCGAATCACGTAACGATTAAAGGCATCCGAGACGGCCTGGTTTTCCTGTTGGACGATCAATGTGAATTCGAGGAATTGCTCTATGAGCTCCGCTATAAGCTGGAACACAGCCATCAAAATATTTTGACCGGACCGATTGTTCATGTGGATATCAAGTTGGGTGCCCGCGAAGTGACAGAGGACCAGAAAGAAGCAATCCTCGATATATTAAAACAAAAAGGGAATCTGCTTATTCGATCCATCGACTCACCTGCACTCCAACCGGAGGTTAAAGGACCGCCGCCGATTGTAACCATGTGTGGTATGGTGCGTTCAGGTCAGGTGCTTCATCATGAAGGAAATCTCCTGTTTCTTGGGGATATCAATCCGGGGGGCACAGTGACGTGTACCGGAGATATATATGTGTTGGGTTCACTCAGAGGTATGGCTCATGCCGGAATTGGCGGGGACGAGGAAGCAATCATTGCTGCTTCGGTATTTGCACCGACACAGCTACGGATTGCGGATATCATCAGTCGTCCTCCCGATGAATGGGAGAGCCGAGAGACCGGAATGGAATTTGCTTACTTACAGGACAATCAGATGCAGATAGACAAAATGAGCAATATCGTTCGGTTACGCCGAGATTTTAATGTGTTTAAAGGAGTGTAGCTCATGGGAGAGGCGATCGTGATCACTTCGGGTAAAGGCGGCGTGGGTAAAACAACCACCTCGGCAAACATCGGGACAGCGCTGGCGCTGCTCGGCAAAAAGGTTTGTCTGGTAGATACCGATATCGGCCTTCGTAATTTGGATGTCGTGATGGGACTCGAAAACCGTATTATTTACGATCTGTGCGACGTTGCAGACGGCCGCTGCCGTCTGAATCAGGCTTTGGTCAAAGACAAGCGTTTCGAAGAATTATACATGTTGCCTGCGGCGCAGACGAGAGACAAAAACTCGGTGTCACCAGAACAGGTGAAGGATATTATTCTTGAATTGAAAAAAGATTTTGAGTACGTCATTATTGATTGCCCAGCCGGTATAGAGCAGGGTTTCAAAAATGCGGTAGCAGGAGCAGATCAGGCCATCGTGGTCACTACACCGGAAAATGCTGCAGTACGTGATGCGGATCGCGTCATCGGCCTGCTGGAGAGTTCACACATTCAATCACCGAAGCTGGTGGTGAATCGAATTCGCAATAATATGGTCAAATCGGGTGACATGTTAGATATCGATGGTATTTTACAAGTACTTAATATTGACCTGATTGGCATCGTGCCTGATGATGAACTGGTCATCAAAGCTGCCAATTCAGGAGAACCTACGGTCATGAATCCGGATTCACTTGCGGCGATTGCCTATCGGAATATCGCACGACGCATTCTGGGAGATACGGTCCCATTAATGCAGTTGGAGCAGAAAAAAGGTGCTTTTTCTCGCTTCAAAAAGTTCTTCGGAATGGGTTAACTCGTTAAACGAACTTATTCATAACCTAAATACATGACAGCCGTGGCGCATAGCCCGGCTTTTTTTGTTATCTGCTGACAGGCTTGTTCATATTATCATCCACCTCTTCATAGGATGTAGTAAACAAGCCTCGGCGGGAGGATATTCCATGAACACGAAACTCAGAATCAAGCAGAGACGAGAAGAACGCATTCGGCGACTGATGGATGGTGCCACTGTGGAGGTCTTACAGGAGCAAAAAGTAGGTTCACTGTTGGACAAGGACAAGAATGAGATCATGCACCGGAAACCGTTTACGTCTAGTGAAGGGATACAAGAAAGAGACCCAGAATGGTTGTGGAAAAAAGAGAATGGTCATTTCGTTCCAGGGGGGCATTCGAGATTCAATCTATTCAAGTCACTTTTAAAACGAACGGTCATTAGTGCTTTGATATTTGGCGGAGTATGGGGTCTGTTTCAATTAGATACATCGTGGACGACATCTCCCAAAACAGTCATTGCCGATGCACTCCATCGAGATATGGATTTTGCCTCTGCAGCAGCATGGTATGAACAACATTTTGGAGGAACGCCTTCGTTTCTGCCTGTTCTTGGACATACGACGGATGCTGTCAATGGTTCAGGGATTCGACAGCTACTCGGTAAACCAATCTCAGGAACAGTGGTTCAGCCATTTGCGCTGAGCATGAAGGGAATTGAGATCGTTCCGGATGCCGCAGGTGCAGAACTTGTACAGGTCGCAAGTTCGGATGCTGGACGTGTCATGGAGGTTATCGGAGATGCAGCAAGTGGATTCACAGTTGTGATCCAACATACAGGCAATGTCACGGCAATATACGGTCGGCTGAACGAAAGTGAAGTGAACGTGAATGATTGGGTGGAAGCGGGGAATCCAGTGGGCAGTCTCAAGGCTACGGGTGGTGAACAACCGGCTACGCTCTATTTTGCGGTCAAAGAGGGTGAGGAGTACGTAGACCCAGCGGAAGTTGTTGCCCTTGATTAGGGTATGGGGAGTCCGCATTACGTTTCATCCGTTTTTTGTAATTATCATGATGGCCTCCCTCCTGACTGGACATTTCATTGAACTTATTACGCTGTTTGCCATCGTATTCATTCATGAATGTGGACATGCTGCGGCGGCGGCCCTTCTGGGCTATCGTGTCTTGTCGATCCAGATGCTTCCTTTTGGAGGAGTAGCGGTGATTGAAGATGGAGGTACAATCACGGCCTACCGGGAAATCATGATTGCTCTGGCAGGTCCATTACAAAACATGCTGATGGTTGGTGTGGTTATGCTGTTGCAGTATGGCCATCTGGGCGATCCGGTTTTTCTCAATTATATCATTCAGGGGAACCTGCTCATCGCTCTCTTTAATCTGTTGCCTGTACTTCCTCTGGACGGAGGTAAAATTGTTCAGGCGCTTGTTAGTCTGTGGGCACCTTACTATACAACATTAATGTGGACTTACAGAATTAGCATTCTGTGTAGCGTAGGGGTTGTTTTCTATGCGATCAGCCGATGGTTTACTGGAGACTACGGCCTACCGCTCAACATTCTGTTAATCGGCCTTTTTTTGTTCTATTCCAACTTAACGGATTACCGAAATGTGCCTTATCGCTTTATTCGTTTTCTTATGAATCGAGAGGGTGTGTTCACTCGTCATGCGGCTACTGGCAGTTTGGCGCAGCCAATAATCTCATTTCCGGCGAAACCTTTGGACACTATTTTGCGTCTATTAAAGAGAGAAAGATACCATATGGTATACGTGATGAACAGACAGGGACGAATTATGGCTGTATTGCCTGAACAGCGCATTATCGGTTCCTATTTTCAACAAAATGACGATAAATTGTAGCGTTCTGGTGGACCTGTTCTGAAATGGGTTAATACATGTACAATGAGAATTATAAAGAGAGCTGAAATGGATGTGGATGAATTGAATTGTCTTCTAGAGGTGAAGCCATGAAACAAATGATCGTACATAATGAACAAAACCTCATGCAAATGGCGCTTCTGGAAGAAGGCAAAGCTGTGGAATTTACGGCAGAGCGTACACGCGAGCGTGGACTGTTGGGTTCCTTTTTCAAGGGACGGGTAGTTAATGTGTTACCGGGTATGCAAGCTGCTTTTGTAGATATCGGTCAGAAAAAGAATGCGTTTCTGTATGTGGATGATGTGTTACATCCCCATCTGGAGAAGCAACCTAAGGTGAAGCCTTCCATCTCGGAGTTGCTTCGTCCAGGTCAGGAAGTCATTGTTCAGGTTCTGAAAGAACCGGTAGGAGGCAAGGGAGCCCGGGTGACGACTCATTATTCACTTCCGGGCCGCTGGCTTGTCTACATGCCTGTTGCCGACTATGTAGCGGTATCCAAGAAGATTGCCCGTGAAGGGGATCGTTCTCGTCTTAAGGCACTTGGGGAGCAACTGAGGCGGGATGAAGAAGGACTTATTATTCGAACCGTATCTGGAGAAGAACAGCATGAAGCCATCAAGTCGGACTTGGAAACATTACGCGCGCAGTGGTACCTGATTCGTGAAAAAGCGGACAGCTTGCCTTCGCCAAGTCTCTTGCATCGGGATCATAGCATGGTACAGCGAATCATCAGAGATGTGTATACGCCAGGGAGTGACGAGGTCATCACGGATAGTGAAGGACAAGCCCGTGAGGTAAAGGCATTGCTGGAAGAGATTAGTCCTGGTCATCAACCCAAAGTACAGGTGTATCGTGGAACAGAATCCATCTTTGCTGCCTATGGTGTGCAGGAACAGTTGAACAAGGATTTTGCCCGTAAAGTCTGGCTGCCCGGAGGCGGATATATTGTCATTGACCATACTGAAGCTCTGACTGTAGTCGATGTGAACACAGGCAAGTATACAGGAGCTGGCGGTGACAGTTTGGAAGAGACCGTCACGGAGACCAACATGCAGGCAGCAGTGGAGATTGCCCGTCTGATGCGCCTGCGGGATATCGGTGGCATGATTATTGTCGACTTCATTGATATGGAGGAAGCCTCGAATCGGCATGAAGTCGCGTCAACCTTGGAGGGTGAACTCAAAAAGGATCGGACCAAAGCATTTGTAATGGGGTGGACCAAACTGGGTCTGCTCGAACTTACCCGTAAGAAAGTGCGGGAAGAAAGTACCTTGCCCTATGTGGAGCCGTGTTCTGCCTGTCATGGAACGGGAAAAAGATATATTTCACCTTTGCATTGATTTTTGATATATTGCGTGATATAATCTTCAAGTATGTGTTTAGCCTATTGGTCTTGCACATGCTGTAACCGCACTGGCCGGGTATAAGAACAGTTCCGCAAGGAGACTGTCACCTGAGAACGGGCGAGTCTGAGACATGAGGAGGTGCAAGGCAAATGTACGCAATTATTGAAACAGGCGGCAAACAGTACAAAGTCCAAGAGGGCGATGTTCTGTTCATCGAGAAATTGACTGCGAACGATGGCGAAAGCGTAACGTTCGACCGTGTCCTGGCTGTATCTAACGATCAAGGTTTGACAGCAGGTACACCATTGATTTCTGGAGCTACTGTAACGGCTAAAGTGGAGAAACATGGCAAAGGACAAAAGGTTATCGTATACAAATACAAACCTAAAAAGAACTACCATGTGAAGCAAGGTCACCGTCAACCGTACACTAAAGTAACTATCGAAACAATCAAAGCGTAAAGAAGGTGCGATAAGTGATTATCGTTCAAATCTTTCGTGATGAGGACGGGAACATCGAACGCTTTTCCATCGAAGGGCATGCTAATTTTGCCAAGCGGGGAGAAGACATCGTATGTGCCGGGGTATCCGCTGTTACAGTGGGTACGGTGAACTCGATTGAAGCATTGACCGGTGTCGAAATGGATGCCAAGATGAAGAATGGCTTTTTAAGCGGTTCTTTACCTTTGTTAGAGAGAGGGGAAACCTGGTCCCAGGTGCAATTGTTACTCGAATCCATGGTGGTTATGCTCTCTAATATTGCAGAGTCATACGGGAAGTATATTAAAATACAGCAATTCAAATAAGCAAAGAAGGAGGACAACCAATCATGTTGAAATTAAATCTTCAGTTATTCGCATCGAAAAAAGGTGTAGGTTCCACGAAGAACGGACGTGACAGTAATGCTCAACGTCTGGGTGTTAAACGTGCTGATGGTCAAACTGTAACTGGTGGTAGCATTCTCGTTCGCCAACGCGGAACGAAAATTCACCCAGGAACTAACGTTGGCATCGGTAAAGATGACACTTTGTTCGCGAAAATCGACGGCGTTGTAAAATTCGAACGTTGGGGACGCGATCGCAAAAAAGTAAGCATCTATCCTGTTAATGTTGCTCCTGTAGCAGCAGCAGTAGAAGCGTAATATCGGCATTCCGCCTAAGGAGCCTTCGGCATTTTTGCCGAAGGTTTTTTGTATTCAACGGTTATTCGGTAATGAACTGGCAGAAAAGACATGTTATACTTGGATACGGTGGGTGTAGACCAACCGAGTTTTGTAGAACGGGGAGAAGCCATGAAATCTTGGAAAAGAGTGCCGTGGATTGCGGCATGTTCACTTCTGATTCCTTTGGTTTTCGTTATGTTGTATCCGGCGATGATTTCAAGCGTCGTATGCGCATTGTGGTCCGTCGCAGTATTGTTCATTTCTGTGAATGCGATGAAGAAACAGGCGGAGGCGGAACGCAGAACCATCATACAATCCATGGAAAAGACAGCAATTGCTTCATTAAATCATCATCGACACGACTGGATGAACGACCTTCAGGTGTTATATGGATATCTTCGGCTGGGCAAACTTGATAAATCCTTGCAATGTGTGGAAAGAATAAAAGAGCGGGTTACAGAAGAAAGCCGAATCTCCAGATTAGGTATTCCTTCCCTCGTATTTTATCTACAGTCTTTTCGCGCCAGTGGAATTGCGCTGGACTTGCATGTGGAAATAGAAGATGAGTTGCAGCTTAGTGCTCTGGTCTCTCCCGAGGATGGCGAGTCACTTACCGGGGCGATTGCGGATGCAATCAGGGCCTATCAATATGGCGGCGGCCGGTCTTCTTGGGGAGAGGTTCGCAAACTGACCTTGAACTTCGGACAGGATCATGGAGATGTGGTTGTCCGACTGGATGGGGATCAAACACCCGATCCGGAAACACTGCGGCAGCTTACTGCCGTACTCAAAGGAAAAAAAGTCAGAACGGAGCAGTTTCCGTCTGAGGATACGTTTATACAATTCAGAATGCCGTGTGGAATATAGGAAGAAGGGGTTAACCAATGTTTGTAGATAAAGCGAAGATTTATGTAAAAGCCGGAGACGGAGGCGACGGAATTATTTCGTTCCGTCGTGAGAAGTATGTACCAAACGGCGGACCTGCCGGGGGCGATGGAGGCAGAGGAGCTGACATCATTTTCCGCGTGGATGAAGGTTTGCGGACGTTGATGGATTTCCGTTACCAGCGTCACTTCAAGGCCCCACGTGGTGAGAAGGGACGTAATAAAAGTCAGCATGGTGCAAACGCTGAGAACATGATTGTGCGCATTCCACCAGGAACTGTCATTCTGGATGAAGACAGCGGAGAAGTGCTGGCGGATATGACACGTCACGGTCAACAGGTTGTTATTGCTCGTGGTGGTCGGGGTGGTCGGGGTAACATCCGATTTGCCACACCGAACAATCCTGCGCCTGAACTTGCCGAGAATGGTGAAGAAGGCCAGGAGCGTTACATCGTATTAGAGTTAAAAGTGATGGCAGATGTTGGTCTGGTTGGTTTCCCGAGTGTCGGAAAATCCACATTGCTTTCTGTCGTTTCGTCAGCCAAGCCAAAGATCGGTGCATACCATTTCACAACCATTACACCGAACCTGGGTGTAGTTGGTGTAGGAGAAGGCCGAAGCTTCGTTATGGCCGATTTGCCTGGTCTGATTGAAGGCGCACATGAAGGAATCGGACTGGGACATGAGTTTTTACGTCATGTCGAGCGTACCCGTATTATTATTCATGTGGTGGACATGTCGGGTTCAGAAGGACGCGATCCATTTGAAGACTGGCAGAAAATTAATGATGAACTGAAACTGTACAATCCGCTTTTGGCTGAGAGACCGCAGGTTGTAGCAGCTAATAAAATGGATATGCCGGACTCCGAAGCTAACCTGGAGCAATTTTTGCAGCAAGTTCGTGAGGTGCAACCGGATATTGAAGTAATGCCTATTTCATCTCTGACTCGTAAAGGGATTCAAGAGCTCTTGTATCGTGCTGCTGATCTGCTGGATCAGATTCCGGACGAGCCAGTGGTTGAAGAGGTAGCAGATGTATCCGAACGTAAAGTGTACAGCTTGGACAAAAAAGAGGACGATGGTTTCCGCATTGTGCGTGAGAATGAAATGTTCGTTGTCGAAAGTGCCAAGATTGATCGCATGATGAAACGGATGCAATTGAACTCGCATGAAGCTATATTGAAACTCGCACGTACAATGCGTTATATGGGTGTGGACGCAGAGTTGCGTAAGCGTGGAGCTGTAGAAGGCACCATCGTGCGTATTGGAGACTTTGAATTCGAATTTGTGGAAGGCAGCAGTTACTACTAAGTAGCTGTCTTCCGTGGAGAGACAGATTGATATACAGACGCAGAGAAGTGGGAAGTTGACCCGCAGCTCTGCGTTTTTTTTGTTTTTTCCTGACATGGGAGAGGCATAACCTTGTATACTGTGAGGAACGTATTTCAAAAAATAGGCATGTCATGTATTGCCCTTTTGTCATAGATCCTATATAATGTCCACTATATGAATACATGAGTCTTTGAGGAGAGGACGTTCTGTGAACGAACGCTATTACTTAGTACGGGAAGATATTTTACCAGAGGCTGTGGTGAAGACCATGCAGGTAAAAGAACTACTGGCTTCTGGTGATGTTAAAACAGTGCATGAGGCGGTTGAACAGGTCGGATTAAGCCGGAGTGCCTTTTACAAGTACAAGGATGGAATTCATCTGATCAACCAGCTTGAGCGGGAGAGAATTGTTACGATCTCTATTGATCTGGAGCATCAGTCAGGGATCTTGTCTCGTGTGCTTGGACATGTAGCTGGTTATGGAGCCAACGTGCTCACGATTAATCAGAGTATACCGCTTCAGGGAAGAGCCAATGTTGTCATTTCAGTGGAAACGACACATCTTCATGGCGAAATTGGTGAAATGCTGGATCGAATGCAAGATATGCCTGGAGTAAGACGCACGCGTATTGTAGGCCAAGGCTAATTAGGCTTTAACATACAGGACTGACAGACAAGAGTAGACATTAGGGGGTAGATCGTTAGTGAAACCAGTAAAAGTCGGATTGTTGGGTCTGGGGACTGTCGGAACGGGAGTCGTTCGCATTGTGGAAGGGAATCAGGAGGATCTGAGCAGTCAGGTTGGATCACCGATTGTCATTGAGAAGATCGCAGTGAAAAATACAGAGAAAGAACGTGTTATTGCTGTAGACCGTGCCAAGCTCACTGAAGATCCTTGGGAAGTCATTCGTCATCCGGATATTGATGTCATCGTTGAAGTCATGGGCGGCATTGATCAGACGAAGGAGTATATTCTTGAAGCGTTGGAACGTGGGAAGCATATCGTAACAGCGAACAAAGATCTCATGGCACTGCATGGTACAGAGATTTTGGCGAAGGCGCAGGAAAAACAATGTGATGTGTTCTATGAGGCGAGTGTTGCGGGAGGGATTCCAATCATTCGTACGCTGATTGAGGGTTTCTCTTCCGACCGGATTACTCGCATTATGGGGATTGTGAACGGAACAACGAACTTTATTCTGACCAAAATGAGTCAGGAAGGTGCATCCTATGAAGAAGTGCTGGCCGAGGCACAGGCGCTAGGATACGCTGAATCGGATCCAACCTCCGATGTGGAAGGACTTGATGCAGCTCGCAAAATGGCGATCTTGAGCACGCTGGGTTTCCGCACCAATGTGGAGTTGAAGGATGTAACGGTTAAAGGGATATCCTCCGTTACCCGTGAAGACATAACGTATGCCAGAAGACTGGGCTATGAGATGAAGTTACTTGGTATTGCGGATCGGATTGACGATGAGATCACGATTAGCGTACAGCCGACAATGGTTAGACAGAATCACCCCATTGCTTCAGTCAACGGTGTGTTCAACGCAGTATATGTACACGGTGAAGCTGTAGGGGAGACCATGTTCTACGGTGCGGGGGCGGGAGAACTGCCAACGGCAACTTCTGTTGTAGCTGACATTGTCGCGGTTACCAAAAACCTCAAACTTGGCGTGAACGGTCTCAAAGCCATTGTGCCTTATAAGACGAAGCGACTGCAAAGCGACGAGCAGATCGTGTCGAAAAACTTTATTTTACTACACGTAGACGATAAAGCCGGTGTATTAGCACAAATCACACAAATTTTCGCAGAGTATGATGTCAGTCTGGCGTCGGTTGTTCAACAGCCGAATGAGCACAACCCGGATGCCGAGATCATTATCGTTACACATAATGCAAGTAAGGCAAGCATGGATAAGGTGTTAAAACATTTTGAATCGCTCAGCGTCATTCGCCGCATTAAGAGTGTCTACCGGGTCGAAGGATAAATGTCCGTGTCCCATATTGCATCTTTATTATTTCAGTTATAGTAAAATTTAATTATATCCGTATCATCAGGTCATCATTTCAGATTATTAAAACATAAAGGAGTTTACCCACAATGAGATATCAAGGACTTTTACAAACGTACAGAGAGCACCTTCCAGTTAATGAAAATACACCCTTGCTTACGCTTCAGGAAGGAAATACACCGTTGATTCATGCAGAGAATCTCTCTGAGGAGCTCGGCTTAAATGTATACTTCAAGTATGAAGGTTTGAACCCTACGGGATCTTTCAAAGACCGCGGTATGGTTATGGCTGTTGCCAAAGCGATGGAAGAGGGTAGCCGTACGATCATGTGTGCATCTACAGGTAATACGTCAGCAGCTGCAGCGGCCTACGCCGCACGTGGTGGCCTTAATTGTATCGTGTTGATCCCGAATAACAACATTGCACTGGGTAAACTGGCCCAAGCCATGATCTATGGTGCCAAAGTGATTGCGATCAATGGTAACTTTGACCGTGCACTGGAGATTGTGCGTGAGATCACAGCCAAACATCCGATCACGCTTGTAAACTCTGTGAATCCGTTCCGGATTGAAGGACAGAAGACAGCAGCGTTTGAAGTGATTGAACAACTGGGCGAAGCGCCCGATGTTCTGGCTATTCCAGTCGGTAATGCGGGGAATATCTCGGCGTATTGGAAAGGGTTCAAAGAATATAAAGAGGCTGGTAAATCCAACACGCTCCCACGCATGGTTGGTTTCGAAGCCGAAGGTGCAATGGCTATTGTCAAAGGTGAACCGATTCTTGAGCCTGAAACAGTAGCAACAGCGATCCGAATCGGTAATCCGGCGAGCTGGAAAACGGCTGTTGCTGCAGCTGAGGAATCTGGTGGACAGATTAACTATGTAACGGATGAACAGATCCTGACAGCGTATCGTACGCTTGCATCTCGGGAAGGGATTTTTGCTGAACCTGCTTCTGCGGCTTCCCTTGCCGGTGTATACAAACTGAAGAGTGAAGGGTACTTTAAAGGCGGAGAGACTGTAGTTTGTGTACTGACAGGTAATGGTCTGAAAGATCCAAATATTGCGATCAAAACAGTAGCGACTGAACCACTTGTTGTTGAAGATACGGAAGAAGCAGTAATGGCGGCCATTGCACAATTGGAGCAGCAATCTGTATGAGTTTGCGTGAAAAGGTAACTGTAAAAATACCTGCAAGCACAGCCAATCTCGGTCCGGGGTTTGATACCCTGGGCATGGCATTGTCTTTGTATGCCTGGTTGGAGATGAAACCTGCCGAGCAGACCACATTTCATCTTCACGGCGATCATTTGACAGGCCTGCCTACGGATAAATCAAATTTGATTTACGAAGTCGCACAGATGGTATTCGATGAAGCTGGGGTGTCCGTGCCTGAATTGGAGATTTCCATGTATTCCGATATTCCACTTACGCGTGGACTTGGGAGTAGTGCATCAGCCATCGTTGGTGCATTGGCGGCAGCGAATGCATTAATTGGTACTCCTTTATCGGATGCGAAACTTCTGGATATGGCCACATCCCTCGAGAAGCATCCTGATAATGTGGGTGCATCTCTATATGGCGGTATTATTACGGCTGCATGGGATGGTGTGCGGGTAGATCATATTCGTATTGAGCCACACCAGGATTTGCAGGCTTTGGTTATTGTACCTGAATTCCAGCTGTCTACTTCAAAAGCGAGGAATGTGATTCCAGAGCAATTTGGCATGTCTGATGTGGTGCATAACATTAGCAGATCCTCGCTGCTCGTTGCCGCTTTGGCGAGTGGGCGACTGGATATGATTCAGAAGGCTATGTCAGATCGAATTCACCAACCGTACCGGGCATCATTGGTGCCAGGCATGGCTGAGATATTGGAACATGCTGTCGATCATGGAGCGTTGGGAGCTGCCCTAAGCGGAGCCGGACCAACCGTATTAACCTTGGTAGATCGTCATGACACCCGCAAAGCGGAATTGGAACAATATTTGCTGAACACCATGGAGCGGGAGGGCATATCTGCTTCTGCACTGTGGCTCGATCCGGATTTGGACGGTGTAACCGTGCTGCCTGATCAAGACGAACGTCCTTTTCTGGACAGAATCAAAGGGGAAGTTAATGCATGAAAAGAATTGCAGTATTACCTGAAGGCTCAGTTTCCCATGAAGCGATTGATTTCCTTTTTAACAGTGAACCGTTAGATTTGCTTCACTCCAAGCTGATTTCGGATGTTTTTCGAGCAACGGAAAGCGGGACTGCACAATACAGTGTCATTCCAATTGAAAATACAATTGAGGGTTCCGTTAGTCTGCATATGGACTGGCTTGTGAATGAAGTCGACATTCCAATGCAAGCGGAGTGGGTATACCCATCCATCCAGAATGTCATTGGACATGGCTCGGAATTTAAGACGGAGAGCGGCGAGTATGATTTTAGTAAAATTACCAAGATCATGTCTCATCCTGTGGCTATTCCGCAGTGTCAGAATTTTATTCGGCTGCATTCACCTGGGGCGGACCTTGAAGGTGTGAACAGTACAGCCGAAGCTGTAGAAATTGTGAAGAAAAATCCGGGTAAGGGCTGGGTAGCCATCGGTACCAAGCTTGCTGCTCAGAAGCATGGTCTGGATATTATGGCTGAACGCGTTACAGACCATGACAACAACTATACCCGTTTTGTGCTCATCGGCCATGAACCGGTGGACATTCCTCGTGAACCGGATCATGTGAAAACCAGCTTGCTCGTGACATTGCCAGAAGATGCACCGGGAGCGTTGCATCAGGTATTGTCGGCATTTGCCTGGCGGAAGCTGAATCTGACTCGTCTCGAATCTCGTCCAACGAAGAAACGATTGGGCAGTTATTATTTCTACATTGATGTTGTGGAAACGGTCGATTCGGTGTTGCTTACTGCAGCCATGGCTGAGATTGAGGCATTGAATTGTCAGGTGCGTGTTCTTGGTAGCTATCCTTGTTATACATATCCTTCGAGGTAATCGACCTGTATGATGGTTGTGAATGTTAGAAGGTTGTCATAATTCTGGGTATAATGAACAAGTAAGGGCTTGTCATTTGGTGTACAATGGACGGGTTAATAACGTTTCGGAGTATAGGGAATTGGATATTTTATGGAGGTGCAGTCATCGGTGGCAGAACAATGGATCTATTTGGATGGTCAATATGTGACCAAAGAGAACGCAACCGTTTCGGTATATGATCATGGATTTTTGTATGGAGACGGGATTTTTGAAGGTATTCGGATCTATAACGGAAATATTTTCAGATGTAAAGCCCACTTGGATCGTTTGTATGATTCGGCAAAGTCCATCAGTTTGAACATCCCGTTGTCCATTGATGAGATGCTGGAAGTGATGGCTGAAACGGTGCGCCGCAATGATATGCGTAATGGTTATATTCGTCTTATTGTATCGCGTGGCCCTGGTAACCTGGGGTTGGACCCGCTTCGTTGCCCCAAGGCATCCGTAATTATCATCGTGGAGCAATTAGCGATTTATCCAGAGGAAGCGTACCTTACCGGGTTGAAAGCAGTGTCCGTATCCCAACGCCGGAACATCCCGGACGCCTTGAATCCGAAAATTAAATCATTGAACTATCTGAATAACATCCTGGTTAAAATCCAGTCTAATTATTCAGGTGCTGGAGAAGCGATTATGTTGAATTCCCAAGGTTACGTTACTGAGGGTTCAAGTGATAACATCTTCATCATTAAAAATGGTGTAGTGTACACGCCGCCTTGTTATCTCGGAGCACTTGAAGGAATTACACGTCAAGCCATTATCGATCTATGTGGCGAACTGGAGCTTGAATTAAAAGAAGTGCCATTCACCCTGCATGATGTGTATATCGCAGACGAAGTCTTTTTCACCGGGACAGCTGCAGAAGTTATCGCTGCATATGAAGTGGATGGAAGAACAATTGGTACGGGTGTAGCAGGTCCGGTAACGCTGAGACTGCTGGAAGCATTCCGTCAGATTGTTGACAAAGATGGTTATAAAGTGTGGGAATCTTAAGTTAGAATTGCATAGCGTAGGAAACAGGAAATTCTCCTAGTTCGATAAAATTCAGCATACCTGGTGTATGGGGATTTTAGAGACAGGAGGATTTTTTTTGTTTAGTTGATGTCATTAGCCCGGTTTCTGCATAGGATGTAGTAACGGTATGGGCGAATGTACTGCCCAAGTATGACGTCTAGGAGGTTAGTTCCCTGTGAAAATACACATGGTGAAAAAAGGCGACACATTATATCTGCTGTCCCAAAAATACAATGTTGCGCTGGACAAATTGATTGCGGCTAATCCGCAAATCACAAATCCCGACAAGCTGGATATTGGCATGAAGGTCAAAATCCCTGCAGAGCCAGTAACACCGAAGCCGGAGGGTGTGCTCCACAGTCACAAGGTTCAGCAAGGAGATTCGTTATGGAAGTTGGCACAAGCCTGGGGAGTTCCTTTAAAAGATATGATCAATGCCAATCCACAGTTGAAAAATCCGAATGCTCTTCTGGTGGGGGAAACGGTCTACATTCCCTCGATGCATGCACAAGGAAACACGATGTCTAATTCAGGTGCCAGCAACATTGCTGCAAATGAAAAATTGTCACCTGAAGGTAAGGAATACACGGGAGTCAAAGAACCGGAACAACCTGCTCCAGTTGCACCAACTCCTCCTGCTCCGGTATCAGAGGTTCCAGTTCCAGTACCTGCTCCACCACCAGCTAAGCCAGAAAAGCCGAATGTGAAGCCTGAACTGGAGGTACTGCCGCAGTTGCCAGAGCTTCCTGAAGTGAAACCCGAAAAGGAAACGCCAAAAAAAGAAGAGGTTAAACCCGAAGTTCAAGTTAAACCTGTAGCGGAATCCAAGAAATACACAATGCCTAATCTTTCGCCTGAAATTATGCCTTTGCCTGTAATGCCTAATACAAAGTCTCCAACTGAGGTTGCACCAGCAACGAAAAAGCCTTGTGGTTGTGGTAACAAGTTGCATCATGCGCCAGCGGAACATCCTTATGTTCAAATTCCGGTTCCTGCACAAGAGGTGTATGGTATTCAGCAAAACATGTACACGGCAGAAGTGAGTAACAATGCGCCGTTTCCAGGGATTTCAGAAGTTAGTCCTTACAGTGGCAGTGAAATGACTAACAGCCCGTGGACTGGTGCGGAGCAGAGCTATAACCACAATAACGTTATGCCAAATCTGTCTCCAGAAATGCAAAACAACTCATTTCCGATTGCACCAGCTGGTGAAGTGAATAGTCCATTTCCAACGTATGCAGCACCAAGTCATATGAATCATCAGCCACCTTTCATATCTCCATACTCGATGCTTCCGTATCCTCCATGCGGATGTGGCTCACATACACATGTCCCTCATTATACTTATCCTTCTCATGGTTATCAGGATCCGGCTTGGAACATGAACATGTACGGTCCTTCGTATGGTATGCCACCTGAAATGTCTACATCAACGATGCCAAACCAGCCTATCGAGTATGTATATCAGAATCCGTATCCTACACAGAACATGGTTCCGCCATCCCCGCTTGGAGCATTTGGTGAAATGTATCCCCCTCAAGGGCTAGGCACGGGTGGCAAAAAGGGGGGGCGTGAAGACGCTAACTTAAGTCAGGTAGCCATTGAAGAAGTTGGAACCGATTCGGAGGCGAAATCCAAGCAAACCGGGAATAAGGCTGCAGCCGGAAAACGCAGAACAAGCAAGGCTCCTCTGAAGAACAAATCCAAGGTATCCGTGTCAGGGAAAACATCCAGAGAGGGTGTAACTACTTCCAACCAACGGAAATCAAATAAAAAGCGCCGCAATCCATGGATACAAAACTAACCAGAGGACTGCGATTGATGAAAAAGTAAGGTGACTGTAATATTAGCGGGAAGCCAGCTCTGTAATAGAGAGCTGGCTTCTCACTAACTCTGAGTGAACAATGAGTTTCGCATAACGGAGATAGAATTTTCAGGGAAATGGAAAGCATTTTATAGAGAAGTTATTGTAAACCCTTTCATAAATGTGTTAAACTATTTGTACCCTATGAGCCTCTTATTATAATAGGACAAGCTAGGGAACGGATATATAGCTTTAGCTAATGCAAAACTACTAAAAGAAAAGAAATGAAAAAAACTGTTGCATTAGATTCAGCCGTATGATATATTATTTAAGTCGCCGCTGAAACACACGGTTGACACGGGAAACACAAGTAATAACGAAACAAGTTTGATCTTTGAAAACTGAACAACGAGTGAGTAAAACATTCTGCTTGCAGGATGAACGCGAAAGTTTGAAACAAGCCTTGGCTTGGATCGACTGGAGCACAAATGAGATTTTAATCTCGTCAGATTCAAAATGAGCTTATCGCTCTTTTCAATACTTTATTGGAGAGTTTGATCCTGGCTCAGGACGAACGCTGGCGGCATGCCTAATACATGCAAGTCGAGCGGAGTTGATAGGAAGCTTGCTTTCTTGATACTTAGCGGCGGACGGGTGAGTAACACGTAGGCAACCTGCCCTCAAGTTTGGGACAACTACCGGAAACGGTAGCTAATACCGAATAATTGTTTTCTTCGCCTGAAGGAAACTGGAAAGACGGAGCAATCTGTCACTTGGGGATGGGCCTGCGGCGCATTAGCTAGTTGGTGGGGTAACGGCTCACCAAGGCGACGATGCGTAGCCGACCTGAGAGGGTGATCGGCCACACTGGGACTGAGACACGGCCCAGACTCCTACGGGAGGCAGCAGTAGGGAATCTTCCGCAATGGGCGAAAGCCTGACGGAGCAATGCCGCGTGAGTGATGAAGGTTTTCGGATCGTAAAGCTCTGTTGCCAGGGAAGAACGCTTGGGAGAGTAACTGCTCTCAAGGTGACGGTACCTGAGAAGAAAGCCCCGGCTAACTACGTGCCAGCAGCCGCGGTAATACGTAGGGGGCAAGCGTTGTCCGGAATTATTGGGCGTAAAGCGCGCGCAGGCGGTCATTTAAGTCTGGTGTTTAATCCCGGGGCTCAACCCCGGATCGCACTGGAAACTGGGTGACTTGAGTGCAGAAGAGGAGAGTGGAATTCCACGTGTAGCGGTGAAATGCGTAGATATGTGGAGGAACACCAGTGGCGAAGGCGACTCTCTGGGCTGTAACTGACGCTGAGGCGCGAAAGCGTGGGGAGCAAACAGGATTAGATACCCTGGTAGTCCACGCCGTAAACGATGAGTGCTAGGTGTTAGGGGTTTCGATACCCTTGGTGCCGAAGTTAACACATTAAGCACTCCGCCTGGGGAGTACGGTCGCAAGACTGAAACTCAAAGGAATTGACGGGGACCCGCACAAGCAGTGGAGTATGTGGTTTAATTCGAAGCAACGCGAAGAACCTTACCAGGTCTTGACATCCCTCTGACCGGTACAGAGATGTACCTTTCCTTCGGGACAGAGGAGACAGGTGGTGCATGGTTGTCGTCAGCTCGTGTCGTGAGATGTTGGGTTAAGTCCCGCAACGAGCGCAACCCTTGATCTTAGTTGCCAGCACTTCGGGTGGGCACTCTAAGGTGACTGCCGGTGACAAACCGGAGGAAGGTGGGGATGACGTCAAATCATCATGCCCCTTATGACCTGGGCTACACACGTACTACAATGGCCGGTACAACGGGCTGTGAAGCCGCGAGGTGGAACGAATCCTAAAAAGCCGGTCTCAGTTCGGATTGCAGGCTGCAACTCGCCTGCATGAAGTCGGAATTGCTAGTAATCGCGGATCAGCATGCCGCGGTGAATACGTTCCCGGGTCTTGTACACACCGCCCGTCACACCACGAGAGTTTATAACACCCGAAGTCGGTGGGGTAACCGCAAGGAGCCAGCCGCCGAAGGTGGGATAGATGATTGGGGTGAAGTCGTAACAAGGTAGCCGTATCGGAAGGTGCGGCTGGATCACCTCCTTTCTATGGAGAATCGTTTCCTGCAACGGAAACATTCAAATAGCAGACTAGATCTGCACAAACTAGCCAGGTCGGCTAGTTACTCACTCGTTGCTCAGTTTTGAGAGCTCAAACTCTCAAACAGCTTGCTTTTGCATGGAGCTTGTTCTTTGAAAACTAGATATCGAAACGAAAGTAAATGCGAATTAGAACATTCCTTTTTAGCTGAACTTGTGTATAACAAGTTTCAATAAAAACGGTAGATTGCACGTACGATGGTTTTGGGTGGGAGCGACTTTTGGCTTTGCGCAAGCAAAACAAGGGAAGCGAGCAGCCAATACCGGAGCACGAGGTTAAGCTACTAAGAGCACACGGAGGATGCCTAGGCGCTAGGAGCCGATGAAGGACGTGGCGAACAACGAAACTGCCTCGGGGAGCTGTAAGCAAGCTTTGATCCGGGGGTGTCCGAATGGGGAAACCCAGCTGGGGTAATTTCCAGTTACTCATAACTGAATACATAGGTTATGTAGAGGCATACCAGGGGAACTGAAACATCTAAGTACCCTGAGGAAGAGAAAACAATAGTGATTCCGTCAGTAGCGGCGAGCGAACGCGGAGAAGCCCAAACCAGAGAGCTTGCTCTTTGGGGTTGTGGGACGTCTCACATGGAGTTACAAAGGAACCGGTTAAGCGAAGAGGTCTGGAAAGGCCCGCCAAAGAAGGTAAAAGCCCTGTAGTTGAAAGTCTGTTCCCTCCGAGACGGATCCCGAGTAGTGCGGGGCACGTGAAACCCCGTATGAATCCGGCAGGACCATCTGCCAAGGCTAAATACTTCCTAGCGACCGATAGTGAAGCAGTACCGTGAGGGAAAGGTGAAAAGCACCCCGGAAGGGGAGTGAAATAGAACCTGAAACCGTGTGCTTACAAAAAGTCAGAGCCCGTTTTAGGGGTGATGGCGTGCCTTTTGTAGAATGAACCGGCGAGTTACGTTCCCGTGCAAGGTTAAGGTGAAGAGCCGGAGCCGCAGCGAAAGCGAGTCTGAATAGGGCGATGTAGTACGTGGACGTAGACCCGAAACCGGGTGATCTACCCCTGTCCAGGGTGAAGGTGCGGTAACACGCACTGGAGGCCCGAACCCACGCACGTTGAAAAGTGCGGGGATGAGGTGGGGGTAGCGGAGAAATTCCAATCGAACTCGGAGATAGCTGGTTCTCCCCGAAATAGCTTTAGGGCTAGCCTCGGAAAACAGAGTCGTGGAGGTAGAGCACTGATTGGGTGCGGGGCCCGCAAGGGTTACCAAGCTCAGTCAAACTCCGAATGCCATAGACTTACTTCCGGGAGTCAGACAGTGAGTGCTAAGATCCATTGTCAAAAGGGAAACAGCCCAGACCATCAGCTAAGGTCCCCAAGTGTGTGTTAAGTGGGAAAGGATGTGGAGTTGCACAGACAACCAGGATGTTGGCTTAGAAGCAGCCACCATTGAAAGAGTGCGTAATAGCTCACTGGTCGAGTGACTCTGCGCCGAAAATGTAACGGGGCTAAACACACCACCGAAGCTATGGCTTGATGCTTTGCATCAGGGGTAGGGGAGCGTTGTATAAGGGTTGAAGGTGTACCGTAAGGAGCGCTGGACATTATACAAGTGAGAATGCCGGTATGAGTAACGAAAAGATCAGTGAGAATCTGATCCGCCGAAAGCCTAAGGGTTCCTGAGGAAGGCTCGTCCGCTCAGGGTAAGTCGGGACCTAAGGCGAGGCCGAAAGGCGTAGTCGAAGGACAACAGGTCGAAATTCCTGTACCACCGTAAGCCGTTATGAGCAATGGGGGGACGCAGTAGGGTAGTGACGCGGACTGATGGATGTCCGTCTAAGCAGTGAGGCTGATGTGTAGGCAAATCCGCACATTGTAAGGCTGAGCTGTGATGGGGAGCGAAAATTGTAGTAGCGAAGGTCATGATCTCACACTGCCAAGAAAAGCCTCTAGCCAGGTGAAGGTGCCCGTACCGCAAACCGACACAGGTAGGCGAGAAGAGTATTCTAAGGCGCGCGGAAGAACTCTCGTTAAGGAACTCGGCAAAATGACCCCGTAACTTCGGGAGAAGGGGTGCCCCGGTAGTGTGAATAGCACGAGGGGGCCGCAGTGAAAAGGCCCAAGCGACTGTTTAGCAAAAACACAGGTCTGTGCGAAGCCGTAAGGCGAAGTATACGGGCTGACGCCTGCCCGGTGCTGGAAGGTTAAGGGGAGTGGTTAGGAGCAATCCGAAGCTGTGAACCGAAGCCCCAGTAAACGGCGGCCGTAACTATAACGGTCCTAAGGTAGCGAAATTCCTTGTCAGGTAAATTCTGACCCGCACGAATGGCGTAACGACTTGGGCGCTGTCTCAACGAGAGATCCGGTGAAATTTTAATACCTGTGAAGATGCAGGTTACCCGCGACAAGACGGAAAGACCCCATGGAGCTTTACTGCAGCTTGATATTGAATTTGGGTACGATCTGTACAGGATAGGTGGGAGCCTTTGAAGCAGGAGCGCAAGCTTCTGTGGAGGCAACGTTGGGATACCACCCTGATCGTATCTAGGTTCTAACCTGGTACCGTAATCCGGTGCGGGGACAGTGTCAGGTGGGCAGTTTGACTGGGGCGGTCGCCTCCTAAAGAGTAACGGAGGCGCCCAAAGGTTCCCTCAGAATGGTTGGAAATCATTCGAAGAGTGCAAAGGCATAAGGGAGCTTGACTGCGAGACCTACAAGTCGAGCAGGGACGAAAGTCGGGCTTAGTGATCCGGTGGTACCGCATGGAAGGGCCATCGCTCAACGGATAAAAGCTACCCTGGGGATAACAGGCTTATCTCCCCCAAGAGTCCACATCGACGGGGAGGTTTGGCACCTCGATGTCGGCTCATCGCATCCTGGGGCTGAAGTAGGTCCCAAGGGTTGGGCTGTTCGCCCATTAAAGCGGTACGCGAGCTGGGTTCAGAACGTCGTGAGACAGTTCGGTCCCTATCTGTCGTGGGCGTAGGAAATTTGAGAGGAGCTGTCCTTAGTACGAGAGGACCGGGATGGACGTACCGCTGGTGTACCAGTTGTTCCGCCAGGAGCACCGCTGGGTAGCTATGTACGGACGGGATAAACGCTGAAAGCATCTAAGCGTGAAGCCCCCCTCAAGATGAGATTTCCCAGTATGTAAGACCCCTTGAAGACGACGAGGTAGATAGGCTGGGGGTGGAAGTGCAGCAATGCATGGAGCTGACCAGTACTAATCGGTCGAGGGCTTATCCAATTTGCAAGTGATAGTTCGCAACTTTCGTTTCGAATCTAGTTTTCAGAGAACAACAACTCTGAATATGCGCTGAACCATTCATCCACACAGCCGTGTAGGACCGAATGGAACGCGAATGCATTTGTTACACAAATGCTCGTTTGGTGGCGATGGCGGAGGGGTTCCACACGTACCCATCCCGAACACGACCGTTAAGCCCTCTAGCGCCGATGGTACTTGGACCGCAGGGTCCTGGGAGAGTAGGACGCCGCCAAGCGAACTCTTTCATCATACATAGAAAACAAGCTCTGCATGTGGACGTTGTAAGATGAATTGCATTTGCCTTGCAAATGCATATTATTCCCTGATAGCTCAGTTGGTAGAGCACTCGACTGTTAATCGAGTTGTCACAGGTTCGAGCCCTGTTCGGGGAGCCATTAAGGCCCGTTGGTCAAGGGGTTAAGACACCTCCCTTTCACGGAGGTAACAGGGGTTCGAATCCCCTACGGGTCATAGCAATACCTATTGCTTCAACAAGGGATGAGAATCCCAAAGGTTCGTCGGAGGATGTACTTCGTTAGAAAAAGCTTCGCAGTCTCGAACGAAGTGAGAGTATCCCCTACGGGTCATATAGAAGGAGGCTTAGCTCAGCTGGGAGAGCATCTGCCTTACAAGCAGAGGGTCGGGGGTTCGATCCCCTCAGCCTCCACCATAGTAATTTTATAACGACGCGGGGTGGAGCAGCCCGGTAGCTCGTCGGGCTCATAACCCGAAGGCCGCAGGTTCAAATCCTGCCCCCGCAATTATACTTTCCTTTGAGAAAGTGATCTGGAACCGTGGTGTAGTTGGCCTAACATGCCTGCCTGTCACGCAGGAGATCGCGGGTTCGAATCCCGTCGGTTCCGCCATTTTATATCTATTAATACCGTATGCGGAAGTGGCTCAGCGGTAGAGCATCGCCTTGCCAAGGCGAGGGTCGCGGGTTCGATTCCCGTCTTCCGCTCCAATATTTGCGCCCTTAGCTCAGCTGGATAGAGCGTTTGACTACGAATCAAAAGGCCGGGAGTTCGAATCTCTCAGGGCGCGCCATTATAACTTCAAATTTGCCGGCGTGGCGGAATGGCAGACGCGCTCGACTCAAAATCGAGTGGGAAACCGTGGAGGTTCGAGTCCTCTCGCCGGTATATATAACGGGATGTAGCTCAGCTTGGTAGAGCACCTGGTTTGGGACCAGGGGGTCGCATGTTCAAATCGTGTCATCCCGATCTCGAAAAAGTACTATCTTTAATTAGATAGTACTTTTTTTTATATTTATCATTACCAGCTTCATAGACGTAATGCAATTTTCAGTATTACGATGACAAGCTCTCTAACCGAACACATGTGGGTTCCCTCTTCAGACGACAAGTTAGTTGTGCATAAAGCCTCGTTCTTTAGGTCACAATAGGTTTAAAAAGTGATAGAAGGGGTTCATGTGAACACGTTTAACTTCAGGAAACAATTCAAGAGACGCTGGCGACGATGGAAACGAACAGTATGGATGACGGCGGCTTTGCTTGCAGTTACAATATTGGCTTACAGTGGATTGTCTATCTCATCGGCGATTGAGCGTTTGCTGACAACTAATTTCAGTGAGGCAACTAGTGTGATGGGACCTGTTACGCAGGAAACAAGATCTGAACAGGAGATTCAGGCGTTAGTAGAGCAACTTGATTCTGATCCGGATCATTTAACGAGTGTGGTTTTGGAAACACAGTATATCTGCGGAGTGGAGACAGAGCAGTTAGGTAAGATGGCTAGACCGCAGTTGAAGATGCTGCTGGCGCAACATCCGGAATGGGATGCTACCGTTGGAACATCAGATGAGTTGCATTTGAAGCAACGTGTAGATGACCTTTCACCGCTTTGTAAACAGCAGGCGTATATCAGCATAGATGCTGTAGGGAACCTTAATTTGTACGAGGGTAAGCCTGCAGAAGAGAAGGTTATTCGAACGTTTTTTCAGTTGGATGTTGGGACGTTGGAGAGTTCTTTGCCGGAAGGGGTGCTGGAGCAATTGCAGCAGGGTATTCGGATTCAGGACAAAGATGAGTATGATAGTGTAATCTCTACGTTTAGTAACTATGCCGTGGATGAAGATCATCATTTAATCCGCAATGGCGGATAATCCGCTTGTCCTAACTTACAACGTTAAGATGCTGAAGTACCTAAAAAGATGGTGGGCAAGACCAATGTCATTGGTGTTTTGCGAAACTAAGCGATAGTATCCAAAATACGTGGAATGTGGTGAAGGACATCGAAGAGATGTCCTTTTTGTCGTTTGTACCGAAATACACAAAAATACGAATAATTATGAAAAAAATCACGAATAAAGACGGATAATGGGTTAGACAAAGTTTTTCCTGCCGCAGGGTCTATCTTTTGTTATAATGAAATGAACGATACATATGTTCGCTTTTGTGAGGGAGAGATGGTTTTGCGCTTTTTGGGAATTGACCCGGGGATTGCGATTGTTGGTTTTGGTTTTGTGGATAAAATCGGCAGTAAGGTGGTACCCGTACAATATGGATGTATTCAGACGGAAGCTCATACCCCTGAAGAAGAAAGGTTGCTTCACGTATATGAAGGTATGGTGCAATTGATTGATAAATACAAACCGGACGCAGTAGCGTTGGAGAAACTTTTTTTCAATCGGAACGTTACAACAGCGATGTCTGTCAGTCAGGCTAGAGGAGTCATGGTACTCGCTGCGGCACAGAAGGGTTTGCCTATTGCAGAGTATACACCAATGCAGATCAAGCAGGCCGTCGTTGGGTACGGTAAGGCGGAGAAGAAACAAGTACAGGAGATGGTCAAAATGTTCTTGCGTCTTCAAGTCGTTCCTAAACCGGATGACGTAGCGGATGCGTTGGCTGTAGCCGTGTGCCATGCACACTCTTATACATTAAATTCCAAGTTGAATGAGGTATTGCGAAAATGATTGATTTTCTAAGAGGACAGTTCATTCATGTAGAGAATGATTATATTGTGCTGGATGTTCATGGTGTGGGGTATCGCGTATTCTGTCCGAATCCATATGCGTTCGCTAAGCAAGAAGGCGAAATTACAGTGTACACCCATCATCATGTGCGTGAGGATGCGATGTTGCTGTTTGGATTTGTTACACGGGATGAACAGCGTTTGTTCCGTAAACTGATTGAAGTATCTGGTATCGGTCCAAAAGTGGCTCTGGGCATACTCGCTGGAGGCACGCCAGAACATGTGGTTACGGCGATTTACCAAGAGAATTTGACGTTCTTGACCAAATTACCGGGTATCGGCAAGAAGACTGCACAACGCATGATTCTGGATCTCAAGGATAAGCTGGATAGTTTTGGCGCGGCAGCGTATGCAACAGGTTTGTTCGCTCCTCCCTCGGAAGAGTCGGGAAGTGGTTCAGCTTGGGATGAGGCACGCGAAGGTCTCAAGGCACTTGGGTATACTGACAGTGAACTTGATAAAGTATGGATTAAATTGAAAAAGGATGTTACTACAGCGGATTCTGTAGATGTGTTGATGAAAAAGGCGCTGCAAATGCTGTTTACGGGATAATACAATTTGCATATTATAATATAGCTGTAGCCTGCAAAAAAGGTAGGGATGAACATGGATGATCGGATTATTTCCGCGAACCTGATGATGGAGGACCAAAATGTTGAGTTGAGTCTTCGTCCCCGGTATCTGAATGAATATATCGGACAGAATCAGGTGAAGGAAAATTTAAAGATATATATTGAAGCTGCCAAATTTCGTAATGAGGCATTGGATCACGTTTTGTTATATGGACCACCTGGACTTGGTAAAACAACACTTGCCAATATTATTGCCAACGAATTAGGCGTTAATTTACGAACTACGTCAGGCCCGGCCATTGAACGCCCGGGCGATCTTGCAGCATTGTTAACCAATCTGCAGGAAGGTGATGTCCTGTTTATTGACGAGATCCATCGTTTGCATCGTACCGTTGAAGAGGTCATGTACCCTGCTATGGAAGATTCGGCATTGGATATTATGATTGGTAAAGGTCCGAGTGCACGTTCTGTTCGCCTGGATCTGCCGCCATTCACTCTGATTGGGGCTACAACGCGTGCTGGCTTGCTGTCTGCTCCACTTCGAGACCGCTTTGGTGTTATCAGTCGCTTGGAATTCTATACGGTTGATGAGCTGGCTTATATCGTCTCACGCTCTACCGAAATTTTGGGTGTGGAGATTGTGGGAGATGCTGCGCAAGAGATTGCATTGCGCTCACGTGGGACACCGAGGATCGCGAACCGTTTACTAAAACGTGTACGTGACTTTGCACAAGTGCGCGGGGATGGAATTATAACACAGACACTGGCGGAAGAAGCCCTGCAACGTCTTCAGATAGATCCGCGTGGCCTGGATGAGATTGATCATAAGATGCTTAAATCGATGATCAACAGCTTCCGGGGAGGCCCGGTAGGGTTGGATACCATTGCTGCTACGATCGGTGAAGAAAGTCAGACGATCGAGGATGTTTATGAACCGTATCTGCTTCAGATTGGTATGATTCAGCGTACACCAAGGGGCAGGATCGTAACAGATCTCGCCTATCATCATTTGGGTCTGCCTGTTCCACCAAGAGACGGGAAATAATCGAGCCTATTGAACATTCACGATTTGAACATTAACCATAAACATTGAAATAATTACGTGTTAACCCGATATAAAGTGAAGGAAATGCATGGAGAGGAGTCTGAATGTGGGAAAAGCAATACGAACGAAGAAGTGGAGTCGTCGATTGAAGGTACTGGCGGCAGCTCTTTTGACAGTGGGTTGTCTTCAAGTGCCTGCGTATGCAGCAGGTAATGATGGACAGACAATCCGGGTAGCCATGTTTGCAAATCTGGGCAGTACGTATAAATCAACTACACCCCTCATTACACTTGAATCGACGGGACAATGGAGTATCCAATCAGAAAGTGGTGCAAATGTAAGTCTTCCGGCTGGACAGGTCCGTTTCAGTGCAGATGGATTCAGAGTGAAAGTGTTGGAAACAGCGGATTTCAAGGCAGCATCTGCAGCAGCAAAATTGTTGCAGGCAACCGCGGATAAGCCGTTGCTGTTTACAATGTCTGTGAATGGAAATGCCATCTACCAGCTCTACACAGGCAACTACGCAACAGAGGCACTGGCTGGACAAGCTGTTACACGGGTACAAAAGGTAGCAGCAGCTCAATTGGCTGGTCAAAAGCCAACTGTGACCGGAAGTAAGCGCCTGTCTGCTGGAACATATGGTTCGATTCAGGAAGCAGAGGCAGCACAAGCGAACCTTTTATCAACAGGAGTTAGTAGTGCTTATCCAGTCCTTCAACTAAGTGGAGGAAGCCAAGCATATGCGGTATGGGTAGGTGAAGCTGCAACAGAAGCGGAATTATCCACATTGAAGAAAAGTGTGGAGGCCAAAGCTCCAGGGGTAAACCTTTCACCTGTTAACAACAGTGCAGGGCTCATTATCCGTCAGGATGCGGGAGTAAGTACGGATGCACTCAAAACAGCTCCGCATTACACTATTGCAGGTACTGATTCCAAAGCATTGGTACAAGGGAATAGCAATGGCATCAAAGTAGTGGAACGTTCCCAGCGAACGTATCGTGGAGATATGGAAATCAGCATCGTGAGCGGTGATTTGGCGTTGGTCAATGTCGTTCCACTGGAGCAATATCTGTACTCTGTCGTAGGGGCAGAGGTGTATTCCTCCTGGCCTGCTGAGGCCCTGAAAGTTCAAGCTGTAGCTGCTCGTTCTTACGCGCTTCAACAGGGTGAGCGTTTCAAAATTGCCAATGTCGTGGATACGACACTCAGCCAAGCCTACAACGGGATTGGTTCGGAGAATGAAAAAGTAACCAGCGCAGTGGATGCAACTGCTGGAGAAGTGGTCAAGAGCGGTGGTAAAATCATCGAAGCTGTGTTCTCCTCCAATGCGGGCGGCCAGACGGCTCACCCTTCTGAAGTATGGAACGGCGGAGCAGGTGTGTTCACCAATGTAGTCAGTTCAGGGGATGCATCAGCCCAGGCAGGATTACATACGTGGTACCATGTGCTGCTCAGTTCAGGCGTTAGCGGGTACATTCGTGAGGATAACATCAAAGAATTAACAACCAAGACCAATGCGGGTCTGGCAAAAGTGACGGTAACGGCTCAAAACACTAATGTACGTCCTGTTCCGTTAATTCAGTCCACCGTGGAACCTGTCGCCAAAATGAATCCAGGCAATGAAGCTGTTGTGCTGGCAAAAGTGGCTCAATCCAACGACTATGCTTGGGTGAGAGGACCATTCACGTCTGCACAATTGGTTAAATCCCTTCAGGGTAAAACGACAGCGTCTGTTCCTGCTTCAATCTCAACCTTGGAAGTAACCAAGCGTGGACCTTCCGGAAGAGCACTTGAAGTCACTGCCAACGGACAGGCCATGACGGTGAAATATGCTGATACCTACCGTTCTGCGCTTGGTGGATTACCGAGCACTTTATTTGATATTGCAGGGACCGGAAGTTATACTGTATTAGGCGCTGACGGCAAAACAGCCAGTAAAACCGGTTCTAATGGTGCTGCTGTAATGTCTGCCTCGGGTACAGGCTCATCATCCGGTAATGCGCTTGTGGTGATGAGTGGTGATGGTCAAGCGAGAGCGGTAACGCAGGGTCAAAACTTCATGTTCATCGGCCAGGGCAATGGCCACGGGTTGGGTTTGTCTCAATGGGGTGCCAAAGGCATGGCAGATGAAGGGTATGATTACCAGGCAATATTGAAACACTATTATCAAAATGCGACTATTGTTAAGGAATGAAACTAAAATGAATGTGAACTTATATGATTTTGAATTACCAGAGCAATTGATAGCACAGACGCCGTTGCTTGATCGCACGGCATCCCGTTTGCTTACCTTGAACAAAGATAGTGGTGAGATTAAACATCAAACGTTTCCTGATATTATCGATTTTCTGGAGTCTGGCGATACATTGATTCTGAATGATACACGTGTTCTTCCAGCCCGTCTGTTCGGTACAAAGGAAGATACCGGAGCAAAAGCGGAAGTGTTATTGCTTAAAAATGTGGAAGGTGACAAGTGGGAAGCACTGGTTAAGCCGGGTAAAAAACTGAAAGCCGGTTCGGTTATCGTATTTGGCGATGAACTGAAGGCAATCATCGAAGAAGAAGGCGAGATGGGGGCACGTACACTTACGTTTACGTATGATGGAATCTTCCAGGAGATTCTGGACCGTCTGGGTGAAATGCCGTTGCCACCTTATATTAAGGAGACATTGGATGACCGCGAACGGTATCAGACCGTGTATGCCAAGCATGAAGGATCGGCGGCTGCACCCACAGCGGGACTACATTTTACGGATGAATTGTTGGATCAGATTCGTGCCAAGGGCGTTAATGTCGCTTTCATTACGCTTCATGTAGGACTGGGGACGTTCAGACCAATGTCGGTGGACAACGTAGAAGATCATGTCATGCATGAAGAGTATTACTCCTTATCCCAAGAAACGGCAGATCTGATTAACCAGACCAAAAAGAATGGACACCGTGTTTTTGCGGTTGGGACAACCAGTTGCCGGACTCTGGAAACAGTGGGCAGCAAGTTTGAAGATGGAATACTGCAAGCAAGCAGCGGATGGACAAGTATTTTTATCTATCCAGGCTACTCCTTCAAGGTGATCGATGGGATGCTTACGAATTTTCATCTTCCGAAATCCACGTTGGTGATGTTGGTTAGTGCACTTGCAGGCAGAGAACATATTATGCAGGCATATGAGGAAGCCATCCAAGAGCAATACCGTTTCTTCAGCTTCGGCGATGCCATGTTGATATATTAGTATAATAACGATTAACTTTTAGAGGATGATTAAAACTAATGGCAGCAATTACGTATGAACATATCAAAACTTGCAAACAATCCGGCGCACGTCTGGGACGTGTGCATACACCTCATGGTGTTATTGAGACACCGACCTTTATGCCTGTAGGTACACAGGCGACCGTTAAAACAATGAGCCCTGAAGAGTTGAAAGCCATGGATGCTCAGATTATTTTGAGTAATACCTATCACCTGTTTCTGAGACCAGGACATGAAATTATTCGTGAAGCTGGCGGATTGCACAAGTTCATGAACTGGGATCGTCCAATTCTGACGGACAGCGGCGGATTCCAAGTATTCTCGCTCAGCGAGATGCGCAAAATTACGGAAGAAGGCGTTAACTTCCGCTCCCACCTGAATGGAGACAAGAAGTTCCTTTCTCCTGAAGTGGCCATGGAAATCCAGAATGCACTTGGTTCCGATATTATGATGGCGTTTGATGAATGTCCACCGTATCCGGCCGAATATGAATATGTCAAAAAATCACTCGAAAGAACGAGCCGCTGGGCAGAACGTTGTCTGGAAAGTCACGCTCGTCCGCATGACCAAGGTCTGTTTGCCATCGTACAGGGAGGCATGCATGAAGATCTTCGCCGTCAGAGCGCCGCAGATTTGACTTCCATGGATTTCCCGGGGTATGCTATTGGTGGACTGAGTGTTGGAGAACCGAAACATTTGATGTATGGGGTATTGGATTATACGTTACCTTTGTTGCCAACCAATAAACCACGTTATTTGATGGGGGTAGGTTCGCCCGATGCGTTGATTGAGGGATCCATTCGTGGAGTGGACATGTTCGATTGTGTTCTGCCTACTCGGATTGCCCGTAACGGAACAACGATGACCAGCCAAGGACGTCTGGTAGTTCGCAATGCCAAGTTTGCAACTGATTTTGGGCCACTTGACCCAGAGTGTGATTGCTACACTTGTCGTAACTATTCCAGAGCTTATCTGCGTCATTTGATCAAAGCAGATGAAACATTTGGCCTGCGTTTGACAACGATCCATAATCTTCATTTCTTGCAGAATTTGATGCGTAACGTACGTAAAGCCATTATGGAAGATCGTTTGCTTGATTTCCGGGATGAATTTTTCGATCAATATGGTCTTCATGACAATGACAAAGGTTTCTGATTGAGTATTTGAGGAAACCGGCGTAACAAGCAATATCTGTACGTATAGTCGATAAGGGGGAGTTTGAATGTTTCAGGGAATGACTCTAGCAGGAGCACAAGCGGGCGGAGGCATTGTATCTTTGATCGTACCGTTGGTACTCATGGTTGCAATTTTCTACTTCTTGATGATTCGTCCACAGAACAAAAAGCAAAAGCAACGGAATTCGATGCTGAGCCAATTGAAAAAGGGCGATAAAATTGTAACGATTGGTGGCCTTCACGGTACGATCGCTGAGATTACGGATGATGTGGTTGTATTGCGTGTAAACGATGTAACTAAGCTTACATTTGACCGTAATGCAATCAGCACGGCTGTAGCTCGTGATACGGCTGTTGAGTAGTTACTGTAACATAGAATAACGAGGGTGCGTTTGTGGCGTATTCTCTAGCAGAGAACCGGATCTCCCTGGAGACCCGGTTCTCTTTTTTGTTTTATGAGGGAAGGTCGATGTTCTTTACCAGTCAGCTAGGAACGATGCGTATTAACACCGAACATGCCACCGAGAGCTGAAATGAAGAAAGCGCTAAGCAGTTGTAAACTATCTTTCCAATTAAACGAAGCATCCAACGCGAGAAATCCGATCAACAGCACAAGGAGTCCATATACGATTCCGGTAATCCCTCCGTAGTACCATCCTTTTTCACCAGAACGTTTGCCTGCCACAAAACCACCAACCAATAATGACAAGCCATGAACAATATAGGTATACAACGAGAGGTCCTGTTCCCGCATTCCGCTCACCCAGAGAAACAAGGAGAGAATTAATGCCCCGATAAACATCCATACAAAAGCCTGACAGAGGCCTGACAGAATCGGATTGGACACTCGAAACGAAACCAAGCGGCGGATCAATTGCATGAAGCAACCCCCTTGTACAAGTTTGAAGTTAATACAGTGTATGGTCAAGCCTTCGGACTTATGAACTGTTTTCCATTAAATGAACGGATTATTTCTGCATGAGCATGTAAGGTTCAGGTCAAAATATGGATTGCACTACCCAGCTAACTGTTAAAAACTCAGTTTCGAAGGAGGACCCCTGTTGTGAACTTCCCAGATGTCGGATCACATATCTTTCGAACCATTCTCATGTACTTTCTGGTGTACTGTGCAATGAGGGTTATGGGTAAACGTGAGATTGGTAAGCTATCCATGTTTGATCTTGTCGTGTCCATTATGCTTGCTGAAATGGCTGCTTTTGTCATTGAAGATATTGATAAACCGCTCTCTTATGGGATTGCCCCTATGCTTACCTTGATCATTGTACAGATCGGAATGGCTTTTATAGGTCTTAAAAGTCGGCGTCTTCGTCTGATAATTGATGGCAAACCTACTGTTTTGATCTCCAAAGGCGTTCTTCACCGGGATGAGATGCGGAAGCAACGATATAATCTGGATGATCTATTGCAACAACTCCGTGAACAGAATGTAGACAGTATCGGTGAGGTTGATTTCGCTATTTTGGAGACCACAGGCAAGCTGACCGTTTTTCCCAAGGATGAGAATACTTCTAACGACAGCAATTCTTCCGGTTCTGACTCAGAAGATTCTTCTTCCATTAAATCCAAAACCGGAAAAAATCAGATTGACGGATTTCCAAATATCAAATATGAAGGTCTGCCACTACCCTTAATTATGGACGGAAAGGTCCAGGATCAGAATCTGGAGATCATCCAGAAAACGAGATTTTGGCTAAAAAATCAAATTCAGCAGAATGGTATCCTGGATTTCAAAGATGTATTTATATGCTCCATCGACCATAATGGTAAGATTTATGTAAGTCCAAAAGATGATAAAAAATGAAATTCATTTGCCTGACCGACGCTTGAACCATGAACCTATCAAAGGAGCACGGGACAGATCATGGAAGTCAATCATTTTGGTCCAGCCCATGACGATGAAATACACAATAAGCCCGACAAAAGGAGCGAGAAGCATCCGGAGCCAGAAAGGCAATATCATGGCAGTCTCTTCGTACACGAGTAGGGTCGCTGCTCCCATAATAAACATTCCTGCACCCGTCTTGACCCAATCCATAAGTTTGAAGCGGAACTGTAGCAGACTACGTACGCTTTGGGCATGTAACAAGGTAACTACAGTTGAATTCACACAGATGGCGATGACTGCACCGAAGATGCCATATTCGGGCCGGGAAGCGAGCGTTAAAATCAATGTGATTTTGATAACAGCACCGATGAATGTATTTAGCAGTGCTTTACCTGGACGGTCAAGGGCTTGCAACGCAGCTTGAAGAGGAGCCTGAATATAAATGAACAAAGCAAAAGGAGCCATTAGCTTCAGCATGCTTCCGATCGATGCATCATTATACAGAACAAGACACATCGGTTCGGCAAGCACATACATAAACACAGAAAACGGAGCACCTGTCACGAGTGCCAAACGTAATGCCTGATGCATTCTTTTGTGAATCAGTGCGCGATCTCCCTGAGCAGAAGCTTCTGACAGTGAAGGCACAAGTGATGTCGCAAGCGATGAAGTCAGTGCCCCCGGCAGCAGAAGCAAAGGAATAATCATACCCTGTAGTGCACCATATTGTGCTGTAGCGAGTCCTTTGGATATGCCTGCCAGAGCCAGACTTTGGGCAGTGACGATAGTTTCGGCCAGATAGGATAGAGAGCCGACCAATCGGCCTGCTGTAACAGGAACCGAGATTGCAAGCAAACGCCGGATTAATCCGGGCTGTGGAGTACTCGTTTCTTTCAGAACCGAAGGTATTGGGTTTAAAGGTTTGGTTGTGAGATTGGACATGTTCTGTTGCATAACGAGCGGTAACTCTTTCTTCTGCCTGTTATACTTCCACAAGAGTACAAGCATACCGCCAAATTCTCCAACGAGCGCTCCCAGCATGGCACCAGCAGCAGCCTGGGCAATACCGTGGGGGAGGAGAAGCCAGGCAAACCAGATGACACAAACGATACGAATGATGGTTTCAACAATGGATGAAATGGCAGTAGGCATCATGTTTTGCTTTCCTTGGAAGTACCCTCTGTAGACGGCTGATACGGCGATAATGGCAATCATGGGGCTCATACTAACGAACGTATGATACACCCGCTCATCCGTGAGCACGTACTTGGTAACCCAAGGTGCAAATAGGATACACAAAAACATGAATACCACACCCAGGGTCAACGTAAAGCTTAAGCTTACTTGCAGGATTCGCTGGGGGGAATAACGATTGGCGCCAGTGTCAGCTTCGGCTACGAGCTTGGCTACGGCCAGCGGAATACCACCCGTAATTAATGTCACCAGTACGATAAAAAAGGGATAGCTCAATTGGTAGATGCCAACACCTTCTGCACCGATGACTCGTGGCAGCGCAATGCGCGGGATGAAACCAAGTATTCGGTTAATTATGCCTGCCGCGAGCAGGATCATGGCCCCCTGAATAAATGTCTGTTTCTTCAAGACTACCCCTCTTTCCCGGTTGAAAGTACAGGTTATCATCATAAACGGGACAAAGCCGTTGTTCTTCATCCTATGCCAGTCCTTCATCTTCTCATGACAACTTGGACACGATTAACAAAAAGAACCATAACCAGCAAGAAGGAATATGATCAGGCGAAGTCGAATGATGTAATATTGATGCCGCATAAAGGCTTGGATGTACGAAGGGAGGCTCCCCGTTGGAAGAAGAAATGAATGATGTGGAGTTGGAACAGTCAATAGAGATGCTCTGCCGAAGCAAGGCGGAGGAATTAAGGCTTGTCGGTTACGAATATGTCACCAGCAAAGATGTCTGGAATTGCGTCAGTCATAAATATGAAAAACAGGGCATTCCACCGCTTCACCAGCTGGTGAACGACATTTTGTCACTGAAAGCAACAAGCTTTATGAACTTTATGACCGTGTCTGCATACCGGGGGTCCTCTTTCTAGACGAAAGGGATCTTTTTTGTTGAAAATTGACTGCTTTTTACGGCATCGCTATAATAGGAATATTGAGAACGAAAGGGGATCTAGGAACGGCATGAAAAGAATTATCAGTTTCATTATGGTCGTGCTTGTCACCACAGGGGTAATGGTGGGAACAAGCCCGGAGCTGCTCAAAAATATACGCTTGGGCCTTGATTTAAAGGGAGGCTACGAGATCTTATATGAAGCAGAGCCGCTCGAAGCAGGACAACAAGTCACCAAAGCATCTTTGGTGCAAACGGCCAAAAGTCTTGAAAGCCGCGCCAATGCGCTCGGAACAAGCGAACCGGAGGTAACCACTGAAGGAAGCAACCGGATTCGATTGAAGTTGGCAGGGGTTACGGATGAGGCTGAAGTTAGAGCTAAAATGAAAGAACCGGCTGTTCTGACCTTCCGTAGTAAAGCTGAGAACGACAAGGAAGGCGAATACACCAAAATCGAACTTCGCGGAAATGAATTTGTTGAGAATGCAGCCAAAGTTGTATTCACTCAATTGAATGAGCCGATGATTGACATTCAAGTGAAAGACAAAGCCAAATTTTCCGAGATTACCAAACGTTTGATCGGACAACCTCTCGCTATTTATTTGGACGATGAGTTGCTCTCTGCTCCAACCGTTAGACAACAGTTGACAGATGGTTCCGCTCAGATTTCGGGTGCCTACACTCGTGATGAAGCAAACCAGCTTCGAGACACCATTAACCTGGGTGCATTGCCACTGAAACTTACAGAGAAGTATTCACAAAGTGTTGGTGCAACACTCGGTAAGCTTTCTCTGGATCAGACGATTAAAGCGGGATTGATTGGTTCCGTTATTATTCTAGTGTTCATGATCGGGCTTTATCGCATTCCTGGTATTATCGCGAGTTTTGCCTTGATTACACATACGTGGCTGGTACTTGCAATCTTCTATTTAGGAGAATTCGTGCTCACCCTTCCAGGTATTGCGGCGTTTATCCTGGGTATAGGGATGGCGGTGGATGCCAATATCATCACGTACGAACGGATTAAAGAAGAGATGCGTAGTGGTAAGTCGATCTTGTCTTCGGTTAAAGCGGGTGGTAAGCATTCCTTCCGAACAATCATTGACTCCAACATCACAACCATTATTGCTGCGGCTGTTATGTTCTTCTTGGGAACAGGTGCGGTTAAAGGTTTTGCACTCGTGCTGATTTTTGATATTGTCACCAGTATTATCACGAATATTTTCTTCTCCCGCTTCCTGTTAACCCTGCTTGTACGGGGTAACGTGTTGAAGAAGCCTAAGTACTTCGGAGTAAAGGAGAGTGAAATTCGTGCGCTTTAATTGGAATTATGATTATGTTAAAGGCAGTAAGATTGCCTATATCTTCTCGATTATTCTGACGATTACGGGCATCATCAGCATTCTGGCTTTGGGTTTGAACTACGCAGTTGATTTCCGTGCTGGATCGAATGTGGATATCACGGTATCCAAGGCGATTACAGCGGAGCAGATTAAACCTATTGTTAAGGACATCGGTGTTGATGAGGGTGATGTTACCATTACACCGGGGGCTGACCGTGTAAATGTTCGTTTCTCCAATGAATTGGATGAGACCCAAGAGAGCAAATTTAAACAGGAATTTACCAAACTGGATGCATCGGCTTCCTATGAAGTAAATACGGTTGATCCGGAGATGGCCAAAGAATTGGAGCGCAATGCGATCTACGCGGTACTTATTGCAAGTATCGGGATCATGATCTATGTTGCAATCCGATTCGAGTGGCGCTTTGCTGTGGCAGCAGTGGTTTCATTGTTCCATGATGCATTTGTCGTCATAAGCGTATTTTCGATCTTCCGCTTGGAAGTAGATCTGACCTTTATTACCGCAGTATTGACCATTGTCGGATTCTCAATTAACGATACCATCGTTATCTTTGACCGTATTCGTGAGAATTTGCGATTTGCTAAAAAGTCTTCTAAAGCAGACTTGCGTGAAGTAGTTAATCACAGTTTGTCACAAACAATGACTCGTTCACTAAATACAACATTTACGGTTTTTGTTGCTTCACTTTGTTTGTTTATTTTTGGCGGAGAATCCATCCGCATGTTCTCACTTGCAATGGTGATCGGAACACTGTTCGGCGCTTACTCTTCAATCTTTATTGCGGCACCATTATGGCTCACGCTCAAAGGTAAACAAGTTAACAAGCCAAAAACAACAGTAGCCAAAGAATCTAACTAAACATCTTATTGTGAAGCCGCGTCTGCCAGGCGCGGTTTTGCAACTTTATGTACAGAAATAAGGGGGAATATTCATGACCAGAGAACATATCCCATCTGCTCAGGCTGCCACATGGAGTGGTATTGCTGGTAATATGGGACTTGCGGTAATCAAAGCGGGAGTCGGTTATATGGCAAATAGCAAATCATTGCTCGCTGACGGCTTGTATTCTGCTTCTGAAGCTGGTTCTGCCCTGGCAGGTCTCTTTCCCTCCAAGTCTGTACGTGATAAGAGCAAGGCTCGTAGGGAACGGTTTAAAGAACATTCACGTGTCGCTAGACCCGGAATCTCAGTGTTGTTATCTGTGCTGATCCTCATGGGTGGATTACAGCTTGCCATCTCCGCATTGGGTAGTCTCTCCGGAAGTGAACCGGAAGCACCAGGCAAGTCGGTACTTTTGGTGGCTGTTGCAGCTCTGGCTGTGAAAGAAGCGATTTTTCAATTTCAGTACAGATATTTTCGTAAACGAAACCAGTCTCAGGCGCTAGCCTATGCACAGCAACATCGTCGTGCGCTCTATTGCTCTCTCGCCGTGTTAATTGGCATTATAGGATCGATGGCTGGTGAGGAGACGGGTCTGAGCATGCTGCTCTACCTGGACCCTACTGCTGCGTTGATTGCTTCCTGTTTTGTGCTTCACAAGGGTTACCGAATGATTGTGGACACAGTATATGGTTCACTTGTTCAGGAACTGGAGCAGGAGGACGCGTCAGATTTCAAAGAGACTGTACAGCGAGTATACGGTATCATTACCATTGAGCATTTGGTTGCTCGTGAACAGGAGCATGACGTTACGATTGAGTTGGTCATAAGCGTGAATCCAAGAATCTCCATACTAGAAGCACAGGAAATTGCAAATCGGGCCAAGACACTACTACTAACCCGTTTCAGTCATGTGAAAGAGGTACAGATTCAAGCGGTACCTTATGATCCAGGCTATCCCTATAAATCCAATCATGAACTGCCCGATCACGAAGCGACATTAATTCAGTAGTGAAGCGCGGGTCCAGTAGATCAGGAAAGGAGCGTTATCATTGCTTTATTCGCAATATCGGTGGAATACACCAAATATCGATTTGGAGGCGGCTGCGGGACTCTCGCAGGCGCTTTCCGTTTCCCCACTAGTGGGACGTTTGCTTGTGAGTCGAGGAGTGCACAATGAGAAGGAGGCCGAACGTTTTTTGCATCCTGATCTGAATCAGATGCACGATCCCTATCTGCTACTCGGCATGAATGAAGCTGTGCCTCGCATCAAGCTGGCTTTGGAGCGGGAAGAACATATTTTGATTTACGGGGATTATGATGCCGATGGCGTGTCCAGTACATCGCTCATGATCCATTTGATGCGTCATCTTGGGGCCTCGTACGATATCTATATCCCTCATCGCTCGAATGAAGGGTATGGGTTGCACAACCATGCGTTGGATTGGGCCCATCAACAAGGCGTTTCATTGATTATTACCGTGGATACCGGAATCAGTGCTGTTGAACAGATTGCCTATGCGGCAACACTGGGCATCGAAGTCATTGTGACAGACCACCACGAGCCGCCTGAAATTTTGCCAGAAGCCTTTACTCTTATTAATCCAAAACTTCCAGGATGTCCGTATCCTTTTAAAGGTTTGGCCGGAGCGGGAGTAGCCCTGAAACTCGCCCAGGCACTAATCGGAGAAGTACCCGGTGAATGGATGGAGATTGCCGCCATCGGTACCGTAGCCGATCTGATGCCTTTGGAAGGGGAGAACCGGGTTATCGTCAGTTATGGAATAGAATCGATGCGTGGTTCACGTCTTCCCGGTGTGAGTGCATTGCTGGAAATCAGTGGAGTGGATCAGAGCCAGGTGACTTCAATTAATATTGCCTTTGCGATGGCACCTCGTATTAATGCCAGTGGACGTTTGGATCATGCCGGGAGAGCGGTATCACTTCTCACCACCGAGAATCTGGATGAGGCTCATACGCTTGCGGGTCAACTTGATCTATTGAACAGGGAGCGGCAGCAAGTCGTAGAGGGCATATTACAAGAAGCAACTGCACAGCTGGAACAAAAGATACAGCTACGTTCAGGAGCCGTTCCAGATGTAATCGTATTGGCTGGTGAGGGCTGGAATGTTGGAGTGGTTGGTATTGTGGCTTCCAAATTGCTGGAGCGTTATTACCGACCTACACTTATTCTTGGGATCGATCCAGAGAGCGGTGTCTGCAAGGGCTCTGCGCGGTCCATTGAGGGTTTGGATATCTATGAGGCGCTCACAGTCAATAAACACACCATGGACCATTACGGGGGACATCCGGCTGCAGCGGGTATGACCTTGCATCGGGATCAGCTGAAAGAACTTGAGGATGGCTTGAATGAGTTTGCTGCATCTGTGTTGACTGATGAGGACTTTGTACCTCAGCGTCTTGCAGATAATGAATGCAGAATCAGTGATGTTCCGCTGAAAGTGATCCAGGAGATCGACAGATTGCAGCCTTTCGGGATGAGCAATCCTTCGCCACGGTTTGTCTTGAGAAGCGTGACTGTGAAGGAAACCAGAACAATGGGACGAGAGAAACGCCATCTGAAACTGGTTCTGGAACAGGATGGTCAGCAACTGGAAACTGTCGCTTTTGGCAAGGGAGCGTTAGCAGAGTTCCTTCTCCCAGGTTCCGTTATTGATGTGATGGGAGAACTGTCCGTTAATGAATGGAATGGGATGAGAAAACCTCAACTGATGCTTCAGGACATTCATGTTCCACAGGTTCAAGTGTTTGATATGCGCGGTAATGCCGAGCCATTGAATGCCATGAAGCATTTCTTGAGCTCACTTGAGGTGCATCTGCGATACAAATCAGGTTCTGTTGGCGCTATTGTTCGGAAAGAAACAGACGTATCCGAGGGAAATTCATTGTATGAACCTTGCCTTTGGGTATATGATAGAAAGGTCGGGTTATTTCCGTGTAATGCTGCTGCACAGCATTATGGACTGGAACAAGTCCGGACGTTATTTGTGTTTGATACGCCGGAAACCCCGGAACAACTTGATGCCATGCTGGCTTTGTTCAGTGGAGCTGAGAATATCATCCTTCTGCACGGATCAGGCAACCGCCGAGATCGCCTTCAGATGCCTTCCAGAGATCTCTTTAAGCGTATTTATATGCAGGTGTTGAAATGGAAAGCTGAACCCGTGGAGGAACAAGAGATTACTCCTGTGCTCAGTCGTCAGTGTGGTTGTTCGCCGCGCATGATTACGATGATGTTGGATGTATTCGAAGAATTATCCTTCATTACCCGTGATAACGGCAAAATTGCGTTTGTGGATAACCCGCCTAAGCGTGAACTAACCGCTTCACGTCACTATCAGGCGCTCGAAAATATGGCCGAGATAGAACAGGTGATGCTGGATGCAGCCACACCGCAACTGACACAATGGATGATATCCCGGATGAAGGGCGTATCTTAGATGGAAGTTTGTGTATTTATTTTAGGAGGAGATTATTTTGGATTTTAAAGATTATATTCGTGTCATTCCTGACTTTCCACAACCGGGAATCAGCTTTAAGGACATTACGACATTGTTGAAAGATGGAGAAATGTACCGCAATGCGATCAATGAATTGAAAGTGATGGTTTCTGATCTCAAAATTGATGTCATTGCTGGACCTGAAGCACGTGGATTCGTTGTGGGCGCCCCTCTGGCGTACGCTCTTGGTGTCGGTTTTGCTCCGATTCGCAAAAGTGGAAAACTGCCTGGAGAGACGATTGAAGTCGGTTATGATCTCGAATATGGCAAGGATACACTTGCGATGCACACAGATGCGATTGAGAAAGGTCAAAATGTCCTGATCGCAGATGATCTGCTCGCAACGGGTGGAACGATTGCAACTTCCATCAACTTGATTGAACAATTGGGTGGGAACGTTGTCGGTGCTGCCTTCCTGATCGAGCTGTCTGATCTGAATGGTCGCTCTAAATTGCCTGAAAAAATCGATGTATTCACATTGATGAACTACTAAGTTTAAATCTCCACTTGGAGTGTTGTGATTAAAACCTGAATTGCTTTTCCCTTTTCCCGGGAAATAATATACAGCATTAATGATTATAAAAAATCCTGTTCTATCCAACCTCAACGGTTGGATAGAACAGGATTTTTTGATTTATATATGATACGGTGAAATTAATCAGGCGTTTTTTCAGTGATAGGCTGTTTCTGCGAATCATCATTCAACCAGCCTAGTACTTCAAACAGTTTGAACAACAAGCTCATCAGGATTCCGACAATGGTTGCCAGTGCCATCCCTTTTAGATGAACCCCATAGAAAGTAACTTCTGTACCACTTAGTCCGATGACCAGTACAAGTGTAGTAAGCAGTAAATTGGTTGGTTTGGCAAAATCGACTTTCTGTTCAACCAGAATACGCAGACCGGATGCTGCAATAACCCCGAACAGAAGTAGTGATACCCCACCCATAACAGGCACAGGAATGTTGGCTACAAGCGCCGAGAATGTTCCTGAGAAGGAGAGTACGATTGCAATAACCGCTGCGCCTCCAATGACATATGTGGAGTATACGCGAGTCAGTGCCATAACACCGATATTCTCACCGTAGGTTGTATTGGGAGTAGATCCTACAAACCCGGAAAGAATGGTGGAGACCCCGTTACCAAGCAGGGAACGATGAAGACCAGGGTCTTTCGAAAGATCTTTACCCACAATGCTGCTCGTTACAAGCAAATGTCCAATATGTTCTACAATAACCACGAGTGCTACAGGTAAAATGGTGAAAATAACGGACCAGTCGAATGTAGGTGTTGTTACGGTTGGCAGTGAGATGAAATCTGCGTTTCCAATTGCTTGTTTATCAACCAGACCCATTGAGTAGCCAAGAATATAACCGACTACAATACCGATTAGAATATGAATGATTTTGGGGAATCCACGGAACGTTACGGCCCCAATGACAGTGATACCCAATGTGACCATGGACAAAATAATTGGCTTGGCTTGAGGTGCCCAGTTGGGATATTTAAGGACATCGGGATTAATCAGACCTGCCATTCCGGCAGCCACGGGTACAAGCTCCAGACCGATCAGAGCAACGATGGCACCCATAACCGCTGGTGGGAATACTACGTTGATCCATCCTGTTCCAGCATATTTGATAATAAGAGCCACGAGGCAGAACACAAGTCCTGTAATGATAAAAGCTCCGAGTGCCATGGAGTAGCCGTTATCTGGATGTGTTTTCAATACTGAAGTAACAGGAGCAATAAAGGCAAAACTGGAACCCAGATATGCTGGGATCTTTCCTTTACACATCAGTATGTATAACAATGTTCCAATTCCGTTCATCAGCAGGATCATACTTGGATCGACACCGAACAGGTTTGGTACAAGCACCGTACTGCCAAACATGGCGAACAAATGCTGAAGGCTAAGCAGTGAACCTGAGCCAAGTGGCATCTTTTGATTAACCTGAATTTCGCGTTGCAATGAATTTCATCTCCTTTTCCGAAACACAAACTTTCAATAGATTACAGAGTTTCTCTTAATTAAGCAATAACATTTTTGACGTAGCAGAGCGATGGAATTTATATTTTCATGAATTTTCCTTCTATTTCAGCAAATAACGGCAATAATACATAAGAAATAAAGAAATACATTCAATCCCCTGTGAAGCATAGGGAAACGGGTTAACAGTAATACAGATCACCAATATAAAAATTGGATAAGCGCTCTTATTCGTCAGCAGTTGACGGGAAACGGGCGAAGCGTCATAATTATAGGAAATTACTTTTACGGGGAACCTGTGTTGCAGCAATGTCACGGGTTCCATTTGGTATAGAAAGGACACGGAACAGATCAGAATGGGCATAGAGCAATTACTCGAGAAGGCCGGGGCATATATCAAAGAACCCGATCTGGTGCGCATACGAGAAGCTTACGAATTTGCTGATCAGGCCCACCATGGACAGACGCGAAAATCGGGAGAACCGTATATTCTGCATCCGCTTGCGGTTGCCGACATTGTTGTGAACATGCAGATGGACACCATCTCCATAATAGCAGCGCTTCTTCATGATGTAGTAGAGGATACTACGGTCTCACTTGAAGAGATCCGCAATCATTTCGGCAATACGTGTGCCATGCTTGTTGACGGCTTGACGAAGCTGGAACGTATTCAGTTCCGCTCCAAGGAAGAACAGCAGAACGAGAACTACCGCAAAATGTTCATCGCCATGGCGCAGGACATCCGTGTCATCGTGATTAAATTGGCTGACCGTCTGCATAATATGCGGACACTCAAGTTTCAGTCGGAAGAAAGCCAGCGCCGGATTTCATATGAGACGCTGGAGATTTTCTGTCCGATTGCCAACCGCTTGGGTATCTCTGCGATCAAATGGGAAATGGAGGACATCGCCCTCCGTTATTTGAATCCGCAGCAATATTACCGCATTGCGAACCTGATGCACAAAAAGCGTGCGGAACGTGAGCAATATATTGATACGGTTATGGATGGAATTACGAACAAGCTCGATGAGATGGGTATTCAGGCAGACCTTTCGGGCCGCCCGAAACATATCTACAGCGTGTTCAAGAAAATGACCACCAAGAACAAGCAGTTTAATGAAATTTACGATCTGCTTGCTATTCGTATTATTGTGGATAATATCAAGGATTGTTATGCTACCTTGGGAATTATACACACACTATGGAAACCGATGCCTGGACGCTTTAAAGACTACATTGCGATGCCGAAGGCTAATATGTATCAATCGCTGCATACAACGGTAGTTGGTCCCAATGGCGAACCAACGGAAGTACAGATCCGGACATGGGATATGCACCGGACTGCTGAATTTGGTATTGCTGCCCACTGGGCCTACAAAGAAGGCGCTGCGAACGGAAATCATTTTGAAGATAAGATTACATTCTTCCGTGAAATTCTTGAACTTCAAAACGAAGCACAGGATGCATCAGAATTTGTAGAGTCACTCAAAATGGATTTCTTCTCAGATCTGGTATTTGTATTTACACCAAAAGGAGAAGTCATCGAATTGCCAATTGGCTCTGTTCCTTTAGATTTTGCTTATCGAATCCATACAGAGGTTGGTAATCGGACCATTGGTGCCAAAGTGAATGGTCGAATTGTTCCGCTCGATTATCATCTGAAGACAGGCGATATCATCGAAATTTTGACGTCCAAACATTCTTACGGACCGAGCCAGGACTGGCTGAAAATTGCAAAATCTTCTCATGCACGAGCGAAGATCAAACAATGGTTCAAGAAGGAACGCCGTGAAGAAAACGTTGAAAAAGGTCGGGAGAGCTGTGAGCGTGAACTGAAACGCATGGGGCTTGATCCTTCTGCGTGGATGACGGATGACAAGTTGATGGAAGCTGCCAAAAAATATGCGTTTAACGATATTGACGACATGCTTGCAGCTGTTGGCTTCGGTGGGATCACTGCTGCACAGATCGTAACCAAAGCAACTGAAAAACTGCGCAAAGAGCAGGAAGAGTCCAGTTTGCTGGAATTAAATTCCGAGATGCGCGAGCTGAAACCTGCACCTGAACGGAGAAATCGACCAACCAACGGCATTCGTGTCAAGGGCATCGATAATCTGCTTGTTCGATTTGCACGATGCTGTAATCCTGTGCCTGGGGATGACATTATCGGATACGTTACACGCGGACGCGGCGTTTCCGTGCACCGTAGTGACTGTCCGAATATTCCGACAAGTGCAGACGGAGAAGAAGCAGCACGTGTGATTGAGGTCGAGTGGGAAGAGAATATCGAAGCGAGTTACAGTGTGGATATTGAGATTACGGGCCATGATCGGAATGGCTTGCTTAACGAGGTACTTCAGGCTGTATCGGAAAGTAAAACCAATATTTCTGCCGTTACCGGACGGACAGATAAAAATAAATTAGCATTGGTGCACGTCACAATTCTGATTCGTAATACGGATCATCTGCAATCCGTTGTAGATCGGATCAAACGAGTGAAAGATGTCTATTCGGTGCATCGGATTATGCAGTAAGGAGCCTGTAAGATGAGGGTGCTTGTACAACGCTGTAAAGAGGCTCAGGTGACCGTGGGAGACGAGCTTACCGGTAAGATCGAATCCGGATTAATGCTGCTCGTGGGCATTACCCATGAGGACACCGAGAAGGATGCTCAGTATCTGGCTGACAAAATTAGCGGGTTACGGATATTTGAAGATGATCAGGAGAAGATGAATCTCAGCCTGCTTGATGTAGGCGGTGCTGTATTGTCTGTTTCCCAGTTCACCCTGTATGGGGATTGTCGCAAAGGAAAGCGTCCGAGCTTTGCGGCTGCGGCCCGGCCTGAAGCGGCAGAATTGTTATATGAAACGTTTAATCAACTTTTACGGGATAAAGGTATCCAAGTTGAAACCGGTCGTTTCGGAGCAATGATGGATGTAACATTTACCAATTGGGGACCTGTGACTTTGATGCTTGAAAGTCCGGTTCGTCAGGAACCACGTGCATAATTTCTTCGGGATCAGGCCATAATGAAGGATAATTCGTTGATGACTATTTCATGATCAAAGGAGTATCCATCCAATTATGCGCCAATCTGCGAAAGAAACACGTATCCGTACAGAACCCTTGTTACTCCCTGGCAACCTGTATGAATCATTGCATCTTGCCCGTGCGGCTGCTGAGTGTGTTGCAACGATCTGGGCACTTGAGGATTCCGACAAAGGGAAACAGAGTCATCTTCCGCGATCTTGAATGTTTACACATGTGTATTGAAACATCTGAAATTTGGATTATACAGATTCTGAAAAAGTCCTGATTCCTTACGGAATCAGGGCTTTTTGTCATGAGTTGATCCTTCTAAGTATTTGTTTGACAACTTGGTCACAAAATGAAATTACATCGAATTGTTATAAATTGCTCTGGTGAGGGTAATAACAAAACGAGGCACAATGAAGTGCCAATGTACTGCAAGGCCCGATTCATAAAGAAAGTTCGAACACGGAAAGGAGAACATACGTTATGAGTAAAGTTGCTTTTTTATTGGCGAATGACTTTGAAGATTCGGAGATGCAGGTCCCGTATGACGAAGTAAAAAAAGCTGGACATGAAGTGGAGATTATCGGATTAAAAGCCGGTGAGACCCTTAAAGGTAAAGGAGGAAAGGCCTCCTATACCACAGATAAGGCAATCGCTGATGCATCCGCTTCAGAGTATGATGCAGTCGTGATTCCTGGTGGATCATCCCCTGAGAATTTGCGAAGTGATGCGCACATCTTGAAGTTTGTCACCGAGATCAACAGTGCGAAGAAACCAATCGCAGCGATTTGCCATGGTCCACAGATTTTGGCTAGTGCCGGTCTGTTGAAAGGCCGTACCATTACATCCTATCCACCACTTAAGGATGACATGGTAAACGCAGGAGCAGAGTTCAAGGATCATGAGGCTGTTGTGGATGGAAACTATATTACATCTCGCACGCCTGATGATGAGCCAGCGTTTGTACGTGAACTGCTAAAAGTGATTTAACTTCACCCAGTTTTAACTGACATACATTGATGTATTTTAACTACGTTACATCGTGACGTTTATAAACTTCACGTTTGCATTTCATTCCGAAAAAGGAGGGTTTGACATGACAAAACATATTCAGGCGTATTTTCGAACCGAAGACGAGGCGGAGGGAGCAAGAACTTCACTTCAGACGTTCCGTACAGAGCATTTGGAAGTAGGTCAACTCGATAGTGCGATAGGTAGAGACACGCGTGTTATGGTACCACTGGTGCCATATAATACTGCGGGTGGTGTAGGCACTAACGGAGCAATGGGTGTAGGCGCAGCCCCAGGCGTTCCAGCAAGTGAAAATGTGATCCCCGTGGTAGCCAATGTGGATCGTGATGCAGATCGTGATTCTCGTGACAGAGTGAATGAGGATGGAGACCTGATGCATGCGGCGGACGTGTCTTCGGCCGATTATGATGATCTGCACTATGTTCTGTCTGCCAAAGTAAGGGATGAGGATTATGACGAAATTGTTCATAAGCTTCGTTCCAACCATGCCTATGTGGAAGATTTGAATTAACGTGTAGATACCTCTTTGCCCTTGCACTGCTTGACTACAGAGTCGAGCAATGTGCAAGGGCTTTTAATTATAAATATATAAAAAAAGTAAAATATAAAGCGCTATCATTTTTGTAATATTACTGTAATATTAGTTACATAAGCCTTTAACATAGTGGGCTTATAATAACACACATGACCCCCTTTTTTTATATATCTTTTGAGCCTGCACACCGTGTGCAGGCTATTTTTTTGGGGTGAAAATGTATATGTTTTGTGTAAAGCTTACCCCTTTATATAAATTTTGCTAGAATAGAGGAATGGATTCGAATATATTAAAGCCAGTTGTTTCATAGTTAAGCTTCATTGGATGGTACATCAAGCATTTAACGTTTGGGCTCAGGCGAATGCAATCCAACGATAGCGTGTATGAGGAACACATCGCCAGAGAGATCCGTCTTATTCCACATGAACAGTATAAAAGGAGTTTCAGGTTAGTCTTAAATCCTTCTAATACTCGTAGAAACGCCCCCCGTCCTTATACAAGGGCGGGGTAGCCGTTCTGCTTGCTCGCTGGAAACTGCAAGTTATATAGAATGCCTGGTACGAGAAATGGCACCTAAATGTTAATGCAACTGTGTTCTCATACAACTGGCTAGTGACAGATTTAAGGGGGAATTAGTTTTGAGTAAGGTTGGAAGAAATGAGTTATGCCCTTGCGGAAGCGGGAAAAAATATAAGAAATGCTGTCTGAATAAGGAGTCCTCACCCGCAGAATCTATACTGCGCCTGATATCAACGGAGCAGCCTGTCCAAGAAGCTACAGTTCAGCCTGAGAGTAAGCTGACTCTGACCAAACTGAATAGGATGGTAACGGAAGAACTGAAATGGGAACATCCGGCTCACGAACAGCTGGCCCTGGAGCTAATTGAGAACATGCGGAATCAATACGAGGGAGAGCTCATTTTGGAAGCTCTGATGTTATGGAATGGTTATTCACGCCAGACTCGCCCCACTGTGAAGAAGACAGGCTCCTTCTGTGCTGCAATTGAGTATTTGCTGTCCGAGGAATACGGCTTCAATGTCTCAAAAGCTGAAATGGCCACTAAATATGAGGTGACGACAGGTACGATCTCCCGGAAGGTCAATGAGATGTTCAGTTACATTGAAGAATACGGAATGGGCGGCGAAACGGACGAGCTAATGGTGCTGAACGGTCCAGGCACACCGAAGGACAAAGCGGAGGCTCTGCTACATAAGGCGCGGGAAGCCAGTTCTGCCAAACGCAGAATACAACTGGCGAAAACAGTGCTGGAGGTGTATCCCGACAGCTCGGATGCATATCTTATTCTGGCTGAGGAATCGGACAATGAGTCAGATGCACGGGCTTACCTCAAGGCCGGAATCGCTGCTGGTGAACGCGAACTGGGTGAACTGTTTTTTGAGAAGAACAAAGGGGACTTCTGGGGGCTTCAAGAGACTCGGCCATATATCCGGATATGCAAAAGCTACGCGGAATCTTGCTGGTTTGGTGGAGATAACCAAGAAGCGGCACAAACCCTGGAGCATATGCTGGAACTTAATACGGAAGACAATACCGGTGCACGTTACCTGCTCGCTGCTGTATATTTGTACAGCAACCAATTGGAGCAGGCAGAACAATTGATGACGAAGTATGGAAAAGGTGGCGCCTCAACTGCCTTTGCCTATGACCAGATCATTCTGGAGTATAAGAAGAATGGAATCACTTCCCAGCTCAAAATGCTGTACCGAGTGGCTCGGGGGATGAACAAACATGTGCCGGATTACCTGCTGGGTTTGAAACGCCTGCCGCATAACCTCCCTGATTTTGTCGGAATGGGCGATTCCAACGAAGCGATCGAATATGTCATTATGCATTCCCGTCTGTGGGCGAGCATGCCTGATCTGCTGAAGTGGATGCTGAAACAATAGAGTCATGTAGCGATTGGAGTTGGAATCCATTTGATGAATCCAGCTTCTTTCAGCCATAATTTAAATGGTACTCCTCATCCCGTGCGGCGTGTGAGTAAAATTTTTTTAATGCTATCTTTTCATGTTAACCCTTGACTTTAGCACTGCGGTTCATTACAATCAGAAAATAATACGTTGACTATAGTCAATACAAGTCGATTTTTGAACTATATTACTGATTTGATGACGGGACCAAGTACTCCGTGCCCACATGACCAGAGAGGAATCCCTAGGCTGTAAGGATTCTCTTGATGAACGGACGAATGACTTCCCCGAGAACAGACGGCGAACATGGCAGACATGATCTGTTGACCAGTAGCCGGCCTGCGCAGGACGTGCGTTACACGTAGAGCGGAATATCTGCTTGATCAGGGTGCACTAGGCAATCCTGAATCACCAGAGATTACCTGAACGGCTAAAGTGTCAGGTTTCCGGAATGTGGGTGGTACCACGGGTGAATGTATATTACACAATCTCTCGTCCCTTTGTTTGCTGTATATACAGCGACAGGGCGAGGGATTTTTTTGTTATATAAGTTGATTCTAACTTTTATACCATAACGGAGATTGTAGAACCAATCTGTAGAAGCGAAGCGTTCGCCTTTATCCCCGGATTTTCACATTGGAAAATTAATTCAAAAAATCTGGGGATAACAGCGATCGAAAGATGGTACTACAATCGGAGTGGCCAAGTGTAACATTTCTGGAATTACTTTTAGAGAAAAAAATCAATGCTGGAGGGATCAAGATGGCTTTTCAAAAACCGACGGGAACGCAGGACTTACTGCCTGGAGTTGTCGAGAAATGGCAGTACGTAGAAGAAAAAGCACGAGATCTGTGTCGACGGTTTAATTACCGCGAGATTCGTACACCGATCTTCGAACAGACTTCTTTGTTTGTACGCGGTGTTGGAGAGACTACCGATATCGTTGAGAAAGAAATGTATACCTTTGATGACAAAGGCAATCGCAGCATGACTCTTCGTCCAGAGGGAACAGCTGGTGTTGTCCGTGCGTATGTAGAGAATAAAATCTACGGGGAACCGGATGTGAGCAAGTTGTATTACATCGGTCCGATGTTCCGGTATGAGCGTCCGCAGGCAGGCCGTCAGCGTCAGTTCCACCAGTTTGGTGTAGAAGCCATCGGTGCGCTGGACCCGGCAATTGATGCCGAAGTTATCGCACTGGGCTACCAGTTGTGTGTAGAGCTCGGCTTGAAAGATGTTAAAGTGGAGATCAACTCCGTTGGTAATTCGACCAGCCGTGCAGAATACCGCGAGACGTTGCTTGGGTTCCTCAGACCAATGAAAGACAGTCTATGCAAGGATTGTCAGTCCCGCATGGAGCGTAATCCGCTGCGTGTACTCGACTGCAAAGTCGATCAGGACAAATTCGTAGGGGCACCGTCCATATTGGATAGCCTGGATGAGGAGTCCTTAAGTCACTTTGCCAAGCTACAGGCATACCTGGATGATTTCGGAGTAGATTATGCTGTGAACAATCGTCTGGTACGGGGCCTGGATTATTACACGCTGACTGCATTTGAATTAAAAGCCCAAGGGATTGGAGCAATTGATACGGTTGGCGGCGGTGGCCGGTACAATGGTCTCGTTGGAGATATCGGCGGACCTGATCAGCCGGGCATCGGCTTCGGTATTGGTTTGGAGCGCATTCAACTGATTCTGGAGCACCAAAATATTGAGGTTACTACGCTGGCTCCACTTGATGTGTACTTTGTTGCTCTGGGAGAGGCTGCTGATCGTGAAGTAAACCGACTGTTGTTCAAACTTCGTCAGTCTGGACTGTCTGGGGAACGTGATTATCTGGGCCGCAAGATGAAAGCACAGATGAAATCAGCTGACCGTTTCAAATCCCGCTATACTGCCATCCTTGGTGATGACGAGCTGGAGCGTGGTGAGATCGCCCTCAAGTCGATGGATACGGGTGAGCAACAAACCGTGAAGCTTGATGATCTGGTAGCAGCCATTCGCGAAGGTAAATAAGCACGAACTGTAACATGAAGATTAAAACTTTCGAGTAACACAATTGATCCGGCAAAATTAATGAGGTTCACCGACGATTCCAATGAATTGGGAGTTGGTGAGTCACAGAGGTTACATGCCTTTTCGAATACATGGTCTACACGTAACCGGACTGTTGAAGAGCAGGTACTAACTGCCCATACAGAACGGAAATTCACATAATGAGGAGTTTGGTTATGAAAAGAAGTCATCATTGCGGCGCATTAACACCCGCACACATCGGTGAAACAGTAACATTGAACGGTTGGGTTCAAACCCGCCGTGACTTGGGAGGCGTACTCTTCATCGATCTGCGTGACCGCAGCGGAATTGTACAAGTTGTCTTCAACCCGGCTTATTCCGGTGAAGCTTTGCAAATCGCAGATCGCGTACGTAGCGAGTATGTTATCGCTGTAACAGGTAAAGTCGTTAAACGTGATGCAGAAACAGTGAACAAAAACCTGCCTACTGGCGAAATTGAAGTTCAAATTACTGAAATTGAAGTGCTGAACGCAGCCAAAACACCTCCATTCTTCATTGAAGATGGTGTTGAAGTGGATGAATCCCTTCGTTTGAAATATCGTTACCTGGACCTGCGTCGTCCGGAAATGTTCGAAACACTGAAACTGCGTTCCAAAGCTTCCAAAGTGTTCCGTGACTACCTGGATGGAGAAGAGTTCGTTGAAGTGGAAACACCGATCCTGACGAAGAGCTCCCCGGAAGGTGCGCGTGATTATCTCGTACCGAGCCGTGTGCATGAAGGTGAATTCTTCGCCCTGCCACAATCCCCACAAATTTACAAACAATTGCTGATGGTCGGCGGACTTGAGCGTTATTATCAGATCGCTCGTTGTTTCCGGGATGAGGATCTGCGTGCAGACCGTCAACCCGAATTCACGCAAGTCGACATCGAGACTTCTTTCCTGCAACAGGATGACCTGCTGCCAATGATGGAAGAACTGATGGCCAAATTGTTACGTGAAACAAAAGGCATTGAGCTGGAACTGCCTTTCCAACGGATTACGTATGCAGATGCAATGGGTAAATACGGTTCAGACAAACCAGATCTGCGCTTTGGTATGGAACTGGTTGAAATGAACGATATCGTAGCGAACAGTGGTGTAAAAGTATTTGCTTCCGTCATCGAAAAAGGTGGAGAAGTGAAAGTGCTGAACGCTAAAGGCTGTGGTACATGGAGCCGTAAAGAGATCGATGATCTCGGACCATTTGCTGCACGTTACGGTGCGAAAGGTCTGGCTTGGATTCAAGTGAAAGACGGTGAGTTCAAAGGGCCAATCGTGAAGTTCTTCACGCCTGAAGAAATCGAAGCTGTTAAAGAACGTACTGGTGCTGAAGATGGCGACTTGCTGCTCTTCTCCGCAGACACGAAAAAAGTGGTTGCTGACGTTCTGGGCGCACTGCGTCTGAAAATTGGTCGTCAACTTGGATTGATCGATGACAGTAGATTCAAATTCGCTTGGGTTGTGGACTTCCCACTCCTCGGATATGATGAAGATGCGAAACGTTATGTGGCAGAACACCATCCGTTCACACGTCCAAAAGATGAAGATGTACATCTGTTCGACACGGATCCGGGTGCAATTCGCGCTCAAGCCTATGACCTTGTTCTCAATGGTTATGAAGTAGGTGGCGGTTCGATGCGTATCTACAAACGTGATGTTCAGGAAAAAATGTTTGCTGCCCTGGGACTCTCTACAGAAGTAGCGAATGAGAAATTCGGCTACCTGCTGGAAGCATTTGAATACGGAACACCACCACATGGCGGAATTGCCTTTGGTCTTGACCGTTTGGTGATGTTGCTGGCGGGCCGCACGAACTTGCGTGAAACGATTGCCTTCCCGAAAACAGCAAGTGCAACGGATCTGCTGATGAATGCACCTTCCGAAGTGGATGACTCGCAATTGGAACAACTTCATATCCGCGTAGCCCGTAAACCGGTAGCGGAAAAGAAATAAAGGAGGCATCGATTCTCAATGCTCCATCAATTTTCAAGAACAGAACTTGCGATCGGACCTGAAGGTCTGGACGCATTGAAAAATAGTACAGTCGCTGTGCTCGGTATTGGCGGCGTAGGTGGTATTGCTGTAGAAGCTCTTGCCCGTAGCGGTGTGGGGCGCATCATCCTGATTGATAAAGACGTCGTGGATATCACCAACATCAACCGCCAGATTCATGCGCTGACCACGACAGTGGGACAGAAAAAAGCGGACCTGATGGTGGAACGTGTGAAATTGATCAATCCGGAATGTGATGCAATTGCACTGAATATGTTTTACACGGAAGAAACGTATGAGGAACTGTTCAAATATGAACTGGATTATGTGCTGGATGCATCCGACACGATTATCTACAAAATCCATCTCATTAAAGAGTGCCTGAAACGTAAAATCCCGATGATTTCGAGTATGGGTGCGGCGAATAAAATGGATCCAACGAAATTCCAGGTTGCGGATATTTCGAAAACAACCATGGACCCGATTGCCCGTGTTGTGCGTACCACACTTCGTAAAGACGGCATCAAAAAAGGTGTGAAAGTGGTCTTCTCGACTGAAAAGCCGATGAAACCGCGCGAGGACGTAACACAAAAAATCGTTCCAGAGAATGCTCCGGAAATTCGTAAGGCTAAACAGCCACCTGCGAGTAACTCATTCGTGCCTCCGGTAGCCGGACTGATTATGGTTAGTGTTGCGATTAAGGATCTGTTAGAAATTGCAGAGAACAAGCAGCAGTAACTTGCTGCCAACTGAAGAAGCGTGGATGCTGATAAGGCATCTGCGCTTTTTGGTGTGATCATACTTCGCAAGACGGAGCGGATGGGACGTCAATCGTCTATGATAGCCGAACTGTATCCCTAGATAAATGTCAGAGTTACGTCATGTACTTCAAAGTCAAAACCGTGTATGATATTCACTGCTGCGCGAAATGATGATACATACATAAATAATTTGCGGCCATATAAGTTGAATAAGATTTACACAAGAACGAAGAGGACAGAAGAAACCTGAAGAAGCAGAGCGTTCGCCTAAAAGCTTTCTGAAAGAAAGCTACATCGGAAGCATACGCTATCACCAGATTCGTACATTTAAAAAATTTAAACAAAAAATCTGGGGATAACAGCGATCGGAAGGTTGTTCAGTCCGCGTAGTGGTGGAGTGTAAATACTCAGTTATTCAGCCTATATAGAGAGAGGGGAATAGAACGAAATGAAACACGGATGGATGGCCAGACGTCTTGGCATGGAGCCAGGAGACCAGTGGAAAAAGGAAGTTGTGGCGGGAGCCATTTCCTATTTTGCCGTGGTCTATATCGTTATGGTCAATGCTACAATTCTTTCCGATGCCGGAATGCCTTTGCAGGCAGCTATGGTTGGAACCCTGCTGACATCCATTGCAGGCTGTTTGCTCATGGCATTTGGCGGAAAATCACCAATTATCGTTGTACCCGGAATGGGGATTAATGCATTTTTCACGTATACACTCGTACATTCCATGAAATTAAGCTGGCAAGAAGCGCTGGCCGTTGTAACCGTTACAGGTATACTGTTTGCCATTGTTGCGTTTACTTCTCTATACAAAATGATCAGCGAAGCCATTCCCAAAAATCTGCAGCATGGTATTACGGTGGGGATTGGTTTGTTCCTCACATTTATTGGTTTGCAAAAAAGTGGAATCGTTATCGCGCATCAGACGACGTTTGTCGCGATTGGTCACTTTAATGATCCGAATGTCATTACAGCCTGCGTTACGCTGGTGCTGGCCTTGATTTTATTTATCCGTAATGTGCAAGGCGGACTTCTAATTAGTATTTTGGTCGGGACAGGTCTTGCCTATGTACTTGGAGCAGTGAACCCGGGTGAATCCGTATCAGCGATGGATGCGCTGCGTCAATATGGCGGTTTGTTTGGTGAATTGTCCTTGATGAAGCTGGCTGATGTAGCATTCTGGATCGCGGTATTTTTGCTGCTGCTGATTGTGGTGTTCGAAAATATCGGTTTAATTACAGCTCAGACACAGATGATTGGTCGTCCGGAGCGATTCAAGGGAAGTCTGCGGGCACTATCGATTAGTACGGTGCTGGCAGGCGTATTCGGAAGCAGTCCTCCTGTTGCTGCAGCCGAGACTACAGCCGGAATTGCGGCAGGCGGACGCACAGGGTTAACTCCGCTCGTTACAGCCGTGCTGTTTGGGGCAACCTTTTTCTTCATCCCGCTGCTTGGTTATATTCCAGACAGTGCGATAGCACCCATTTTGATCATTATTGGTGGCCTGATGGTGCAAGGTGTGAAAGATATGGATTTTGGTGACTTCACAGAGGCTTTTCCCGCATTTCTGATCATGGTCATGATTCCATTTACATATAGCATCGTGGACGGGATGGCGTTTGGATTTATTGCCTATCCACTCGCGAAGCTGGCAGCAGGTCAAGGTAAACAAGTGCCTGTGGTCATGTATGGCATATCCATCCTCTTTTTGGCCAATTTTGTGTTGCATGGAGTTTTGTAAAACTGTGTTATACAACAAAAGGCAACGTCATGTAAGTTCATACGTATGATCTCTGGTGAGACGATGGAGAACGGGAGGAACGGGAATGGAAGAACAGCAGCAAGCAGAGCAGAAGGAACCGAAAGTAGGAAAAAAGGGATTTAAGGATTTCGTCAAGTTGATCGCTTCCACGAACCCGCCAAAACTGATCCTGATTCTGGCCCTCATCCTGACCTTGATTCAGACGACGGCCGGACTGATTGTGCCACTGATGACCAAAGGTCTGATTGATGGACTAACCACTTCGGCACTGAACAAATCGGTTATTTTATTGTTGCTCGGTGCATTTGTGATTCAGGCGATTGCCTCGGGCATCAGCATCTATATGTTAAATTACGCAGGACAACGTGTGGTGGCAACGCTTCGTACCAAGCTGTGGAACAAGGTATTGTCACTGCGAATGCCGTATTTCGATCGCAATCGCACAGGCGATACGATGAGCCGGATTACCAATGATACAAGCCAGATCATGACCTTGATCGCGGATTATCTGGTTTCCTTTGTGTCGAACATCGTTGCCGTTGTAGGCGGAGTGGCGTTACTATTTTATTTGGATTGGGTGATGTCGCTCATTATTCTGAGTCTGGTGCCACTTACGCTGTTGATTCTTCTGCCAGTGGGTAAGAAGATGTACAAGATCTCCAAGAAACAGCAGGATGAAATGGCAGGTCTTACGTCCGTGCTCAGTCAGGTTATTGGCGAGATTCGCTTGGTGAAGGCCTACGGCACGGAGAAACAGGAATCGGAAGCAGGGGGTTCCCGAATTCGTAAAATGTTTGCTTTTGGTTTGCAGGAAGCACGCATCCTTGCTCTAATCGGTCCCTTGTTTACATTTGTCATGACTGCCGTACTGGTCGTTATTCTGGGTGTGGGGGGAATGCGCGTAGCGTCTGGACTGTTGTCGCCGGGTGAACTGGTCGCGTTCATATTGCTGTTGTTCCAGGTCATTATGCCAATGGGGCAATTCACAACACTATACTCCCGTTTGCAAAAAGTTGTAGGTGCAACAGAGCGCATACAAGCTATCCTTGCCGATGAGGAAGAGCCAAATCACAGCACCAAGGTAGCGCCAAAAGGAAATGAGACGATTGCATTCCATGATGTACACTTTTCCTATGTCACAGGTGAGGAAGTGTTGCACGGAATCAATCTGACGGTACCTACACGTAAAGTGACAGCGATTGTTGGTCCAAGCGGTAGCGGTAAGTCAACACTGTTCTCTTTGATGGAGCAATTCTATATGCCCGATTCAGGCCATATTTCGTATGGGGGACAAGCGATAACGGAATATTCTTTGTCTTCTTGGCGCAGTAAGATCGGGTATGTGTCTCAGGAAAGTCCCCTCATGGCGGGTACGATCAAAGACAACATCACGTACGGATTAGGTCGTGAGGCCACGATGGATGAGATCCGGCGAGCTGCTGAGATGGCCTATTCTGCCGACTTTATAGACAAGCTGCCACAGGGTTATGATACAGAAGTTGGAGAACGGGGGATCAAATTGTCAGGTGGGCAGCGTCAGCGGATTGCCATTGCACGAGCGCTGCTACGAAGTCCAGACATTCTGATGCTGGATGAAGCAACCTCCAGTTTGGACAGTACTTCGGAATACGAAGTGCAGCAGGCCTTGTCCAATTTGATGGAGGGCCGAACCACAATTGTTATTGCCCATCGGTTATCTACCGTTGTCGACTCCGATCAAATTGTCGTTTTGGAGCACGGACATGTTACGGGAACGGGAACTCATGCGGAGTTGGTCAGTACCCATCCGGTATACCGTGAACTGGCGCAAAAACAGTTTGTGGCACAGGAAGGTCAAAATTGAAATCAGAACTAGATCGATTACTTTTTTTAAAAGATAAGGTTCAAATATAGTTTAAGTTAAGACCGTTGTTCATTCGTTCAGTACGAGCGTGACAACGGTTTTCTTGTATGAGTTCATTCAGATTGCTGTAGCTTTTTCCACATCAATATGATATAGTGGGTATCCTTTTGCGGCGTCAGTGATTGGCGATGCAGAGCAAAACATATTCTTAGGAGGTAACTGAAACATGTCAGACAGCTTTCAAAGTGCCTATCAAGAAGAAGAGTACAGGTTAGAGCGAACGATGGAGGAAGTGGACAGTCAGTTAGAACGACTGCAAAATATTCCGGTCTATACCGGCCACGACTTCACAGAACAAGTGCTGGAAGCTGGACGCGAAGAGCGCCGCACCGCCTTGTCCAAGAGCGCGCAGCAACCCTATTTCGGACGCTTGGATTTCGAAGAACAGGGCAGTGGTGCACGGAAACCGCTGTATATTGGCAAAATCGGCGTAGACCGCGAAGAGGTGGGAGAGCATCCGCTCGTCATCGATTGGCGTGCTCCTGTCGCCAGCCTGTTTTACTCATTTACTGGAGGCGAAGCCTCCGCTACGTATGAAGCCCCGGAAGGGCTTATTGAAGGTCTGGTATACCTGAAACGAAACGTTGTCATTCGGCAGCGGATATTGGAACGTGTGGCGGATACATACAACCGTGACAGCGACCAGCCAGCGGTATCAGATGAATTCCTCGTTTATCGTCTGGGAGAGAACAAGGATAACAAACTGCGTGATATCGTATCTACGATTCAGGCGGAGCAGGATCTGATCATTCGTGCGGCGAGAAACACCGCATTGATCATTCAGGGTGTGGCTGGATCCGGGAAAACAACGGTTGCCCTGCATCGGCTGGCCTTTTTGCTGTATCAGTACAAGGAGCAGGTATCTGCGGAGAAAATGGTTATTTTTGCACCCAACCACATGTTCCTGGATTACATCTCGGATGTGCTCCCGGAACTCGGAGTAGGGGACATCCAGCAGCGGACATTCCCGGATTGGGCGATGAACCTGCTGGGGTTGGAGATGCCTTTGGCGAATACGTCGGATACGCTCAACACATGGTTCGAAACACCAGATGCACGGCCTGAATTGAATGATGATGTACCTGGACGTTACAAAGGATCGATCCGTTTCATGGAGCTTATTCGAGAGTGGTTGTCGGGGATGGAAGCGGATTCCGTACCGGATATGGACTTCAGTCCATGGGATGGTAAGATGCTCAGCAAGATGGAGATTGAGAACTGGTTCGGTGAGGAATACAAACATTATCCGCTGGCCAAACGCAAAGAACGGGTTATGGCGCGGGTTCACCGCTGGATTGAGATGGAACTTAAGAAACCGATGCCAGAAGCTGTGCGCAAAGAACGCAAGAAAAAAGCGTCTACTCGTGAGAAAGCTTATGCCAAAAAATGGCCTCAATACGAGCCGCTTACGTTATATAAACAGCTGTTCAAAGCTGCAAAGGGCGGCTCTGTGCCAGCCTCGCTCAGCGAGCTTATTCCAAAACTAGTCATGAAACAAACAGCAGCAGATCTGAAGCAGGATATCGTCCGTGAAGAGGATCTGCCTGCATTGGTATACATTCATACATTGGTTCATGATATTGAGGGTTCGGAGCGGTTCGATCATGTCGTGATCGATGAAGCGCAGGACTTTTCCCCTTTTCATGTGGCGTTATTGGATCAGTTCGTCAAAGGGCACTCATTCACCATACTGGGTGACTTGTCCCAAGGGATTCATGAGTACCGTGGTGTTCATGCGTGGGAAGAGATGAGTTCTCTGTTTCCTGAGGAACAGAATGCATACTTTGCATTGACCCGAAGTTATCGTTCAACGATGGAAATTATCGACTATGCCAATACGATTCTGGAACGTGGTGTCAAGAGCGGAATTACGGCGATTCCTGTTTTCCGTAGTGGTGATCCGGTTCGGACATTGGCTTATGGAGGCGAAGGGCGGACGGCAAGTCTGGAGCAGGCTTTGAAGGTGTTAACTGTCAAAGACTACCGAACGGTCTCCATCTTGACCCGTACACTGCATGAAGCAGAGGAACTTCATCGTGAATTACAGGCCGCAGGCTGGGATCTAAACCTGATCGACGGTGGCAAAAAGCAGTACACGGGGGGACACTCCGTTTTACCAGTTTATCTGTCCAAAGGGTTGGAGTTTGATGCCGTTATCGTGGCAGACGTAGATCAGAAGCATTATTTGCCGAATGCCGGTGATGCAAAGCTGTTGTACGTTGGTTGTACACGGGCCTTGCACGAATTGTGGCTCTTCCATGATGGTGATATGCCAGAATACGCGGCTGCAACACATAATCCCGAAGGCGAGCCCGTAACCATTCAGGGTTGGCCAGAGAGCGACACCAAATAACCTGAGTGCAGGATAATTAGTTCGCAAACGTAGATCAGGCTACCAGAGCTTGGGTGGATAAAGTTTGCTTAACCAATAAAGGGCATGGCGTTCATGGGAAAGTCCCATAAGCGCATGCCTTTTTTGCTTTTGTATGCGAAATGATTCATCTGCCAAGGAAGAACGATGAAGAAGTTAAGGGTCATGTTACGCTATTTCTCAATCTGGATGAGCGACGGTTTACTAGGAATATGCCAACACCAATAAATAAACCACCTGCCAATGCAAACCACTGAACGTGCTCTCCCAGCAAAAACCAACTCGACATTACACCAAAGAACGGTGCCAGGAACAGATAGGAACTGGTTTGGGCTGGGTCACTATTCTGAAGCAGATAAAACCAGAGTGAGAACTGAATGATGGAGCAAACAAGCGTTAACCAGAGCAGCGCCATAACCGAAGTGGTATTGACCATAAAGTGAGGCTGTTCAGCCCATACGCTCAGCAGAAGAAGCGCAGCACCTCCCGCGAGCATCTGATAGGCTGTTAAGACAAAAGTATCGTAGCCATCGCCCCAGCGTTTGATGAGTAATGTGGATACGGCAAAGGAGATCGCACCACCAAATCCAATCCAGGTTCCAGGACTAAAGCTCATCTGCCATCCAAAGGTTAACATAATCCCGATGAAACCGAGTATAACACCGATCCACTGAATGAAACGGTAGGTCACTCTATATAAGAGAGCACTGAGGATAATGACCAGCAACGGATTGGTAAACGTAATAATGGCCGATTCACCGGATGTAATCCAGTTCATGCTGTAATAGGCGCAGCCCATCACTCCTGCGGATTGGAACAGGCCAATGAGGATTATTTTCAACCAAGACTGCCACTGGGTAGGTAATGGGCGTTTGCGTAGATACCAGGCCATCAATCCACCAGCCAGTACATAACGTATACCCATGAGCAGGAAAGGTGGGGCATATAACATGCCGATCTTGCCAACTGGAAAAGAAGTACCCATGATTAGCGTTGTCAAAATGATCAATAGTGTATATTTTAATGGTTTTATGATCCGGGTATCTTTATCATGACTGGAGCTCATAACGTCTGTCCGCTATCTACAGTAATGAGCTGCCCGGTCATGGATTGCTGTTCCAGCGCAGCACAGATCATGTGTGCGATATCTTCAGGTGAGGAAATATGCTGTAATAACAATTCTCCGCCTAGACGGTGCATTCGCTCCTCGTTTCCAGCCCACCACCTTGTAGCAACTGCGCCAGGGACGATAGCATTCACCCGAATGTGGGGTGAGAGTGCGTGCGCAAGTGATAAGGTCAGACCATGAACTGCCGCTTTGGAGACGGCGTAAGGGAGGGAGGAGCCCGAACCCGTACTACCTGCGATACTGCCCAGATTTACGATAGAACCACCGCCAGCCTGTCTCATGCCTTCCGTCACTGCACGAGCGCAATGAAACATGCCTTTCACATTCACATCAACCAGCTCATTCCAGACGTCATCTGTAACAGACTCCAGATCGTGCATGGGGATATGGTGCGTGATTCCAGCGTTATTTACAAGTGCAGTGATCGGGCCATAGGTTTCAGTTATAGTAGTGACCATCCGCCGGACATCAAGATCATTGGCAACGTTAGCTTGAACGGCGAATGCATGGCCTCCCATATCCAAAATGTGTTGAACAGTCTCTCTTGCTGCATCTTGTGAGCGGGAATAGTTGACAGCGACCAAGGCTCCGCGTTCAGCGAGCATCTCACTTACAGCACGGCCTATACCTGTTCCACCACCTGTGATCAGAGCAACTCTATTTTTCCAGTATGTCATGCTGAACACTCCTTATCATCTTCCAGTCAGATGACTGGTTTGGGATCTACATGAATTGTAGTCCGGTTTACACATGAAGTATAATGATTGGTAATGAAGCGGATATCATTTTGAATGATGTCAGAGTGGGGGGACCATGGAAAGCGGGGATCTTAGAATATTTCAGTGTGTTGCACAGGAAGGGAATCTGACCAAAGCTGCTTCTAAACTGGGGTATGTTCAATCCAACGTAACGGCACGAATCCAGCATCTGGAAGCAGAAGTAGGTACAACGTTGTTCATTCGTCATAACCGAGGCATGACGTTATCTCCAGCCGGAGAAATGTTGCTGACCTATGCAGATAAAATTATTGGTTTGCTGAATGATGCTTCCAAGGCGCTTCGGGCGACGAGCACACCATCGGGTCCAATGCGAATAGGGTCTACACAAACTGCAGCGGCCGTGCGACTACCTGAACTTTTCGTCAGGTATTATAAACAGTATCCAGATGTCTCCTTGTCACTGGTTACTGGCAATTCGCAGATGCTTATGGATCAGGTTATTGGGTATGAATTGGAGGGAGCATTTATAGGCTGTCCCTGTGATCATCCTGATATCGTTTCTATTCCCATATTTGATGAAGAGCTATTTGTTGTCTATTCTGGTATGGGTCCTACGGAAGAAGATCTTAAGAGTAAACCCATTCTTGTTTACAGTATGGGGTGTTCCTATCGTCAGATTTTGGAGGAATGGTTAGAGGTGGGTGGTGTTACCCGCCCAGTAATAATGGAATTCGGAACCCTTGAAGCGATTATCAGTGGGGTTACGTCCGGCATGGGAATTTCCTTATTACCAGAGATTGTGATTAGAAATCAGATCAAAAATGGATTACTGCGCACGCATACACTTCCCGTAGGTATGAATCGCATGATGACTCATTTTATTACTCGCAAGGATGCCTTTGTCAGCAGTGCACTTCATGCATTTATGGCTATGTTACCGCGAGAGTATGATATGATAGAGAGTGGAGAACCATCAGAAGTGTAATTGTAATCAAGGCAAGGCAATCCGTTAAGGAAGTGATGAGCAATGGATTTATTTTCGTTTCAGCAGGACTCAAAACCACAAGCCAGATTGCTTGCGGACCGCATGCGGCCAGAGCATCTGGATGAATATATTGGACAGGAACATATTATTGGACCCGGGAAATTGCTCCGGCGTGCCATTGAGGCGGATCAGATTTCGTCCATCTTGTTATACGGCCCTCCGGGATGTGGCAAGACAACCCTGGCACATATTATTTCTCAGCAAACGCAGGGACAGTTCGTTCGCCTGAATGCAGTGGAAGCTTCCGTCAAGGATGTACGTGAAGTCATCGAACAGGCGCAAACGAACAAACAGCTGTATGGAACCAAAACCATTCTGTTCCTCGATGAGGTACATCGGTTTAACAGTTCACGTCAGGATGCGCTATTGCCAGCGGTAGAGAAGGGCACGATTATTTTTATCGGCGCGACAACAGAGAATCCCTTTCATTATGTCAATGGGGCCTTGATGAGTCGTTCCACCCTGTTCCAGCTGGAATCACTGAACAAGGAGCATTCCCTTATTGCAATGCGCAGAGCATTGAGCGATGCGGACAAAGGTCTGGGATTCATGGAACTGCAGGCGGACGATGAGGCGCTTGAACATATTGCTACGATGGCCAACGGAGATATTCGGCGTGCGCTTAATGCGCTTGAACTGGCTGCGTTGACCACGCCACCGGAGAAAGATGGGTCCATTCATATTACGCTTGGTGTAGCAGAAGAGTCTATTCGGCGCCCCATTGTTAAGGCGGATGAATCCACACAGTATGATGTACTGTCTGCATTTCACAAAAGTATTCGGGGTTCCAGTGATGCGGCCTTGTTCTGGTTTTTATACGCGGTGGAGAAGCTCGGCATGGACCCGATGACCTTCATTCGGCGTCTGATTGCAGCGAGCAGTGAAGACATTGGACTTGCGAACCCGCAAGCCATGACTCAGGCCATTGGAGCACTTGATGCGTACCGGAATAACGGCTGGCCCGAAGCCAAGCTGAACATCGCACAAGCGATTCTGTTCGCGGTCGAAAGTCCAAAATCCAATGCGGTGTACACGGCTATTTCCAAAGCCATGAACGCAATTGATGAGGTTAAATCGGCAGAAGTTCCGCTTCACTTGCGAGATACGCATTACTCGGGTGCCGTGAAGCTTGGACATGAGGGCTATCAATATCCACACAACTATCCGGGGCATTACGTGAAACAAGAATATTTGCCAAAGCAACTCTCGCGGAGAGTATTCTATGAGGCTACGGAGCAAGGCAACGAATCGAAGATTAGGCTGAACCAACAGCGGCGCAGAGATCTATAAGGTCAGTCAGATCACTCGGGAGATGCACACAACATGAAAGAGCTTTTGTATATAGGGGCGGGTGGATTTCTCGGTACATTAACCCGATATGCCATACAGTTAGCGATACCAACTGTCCATGAGGGGTTCCCTTGGGCAGTGTTGCTAATCAATGCGATGGGCAGTCTTTTTTTAGGGTGGTTCTTTACCATAGCTGTTCCAGGCAAAATAACACCACAACTTCGACTTGCGGTTGGTACAGGTTTTACTGGTGCATTTACGACATTCTCCACGTTTACACTGGATATTGTTCGTTTATCCGAAGGGGGCGAATGGATCAGTGCCGCTATTTATATGATCGTAAGTTTGTTGGCAGGGTTGTTGCTCTGTGCGCTGGGAATGAGCCTTGGACATCGTATGTTGGGAGCACCAAGACAAGAGGGTGATGCCTCATGATCCTGTGGATTGGTTTTGCAGGTGTGCTGGGTGCAGTACTGCGTTACAGTCTGGGCAAATGGGTCTCAGGCTTGCTGGGGACGGCTTTTCCATGGGGGACATGGATCATTAACATCAGTGGTTCACTGTTGCTTGGGTTGTTATACGGGGGGCATCAATCTGCAATGATCTCAGATGGAATCTGGGTGATCTGGGGAACCGGTTTCTGCGGTGCGTACACCACATTCTCCACTTTTGGCTATGAAACGTTAGGACTTATGTGTCGACAACGATACGCAAGCGCGGCGCTCTACGTCGTCAGTTCGGTTGTAGTTGGGGTGTTGGCCTCCTTGGCAGGATTCTGGTTGACTGCATAACGAACTATTTTTATTTTTTTTGCAAAGAAAGCAGGAAAAAAGCCATCCTTCATGGTATACATGAAAGACGGCTTTTTTAATAGGGATACACGGTATTGTGTATAATCTGCATTTTAATGGACAAGCTCTATTATTGCATTGCGGGTACAGGTACTTTTTGCACCTGATCGATCGTACCCCCACCCAGGCAGACCTCTCCGTCGTAGAAAACAACGGCTTGTCCTGGTGTAATGGCTTTTTGCTGCTGGTCAAATTGTACATCTACACTTCCATCTTCCTGCCAGGTCAGTGTAACACCTTGATCCGGCTGACGATAGCGGAATTTGGCAGTACAACGGAATGGCGCATTCGGCATGTGCTCTGTACCAGCAATCCAGTTCACACCCGTTGCGGTTAGACCAGTGGAGTAGAGGCTTGCATGGGCATCGCCCTGAACAACAAGCAGTTGATTTTTCTCCAGATCCTTGTCAGCCACGAACCAGGGTTCACCATTGCCGGAACCACCAATGCCAAGACCTTGGCGCTGTCCAAGCGTGTAGTACATCAGACCGTCATGGCGGCCTTTGACTTCACCGGTCGCGATATCGACCATGTCTCCACCTTTGGCAGGCAGATAGTTACTCAGGAACTCTTTAAAATTACGCTCACCGATGAAGCAGACACCTGTGCTGTCTTTTTTCTTGGCCGTATACAAGCCAGCCGCTTCTGCGATTTTGCGTACTTCCGGTTTGGGCAGATGACCAATCGGGAACATGGCTTTGGAAAGCTGGTTCTGATTGAGTGCATTAAGGAAATACGTCTGATCCTTATTGTTGTCCACACCACGCAGCAGCTTGAATGTGCCATCTTCTTCAATCAGACGAGCATAGTGTCCTGTAGCTACATAATCTGCGCCGAGATCCAGAGCTTTGTTCAGGAATTCACCAAATTTGATCTCACGATTACACATGACATCCGGATTCGGCGTGCGACCCGACTTATATTCATCAAGGAAATAGGTAAATACTTTATCAAAATATTCTTTCTCGAAGTTGACAGTGTAGTAAGGAATGCCGATCTGTTCACATACGCGGCGTACATCCTCTGAATCTTCTTCAGCGGTACAGTGGCCGAACTCGTCGGTGTCATCCCAGTTTTTCATGAAAATGCCGATGACATCGTACCCTTGCTCTTTCAGCAGCAGTGCGGTAACGGAAGAATCGACACCTCCGGACATGCCAACGACGACCCGTGTATTTTCAATTGTTTTGGACATCGTTATCACCATTTCTATATATAAATGTGTTTCGTTTCTTATTCTAGCATAACCGGACTCAAGATACGATACACCCGGCCAATTTTGGATAGTGTCCACCACAGACGCACATTTTGGAATATCGTCAATCTTTCTTTTCCATAAAGCATGCAGATATGTTAACATTAGCTGAGGGTTATGATCGGAATACGGAGGATTAGAAAGTTAAAAATGAGTTCTATGAATCTCTGCTGTGGACAGGTCGTGAAACAGACGGTCATGGACCATAGGATTAAATATAAAGTTTCCAATCGTTTCTGAAAATTGAAAGAGGTGACTCCTTTGAAAATATCGACAAAAGGCCGTTACGGCCTCACAATCATGATGGAGCTTGCTGCCAGAACAGGCGAAGGCCCTACATCACTTAAAAGCATTGCCGAGCGCAACCAGCTCTCGGAGCATTACTTGGAGCAACTGATTGCCCCACTACGTAACGCAGGACTGGTGAAAAGCATTAGAGGTGCTTACGGCGGTTATATCCTTGCGGGTGATCCTGCAACCGTAACTGCAGGCGATGTCATCCGTGTACTGGAAGGGCCAATCTCTCCAGTAGACTTCACGGAGGAAGATGATCCGGCGAAGCGTGACCTATGGTTGCGTATTCGTGACGGGATTGCGGAAGTATTGGATTCCACAACACTGAAAGACCTGATTACCTTCCAGGATCAGGACAAAAAAGACAGCTACATGTTTTATATTTAACAATGACTGCGCTAGCATGACATGCTAACTTACTTGAGCCCCCATTTGGGGGCTTTATCCATGCCTTAACATATGTTCATACAAGGCCTGAGGTTGGTTAGCATTATGAGGCTGTGAAACATATTTCGTAAATGCAAAATAAGATAATTTAACATATAACGGGGTGAAGATAAATGAAACGAATTTATTTGGATCACGCCGCATCGACACCTATGCATCCACAAGTCGCTGAAGCGATGATGAACGTCATGACAGGACAATATGGCAATGCATCAAGTATCCATGCCTTTGGGCGTGAAGCCAAACGGACTGTCAGCGGAGCAAGAGATGTCATTGCGGCGTCTTTGGGTTGTTTCCCGGACGAATTGGTATTTACCGGTGGTGGTACGGAGAGCGACAATCTGGCCATTTTCGGAGCAGTCTCAACAAGGCAGGATAAGGGGAAACATGTCATTACGACCGCCATTGAGCACCATGCTGTTTTGCATACGTGTCAAGAATTGGAGCGGCAAGGTTATGAAGTAACCTATCTATCTGTGGATCATCAAGGACGAATAAATCTGGACGAGTTGCAAGAGGCCATTCGGCCGGATACGGTGTTGATTACCATGATGTATGCCAACAATGAAGTGGGCACTATTCAGCCGATACGTGAGGTCGGTGAGCTTGCACGTAAGCATAATATTCTGTTCCATACCGATGCAGTTCAGGCTCTGGGCAGCCAGGATATTTCCTGTAAGGAATTGCCTGTGGACCTGATCAGCTTCTCAGCGCATAAAATTAATGGACCTCAGGGTGTGGGTGTACTCTATGTACGGAGAGGAATTGTGCTGGAAGCAAGAGCTCACGGTGGGTTGCAAGAGCGTCAGCGGCGAGCTGGTACGGAAAATATCGCAGGTATTACCGGATTTGCAGAGGCTCTCAAGATTGCATCAGCACAAAAGGAGACGCATCGTCAGCATGATTTGGAATTGCGCAAACTTTTGTTGGAACAGCTTGAAATCCATGTGGGGACGGAGCACTTTCATGTGAATGGACACGCGGAGCATACGCTGCCGAACATCCTGAATATCAGCTTTCCGGAAGTGTCCACAGAGACGATGTTAATGAATCTGGATATGGAAGGGATTGCTGTTGCAAGCGGTTCGGCCTGCACTTCCGGTTCACTTGAAGTCTCTCATGTGCTCAAAGCGATGAAACTGCCTGAAACATTTTTACACTCTGCGATTCGATTTAGCTGGGGATTGGGTAATACTACGGAAGAAATCATGATAACCGCCGAAAAAATTGGAACCATTCTTGGACGACTGCGTAATAGACCCTAAGGGGAACTTTACACATGGAACAAAAGGAGGGAAGAAGTTCCATTTCATCGGTTGGATAGAAGCGGTTTTGATGATCGGCGTCTGATTGCCACTCATCAACTTTGGGCATACCTAGCAATAGCGCCGCGCCTATTTAATGATAAGAAGATGAGGGGGACCCAGCGATGAAGCTTCAGGAAATGATCGGACTTGCCGTTTTTGATGTTGAGGACGGGAAGCAGGTCGGTAAAATCCAGGATTTCATTGTGAATGATGATTGGGAGATCGAAGGCATTGAGCTTGAGAACAAAGGTCTGTTTACCAATCATGTCAAAATCGTGCAGTGGCAAGATATCGTTGCCTACGGCGAAGATGCCGTCATGATCCGTAATCAACAGGCTGTCCGCAAGACGGGAGCCGACGACATAAAATACACGTACCTCCTCGGTCGGTCTAAATTGAAGGAGATGTCCGTGCTCACCGAAGAAGGTTTGCTGCTTGGGCGTGTCTCCGATGTTTATTTTGACCAAGAGTTGGGAAATACAATAATAGGGATTGAAATTACGGACGGTTTTGTGTCCGATCTGATCGAGGGCCGCAAATGGCTGCCATGTACAAGCGATATGTCCATCGGGGAAAGTGCCATCATGGTGCCGTCTCTGAGTGAACAACGCTTGGAAAATGCCATTCATTCTGTTAATGGATAGGTGAATGAATATGAAATGTCCAAACTGTAGTTCCAAAGATATCGGGAAAATTGGTTCCCACCAGTTTTATTGCTGGGGATGCTTTATCGAATTAACGGTGAACGGTGAGAAAATGTCTGTATATCAGGTGGAAGAAGACGGTACGCTAAGCTCCCTGGATGATCTGTTTTTCGGGGACGAGCTGCCACAAGACTTCCCTCATCTTCACGCTTCTTCTTAATAAGCTGGATAACTTCCTCTATATGCGGTTTCATGACAATGCATGTCATGGGATGCTGTCGTTATATGTTGGCAGATGTATATAGATGTGGTTACATAATGGTTCGGGTAGCACATGAATGATTATATGCTACCCTGTACTGCAAAATGCGCTTCCTTCTCTGATGAAGGAGGCGTTTTTTGGTTTAAGAAAAAATGTTCAATTTGCTCCTTCCACTTCTGCGCTGTGTTAATAAATATTACCTTTCCTACATATACTGACTCTCAGAGCCAGTCCAAAAGGAGAGATACAAGTGGAGCAATTAACCAAAAACAAGCTGTTCCGTTACGCGATCTGGCTGCTGCTCGGATTGATTATTCTATATTTTATCTGGTTGCTGCGGCCTTTACTGCTTCATATATATGCTTTCCTGAAAACAGTACTGGCACCCTTCATCGTAGCCCTTATTATATCCTATGTACTTAATCCGATTGTCAGCATGCTGGGAGGGCGCAAGGTGCCGCGTACGATTGCGGTACTGCTCATATATGCCTTTTTCCTGACCTGCATCGGTGTCATTCTGATGAATGTGATTCCGGTATTGATTGAGCAGCTGGAGGAACTTAACGAGCATATGCCGGAGCTGTCCATGCGTGCCCAGAGCCTGATGAACAATATGGATCACAAATTAATGCCACCAAGTGTGCGAACAGGCATGAACAGTTGGTTCTTTCAGATGGAGGATCGACTAACTCAGGGCATTACCGTACTAATGGACAATATTGGGGCCACCATTAATGTGTTATTCAATGTGTTCATCGTGCCATTTCTGATATTTTATATGTTAAAAGACTTTGAGGTGTTTGAGCGCACCATTGTGGCATATCTTCCGCGTTCACGCCGTAAAGCGATTGTCTCCGTGATGAAAGAGATTGATACTGCACTGGGGAACTACATTCGGGGCCAGTTTATTGTCTGTGTCATTGTTGGCATCTTTGCCTATATTGGTTATATCGTCATTGATATGCCGTATGCCCTGCTGCTTGCAAGTATTGTAGCTGTGTTTAATATTGTGCCTTACTTGGGGCCGTTCCTTGGTGCTGCTCCTGCTGTGGTCATGGCATCAACCGTATCTTTTAAAATGGTGCTGCTTGTTGTCATTGTGAACACCCTGTGTCAAGTGCTGGAGAGTAACGTTATTTCTCCTCAGGTGGTGGGACGTACGTTGCATCTGCACCCACTGTCCATTATATTTGCACTTCTCGTCGGAGGCGAACTGGCAGGCATTGTAGGTTTAATTCTGGCAGTACCCGTTTTTGCCGTACTGAAGGTAATTGTGCAACACTTTTTCGCCTATTACATCAAACGAAGGATCGACTAATAAGTAGGGTTAAAACATCAGCCAGCCCGCGTTGACACCCGGTTGTGCTACCGATATAATGAGTGTGTATGTTTAGAACATGAAATCGATGATGAAATAAAGTACGCCGAGGGTTCCTTTCCTCAGAGAATAGACTTCTTCGGATCAGGGTGAGCCTGAACTGATGGCTGGAAGAGTCTTGAAAGTTGAAGCGGCGGAAAGCTAATTTCGGAGTGCAGGACAACCCTGCCGGGAGCGACCGTTATTTCGCATGAACGAGGAGATTGTTTGTTTATCCGCGCAGCAAGGGATGAACAGCAATAACCAGGGTGGTACCGCGATAACATCGTCCCTGATTATTCAGGGGCGTTTTTTGTGTTTATTTTTACAAAACCAATGTTGACCAACCGGAGCGAATACGCAACGGACTATTATAATTTAATGGGGGCATCCAGTATGAAAGCCAGTGAAATCCGGTCCAAATGGATAGAGTTTTTTGCAAGTAAAGGTCACAAAATCGAGCCGAGCGCATCGCTTGTGCCTCACAACGATCCTTCCCTTCTGTGGATTAATGCAGGTATGGCACCGCTCAAGCCTTATTTTGACGGACGTGAGAAGCCGGAGAACCCGCGTCTTGCGAACTCCCAGAAGTGTATCCGTACCAATGATATCGAGAATGTCGGCAAAACGCGTCGTCACCATACGTTCTTCGAAATGCTCGGCAACTTCTCTATTGGAGATTACTTCAAGGAAGAGACCGTAACATGGGCGTGGGAGTTCCTGACCAGCAAAGAGTGGATCGGTTTCGATCCGGAGCGCCTATCCGTAACGGTATATCCGGAAGATGAGGAAGCATTCAAACTGTGGAACGAAAAAGTGGGACTGCCTGCTGAGCGTATCATTAAATTGGATGAGAACTTCTGGGATATCGGCGAAGGCCCATGTGGACCTTGTACCGAGATCTTCTATGACCGCGGCGAAGCTTACGGAAACGACATGAGTGATCCTGAAATGTATCCAGGTGGGGAAAACGAACGTTATCTGGAAGTATGGAATCTGGTATTCTCCCAGTTCAACCATAACAAAGACGGTAGCTACACACCTCTTCCTAACAAAAACATTGATACAGGTGCAGGTTTGGAGCGTTTTGCTTCCATTCTGCAAAATGTGGATTCCAACTTCGACACAGACCTGTTCCAACCGATGATTCAAAGAACAGCTGCTCTTGCAGGTGTGAAATATAACGACAGTGTCGAAACCGATGTTGCACTGAAAGTTATTGCCGATCATATTCGTACCGTTGCCTTTGCAGTAGGTGATGGCGTTCTGCCAAGTAATGAAGGACGTGGATATGTTATCCGCCGCTTGCTCCGTCGTGCTGTACGTTACGGAAAAGTATTGGGACTCGATCGTCCATTCCTGTATGAACTGACTACAACTGTTGGTGAAGTGATGGGAACGTACTACCCGGAAGTCGTAGACAAGCAGGAATTCATCGCTAAAGTGATTAAAACCGAAGAAGAGCGTTTCCACGAGACACTCACAGATGGTCTGGCTATTCTGGCTGATATCAGCGGTACAGCCAAATCGGAAGGACGCACCGTTATTAGCGGACCTGAAGCTTTCAAACTGTATGATACGTACGGTTTCCCGTTTGACCTGACAGAAGATTATGCTGCAGAGCATGGTCTGACTGTGGACCGTGAAGGTTTTGATGCTTCCATGCAGAAACAACGTGAGCTTGGACGTGCTGGACGTCAAGAGAACGAGAGCATGAAAGTCCAAGGCGGACCACTTGCTGACCTGGAGGTTAAAAGCGAGTTTGTTGGTTATACTGACCTGTTGACGGAAGCAAAAGTGGTAGCCATCGTCGCTGGTGACGCCCTTGTTGAATCTGTAGGCGAAGGACAAACGTGTCAGGTTGTTCTGGACAAGACTCCGTTCTACGCGGAAAGTGGCGGTCAAGTGAGTGATCAGGGCTTGCTGCGCGGGGCTAATGTAACAGCGAAAGTTCAAGGCTTGTTCAAAGCTCCACTCGGACAACACGTACATCTGGTGACTGTGGAGTCCGGTGAATTGCGTGTAGGTGATGTGATTAACGCTGAAGTGGATGCAGCCAAACGTGGCGACATTATCAAAAACCATACGGCAACCCACTTGCTGCACAAGGCACTCAAAGATGTGCTCGGCACACACGTAAACCAGGCAGGATCGCTCGTAGAACCACAGCGTCTACGGTTTGACTTCTCTCACTTCGGCAGCATCACGCCGGAAGAGTTGACAGAGATTGAGCGTCAGGTGAACGAACAGATCTGGAATCGTTTGAACGTGAACATCGAGCTGAAAGCTATTGATGAAGCCAAAGAAATGGGTGCGATGGCCCTGTTTGGCGAAAAATATGGAGATATTGTACGTGTTGTTCAAGTCGGAGACTACAGTTTGGAACTTTGTGGCGGCTGTCACGTAAATAATACTTCAGAGATTGGAATCTTCAAACTGGTGAGCGAGAGCGGAATCGGCTCCGGCGTTCGTCGGATCGAAGCTGTAACTGGCCGTGGCGCATATCTGTATGTGGAAAGCCAGTTGGAACTGCTCAAGCAATCAGCAGCACTGCTCAAAGCAAATGTGGCTGATGTGCCTAAACGGATTGAAGGTCTGAATCTGCAACTGAAAGAAGCAGCCAGAGAGACTGAATCCCTGCAAAGCAAGCTGAGTGCCATGGAAGCTGGTCAATTGACCGATCAAGTGGTACAAGCAGGAAATACTCAATTGCTGGCAGCACGCGTAGATGCTCCGAACATGGATGCACTGCGTACAGTGGCAGATGAGTTGAAAGTCAAATTGCCTAACGCGGTACTCGTATTGGGTGCTCCAGCGGACGGCAAAGTGAATTTTGTTGTAGCTGTACCTGCTGAACAAGTAAAACAAGGACTGCACGCAGGTAAAATCGTCAAAGAAGTCGCAGCAGTATGCGGCGGCGGTGGCGGTGGGCGTCCAGATATGGCTCAAGCCGGAGGCAAGGATGCTACCAAGCTGGATGAAGCGCTGAAACTGGCGGTTTCACTGGTTAGCGGGCATACTGCATAAATCGAACGAGGGGCTTTCAAAGGCCAAAATATAAGTCGAAATGGTTCTGTTCGTTTGTATTTTGTACCCGAAAGCGACTGGAATCCAATGATGCAGTATGCTGAAGCCAGTAAAGGACAAGCAAAAAACACAATTGCCTTATCCTTTGTTTACTTGTGGCAGTCAGAATATGTTATTATATAAACAGAAATCAATTCGGCAGGACATGGTCCCCATGTTCATGCAGGAGCGAGGTGTCATCAATGGACTCCATGGATAAGACGGTTAAATTTAATGTGAAAGGTGACGAACAGGAAGCATCATCCAAAGAGATTCTTCTCACGGTATATGATGCATTGGTCGATAAGGAGTATAATCCGATCAACCAGATTGTTGGGTATCTGATTTCAGGAGACCCGGCATACATTCCTCGTCACAACAACGCACGTAGTCTGGTCCGTAAGAAGGAGCGCGATGAGCTGATTGAAGAGCTTGTACGTTCCTATCTGGCCAATCACCGGTAATGTACGCCGCTTCCGCTGTGTTGCAGCCATGCAGGCAGCGGGAAATGAACCGACAGAAGACAGCCTGAAGCTTGATAAGGCGATGTTGAATCGACCTGAGCAGGCCCCAGGATGGGAGAGCATGGATGAAAATATTAGGTTTGGACTATGGGGACCGAAGAATCGGAGTTGCCGCGAGTGACGCCTTCGGTTGGACTGCCCAGGGATTGGAAGTACTTGAACGCCGCCGTGATGAAGGCGAGTTCGCTCGGATTGCCGAACTTGTGCGTGAGCATGAGATTAGTGAGATCGTAGTCGGACTTCCCAAAAACATGAACGGCACCGTAGGACCGCGCGGTGAGATATGCATTGCTTTTGCCGATCGCCTGCGGGATGAACTGAATTTACCTGTTCACCTTTGGGATGAACGACTGACAACCATGGCAGCAGAACGTACGCTGATTGAAGCGGATGTCAGTCGGAAAAAACGCAAACAGGTTGTGGACAAAATGGCCGCAAGCTTGATTTTGCAAAATTATTTGGATGCCAATAGTAGAAGGTGAGGGGGATCAACAATGGCTGAAGATCAACTGGGTATGGAAGAAGAAGCGGAAATCATTTACATTGCGGATGACGAGGGTAATGAAGAGGAATTCGAAGTCATCATGAAGTTTGAAGTAGATGGTTCGGAGGCCAAGTACATGATGGTTGCTCCGGTTGAACCTGAAGATGGCGAAACGGATGTATATGCATTCCGTTATGAAGAAGAGGGCGACGATATCAAACTTTTCGTTATCCAAGATGATGCCGAATGGGATATCGTCGAGGAGACGTTTAATACATTTCTTGCTGAAGATGAAGAGGAAGCGAACTAAATGACGGAATATAGCCGCAAAGACCTGAAATGGACAGATTCACTGCGTCTGGCATTCGGTGCTCATGTTGAGCTCGAGGAAGAGAACGGTAAATCACAACCGTATGACTTGTTGGCTGAGTTCGAAGTGAACGGTCAACAGTACGCGGTGCTCCGCAGTTCGTTGCGACCTTATGACGAGGTTGAACTTCTGCGGGTATCACCTGGAAGTGAAGGCCAGATCATGCCAGAGTTAGTTACGATCGACGATGATGATGAGTGGGAGAACATCTCTGAACTGTATGATGAATGTACACTCCCCATTGACGAAGATTAATCAGCTTCAAATTGAAGAAACCGGGAGGGCGGAGAAGTCCGCTCTTTTTGGTTGTGTAAAGGAGTTGTTTCTTTTTTGAAAGGGAAAGTAATAGTAGTCATACTGCTTATCATTGTAGTTCTTGCCGGAGGCGCAGGCGGTTACGTATGGAGTATGATGCGTCCCGTGGAAGCTTCTACAGAACCGGTCGTATTCGAGATTAAGAGCGGATCGGGAACTTCGAAAATCGCGGATCAGCTTCAAGAAGAAGGCCTCATTCGAAGCGGGTTAACCTTTAAAGGGTATTTAAAGTGGAAAAAACTAGGGTCTAATTTCATGGCGGGTACATATTCTATGAATCCTGGCGTGACATACGATGAGATTGTTAGCAAGCTGAGTAGTGGTGAAGTAGTACCGGAGGAAATGGTGAAATTTACGATTCCGGAGGGTTATACTGTTCTGCAAATGGCGGGTAAACTTTCTTATGAGCATGTTGTCGATCGGGATGAATTCATCAAGCTGGCCAACGATCCTTCGGCCTTCGATGTAGATATCCTCAAAGATATTCCAGTGGATGAAGAACTTCGCTACGTATTGGAAGGGTACCTGTTCCCGGAGACCTACGAGCTGAAAAAGGGAAGTTCCGCGCATGATGTGATGCAACGGATGCTGGAAGAATTCCAGACCAAGATTAATTCCATTCCTGATTTGGAAGCCAAGCTCCAAGAGAAAAATCTTTCACTGCACGAACTGCTGACCATTGCTTCACTGGTGGAGAAAGAAGTTGTAGTGGACGAGGAACGCGCTCTGGTTGCAGGTGTAATCTACAATCGGATCAATCAGGATATGAAGCTGGAGATCGATGCTACCGTGCAATATCTGCTCGACAGGCCAAAGGAGCGATTGTTCTACAAGGATTTGAAGGTGAAAAGTCCTTATAATACGTATCTGAATAAAGGCTTGCCACCAGGTCCAATTGCCAGTCCAAGTCTTCCGTCCATTGAAGCAGCGCTAAATCCGGAAGCTTCGGAGTATCTGTTCTATGTGACGAAAAAGGACGGCTCGTCTGGACATCTATTTGCCAAAACGTATAAGGAACACCAGCAAAATATAGCCAAAAGTAAGGCTGCGCAATAAGCGGAGGGGATTATATGAGTAAGAAACATGAACTGCTCGTTACAGCAGCGAATGTGAAAGAGGCAGAAGTGCTGCTCCAGGCTGGAGCAGATGCTCTTATCATTGGAGATGATCGATTCGGCATGCGTCTTCCAGGTAGCTTCAGCGTGGAGGAGACAGCAGAGGTGGTTGCCATTGCAGCTAAACATCAGGCGCGTGTGTATGTATCCATGACTAATCTGATGTCCAACGAGCTGTTGAAAGAATTGCCTGAGTATGTTCAAGCACTTGGTAGAATCGGTATTGATGGTGTGGAATTTAATGATCCATCCGTATTGGCTGCGATTAAGGAGTACGCTCCACACGTGAAGCTGCACTGGAATGCGGAGATGACTTCAACGAATTATGCAACGGCCAACTATTGGGGAACGAAGGGAGCGAGCCGCGTTGTGCTTGCCCGTGAGTTGAATATGGACGAGTTGACGGAGATGGTTCCTTTTCTGAAGGTGGAAGCGCAGGTTCAGGTGCATGGCATGACGAATATTTATCATTCCAAACGCAGTCTGGTGCAAAGTTATATGGCTCATCAAGGACGGCCAGTCGAGGGACATCTGGGGAAAGAACGTGGATTGTTCCTGATCGAGGCTGAACGCCGGGATGAGAAATTCCCGATCTATGAGGACATGAATGGCACGCACATTATGAGTTCGGAGGATATCTGTATCCTCGAGGATCTTCATCTGTTGATGGAGGCGGGTGTACACAGTTTCAAAATTGAAGGTATCCTAAAATCACTAGCCTACAATGAAGCTGTTGTACGTGCATATCGGACAGCGATTGACAGTTATGTTGCCGATGCTGATGCATATGCGTTCTCTGAAGAGTGGCTCAATGAGGTGCGGGAGTTACAAGACCCTGAACGTGAATTATCGTTTGGATTTTTCTATAAAGAACAAGTGTATTAATAGATGAGGTGAACAGAATGGAAACAGTGGCGGTACAGCGGAAGTTCTCGGGTAAACGTAACCGTCTGGACAAACCGGAGCTGTTAGCTCCGGCGGGTAATCTGGAAAAACTGAAATTTGCAATCCATTACGGTGCAGATGCCGTATATATCGGTGGACAGGCCTATGGACTGCGTTCCAACGCGGATAACTTCAGCTTCGAAGAGATGCGTGAAGGTGTGGAGTTTGCCAAGAAGTATGGAGCCAAAGTGTTCGTAGCGACGAACATCTATGCACATAATGAGGATATTGAGGGTATCGAAACATACCTGCAAAACCTCTATAATGCGGGAATCTCTGCGATCATCGTAGCTGATCCGGCTATTATTGAAGTAGCCCTACGTGCTGTGCCAGGTCTTGAGGTACATCTGAGTACGCAACAATCCACACTCAACTGGCAAGCTGTGAAGTTCTGGAAAGATGAAGGACTTCCACGGGTTGTTCTCGGACGTGAGACCAGCTTCGAAGAGATTGAAGAGATCAAGGCAAATGTGGACATTGAAATTGAAGCCTTTATTCACGGGGCGATGTGTTCCTCCTATTCCGGACGTTGCGTGCTCTCCAACCATTTTACGGATCGGGACTCCAACCGGGGCGGCTGTTGCCAGTCTTGCCGCTGGAAGTATGATTTGTTTGAAGATGTGAGAGAAGATACGGTGTGGGTTAGCGAAGAGGACATGCAGATGAAGGCACCTGCGCCATTCAAACTGGGTGAGAACCAGCTTCCTCTGTTCCAGGAACAGGATAATTCATTTTCGATGGGATCAAAGGATCTGTGCATGATTGGCCATATTCCCGAGTTGATTGATGTGGGTGTGGACAGTTTCAAGATCGAGGGACGTATGAAATCGATTCACTACGTGGCAACCGTGGTTAACGTATACCGTCAAGCCATCGATGCCTATATGGCAGATCCGGAGAATTATGTTCTGAAACCTGAATGGGTTGAAGAAATGAACAAAGCGGCGAATCGCCCGCTGAATACCGGATTTTTCTATGATACACCAGACCATGAAGATCATATCTATGAACCGGAAGAAAAGGCTGTGCCTTTTGACTTCGCTGGATTGGTCATGGGGTATGATGCTGAAACAGGCATGGCAACCATTCAACAGCGCAATCACTTCAAACCAGGACAGGAAATCGAATTTTTTGGTCCGGGTGGTCACTTTTTCAAACAGGTGGTCGGCGAAATACAGGATGAAGAAGGCAATATTCTAGATGCTGCTCGTCACCCTTTGCAACTGGTTAAAATGAAAGTGGATCAGCCGGTTTCCTATTTCGATATGATGAGAAAAAAGAAGTAGGCTCAAATACCTACAATGTGTCAATATTGTATTATGATTTAACAAAATAGTGTTATGAAATCAACATGTAGGGCCTCCGTTTATCGGCATATGGGGGTCTTTTTTTTATAGAAAAATAGGAATAAAGTTGTAAAATATTTCTGGGATATGAAAGGGGAACGAAGAAAACTGTCGAATACTACATATTTATAGGGGAGAGAAAGAAAAATCCAACAAGTAAATAACTGGCAGGTGAATGGGAATGGTTCAAAAGAAGCAGAAAGACAGTGGGGAGCAAGTGACAAAATCCGATCAGGTTAACCCTGAGCAGGTTCAGAAAGTAAAGAAAGAAAAAGAAGGTAAAAGTAAAATTACAGGGAATGGGAAAAAATTACTTAAGTTTGACCGTAGTAAATTAAAGCTGGGCTGGATCAAGACCGATTGGGTAAAAAAACAATTAAAAAACCGGGATTGGAAAAACCTTGGAGGGTCTTCTTTCAAACAAATTAGGAAGGCAAATCCTGTTAAATCCGTAGGGGTTAAACTGTTCTTGATCTTTTTTGCGGGGATCATGATTTTTGTAGTGAGTTTAGGTCTATTATCCTATTCAAAAGCCAAGGGTACGATAGAGAAAAATGCTTCGCGTGCCAATCAGGAGACCATTGATCAGACCAAACAAAAAATGGACATCATTTTGGAGAGATTTGTGGATACATCCACACAGATTTTCTTTGATCCAGAGATGCAGTCCTTGCTACAAAAAATGTCAGATAAGAATTTGACTGCGTATGATACATTCATAAACTCAAGTTCAATCAACAAGCAACTGTCCAATGTTGCATTTACAAATAAATCTATGGAAGCGATTTATTTGGTACCTACGGACGATACAAAGTCCATTATGGGTACAGGTAGCAACAGTTCATCCATGGGCAATATTCGCCAGGAAGCATGGTATAGTGAGTTGATTGAGGCGGGCGGTTATCGCTGGCTTCCAACAGAGGTCAAGGAAGATGGCTCAACGCCAACGTTTAAAATCGCACGTTCAATGAAAAACCTGCAGGGAACGACCCAGTCGTATGTTCTGGTTATTGAACTGAAACTGGAAGTTCTGGAGGAACAATTGAAATCGCTTGATCTGGGTTCAGGAGCTGTTCTTCAACTGATTGCTCCCGATAATAAAGTGGTTGCATCCTCCATCTCGGATCGTACGGGACAAGATACAGAGCTTGCATTTGTCAAAGAGTTGACCGAACCAGCAGGTAGCACGAATACGGAGTATACGGTAGATGGCAAATCTACGGAAATGTTGGCTGTATACAGTACGATGGATACATCCAATTGGAAACTGGTTGGTATGATACCTACCTCTGTTTTGGTTCAGGATGCAAAAGGCATTCTGACCCTGACCCTGTGGATGGCGCTGATTGATGCGGGGATTGCAGTATTGATCGGGGTTTGGATGGTGCGTATGATCGCTCGTCCACTCGGCAAATTGAAAGACCTGATGCAGGAAGGTTCTAAAGGTAATCTTAAAGTTCGTACACCATACAGATCCCAAGATGAAATCGGTCAGCTCTCAACCGCCTTCAATCTGATGATGGAGCAGATCACGAAGCTGGTTGAACAAACGAATCGTTCTGCGCAGGAAGTATTGGATACGGCCTCTGAGCTGAGCAGTGCATCCAAGAAAACGGCTGTATCTGCCTCGGAGATCGCCGTAGCTACAGAAGAGATCGCAGGCGGTGCAGGCAGTTTGGCAACCGAAGCGGAACGTGGTAACGAATTAACTGACAATATCTCTCGTCAGATGCAGAGTGTAATTGCTGCTAATGAACAGATGGGTGATTCTGCTCGTCATGTAGAGAAGTCCAGTCAGACAGGAACACAACATCTGAATCAGTTGATGACCAAAACCCAGAAAACAGAAGAAATGATTGGTGCACTGGTGAATAAAGTTGATTCGCTGAAAGAGAGTACGTCTTCTGTTCTGAAAGTGCTTGAAGTGCTGCAAAACATAACGAAACAGACGAATATCCTTTCCCTGAATGCGACCATTGAAGCAGCACGTGCCGGTGCAGCCGGACGCGGATTCATGGTGGTGGCTGATGAGGTTCGTCAGCTTGCGGCTCAATCCAGACAATCCATTGAGATGGTTGGAGAGATCACTGACAAAATCATGACCGAAATGAATGAGACCGTGGATGCTTTGTCTGCAGCCTATCCGTTATTCAAGGAACAGATGGATGCGGTTAAAGATACCAACGTCATCTTCGCTTCCGTACAGGAACAGATGGGGGCATTTGTGGAACGTTTGGGCATGGTGACAGGTTCTATTGGAGATTTGAACAAATCTCAAGGTACGTTGTCTGAAGCCATGAGCAATGTCAGCGCTGTAGCTGAAGAATCTTCTGCAACGTCTCAAGAAGTAGCTTCCTTGAGCAGTGAACAGCAAAATATCAGTAACCAGCTGGTAAATCTGTCTGGCAAGCTGGAGAATGTATCCACTGAACTGAAAGAAACCTTGTCACGCTTCACGGTGTAACAAGCCAACATTGAAATGAGGAGAACCTGCCCCGTACATGGGACAGGTTTTCTTTTGGTTTACCGGATAATTCCAAGCCTTATCAGCAATAATATGTCAAAACGACAAAAGGTGAGATTTGGATGCATCTCCTTGCGAAACGGCGAATCTATATAACTTGTATTCTTCTAACTCTTGTCTTTGGATTGCTTATATTGCGATTGGGATGGGTCCAGATCGTTCAGGTGAATCAGACCATGCCTGGATTTCAACGAACGGTACGTGAAATGTCCGTATTGCAGCGTGAACGCGGGGTGATGCTTGATACGGGCCGGGGGCAATTTACAGATTACAAGGGTGAGGCGTTGACCGGTAAGCTGCAATGGGGCTTGGTTCTTTTTCCACAGGAAGTGCCTTTAGTGAAACTACGCAAGCAAGGAGCATTAGAAGGCTCAGAGATGACAAAGTTGGCAGCTATATTACATACCGATCTGGATCAATTGAAGAAGGAATGGAATCAGGAAAATGTACCTCATTTCTGGACAGCAGGTGCAACTCAGCCTGTTCATTTGAGCGCTGCTCAGGTGGAGCGGCTGCGTAATTTGCACCTGCAAGGAGCTGGTATCTATCCAATGATGACACGGTATCTTCAGGGGCATACGGGAATGCAGTGGATGGGTTATCTGGCTGAACAGCCTGAGTCCTCCAAAGTTCTAACTGGACATCAGGATGAAGTAAAACAGCCATTTGCCATGAAATCAGGGGCAGCTGGACTGGAGAGGACACTTGAACCCTTGTTAAGGGGAATAGGTCCTACGCTTGTATCACGTATGGTCTCGGGTGGTGGTGAGATTATCCCGAATATTCAGCCGCACGTCATTGCACCGGGCAATAGCCATTATCCTTTACGAGTAGAAACCACTATAGATGCCGGGTTGCAGCGTGGGTTGGAGCAGTTGACAGAAGAATCTGGATTACAAGAAGGGGCCGTGGTTGTGTTAGATGCCGCTAACGCAGATGTTCGCGCCATGATCTCCCGCCCTTTCTATCAGCCACAACATGTAGACCCTAGAGAGTCATCCTGGGGGAATCGTGCAGTACAGGGAGCCGTACCGGGTTCCATTTTCAAAATTGTCACTGCGGCCGCTGCATTGGAATACCATGCGGTTTCGAATGGAGAAGAATTTCATTGTGGTGGTGAGTATGGAAAGTATGGTTTGTCCTGCTGGAAAGAGCATGGGCATGGAAACCTGAATCTGGAACAAGGATTCGCCGAGTCTTGCAACATCGTATTCGCGGAAACGGCGCGCAGGCTTAGTATGGAGCAACTGGAGAATACGGCAGATCGTCTGGGACTGGCGCGTCCTGTTGGTTGGGAGGGGAAACAGATGGCTGGGATGCCCGTCTTACGACACTTTGATCATGAAGATTACGGACGTGTGCGAACAGAGGCTGTGTCTTCTGGTGATGAAGGTGCGAAAATACAGACAGCCATCGGTCAGCGAGACGTCTTGGTCACACCGCTGCAAGCCGCCAATCTGATCGTGACACTGTTACATGATGGAAAGGTTAGTGCCCCACGCCTCGTTGAACGGATCCGATATGCGGATGGTGGCATCATGTTGGAGATGCCCTTGCATGATTCTCCTTCAGCCGCAGGACAGATTGCTCCTGCAACTGCGCATAAACTGTTATCCTGGATGAATAAGGTAGTCCGTGAGGGAACAGGAAAATCCCTGCAGCGTGCGCGGTGGCATGTTGCAGGGAAATCAGGTACAGCTCAGGTACAGAAACATGGGGAGAAGCGTAATCATCAATGGTTCATCGGTTATGGACCGATAGAACAACCCAAGTACGCTGTAGCTGTTCTTGTTCAAAATGTCTCTCCAGGTAGCCAACATCAGGCGACAGCTCTCTTCAGGAAGGTCATGGACTATTTGGCTGGGTCCTCGTGATCCTTCACAGGAACAGGCGTATGCATCGCGGACTCGGCAGAACTCGCTGAGGCCGTGCTAACGGGTGAGTCCATAACCAATGGAGAAGATTCAAATTCATCTTTTGGCAGGTGAATCCACTTTTGCAGGTACCCTTGTTGTAACAGTTCTTTCAGAAGGATCAGAAGCACTGGAGATAACACTACACCAGCCAGGCCGAAGATCGAAAGGGAGATCAGCATGAACGAAAGCATTAAGTACGCCGAAGATACACCAATCGAGTTACCCGATATCTTCGGTTCCAACAATTGTCGTGTCAGCATCGTCACTGCAAGAATCACAATCAGGCCGATGGCCAGGCTACTATTACCTATAATGAACAGGTAGACGATCCATGGAATGAATACAACAGGAACGCCAAGCAATGGTACCAGATCAAAAACCGCACAGACCGCTGCAATGGTAAAGGCGTTAGAGGTTCCCAAAATTAACAAACCTGCATAAATCAATACGAACGTAATGAGCATCATGATCATCTGCGCCTTCAGATACGAACGGATCGTCTTGAACACGTGATTACGCATGAATTCAATAGCTAACTTCAAGGTTTTGGGTGTCTTCGCACGGGCGAACTTGCGCCAGGATTCAATCTCGATACTGAGAAAGAAGGCCAGAATAATCGCAATTCCGAAGTTCGTAATAAACGAAGAGAATGAACTGAGGAAACCTACAATGAATTGCGCTCCGCTCGTTACCCATTTGGATAGGAAGCCGGTCAGTGTTGCAAAATAATCATTCGCTTTACCCATAATCCCATCTGGGAGAGCGTCTGACTTGTCCTGAATGAATAACACCAGATTGGTAAACTCACGCTGTATCATCTCAATGTATACAGGAAAATTATCTTGAAGATTGGATATCTGTGAGATAATAATCAAGCCCACACCAAAAAAGGCTGCGATAATTATCGCGAGAAATAACAGGACGGATATGGTAGCTCCAAGCGTTTTGGGCAGCCCTTTGCGATGTAGAAATTTGGCTAATGGCTCAATCATCCAGTACACAATAAATGAGAGAAAAACCGGTGCAGCGATTTGATATAATTGGCTAAAACTGTACATGATGACGTACACGGTTAATACGAGCAAAGCGATATCAAAGACAGTTCGCCCGTATTTTTTGTAAAGCGGTAGCATGGACATGGCTCCTTTGCAGGCAGATCAGTATAATGTATTTATTGTACACGATAGCTATCTTTTTGGGAAAACAGGATTCAAGAAAAGTCTGAACTATGATAAAATTAAAGGCGGTTTATTTTAGATAGTGCCAGAGCGCACCGTAATTCAGCAGGAGAAGTGGGGAGCATGCAACATGACAACGATACTTCAGAGTATTCTACTGTGGTTATTGTATCTTTCATCTTTTTACGCCTTTATTCCAAGTTTGATCAGCAGGCTTTTCGGTTTTCGTGTATTCCGACGGGGGAGAAGTGATACACAATTTGCATTAACGTTTGATGATGGGCCAGATCCACATTATACGCCGAGATTGCTCGATCTGCTTCGTCAGCATCAAGCAAAAGCAACATTTTTTGTCGTTGGAGAACATGCCGCGAGTCATCCTGAACTCATTCAGCGCATACATGACGAAGGCCATCTTATTGGCATTCATAATTATATTCACAAAACGAATTGGCTCATGCGGCCGCGTACGGTTCGTGACCAGATTCAGCGAACAGGTCAGATTATCCATGAAGTAACCGGCGTGAAGACTTGTTATTATCGTCCACCATGGGGGATTATGAATCTGTTTGATTTTTTCAGCAAGAAAGAACGAAAAATTGTATTGTGGTCTTCCATGTTTGAAGACTGGAGAAGCCGAGTAGGTGCCCAGAGATTGACCGAACGGATGCTGAAGGAGCTAAGAGGCGGAGAGGTTATGCTGCTGCATGATCGAGGAACGACCCTTGGTGCTGATGCACACGCGCCGGAGCAGATGCTTCAGGCGCTGGAAGTCGTATTACAGGAAGCTGAACGTTTGGGTCTGCAAAGCGTACGCGTTGATACGTTGATGGGAGGTGTTACAGTGAGCGAATCTCAGAACAAGAATCAACCACAGACAACGTTGAAGTTATGGAAGCGAATCGTTGTTGCCTTATGGCTGGGCTGGGAGAAGTTGTTCCACTGGGTATATCATCTGCGGACGGCTTCGCCAGAAGATCCAATGTTACACTTTCGATCTCGTGTATATCACGGAGCACGAATGGAGATGAGTGATGGCCATGTCATTCAAAACGGAGATCCGGTCATTGAACTGCATTTTGACAATCAGAAGTTGTTCGAACTTGGGGTGACTTCGCGTTCCAGCATGCATCTGGCTATTCGCATGATTCGGACGATGGAACAGCAATTGCCGGATTTGGCACGCATGGTAGCACTCGAACCTGAGTTACGCTCTGCCAAAGCCATATACGGTGTTAGTATGATTAACAGAGGTCCGGAAAAATTCGGATTTACCATACAAGAATTGCCCCCTGGACCGTTCAGCGCTGCATCCAAAGTATACCTGAAACTGCTCTTAAGTGTGATCCATCCGGCAGGAACCAAACGTCTGAAACAGCGTACAGAACAATTGGTACCCAAGATGATTGCCATGCCGCTGGATATACTGTTGGAGCGTTACGGTCAACATACGACGCAAGTGGCAGCAACGATGGAAGAATCCAGAGATGAATCGTTGTTAATTGATCAAGAGATATTGCCAGAGCGGAACTAAACGGACTAATTATACCATCCAGCAAAAGAAAAGGGTTGCCCTTCGCCAGATTTGGCAGAAGAGCAACCCTTTATTTATTAGATTGTTTCCAATAGCTCCAGTAATGGATAGCGTAAATTAGATACTCAGTACGCCACCGTTGCTTGCATTGGTAACCAGTTTGGAATAACGAGCTAGGTAACCGGTTTTTACTTTCGGTTCAAAGCCTTTCCAACCTGCGCGACGACGTTCAAACTCTTCGTCACTGATGTGCAATTCGATGATACGGTTGTTCAGATCCAGCTCGATGATGTCTCCTTCTTCAACAAAGGCGATTGGACCACCTTCAGCTGCTTCTGGTGAGATATGTCCGATACTGATTCCGCGGGATGCGCCAGAGAAGCGTCCATCGGTGATCAGACCAACTTTGGCACCCAACCCCATACCAACGATTTGGGAAGTAGGGGCTAACATCTCAGGCATACCTGGTCCGCCTTTTGGTCCTTCATAACGGATAACAACAACATGTCCTTCTTTTACTTTGCCGTTAGCAATACCTTCGAGCGCTTGCTCTTGGGAGTCAAAGCAGATGGCAGGACCTTTGTGGTATCCGCCAACTGATGCATCAACCGCACCAACTTTAATGATAGCTCCTTGTGGTGCAAGGTTACCAAACAATACAGCCAGGCCGCCTTTTTCAGAATGCGGGTTATCCAGATGGTGAATGACATTTGTATCCTGGATTTCTTTTCCTTCAACGTTCTCACGGATTGTTTTACCAGTAACCGTAATACAGTCTCCATGAATCGCGCCTGGTTTCTTGAGCAATTCGTTCAGCACTGCGCTTACGCCGCCTGCATTGTGTACGTCTTCGATGTGAAGATCGGAAGCAGGTGCAAGTTTAGCAAGATGCGGAACGCGGTTAGCTACTTCATTGATACGTTCAATTGGGTATTCAATGCCCGCTTCATGAGCCAGTGCCAGCGTATGCAGTACTGTATTTGTAGAGCCGCCCATCGCCATATCCAGTGCAAACGCGTTATCGATCGCTTCTACAGTAACGATATCACGTGGTTTCAGATCCATTTTGATAAGTTCCATCAGTTGTTTAGCAGATTGTTTAACAAACTCACGACGCTCAGGAGCAACAGCCAGGATGGTTCCGTTGCCTGGCATAGCCAGTCCCATCGCTTCAGCCAGACAGTTCATGGAGTTTGCTGTGAACATACCGGAGCATGATCCACAAGTTGGACAACCGAACTGTTCAAGTTCAAGCAAGCTCTTATCATCGATTTTACCTGCTTGGTAAGCGCCCACGCCTTCAAATACGGAAGTCAGGGAAAGAGCTTTACCATTGCTGTCACGACCGGCTTTCATTGGTCCACCGCTGACAAACACGGTAGGGATATTACAGCGGAGTGCACCCATCATCATGCCAGGTGTAATTTTATCGCAGTTTGGGATACATACCATGCCGTCGAACCAGTGAGCAGATACAACGGTTTCCACGGAATCCGCAATAATGTCACGGCTTGGCAGCGAGTAACGCATACCAATGTGTCCCATGGCAATTCCGTCATCTACACCGATGGTGTTGAATTCGAATGGAACGCCACCGGCTTCACGAATAGCATCCTTTACAATTTTACCGAATTCCTGCAGGTGAACGTGGCCGGGTACGATATCGATATAAGAGTTACATACGGCAATAAATGGCTTGCCGAAATCCTCTTCTTTAACGCCCGCTGCGCGGAGCAAACTCCGGTGCGGTGCACGGTCAAAACCTTTTTTGATCATATCGGAACGCATCTTCTTGGCTGACATGGTGTGTTTCCCCCCAAATATATAATATTGAGCAACATGAATGGAAAAGTAAATGGCAGTGCATCTGTCGTTTAATTTCATCCGTACTCTAAAAAAAGATCGGTTTGCCGGTGTCGAGCTCCCCGTAGTTTGTGAAATTCTTTGCTGCTTTAAACCCGTGAACACCCGGTTTTTCTATTGAGTCTATCACAACCGTCGTCATATTTCTACAATCAATAGAAAGAAGCCTCAAACCATTTTCATGGAATTAGACTTCTTGATTTGCGGGAAAGCTATGATCATGTTTCGATGTGGCGAGCGGAATTCATTAGTTGCTTCCGCCTTTGCGTCCAATCTCACGATAGAATTCCTTATTATGGGTTTCCGAGGTTGCTTCGCCGCCCTTGCGACCAATCTGCTTGTAAAAGTCAGTGTCATGGGCATCTGAAGTCGCTTCTCCACCTTTTTTTCCAATCATCTGGTAGAAGCTTCGATCATGGTTCTTGGACGTGGCTCTACCACCTAATCTACCGGCTTCCTCACGGCTCATCTTGCGTTCTGACGTCGGTTGACGTGCCATTACAAATCACTCCTTACAACAATAAGTTGTTTTTTGTAGCGCGTATCCCTAATTTACCACATCATTTCCAGCCTGAAACAACAAACCAGGATAGAATCGATGGCGAAGAGATCCGTCAGAGTGTTAGGCCGACCGTTTAAACACCTCATGCCGATTGAAAGAAAAGCGGGATATATCCGGTTCAATCAAGGGTTTGAACGTGTGACGTACAGCCGGCAGAGCCAGTGTGACTGCGAAGAGTACAGCGATGACAAGTACGACTGGAATATACGCCGAGCTTCCCATATAAGTGTAGACTCCAGACCAGATCGCGAGACGAACGAGAAACCCATGCAGCAGGAATACATAGAGTGTGCGTCGTCCAAGGTCCGTCAGTCTGGAAGTCAAGGATGGTACCCAGGCCAGGAACAGTGCTGCCGATGCGATTTCCAGCAAGTAGACGCCAAGTCGGAAGATGCCGGCATACCATTCGTGGTGGCCCAATTCGGCGTATGTCATGCTGCCGAGTAACCATCCCGATGTAATATTCAAACCGCCATACCCAATCCACACCAGCAGTGCAGCGGAGAGAATTGCTGCGGTTCTTCGCCCCCAACCGGATAATAAACGAGAACGGATGGATGCCCCATAGTCATAACCGATGACAAAGAACGGCAGGAACACAAACGTACGGCTGAAGCTGAGCCAGAATCCGTCGATGGGCAAATACCCGGCAAGTACACCGAGCGCAATCGATCCAATCAGCCGATATATCGGTTTCCATGAAATCGTGAGACGAAGCAACAGTCGCCAACAGAAATGACTCGCGAGAAACCATAACAGCAAGTATGGTGCAAAAAAGGATAGCCGCATATGGGGTGTGTGGAACACGGTAAAGTCCATTAATGCGTATAAGGACTGAAACAGGACATATTGCAAGGCAATCTGTTTCAGGACGTTTCGCCCCGAGGCACCTTGAAGTGAGTGTGTCGCAAAATACCCGGTTACCCATACAAATAGTGGCATGTGAAACGTATATATCCACAGGAACAGAGCTTCTGCTCCTGCAAAGCGTGTGATGAGTGGTTCCAGTGCATTACCGGCAAGGACGCAGACGATAAGCATAAAGCGCAGATTATAAAAGAAAGATTCCTGATCATCCTGGATCAGCGTCTGATTTTTCATGATGTAGCCCCCTTATAGACCCTAGTTGCAAGGTCATTTGCATCTGTAATAAGGGTAATACGGATGTACATTATCTATTGTGATTTAATTCACATTAGTAAGCGTTATCTTTTCTCAAAGCTGTGACAACAAAATGAACGCTCCGGGATTGACAACGGTTGCATAGAGGATGACAATAGTAACAGAAGATGAGGAAATGTAACGATAAGGAGGGAAGAAATCATGTCAACGAGTCCCAATCCAAGCCCGGAAATTATTACGTTTGGGGAGAGTATGGGTTTGCTGACTGCCAAAGATACAAGAGGGCTGGAATATGCAGCCACACTGGACAAGTCGTTTGGGGGTGCCGAGAGCAATCTGGCTATTGGTGTATCCCGGCTCGGGCATACCAGTGGCTGGTTTGGACGTTTGGGCAATGATCCGATCGGCAACATGATTCTGAAAGCCATTCGTGGTGAAGGCGTAGATGTATCACGTGCAAGGTTAAGTGATCACGAGCCCACTGGTTTGATGATTCGTGAGAACGCTTCCGGGAAAGCCTCGGTACATTATTATAGGAAGCTTTCGGCAGCAAGTGCGATTACACCAGATGATCTGGATCCCGCATATATTGCCGGAGCTAAGATATTGCACGTTACAGGTATTACAGCCGCGATTAGTTCGTCTGGACTTGAAACGGTAGAAGCTGCCATACATATTGCCAAACAGGCAGGTGTGAAAGTAAGCTTTGATCCAAATCTGCGTCTCAAACTGTGGTCAGCGGATGAGGCCCGTCCGGTTATACTGCGTCTGGCTGAACTGGCGGACTACTTTTTACCGGGTCTCGACGAGATGAAACTTCTATACAACGAAGAAAATGATCAAAAAGTACTTGAGCGTTTATCTTCCATGAATGCTGTGTGCATCGTGAAGGGTGGCCCTGATTTGACCTACGTATTGGCGAATGGTACCCTAACGGAAGTTCCGTACTTTAAGGCGGAGCATGTTCTGGATACGGTAGGAGCAGGAGATGGATTTTGCGCGGGATTTTTATCGGGTTTGTTAAAAGGATACTCCCCGCAGGAAGCAACCCGTCTCGGCAATTTGACCGGTTCCATGGTTATACAGGCTGTTGGCGATTGGGAAGCGCTCCCGACGTGGGGGCAGGTCGAGGCCAAGCTGAACAACGTTGCCCATGTTGAGCGCTAGTCGCTGCTGAAATCATATATGGCTCATCTTCGTTCTTCAAAATGTAAGGCTTGTACACACAACCACCACATTGACAAGGGAGAGAATGAAATGAAGAAGCTTCAGTTGTTGCAAAAGATTACGGACAATGGGGTTGTGGCAGTTCTGCGTGCAGATTCTGCGGATCAAGTCATTGCCATGGCCGAGCAAGCGATTGCGGGTGGCATTAAAGTTATCGAGATTACGATGACCGTACCCAGTGCACTCAAAGCCATTGAAAAATTAAGCCGTGTATACCATTGGAACACACAAGATCCAGAGAAATTCGCAATTATTGGTGCGGGAACGGTGCTAGAACCGCAAACGGCAAGAGCGGCCATCATGTCGGGTGCCGAGTTTGTTGTCGGACCTTCCCTGAATCCGGATACCGTTCAGATCTGCAACCTGTATCGAATTCCGATTCTGCCCGGTGTGATGACGATTGCTGATGTTCAACGCGCATTGGAACTTGGTGTGGACATCGTGAAGTTGTTCCCGGGTAATCTGTACGATCCTTCAATTATCAAAACAATGAAGGGTCCTATGCCGCAGGCGAATTTTATGCCAACTGGCGGAGTATCTTTATCTAATCTGGGGGATTGGATCAAGGGTGGAGCAGTGGCTGTAGGTATCGGCTCTGACTTGACATCGGAAGCTGTGAAGACGGGTGACCTGAGTCATGTCCGTCGCAAAGCGGAACAATATATGGATGCTTACCGCAAGGCCAAGGCTGAATAATATTTTTTCAATTCGGAGAAGGGGAGCCTGATTAACGAAGGCTCCCAATTCTTTGAGCCGCGGCACCTGCGGAAGTGGAGAAAGGTGATTAACGTTGAGAAATCGGTATAATACAGGGCGCAAGAAGAGGGGCATCGGGAAATTCCTGCTCGTACTTCTGGCGCTCATTGTCATTGGATGTGGATTTGTTGCGTGGAAATTATTCACACCATACGGTCCACAGGAAACAGCTCAAACGGCCATGGAAACAGCCAACCAGGTGACGGTGAGCGAACAAGAGAACTGGATTGATTTTGTGCCAGACAAACCGGTTGGCAAGAGTGTTCTTTTCTACCCTGGCGGACTGGTGAAACCGGAGAGTTATGCACCACTTGCCCATGAGCTGGCTGCTGCCGGTCATCACACGATTATTGCCAAGATGCCAGTTAATCTGGCAGTGCTCAAGCAAAACCTGGCAGATGAGATTCTGGCCGCATATCCAGATGAACAATTCGTCATGGGTGGACATTCTCTCGGTGGGTCCATGGCTGCACGTTATGCAGCATCGCATCCTGATGCACTACAGGGCATCTTCTTCTTGGCATCCTACCCGGATGAAAAAGGAAGCGTAAAGTCACTTGGAATACCTGCTTTATCTATTCTGGGTACCAAAGATGAGGTCGTGAATGCCACGAAATACCAGAGTGGACGGATGTATCTTCCGGAAGACACGGTATATTACACCATTGAAGGTGGTAACCACGCCCAGTTTGGTGATTATGGTCATCAAAAAGGGGATGGCGAGCCGGAAGTGAGTGGAGAAGAACAGCTGAATCAGACCGTCAAGACGGTTCTGGGTTGGTTAAGTACCATTAAGTAGATTTTGATTATTCTGCATTAAGGGCTGTATGCATTTATAGCATAACTTGATGGAGGTGATGCGGATGACCATGCTTCAAGTGAATGGAGCGCAGATCCCATGTAAAGGTATCCTGTTCGATAAAGATGGAACACTGCTGGAATTCCTCCAGTTATGGGGGCCGTGGGCAGAGAGGTTACTGGATCAGTTACAATCACGTATGAACGAACTTGGTGCTTCATTTACGGTTGAACGGGATTACGTTCTGGGCACCACCCATAACTCACAAGGTCATATTGTTGGATATGATCCGCAAGGCCCGCTGGCCATTGCAACTGTGGATGAGTGCACGGGATTGCTTGCCGGGCAGCTATATGCAGCAGGCATGCCGTGGAATGAAGCGATCACAACGATACGCCAATTTTCAAGTGTAGCCATGCGAGAGGTACGAGAGCGCAAATCGGCTGAACCCATGCCAGGATTGCTGGCTTTTTTGCAGAGTTGCCGGGCAGCGAACATACCTCTGGCGGTCGTCACTTCAGACAGTACAGCGGCAGCTGAAACACATTTGAATTGGATGGGGATCCGTTCCTTTTTTACATCCATTGTAGGCTGTGATCGGGTGACCCAGGGCAAACCGGATGGAGAAGCAGCACTCTTGGCTTGCCGCGAATTACATATCGATCCTGCGGAGGCCGTTGTCATTGGAGACAGCAATGGGGATATGCAGATGGGACGGCATGCAGAGGTATCCTATACGCTTGGTTACTGTCCGCAGTTAGATCAAGGATCGCACCTGGTTGATGCCCATGCCATTATTCGTCATTATAATGAGCTAAGCGTGATTATATAAGTCACTCTGGTCAGATTGAACTATATAAAAGGAGGAGAGAGGATGAACGCAACAGAACAACTGGCTGCCTGGATTCAGGAAAGTTCCCGTATTGTTTTTTTCGGAGGGGCCGGGACTTCAACGGAAAGCGGGATTCCCGACTTCCGTTCGGCTGCGGGTCTGTATCAGACGGAGCAGCATTCGCCTTATCCACCGGAAGAGTTGTTAAGTCGGCATTTTTTTGATCAACATGCCGATATTTTTTATGATTTTTATCGAGGCAAAATGCTTCATCCAGATGCGGAACCGAATGGGTGTCATCGACTGTTAGCCCGTCTGGAGCAGGAGGGAAAACTTCAGGCAGTGATCACGCAAAATATCGACGGACTGCATCAGAAGGCAGGCAGCAGCACTGTCTTGGAGCTACATGGCTCAGTTCATCGTAATGCCTGCATGGATTGCAAGCAGTTTTATGCGCTGAATGATATTATACAATCCCAATATACCGTACCTCGCTGTACCACATGCGGTGGTGTTATCAAGCCGGATGTTGTGCTGTACGAGGAGGAGCTGGATCAGACAACATTGTATCGCTCCATTGATGCATTGTCTGCTGCAGATCTGTTACTCGTGGGCGGCACATCACTTACGGTATATCCAGCAGCACAGTTAATTACGTATTTTCAGGGAAAACATACCGTTCTGCTCAATGCTACACCTACCGCTTACGACAGCAGGGCGGATTTGCTGATTACAGAGCCGATTGGTGAGGTAATGAATCATGTGGACCAGCTTCTTGGTTAAACGTATGGACTGAATAACCGCATTCGCCGGTGTTGACCGGATCAGGAGGCGGAACCTGGGGAAAGAAGGGATTCATGATGGTCTACGTAGCAAGCGATACTCGCTATGAAACGATGAAATACAACCGCGTTGGACGTTCAGGTTTGAAACTGCCAGCGATTTCACTGGGGCTGTGGCATAATTTTGGTGGTATCAATAACGCTGAGAATGGCCGTAATATGATCACCCGATCATTTGATCTGGGTATTACCCATTTTGACCTTGCCAATAATTATGGCCCACCGGCAGGTTCGGCAGAGCAGTTGTTTGGACAGGTGCTTGCCCAGGATCTGAAACCTTATCGGGATGAACTTGTGATCTCCACCAAAGCGGGATATTATATGTGGCCCGGGCCGTATGGCGAGTGGGGCTCACGCAAAAATCTGGTATCCAGTCTGAATCAGAGCTTGAAGCGGATGGGCCTGGATTATGTGGATATTTTCTATTCCCACCGTTATGATCCCGAAACGCCTTTGGAAGAAACGATGATGGCACTGGATCATATTGTTCGCTCGGGTAAAGCCCTCTATGTAGGAATCTCCAACTATCCCGCAGACCAGACGAGAGAGGCCGCTGAGATTCTCAAAAGTTTGGGTACGCCGCTGTTGATCCATCAACCGAAATACTCGATGCTGGATCGCTGGATTGAAGATGGTTTGCAGGACGTGCTGGATGAGTATGGAACGGGCAGTATTGCTTTCTGTCCACTGGCACAAGGTGTACTCACGAACAAATACTTGAATGGGATCCCGGAAGACTCACGTGCCAAAGGACCGTCAGTATTTCTGAATGAGAGCAACATCTCTCCAGAGACGCTCCGCAAAGTGCGTGCGCTGAACCAGATTGCAGCAGCCCGTGGTCAGAGCTTGGCCCAATTTGCACTTTCATGGGTTCTGCGTAATGGCAGGGTAACATCTGCGCTGATTGGCGCGAGCCGTCCTTCCCAGATTGAAGAGAATGTGGCTGCACTCAGCCAATTAGACTTCTCTACAGAGGAATTGGAACGGATTGAGTCCATTCTGTCTCCGAAGCCTGATGACAAATAAATAAAGTGCAAAAGGTGCATCTTAGCCATAATGGCGGAATGCACCTTTTTTGTCGTATGTGGTTCTGTCCAATATATTGCTTACCGTTTGTTTGGTTGAGCATTCTTCTGTAACCCCTGATGTCGTGGACGAGAGAGGATTTTCTCTCGATACAAGCTGGGCGCTTCACCGTGAAATCGTTTGAACTGTTTGGAGAAATACAGTGCATCTGGCAGTCCGACCGATGCAGATACCTGTTCGATGGACAGATCTGGGCGTTCTCTTAGGAGTTGGCGCGACTTGTCGATCCGCAGTTTTAGCAGATAAGTGACTGGCGAAAGTCCGGTTTCCTGTTTGAAAATGCGGGAAAGATACGCACGATTATACCCGAGACTCGCAGACATCTGTTCAATGGAGACAGGATAGGCATATTGGGTGGACATATATTGAATCATCTGTTTCACCGTACGTCGGATGGATGATTCACCTGGAATTAAGGTTTGCCCCTGCGAAAGGTGATTCTGTGCTTCAGCTAGAATCATATATAACGTACCCAGTGATGTGAAATGGGAGCTTTCTTTGCGCTCGGCAAAAGCATCCTGCATCACGGATAACCAATCGGATATTCCACAAGAGGGTCCGGCATGAAAAACGGACTTCTCCGGGCGGAATCCTGCCTCCTCGGCATGCTGGGCAGCCTGGCTGCCCGTAAAGGCGATCCAGCGGTATTGCCATGGGTTACGGGCATGTGACTGGTAGCTCACCAGTTGCCCGGGGTGAATGAGGAAACAATCACCTGCGGATAACTCGTAGGTGTGCAGTTCGGTACGGAACGTACCCGCCCCTTTTTCTACATAATGCAGCAGATAATAATCAAACAATTTAGGTCCAAGGGCGTGACCTGGAAGCGTCTGGCTTGCTCCGGCAAACAGGACATGCAGTGCGCCTTGCTCATAATAGACCGGATTGGAGGCAACCGAATAACTGAGTGCTCCACTTTTACCGGAAGGTGATTCCTGTATTTTTTCTATTGAAGATGCAAGCGGGTCTTTCTTGGCGTTGGATTGATCTGCCATAGTTGTTTCCTTCTTTCCGGGATGCTCTGATCATTATACGTCTTAAGGTCACATTTATCCATATGAAACACACATGGTTGCATTACATGAGGCACCGCTTTCTTATATAATAACATTAAGAAAACCACAACAACGAGGCGAGGTGCAGCAGCAGTGAACGTAACTGAATTGAAACAAAAGTTTATTGAGAAGTACGGAGAGAGTGGAGCGGACATCCGTGTATTTCATGCCCCTGGGCGTGTGAATCTGATCGGTGAGCACATTGACTATAATGGTGGATACGTGCTTCCGGCAGCACTTGAATTCGGAACAACATTAATAATCCGTGAGCGTCAGGACAACAAGCTGCAACTGGCATCCACGAACATGTCTTATGAAGGAGCACTGGATACTTCCACTATTGGTAAGGAGAAAACGGGTGAATGGACCGACTATCCTGTTGGTGTCATGGTTGAATTGCAAGGCAAAGGTGTGAATGTAACGAAAGGGTACGACTTCCTGTACCACGGAGAGATTCCAAACGGGGCAGGACTTTCATCGTCTGCGTCTCTGGAGGTACTTACCGGTTTCGCGATTCAGTCTCTGGAGGGCGTGTCGGATATTGATACGGTTCAACTGGCACTTCTGTCCCAGAAAGCGGAAAATGAGTTCGTAGGCGTCAACTGTGGAATCATGGATCAGTTCGCTGTGGCAAACGGTGCGCAGGATCACGCAATCCTGCTGATGTGTGACACACTGGAGTATGAAAAGGTTCCTTTCCGTACAGGCTCTTACAAATTGGTCATCGGGAACACAAACAAACGCCGCGGGCTGGTGGATTCGGCGTACAATGAACGTCGCTCCCAATGCGAGCAGGCACTTGCCATCTTGAAGGAACAGCTGCCTGCACTGAATTACCTGGCTCAATTGACGCCAGAGCAGTTCGTAACACTACAGGATCAGATCAAGGATGAGAAAGTTAGACAGCGTGCGCAACATGTTGTGGAAGAGAACGCGCGTGTGCTTGCATCTGTCGAAGCATTGCAGCGTAATGATCTGGAAACCTTCGGCCAATTGATGAACGCTTCTCATGAATCGCTTCGCGACTTGTACGAAGTAAGCTGTGATGAGCTGGATGTTATGGTTGAAGAAGCTCAGCGGATTCCTGGCACACTTGGTGCCCGAATGACTGGCGCAGGATTTGGCGGTTGTACCGTATCGCTGGTGCATGAAAATGATGTCGAGCGTTTTGTAAGCGAAGTGGGCGCTGCATATGAAGCGCGTACCACTCTCAAAGGTGATTTTTATGTGTGCGGTGTAGGCGACGGTGTTAAAGAATTGAAGGAGGCGAAGTAAAATGGCAATTTTGGTGACAGGTGGAGCAGGGTATATTGGATCTCATACGGTAGCGGCTTTGTTGGAACGTGGAGAAGAGGTTGTCGTACTGGATAACTTGCAGACAGGGCATCGTGAGGCGCTGCTCGGTGGTAAATTGTATGAAGGAGATCTGCGTGACAAAGAAATTCTGGCTAAGCTATTCGCTGAAAATTCAATTGATGCAGTCATTCATTTTGCAGCCAACTCACTCGTAGGCGAAAGTATGAAAGACCCGGTTAAATATTATGACAATAACGTGTTCGGTACACTGTGTCTGTTGGAAGCGATGAATGCAGCAAATGTACGTCGCATCGTCTTCTCTTCTACGGCAGCGACCTACGGTGAACCTGAGAAAGTGCCAATCGAAGAAAGCGATCGTACAGAGCCGACCAACGTATATGGTGAAACGAAACTGATGATGGAACGCATGATGTCATGGTTCGATAAAGTTCAGGATATCAAGTACGTTTCTCTGCGTTACTTCAATGCAGCTGGTGCTCATGAGAGCGGCAAAATTGGTGAAGATCACCAGCCGGAGAGTCACCTGATCCCACTCGTACTGCAAACGGCTTTGAAACAACGCTCGCATATCGCTGTGTTTGGTGACGACTATGCAACCGAAGATGGAACATGTATCCGTGACTATATCCACGTGAGCGACCTGGCTGATGCACATCTGCGTGCAGTAGATTACCTTCGCAAAGGTGAGAACAGTAACGTGTTTAACCTGGGTAACGGTACAGGGTTCTCGGTAAAACAAGTGATTGAAACAGCTAAAAAAGTGACTGGCCTCGATATCCCGGTTGTACAGGAGCCACGTCGTGCAGGTGACCCTGCAGTGCTAGTAGCTTCATCTGCAAAAGCGAGATCCGTTCTGGGCTGGAATCCAAAATGGACCAATCTGGAAGATGTCATTCAAAGCGCTTGGAGCTGGCACCAATCACGTCCTGACGGCTACGGAAAAAACTAGGAGGCGAACACCTTATGTCACAGACTCATATTGCAGCAGGTGCCACAGAGCGGACACCGGAGCAGCAGGAAGCACTGCATGCCATTGAACGTCTGGTTGCATTTGCCTTGCAGAAACAACTAATTGAGGAAGCGGATTGGGATTATAGCCGCAACCTCCTGCTTGAACAATTCGGATTCTCGGAGCCTTATGCCGGCGAGTTGGACACAACTGTGCCCGCTGGTCCACAGGCGATGCTGGATACATTGATCGATTATGGATTTACCATTGGACTCATTCCTGAAAATAGCGATACGTTCCGTGATTTGCTGGATGCCAAAATCATGGGTCATTTGATGGCACGCCCATCCGAAGTGGTACGCGCATTCCGCCACACCGAGCAGACGGAAGGCATTGAGGCGGCCACATCCCAATTCTATGACTTATCCATTAACTCCAACTACATTCGGATGGATCGCATCTCGAAGAACGTCTATTGGACGCAGGATACGGCTTATGGGGAGATGGAGATTACCATAAACCTCTCCAAGCCGGAGAAAAGCCCGAAGGAAATTGCCATGGCGAAATTGCTACCGCCACCGGTATATCCAAAATGCCAGCTGTGTCGTGAAAATGTAGGCTACGCTGGTCGGGTGAATCACCCGGCCCGCCAGAATCTGCGAGTCATTCCGTTGAATCTTAACAACGAGCCTTGGTTGTTCCAATACTCGCCGTATGTGTACTACAACGAGCACTGCATCATTTTCCATCATGATCATGTGCCGATGAAACTGACCAAAGATACGCTGCGCAGGCTGCTTGCCTTTGTTGGGGAGTACCCGCATTACTTTATCGGGTCTAATGCAGATTTGCCGATCGTTGGCGGTTCTATCCTGACACATGACCATTTCCAGGGCGGACGTCATACGTTTGCGATTCAAAATGCACAGCCAGAGGCGGTCTTCCACCATGCGGATGCCCCTGGACTTACATTGAGTCTTGTGAAATGGCCAATGTCCGTCATGCGTCTGGCCTCACACGATCCTGCAGAACTGCTTGAAGCCGGTAACGCTGTATATGAAGCGTGGAAGGTCTATAGTGATTCGGCTGTGGATATCGAAGCATTCAGTGAAGTAGACGGTGAGCAGGTACCACATAATACGGTAACACCAATCGTTCGTCGTAGTGCAGACGGTGGCTACGAGATGGATCTCGTATTGCGTAACAATCGTACGAATGATGTGCATCCTGAAGGGATTTTCCATCCTCACCGTGAAATGCACCATCTGAAGAAAGAAAACATTGGTCTGATCGAAGTGATGGGACTTGCCATCCTGCCTGGCCGTTTGAAGGAAGAGCTGGACAGTATCGCAGATATTCTCGCTGGAGATGCCAAACTTGCTGAAGCCGCCAAAGCTTCTGATCATGTGTTGAACAAACATCTGGGCTGGGCTGAAGAGCTGGTTGAACGATTTGGTCCTAACCTGGACAAAGAACAAGCCATTTCCATCGTACAGCAGGAAGTCGGCTTAAAATTTGCCGAGATTCTGGAACATGCAGGTGTCTACAAATATGATGAAGCGGGCCGCCAGGCTTTCCGTCGTTTTGTGAGCAGCATGGGATACACGGAATAACAGTCAACAAACAAGAACACCCGCCCTATCTTGAGCGGGTGTTCTTGTTGTTCTTGATATTGGTGTGCATTGGAATGAGCTTCCGAGCCAGTTATAATGGAGTGAATTCCTAGAGTACCACAATGAATTGAGGAAATGGGGTTAATAACTTGGAAAAGCATGCATTGGATATTCCATTGATTACAGATGCTGAGGAACTGCAAGGCATGGTGGGTGAACCGCATGAACATGTGCGTAACAAGGCAATCTCATTTGTGGATTCACATGTTCAGAACTTTATATCCATGTCACCATTATTTTTCCTCTCCACGTCCGATCATGATGGAAAAAGTGATGTGTCACCACGGGGCGACGGAGCGGGATTCGTAAAAGTGTACGATACATATCGACTCGTTTATCCTGAGCGTCCGGGTAATCGGCGGATAGACTCGTTGTTGAACATGTTGTCTAACCCTGGCATCGGTATGCTCTTTTTGATTCCGGGAATGAATGAAGTGCTGCGTATTAATGGTACAGCATCCATCACCAAGGATGAAGAATTCATCGCAAGCATGGGTTGGAGTGGTAAAACTATAGGTGCAGCTGTCATTGTGGATGTGGAAGAGTGCTTTATTCATTGTCCGCGGGCATTCAAACAGGCTGGGTTATGGGCCCATGAAACATGGGTAGCATCTGAAGATTTGCCTTCTACAAGCGAGATGTTTAGGGCACATTTGGAGATTAACGGATTGTTATAAAGTGAGTGGCTATCGATTTGTTTTTCTATAAACGGGGTACTATAATTGGAGTTGCACTAAAAATTCTAAACTCCCTTGGAGGCGACAATAGATATGAGATCTTTCCAATTCTATAATCCAACCCGTCTGATATTCGGTAAAGGACAACTGGAAGCATTAAAGACAGAAGTACCGAAATACGGTAAACGGGTTCTGCTTGTATATGGTGGCGGTAGTATCAAACGCAGTGGTCTGTACGATCAAGTGATCGGATTGCTTAAGGAAGCTGGAGCAGAAGTGACTGAACTGGCAGGCGTTGAACCTAACCCACGTCTTTCTACGGTGCATAAAGGGGTAGACCTTTGCAAAACGAATAACATTGACCTGATTCTCGCTGTAGGTGGCGGTAGTGTACTGGACTGCTCCAAAGCGATTGCTGTAGGTGCTAAATATGATGGCGACATGTGGGATTTTGCTCAGCGCAAAGCCGTTGCACAAGACGCTCTTCCGCTTGGTACCGTATTAACGATGGCAGCAACGGGTTCGGAGATGAACTCCGGTTCGGTTATTACGAATCAGGATACACAAGAAAAATTGGGCTGGGGTAGCGCATATTCATTCCCTGCATTCTCCATCCTGGATCCAGTGAATACATACACGGTTCCGCTGGACCAAACGGTATACGGTATGGTGGATATGATGTCCCACGTATTAGAGCATTACTTCCATCTGGATGAGAACACGCCGGTTCAACTCGGCTTCTGTGAGACAATTCTGCGTACCGTGATGGAAGCAGCCCCTCGTCTGGTTGAGGATCTGGAGAACTATGAACTGCGCGAAACGATTCTGTATTGCGGAACGATGGCATTGAATGGTGTGCTGAATATGGGTCTCGCAGGAGACTGGGCAACACATAATATCGAACATGCAGTATCTGCAGTGTATGATATCCCGCATGGTGGCGGACTGGCGATCTTGTTCCCGCACTGGATGAAGCATAATCTGGATGTCAATGTGGATCGATTCAAACGTCTGGCAATTAATGTATTCGAAGTGAATCCTGAAGGCAAGTCGGACAGACAGATTGCCGAAGAAGGTATCGATGCGCTCAGCAAATTCTGGACATCCATTGGTGCCCCTAACCGTTTGGCTGATTACGATATCGATGATAGCCAGATCGACGTAATGGCTGATAAAGCTATGCTGTTTGGCCCATTTGGTAACTTCAAGAAACTGCAACGGGAAGATGTTGTATCCATCTACAAGGCTTCTCTATAATTCTATACTAATTACTGACAAGTGAACGGACACATTCTGTTGTCCAATAACCGCAAGTCTCCTTTATGGGGGCTTGCGGTTTTTTCTATGTCTAGGATGCGTGCATGAATGAGGGAGGATCTTGAAGCATGAACTAAAGAATGTCGTGATAATATCCATTATCGGCTCCAGAATACATTTGAGGAAAGATTTTGAAACATTTTGATGTTAGCTACGTATTTATTTACATGTGGAATGCCCAGTTAGGATGAATTTGCGGCAGAGAGAGGAGGAACAGGGGATGGAGACGATTTATTGGGGGTGTCTGATCGGAGGGGCCATATTTGCGGTTGTCAGCCTTGTGCTGGGTGACTTGATTGACGGCTTGCTGGACGGAGCTTTTGAGATGCCAGGTCTTGATTTTTTCAAACCCGTTGTGTTAGCTGGTTCCATTACAACCTTTGGTGGGGCAGGCATTATGCTGACACGTTATAGTTCATTAAGTGCAATGTCCGGTCTAATACTATCCCTGCTTATAGGTATTGCTGCAGCCATGCTGGTATTCTTCGCATATATCAAACCGATGCGTAACAGCGATGTTTCGATTGCATTTTCAATGAAAGAGTTATCTGGAAAAATTGGGGAAATTACCATTCCGGTGCCGGAAAAAGGTTTTGGCGAAGTGATGATCCGTTTTGCATCCGGTAGTACGATTCAAACGGCATCCAGTTTTGAACACCTCCCCATTGCGGCGGGAGCCCGTGTTGTTGTGGTGGATGTTGTAGATGGCGTACTGCGTGTGTCGGAATGGGATGAAAATGTACTTAAAGATTTATAAAGTATTTTTATCGCCTAAGTAGTTTAAGCACTCATCATGAATGAATAAGGGGAGAGATGTGGAATGAATTTAGATTGGGATGTGTTGTTGATACCTGCCGTTGTTGTTGGTGTGATTCTGATATTGGGATTGGCTTTTTGGGCGAGATACAAAACGGTTGGACCGGATGAGGCGATGATCGTTACGGGGTCTTTCCTAGGTAGCAAGAATATCTCCGATGATGATTCTGGCCGAAAAATTAAGATTGTTCGTGGTGGCGGTGCATTTATCCTGCCCGTGTTCCAGCAATCTGAGTTTATCTCCTTGTTGTCCCACAAGCTGGATGTCTCCACACCTGAAGTGTATACGGAGCAAGGTGTTCCAGTAATTGCAGATGGTGTCGCTATTATCAAGGTCGGTGGCGCTGTAGAGGACGTTGCTACGGCAGCTGAGCAATTCATCGGTAAACCTGTAGAAGCGCTGAGAAGCGAAGCACAGGAGGTACTGGAGGGGCATTTGCGGGCCATCCTCGGTACAATGACGGTGGAAGAAGTATATCGGAACCGGGATCGGTTTGCGCAAGAGGTTCAAGGCGTAGCAGCTAGAGATCTGAAGAAAATGGGACTGCAGATTGTCTCCTTTACCATCAAGGATGTTCGTGACAAACAGGGCTACCTGGATGCTCTTGGTAAACCAAGAATTGCTGCTGTGAAGCGTGATGCCGAGATTGCCGAAGCCGAAGCGATGCGTGATGCACGTATTCAGAAGGCCAATGCGGAAGAGCAAGGTCAAAAAGCAGAGTTGCTGCGTGATACCAATATCGCCGAGGCAGCCAAAGAGAAGGAACTGAAAGTAGCCACGTTTAAGCGGGATCAGGATACAGCCAAAGCGGAAGCCGATCAGGCATACCATATCCATGAAGCCCGTGCAAGACAGACCGTGGTGGAAGAAGAAATGAAGGTTGAACTCGTTCGTAAAGAACGTGAGATCGATCTCCAGGAAAAAGAAATTGTCGTACGTGAGAAGCAATATGATGCTGAAGTGAAGAAAAAGGCAGAAGCAGATCGTTATGCGGTGGAACAGGCTGCTGAGGCGGATAAAGCCAAAAGAATGCGTGAAGCCGATGCTGTACAGTATTCCATCGAGACACATGCCAAAGCAACAGCTGAACAGAAGCGACTCGAAGGTCAGGCGATGGCGGATGCGGAACTTGCCAAAGGTACAGCGGATGCAGAAGTTATTCGTTTGCGTGGTCTTGCCGAAGCGGAAGCGAAGGAAAAACTGGCCGAGGCGTTCCAGAAGTTTGGCGAAGCGGCTGTACTCGACATCATTGTCAAAATGCTGCCTGAACTGGCTGGCAAAATTGCAGAGCCAATTGCATCTATTGATAAACTGACGGTGGTAGATACAGGTAAAGGTGAAGGTGCAGCGCGAGTGAGTAACTATGTTACTGAACTTATGGCTACGGCTCCAGAGATGCTCAAGAGTGTATCCGGCATCGATGTAGAGCAGCTTATTAAAGGCCTTACCAAGTCCAAAACACCTGCGCCAGTTGCCATTCAACAGAGCGAGGCTGTTACAACTCCTTCTATAATCGACAAGATTGTGGAAAGAGCTGGAGTTGACGAGTAAAGAAGTACTTAAATCTTGCATGGTTGCTCTATTGACCTTAAGGCGAATTTTTGTTACTTTTTAAGCGAGACGTCCGGCGCGGATTGCCCGCTCCGGGTGTCTTTTCGTTCGTAATAGGGTGTGACTTAATCACACCTAAGATGGTGTGAAAAAAGAGGTGCAAACAATGAGCAGCCTGCATGTAGATAAAGCGCTAAATAATAATGTAATCATTGCACAGCATCCTGAACACGGGGAAGTCGTTGTTATTGGTAAAGGCATTGGCTTTAACCGAAAACCGAGTGATCACATTCCATTGATGGCTGTGGAGAAAATGTTCATTTTGAAAAACCAGCAGGAGCAAGAGCAGTACAAACAGCTTCTTCCACAGGTGGATGAAGCACTGATCGAGATTATTAACGAAGTTATTACGTATATTGCAGAGCGTACGGATGTTCCTCTGAATGAACATATTCATATTGCATTAACCGATCACATTTCTTTCGCGTTAAAACGCAAAGAGCAGGGTATCGTCATACAAAATCCTTTTTTATATGAGACTCGCGAGATTTATCCGGAAGAATATCGAATGGCAGATTACGCTGTTCGTCTGATCAAGGAGAGAATGGGTGTAGATCTCGGGATGGACGAGATTGGTTTTGTTGCGCTCCATATCTATAGTGCAATGACCAATCAAAATATATCCCAAGTACGTGAGCATTCTCAATTGATCACGGATTTGGTGAATCTGGTATCCAATCAACTCGAGTATTCGTTTGAAACGGAATCGCTGGATTACTCTCGTTTGTTGACTCATCTTCGTTTCGCCCTTGAGCGTGTTCGCCGTGGAGACAAAGTGGAAGAGCTTCATAAGTTGGATTCCCTGCTGAAGTTGGAGTATCCTGAAATGTACTCGCTTGCATGGAAACTGACCAAAGTGATGGAGAAAAGACTGAATCTGCCTGTTTATCCTGCGGAGGTAGGCTATCTGACCATTCACCTGCAACGGCTGAATCAACGGAAGGAAGAAGAGAGTAAGTGAGATCATTCCAGTGATAGAATGCGGAATTTATTTTTTTGGTGTAAAGGCTTGCAATAGATTAGAACTGGTGCTACAATGATTTCCGTAATCAAGCAACTGAATAAACATAAGTGACGTGTTACTGACTCGATCAGGCATGAGTTAATTAAAGTGTGATTGTTCTTTCCTTGTACAGGGTATGCTATACCCCAAGGTTGGCACAGTTTACTTTATTAATTCATGCCTTTTTTGTGTTCCCTTGCTTGCATCACAACATATAACTTAGACGAAAGGGAGATACGACGCGATGTTTAAAAAGCTTTTTGGTGTATTGCAAAGAGTAGGTAAAGCCCTCATGTTGCCTGTAGCCATTCTACCAGCGGCAGGATTGCTGCTCGGAATCGGTAACATGCTGGTTAATCCAGATTTCTTGCAATATGTAACGGCGCTCGACACCCCTTGGGTGAACTCGATCGCAACAATTATGATGAACGCAGGTCAGATCGTGTTTGATAATCTGGCATTGCTGTTCGCCGTCGGTGTAGCCGTCGGATTGGCCGGTGGCGAAGGGGTTGCGGGTCTTGCAGCCATCATCGGTTATCTGGTCATGAACGTCACACTGGGTACAGCTGTAGGGGTTACACCAGCAATGATCGGCGAAGTACCGGGTTATGCCAGCATCCTGGGTATCCCAACATTGAGTACAGGCGTATTCGGAGGTATTATCATAGGTATTGCCGCCGCGCTCTGTTACAATCGATTTTTCAAAATCGAACTGCCGTCCTACCTGGGATTCTTTGCAGGTAAACGTTTTGTTCCGATTGTCACTTCGGTTGTTTCCCTCTTGCTGGGATTAGTTCTGGTGATTATCTGGCCACCGATTCAAAATGGATTGAATGCTGTGTCTCACTTCATGGTCGATACAAGCCCGACGTTGTCGGCATTTATCTTCGGTGTCGTGGAACGGTCATTAATTCCGTTTGGTCTTCACCACATTTTCTACTCCCCATTCTGGTTTGAGTTCGGTGAGTATGTGAACAAAGCTGGAGATGTCATTCGTGGTGACCAACAAATCTTCTTCAATCAATTGCGTGATGGTGTTAACCTCACAGCGGGAACATTCCAAGTTGGTAAATTCCCGTTCATGATGTTTGGTTTGCCAGCGGCCGCTCTTGCGATGTACCATGAAGCAAGACCGGAACACAAAAAGTATGTTGCAGGTATCATGGGTTCAGCTGCGCTGACCTCATTCCTGACAGGTATCACAGAACCACTTGAATTCTCGTTCCTGTTTGTAGCACCAATCCTGTTTGCAGTACACTGTATCTTTGCAGGTTTGTCTTTCATGACCATGCAAATTCTGGGTGTGAAGATCGGTATGACCTTCTCCGGTGGGTTCATTGACTTCCTGATCTTTGGTATTATTCCAAACCGTACACCATGGTGGGACGTAATTATTGTCGGATTGATTCTTGCGGTAATCTATTACTTCGGTTTCCGGTTTATCATCCGCAAATTCAATCTCAAAACACCAGGACGTGAAGATGCAACACCTGAAACTGAATCTGGCGGAGGCTCAGGTTCAACGGATGACCTGCCCCATAACATTCTCGAAGCTTTCGGTGGCAAGGAAAATATCAAACATCTGGACGCTTGTATTACTCGTTTGCGGATTGAAGTCAATGAGAAATCCAATGTGAAAAAAGATCGTTTGAAACAATTGGGTGCATCCGGTGTGCTTGAAGTGGGTAATAATGTTCAAGCCATCTTCGGAACACGTTCCGACACGATTAAATCTCAAATGCAGGATATTATTGCAGGACGAACACCAGCACCAACGCCAGTAGCAGCCAAACCAACTCCAGAAGAGGAGAAGGCACAAGGTGAACAAGGCGAGCGTATTGTTGCTGAGGACATCGTCATGCCAGTCAATGGTGAGTTGATGGACATTACGAATGTACCTGATCCAGTCTTTGCTGAGAAAATGACAGGTGATGGATTCGCAATTTTGCCACATGATGGTACAATAACTTCTCCTGTGTATGGTAAAGTGTTTAATGTATTTCCAAGCAAACATGCCGTGGGCATCATGTCCGACGGAGGCAAGGAAGTGCTTGTTCATATAGGTGTCAATACGGTGAAGCTGAAGGGTCAAGGCTTTAACGTACTGGTACAGGAAGGTGATCTGGTATCGGCTGGTCAGCCGATTATGGAAGTGGATCTGGAGTATGTGAAAGCAAACGCTCCATCCATCATTTCGCCAGTTATTTTCACCAACCTGCCAGAGGGCTCCACGGTAACCCTGAAGAAGAGTGGAGTGCTGAAAGTTGGCGATCAGCCAATCATTGAGATAAAATAAGAAGTGTTACGACGATGGCAAGCTAGTGTAAATATATGCAATGCCAAAACCAAATTACTGAAAGTGAGATGATTGTAATGCAACAAACATTCAGAATTACAGACGAAGATGGTATCCACGCACGTCCGGCGACAGCCCTGGTTAATACAGCAAACAAATTCAAAGGTGCAGAATCCTTTGCAGAAGCAAACGGTAAAAAAGTAACGTTGAAATCCATTCTGGGTGTTCTTTCCCTCGGATTGGAACAAGGCGACACCATCAGCATTATCGTTGAAGGCGAAGGCGAAGCTGAAGCTCTTCAAGCTTTGACTGACGTTATGGTTAACGAAGGGTTGGGCGAAATTAATGCTTAATGTCTCCGGGATCGCGGCTTCGGCGGGTATTGCTATCGCCAAGGCGTTTATCTTGGAGCATCCTGACTACTCTGTAGAAAAACGCCAAATTAACGACGTTGACGCAGAGATCGCAAAACTCGACTCAGCTCTGGGTAAATCCCAGGCTGAGCTTGAGGCGATCAAAGAGCGTACTTTACAAGAGCTTGGCGAGAAAAAAGCTGAGATTTTTGCTTCGCATTTGCTCATTCTGAATGACCCGGAACTGATTGATCCGGTTAAAGCTAGAATTGCAGATGACATGATCAATGCAGAATTTGCTTTGAACGAAACGGCATCGCAATTTATCTCCATGTTTGAGAACATGAAGAGTGCATACCTGCAGGAACGTGCAGCAGATATGCGTGACGTTACCAAACGTGTGCTAAATCACTTGCTTGGTATCGACTTCATGAGTCCGGCTGAGATCAATGAAGAAGTGATCGTGCTTGCGGAGGATCTGACGCCTTCCGATACGGCTCAATTGAATCGCCAATTTGTTAAAGGTTTCGCAACCAACATTGGTGGACGTACTTCTCACTCAGCGATCATGGCTCGCTCTCTTGAGATTCCAGCTGTCGTTGGAACCAAGGACATCTTGGCTCAAGCGAAACAAGGCGATATGATCATTGTTGACGGTCTGGATGGTCACGTGCTGGTTAACCCTACTGATGAAGTTATTGCTGAATACCGTGCCAAACAGGAACAGTATGATGCACAACGTGCAGAGTGGAGAAAACTGCGTGATGAGCCAACGGTAACTGTGGACAACGTTCATGTTGAACTTGCAGCCAACATTGGTACACCAAATGATGTAACGGGTGTTCTGGAGAATGGCGGCGAGGCAGTAGGCCTGTACCGTACCGAGTTCCTGTACATGGGCAGAGACAAGCTTCCTTCCGAAGACATTCAGTATAATGCTTACAAAGCGGTACTGGAAAAAATGGAAGGCAAACCTGTTGTTGTTCGTACACTCGACATCGGTGGAGACAAAGAGCTTCCATACCTGGATCTGCCAAAAGAAATGAATCCATTCCTCGGCTTCCGCGCAGTTCGTCTGTGTCTGGACCGTCTGGATATCTTCCGTACACAATTGCGTGCATTGCTGCGTGCAAGCGTACATGGAAACCTGCGTGTCATGTTCCCAATGATCGCAACACTGGGTGAATTCCGTGAAGCAAAAGCTGTCTTGCTCGAAGAGAAAGAGAAGCTGGTTGCTGAGGGTATTGCTGTTTCTGACAGCATTCAACTCGGAATCATGGTCGAAATTCCTTCGACTGCAGTTCTGGCGGATCAGTTTGCCAAAGAGGTGGATTTCTTCAGTATCGGAACGAACGATCTGATTCAATACACAATGGCAGCAGACCGTATGAACGAACGTGTAGCTTATCTGTACCAACCTTACAACCCAGCCATTTTGCGTTTGGTTAAAATGGTTATCGATGCAGCACATCGTGAAGGCAAATGGGTTGGCATGTGCGGTGAGATGGCAGGAGACGAAACAGCAATTCCATTGCTGCTCGGCCTTGGATTGGATGAGTTCAGCATGAGCGCAACATCCATTCTGCCAGCTCGTAGTCAGATCACGAAGCTGTCCCGTGCGGATATGCAGGAACTGGCTGCTAAAGCTCTGGATATGCAAACGGCTGAACAAGTCGTTGAATTGGTTCAAAGCATTCAAGCGTAATGTAATTTTACGGGGTTTCCACCCGATTTTAAGGGTTTCTTTTTCCGATAAAAAGCTGCAGTCGTGCAGCAATTTTGCCGGTATCCGCGATTCATTGTGGATATCGGCTTTTTTTGTTATCAACAGGATAATGTGATTCGGACTCACGTGTGTAAACAAACGGTTCTTTAAACCTTGGTCTGCGAACTGAAGGGAGACTGAACGTGGCTAAAGTAGACAAATATGCTGTATTCTGAATTGCAAGGCGGCGTTCTTGAGTGGAGAATGCGTAATTCATAAGTGAAAGTGCAAAGAACTAAGAGAGGAGAGCTAAGGATTAAAGCTAAAGGACAAAAGCTAAAGTATAAAAGCTAAGGGATTAGCACTGTGGGGGAACTGGGGGATGAGCTTTGGGCATTAGGCGCTGTGCTGCTAAGGAATCTGAGACATCTTAGTCCGGGATTTGAAGCACCAGCAGAAATCTAAAGAACCTGAGACACGTTATGTCGGACTATACAGCCATTTTTAGCATTATTGTGAGGGTATCTATAGAAATAACGTGTCTGATGTTCCTAAGAATTGAAAGAGTGGCCTGTGGAGGCCAAATAAGACATCCTGGATTCGTTAGAACATGTTCTGGCTTGGTACTATCCGTCTCAGGCATCCGAAAGTCTGGGCTTCCAGACCTCAGACCTAAGATGCTGGCATACGTCGGAGCATGACTTGCCTGCGTTGAGACATGCTCTAGCAGGATGATGGTGAGTAATAACAGTGGCATCTTTAAAAGGGAAGGCAACTCGAAAAGCTCTTGCTGATTGGAATGTCAGCAAGAGCTTTCGTGATAACAATGATTTGATTAATTGCACGCGCAGTTCAGTACAGGTTTGCGGGCCGCTGTAGTCTCATCAAGACGAGTGACCGGTGTTCCGTAAGGTGCGTTGAGTACCAATTCTGGCGTCTCTTCCGCTTCTTTGGCAATCCGTATCATCGTATCAATAAACCCATCCAGTGTTTCTTTACTTTCGGTTTCCGTCGGCTCGATCATGATGCATTCCTCAACGTTGAGCGGGAAGTACACCGTTGGCGGGTGATATCCAAAATCAAGTAATCGTTTGGCAACATCCAGTGTACGCACACCATATTGTTTCAATCCCCGACCAGACATGACGAATTCATGTTTGCATACCCCTGGATACGGAATCTCGTAGTAAGGTGCGAGACGGGCCATCATATAGTTGGCATTCAGTACCGCACACTCAGATACACGGCGCAAGCCTTCCGGTCCATAGGTGCGAATGTAGGCATAGGCACGTACCAAAATACCGAAGTTGCCATAATAAGCTTTGACCCGACCAATGGATTGATCTCCTTCACGGTCCAGTGAATACACACCATCATCATTTTTGATCACCATCGGTTTAGGCAGGAACGGGATCAGACGGCTCTTCACCCCGACGGGTCCGGCACCAGGTCCACCGCCGCCATGAGGCGTGCTCATCGTTTTGTGCAAGTTCAGATGCACCACATCAAAGCCCATATCACCCGGACGGGTAATGCCCATAATGGCATTGGAGTTCGCGCCATCGTAGTACAGCAAGCCACCAGCCTGATGTACGATGGATGCAATCTCCTGAATGTCTTTCTCGAACAAACCAAGTGTATTCGGGTTCGTCAGCATCAATGCTGCTGTATCCGAGCCAACGGCTGCACGGAGTGCGTCCAGATCAACCAGTCCGTCTGCGCGGGATGGAATCGTCACGGTCTCAAATCCTGCAACGGTTGCACTTGCCGGGTTGGTGCCGTGAGAAGAATCGGGCACGATGACTTTGGTACGCTGTTCACCACGACCTTCGTGGTAGGCACGAATCATCATAAGTCCAGTCCATTCTCCATGGGCACCAGCGGCTGGTTGTAAGGTCACAGCGTCCATACCTGTCAGCCCCGCAAGGTCATTTTGCAACGTATACAACAGTTCAAGTGCACCTTGAATGCTGGATTCATGCTGGTACGGATGGATTTTGGCAAAACCATTATAACGTGCAACATCCTCATTAATCTTGGGATTGTATTTCATTGTACAAGAGCCCAGTGGATAAAATCCGTTATCAACGCCGAAGTTGCGGCGGGACAGCGCGGTATAGTGCCTGATAACATCTACCTCGAACACTTCCGGTAGTGCGGCTGCTTCCGAACGGAGCATTTCCCGGGGAATCAACGTGTCGGCAGCCTGACGAGGAACGTCACATTCTGGCAGAGAATAAGCGACACGTCCAGGGCTGCTGAGTTCAAAGATCAATGATTGTTCCGGAGCAGGAGATAAGGTCTGTGCGCTGAATGTTGTAGCTGTCTCAGATTGAGCCGGAGTGGAGACAGAGGCACCCGTTTCCGATTGTCCTTGTCCTTGTACCGATGTTGTCGTTGTTGTCGTTTCCTGAGTCACAGCGATCCCTCCAATGCTCGTGCGAATTCGTCGATCTCTTCTTTGCTTCGTCGTTCAGTTACAGCGATCAACATATGTCCGGCAAGCTCCGGGTAATCACGTCCGAGTTCATAGCCACCAATAAAGCCCGCATCCAGCAGTTTCAACTGAAGAGCATCCACGTCTGTTCCTTCAGGAAGCTTAATCACAAATTCATTAAATGTTGGTGCATTAAACGTCAGGCTAACACCGGAAATCGCAGTTAATGTACTCAGGGTGTAATGACTCTTTTGCAGATTCAGATCCGCGACATCGATCATTCCTTGTTTACCCATGATGGACATATATACAGATGCGCTGAGCGCAAGCAAAGCCTGGTTGGAACAGATGTTGGATGTCGCTTTTTCGCGGCGGATGTGCTGTTCACGCGCTTGCAGTGTGAGTACAAATCCACGCTTGCCGTTGCGGTCCGTTGTCTGGCCTACAATTCGGCCAGGAATTCGGCGCATATGAGGCTGGGATACGGCGAAATATCCGCATGTCGGACCGCCGAGTGAAGCGGCAATACCGAGGGGCTGCGCATCGCCAACGACGATGTCGGCACCCAGCTTGCCTGGGGCTTCCAGCAGACCCAGCGATAGCGGGTTAGCACTTACGACGAGCAGGCCTTTGTGCGCATGCACGAGGTCGGCAGCTTGCTTTACATTTTCCACGGCACCAAAGAAGTTTGGACTCTGAATCATGACAGCAGCGGTATCGTCCGATATGGCGGCTTGCAGGGCATCCCAGTCCGTGACTCCATCCTTATATCCGATCTCGACAATCTCCAGACGGAGTCCGTGCGCATATGCCTGCAGTACCTGACGGGCTTCCGGATGAACGGTGCGGGATACGATGAGCTGTTTGCGACGAGTTGCCGCTGCGACCAGATTCCCTGCTTCTGCAAAGGCTGTTGCTCCGTCATACATGCTGGCATTGGCCACAGCCATACCGGTTAATTCACAGATGTAGGACTGGAATTCGAAAATGGCCTGTAGTTCACCTTGGCTGATCTCAGGCTGATAAGGTGTGTAGGCAGTGTAGAACTCGGAACGGGAAATGACGTGATTGATGACGGAAGGAACATGATGATCGTATATGCCTGCGCCGAGGAAGCTGGCGTGTGTTTCGAAATTGGCGTTGGCACCAGCTTGCTTGGACATGTGACGTGTCAGTGCATATTCATCAAGTTTCGAGGATACGGGCAGCTCGCCCTGATAACGAATCTCTTTGGGAATGTCCTGGAACAGTTCCTCCAGCGAATCCACACCGATGGTTGCGAGCATGGCGCTCTGATCCTGCTCGGTCATGGGAATGTAACGGTGCTTGCTCATGCTTGATCAGCTCCTTGAGTAGGTGTCTTTGACGTTCGTGTCCGTTTATGAAAAGGGGTCTTTACGACCTCGGCTTTCAGTTTCTTACCTCGGATCTCAATCTCAAGCGGGGTTCCGAGCGCAGTGTATTTGCTGTCGATAAGGGCAAGCCCCAGATTACGCTTCAATGTAGGTGATTGCGTGCCTGTTGTCACTTCGCCAATCTGTACGCCTTCGGCGTAAATCGGATAGTGGGGGCGAGGGATACCGCGTTCCAGGACTTCGATGCCAACCAGCTTGCGGGCAGGCCCGTCATTTTTTTGCTGTAACAAGGCTTCATGTCCGATAAAAGGTCCGGCATTCAGCTTCACAAACATGCCAACACCAGCTTCGAGTGGAGAGATGGTTGCCGACAATTCCTGTCCGTATAGGGGAAGCTTTGCTTCAAAGCGCAATGTATCTCGGGCACCAAGTCCGGTTGGCACCAGTCCGTGACCTTCACCAGCTTGCATTAATCCATTCCAGACCACAGCGGCCTGATCTGCAGGAACATATAGTTCAAAGCCATCTTCGCCGGTATAACCGGTACGGGACAACAGCAATTTTGCTCCACAGACTTCGGCATCCTGCACAAAACGAAACGGTTCAATCGCCGATACATCTGTATCTGTAACTTTTCCGATAATATCTACAGCCAGTGGACCTTGCAGGGCGAGTAGCGCTGTCTGCTCCGAATCGTTGGTCATGCTCACGCCAGGGATCAAGTGCTCTTGCAGCCACGCCCAATCCTTGTCGATATTGGAGGCGTTAACGACGAGCATATAATGCTGATCTTCCAGCTTATACACGAGCAGGTCATCGACCACACCGCCATCTGGATAACACATCAAGGTGTACTGGGCTTGACCGGGGACCAGCGTGGTTACATCATTGGTGGTCATTTGTTGCAAAAAAGCTTCAGCCTGCTCACCCTGTACCGTGAATTCGCCCATATGGGATACATCAAACAGTCCAGCACGCTCACGTACCGCTTCATGTTCTTTCTGGATTCCGCTAAATTGCACCGGAAGCTCCCAGCCTCCAAAATCAATGCACCGTACGCCTTCATATTGCTGATATAGGGGGAAGAGTGGTGTTCTTAGCAAATTGGACATCAAATCACCTCGTCATGAGCCGTCAACCGGCCGGATATACAATCGTGGATCAATGAACCAGGGTATTTTTAAATTTTTCAGCTAGAGATCTTTCGTAGATAAGTATGGTAAGGCAGCTATGACAGCGCCGATCTGAATCCTGTTTTTCGTTTTTTGGGAAAAAGGAAAAGGACAGGCCAAAGAATCGGCATGCCAAGTAGCACGCTGTATTCTAAGGCTCTGTCCCTTGTACCTGAGAGTTACCCCGCTGAGTTGTGCAGCAGGTTTCCCCTTGGGTGATCATAACGCCCGCTCAGGGCGAATAGATGCTCTCCAGAGTTGCGTCCCGTAAAAGTCCTTTTGCCTGAGAGATTCACCCCCGCTTATCGGTGGTTTACTCCTTCGGCGTTACCTCATGTACATCCCGAATCGGGTGTCACGGGTAATCTCTCCCTTTACATTCATCCGCGGGTATAACATAGTCCAATAAACACATTTACTCCTCTCATTAAAACGTGAATCCACTGCCGATGTCAAGAACGATATCATAGATAATGATTAAAAACCGAATGTTTGATTTGGTTTTAATATTATTGTTCGTGTATTTATAAAGACTGCGCTTACTATTTGATTTTTTACCAGTATATGAAGAAAGAGTGAAATCCGGTTACAGGATTTTAAGGTGCTCAGTAAATAAATTGTAAGGTATCTTGACATTTGATTCAAAAATATCATACGCTATGTTCTGGGAAAAAGGTTAAAGGTCAAAGAACGCATGCACTCATTAATGAAAAGCGAGGCGGATATCGATGAGCGAATTGAAACGTGATTTCCTGTACAGTGAAGAGCACGAATGGGTGCAAACCGTAGGGGAGGATACTGTACGTATTGGCATTACCGAGTTCGCGCAGCATCAGCTGGGTGACATTGTGTTTGTGGAATTGCCTGACCTTGAATCCAATGTAAAAGCAGAAGACAGCATTGGAACGATCGAATCGGTCAAAACGGTCTCGGATTTGTTCTCTCCCGTCACCGGTTCAATTATTGCAGTGAATGATTCGTTGCAGGACTCACCTGAACTTGTGAACAGTTCTCCTTACGAGGAAGGCTGGATGATTGAGATCCGTGTTGAAGGAGATCTGACAGCAGCATTGTCTACATTGATGAATGCAGACGCGTATCGTAAACATACGGAAGAATAGTATCAACGAACTTGTACTTATTAACTTATATTTTATAACAAAATGTAATAAGCTTCATATTGTTTCGACCTGTGTGAGCCGGATGCTTGCACAGGTTTTTTGTGCTTTTCAAGAATGGTTTGGAATGCGGATTGAAGCTGATTGGGGATGTAAATCACCTGCTTGGACCAAACTATAGGTTGGAAAATGATTTTGGAAATGACAAAAGTCATAGGCAGGAAAAGCCTTGTGTACCAATGGGTTCAGCCATTATGCATCGGTTAAAACGATTACATAACCTAATGTTGTCATCATTGTTCATGACGAAAGTACGCTTTCATTTCATTGAACAGGAGAGCATTCTCGCTTAGGATTACAGCAGGGGAGAAATGATACCCCTTTCATAAGTCATAATCACTTGATCCAAGGAGGATAATACAATGAGTAATTTGGACCAATCGTCCAATTCCAAAGGTGGGCTACGGGTAGGTGTGCAGCGTTTTGGCCGATTCCTGAGTGGTATGGTCATGCCGAATATGGGAGCGTTCATCGCCTGGGGATTAATTACGGCCATGTTCATTCCAACAGGCTGGTTCCCTAACGGGACACTAGCACAGCTAGTCGATCCAATGATTAAATATTTGCTGCCACTGTTAATTGGTTACACCGGGGGTACGATGGTGCATGGTCAGCGTGGTGGTGTCGTAGGTGCCATTATGACCATCGGGGTCATCGTGGGTAGTGATATTCCGATGTTCCTCGGCGCCATGATTGCCGGACCACTGGCAGCATGGATCATCAAAAAGTTCGATAAATCCATTGAAGGTAAAGTTAAAGCTGGATTTGAAATGCTGGTTAATAACTTCTCAGCCGGTATTATTGGCGGGATCTTGGGGATTATTGCTCTACTGGGCATCGGGCCTGCTGTAGAAGCGATTAGCAAAGTATTGTCTGCCGGAGTACAAGGTCTGATGAATCTGGGCTTGCTACCGCTGGTCAACCTGATTATTGAACCAGGTAAAGTATTGTTCCTGAACAATGCAATCAACCACGGGATTCTGACACCAATTGCAACAGATCAAGCAAGAGAATTAGGGCAATCTGTATTATACATGCTTGAATCGAACCCGGGTCCTGGACTTGGTATCTTGCTTGCTTACTGCTTCTTTGGACGCGGAATGGCCAAATCTTCTGCACCAGGTGCCGTTATCATTCATTTCTTCGGGGGAATTCATGAGATCTACTTCCCTTACATTTTGATGAGACCAATTCTGATTCTTGCCGCAATCGCGGGTGGCGTTGCAGGTACATTAACATTCATGCTCACCGGAGCAGGACTTGTTTCGGCACCATCACCGGGCAGTATTATCGCGTATTTCCTCTTAACACCAAAAGGTGGATACCTGCCGATGCTCGCAGGGGTGCTTGTAGCAGCAGTTGTTTCTTTCTTGATTGCAGCAGTGTTGCTGAAAACGGGTAAACAAAAGGACGAAGATCTGGAGTCCGCATCCAGTCGGATGAAAGACATGAAGAGTCAAGGAACCGTTCCAAATGCTGGCATTACGGCTAATCATCGTGAAGCAGACAGAGCCGCAGATACAACTCCTTCTACAGTGAAAACAGATGTGAAGAAGATTGTCTTCTCCTGTGATGCAGGCATGGGGTCGAGTGCCATGGGTGCTTCCATTCTACGCAAGAAGATGAAGGCAGAGGGGATTGACGTTACTGTGACCAATACGGCTATCAGTGATATCCCTCCGGATGCAGATGTGGTAATCACACAACAAATATTAACGGATCGTGCCCGCTCTGTTGCGCCGAACGCAGAACATATATCCATCGACAACTTCCTAAAAAGCCCGGAATACGATGCGCTCGTTGAACGTCTAAAGTAATTGCGCGCATTCGTTTTCCCTGAGCCGGAGGCCGAGATATGAGTATTACCAAAAGACAACGTGAAATCGTGGAGTTTCTGCTGGAGCATCCACATGAAGTCACTGCCGGTGAAATCGCCGTTGAAGTCAAGGTCAGTACCCGAACGGTTCACCGGGAGCTGCAGATGATTGAACAATGGCTTGAACCTTTGGGCATGAGGCTGGAAAAAAAATCAGGAACCGGTATCCGAATTGATGCCAGTTCCGATGATCTGGCTGTATTGCGCCAGCAACTAGAGGGTAAAGAATATGTAGAGTTTACGCCGGAAGAGCGTAAGCTCTTCATGCTTTGCATCCTGCTTGATGAAGCGGAGCCTGTAAAGTTACTCGCTCTGGCTTCGGATCTAAAAGTGACCGTATCCACCGTAACCACGGATCTGGATGATCTGGAGTCACGGATTCGTCAGGCGGGACTGAAGCTGGTTCGCAGACGTGGATATGGCGTCAAGATTAACGGGAGTGAGACGATTCATCGCACAGCCATAGCCGCACTTGCTTTGGAATTTCTGGATGAATCCGACCTGTTCGGAAGACAACCTGAACAAGGCGGCTCCATCGTAAACCAAAAATTGCTGGATATGATTGGACACGGTGATGTGCTTACGATCGAAAATGCGTTATGGCAACCAGATATCGAATGGCTGGAGAACATCCCGGAACGCCAATACATGAAGCTGCTGATTCAATTATCCGTCGCAATTGTACGTATTCGTAAAGGCTTCGGCATTGGCCGTATTTCTCCACGAGAGAACACGGAAGATGCAGCTGCTGAGCAGGATGAGATAAAGGTTCCGCCATATATGGCTTCCCGCTTATGTGGTGTGTTATCGACCCAGCTGGGGCTGACATTCTCCCAAGATGAGCAAGCTTATTTTCACAGACTATTAGTTGAGACAGAGCAGCGGATTCACTCTTCGCGGCTGCTGCCAATAGACGACTTGATTTTACTGGACAGGGTACATTCACTGATTGATCAGATGCAGGCGAGAACGCATTACACCTTTCATGAGGATCGATTGCTTCGTGAAGGTCTGCTTGGTCATATGCAACCTGTTATGGAGCGAATTGAAGGGCAACAGATCATTCGTAATCCGCTACTGCAGCAGATTCGCAAAGATTATGACTCCCTGTTCGAAGAGGTCAAACAATCTGTGGGGCAAGCTTGGCCAGGCACAGACGTTCCGGATGAGGAGATTGGTTTCTTGGTCATGCACTTTGGGGCTTCCATCGAGAGGTTACGTACATTGAAACGGGAGATCAGGGCGATCATCGTGTGTACAAGCGGAATTGGATCATCACGCATGCTATCCAGCCGATTGTCCAAGGAGATTCCCGAGATTCGAATCATGGATAGCGTGTCCTGGTATGAAGCTGCCCGGATACCTACAGATCAATATGATCTGGTGTTATCGACGGTCGATCTGCCGATGGATGAGCATCAGTATTACAAAGTGAGTCCACTGCTTACGGCAGAAGAGAGCGAACGTCTGCGTCATTTTATCCGAACAACAACATTACAACGACAGCATAATAAGCCCCGTGAAGCAGAGGTTCAGACAACAAGTCGTTACTCGGACCCTGATGGAATGGAAGCTATTTTAGTTGAAATCGTCCGAATTATTGGCAAGTTTCAGGTGTACCCGCTGGATAATCAGGATATCGGGTTCTATAAAACGGTGTATGCGATGTGCAACGTACTCCATGGTTCTGGTGTGTTGAAGGAACCAGAGGAGATCGCAAAACGGTTGGAGGCACGTGAAGCAGTGGGGAGTCAGAAGATTCCCGGCACAAGACTTGCACTGTTTCATACACGAAGTGAGGGGATATACAGGCCGTCTATCAGTCTGTTTCAGCTCACGGAGCCACTCCTTCGTACGCCGGATGATCCGGCTGGAGTTACCCATGTTCTTTTGATGCTGGGTCCTCGAGAATTATCCAAGGAAAGCCTGGAGGTTCTCAGTGAGATTAGCGCTCTGTTATTGCAGGAAGAAATGATTACATTACTGGAAAAGGGAATCAGGGATGAACTCATTCATTACCTGTCCCAGGAACTTGTTGGATTTTATCGTAGTAAAACCGAAATTGGAGGTCAACCATTATGAGTATGTTAACAACAGATAAAGTCATCATGAATGCGACGGCTCAGGACAAATACGAAGCGATTCGCATGGCAGGGCAGATTCTGAAGGATGCGGGACATATTACCGCTGATTACATTGAGAAGATGATCGAACGTGAAGAGATTGTCTCGACCTATGTAGGGAACGGCCTGGCTATTCCGCATGGTACGAAGGAATCCAAAGCTTTCATTTTATCCACAGGTATCTCTGTCATTCAGTATCCACAGGGTGTTGATTTTGGCGAAGAAAAGGCTTATATGGTCATTGGTATCGCGGCTCAAGGCGGGGAACATATGGAGATCCTGACTAGCATCGCGGTGATCTGTGCTGAGGATGAGAACATGGAGGCCCTGCGTCTCGCGAAAACAGCCGAAGAAGTTATCGCTATTCTGGAAAGTGAAATGGAGCTATGAAGGCCCTACACTTTGGCGCAGGTAACATTGGACGCGGGTTTATCGGATTAATCCTCTCCCGGGCAGGGTATGAGGTGATTTTTTCAGACGTGAATCAGACCTTGGTAACCGCTCTCCAGCAACGGGGGCAGTATACGGTGGAACTGGCTAACGAGAGCAAGGATCAGGAGACTGTCACAGGCGTAAATGCAATCGATGGAACCCAGCTGGAGACGGTTGCCCAAACCGTTGTGGAAGCTGATCTGATCACAACCGCAGTGGGTGTGGGCGTACTGAAACATATTGCACCAGGTATTGCGAAGGGACTTGAAAAAAGACTGAATTCCGGTCCTGCACAAAACGCTCTTCACATTATTGCTTGCGAGAACGCAATTGGAGCAAGTACACAATTGAAAGAGCATGTATATGCTCTGCTCAATGATGAGACACGTTCCCTTGCGGATCAGTATGTTTATTTTCCAGATTCGGCCGTAGACCGGATCGTGCCTATTCAGCATCATGAAGATCCTCTGCATGTACAGGTGGAACCTTTTTACGAGTGGGTGGTGGATCGTTCCCAGATGGCACCTGCATTCAAACCGGTTGAGGGCATTCTATATGTCGATGATCTGGAGCCGTATATCGAACGGAAGCTGTTCACGGTTAATACAGGACACTGCGTTGCAGCATATATCGGTCATGTACACGGGTATGACACGATTCAGAAGGCTATTGCCGACGAGAGAGTGAAATCGATTGTCTACGGTGCTTTGCAGGAAACCGGAAAAGTTCTGGTGAAGCGTTTTACATTTAACCCTGAAGAGCATGAGCAGTATATTGTCAAAATATTGGGACGGTTCGTCAACCCGTATCTCACCGATGAGGTTACTCGTGTTGGTCGTTCCCCACTGCGCAAATTGTCTCCGAATGATCGTCTGGTTCGCCCGGCCCTTCAGGCCTATGCGGATGGAACCGAAACGACCTATCTGGCTATGGGCATGGCAGCAGCCTGCAAGTTCGATGTATCCGATGATCCGGAAGCAGTTGAACTTCAGGACATGATTCGCCAGAAGGGAATTACAGCTGCGCTCCACCATTATACATCCATGGATGAGCATCATCCGGTGCTTGAACAGGCTGTTGCCCAGTATAACCAAATGTAAGAGCAGTGGTAGCCAGCTAACAGTATAGATGAGGCATAATGAAGAAGAGCCATACAGTTGTTAACTGTGTGGCTCTTCTTTGGGTTGGCGTTTGTCGGCATATTCATCCAAACAGCGTTGACATATGCACGATTTTCGGCGCTGTTCTGCCGGAATGCGGTCGAATACACCTTCGGGGAAAGTAGCCCGGTTACACCAACATTCCGAATGAGGACGTCCTGCCGCATAGAAACAGCGATTAGCTTCGCCGCATAACGGGCAGACAAGAACATCGATAGGGATGTGCTCTTGATTGTCTTGTTCTGCAGACATGGGTTCTTCCCTCCCTGTGGAATAGCTACGAGCTGAAGTTGAACATACTGGTCCCAGTATAACAGAAATGCGCCGGTGATCATGGAATTCACGATACATATCAATACCATTTCACTAGATCTGTTTCACCATTGACTATTCTTCCGGCGGTAATTCGATCTGTAGGCCTTCCACATGTTTGCGTCCCATCAACTTACGTTTCTTTCGATTTTCCTTTGTTTCTAGCACAATGTCCAAGTCATAATCGTCACCCGGATATAGCTCATCGGCAGATATATGCAGGGTCAGGCGTTTCTTATGGATTTTGACTTTGCGTCCTCGTAGCATGACCCCGATATTTCCCCGGCTGTCCTCCACATCACATACGATACCCGACTGATTGAGATAGGCCGCATACACCCGATCCCCTTTACGAAACGTTTTGGCAGGAGCAGGAGAATCCGACTCTCTGGTTATTGTCTTTTTGTGGAGACCGATTGTATCCTTTGACTGCTTCTTCATCTGATTCCGTTTGGATAACTCTGCCGGGTCGTCTGCCTCCTTAACGGAACGCTTAGGCGTCAGGGCCGGAGTTTCCAAAGGAGATGACGTGAACACGAATGTACGATCTCTCGAAGTACTTTGATCTGACAGGGACTTGGATCGCTCGATAATTCGCTGTGGCATGCCCAGCTTTAATGCGATGGAATAAGCATAGCTTTCACCTGCTTCTCCGATACGCAATCGATACAGCGGCTGGAGAGAAACAGTGTCAAATTCCATACGAGCATTTTCGAATCCTGGCGTGGCCGCAGCAAAATGTTTGATTTCACCAAAGTGCGTTGTCGCCACAACGGTTGCTCCGCGGCTATGGAGCTCCTCCAGCATGGCGATGGACAGTCCGACACCTTCACCGGGATCTGTGCCGGAGGCCATCTCATCAATGAGCACCAGGGTTGACGTATTGGCCTGTTCCAGTATGCCAATCATATTGCGAATATGTGCTGAGAATGTACTAAGCGCTTGTTCCATACTCTGTCCGTCACCAATATCAACCGCTACTTCGTTATAAACAGCCATCTCGCCACCTTCCTCGACAGGAATAAGCAAACCGGATTGCATCATCAGGGTTAGCAAACCAAGGGTTTTGAGTGCGACCGTTTTTCCCCCGGTATTCGGGCCCGTAATAATGAGCGACGAATACGTCCTGCCAATGGCAAAATCAAGGGGAACCATGGAAGAACCCATGAACGGATGACGTGCACGTTGAAGGCTGATATGGCCCTGAGTATTGACTCGAACGGTACGTCCGTCCATGGTGGCCGCATATTTGGCTTTGGCAAACAGGAAGTCCAGTACACCTACCGTTTCGGTGTTCAGGGCGATTTCACGGTTATACGATTCGGCCAGGGAGGTTAAATCACCGAGAATCCTCATCTCCTCTCGGGACTCCTCCGCTTGTAGAGCGGCCAATTCCATCTGCAGACTTACTAACTCAACAGGTTCAATATATACGGTTTGCCCGCTTCCGGATTCATCCAGCACACTGCCTTTCACCTGTTTACGGAACTCTTTCTTAATGGGCAGAACGGTTCTTCCTCCGCGTTGGCTGATGACATGCTCCTGCATAATGGAACGATGTTTACTCACCAGAGAATCAAGCTTTCGTTTCATACGCTCCTCATTCACCGTCATTTTTTTGCGAATACGAGTCAGCTCCTTGCTTGCTTGATCCTGAATGCGTCCACTATGGATACAACGCTCGATCTCACGCAGCAAAGGTTCGATCAGAATCATGGATGCAGCATAACGACTAACGGTGGGAGCGGCGCCAGATTTGCCCTCCATGTACTTCATGAGTTGTGCACAGCTCCGCAGGAACTGAGCAAGATGACTGAAGTCACGTTCACTGAATAGATAACCGGTGCCAAGCAGATCCATAATCGTTTCCATTCCGTCGAGTGAAGGGAGGGGGATACTGGCCCCGAAACGAATCAACGCAGCCGCTTCTGCTGTTTCTCCCAGGCGCAGCTGGATCAGGTGAGCATCTACCATCGGTTTTAGTTCTCTGGCATAACGTTTGCCCAGATAAGACAGGGCGCAGTCTGCAACGTTTTTTTGAATTTGTGGATAGCCCAAACTGTTTAATGTGTTCTCATTCATGCGTAATCTCTCCTTGAATTTGAATTGGGATTTCAGTTGATGCGCTGAAACATATTCCTGGAAAACGCAAAAAGGGCGGAGAATGAACAAACGTCATTCTCCGCCCTAAATATATGGGAAAGCAAAGTCCACTAAAGGTCTATAATAAAAAATCCGCGCTGAACTCAGCGCGGAAATAGACCCGGACAATGACAATCCCGAAGGCGATTTATGATATCCGCTGTTCTTAACTAAGTACAGGGATCTGGCGCATCATGAAATACACGTATGCCATATGGGCACAAACGCAATGAAAGGCCAAACTCCTGAATATGAAACTTGGTTAGTTAAGAACATTCACCGACATTAAAAATCTCTCCTTTGATTGAGGAATATGCAACCAATATATACTGGAAATTGGTTTGAAGTCAACCTTAGAATAAATGAGTGGACTTGAATAAGAATGGGTTTTAAAATAACAATAGTAAAATAATCCAATGAAAGCGATTTAATTTAATAAACATACGTATAAAGGAGGATGCTCTTCTTGCCTAAGTATTTACTGCGTTTGCTCTGCTTTACCCTGATCCTCGGAGCCCTTCCAGTCATTGTTATTGGTTCGGTCTCGTATACGATTGCATCACGTGACATTGAACAGAAAGTGCGTGAAAGCAACCTTCAGATATTGCATCAGACCCAAATGCGGGTAGAACAAGTTCTGCGCAGCCTGCAATTATCATCCATCCAGTATGTTAATTCGCCCTTGGTACTTCAAGCGATGAAAAAACCGCTGGACAGCAGCGAATTTCAGGAGATTCGTGACCTGACGTCAGGATTTAACAATTTGCAAGCGGTTACGAACATTGACCAAGCCTATCTGGTTAATCTGGACGAAGATTGGGTTGTTTCGATGCGTTCTTTTGGCAAATTGGATGATTTCAGCATTCGGGACCGGATTGGTTCTTATCTGACCTACACTAACAGCCTGTTCTGGGTTACTCAGAATGCCAGTTCAGCTAAAGAAAGTGTACCCGTTTCAGCTGGCATGGGTGAACTGACACCCGAACAGGCACCTGCCCTTATATCATCGGATAATGTGGTCAGTATGGTATTCAAAATCCCGATGATGCCAACCAATGTGAAACCAAAGGGATTTCTTGTGATTGATATCGCCGATACGGAACTAAGTACATTTTTGAGCCGAAATACGAATTCCGGAGATATGTATGTTCTGGATCGGGAGCAGAAGTATTTTCTGAACGATATGCAGCAAGACGGGAAATATGACGCGCTGAATAAGGAAATTCATGAAATGGTGCAAACGACGGGGGAGCCAGAAGGTTTTTTCAGTGCAGAGGTGGAAGGCAACCAAGTGGCGGTTAGCTATAGGCAATCTCCACTCAATGGCTGGTTATACGTGTCCGTTGTATCTCTCGGACAGATCACGGCCCAGTCACAGAAAATTGCATTGGTTACCGGTGTTGCTACACTGGTCATGTTATGTGTAACGGGATTGGTCGCCATATACGGCAGCCGGCGGATGTATTCACCGATCTCCAGACTGCTGCAATTTACGAAGGGGTTGGATTCTCCAGTTACTCCATCAGGACGCCGTCAGGATGAATTTATCTATATTGAGGAGCAATTGTCAACACTGTTCAGTTCGGAGAAAACGATGCGTGAGCAGATGAAGGGGCAGCATGTGCATCTTCAAGAGTTTTTTATGACCAAACTGCTAACAGGTAAAATCTCGGAAGAAGATTTCAGATATCAGGGAGAATTGTATGATTTCCCGACAGGGTGGGTGAGTCTTGGCGTACTCATGCTCCAGATGGATACCTTGGAAGGGACCCGATATGAGGAACAGGATCGGGACCTGCTGCTGTTTGCTATCAACAATATGGTAGGTGAACTCCTTCCTTCGGCAGTTCGGTTCACCCCAGTCATGCTGGATGATGCTCAGGTCACCGTACTTGCCTCCGAACTCACGGATGAGGTGATGCTGAAGGAATGGATGCACACCCAGGCAGACTGGATTCGCGAACGTGTCGTGACCTATCTGAATCTGCCCGTAAGTATCGGCATCAGTCGTTCTTACACTTGTATTGGTGATACGCCAAGAGCGGTTCAGGAGAGCCGAGAGGCTCTGCAAGGCCGGGTAAGTCTGGGCAGCCGTATTATTTTGCATTACGAGGATATACAGCCACGTGGTCAGATGGAGGCTGCGTTGTATACTCAGTTACGCATGATTGAAGATCAGCTGGCTTCGGCGCTCAAACAAGGGGACGAGGAGAAGACGGACGCCTATTTTACGCAATATTTGGGGCTGCTCGCCGACAAGAAGCTTCATTTCAGTGAATACCCCGTCATTATGGTTCAGTTATTGTCTCGTGTATATCAGCTTGTGCAGGAGCAAGGTGGAGATGTGGCTGAAGTACTGGGTGAAAAAGCATCCATGTCCCATTTGCTGAAGTTGTCCACATTGGACGAAATGACCAATTGGTTTCGCAAGCGGTTGTTCCAGCCCGTCATCCGTTTTTGGCGAGAGCAGGAAGAATCCCAATACATGAATATTGCAAGGCGCATGATTCGTTTGATTGAGGAACGTTATGATCGTGAATTGTCGCTGGAAGCCTGTGCCGCTGAGCTTAATTTTCACCCTGTTTACCTAAGTCGGGTATTCAAGAAGGAAGCAGGAGTCAATTTTACGGAATATCTTGCAGAGTACCGTATGGAAAAAGCGAAGACCTGGCTGCAAACAACAAATCTTAAAATATCGGAGATTGCCGAGAAATTAAACTATACCAATCCAACCGCATTTATCCGAACGTTTCGCAAAATCACAGGAACTACCCCCGGCAAGTACCGGGAGCAGCAGCGATAAACCAAGTCTGCTCTGCCTGCCATGGCAGGCAGGCTTTTTCATGTTCGGATGAAGGAAGAAGACCGCTTTTCTCAATGAAGTTAAGACAGGAATATGGAGGTTGAAAGCAGTTCATTGCGCCTTTGAATTCTGTGATGGAAATGAGCTAAACCCTTGCTGCATAAGGAAAAACAAAAGGCTAAAACGAGACGATAGCCAGTCATTCGTTTATCCTCCACAATGAAGACATGAATTCAGGAAGTGATATTATGTAATCGTTTCCAATGTGGGGAGGAAGACACTATGAAAGCCGAAACGGCGGCTCGAACACGGCCCGCTACCCGCAGTGACAAAAACCTGCTGTGGAGGGACATTATCAAAAACCGGTGGCTGTATATCATGTTAATACCGGGAGTGCTCTACTTTGTTATTTTCAAATACATACCCATGTATGGCATCACGATGGCTTTTCAGGATTACACGCCTTACAAGGGCATCTTGGGAAGTGACTGGGTAGGCTTCAAACACTTCCAGCGTTTCTTCGGAGAACCGCAGTTCTGGACATTGTTTCGAAATACGTTTTTACTTGCCATTTATAACATTGTGTTCTTTTTCCCACTGCCGATTGTACTGGCACTCATGATGAATGAGGTTCGCCGTGAACGCTTCAAACGATTTGTACAAACTCTAGTTTATGTTCCACACTTTGTTTCCTGGGTTGTTGTTGTCGGTGTATTCTACATGCTGTTCACAACCGAGGGTGGTGCGATTAATGAATTGCTCTATAACCTGACTGGTCAAAAAGTGGCGTTCCTGCTTGAACCAGGTTGGTTCCGAACCATGATTGTCGGACAATCCATCTGGAAAGAAGTCGGTTGGGGTACGATTATCTTCCTTGCTGCACTTTCCGGTGTTGATACCCAGCTCTATGAAGCTGCACGGATTGATGGTGCCAATCGCTGGCGCCAAACCTGGCATATTACGTTGCCGGCCATTCGCAGTACAATCGTCATCTTGCTGATTCTGCGTCTGGGCAATTTCCTGGATACAGGCTTTGAACAGATCTTCCTGATGCTGACTCCGACGAACCGGGATGTGGGCGAGGTATTTGATACCTACGTGTACACGAAGGGTCTTACACAGGCACAGTACAGTTATAGTGCTGCTGTCGGGTTGTTTAAATCGGTTGTCGGGCTGGCGCTTGTCCTTGGTGCCAATACGATGGCCAAAAAATTCGGGGAGGAAGGCGTTTACTAACCCTCGGGAGCAGACGTTCTTCACCAGACAGGAGTGAACATTAAGATGCAACAGGATAAAACGTGGGGCAACCGGATCTTTGATTTTGTGAATCACGGCTTGCTGCTGTTGATTGGAATTGTGACGGTCATCCCGTTCATTTATATTTTGGCCGTCTCGTTTACCAGTCCACATGAAGTGGCTAAGGGAGGATTTATTCTTTTTCCAAAAGAGTTCTCTCTGGCTGCGTACCGTTACATTTTCTCTACAGATACCTTGATACGCAGTCTGGGTGTATCGGTCTATATTACGGTGATTGGTACCTTCATTAACCTGCTGTTTACGTCCCTTATGGCGTATCCGCTCTCCAGAAGATATTTGCGTGGGCGCCAGCCCATTTTGCTGGGTGTATTGTTCACAATGCTCTTCAGCGGCGGGATGATTCCAACATACTTTGTCGTGAAATCCTTGCACCTGACGGATACGTTATGGTCGCTGATGCTGCCTACTGCTATTAGTGCATTTAACTTGATTGTACTGAAAAACTTCTTCCAGGCCATTCCCGATGAACTGGAGGATGCAGCCAAAATTGATGGATGTAACGATGTCAGCGTATTGTTCCGGATTGTTCTGCCTTTGTCCATGCCAGCGATGGCGACATTTTCACTCTTTTACGCGGTGGCCCACTGGAACAGTTTCTTCAGCGCTGTGATCTATATTAACGATAGTGAGAAGTGGCCTGTGCAAGTCTGGCTGCGTGAGATTGTCATTCTGGCACAGAGCCGAATCGGAGACACGAGTATCGAAGAGACCGAGATCCAGCCGCTCACCATTCGTATGGCGGTTATCGTATTCTCGACGATCCCGATTATGCTGGTGTACCCATTCCTGCAAAAGCACTTTGCAAAAGGCGTGATGCTGGGTTCGGTGAAAGGTTGAGTCGTCACATGCTTCAAAGTCAGTTTAATATGACAATATGACTGCATAAAAAGGGAGGTTCTCATGTTATGAAAGCAACAAAAAAGAAAGCCGTAGCTGTTTTGAGCTCACTGGCACTTGTAACAGGTTTGCTGGCAGGATGCGGATCAGACGAGGGTCAGGCTGCCGAGGGTGGCGTACAAAATGTGTCCATAGCCATTGCACAGGTGGGTGATGTGCCAAGCAAAGGCAATGAAGTTCAGCAAAAGATTGAAGCGTATACCAATACCAAGCTGGATATTCAGTGGATTCCGGCTTCGGCCTATAATGACAAAATTAACGTGATGATCGCTTCAAGCGATATGCCGAAAATTGTGAAGGTGCAGTATAACCCTACCGTGACCAGCGCAATGCGTAATGACGTGTTCTGGGAAGTGGGGCCTTTGCTGAAAGACTACAAAAATCTGTCGGCACAGAACGAGCGTTTTTTTGACAACATCAAGGTAGAGGGCAAAATCTATGGGGTTCCAGTTTTCTCGGATATCGCGCGGGCTACAGTGATCTATCGCAAGGACTGGTTCGAGAAGCTGAATCTTAAGGTGCCAACCACACCCGATGAATGGTATGAAACGATTAAAACACTGGCAACCTCCGATCCGGATGGAGATGGTCAGGATAATACGTTTGGGTTGATGCTTTTCAAAAAATATAATGAGGACCAATATTCCTTCACGACGCGGCTGGGCGTAAGTTTTGGTGCACCTAACAAGTGGAAGGTCGAGGAAGATGGCAGCTTCACGCCTGAATTCATGACGCCGGAATATATGCAGGTGCTGGAGCTGCTGAAACGGTTGTATGATGAGAAACTGCTGAACCAGGACTTTGCCGTATTCGACTCTACGGAAGCGGAGAAAAAGTATGATTCCGGTGTTGTGGGTATCCGTGTTGGTGTCGCCCAGAATGGAAAAAGTCAGCAAGAGCGTCTGTCTAAAAACAATCCGGATGGTGTGGTAGACATCGCTGGTTTGCTTGGACCGAACGGAGATCGTGTTGCAGGACAGACGGGTAATTCGGGAATTCTGGCATTCCCTAAATCGACGGTGAAATCGGAAGAAGAACTCAAGAACCTGCTCTCCTTCCTGGATAAACTGATGGACCCTGAGATGGCTACCCTGTTGATGCGTGGTATGGAAGATAAACATTACACCAAAGTGAGCGAAGATCAGGTGGAGATGAGTGACTTCGATGCATTCCAGCGTGAAGTGAAGCCTTACCGTGACAACCTTCCTTATGTCGAAGGGTATAACGTACCGAAATTGAAGGATACCGAACTGGGTGAAAAAGGTACGGCGCTTGCGAAGGAACTGGCGGAGCACGCTGTGCCAAACCCTGCGCTGACGTTATATTCTCCAACATATGGTGACCGCGGGGCCGATCTGGATCAGGTCATTGCAGATGCGCAAACCAAATACATTATGGGCAAGATCGATCTAAGTGGCTGGGAAAAGGAAATCGAGAATTGGGGCAATGCGGGTGGAAACAAGATTCGTGAGGAATATGCCGAAGATTATAAAAAACAGGCTCAATAAAGAGCCGGAAGCGGAGGCTTGATCATGAAAGAAACACTGCAATTCACATCGGTGCGCATGGCACAGCAATTCATGGAAAGTTATCGCAACCATGAGCTGTACTCCACTTGGCATTATGAGAATGGTTGCTTTCTGAAAGCACTGGAGGAGCTGTACACGCAAACCGGGGAGCAAAAGTATTTTGACTACATTCGTGAGCTAATGGATCACTTTGTTCAGGAAGATGGCTCGATTCGTTCCTATACGGTTGAGGAATATAATCTGGATCAGATCAATCAGGGAAAATCACTGTTCCTACTGCATGAGAAAACGGGTGAAGAAAAGTACCGCAAAGCTGCGGAGTTGCTTATGATTCAGCTCAAGGGACAGCCACATACGAGTGAAGGTGGGTTCTGGCATAAGAAGATTTACCCTTTCCAGATGTGGCTGGATGGATTGTATATGGCCACTCCGTATCTGACCCAGTATGGCGCGGTGACGGGTGAAGAGAAGTGGTTCGACAAGGCGGCTCTGCAGCTCTTGCTGGTGGAGCAACGTACACGTGATTCGCGTAGTGGTCTCTTGTACCATGCCTGGGATGAGAGCAAAGAGCAGCGCTGGAGTTCGGGGGAGACGGGATGTTCTCCGCATGTCTGGAGCCGGGCGATGGGCTGGTATGTGATGGCGGTTGTGGATACATTGGATCATCTGCCGGTAGATCATCCGCAGCGCGGGCAGATTGTGGGCATCTTCGAACGGGTAGCAAACGCTCTGCTGCATGTGCAGGACCAACAGACCGGACTATGGCCACATCTGCTGGATCAGCCGGGACGTGAGCGAAACTATCTGGAGGCTTCCGGCACCTCAATGTTTGTCTATGCATTGGCCAAAGGTGTACGTAAAGGATATCTAAGCGGCAAGTTCAAAGCGGTTGCGGAAAAAGGGTACCAGGGTCTGCTACAGCATCTGCTGCAAACGGATCGTGAAGGCGTGCTGTCCTTGACGCAGTGTAATGGCGGAGCAGGTCTTGGAGGAAGCCCGTATCGTGACGGGTCCTATGAGTATTATGTGACCGAGTCCATTCGGATCAATGATCCGAAGTCGGTCGCTCCGTTCATTTTGGCAGGGGTGGAGATTGAACTGGCGTAATGCTGGTTCTTTTCTTCAGATCATTTATGATAGCGCATACATCGTTGATTTGAGTGAAATGAGGCAAGATTGCTGAACAATTTGGCTATCAAAAAGGAGAGATGGTTCATGAGTCCAAAAGGTCCAATGTCCCGTTTAGGCGGAATCGTTGTAATTGGTGCAATGTCCGCTGGGTTGCTTGCAGGTTGTGGGGGAGAAAAAGCGCCTGCTGCAGGGGAAGGTAAACTTCCCATTTCCATCTCTTTAATGCAGGTAGGTGATATACCGGCCAAGGAGAACGGGATTGAACAGAAGATTGAGGAATATACCAATACGGATGTTAATGTACAGTGGATTCCACAGTCTGCTTTTGATGATAAAGTGAACGTTATGGTTGCTTCAGGCGAGATGCCGACCATTATGCGTGTGAATTATGTACCGACAACATTTAATGCCGCCAAAACGGGACTGTTCTGGGAACTGGGGCCTTACCTGAAGGATTATAAAAACCTATCTGCCCAATCCGAAGCTTATTTTAACAATATCAAAATTGAAGGCAAGGTCTACGGTATTCCGAACTTCCGGGATATTGGACGGACTGCGATCGTATATCGCAAGGACTGGTTTGATACATTGAAGCTGGATATACCCAAAACGCTGGATGAGTGGTATGAAGTGATGCGCTCTATTCGTAAGGATGACCCTGACGGGAATGGGAAGGAAGATACGTACGGTGCACTGCTCTTCAAAAAGTATAATGAGGGTGTCTCTTCCCCACTGACGCGGATTGCTGTAAGTATTGGCGGCGTCAACAAATGGGGTGTGGATGAAGCAGGGAAACTGACCCCGGAGTTCTTGACCACCGAATACGTGGACACAATGAAGCTCTTCAAGCGTCTGTTTAGCGAGGGACTGATTAACAGTGATTTCCCAGCTCTTGACCCTTCTGATGCGGACAAAAAAATGGATTCCGGCCTGGTTGGCATGAAGCTTAACGGTGTGGCCCAGAACGGAAAGTCCTCTCAGCAGCGGCTTACACCTAACGCTCCGGATGGAGAGATTGACGTGGCTCCGTTCCAAGGAACCGATGGTATTCGCATCGCCGGAGAGCCTGGGAACTACGGAATGCTGGTCATTCCGAAAGCATCCGTTACGGATGAGGAGCAATTGAAGAAGGTTCTTACCTTCCTGGATCAGTTGATGGATGAGGAATTGAGCACGTTGCAGCTCCGTGGATTGCTCGATGTGCACTATACCAAGACTGCGGATGGCAAAACCGAACTCAAAGATTTCGACGCTTATCAGCGTGAAGTGAAGCCATATCGGGATAATTTGTTAAGCATTGAAGGTTATAACGTGGCTGAACTGGTCGATGTTCCCATTGGTATGAAAGGTACAAAGATGGCGCGTGAGAATGAGCAGTACGCCATTGCCAATCCGGCACTCACCTTGTCTTCGGCGATCTATACCGAGCGTGGTCAGGAGCTGGATCAGATGATATGGGATGCGCAGACCAAGTACATTATGGGTAAAATCGATGATGCAGGTTGGGAGCAGGAAATCGCAAGCTGGAGAAAAGCCGGTGGTGATCAATTGATCACGGAATTGGAAGCATCCTATAAGGAATTGAACGGAAAATAAAGCTGGATGAAATAAAAAAAGGTTGATCAAATGGAATGATATGGTTTATTCTATGAGTGAGTTCATTTTCCAATATCATAAGAAAGACCACACCCTTAAAGCATAAGGCTATGAATCTGCGGATTCATGGCCTTTTTTTGTGTTTTAAGCGAATGAAGTGGGTCTATGGAAGGAGCGTTGCACGCCTTGAAGTGATGGGGATGGACGAAAAATAATACCAATAGCCTAGTACAACATGGTAGAATATTGATTATTATGGCAAATTTAGGTTTTGGTTATGAAGAGAAGTGACTAGGTTGACCAAGTAAAGCATCCCCATACTAAGGTACATAGGAGCGTGAGTAGATTGAAGAAACAAATTGAAGGTCATGAGAAGAAGAAAAAACGGATTGTTTGGATCGTTGGATTGTTAACGACAGCTGTATTGGCAACAACACTATTACCGATTGGCCCCGTACATTTGACGTCAACAGCGAATGCGGAGTCGGTAACAAGTGATACTGCCCTTAGCAAGTTCAAGGATATCAAGGGGCATTGGGCTCAAGCAACAATTGCCAAAGCTTATGAAAAAAATCTGATCTCTGGTTACCAAGACGGAACGTTTCGTCCCAATGGCAAAATCACACGTGGGGAATATGCGACAATACTTGCCCGTGCGACTGGACTGGAAAAGGTACAGGTGCAGAATCCCTTTGCTGATCTCAAGGGGCATTGGTCTGAAGCAGCAGTTAGCCAGCTTGTAGGACAAGGATTCATTAATGCTGGTGATTACGCCAAAGGTTTCAATCCGAATGCGGAGCTAACGCGTTACGAGATGATGAAATGGATTGCCAATGGACTGATCAAGTCCGGAGCCAGCTTCCAGGATGCTTTTAAGGATACGACAAATACGCTACTTCCCACACCGGAAGTGAACCGCGGCACCATTCGTGCCGAGCAGATTCCGTATCTTGCCCTTGTTCGTGGGACAGGCATTGTCGGTGGATTCCAGGATGGCACATTAAAGCCTGCCGATTCTACCACTCGTTCAGAAGTATCGGCCATTTTGCTGCGTTATATGGACGTAGAGGGCACGGATGCCGGGAAGTATAGTGACTTGAATGAGATGAGAGAGGTCGGCACGACGGGTACGAATTTAACGACAATTAGTAATTATAAGTATAGTTCAGGTTCGATCATGATATCCGATTTATCCAAAGGAAATATAAATTTAAGCAATAAATCTGGTGTATTAAAAATTCATCGGTTTATCGTTGTAGACGCTACTCAAAATAAGCCGAGGGGTATTTACGCGAAGCTTTTTCTTCCGGATAAGTATGCAAGTGGCTCCTATAGAACTTTTGCAGATGTGTCATTTACATCTAATCTAGAAACCTCGAATTTAATTACATTTAACCAAGGTCTTTCGGATTCGTTAATACAATTCAATCGTCTTGATTTAGACTTAGCTAAGAAACAAAGTATTGTGACAATTCCTATGGATTCAGGAGAACTTATAAAAAAAGGATTACAGAAAAGATTTTGGACTACATCGACTTTAAGGAATAAATCCTGGTCTTATTTTTTGAAATCAGATACAGAAGGAGAATTTAGAATTCAAAGGTAGTCTTATCAGGATGGTGAGCAAGTTGTAATGAAAAAGCTTAATTATTTTTCAGCTAGTATTTTAGTGTGTATCTTTATTTCACAAATATTATTATTTTTCGTATTTTACTTTCCTATGAACGTTGTTCATGCTGCTACAGATGAGTATGGACCTAAATCTATGAAAAACCCTCGGAAGGTTACAATACTAGCCACTCCTACTGTAGGGAGGCCAGGAGTATATTGGTACCAAGTTGATAGTGGACAATTTAGAGCTGACCATGCTGGGGGACCAACTTATGCGAATAATGCAGGGAGCTGCTCCAGTCCATTCCCTGCTGCTGCAGAAGTTCCGGATAGTGTAGATTTCAGTAGATGGCCTGCAGAAAACTGGCCTGATTATAATTCTAGACGAGTTGAAGCCTCAAGCATCCTTAATGTCCGGATCCATGATGTTAATTATCAGGGGAGAGCAGATCAAGATTCATATACCGGTGTGGGAGACCCTGCCCCACCTTTTCCTTCAACAATTGTTGCAATAAGAACGATTACTGGAGGATACCACATACCAACAGACAAGAGTCCATTTGCAAATGGTGGGCAAACAACGGCGGGCTGTCCTAAATACAATGTTTCTTATTTTACGCCCATGGATATCATCTGGGAAGGAGATTTGGAAGAAGAAAAAGAAATCGATGTAACCCCAGATTCAACCCTCACAATAGGGCAAACCCAGCAGATGGAAGCCTTGGTGAAGACGAAGGGCTATGGTGCGGTAGCTTTTGGTGAGGGCATCGACGTATCCCGAAGAGAAGCAGAGATCAAATGGTTTTCTTCTGACGAGACAATTGCGAGTGTCGAGTTGAAAACAGGCATGTTAACGGCCGAAAGTCCAGGCACGGTTACTGTGCGTGCGATCTGGAACAATGGTACATACCTGATCTCCGATACTGCGACCATAACAGTCACGTCTGAGACAGGACTCGTTGTGAATCTGCCGAATGCTTGTAAAGCCAATACGACACCTCTACAGGCAGAAGCAGTTCTAACCAAACCGGATCGCACTGTTCATAAACTGACAGCTCATCCCAAATTGACGTGGCAGAGCTCGAATCCAACAATAGCCACGATCGGTGCTGATGGCAAAATTACGACAAAAGGGATCGTGGGCAGCACTACGATAAAAGCCCATTTTCTTGATTCTGCCCAGCAACTGGATGAACAAGGGACTCAGGTGCTTGAGGTGAAGGACTGCACGAATAATGGAGAAGGTGGTAATGATGGCGATCCGGGGGGCGATCCTGTGAACGCTTGCTCTGTGACCATCAGCCCACCTAGTAGAGGCACGGTTATTGAAGCATCGGTTATGGACCCGTCTGTTCGGGGTGTGTTGAAAGCAGACGATCGGGGATCTGAGAAGTTCGATGTTACCCGTGGTATTCCGACTTCGGAAGATCTCTATGCCAATGTCTTGACCAAGGAATATCTGTTTCAGCACCGTTGGGTTAACATGACAGGAACGGTGACTTACACGGTTCCTGTGAAAAGGGTTTATCATAAAACCTGGACGATTCCGGGAAGAGCGTCTAGTGGTGAGGGGGATCCAGGAACACCTCCTGAGCCCAGAGAAATTGATGTGCCTGGGGATAAGTCTATGCAAGTAACAAGGACATATAGCTATTGGCAGATCGATAACCTGGAGGTATACAAGTTAAATGAGGCCAAAGTATCTAACTATGCACTAGGCGGTTATGGTGACACCGTGACCCTGATGCCCAATGCATATACACCGCCGACTTTGCAATCGGCTATGGATACTACGGTTACCAATCATGTGAAACCTGCGCCATGTCAAGAAATTGATCTTGGCATCAGAGGGGTTCCGGGTGGTTCGGCTGAACCGCCTACGCCGGATGAAACGTCATTGTTTCAATCTGAAGCTGAAGCGAAGGTTAGAGAGAACACTGTTAATAACGACAAGGTGACCTTTAATAGAGCGACAATTATGGATCCTGCCCCATTGGAGAAAACCGCTCCAAGACCTGGGACGATCCCGCAACCTGGCATGATTGGAGATGATGTTCTGTACCAGAACCGTCTGACGATCAAGAACACATTGATGAACAAAGCTAACCAGTCGACCACGGGTGAGATTACGTATGGACTGCTCCCTGGCAATGTTAACGGAGGGCAGGATCAGAAGTTCCCCATCCAAGGTATCAACTCGGTGACAGTACATACTCCAGTTGTGAACTATGCTTGGGTGTCAGATGATCAGCCGCATAATCAGAAGACTACACCCGATCCGACCAGAGCTGCACTTATTCTAGAGCGTCCATTCATTGTGCGTATACCGACCTCAGGACAACATTTGGATGTGGCGAGTTACCCTGGTTATGGAAACCGTGATTATGCGAAATATTTCCGGATCAAACAGGTTCGTTTTCCATTCGATGTGTATAACGCTGCCAGAAGCCAGTTCATCCCGGCTCTGACATGGGTAGATATTCCGGTAAATCAGTTGGACACCCCTTTTTATCTTCCTGTATGGGTAGATGAAGGACATTATCAGATTGAGTTTCGTAATATTGCCGAGAATGCACCTGTAAACTTGACAGAACAACAGGATGCCAACACAAATCTGACCCATCATGTCGCAGCAGATACCGTTGCTGTAGAGGTTATCGGACGGTTGTATGATTTTCACATCACGGATATTTCAGACTACAACTGGGAAAATGTGTTCCGCAAGCGGATGGGCAGCCCCGAACCAACGGGTGTGAGCTACTGGACCGGTGGAAACAGTATCGACAGAGATCCCCGAGGTAATTTGGCTCCCTATGTCCTGCCTATTCGTCCCGGCAGTCATCCGGTACAGGGTTTCCGAAATGCAGCGGTGAAGACGGGTTACCATTTCAAGTTTGATCTGAAGACCAAAGGTAATATGTTTGGGAAACAGGACGGTATCCGAGTCACGCCAACGTTCTCTTTTGTGAGTAAAGATGGCACCACCCGACAAGAAGTAGATCTATACTACCATCGGGGACAGGAACGACTCATTCGTATTGGATCAGCACAAGATTTAGAAAAACGTTTTGTTGTCCTGAACTCACGGTTGCGGAATGTACCTGGTACAGAGTTAGGTGATACAGCTCGCTACCAGTATACTTATGAACTGACGGAAGAGGAACGCAATCAGAGTACAGTGGCTGAGCATATGGTTCGTTTCGTGGATCAGACCTCTCATCATAAAACGTGGGTAGGTCGTTATGACTGGATGATTCTTCCTTCACAGATCCGCACACTCATTGGCCCAAAAACAGATATTCCCTCCAGTGTTAATGTGGATCGGGCGAATGCAGCGATTCAGCGTTGGTATGGGGAATATAGCTTGCCAGCGGATGTATATGCAGTGCCCAAAGGAACCGATCTCGAATCACTTGCCAGACAAAACCGTTTGGATGACAAGGCAAAGGTATTTCTGAGGGAAGGTTACATTGCAGTCAACTTCAATATCGAAACTTTGCGCAGTGGCAATACGAATGCACCCCATCTGCAATATATTCATGCACCGTTGATGAATCAATGGCAAATGGAAGGTTTTGATTACAGTTCGATAGATAGTCAGGGGAGAAGCTGGCCGATGCAAGATGGGGACGTGGTCTTGTACCACGCCGATCAATCCAGTCGGAATGATTTCCAATCCCAGGTACCACATTAGAGAGAAGTCGTTTTACCCATAAAGAAGGCAGGCGTTATGTGAATCTACATGACGTTTGTCTTCTTTTGTGTAATTCGGATTATGGTTGGGCAGCAGAACGGGTATAAAGGGTAAGGAGCACTCGTTCCAGCCATATTCATTAATTTTCTCAACGAGAGGGGAACAACCACATGATTGAAGAGGGTAAGCAGGAACTATTGATTTTAGAAGATACATACAAAGGAAGAGATTTAGGTGTCACATTAGAAGCACAAGTCTGTCGCTTCAAAGTCTGGTCACCGTTAGCCGTTCAGATGGAACTACTTCTGTATCCACCTTTGACAGGGGGGACCCCGGAGGATGAGCCCAATCAACGGAAACAGCAGGCGTTACCTATGCAAAAGAAAGAAGAAGGCATCTGGGTCCTGGAACTGGAGGGCGATTTAAGCGGCTACCGTTACATGTACATGCCTACTTTCGAAGATGGACATTCAACCCAGGCAGTAGATCCCTACGCACGAGCCGTGACCATGAATGGAGAAATGGGTGTCATTGTCAGAATGGAGCAGACACATCCGAACGGATGGAGTGAGGATATTCGCCCCGAATTGACCAGTCCTGTAGATGCAGTCCTGTACGAACTGCATGTCCGTGATTTCTCCATTCATCCTTCGTCGGGAATAACGAATAAAGGCAAGTACTTGGCTTTTACCGAGACGGGTCTGCTTGATTCGAGGGGCAACACATTGGGAATCGATCATTTGGTTGAACTCGGGATTACCCATTTGCATCTGCTACCCGTATTTGATTTTGCGACGGTGGATGAATCCAGAGTAGATGGTGATACGACGGATGCCTCCAACTATAACTGGGGATATGATCCGCTCCATTATAATGTCCCGGAAGGTTCCTATGCATCACGTGCAGACGACCCGGAGACACGAATTCGTGAATTCAAATCCATGGTGCTTGCCCTTCATAACAAGGGAATAGGTGTCATTATGGATGTGGTATATAATCATACGTTTGATACGGCAGGCAGCTCTTTTGAAAAACTGGTACCAGGGTACTACTATCGTCAAAACGCCGATGGGACCTATAGCAATGGTTCAGGTACAGGCAATGAGGTGGCTACTGAACGCGCCATGGTTCGCAAGTTTATCATCGACTCGGTCCGTTACTGGGCAGAGGAGTACCATGTGGACGGTTTTCGCTTTGATCTGATGGGCCTGATCGACACTACTACGATGAAACAGCTTGCAGCGGAATTGCATACTGAAGTGTCACCTTCCATATTGTTATATGGTGAACCATGGGGCGCACTGGATTCGCCACTTGGGGATGATATGACCCTAAAAGGAACGCAACGCGGGGCGGGTTTTGCTGTATTTAACGATAATTTCCGCGGAGTGATCAAGGGAGACAGCGATGGCATGGGTACGGGATTTGCGACGGGGGCGGACGGGAAAGAAGACGAATTGTGGACTGGCGTCCGGGGAGCCGTTCAGGACTTTACGGATGGTCCATCCGAGACGATCAACTATGTAACGGTGCACGATAATCTCAATCTGTGGGACAAAGTCGCACGTACACAAGGACTCCACGATACATTGAATTTCCTCACCTATGACGATGATGGACGTATTCGAGGTTGCGAAAGTGTGGAAGAGGCTGTAGGGAAGGCTAAGCCTTACCTGCAGATTGATCCGGAACACATTCTGGGGAATGAGACCGTTAGGCGTTGTCTGCTTGCCAATAGTATTGTTCTTACCTCCCAGGGTGTTCCCCTGATCGCGGCTGGAGATGAGCTGCTTCGCAGCAAATATGGGGATGCCAACAGCCACCAAAGTGGAGACGCAGTCAATGCCATTCATTGGGAGCAAAAACAGCTGTTCAAGCCGGTATTTGACTATTATCGTGGGCTGATTCTTCTTCGGCGAGAGCACCCAGTATTTCGGTTTCGTACACGGGAAGAGATTGAGAAGCATGTTCGTCTAATCGAAAAAGGTAATGGGCTGCTGGCGTATGAACTGAACGGTACAGCAGCCAAAGATTCGTGGGATCGCATTGTTGTGATCTATAACGCGGCAAAGGAAAACCGTGACATCCTTATTCCCACAGGGACATGGAATGTGATTGTAGAGAAAGGACAAGCAGGCGTTGATACGATATGCACCGTACAGGACGGACAGGTACATGTGAGTGCACTATCCATAACGGTGATGTATTCCAATTCCTGATCGCGATCCTACTTGCCAGGCAAGGAAATGTAGTGTACTCGTAAGAGAAAGAGTGCTTACAAGGGCATGTCCAATTTCCTATAGCTTGGATGAAAAATGAAAATGAGTCGCCCTTCCAATTGGAAGGGCGATTTTTTGTCGAGTTAAAGAGCGATGGCTCGACCATAGCAGGAGTTTGTTATACTCGGAAGAACTAGAACGTCCATCAGTTCAATGCGTAGCTAAGTATAGCTTTGTTTAAAAGCAAATGACATCCCGCTGCAATATATTCTTGAATTTTTTGAATTTTTTTTGTCAGGACAGGTACAAATGCTGTCAATCTATGGCGCATGTTTTCATATCTATATTTTGAAAGCGATTGCTAATTGAATACGCAAATTGAACCGATATGATGAGTACAGACAACCCCGGGTTGACAAATCACGTCCCGCTCCGTAACATCGGGACAACACGAAAACAATGGATATAAAGGCGGTGGGAACGATGCCGGAATGGACTTCTTTTCGTTACGAAGGCAACGATCTTGGCTTAACATATACTCGTGCTGCAAGTACTTTTAAATTGTGGGCACCTACGGCACAACAGGTTGATATATTGATTTTTGAAGATGAAGGGCATTACAACGAGGAAGGTAAGGTGCAAGATCATAAGGGTGGAAGGGAACATTCCTTGACACGTGATGCGGACGGAATATGGACTTTAGAGCTTTCAGGCGATTGGGCAGGACATTATTATATGTACCGAATTATCCATGATGCTCAGCGGATTGAAGTCGTTGTTGATCCTTACGCCAGAGCGGTAACGGCTAATGGGCAACGAACGGCTATTATAGATCCTGAGACCACCAATCCGGTCGATTGGGACCTGGATGTCAAACCTGCTTTTCTGCGTCCTGTCGATGCCGTGTTATATGAGTTGCATGTCCGTGATTTCTCCTCTGACCCACATGCAGATATTCCGTATAAGGGAAAATATCTGGCATTCACAGCATCCGGTCTGACGGATCAAGTAGGCAATAGCATTGGCGTAGACCATCTTGCCGAACTGGGAGTCACTCATGTACATCTTCTGCCTGTGGCGGATTATCAGACGGTGAATGAACTCGCTACAGCGGATGTTGGTTCGAATGTCAGAGCACCATACAACTGGGGATATGATCCGCAACATTATAACGTTCCCGAAGGTTCCTACGCTACCGATCCTCGTGATCCGGCAGTTCGAATTCGGGAACTCAAATTACTCGTACAATCGCTGCACAGACAAGGCATTCGTGTTGTACTTGATGTTGTCTATAATCATACGTACAGCGTGGAAGAAGGACCTTTTGAACGGATTGTACCAGGCTATTATTACCGTTATCGGGAGGATGGCACCCTCAGTGATGGTTCCGGTGTAGGCAATGAATTGGCGACAGAGCGTCCAATGGTGCAAAAATATATTCTGGATTCTCTCCGATATTGGGCAGAAGAATATCATGTGGACGGATTTCGATTTGACCTTATGGCCCTGATCGATACGGAAACGATGAACGAATTGACACGCGAATTGCGGGAGCAGATCGATCCGGCATTTCTGATCTATGGGGAACCTTGGACGGGTGGAGATTCACCTTTGGACCGCAAAACATTAAAAGGAACCCAGCGTGGTCAGGGATTTGCAGTATTTAATGATCATTTTCGCAGCGCAATCAAGGGGGATAGTGATGGAAGTGGCAGAGGGTTTGTCACGGGTGCCGGAGGACAGGAATATGAGATTCTCAGAGGATTGGCAGGAGCACTGGATGATTTCACCTCTTCACCTGTGGAGGTTGTCAATTATGTAACTGCCCATGACAATCTCAATCTGTGGGATAAAATTGCGACAACCATGAATCTAAGACATGAATTAGGATTTCCCGTATGGAAGGACGGACAGCCCGTGGGTGGTGGGAGTGCTGAGTCCGCTGTAAAAGCAGCAGATCCTTATCGGTATGTGGATGCAGATGATGTTTTGGATCATGAGATGGTTCGTCGCTCGTTACTGTCTTCCGGCATTCTGCTTACTTCTCAAGGAATTCCGTTTCTGCATTCAGGGGATGAGATGCTCAGATCCAAAGCCGGTGACCATAACAGTTATCGGAGCGGGGATGCGGTGAACGCCATCACATGGGCCAACAAATCACGCTTCAGACCGGTGTTCGACTACTATTGTGGTCTTATTCATCTGCGTCGCACACATCCCGCTTTTCGCATGATTGATGCTGAACAGGTACGAAATCACCTTCGTGTAATTCGTGCGGATGGCAATGTAGTTGCCTTTATACTTCAGGATGGTGCGAATCAGGACACCTGGAATCAGATTATGGTCATTTATAACGGAACGGAACATGAGCAGCATGTGGACCTGGGGGAAGGGGACTGGCATGTCGTAGTCAATGATCATCAGGCAGGTACAGATCTGATCGAGACGGTTCGTGGTACTGTGCAGATAGAACGATGGTCATTAATGGTACTGTATGACACAGAGCGTGCTGGAGGCGCTGAGCCGTCAACAGTGGAGATTAGTTTTCCTCGCCAGGTATATAGTCCGAAGGAGACCACTCAACTGCGAGCGATCGTACGGGACAGCATTGGCAATGTGGTAGAAAAAGCTCCGGTTACCTGGACTTCTTCTGATCCGGATATTATTCAGATCCAGCCTGATGGAACAATCCATGCACTGGAAAAAGGGGAAGCTTCGATTACAGTCCACTGTGGGGACATAACGGCAAGCTGTATGTTACAAGTGGATTATCGTCATGCTGAACGAATCGAAATTGTGGGCGAACCAGTCATGTACATGACTCGAATCAGTCGCTTCCGTGCCTTGGTCCTTGATCAATTTGGTCAGCCGCTTCAGGATTCGAATGTACGGTGGAGCTCTTCTCATCCAGAACTTGCAGCGGTGAGTGCAGCAGGGATCGTACGTGCGATGACACCTGGAGTAACCCATATTATTGCTGAAGCTGGAGGAATTCGGGCAACTCTTGCCGTGACGATTCATAGACAGATTTCGCGAACTGTCACGCTTCGATACGAACGGGAAGACCAGCATTATGAAGGTTGGGATGTCTGGGTGTGGGGCACCGGTATGGAGGACGGAGCAGTACAGCTGGAACGAGTCGGAAATGCCGCTGAAGCCCGCTTCCGCGTTGCTCCGGGTCTGCATCATCTGGGATTGATCATTCGATTGAACGAATGGGAAGCTAAAGATACGTGCGGAGACCGTTACGTGGACATTGTACCTGAAGATGGGGATGTGCACATTATTGTCCGTAGCGGATCAGACGAGATGCAGATCATCCGCGAAAGCGAAAAAACGGAGGATCGTGATAGCGCATAGTTTCTTTATTTATAACTTCGAACGTAGTTCGTCAAAACCTTGATAAACCAGCAGTTGGAAGAGATTCCGACTGCTTTTTTTGGTCTGATTATACGAAGCATAGCTTAGCCAAAAATAAAAAATTGTCCTGTTTCGTGTTTGAGATCCTCTATCATTGGGGTAAATATAGATATGGCCCACGATTCGGCCAAAGGAAAAAAGACCATTATGGTCTATAAGCGAAGCTCTAGCGCTTTCCAACAAATATAATGTAGTGATCCCTTGAAGGAGGATGTTCAATCATGAAATCCAACGGAAAAATGGCTCAACTTACAGCAACGCCAAGAACGGAAAAGAAAGGTGCAGCACTGCGCTTGTTAAGACAAGGCGGACGAGTTCCTGCAGTCGTTTACGGCCCAGGACTTGAAGGTGCTTCAATACATGTAGATGAAAAAGAGATGCTGAAAGTGGCACGCACAGGCCGCTCCGAAATGTTCAACCTGAATGTTGAGGGTGGTAAAACGATTCCCGTACTGATCAAAGATCAGCAGGAGCGTAATGGACGTTTGCTGCATGTAGACTTCCTGCAAATTTCCAAGAACAAGCCGATCAGCGTAAGTGTATCGATCGACTTCCAGGGTACAGCGGCTGGCTCAAAAGCTGGCGGTGTATTCCAGACACAGGAGACACAGTTGGAAGTAGAAGGATTGCCTGCGGATCTGCCAACGTCCATTGAAGTTGATGTTAGCGGATTGGATATTGGTGATCGCTTGACTGCTGCGGATATCAAACTGGATAAAGGTTTGACACTCGTAACATCACCTGATTCGATCATCGCGTCCGTCATGCCGCCACAAGCGGCTGAGGAAGAGCCAACGGCTTCTGCTGAGGATGCTGAACCAGCAACTGAAGAAAAAGCTGCAGAAGAATAAGCCAAGCTTAGGGATCTCAGCAGATCCCATGCTTAGCCGAAGCCCAGTCCTAGTGACTGGGCTTTTTATATTTCCAGGACAAACATCTGGAAGTGAAAAATATGTGAAAAATATTGTAACACCCCAGCCACCAATCCACGAACTAACTGATTGGAAGCGTCATGTCAATTAGCGTTCCCCAGCCGGGCTTGCTCTTGATGCGAAGCTCACTTTTATGACCGTAAGCAAGCTGAATTCTTCTCTGTGTATTAATAAGGCCGATGTGGTTTGCATCCGTCGAATCACTAAACAACCTCGTGCGAAGCTCGACCATTCGCTCCTCCGATATACCGTTGCCGTTGTCAATGATGGCCAAGCGGAGGGAATTGCCACAACGCTGAATCTTGATCTTGACTGCCAGCTTCTGATCCGAACGACTCAATCCATGCTGTAGGCTGTTCTCGATCAGTGGCTGGAAGATCAGCTTGGGCACATGGTACTTCTCTAGCTCCGCGTCATACTCCCACCAAATGTAAAATCGCTCCCCATATCTTGTTTTCTGTATCGCTGTGTAGCTCTTCGTATTGGCGATCTCCACGTTAAGCGGCACAAGTCCATTTTGCCCGTCCAGGGAGTACCGCAGAATATCGGACAAATGCTCCACGATGCTCGTTAGCTCATTCGGCCCTTCTGTATAACCTGCTGCCTTCCAATGTATCGTCTCCAGCGTATTATAGAGAAAATGAGGGTTGAGCTGCGATTGTAGGGCGGCGAACTGGGCGGCTTGCGTTTTATACTGGCTCTCTGAAAGTTGAACGCGCATATAGTTGTGCTCGATAAAATTTTGAAGCAAGCTGCGGATGATTTGGCTGTGAACGCTGTTACCCTTTGTGCGGTGTAGAGGGAGTGGCTTGCCTTGTTCTGCTGCGCCGAGAATGGACATGATGATCTTAAGGTCCAAATAATTCTTCTTCGTCAAATGAAAGGCTAGCAGAAGCGCTGCGAGCAACGCCATGATCATCAGCACAGCCCCAATGCGAAGCAGGCGATTAAGCGCGGTGTACAGAGTTTGCTTTGGAGTGACGGAGATGAATACCCAGTCATAGGTCTTGGAGTAAATCATATTGATCAAGGCCTCGTCATTCGGAGTTTGTGTCGTAATAAAGTTGCTTTTACTTGAAATGACCTGTTCCAATTCCTCGGGACTTAGCTCGTACCGGGCGTTATTGCGGAATATAACAAAGCCCTGTTGATCGACAACGGCGAGCAGCTGCCCTTTTGCTGTAGAGAGATCGTTCAATCTGCGTTCAATATACTCCCGTTTGATATTAAGGACGATAACACCGCGAGTGTCATCTGACACCTTGAAATTGCGGTACATGGTAATGACATCTGCATATTCAATCTCTTCGTTCAGATTATAGCGCGGAACCGCCCGACTTTCCGTCCAAATTGCTTCGTGATGTTCATGCTTTAGATAGCTGTCGTACCATAAGTGGTCTGGATCCTCTCCAAGCTCGATGAAGCCTCCGGTAACGGAGGAAATGTAGCGCTGGTTGTCGTTATTTAGAAAAATATAGATGGAATCAATATAGGGGCTGGCAATGGAGGGTGAATCGATAAAATTTTTTAAGACCGCCAGTTGTTGGTAATCCTCTGCCGATGGCAGGGGCTTGTTCAGCATACCCTTGAGGTTCATGAACTGGGTCGTGCTGGCGATGATATGCAGGTTCAGGGAGTTCTGTTCATTGAACAGAAGTTCAATGTTCTCCTTGGTCTGCTTAAGCATGTTCATGTTGTTGTTGTTAATTCCGTGAACGACGTACTGCTGGATCAGGAAGGCGGACAGAGCACCGAGAACGAGGAGAGGGATCAGCATGGGCAAAAGGAAGGTCAACAGGTTCTTGATGAAAAAGCGGACGGTGGTCGTGATCATAAGTTATTCCTCGTTCCGATATTCTCTCGGAGTCATGCCGAAAAAGCTCCGGAACATTCGCGTGAAATTCTTTGCGTTACTGTACCCGACGATTTCGCTGATCTCGTATGTCTTGCAGTAGGTAGTCTTCAGAAGTACGGCCGCATGTTGCATGCGAAGCTTCGTCACATAATCCGAGAAGTTCTCACCGGTCTTGGTCTTGAAGTATTTGCTTAAATAGAAGGGGTTAAGAAAAACATGCTTTGCGGCGTTCTCCAGGGTGGCGGCGGACAAGTTATCCTGCAAGTAAATCTTAACCTTCTCGATGGTCTGGTCCGCCAGGCCGCTCTCTGCGGTTGATGCAGAGAGGGGAGGGGCAGGCATTTTTGCATTGTCCATTTCGCTTCGGAGATGTCCGAACACTTCGGCGATTTCCGTGTATTTAGTAGGTTTTGTCAAATATCTCTTGACTCCATACTGTACGGCCAACTGCGCGTATTCGAATTCCTTGAAGCCGCTTAGAAGAACAACCTTGACCTCCGAGCCTTGTCGGTATAGCCGTTCTGCTACATCAATGCCCGACAAGGAGGGCATGCGGATGTCACAGAGAAGCACATCCACAGGCTGCTCCTGGATAAAGGCGAGTGTAGCCTCACCGTCGCACGCTTGCCCGACAACTTGATAACCGAATTCATGCCATGGGAAATAGTTACTTAGACCGTTGCGAATTTCGCTCTCGTCATCGGTGATTAGAAGATTGTACACGGCCCACACTCCCTTCTTTTTTATTAATTCTTAAAATTTGATACCTTTCTGGTCTTACGGAGGCATGGATGCCAAGAAATGATTCCAAAAGCTAATGTAAAGTGTCTTTAATTAATCGTCATATTGACGTTAAATAAAGTTACAAGAAGAGAGACATGATTGAAATGTTAGGGGGCGTTCGCAAGAAAATGAATCTTATATTTGAAATATAGCATAAGTGTCCTATGAAAAATATGTAGTTTTCCCCAAGAAAAAAGAGAAAAAAGTGTGGGATTTCACAGGTGCCTTCATAATAGGGTTTTAGGATGTTCTTTCAAATGTTAATAAACATAACATAAAACTGCTTATCGGCATACCAAATATTGAGGCAAAGGAGGGGTTGCGCATGCTACTAGAGCTTAAGGACGTAAGGACCGTTTTCAAAACGGAAAAAGGGGAAGTCACTTCGGTGGACCGGGTCAGCCTTAAGCTGGAGAAGGGGGAAACCATCGGTATCGTCGGCGAATCGGGCTGCGGTAAGAGTGTCACTTCTCTCTCGATCATGAGGCTGCTCGGCAAGAACGGCAGCATCAGGGAGGGGGAAATACGGTTCATGGACAAGGATCTCGCGAAGCTGCCTGAGGCCGAGTTGCGCCTGATTCGCGGCGGAGATATTGCGATGATCTTTCAGGAACCGATGACCTCACTCAATCCGGTGTTCACTATTGGAAATCAATTGACGGAAGCCATCCGGCTACATACCGAATTGAGAGGCAAGGCTGCTGAAAGATACGCAGTCGAAATGCTTGAAAAGGTCGGCATTCCCCGTCCTGAAGCGATTATGAAGAGCTACCCACACTCTCTATCCGGGGGAATGAGACAGCGGGTGATGATCGCAATGGCACTTTCCTGTAAGCCGAAGCTACTCATCGCCGATGAGCCTACGACCGCACTGGACGTGACGATTCAGGCACAGATTCTGAATCTGATGAAGGAGCTCCGCGAAGAGATGGGTGCCTCGATCATGCTCATCACCCATGATCTCGGCGTTGTTGCGGAGATGGCGGACAAGGTTGTGGTCATGTACGCCGGTCAGGTGGTCGAGGAAACGGACGTGTTTACCCTGTTTGAGAAGCCGCTTCATCCTTACACGCAAGGATTGATGAGGTCCATTCCCCACATTGAAACTGATGCCGATGAGATGCTGACCTCCATCCCGGGTGCGGTGCCTCCACTTACCAACATGCCGAAGGGCTGCCGATTCCATACTCGCTGCGAGTTTGCCGCAGGGAAATGTCTTTCCGAAGCGCCGAAGCTGCTTCCGGTTCAGGAGGGACATCAAGTGCGCTGCTGGATGTCACAGGATCCCGGTGCCTGGAAGACGCGAGAGGAGGGGGGCATATGACGCTTGCGGAACGCAGAGTGGCCCAAGAACCTCTGCTTAAAATCGAAGGCTTAAAGACGTACTACCCCATCAAACGAGGATTGTTATCCCGTACAGTCGGGAATGTCAAAGCAGTGGACGACATTTCGCTGGAGCTGTACCAAGGAGAGACGCTAGGACTTGTTGGTGAGTCGGGCTGTGGCAAGTCGACCATCGGCCGGAGCATCATTCGACTCGAGAATCCAACGGCCGGCCGAATCTGGTTCGAAGGGCAAGAAATTACGACAAGCAAAATGTCGGACCTCCGCGAGGAACGAACGAAAATGCAAATGATTTTTCAGGACCCCTACTCCTCTCTTAATCCCCGGATGCGGGTGCAGGAGCTGCTGGCCGAGCCGTTGCGGGTGCATGGCTTGGCCAGTGGAGCAGAGCTAGAGGCAAGAATAGATACCCTTCTGGATACGGTTGGCATTCCCCACAGCTACAAGCAGAGATTCCCTCATGAATTCTCAGGCGGCCAGCGGCAACGCATCGGCATCGCCCGCGCACTCTCCATGAACCCGAAACTTATTGTGTGCGATGAGCCAGTATCCGCGCTCGACGTCTCCATTCAGGCACAGATCTTGAACCTGTTGAAGGAGCTGCAGCGGGAGCTCGGACTCACCTATTTGTTCATCGCTCATGGTCTAGGGGCGGTTAAGTACATCAGTACCCGCATCGCTGTTATGTACCTTGGCAAGGTGGTTGAGATCGGAACGAAGGAACGGATCTTTGCGAGTCCGCGCCATCCGTATACCCAAGCTTTGCTCAATGCTTATCCGGTACCGGATCCCCGCAAGCGTGGACAGGAGCGAATCGTTCTTCAGGGAGATGTGCCAAGTCCCGCTAGTCCGCCGTCAGGCTGCCGGTTTCATACCCGTTGTCCGTTCGTTCAAGCAAAGTGCAAGGAGGAGGAGCCTCTTCTGCAAGGAGGAGAACACGCAGCGGCTTGTCATTATCCATTGACTACAGGATAAATCGCAAGAGAGGAGAGAGAGCATGTTTACTTACGTCATTCGCCGCATTCTGATTGCGATTCCCGTCTTGTTTGGCATTACGATTATCAACTTTGTCATCATCAACCTTGCGCCGGGTAACCCGATCGACATGTACATGACACCGGACACACCTCCGGAGCTGCTTGAGTTGCGTAAGGAGCAGCTTGGATTGAACGATCCGATCATCATTCAATATTTCAAATGGCTAGGGCAACTGCTGTCCGGCAATCTCGGATACTCTTTCAGCACAAGCGAATCCGTTATTTCGCTCATCGGTGAGCGTCTGGGGCAGACGGTGCTGCTCGGCATCTGTGCTCTGCTTATTGGCCTTTTGATCGCGCTACCGATCGGTATTATGAGCGCTGTCCGGCAAAACTCGAAATTTGACTACCTCATGACTGGACTATCGTTTGTCGGAACCTCGATTCCCCAGTTTTTCCTTGGTCTCGTGTGCATTTATATTTTCGCTGTTCAACTGGGCTGGCTTCCCGTCGGCGGAACGGAGGATCTTGGTGGAGGAGGAGGGTTAGGCGACCGAATCAGTCATTTAGTGCTTCCTTCCATAGCACTAGCCGTCGGTATTGCGGGACGCAAAGTGCGTTATATTCGGGCCAGCATGCTGGATGTACTGAAGCAGGATTACCTGCGAACAGCGCGAGCCAAGGGGCTCAAAGAGTTTTATGTTACCAACAAGCATGCGCTACGCAACGCTCTGATTCCGATCATTACCGTCGTCGGAATGGAAATCCCGATGCTCTTCGGGGGAGCCGTCATTGTTGAGCAGTTGTTTCAATGGCCGGGCATCGGTCAGTTGACCATTCAATCGATCATGTCCCGCGACTATTCCACCATCATGGGCCTTAATCTGGTCGCTGCCATCATTGTGCTGGCCGCCAATCTGCTCACGGATATTTTCTACTCGGTAGCCGATCCTCGCATCCAATATCATTAAATTAAGGCTTATTACTGTGAAACGAACACGAATGAGAGGAGGCGGACTCGATGTCTGCTGTACAAACCCCAGTCGCCGGAGGAGTCATTCTTCCCATTCAACAAGAAGAGCCCGAGGGTGTCTTCCGGCAAATGGCCCGGCGTTTCCTGAAACATCGGCTGGCCGTCGCCGGTCTTGTCGTTACCTTGCTGCTTATCCTCATCGCCATCTTTGCCCCGTGGCTCTCCCCGCATAGCCCTTATGCGGTAACCGCCGAATTTTCTGCCGCGCCTTCATCTTCCCATTGGCTTGGAACTGACCAGGTGGGAAGGGACGTGCTGTCCCGTCTGCTATACGCGACGAGAGTCGCTGTCACGGTTGGGTTCGGAACGGTCGCTCTGTATGTGGCGTTCGGAACGATCATCGGTCTTTGGTCTGCTTATGTTGGTGGCTGGGTCGACATGATGGTCATGAGAATTACCGATATGTTTATGGCATTCCCCTACATGATGGTTATTCTCGTTGTCGTCAGTGTGCTTGGACCAACGCTTTGGACGCTCGTACTTGTTCTTGCTCTGTTTTCCTGGCCGTCCATCGCCCGACTTGTCCGGGGGAGTGTATTGACGCTCAAGCAAATGGATTACATTAAAGCTGGAGTCGCCCTGGGGCTCAGCACGCCGCGCATTGTCTTCCGTCACATCCTGCCGAACGCGCTGGCACCGATCATCGTAAATGCGACCTTTGGTGTTGCGGCGGCAATCATGGCGGAGTCAGGGCTGAGTTTCCTAGGCATGGGCGTACAGCCGCCGACCGCCAGTTGGGGCAATATGCTGACGGACGCTCAATCCATTAGCGTCATGACCGACCAGCCCTGGCTTTGGCTGCCTCCCGGAATCATGATTCTGGTGACGGTGCTCGCCATCAACTTCGTAGGTGACGGGCTGCGCGACGCACTCGACCCTAAACAATAAACCACAATGCATCTCTCAAATATGGCATTCAAAAAGATAATCAGGTGGAGGAGATCAGATGAAAAGGGTGCGTAAAGTTTGGATTTGCGGAGTACTGACATTATTAATGGTATTGGTCTCGGCCTGCGGTTCGAATTCTGGCAGCAATAAAACAACGTCTCCGGGATCGGATGGCGAGAGCGCTTCTGCTTCTGGAGGCTCCGGTCAGCCTCTTTATATCGGTCTTGTGAATCCGGTGACAACATTCGATGTCTTCAATCTGGATAATGCAGGTGTTTTCGTTAACTCGTTGATGAGCGATACGCTTGTTGCGATGAACAGCAAATATGGATTCGATCCGAAGCTTGCTGAATCAATCGAAACGACGGACAACCGGAACTTCACCATCAAGCTGAACAAGAATGCTAAGTGGAGTGACGGGGAATCGTTCACGGCGGACGACGTTGAGTTCACATTCCGGATGTTCACGGACGTTAACGTGAAGACACTCCTCAACATGACGTTTGTCACTGGACTGAACGAAGCCGGTAAGAGAGAGGAGGGGCAAACGGAGCTGGGATTTTATGAGAAGGTTGATGATTACACTTTTGTTATCAAAACGAAAAACCCGATGGAGACGAATCAATTCAAGAGTCAATTCGGCACGTACTTCCGCTTTTTGCCAGAGCATATGTTGAAAGATGTAGCCCCGGTGGACCTGAACAAAAATGAATTTATGATGAATCCTACGGTCACCAACGGGGCCTACAAGTTCGTCAAATTCGCCAAGGACCAGTACGTTCAGCTGACCGCGAACGAGCAATATTACGAAGGTGCGCCAAATATCAAGAATATTTACATCAAGATGATGCCGGCGACAAATCTGGCAGCGCAGCTCCAGACAGGGGACATACAGTTGACTTCTCCGGGTGTAGGTCTTATTCCAGTGCAGGATTTTGACAAGGTAGCCAATATGGCGAATGTGACTACGGGCTACGGCGATGCGAACAATCCGAACATTATGTTCATCAATTCGAAGAAGTTCCCGGATTCAAAAGTACGGCAAGCAATCGCTTATGCCATGAACCGCCAGCTTATTGTAGATCAATTGCTCAAAGGACAAGGCGAACTCGTGGATGGCATGCTCGGCCAAAACCACCCTTACTACAATAAGGAAATACCACTGTATGGCTACGATCCGGAGAAAGCGAAAGCACTGTTGGAGGAAGCGGGCTGGGACTTCAATCAGATGATTGAATTCGTCGTTCCGACAGGTAACAAGATCCGTGAACAAGCTTCTGACATCATTGCGGAGAATCTGAAAGCAGTCGGTCTGAAGGTACAAGTGACAAAGCTTGATTTTCCGACAACCTATCAAAGAGCACTTAAGCACGATTACGACTTGACGATAATTAATCTCGGATTCATTCTCGATCCGAACTCCGTGCTAGGGCTGTTCAAGACAGGAGTCAGCTTCAATATCGCAGACTATTCGAGCACCGAAGTCGACGAGCTGCTGGTCCAAGGAGCGGAGGAGCTGGAGCCATCCAAGCGTTTTGAGATTTATAAGCAGGTTCAGCAAATCCTGCACGACGATGTTCCGGTTATCGCTCTGTTCGCTGACAAGCAAATGTATGCTGCGGCCAAAAATCTAGACCTTGGCAAAGGCCTTGAGACCAGTACAGTCGGCCTGACGAACAATGTCGCCAAGTGGACGTTCAACCCATGATCGAATAACGACTAGCTTCGGTTCAGGGAGGAGCTGTAGATGCCAGGTTTGAAAAAGGAGAGACCACCTTTGCTAAGCGTAGAAAGTCTCAAGACGTATTATCCGATCCGGCAGGGCATTTTCTCTCAGGTCACAGAATACGTCAAGGCGGTCGACGGAGTCAGCTTCTCGATTCGCGAAGGAGAAACGCTCGGTCTCGTCGGAGAATCGGGCTGTGGTAAGTCGAGTGTCGGTCGCACGCTGCTTCAACTAGAGACTCCTTATGAAGGAAGGGTTCTCTATGCCGGCCGGGAATTGGCAGAACTTAGCAAGAGGGAACTTCGCCGAACCCGGGCGAGCATAGGGGTGATTTTCCAAGACCCATACTCCTCGCTTAACCCCCAGATGAGGATCAGTGATATTCTGGCAGAGCCTCTGCTAGCGCACCGACTCGAGAGTCGTTCGTCTGTTCGGGATCGGGTGGATATGCTGCTTGAAACAGTCGGAATTTCGAAAGAAGACAAAAGTCGTTATCCTTATGAATTTTCAGGAGGACAGCGACAGCGAATTGGCATAGCGAGAGCTTTGTCCCTAAACCCCAGGCTGATCGTGTGTGACGAGCCTGTTTCCGCTCTTGACGTCTCTATCCAGGCACAGATTCTGAATCTCCTGAAAAAGCTCCAGAAGGAGGAGGGTCTCGCTTATCTATTCATCGGACACGGTCTCGGCGCCGTCCGCTATATCAGTGATCGAATAGCGGTTATGTATCTGGGAAAGATCGTGGAGATTGCGAGCCGGGAGAAGCTGTTCAGGGTGCCGAAGCATCCCTATACGAACGCCTTGATTAGTGCAAATCCGGTAACAGATCCCAGGCTTCGTTCGCAGAAGCGGATTATCATCCAAGGGGATGTGCCAAATCCGGTTCGCCCGCCAGGTGGCTGTCGTTTCCATACGCGCTGTCCGATCGCCAAAGCAATCTGTCGCGAATTTGAGCCGGAGCTCAAAGGTCACGATCATGCCGTTGCCTGCTTCGCATTTGATTGACCGATAGCCGGTACTCAAAGTATTTGCTGCATCTGTTGCATCCTTTGCCTGTGAATAATGAAGATTAGCCAAAATGAAGGAGAGAGGTGTTTAGGATGAATGAGAAGATCATTGAAGAGGTTACTGCGTATATCGAAGGGAAGAGAGATTTATTTATTGATGTAAGTGACTCGATCTGGGGTTTCGCTGAGACGCGATTCGAAGAGTTTGAGTCAGCAGATTTGCTCTGCAAGGAACTGGAACGTGAAGGGTTTTCCGTTGAGAGAGGTGTTGCCGGACTCGCCACTGGCTTTATAGGCAGCTTCGGGAACGGTTCCCCGATCATTGCAATTCTTGGTGAGTTTGACGCCTTGGCCAGTCTTAGCCAGCAAGCGGGGGCAGCGGTATTCAATCCTGTTGTGCCAGGGACAAATGGACATGGATGCGGGCATAATTTGCTCGGAGCAGGATCTCTTGCGGCTGCCTTTGCGGTCAAGAATTATTTGCAGGAGCATCAAATCTCCGGCACGGTTCGCTACTATGGCTGTCCGGCTGAAGAGAGTGGATCCGGTAAAGCCTACATGGCCAGATCAGGCTTGTTTCAGGATGTCGACGTCGCTTTTTGCTGGCATCCTGCCACGATGAATGTTGTCATGCATATGTCCTCTCTTGCCAATCTACATGTGCACTTCAAATTCGCAGGCCGCAGTGCCCACGCGGCAGCCGCGCCCCATCTCGGACGAAGCGCGCTGGACGCGGTCGAGCTGATGAACGTGGGAGTGAACTACTTGCGTGAGCATATGATTTCGGATGCCCGAATCCACTATGCCGTGACGAATACAGGCGGCTTCGCACCCAATGTTGTTCAGGCGGAAGCAGAAGTGAATTATTTGGTTAGGGCGCCGAAGTCCTCCCAGGTGGCTGACCTGTTCGAACGGGTTCTCGATGTTGCTCGTGGAGCGGCTCTGATGACGGGAACCAAGATGTCATATCACTATGAAGGTGGAGCGTCCAATCTCATTCCGAATGCGACCCTGGAAGGCAAAATGCACGAGTTCCTTAGTGGGCTGGAGCTTCCCATTTATACGGAGGATGAATTGGCCTTTGCCCAAGAGATCTTTGCTGTGATCCCGGATGAGGATAAGGCGAGTGCATCGCGGCAAAATGGCAAGGGGGTTCATGACATGCTTTCGGCTCGCCCTCTTGCGAGCTTCGTTGCTCCACTTATGGAGACAATGCGCGTTATGCCGGCGTCGACGGACGTTGGAGACGTCAGTTGGAATGTGCCAACTGCGCAATGCGGCACGGCGACCTGGGCTTACGCGACGCCAATCCATGCCTGGCAGACCGTTGCGCAGGGCAAAAGCGGCTATGCCCACAAAGGCATGCTGCTCGCGGGGAAAGCGATGGCGTGTACTGCCATTGCAGCGCTGCTCGATCCTGTGCTCATCGAGATGGCAAAGGCTGAACTGACGGAAAGGCTGGACGGAGAGTCATACGTTAGTCCGTTCCCCGATGAGGTGATGCCTCCGAATCTTTCATTTTCTCAAAGTACTGGCGAAGCAGCAACTGAACAAACAACGATGAATGTGTAATTCCCATCCAAATGAATATAGAGAATGACAATGGCAGAGAAAGACCATCGAAGCAAAATAAAGCTTCGGGCACCGAAGGAGTAAGTCAGCGGCTGGCCAGCCGCTGGTTAAACCGAAGCTAAACGTACTGCCATCCGACGCAACTCTGGAGAGAGCGAATAATCCAACAGAGGGGTAACAACGGTCGGAGCTGCTGGACGCTGCGGAAAAAGTGCATGGAAAGTGAGAATATACTACAATAAACCTGAACATAGGCTTGATCAAGTGATGAGAACCAGTGCAGATGAAGTCAAAGGAAAAGAAAGTGGGTTTATTTCAATGTTTGATCCAACGGTGTATGACAATCTGAAAGTCGGGTTTGAGAATTATCTCTATGATATGGATAACCTGGATGAACGTGTTCAGATTACGGGGCGTAAAGATCAGCTGGAGATGGCTGTGATGTCCAGAGAGTTCACATTACAGTTCTGTCTCAGAGATCGTCCGGAAGTAACAGGAGAGGTCATATTAAGCAGTTCCCTTGAGGAGCTTGCAGCGGAGATACTGGAGACGCCTGGGGCACATCCGGGTTGCCGTTTGGAGATACGGTTTCGTATGGTTGTGAAGGAGCCTGAGACGCAGTGCCCGGTTATTCATTCGATTTTGCAGACGAGCTGGCCTGAGCAGAGGATGTGCCTGAACATCCGCTATATCTTTGATGAACAGCCGATCACATACAACGTCACGGCTCATGTATGTTTTGACCGCAGTGTGAATGAAGACCAGATGGGTGATATTCCTGAACTATGTGAGCATATGGTGAATGTGATGAATCAATTATTAAAGTTACATAACCAGTAATTCCAAGAAAGCCTTGTCTCTTTGAAGAGATTAGGTTTTTTTTATTTTTTTTTAAAAGTTTATGTAGGCTTTCAGGCTTAGGTTTAAGGCCTTTTAGGTTAATGTTTTACGCAAGCAAGTAAGAGAATGTATATTAAAGGGGGGTAAGAGTGCAATTGGACTATACAAAAATGGTGAAATTGCGAAAATAACATTGGGACTAAAGATTTAGTTCTGTACTAAAGGAACTAGTTTTCCTTGCCGATAAAATATCGAAGGGGAGAAACTACATGACAGAGAAATTAATTCGTCTGCTGCGTATACTTCAGGCTATACAAGCAAATCCTGGAATTTCGGCCAAGGAATTGGCACTGAAATGCGGTACGACTGTACGCACGATTTATCGTGATCTCCGGATTTTGGATAGGGTCGCCCCAATTATGAATGAAGGATACGGCAAAGGTTACCGATTTATTGGTGAGTTTGCGATGTATCCATTAGATTTTACTGAACAGGAAGCAATGGTTTTCTCCTTGCTCCCGTCCGTAGTTGATACCTCCAAGTTACCTGCTGAGTTTGATTCAGCTTTTGACAAGGTTATGTCGGCTCATACCAAACTAAAATCAAGAAACAGTGACATTGTAGAGAATATTGCGGGAATTATTCGGATGGGCACACCAGCTTATCGTGAGGAAGGAAAGGACCCTAATTTGCTGATTCCCATCATCGAAGCTATTCTAAGCCAGCAAACCATTCGTACTCAATATCATACGCTGACAAGAAATGAGATCACAGTTCGTGATATCGATCCCTATTATCTCATTCCACGTGATCAACGTTTTTATTTGATTGGATACTGTCATTTGCTGCAAAAAGTTCGATTGTTTCGAATTAGCCGTTTTTTGGATGTGACACGAACAAATACCGGTTTCGACATGGGTGATTTCAACATAACGCAGTATATGAAGAACACATGGTCTATTGACCGTGGCGACGAACATATCCATTTCAAGGTGAGATTCTCTGAGAAAGTGGCCCCCTACATAAAAGAAGAAGAAATGTTTGTTCGCCCGCGAATGACAAATATGTCGGATGGGGGATTGTTATTTGAAGTGACACTGAATAGCAGCAGAGAATTTTTGAAATGGTTGTATCAGTTTGGGCCTGAGGCTGAGGTACTTGAACCTCTTGAGTTTCGTCGAGAGATACGCAGGCAACTTGTGGAGTGGATGAAACATTATGAAACGGATGTACCAATGATAAAATTTTAATTATGGAGAAATACCGGAAAAGGAGCAGGTGATATGAGTACCAAATTATTCGCAGCTATGTATGGGATGGACCATTTCCATGGCGTGCAAGCTTTACATGTGGGGGATACCGTGTATCTCGTCAAAGATCCAGATAATCGTTTGGATCATCAAGCGATTAAGGTTGTTATTCCACCGATTGGAGCCGTAGGTTATATCGTTAATGATCCGCTTGTCGTACCTCATGGATGTTGGACCGGGACGGCATTCTACGATGTTTTTCATCAACTAACATGTGCCAAAGTACGATTCATGATGAGAGATATGGTTATTATGGAGTTAATTGAGCTGAGTCACATTCCTGTCCCGCAGATGGATTCTTTGATTACGGGATGGCAATTTCGTGAAAAAGCTTGATCATCCTAAAGAGCAGGGTTTACATGGGTCAAAAAGATCCTCTTAACAGAAGAAGGCTCATTTACGGATGAGCCTGGTATAGGTGGCTTCCAGATGCATGGCTGTTCTGGCCCAACTGAAATGTGCCCTTGCGCTGTCTCGGCCAGCCTTCCCTAACGTCTCGGCGAATGTGGGATTGCTTGCAAGTTTGTACAGGCAAGAGGCAAAACGTTGGGGACGCTTATAAGCGGTGACAAGGTATCCATTGATACCTGATTCAATAATCTCACGAATGCCTCCGTTATCCGAAGCAATGACGGGTAATCCTGAAGCCATCGCCTCAACATTAACCAGGCCAAAAGCTTCATGTTCTTGAGATGGACAGACCAGACAATCGACGGCCCGATACAACTGATCGATATGCTCATGGTTTATCTGACCACGGAAGGAAACATGGATTTTTTGTTTATGGGCAAGCTCGCGAAGTTTACGCATGTAATGCGGAGGGCCTTTGCCCGCGATTACCAGTTGGACAGGCATCTGTCGCTGAAGAAGGGCAGTCGCACGAATTAATACGTCTACGCCTTTTCCAGGGATGAGCCTTCCGACATACAGAATTGAGAATGGTTTAGTCACTCCAAATTGTGTACGCAGATGAATCTGTTCTTCGCTGGATTCAGCAGGTCTGAAGCGGCTTAGATCTGCACCCAATGGAACCACACTCATCCGGCGTTTTACCAACGGAAATCTGCGGCCAAGCCTTTGTCTCAGGGATTGGCTGTTGACGGCAATCCAATCCGCTTTTTTCATCAATATGAGTCTGGAAGTTCCAGGCTGAGCAAATGTTAACGAGTGAAGATAGAGTACAACGGGAGTGCGTGGAAAAGCTCGTTTGATGGTAGCCATACTTCGTGGCCTGTTGTCCACTTGAATTACATCGTAGGGTTGTTTGGATAACAGACGTATGACGGCTTTGGTGTACCTGAGAGGACTCGATGCAGGGACACGTTGAATGGTGATGCCATCGATCTGTTCTGTGGTAGCTAGACCTTCCATTTGACGAGTGATGATGGTCACCTGATGGCGGTGTGCAAGTTCACGGGCGATCCCCAGTATACAGATTTCCACGGAACCATTACCTGGTAAAGGTAATTTCTCGGGTGCAACCATAGCAATTTTCATTAACTAGCTCCTCCTTGTCCGACATCGGTAACAATCTTCGTCGTATATCTTATGAGAAGATGAGACGTTTGGCTCCTGCAAAAAGGTAGGTGAAACACCCATATGAGCGTGCAGGAATAATCTGCTGCATGGAATGAAGCGGAGATATCCGGCTTTTGTGATATACTGTACGGGAACAATTGAATTCGTTACATGTATAGAAGCAGGAGGAAAATAATGTTACATTCTATGCTGGGGCGCTTCCGGCTGATGTTGTGGTTGCAGGGCATTTCGTATGTGTTGTTACTGTTTGTTGCTTTTCCGTTGAGAGATGCCGGGGTTATGCCGCAGGCTGTCACATGGTTTGGAAATTTGTATGGTTTTTTATTTTTAATGTACTTGTTATTTATGGTGAGTATGTACACCTCACAGAAGTGGCGTTTGCGTCGTCCAATTGCTCTGTTCTTCGTTTCTTTCATTCCACTGGGGAATATGATCTACGATCTTGTCGTATTCCGTAAGTTGTACCGTCAACGAAATAAAGCTTGACTTTATTTAATGTTATGAAATATGATGGGTACAGGTTTAACAACCCGTTCCAACTAAAACTACATATTCCTGTTAAAGGGGAGTAGCTTTTACAGTAAAGTCGTCAATTCGGGATCGTATCCCCGGCTTTATTGGCAGCAAATTTGTTGTTAGCGAGACCTTTACCAAGTTTTCATGCTCGGTAAAGGTCTCTTTTTGTGGATATAAAAGGACCTTACCAGCGATGGTAAAGGTCCTTTTTTTTGTACATCATAAGGATATTAAGGAGGAGTCAACGTTGGAAGTTTCATTATTATTGGAATATGGGTGGGTGCTGGCTGTCTTAGTAGTTCTAGAAGGACTACTTGCAGCAGATAATGCGTTGGTACTTGCAATTATGGTTAAACATCTACCCGAAGAGAAACGCAAAAAAGCGTTGTTCTACGGTCTGATGGGTGCATTTGTTTTCCGTTTAGGTTCATTGTTCCTGATCTCATTCCTCGTCGATGTGTGGCAAGTACAAGCGATCGGTGCCTTGTATCTCCTGTACATTTCGATTAACCACATCGTTAAAAAGATACTGGGTAATCGGAATAAAACAGATGAAGCTGCTGATTCGACGCCAAAGAAACCGAAAAAACAATCTGGTTTCTGGATGACCGTATTCAAAGTCGAAGTAGCTGATATCGCATTCGCAGTCGATTCCATTCTGGCTGCAGTTGCCTTGGCTGTAGCGTTGCCACCAAGTGGATTGCCTGCAATTGGTGGACTTGACGGAGGACAGTTTATCGTAATCTTCCTCGGTGGATTCATCGGGCTTGTGATTATGCGTTTTGCAGCCTCATACTTTGTGAAATTGCTTCATTCCCGCCCAGGGCTTGAAGTTGCGGCTTTTGTGATTGTAGGTTGGGTAGGGGTTAAACTGGCAGTTATTACACTCGCACACCCTTCATTGGGTGTTCTGGATGAGCATTTCCCGGAAAATAAAATTTGGAAATTCGGATTCTATATTGTACTGATCACCATTGCGGTATGTGGTTGGTTCCTGTCTTCCAAAGTTCCTGAAAAAGAAGACGAAAATCCGGTTGAAGAGTTGGAAAAACAAGCAGGACTGTAATAATCATGTTACGCTAACAACATCATTATTATTAAGAAAAGAGGGGACTGTCCTAGGACGGTCCCCTCTTTTTGTTTACACATAAAAATCTGCACCATGGACCAATTTCCAAGAAAAGGGTTGACACATGAATTTCAGTCCCTTTATTATAAGACTTAACATTAACGAAGGGAGGCCGAGAGACATGATGTTTGCTTATGATCTGAATCAAACAGCGCGTAAGGTAGATACAACTGCATATCAGGCTCATCGTCTCATTGGCCTCATACGGTCGACATAGGGGATAGGCATATCGTTTAGCGGGTTTTATAATCGATATGCGTTCTCGCTTATATTATAGCGATGGATGACAGACACACAGCATGTTTAAGCTGTTCTGTTCTCCGTTATTGTCATTCAGTAGAAGTCATGGGCGACTAGCCTATGGCTTTTTTTAGTTTTATTTTATAGATGAATCAGCAAACCGAATTTGCTGAACGTACAGGAAGGATAATACACTTTTATGAATACAGACTTAAATTTATTTACTAATCAAAATGAAATCGCAGGTGGCTACCGCCATGAAGTGAAATTGCCTGCAGGCGACCTAACCGTATATGCAGCGCAACAACTCTTTTCCTCGCTCGATTACAAGGTATTCGAGATGGCGAACAATAATCTGCAGATTCCGGGAATCTCTTATATGAGTTACACGCCAGACGTACACGTCGGTGTAGGTACATGCATTGGAACGACAGCCGTGTGGGATGCACAGAGCGGATACGTTTCTCCCTCCATCGTTGGCAGTGACATTGGCTGTGGCATGCGAGTGCATATGACAAACTTGCACAAGGACGAATTGAAAGACATCAAGCTTCGCCGTAAACTCGTCAAAGCCATTGAGAAAGTATTGCCAATGGAGGCGAACCAACGAGGTCATTACTCGGATATAAGACTGGAGCATATTGTTCGTAAAGGGCTGCATGGTTTACCCAAAAAGTATATCCCTGACAGCTATACACCGAAAAAATCAACCTCGATGACCCATGTGGAAAGCAGCAAATTCAGTTACGATGAGGATGTGTTAAATCACGTTCCTGATATGACGTGGCATCGTTCGCATCGTCAGCTCGGTACACTGGGCGGAGGGAACCATTTTGCCGAGATCCAGGCGATTGAGATCGCTGAAGAGAATCGTGAAATCGCCGAAGCTTGGGGATTGTACGATGGACAAATCGTGGTCATGATTCATTCCGGCTCGCGTGCATGGGGCGGATATGTAAGTCAGACGAGTTCTTCAGCGATTGCCAAAGTCATGCAGCGCCTTAACCTGGGCACATCCGATCCAAGACTGGTATTTGCGCCGCTGGAGCATGCAGAAGGTCGTCATTATGTGAACATGATGTATTCTGCATTGAATTATGCGGTTGTCAATCGTCACCTGATTGCGTATGCTATTCGCGAAGCATTCCGGGATGTGTTTGGCCCCAAATGTGAATTTCGTACGTTATACGACCTGATGCACAACTACGCCTGGGAGGAATCCCATGCAGACCAAGATTCCGTTTTTGTACATCGAAAAGGAGCGACACGTGCGTTGCCGGCAGGTCACCAGGACAATCCCAAGCCTTATCTGGCAACTGGACATCCAGCGCTTATTCCCGGTTCGATGGGAACTGCTTCATATATCATGGTCGGTCAGCCACAGGGCGCTGATAATTATTATTCAATATGTCACGGCGCGGGTCGCATACGTTCACGAACAGCAACGAAACGATTGGTTACTGTAGAAGATTTTGCTACGGCTCTTGGCGTCGGCACAGAAGATGAGATCGTGGTAAACCAGCGCTCACTTGAATCCATTATTGATGAATCACCACAGGCTTATAAAAATGTAGATGAAATCATAGACAGTGTAACCGGCGCAGGCCTGGCTCAAGTTGTAGCCAAATGCAAACCGCTTGCTGCGGTAAAGGGAGCGAAATAATGACAATACACGAACAACAAGTAGATCCTACCCGGGCAATCTATAGCTACGACGAACAACATGATACCCGTATTCGAGTAGAAGGGTACGCCATCTATTCAAGGCTGATTCGTGGAATCAGTGAGGCACTCCATCAGCGATATGGGGTTGAATACAAGCTGTATGCCAGTTCTGACCCGAACAATGAATATTGGGAGTTACTCCGGGAAGACTTGCAAAATGGCAGTGCCGAAGTGGAATTGGTAGCCCGCATATTCGAGGATCTGGAGCTTCAGACGTTGCATTACGATGATGATGGTGATGTGCCTACTTATGGTGTGCATTACTCCATTCGCAACAACGTATTTGCCTATCCGAAATGGGGCGTTGCACTTGTGCGTGTTCCATTTTTCAGAGAGAACGGGATCTATAGCGAAGACTTCGTATTTGCTGTCGGGGACGAGGAGATGAAGCAATTTCTGGGAAGTGTCCGGGAACGTGAACGTCAGCAAAATATGAAAAAAGTGACGGTGTATACCGATGCCCGCAATGGCAGCGATCGTCATGTTGAATCCATTACTCGCTCCGTAGGAAGAGAGGATGTTGTTCTCTCGGCACAGATCAAGCAGGATATTTTCCGCTCGCTGGATCAGTTCTTCGAAGCGGATCGTTCCTTTTACAGAGATTATGATATCCCGTACAAACGGGGCATTCTATTGTATGGACACCCCGGAAACGGTAAGACCACATTGGTGAAATCCATTGCAGGAAGTATTCCGGGACCGGCTGCCTATTGGCAGATAACGGAGTATACCAACAGTGAATCAGTGCGTGAAGTGTTCGAAGCTGCCAAGCGGCTCGCACCGATGGTACTGATCATTGAGGACATCGATTCGATGCCGGATGAAGTCCGTTCCTTTTTCCTGAATACACTGGATGGAGCTACGTCCAAAGAAGGCATTTTCCTGATCGGTACAACGAATTATCCGGAGAAAATAGATCCTGGCCTTATGAACCGTGCTGGACGGTTTGACCGGGCTTACGAAATTCCGTTGCCAGATGAAGCGCTGCGCCTGCAATATTTACGCCAACGAGGCTTCACAGTATTCGCGGGTGAAGAGGGCACGATAGAAGCAGCTCGTTTGACCGACACGTTTTCTCTTGCACAGCTAGGTGAGTTGTATGTGAGCGCTGCGCTGGAATGGCATCAGAATGGACAGACAGACATTGTAAAAGTCATTCAGTCGATGCGTGGCGAGCTGGACAAGAGTCACAAACATACGTGGCTGGCGCAGCCAGGTAAGGGCCGTGCAGGCTTTTATTGATCAAATCTAACCCATCCATCCTATAATATGACGCAATTTTATAAATAATCCTACCTCAATTGGTGATACTAACCTTGTCTGCTCTAACATACAATGACTTTCGGGAGGTACATAACGCAGCCCTGAGCTGGTGAGATGCCGGAAAGTAACGCGATCTGTTTCCATACCTGACTATGGCTTGTTTTGCAGAGAAAGATGCATCGGGACAAAAGGTAATATGCAAAAATTTTTATGCCAATTGTTTAAATGCTTCTGTAGCGGTTAATAGTAGACAGACAACAACAAAAACTTTAATTAGAGGTGAATGATATGGGTTGGTTATGGTCATTAATTATCGGTGGTATCATTGGTTGGTTGGCAGGTTTGATCGTTGGTCGTGACATTCCAGGTGGTGTTATCGGTAACATCATTGCGGGTTTCATCGGTGGATGGTTAGGTGGAGTAATCTTGGGCGATATGGGTCCTGAGATGGGCGGATTCCACATTGTGCCTGCATTGATTGGTGCGATCGTTCTTGTAGCCATCGTAAGCTTGATCTTCCGTTCGATGGGACGTAGTCGCGGGTAACTTAATCAAGATAATTTCTTGAATTAGTTGTCAGCTATATGTATTACCAATGAAGAGGTTGATTGAGAGCCATAACCATGGCTTTCAATCAACCTCTTGTTGTTTTAGAATATATAAAGATATGCGTATTAAGCTATCTATATATATTGGACTAAACATTTACACAAGAACGTAGAGGACAGAAATAACCTGAAGAAGCAGAGCGTTCGCCTTTATCACCAGATTTTCTCCTTGTAAAGCCAAATATAAAAAATCTGGGGATAACAGCGATCAGAAGGTTGTTCTGTCATCGGAGTGGTAAGTGTAAAAGGTAGTTAGATAAGAGGGGATGAACGGAATGGAAAAAGCTACATTCGCTGGCGGATGTTTCTGGTGCATGGTTACACCGTTTGAAGAACAACCGGGCATTCATGGCATTATATCGGGTTATACTGGCGGTCACGTCGAGAATCCAACATATGAGCAGGTCAAAACAGGGGAGACCGGTCATGTCGAAGTGGTCGAAATTACATTTGATCCGGATGTATTTCCTTATGAACGACTGCTGGAGCTATACTGGCCTCAGATTGACCCGACAGATGACGGAGGACAGTTCCAGGATCGGGGAACACAGTATCGTACGGCAATCTTTGTGCATAATGAACGTCAACGTGAGCTTGCTGAACAGTCCAAGCAGGAACTTGCAGCCAGCGGACGATTCAGTCAACCGATTGTTACGGAAATTCGTGATGCAGCTGTGTTCTATCCGGCTGAAGACTATCACCAGGATTACCACAAGAAAAACGAGAAACATTATAAGGAAGACCGTGCATTATCCGGACGGGACGAATTTATAGACGAGAATTGGAAATAGGATGATTCTATCCTGCCAATGCAAAAAGCCGGGCGAGCTCCTTATGGAACTCGCCCGGCTTTTTGGCTGTATGGCGGCTGAAATCAGCCATAACGGTTATCTAATTGTTCGTTCCCACCAGTATTTCTACGTCAATGGTAATCTTCGACAAGGAAGCTTGAATGCCCATCCGGGATATTCCCGACAGATGCCAGGAAAGTGGTGTCATATGAACGAGTGAATCCAGCATGTTTGCGGTGACGGGCAGCGTGTAGGTCAGCGGAATGCTGGCGATGAGATGATGATGTTTGCGGAATCGGTCCAGCGTAAGTTCCCGGCCGTCTGCTCGATCAGGTCGATTCAGGAACAGCATTTCTCTCAGTTCAATTAAATATCGTTCACGGGGGATGACTTTGATGATCCATCCCCCGTCTTTCAGAATTCGTCCAAACTCTTCATAGTTGGAAGGAGAAAGTATATTCAGGATGATGTCCAGCTGACCTTCTGCAAACGGACTGCATGCCAGATCACCGACAAACCAAATTTGCTGGTTGTAGGCAGAGGAAGCCATGGCAATGCCTTCTTTGGCAATGTCGATGCCCCAGCCAACGGCTGGAGTATTCTGCGTAATCTGCTGCAGAAATGTTCCCTCTCCTGTGCCTGCATCCAGAATATGCACGGGACAGCTGATGTCAACGGAATAACGTGCAATCCACCTGCGTAGTACTTCGGTCAAAGGAGCATAAATACCGGTTTCCGATAAGATATTCCTTTTGGCTGTAAATAAACGTTTGTCATAGTTGCCCTTGAAAAAACGTGTCATGAAATTGATATAGCCTTGTCTTGCAAGATCAAAGCTATGCCTGGACACACATTGAATGCTCCCTGAGTTAATGGTTGCCATAGGGCTATGACAAATGGGACAGTTCAACATATGGATGTATAGATTAATAAACGCAGCGCTACGTTCTCTGCGATGGACTGACATGGAAAAACACCCCATTCATTCAGATTTGGATAACTGAAGAAAAGGGCATAACAAATAAACCTCTGCACAAAATTCAAAAAAAGAGGTTTATGGCTATGCCCCAAGTTATCTGTATCGAATGAACTGAATAATCATAGGAAGGTTAAGCTCCTTTGGCCTATCAAGATTAGGGTGAAGCAAGAGAACGTTACCAGTATAACAGGATGAGAAGAAATGACAAGTAAGGGGAGCCAGGCTGATTTGAAATAAAAGAGCGCCCTGTCAACCGTTTAGGCGGTCATACAGAAGCGCTCTGTTCATTATTTTGCAGCAACCTTTAATGCATATTTGGACAATGTCTCATCTTTTATCGAATAGATGACATCATCCACATAGGTAGAGATACCTTCTAATGAAGGAACGGAGGCACTGGTCGTGTAGATATGCACGTCTTCCAGTGTCTGCGGATCAAGAATGTATCCTTTTTTGGCAAAATCAAGTTGGTACTGACCATCCTGTGTCTGGTCGACATGCATCAATGCAGGCTGTGCGTCCTTGAATGTACGCTCGGTTACTTTGCCTTTCATCGTGTACAATTCCAGCTTCTGCCCTGTAAAGACGGTATAACCGTTGCCAGCTGTCTGAATGTAGGCATCCCCAGCAATGGCACGGCCCCAAGCAAGCTTGCCATCGATGCCAAAGCCGATCAAACGGTTACCCGTGTTCTCAAAATTGGCACGCATAATAATGGAACCATCGTCCAGAATGGCCAGCGATTCACCACCGCCATCTCCGAGTGTATTTGCATTGGCAGGGAATTGGTAGAAGGACAGACGATTCAATGTACGATCATAGATCTCCACTTTGGGATTCGTAGCTTGCTGCCAGAAGTTGCCTACCTTGGTTTGTTTGCTGGCATCCACTACAATTCGACCATGATCAGCCTTGAGCACGTTGCCGTTAATGGTCTTTTCGGTAATCAATTTGCCCTTTTTGTCATATAACGAGATGGCTGAGCGAACGGAACCATTCGATTGCACGCCCTGACTTGAAGCAACCATCAGCGTATCATTATCCAATAGGGATATGCTAGCAGGTGAGTTCACGGATTTGATCCAGTTGGTCTTACCGGATGTATTGAATGAGTACAACTTTTTGGTTTTGTCCGAATATTCCATATACACATAAGCTGTACCGTTGCTGGCATATACCGAATCAGAGTAGGTGGTATAAGGACCACTTTTCTCATGGAATATCGTATTCCACTTTAATTGTCCAGTTGTAGCATCGAATGCTTGGAGAGAGTCCAGTTGCCAGTCCAATGTTGTTTTGCTGCTTGTTTTCGTTACGGGCTGGGAGGCATGCACATATACAAGATTTTTGGATGGTACGGCATGGATTGCCTTGATCAGGACATCTTTCTCTGTATTGGCCTCAGATAACATCAGGGAAGATGATGTCCACGCCGGTTTGGGCATGGATTCGGTTGAGGCAGCGGCGTAACCTGTTGTATTCATGGTGAAGAGGAGCATGCCGCTAAAAATGAGGGCAGCCCATGTTTTGGACTTGTGTTTGGTCAATGTATGCAAGTGATAAACCACCTTTCTTCTTCGGTTCAAAAGAGAACCGATTGTTGAATTTTACCATTGATGTCACATTGAATTCAACCGAACGCACTGTAACCTTTTATCATTGGTTTGTCGGAATAACTATGTTTGGAGAAGTGTTGAGGTTACAGGGAATTCATCTTCTTTCGATGAAGGTGGAAGTCTGATATATTTAGTGCGGTGATAAGCCATATCTGCGTAAGATGTTGGATAGAACATAGGTAAAAGAACAAGGAGAAGAGCTATGAACTGGAGTGAAAATATGACCCTATGGGTCATAGGAATTATTGTCATATTACTACTGCTGGCCTGGATTATTCGGCGTGTTATCGGGCGCGGGCAGCGGATACGAAGTGAAGCCAATCCCAGGAAGATTACGATAAAGGACATCGACAAGATGGAGGATGGTTCGGAATTTGAATTATATCTCTATCATCTATTCGAAGAACTCGGGTACGATGAGGTTCATAAGACAACGAGCAGCCGGGATTTTGGGGCAGATCTGGTGTTTGTTGATAGACTCGGCAGACGAAGTGTTATACAAGCGAAGCGATATGGTGCGAACCATCCGGTAGGTTTGAGTGCAGTGCAGGAGATCTATACATCCATGCGTTATTATGAAGCCGACCGGTCAATTGTCTTAACGTCGGCCCGTTACACCGAAGCTTGCCGGACGCTTGCAGCAGTCAATGGAGTGAAGCTGCTTGACCGGGAAGACCTGATGGAATTAATCCTTTTATTCAAGGCGAGAAGAGTGGAAGAAGCATTGGAACTGATCGAAGAAGATGATCATGAACCAATCGAGACGTGGCAGTCCCGGCGAAAGCGGCAATCCCGCTAGGTTGCTTTGTATGACTACGACAGATGCAGATTGTAAAACGATAATAACCAATCGCTAGTTAGATACAGGCGACTGGTTATTTTTCTAGGTAGGTATTTCGAGCTCCGTTTGTTCATCACTTAGTTGTAGCATTTTGAATATTTGATTCAACCCCTCTGGTATCGACAATGTTCACCTCAAGGCCGTGACATTTAAAATTGTGGTTAGGATTTTTCCTAACCTCATCTTTTTGAAGTTCATACATAGCTAATTTATAATTTATTTCTTCCATATGTTTCAAACTTTCTTCGATTTTCTTTTGTAATTCATTTTTATGTTTCTTTAACATTTCCTCTCTTTCTAAATAGGTGGAGTTCCCCATCTCATAGGATTCCTTGTAGTCTTTAATTTTAGAAAGCGGCATTCCTGTTTCTTTGAGACAAAGAATAAAAGAAATCCAATCGATTTGTTGTTCGGTATAAACTCTATTCCCTTTTTCGTCGCGTGAAATATTCGGTAATATCCCTTGCTCTTCATAAAATCGAAGTGTCTTTGCAGTTATATTATAATTCTCCACCACATATTTCATTGAAAAAAACATCTGATCGCCTCCATGGTTACAGTTACTGTAACTATTATTTTATCACATAGATTATTATTAAAAGTAAATCGTTTTAAAATACGTGTCAATTCCTACTTTACTTCCCCTTAGGTTAACCTGATATTCTTGTGTAGAACTTGTAATTGGGATGGATGAGATAAGGTTATCTTCATCTGTTCCATGAATAAGCACTTAGAAATCAAAATATGAAGGAGAACGTACAATGAGTAAATTTAATAACCTGTTTGAACCTTTTACATTCAATAAAGGGATTACCTTAAAGAATCGAGTGGTTATGTCTCCGATGACGACATGGTCAAGTAATGATGATTACACGATTTCCGATGAGGAAGTTGCATATTATAAAAAAAGAGTGAATGGTGTAGGTTTAGTTATCACCGGCTGTACTCCTGTCCTACCCAATGGTATTGGATTTACACATGAATTTGCCGGATATAATGATTCATTTATCCCTAGTCTAAAAAAATTAGCAGATGCTGCTAAGAGTGGAGGAGCTCCAGCAATTCTCCAATTGTTCCATGCTGGAGATAAAGCGATTGCTGAATTAGTTCCTAATGGTGATGTGGTAAGTCCGAGCGGTGTTGCTCTGACTGAAGCTGTATCCCCTAGAGAGCTTAATCATGAAGAAATTCTGGAAATTATTCATGCGTTCGGCGAAACTACAAGACGTGCAATTGAAGCTGGTTTTGATGGTGTTGAACTCCATGGAGCCCACGGTTTTTTACTTCAAAGCTTTTTATCTCCATTCTTCAACAAACGTCAAGACCAGTGGGGGGGATCACTGGAAAGACGTCTGAGTTTTCCACTTGCTGTTATTCGAGAGGTTAAAAGAGCTATTGAAAAATATTCGACAAAACCTTTTATTTTGGGTTACCGCATTTCCCCAGAAGAACATCAACAAGATGCCCTTAGAATGAAAGATACCTACGCACTGATTGATAAACTGATTGAAGAAAATGTTGATTATGTTCATGGTTCCTTGGTACAAGCCCTTACGTCAAAACCAAAATATAACCAAGATAACAAAAAAACGTATCTTGAACTGATTGTTGAACATGCCAACAATCGAATTTCAGTAATTGCAGCCGGTTCCTTGGAGAGCCCAGAGGATGTCTCTGAAAGCTTGGAGAAAGGACTTTCGTTAGCGGTAGTTGGACGTGTATTAATCTCCGATCCAGAGTGGATTGAAAAAGTTCAACAAGGAAGAGAGTCGGAAATTCAAAGCGTGATTAAATCATCTAACGTTAAAGATCTTGTGTTGCCAGCGAAACTATGGGGTGTCATACAAAATGCAGGTCCATGGTTTAAACTTGAACAATAAAGAAGATGAAAGTTCAAAACAAGGTCGCTGATAATAGCGGCCTTATTTGATTTCAAGAACAGTTGTATTAATTTATCCGCTTCAACAAAAAAGCTTCACCTTCACTTGCGTAGCTGCACATGATATATTGAGAGTATATCAACCAAAGGAGTGTGTAACTCATTATGGCACGTACACAAACACAAAAAGCATTACGCAAAGCAGAGCGGTCAGGCAAGTGGTGCTCGGAACAGAGCCGAAGAGTTAACGGAGATTATGGTGCGTTATCCCAGCATGTACGGCTCATGCCTACGAAGCAGGAAAAATTGCAAAAGGTCAAACACAAGAAGCAGATCAGCCAGGATGGTGGTGCTTCTTTTTATTTTGTCCATAAGGACCGGATTGCTGGATAAGTAAGACATTGAATTCTTTCTTTGGTTGGAAAGTAATGATGTGGACTGTTAAAATCAATCTTATAAGTTGGACTACGATTCTTGTATATTTAATGAAGGGAAGAACCTATACATATGACAACAGCGCTGCACATGAATAAAAAAATCGTTCGGCGTTTTTTGCTGCAAACGCAAGCTTTGCTAGAACGTTGGCCCGCAGTTTCCTTACCATCGGGACCCGATCAAGTTTTGAGTTTGATTCGCTCCCTTGGTTGCGTGCAGATCGATCCTGTGGCTGCTGTAACCGGGAACCAGCATCTGGTGCTGGGTGCTCGTGACCCGGGTTATACGGCTGACAGCTTAAATTCGCTGCTGAGTGATCATAAGGTGTTTGAATATTTTGCAAATGCTGCCTGTGTCATTCCAATCGAAGATTATGCTCTCTTTGAACCTGTGCGTGCCCGATTAAGAGATCGTCTGGCTCCATCTTTGCAAGGTTTGGAGAAAACAGTGCAGCATGTGTTACAGCGTTTGAAGGAGGAAGGACCTTTACCTTCAAGAGCCTTCCGTGCTGTTGAACGGGTAAGTGGTTATTGGGACAGTGCAGATGTGCCAAAGACGAAGGATACCACACTTGCTCTGAATCTACTGTTAGACTCTGCTGTGATTCGTGTGGTGGCGAGGCAGGGGAATGAACGTTATTTTCATATTACCGAATCCGGATTGCAGCAACAGGGACTTCCGGTGAAAGAAGATATGGATGTGTTGGCCCAGAGGCAGGCTCTGCTGGATAAATACATTCATGCGTATCGTGTCGTAGATGCCCGTGATCCCCGTCTGGGTTGGCTAAAATCTACAGCGGCTGAACGACGCGCCGATATGGCTGCCCGTGTGTCAGATGGGAGAATGATCCCGCTTAATGTGGAGGACGTGGCGACGCCTTATTATATTCGAGCTGAAGATGAGGATATGCTATTGCACATGGAGAGGGAAGAGCCACACTATGATCCATCAGGCCCGGTACGTTTCCTGCCGCCACTGGACAACCTGTTATGGAGAAGAGAACGGATTGTCGATTTATTCGATTTTCATTATAAATGGGAGATATATACGCCAGAGGTGAAAAGAACCTACGGTTATTATGCCATGCCGATTCTTCACGGTGATCGGTTGATCGGACGTATGGACCCGCGACTTGATCGTAAAACTGGAGTACTTACCGTTCGTTTGTTATCAATGGAAGAGACTGCTCCACCTGTGGAGGAATGGCTTACGGATTTTCGGGAGGGGCTTCAATTCTTTGCGTCCATGCATGGAGCGCGTTCGATCACTATCGAGAAGACGGTACCGAAAGAGCTGAAAAAGCTGCTTAAATCGATTTGATTAGGGGATGGACATGAAAGCATGAAGAGGTACAGAAACTGGAATTGATAAAGGGAATGGAGACGGACTAAGAAGTAATAAAAAGCACAAAAAGAGGAGCCAATGGCTCCTCCCTCATTGATAGTACAATCAGATCTTTAGCATGACATCAGAAGTGCTAACGAAAAACCTAAGTTTACATCCACGCCAAAACTTCTTTAGTTCACCAGATGGGGCACTTCAACGTTTGGATCAACGTCTGCTTCATAATCCACACCATCGGTTTCAAAACCAAACAGTTGGAAGAATTCGCGACGATAACCTTCCAGATCGGACAGATCGTAGATGTTCTCTGTGGTCAATTCATTCCAGAGCTTAGCCACTTCTTCCTGAACATCAGCTCTCATCTCCCAATCGTCAATGCGAATGCGTCCTTCTGCATCGGTTGGAACTTCTCCCCCCGCATACAGGCGATCAGCGAACAAACGTTGCAATTGCTCGATGCATCCCTCATGCAAGCCTTTTTCTTTCATGACTTTGTACAATGCTGAGATGTACAGCGGCACCACTGGAATCGCGGAGCTGGATTGAGTCACCAGCGCTTTGGCTACAGTTACGTAAGCACGTCCGCCTTTGGCACTTAGACGATCATTCAGCTTGAGTGCAGTCGCTTCCAGATGATTCTTGGCCTGACCGATGGAACCATCACGATAGATGGCATGGGTAAGTTCAGGACCGATGTAGGAGAAAGCAATCGTTGTTGCATCATCCGCAAGTACGCCGCCTTGTTGCAAGGCATCCATCCACAGTTCCCAATCGTCTCCACCCATAACCGTTACCGTCTGACGAATTTCTTCTTCGGTTGCCGGGTCCAGCGTAACGGAACTGATTTCACCTGTGTGGAAGTTTACTGTTTTATTTGTGTAGGATTGTCCGATAGGCTTCAGCACAGAGTTGAATACTTCACCCGTGTTTGGATCGGTACGGCGTGCTGAGGCTACGCTGTATACGACCAGATCCACTTGACCGAGTTCACTGCGAATCAGTTCAACGGCTTTGTCTCGTGTTTCGTTTGCGAATGCATCACCTGTGATGCTATACGATTTGAGGCCTGCTTCTTCAGCGGCTTTTTCGAATGCAGCAGAGTTGTACCAGCCTGCTGAAGCTGTACGTTTTTCTGTAGAACTGCTGGGACGGTAGATTCCGATCGTATTCGCTCCCGCTCCAAAAGCAGAGACAACGCGTGACGCCAATCCGTATCCGGTGGAAGCACCGATCACGAGCACATTACGCGGTCCTTTCAGTTCCGGCTGTGATTTTACATAATCAATCTGTTCCTGCACTTGCGCAGCGCAACCTACAGGGTGGGAAGTGGTACAAATAAAACCACGTGTTCTTGGTTTAATAATCATTTATTTGCATCCTTTCATATTCAGCTCATGTTTCAGCATTTCGATAAAATGCTCGTATACATACCTCCTTATTGTAAAACAATTACCTCGGAAACGGAAACCGTTTCGTTTGATTTCGCCGGAAGGGTGGCGTTATATCTCTAATTTTGCGATGATGTGAATAGAATGTACTCGCTTGTTAGGATAGAAAGGACAGGGATACCATGCTGAAGGAACGCATTGAACTGCTAAGCAAAAGAAAACAAATCTCCCGTAAAGACCTAGTGGATGGTCTGGTCACGCAGGCCCACTTTGCAAATATTCTGGCGGATCGTTATCCGCTTCCTGAGGATTTGGCAGAAGCTATCGCCGGGCGTCTTGGGGTATCCCCTTCCTATATTATGAAGGCTGCGGCTCAGGACGAGGAAACACTCGAACGAGCAGAGGTCATCTTCGAACAAATGTCTGTTCCAGCGTCAGCGATATCCGAAGATACGGTGCATGCACTGGCAGATCGAGATGACACGCTGACTGTAGAGCTGACAACGGCCTTGATGAAGGCAGTCTATTATCAGCAGTTAAACGATGCAACGGCACATGAATATATACATACGTCCTACCTTAATTTTTACCTGGAGAAGTATGGTCGCCCAGACGATATTGATCTGCCGCGCCCGTTAGTCAAGGCACTTTTATTCTATAAAATACAATATTATCGCTCCAAAATGGCCTTTGTAGATGTACTAACTCACGCAACCAGGCTCAGTGAGCTGGCGCTTCCTGGCAGTGAATTCTGGCTGTCTGTGCAAAATATCAAGATGGAAGCCTACATCCAGGTTAAACAGTATGAAGAGGCGAAACAGGTATTTGAGCTTACGATGCGGCATGTATATGATCAACGGATGTTTCATCGGTTGTCCGGGCTATATGTGGCATATAGTGGCTATTGCTTCGCAATGGGGCTGGTTCAGGAGGCACTCTCGGCATTAACCATGGCAGAGGCAAACCTCGTGTATGCCGGCAACCAGGGAGATCTGGTGACGGCGATTGCCAACAATCGGATTGTCATGTTAACGATGACAGGTGAACTGGATCAGGCACAGGCTGAGATTGAACGATTTGAGTCGCTATTGCAGCAGGAAACCGAAGAAACACAGCTCGCGATGCGGCCGCTCGTCAATGTATATCAATGCGAAGTGGCTCTGGCGCGGAAGAACTGGGGCGTGCTCGCGCAAAGTGTAGATCAACTCTTGAAATGTGCAACAACACAGGATCAGCAGATGAGCGCAGCCTTCTACCAGAGCCATCTGGCTCTTGCGCATGGAGATCGCGAAGTTTTCATGGAGCGGGCGCTTGCCTGTCTGCCTTATTTTGAATCCGCACAGCATGTCATGCGACTTGAACCGTTATATGAGGGGATGGCCGTAGTATCCGAGGATCAGCGGAAATACAAGGAAGCAGCCATGTATTATCGGAAGCTGGTGTATCTGTTACGCAAAAAATAGAGCGGAAAAGAGCATGAAACTTCCTAAGTGAGGCATTATTTTGTCTACTGCCTACGTATTTTCCACAAAATATAGCTGCCAATCATGAAATGAAGATCGGTTAAGCAGATCTTTTTTTGTGAAATAAGTATAAGACTTTACCAAAGAAACGATTATCCGGTCATTCAATTACCGGATTTTTCGTTTTTTTTGTATGCCGCCAGAAGGGTATTCAAGGACAAGCCGCGGTGTTTATAATTTAACTATAAATTAAAATAAAACAAATGAGGTGTTTACTATGGGATGGTTCGGTAAAAAGAACAAACAGGAAGATGCGATTGCTAAAGCGGATAAAATGATGAATAAAGGACTCACTGGCATGATGATGAAAGGTTTCGTATCCAAGGAACATCGGGAGGCAATCAACCAAAGTCTGGATTCGGCAAAGCAGGCACAATTGGCCGCGAGTGGTTCGCTTCCATTAACGGCAACAGCAACGGTGGTGACAATCACCGATACAGGCAAACTGATCAATTTTGATCCGATTGTTGTGCTTGTATTGGATGTGACAGAGACCAACGGTAACCAGTATCAGCGAACCTTGGAGACACTGGTGTCCAAAATGCAGATTCCACGAGTTGGAGATCGGGTGGGATTGGGTCAGAATCCAGCGAATCCGTCCGAACTGATCTATATGGGACTAGTGTCCATTTAGAAGGTCTTTGCTTATAAGACAGTGATATCCCATGCGTATAATACGTATAACAACGATTAATAGATACATGAAACTAAAGGTATGGATAGAGATAGTAAGAGAAGGATTAAGAGAGGGTGGATCATATGGTAGGTTTCCTGAGATTCATTGGCGTATTAACTGTGTTCGGAGTGGGGTTCTCCCCATTTCTGGCACAGAAGATGTGGGATGATCCGTTTATGATTATGCAGGCATGGTGGTATACTCCGGCGATCTTTGCCGGGTTTGCACTGATCTTTGTTCCTGCGATTTTGAGCAATATTTTCGGCGTAGGTCGAGTCAAGACAGGTTTACCGGCAGTGGGGGTCATTAAGAGCGTACAACAGACAGGCACGTATATTAATGAACAACCGGAGGTTCGATTGGGTCTGACAGTTTCGCGTAAGGGGCGCGAGAAATACGATACGGAGATGAAAACCGTTATTCCACTGACCTCCATGGCGCAGTTCCAGCCAGGCAATTTCATTCCGTTAGTGGTCTCTGTGAAAGATGAGCGCAAGGTAGGGCTTGATATGAATGGGCAATTATCACAGGAGGATATGCAGCAATTGCTGGATGAAAAGATGGTACAGCAAGGGGTATCCCCTGAGATGATGGATATCGCAAGAACAGGCGAAAAAGCGATAGCCAAGATCCTCGATGTCACTCCACTTGGCAGTGGAGGCAGTAATAAGATCAAGCTTCAACTCAAACTCAGCATAACAAAGACAAATGGTGAAACGTTCAATGTGACAACGCAAAAAGAAATTTTGTCATCTGCACTGCCGCAGGTGCAGCAAGGCCATATCATTAACGTCATTTATTCAAGACAAGACCCGACAAAATTGGTGTTGGCATTGAATGTACAGGAGCGACAATTAAGTGACTTATTCTCTTCCTGATGAAATAGACAATAGGGAGGTCGTACACGTCATAACCATGACATGTACGACCTCCTTTTGGCATTTGGTATGTAGGAGAGATGCAAGCAACGTACTACTTTCAGACAATACCGAGGCGCATGCGATAAGAAAAGAGGACTCTTCTGGATTCTCCATCAAATATACGATTAGCCAGCGCTCTGAACTCGTCAGCAGCTTTTAAAAGATCATCCGCTCCGAGCTTCAACGCCGTTTGCAGGCCGCCTTGGCTTAGGGCGAGATTGACGTATCGATCGGCTGTGAATGTCTCGTGGTGATGAAACACGATTTCCCGAACATATCGGAATAGCCCGGACTGCTGAATCTGCTGCAAATGCCCATCCTTGCTCCATTTGTGTGCCTGACTATCCTGGGGAGCCAGACTCGCTGCTCGATGATCTGCTTCCTTATTGAGCTGCAGATAGGCTTGTTCCAACTGCCAGTCTAACATTGGCGGCCAGTCGCAATCGTAGGCTGCAAATATGCCCCCTGTACGAAGTACACGTGCAAACTCGTGTAGCGTGGGTTGCGGCTCCATCCAGTGAAACGATTGCGAGCAGGTCAGCACATCCACACTGCCATCGGGAAGTCCGAGGTCATGAGACAAGCCGGACACAAATCGGAGGTTATCCGGTTTCCCGGCAGCTTCCCACTTGGATTCTGCTACAGACCTCATGTCATCACTGGGTTCGAAGCCGATGATGCGTTCTGCCTCATTAAGCCAGATCCACGAAGATAAGCCGGTGCCACAGCCAACATCTGCGACCATGCGCGGTGTGCTGCCAAGATATGTCGTTAGAATATCCACCACTTCAGTTGGAGCAGCTGGTCGGTTCTGATCGTATAACGTACCAAAACCTTTGAAACGTTCCACATTGTTGCGTCTAATGTCTTGCATGGATAAACCTCCTTCGGTCAGATGGATGATGGAGAGTCAGCTGTGATCAAAATTTGTATAGGCCTATATTATATCATTCATTGTTGGGTAGTTTGTTCATGACGTTCTGCAAATGTTCAACGGCTCGGATATGACGTCTGAGCAATTCCTGTCCAACATGAACAGGCTCAATTACGGTCAGCTCCGAACCAAACGACAGCAGGAAAGAGTAGAGCCATTCCCCTACATTCAGTTCGAGAGACACACGAAGCCTGCCATCAGGCTCTTTTTTAATGAGGGATGGTTCGAAAAAATCATACACCCGGTATGCAATATTGTTGGAGAATGAGAGTGTCAGAGGAGTCAGGACAGGAGCTGCCTCTAATTCAGGATGTGTTGACCCCACATCAACAGGGTGATCGAGTTTTCTCGTTAGAAAGGTCAATTGGGTGATCCGTTTCATCTTGAATGTCTCGAATTCTCTCCGATCAGGATCATCATGGATATATCCTTTGAAGTACCATGTACTGTTTTTGAATATAAGCTTCCGTGGCTCCACCGTTGGAATGCTCTTCTCTCCATCCGAATTAACATAGTGGAACGTAATCAGTTGATTCGTTAAAATGGCTTGTTTCACTTGATTAAAAAGTTCTCTCTCTTGCAGGGGGATGCTGCCCCATGGTGAGAAATTGAATTCGATCCAATCCAGCTTATGATCAAACAGGGCGGTCAGCCGTTGCAGCATATGAGCACTATTAAGGTGTGGGATTGCACTGATGCTGTATAGTCCCATCAAAATTTCGTTCTGGTCTTCTTCCGACAACAGGGACTTGTCCATGACATAGTTGTCCATCAGATGAATACCGCCATGCTTTCCGGTCGTGGTATAGACGGGGATGCCTGCAGCGCTTAGCCGGTCGATATCACGGTACACCGTACGTACAGAAATCTCGAACATACGGGCGAGTTCGGGTGCAGTGGCCTTCTTTTTCTCCAATAACAAAAGCAACATTCGAAATAATCGGTTATTTTCCATGCTCTGATTATACCATGACAATAGGTGTCAGGGTATGGGTGGTACACTGGTTACATAGTCTTGTTGAGATATGAAGGAGGAACTGGTCATGACAATGAAAGAAGGATTTTACTGGGGGGGCGCAACGGCTGCCAATCAATTCGAGGGTGGATGGAACCAGGGCGGCAAAGGGCCAAGCACATCTGACATGATGACTGGGGGAACCCACACGATTCCACGCCGGATTACACCTGTATTGGAAGAGGGCACGTATTATCCAAGCCACGAAGCGGTTGATTTTTACGGGCACTACAAAGAAGATATTGCCATGATGGCAGAGATGGGTTTCAAAATGTTCCGCATGTCCATCAACTGGTCCCGAATCTATCCGAACGGTTACGATCTGGAGCCAAACGAAGAGGGATTGCAGTTCTACGATAATGTCTTTGCCGAGTTGAAAAAGTACAATATTGAGCCGCTCGTAACGATCTCCCATTATGAAACGCCATTCGGTCTGACACAGAAGTATAACGGCTGGGCTTCCCGTGAAGTCATCGACTGTTATATCCGTTATTGTACAACTCTCTTCAACCGCTACAAAGATCAAGTGAAATACTGGCTGACATTTAACGAGATCAACTGTCTGACGATGCCAATGGGTGCTTATATGGCTGCAGGTATTCTGTTTGAAGGCAAAGAAACGCTGGTCGATGGAGTGGATGATCCACAGACTCGTTTCCAGGCACTACATCACCAATTCGTTGCTAGTGCCAAAGCGGTGAAGCTGGGACACGAGATCAACCCTGATTTCCAGATCGGCTGTATGGTTGCGTTCATGACCACATATCCAAACACATGTAACCCGGACGACATGTTGCTTGCACAGAAGAAAGACCAAATTTCCAACATGATCTGTGGTGATGTACAGGTTCGCGGTGCGTACCCTGGATTCGCTAAACGTTTCTTCGCCGAAGAGGGCATTAAAATTGAAATGCAACCAGGAGACGAGCAGACACTGCGTGAAGGCTGCGTAGACTTCTACTCCTTCAGTTATTACATGTCTTTGGTTGAAAGTGCAGATGAGTCCCTGGAGAGAGCTGAAGGCAATCTGCTAGGGGGTATCAAAAATCCATATCTCGAAGCTTCCGATTGGGGATGGCAGATCGATCCAAAAGGACTGCGTTACACGCTGAATCATTTGTATGATCGTTACCAGATTCCACTGATGGTCGTTGAGAATGGCCTGGGTGCTGTCGATGTGGTTGAGGAAGATGGCTCCATTCAAGATGACTATCGCATTGATTATCTGAAAGGTCACATTGAACAGATGAAAGAAGCGGTAGCGGATGGCGTAGACCTCATTGCCTACACGATGTGGGGATGTATCGACCTGGTTAGTGCATCCACTGGAGAGATGAAGAAGCGTTATGGCTTCATTCATGTCAACAAGGACAACGACGGTAACGGAGATTTGAGCAGAACACCGAAGAAGAGCTTCCACTGGTACAAAAAAGTTATCGAATCCAATGGTGAAGAGTTGTAATTTGGTATAAAAATCAAGACCCGTCTGTTCCTTGAAATAGGACAGGCGGGTTCTTATAGGTTCTGAACTCGTTCAGGATGGATTAAGGATCAAATATAAGAATATAAAAATACCCGGCAATCCTTCAGTTAAGGAAAGCCGGGTATTTCTATGTGCGTGGGCTGTCGGAGATTATGCCAGCCTTCTGCTTTGCAGTTGGGACATGCGCTCCAAATGCCGACGATAAAACCATATGCATGTGGAGAGCCAGCATCCACTTAAGAAGTATCCGCCAACGATATCACTTGGATAATGAACACCCAAGTAGATACGACTTATACCAATGGTCAGTATAAAGACGGCACTGGCAATGATCATCAGTACACGTCCGGTGACGGTGGGTACATGTTTCCAGATGAGAAAGGCCAGTCCGCCATACAGGCTAAATGCGGCCATGGAATGTCCACTGGGGAAGCTATATCCGCTCACTTCAATAATTCGGTTAATGGTAGGTCTGGCACGTTGGAATACCAGCTTGAGCAAAGCATTTAACAGGGTTGAACCGGCGAGCACACAAGCGAGGAAGAGTAGTTCGCGTTTGTGTCGCAGCCAAACGTATAACACAATCATGGCAATGATTGTAATGAAAACTACAGGCATTTCACTGCCGATCCAGGTGAAAAACTGCATGAATTTCGTCATGCCGTGGGATTCCAACCCCTGAATCCAGCCGATCAGCGTATCATCAAATCGATGAATCTGGTTATCGCTGATGGATAGGGCGATGCTTATAAAAGCGATCATGCATAACGCTGCAACGAGCAGCGGGAATGAGATGTTCTTTTTCCAGTTGTGCATCAAATGTTGAGATCCTCCGTGATCGTTAATTTCGTTTGTTGTCTCCTTGCTTATGTTGGACATAACGATATTTGTATTGTGCTATAATTTTACAATAAATATAGCACCAATAAAAATATGTAACCTTTACAACGTTTGTTCAAGCAGAGCATGTAGGAGGGGCGGTCGGAATGAAACGACGGTTGGTGATGTTTATGTCGATCTTATTGTTGGTTACGTCTGGATTAGCTCTATTTCCCGGAGAGAAAGTGTATGCTTGCAGTTGTGTGGAGAGTGATGCTCAAAAGAGATTGGAAACGTATACCACGGTATTTACAGGAGAAGTGGTGAAGAAAGGCGGATCGCAGATATACCGGTATAATGGGGTAAGAGAGTATACCTTTGATGTAGATTCTGCATGGAAGGGAGTCAGTGCCAAAAAGATGAAAATTGTGGGGAAGGGCGGAGGGTCTGACTCCTGTGGCATCGAATTTGAACAGAATCAGTCTTACCTGATCTTTGCTAGTCTGGATGAACGAGACAACAGGCTACATACGAATCTGTGCAGTGGCAATGTTCCAATTGAACAAGCTGGAGACGATCTGAAACTGCTGGGTGCGGGAAAGGTTGTAAGTAAAGAAGATTTTGGAGAAACCAATGATGGTGATGGGCGAACTGGGCCTTTCTATCTTATCTTATACAGTGCAATCATTTTATTAGCAGCATTGGCAGTACTGTGGCTCTGGAGACGAAAGAAAAGAATCTGATTGCCCAACGAAAAAAGAAGCCAATCCCCGTACAGAGCGTTAAGATCTATTGGCGTTCCATACGGGGATTTTTAGGAGTGGCGTCAAAATTGTATCCATTTGGAGTCGAGATTATCGATCTTATGAAACTAGTTTAACTGCAACATGTATTCATAAGCTGTGACACCAAATACCCGTTTGAAATGCCGGTTCAGATGGGTCAGATCAACGAATCCGCAATCGGCAACAGCAGCGTAGACGTCCTTCTGCTTTTCGATGGATTGACGGGCACGCTCCACCTTGCAGTTTAAGAAAAACTGGTAGGGGGAAATACCTGCTTGTGACTTGAATTCACGGATAAATTGAAACTTGGACATGCCAAATTCGGCGCTCAGGTTGTCCAGCTTGAGCACATCTTCGGTGCTGCAGGACATCATTTCCTTAGCTTTTCGAACCAGGCTGTCCTGAGGCACCCAGAGCTTGGGATGCATCTCCTTCTGAGCCAAAAGGTGAACCAGATCGAAGACTCTTTCGCTGCACTCCGCTTCGTCCTGTCTGTGCTGAACGGCATCGTTCAGCATCAGGATCTTCCGTGCAAGCTCGGGATCATAGACGATTGGACTTCCAAAACGCAATTCCTTTTTGCCTATAATCTCCTCTACCAAATCCGGCTTCAGATACAGCATCACGTAATCAATGCCTTCTCTATCATAGGAGCTACCATCATGGGACTGCTCACGATTGAACAACATGACACCATTTTGGTGAGATGCCTGATATTGTCCATCCAGGTTGTATTGTTGAATGCCACGCAGGGTTACGCCAACCGCATACTCTTCGTGGCAATGTTTTTTGTATGCAAAATCAGTAAAGCTGGCGGATAGTGCCAGCACGTCTTGTGACTTTTTATAGTTGAACCGTTCCATGCAGCACACCTCCCAAGCTTTAGATCAATCCGGATACTATAATGGCTGAGTATAACAAAAAAAGGGCCATGAGAATACTCAGTAATTTTTGGTGCCGATTCAGCAACGTTCTGAAAACCGTGCCAAACACAACCCAACTGGAGTAGGCCAGAAAACCTATGAAGGTAATGAGCAATACGAACAGGAACGATGAAAATGAGCTTTGGTAAAAGGGAAATACATAGCTTGGAAGGACTGTGAAGGTGAACAAGACCACCTTGGGATTGACAAATTGCATGATAAAACCGTTCCCAAATCCGGTAACTTGTGTCGGTGCATCCTCAGTGGTACCCATCTTGTAGATCTGATACGCCAGATATACCATATAGATGCCGCCGACAATCTGCATCACCTTCAGAATTCCGGGCAACACGTCGGCAAGAAGATGATTAAGGAAAGCTGATGCGGTAAGCAGCAGACCAAATGCCAGCGTGGCTCCCCATACATAGTTCATCGTTTTTCGCGCGCCTACCTTCTGAGTGGACGATAGAATGACGATATTGCTAGGCCCGGGGGTAAAGGTAACGACGATGCAATAGATTAAAAAAGATGCAATATTCATGACGAAGCGCTCCTCTGGTTGTAGTCTAGTTCCATGATCATACGTCCAGAGGGAAAAACCATATAGTACATTATTGCAGCAGGTACACGGATAGCAGCAGGGCTCCGTTTAAAAGATAAGGAGTAGTTTTCTTTTTTTATGATTGCGTTTACAATTTAAACGGAGCACAATACGATCAGACCACTTGAGGAAGTGAACGTAATGAAGAAAATGCTGCTAGTCTATATTTTGCTAATCTCGGCATTTGCGCTGTATGTGTTGAGATTCGAATATACCAGTCAGGTTAACAGTTCATGGGAGGACCGGGGGCTGCGCGGTGATATCGGAGAGACGTATATCATGATTACATTCCAGTCCGGGCTGGAGTATTGGAAGAGCCCGCTTAAAGGCTTCGAGGATGCTGCGGATGCGCTTGGTGTGACCGTAGAATATCGCGGAGCTACCCGGTATGATGCGAAGGAGCAGACGATGGTAATCGAGCAGGCCATCGCTCGCAAACCGGCGGGCATTGCCATATCTGCAATCGATCCACAATCGTTAGTTCCAGCGATTAACAAGGCAGTCGATGCAGATATCCCTGTTGTATTATTTGATGCGGATGCACCGGATAGCCAGGCCTATTCTTTTCTGGGGACAGATAATTACAAGTCGGGTGTAATGGCCGCTGATAAAATGGCTGAACTGCTGGGGCGTGAAGGAGAGGTTGCGGTATTAACCTTGCCTGGACAACAGAATCATGAAGAGCGAACGAAAGGCTTCCGCGATACGATCGAGGCGAGATATCCTTCCATGCAGGTCGTTGAAGTTGCAGATGGGCACGGTGATGCGATGGTGTCCAGAGACGAAACACTGAGAATGATGAAGGAACGTCCGGAGCTGGCGGGTATTTTTGTGACTGAAGCCACCGGAGGAGCAGGATCGGGAGAAGCCGTTCAAACTGCCGGTGACAGACATCCTTTGCAGATTATTTCATTTGATACGAATAAGGCTACATTGGATATGATCAAGAACGGGACGATCTCGGCTACAATTGCACAGGGAACCTGGAATATGGGGTATTGGTCACTCCAATATTTGTTCCATCTGCATCACCAGTTGACGGTTCCTGCTCCATCGTCATCCGGTGAAAATGCACCGCTTCCCGTGATGGTGGACACGGGGATCTCCGTCGTGACACGTTCAAATGTGGATGATTACTATGCCAAATAACAAGGAGCATTTTAAGCGTCAGAGGCCTTGGAGCAGAATAGAGATTCTCTCCACTTTCAAGAACGGGATTCGGCGTTTGCGCTTGCGTAATATGCCCCTTCGCTATCAGCTAATGCTGCTTTTTTTGCTATTCGCCATTGTACCCTCTGTAGGACTCGGCTTGCTTGTGAACTGGACGGTGGAGCGGGTTGTTGAGCGACAGGTTGAAGGGCATACCATGCAACTGATTGGCAAAGTGAATGAAGCCCTGAACAGTAAGATGGAGAATCTGCAAAATATGACGTATCTGATTGCTTTTGACCCGGATATTGATGCTTTTATGAACGACAACATGCCGTTGAATGATGATGATGATGCAGACAGTGAACCGATGAACATGGACACCAATGCTGAAACGGAGCAAAATCGGTTATATGGCATCAAGCAAACCTTACAGGGGTTCACAACGTTGTATCCTGAAATAGCCGGAATTGTTCTCGTCAATGGAAGCGGTGACTATATTAGCAACGAGATGTATCCCCGAGCAGAGCAGAGCCTGATCCAGGAAAATTGGTACCAAGAAGCCGCGGCCAATCCGGGCATATTCATGGTATTGGGTCAGCCAAAAGAGCGTAATCTCACGACACATGTACGGTACAAGGATGATGAGATTGTATCGGTTGCGCGTTCCATAACGGATGAAGCGTCAGGACGTGTGCGGGGCGTTATTATGATTGATCTTAAACTAAGGTCCGTCTCTCAGGCTGCCCGTAATGTAACCTTGGGGAAATCCGGTTATGTGATGGTGACGGATGCAGAGGGTCAAAGTGTATACAAGCCGGAGCACCCGCTAATAGAACACATTCCCACAGACTGGTTCCCCTCTGGTGAGAGTGGAACATTTACCGCCGATACAGAAGGTGGAACGTTATTATTCATGTATCAGTCGTCCACCTTTACGGGGTGGAGAACGGTAGGGGTATTTCCCACAAGAGACTCGATATCCGAAGTACGCCAAATCCAGTTTTATGTGGTTAGCTTTGTATTTGTGGTGTGTTTATTCGGACTTAGCGCCTCTTTATGGTTCTCGCGTTCCATTGCCCAGCCGATTTTCCGGCTCATGTCCTATATGCGCAGGGCGGAGACGGGTAATCTCAGACCAGGCCGGTGGAGCGATCGGGCGGATGAGATTGGTATGCTTGGCAACAGTTATAACCGAATGCTGGCACAGATTCGAGAACTGATATCGCTGAATGAATTGCGAGAACGGCAGAAGCGAGATGCTGAAATGCGAAGTTTGCAGGAGCATATCAAACCTCACTTTTTGTACAATACCCTGGATACAATTCATTGGATGGCACGCAAAGAGGGTGCAGACGATGTATCCGGCATGGTTGGCGCGTTATCTCGATTATTTCGGATCGGGCTTAGTAAAGGACAGGATTACATTCCGCTGCACTCTGAGCTTGAGCATATGACCAGTTATCTGCAAATTCAGCAGACACGGTATCGCGATCGTCTTCAGTATACATTGAATATTCCAGAGGAACTGCGGGACCTTTTTGTGTTAAAGCTGCTGCTTCAACCCCTGATAGAGAATGCAATCTATCATGGAATCAAGGGCAGGCGTGGGCCGGGACACATTCGGGTGGAGGCCAGATTGGAACATAGCAGACTGCTGCTGACTGTTCAGGATGATGGAGCCGGGATGTCCAACGAACGGCTTGCCGAGATGTTGCATCTGCTCGAAGCTCCTTTGGCAAGTCTGGAAGCGTCTTCGCCTGGGATCACAGGCAAAAGTTATGGGATGTTGAACGTGCAAGCCCGTCTCCGGCTGTCCTTTGGCGATGAGTACGGTATTGTGCTGGAGAGCGAGGAGGGTCAAGGAACGAGTGTGACCATCATTCATCCGTTGATGCGAGAGCTGCCACCAATCCAACAAATCAATATCAAAGAGAGGCAGGAGAATGAATGGGAAAATTCATGAAATCGACCCCGACAACTTCCGCTGAAACGGACGAGACATCTGCATCGAACACGGTAATGGAGATTACGTCGGATAGCCACGTCGCGAAGAAGTATCGCGTGCTCATCGCTGATGATGAACCGATCATTCGTGAGGGAATTCGGGATGCAATTGACTGGACAACTCTCGGGATGGAGGTTGTAGGTGAAGCGGAAGACGGTGAGGAAGCGCTGGAACGGGCGGCTGACTTGGGTGTGGATATTGTTCTCGTTGATATGAATATGCCATTCCTGAACGGAATCGAACTAATCCGTGCCCTTCAGCAGAAGTGCCCAGGCTGTCGTTACCTGATCATCTCCGGACATGATGAATTTGCATATGCGCAGGAGGCGGTTCGTCTAGGCGTAGAGGATTACATCTTAAAGCCTGTACAAGCAGAACAATTACATGCTGCGCTTGAGCGATTACATCGGCGACTTACGGAAGAGCACCAGAGGACGGTCTATGTCCAACAGGCAGCTCATCAGATTGAACGGAATATCCCGCTGCTTCGCCAGCGATTTATGCTGGAGTGGCTGGAAGGTCAGGCTGCAGGGAAGGTTCTGACGGAACAGCTTGAGTTTTTGCGTCTGCCCGCAGTTCCACCTATGCAGATAGGGATTGTGCGGTGGCCTGCCGCTGAGGCACGTCAGACGATACTGAGAGAGAATGATCGTCAGTTGTTTCTGTTTGCAGTGGAAAATATAATCAGTGAACTGCTGGCTGACCTGCCACATGTTCTGTTTCGGGACGTAAGCGGGTTGATCGGCATGTGTCTGTGGCAGGAAGCTCCCGAAGACATAGAGTCCCTTCTGGAACAGCAGGTCAGTTCATGCCTGAATATTGCCATTCATGCTCATCTGGAGACACATGCAGGGACACTGGAAGAAACGCCGGATACGTACCGTCATTGCCGTGAACGGGTATACGAAGAAGTGCAGTTGTCCCCTCTGGTTCGCCGGGCAAAACAACTAATTCAAGAAGAGTATGCCGAGCGGGAACTAACGTTGGAATCGCTCGCTTCCCGCCTGCAAGTATCTGCCGTATATCTTAGTCGTGTGCTGAAGAAAGAGCTGAATGATTCTTTCGTCACGCTTGTCACGCATGCTCGCATTCGCAAAGCCATACAGCTGTTGGACTCCACAACACTGCCGATGCACACCATAGCCGAGCGTGTAGGTTACGACACCCAGCATTATTTCAGCACCGCGTTCAAAAAAACAATGGGCATTTCACCAGTACAGTATCGAAAGAACGGAGGAACGGCTTATCGTCCTTCGGCGAATTGATTATCGTAGTACAGTTGTTCATTCAGCCATGTGGTACGTGAGATGGATGTGTTCTACTTCGTGTGAAGCGAAGCGGAGCATGTCCTTTTTTTGATCCTAAACTGATTCTTTATGGACCAGGCTCACAACGGACAATTCCATCAAAAGTTAAATTTTTATAAAAAAGGTTCAAAACGTGCAAAGACCTTGGGGCTCCTGCAATGCTACCATTGATCTCAGACAGGGACAGCAAGGAACAGGATGCACTACATGTATTGTAAGCGTTATCTTATAACTCATTTAGAACCGTATGACGTGAGGAAAGGGGAACTTCATATGAAAAAAGGAGCAATGCTCATCTGGCTTCTGGTGATGACTCTGATGCTCTCGGCCTGCAATCTGGCAGAGAGTGGTCCAGGCAGCAAGGAAAAGGGATATGTCGGTATATCGATGCCGACCAAATCATCAGAGCGATGGGTGGGAGATGGGGAGAATATGGTCCGTCTCTTCCAGGAGCAGGGGTACAAAACCGATCTCCAGTATGCTGAGGATGTAGTCGAGAATCAGATTTCACAGATTGAGAACATGATCACCAAAGGTGTGGATGTGATGGTCATCGCGTCTGTGGATGGCAACACACTGACAGATGTAATCAAGAAGGCGCATGATGAAGGGATCCAGGTGATCTCGTATGATCGACTCATTCGCAATACGCCTTATTTGACCTATTATGCCACGTTCGACAATTTTAAGGTGGGTGTGCTTCAAGCCTCCTACATTGAACAAAAGCTTGGACTCAAGGATGGAAAAGGACCGTATAACATTGAGTTGTTTGGCGGCTCCCCAGATGATAATAATGCCTATTTCTTCTTCGACGGCGCGATGTCTGTGCTTAAGCCGTACATTGAATCCGGCAAACTGGTCGTACGCAGCAAGCAGATGACGATGTCTCAGATTGCGACCTTGCGCTGGGACGGTGCACTGGCCCAGTCACGGATGGATAACCTTCTGAGTGCCTATTACTCAGGTGATCATCTGGATGCCGTGTTATCTCCTTATGATGGAATCAGTATTGGTATCATCTCATCTTTGAAAGGGATCGGTTACGGTACTTCGAACAAGCCACTTCCTGTTATTACAGGACAGGATGCCGAACTTGCCTCGATCAAGTCGATTGTGGCCGGGGAACAGACGCAGACCGTGTTCAAGGATACGCGGAAGCTAGCGGAGAAGACGGTGGAGATGGCCAATAGTATTTTGCAAGGGAAACAGGCGGAAGTTAATGATGAAAAATCATATAACAACGGAATTAAGATTGTTCCAGCGTATCTCCTAGATCCTATCTCCGTGGATCGTACCAATGTGGAACAGGATATCGTGGGTACCCAGTATTACACGAAAGAAGAAATCGGACTGAAATAATAAATGAAAGGAGCACATCCCATGGCCGGAATCATTCTGGAAATGAAGAACATCACCAAGACCTTTCCTGGCGTTAAAGCGCTGGAAAATGTCAATCTGAAAGTCCGTGAAGGCGAAATTCATTCGATATGTGGTGAGAATGGTGCAGGTAAATCTACGTTGATGAAAGTGTTGAGTGGAGTATATCCACATGGCACGTATGAAGGCGACATTTTATTCCAGGGCAAAAAATGTGAGTTCAAGGATATCAAGCAGAGCGAGGATCTGGGAATTGTCATTATACATCAGGAGTTGGCCCTGATTCCCTACCTTTCGATCGCGGAAAATATATATCTGGGCAATGAACGTGCCCACAGAGGCATTGTGGACTGGAAAGAGACATTTGTGGGTACACGGGAGCTGCTCTCGAAGGTGGGGCTGAGCGAAAATCCGAATACACTCGTATCCAATATCGGGGTAGGCAAACAGCAACTGGTCGAAATTGCGAAAGCGCTCTCCAAGAAGGTAAGACTGCTCATCCTGGATGAGCCAACCGCTGCGCTGAACGAGGACGATAGTGAAAATCTGCTGCAATTGATGTTGGAATTCAAGAAGCAGGGCATCGCCTGTATCCTGATCTCGCACAAGCTGAATGAGGTATCCAAGGTGTCTGATTCCGTGACCATTTTACGGGACGGCAAGACGATTGAGACGTTGGATATGAAGAAGGAGAAAGTGACGGAGGACCGGATTATTAGCGGGATGGTAGGACGTGATCTCACCAGTCGTTACCCGGAGCGTCATGCCACCATAGGTGAAATTATCCTTGAGGTGAAGGACTGGACGGTATATCACGAACATCATGCCGAGCGGAAAGTACTGGATCAGATCCATATGAATATCCGACGTGGTGAGATTGTCGGGATTGCCGGGCTGATGGGGGCTGGGCGTACCGAGCTGGCCATGAGTATCTTTGGCAAATCCTATGGCCGGAATATTACGGGACAGCTCATCAAGAATGGTAAACCCATTCAAAACAATACGGTCACGGAGGCCATTCAGAATGGATTCGCTTATGTGACAGAAGACCGTAAGGAATACGGACTCATTCTGATGGATGACATCAAGCGCAACATCTCCTTAACGGGTCTCGGCAAGCTGACGCGAAACGCGGTAGTGAACGAGCGCGAAGAAGTGCTGGTAGCGGAAGAGATGAAGAAAAGCATGAACATCAAAGCCCCAAGTATTTTGCAGAAGACCGGTAATCTGAGTGGTGGTAACCAGCAAAAAGTGGTGCTCAGCAAATGGATTTTTGCGGGACCGGATATTCTTATTCTGGATGAACCTACACGCGGGATTGATGTGGGAGCGAAATTCGAAATCTATACCATCATTCATCGGCTTGCTGCGGAGGGCAAGGGCGTACTGGTAATCTCATCCGAGCTTCCGGAGGTTCTTGGCCTGTGTGACCGGATCTACGTAATGAATGCCGGACGAATTACCGGTGAAGTCAGCCGGGAGCAAGCATCGCAGGAAACGTTGATGAGATATATGACCAAGTCTGGAGGCGGCAAGCATGGAAATGATAACTAAACTGTTCAAAAATAATATCCGTCAATACGGCATGATAATTGCCCTGGTAGTGATTATGCTCTTGTTCGAGGTACTGACAGGCGGGCTGTTGCTCAAGCCGATTAATATAACGAATCTGATCTTGCAGAACAGCTACATTTTGGTGCTGGCGATCGGGATGGTGCTGGTCATCATTACCGGACATATTGACTTGTCTGTTGGTTCCATTGCAGCATTTGTTGGTGCTGTTGCCGCAATTATGATGGTAGATTGGCAGCTTCCGGCCTGGCTTGCGGTCATCGCATCCTTGCTGGTAGGCGCTTTGATCGGTGCATGGCAAGGCTTCTGGATTGCATATGTACGAATTCCGGCATTTATCGTGACGCTGGCAGGGATGCTTCTGTTCCGCGGTTTGACGATGATTGTGCTGGAGGGACAGTCGATCTCTCCTTTTCCGGGTGGATTCCAGAAAATAAGCTCGGGTTTCCTGCCGGACATTCACTTCTCAGGCTTTGGTCTGGTATCCATTATTGTGGGTCTTGTACTCACCGTCTGGTACATTGTCAATGAACTGCGGGAACGCCGTTCCCAGCGAAAATATGGCTTCGAGGTTGTGTCACAGGGACTATTTCTGCTCAAGTTGATTGTGGTGGCTGCCGTGACAAATCTGTTTACATTTGTACTCGCGAGTTACGCGGGGATTCCGAATATTTTGGTCCTGCTGTTTGTCCTGATCATCGTATACTCCTTTGTGATGAACCGTACCGTTATGGGACGGCATGTGTATGCACTTGGAGGTAATGAGAAGGCCGCGGGACTGTCCGGAGTGAAAACAAAAAAAGTAACCTTCTGGGTTTTCGTGAACATGGGTACGCTTGCCGCGGTATCCGGGTTGATCTTCGCCGCACGTCTGAATGCCGCTACGCCAAGAGCGGGTACCAACTTTGAACTGGATGCCATTGCAGCCTGCTTCATCGGAGGTGCTTCCGCTTCAGGGGGCATAGGTACAGTATTTGGTGCCATCATCGGTGGTTTGGTTATGGGTGTGCTGAATAACGGGATGTCCTTGATTGGTCTCGGTATTGACTGGCAGCAGGGAATTAAGGGATTGGTCCTGCTGCTCGCTGTAGCGTTTGATATCTATAATAAAAATAAAAGATCGGCGTAACACTGGACAAAATGAAAAAACAGACCTTGATCTCAGGATCAGGTCTGTTTTGCTGTATGCACAACTTATTTACATTAAGGCATCGAGAAAACGTGTGGCGATTCCAAAATAGATAAACAGGGACAAGATATCATTTAATGTGGTGATTAATGGGCCAGAGGCAACAGCCGGGTCGACTTTGAAACGACTAAGCAGAAGCGGGATGCAGGTACCGGTCAGTGTACCAATGACAAGAGTGAAGAACAGAGACACCCCAATAATGGCGCCAAGCAGCCAGTCCCCTTGCCAGACATAAGCAATGACGGTGATCAGCAATCCACAGACCAATCCAATCATGATGCCCACTTTGATCTCCCGACCAATCAGTGCGAGTACGGTGGCCTTGTCGAGTTTGCGTCCGATTAGTCCTCGTACCACGACAGCCAGAGATTGTGTACCTGTATTACCGGTCATACCCGCGATCATCGGCATAAAGAATGCCAGTGCGACAACCTGATTCAGTGTATCCTCGAAAAAATCCACGATGCTTCCCGAGATTAGGCCAATCAGCAGCAATAGAATGAGCCAAGGGAGTCTGCGTCTGACGGCAACGAGTGGTTTGGTATCAAAGTCAATATCCTTGCCGCCCCCACCCATCTTGGCCAAATCTTCACTGGCTTCATCCATAATAATATCGATGACATCATCCATTTGGATAATACCGCATAACCTGTGATTCTCATCTACCACTGGAAGCGCCATAAACTCATAGCGTTGCAGAAGCTGTGCTGCTTCTTCCTGGTCCATATCAACCGTTGCGTGGATTACCCGTCGGGTCATCAGTTCTTCAACCTGGGTCTTGTCGTCAGCCAAGGCAAGGGATCGATAACTCACAACGCCGACCAGTTTACCTTCATTATCGGTCACATAGAGGTAACTGGAGGCCGAGATATGCATGGTGCCTTGCGATTGACGTAAGGCTTCCCTGGCTGTCTCATGGGCGAGCAAGGTCCGATATCGGTCCGTCATGATGCGTCCAGCCGTCTCCGGCGGATAATTAAGCAGGGACCGAATAATGGCAGAGTGGTCCAGATTCATGGTGGACAGCAATTCTTCTCTGCGTTTGGCAGGCAAATCGTGCATGAACCGGATCAGATCACTTTTGTCCATCTGCTGCATGACTTCAAGCGTTCGTTCCGGCCCGAGTCGTTCAAACAGTTGAATCTGTTCGTGCAGCTTCAGGGTCTCGGCGAGATCCGCCAGAGCATCCGGTTTGAACAGGAGAAGAAAGCGATTGGTTTCTTCTTCAGGAAACTTTTTATATACGAGTGAGAGGTCGTAGGGATGCAGTTCTTTCACCAATTTATAGAAATCGGGAAGGTTCCGGGATTGCACATGTTGCACGAGTTGTTCTGTGATCTCCTCCACGGAGAAATCTTTCTTGGTATGAGATCCGTTCATCTCGACACTCCTTTCTAAACGGTCAGCTTCATATTTTTAAACGAAATGGGTTGGCGGTTAAACAAATGGAGGGAAAAGAGCGCACCCAAAATGATATTGTAATCTTGCTCAAACATTCGATATGGGCTTACAAACAGCCGCTGCAAGGATATACTTGTTGTACAGCAACAGACGAGGAGGACGTGAGCTAGTGGAAGTAGATATCAGAACACAATTGCTCAGCATGGTTGAGCCGGAGTATCAGAAATTCTCGGCTGCGCTTATTCCCAACATCACGAATGTACTAGGTGTAAGATTGCCAGCCTTACGAAAGATTGCCAAGCAGATTGCTGCCGGGGATTGGCGCACGTATCTGGAAACGGCAGAGGATAAATATTTTGAAGAAGTGATGTTGCAAGCCATGGTCATTGGACATGTACAGGCTGATCTGGACGAGCTGTTAAAGGCTATTGAAACATTTGTACCGAAGATTGACAACTGGTCGGTGTGCGACAGCTTCTGTGCGGGACTGAAATATACGAAGGTCCATTCGGAGCCCATGTGGGCGTTCTTGCAGCCCTATCTGAGATCAGATCAGGAATATGAAATCCGGTTTGGTGTGGTTATGCTGTTGAATTTTTATCTGAATGAGAGATATATCGATCAGGTTCTATCCGCATTCGATCAGATTAGGCACGAGGCGTATTATGTGAAAATGGCAGTTGCTTGGGCCATCTCAATGGCTTATGTGAAACAACCTGAAGTGACCATGCGTTATCTAAAGCATAATACCTTGGACGATTTTACGTATAATAAGGCACTTCAGAAAATCACGGAATCTTATCGCGTTGATCCAGAGAGCAAGCAGATGATCCGCAGTATGAAACGTAAGGTGAAAAAGCAGATTACCTCCTAGTTCTAGCATTAAGCATTCCACCGGGGAGAGGGCGGTAAACGAATGAGAAAAAAGTTGATGTACACCACGATGCAGTTGGACGGTCGTCCATGGGTGCTGCTCGCTACGGAACAGGGATTGTGCCGAGTGGTTATGCCCAACGAAACACTGGAAGATTGGAACGGCTGGATACAGAAAGTTGCACCTGGCGTGGAACTGGAAGAGAACGAACATGCGCTGAAACAAACAGGCATGATGGACTGGTTACAGTCCTATTTTGCAGGAGAACCGATGGCTTATACAGATGCAATCCCACTGGACTTGATCGGAACGAACTTCCAGCAGGAGGTATGGAGAGAGCTAGGGCGTGTGCCTTATGGTGAAATTCGTACCTATGGTGATATAGCTGCTGCGGTTGGAAGACCTTCGGCTGTGCGAGCGGTTGGGGCTGCCAATGGGGCCAATCCGATTCCGGTTCTATTACCCTGCCACCGCATTATCGGGGCCAATCGCAAGCTGACCGGGTTCCGTGGAGGTCTGGAGATGAAGCGCAGGCTGCTGGATATCGAACAGATTGAAGGTGTGACCGATGGAGGGCATGCGCGGTTTCATTTTTAATAGACTCGCGTAATCGAGAAGATTACGGTGATTGGACAGGGCAGGCACTTTATTGTGCCTGTTTTTTTGCATGTATTAAGGTAGCGTAATACAAACGTTCCGCATATGGAACGCCAACGTTTTACGTATTTTTGCCCGGTGAAACCGTATGGTACCATGGATCATAGATCAATCGGTATCCGGGGGACGAATGCCGGGTAAGAAAGAGGGATGATATGATGAAACAGGCTTATTGGTTAACAAACGTGACTGTGGAGCGGGGTTATGTTCGGGAGGGAGAACAGGTGACGGGGACACGGACAAGCCCCGCTCATCTTCGGATTGAAGATGGACGGATTGCCGCGATTGTAGAAGGAAACGACCCGCTGTCTATCGATCTGCCACAAGTAGATGGCAAGGGACTGCTACTGCTGCCTTCGTTCGAGGAGGCACATATTCATCTGGATAAAACGTACTACGATGGGCCGTGGACAGCGGTTAAACGTATCTACAGTATTTTCGAACGTATTGAAGAAGAGAAGGTTCTGTTGCCCAAGCTGCTACCAGATGCGAAGCGTCAAGCGGAGAGTATTCTGACCTTGATTCAGGGGCACGGCTCCACTCATGTGCGTAGTCATTGCAATATTGAACCCGTCAGTGGCTTGAAAAGACTGGAAGCTACACGGCAGGCTCTGGAATCATTTTCGGGCAAAATCTCTTCGGAGATCGTGGCTTTCCCGCAGCATGGACTGCTTCGCTCCCATTCAGTGGAGCTTATGGGCCAAGCGATGCAGGAAGGTGCAACACATGTGGGTGGGCTCGATCCCCATACCGTGGACGAAGACATCGAGAAATCACTGAATGCCATGGTCGAACTGGCTGTTCAGCACCAGGCGGGCATTGACATACATCTGCATGATGGAGGGCAGGCCGGCAAACAAACGCTGTTGGAACTCGTCAATTTGACCGAAGCAGCAGGGCTTCAGGGCAAAGTTACCGTGAGTCATGCGTTTTGGTTCGCCCGCGCAGAACAGCAGGAAGCGGAAGATATGGCGCAGCGAATGGCTTCGCTTGGGATGAGCATTGCTTCCACGGTGCCCATTGGCAGAACGATGATGCCTCTTCCCATGCTCCATCGTATGGGCGTGAACGTGAAGCTGGCCACAGACAGCCTGACAGATCATTGGTCTCCTTTTGGCAATGGGGATCTGCTTGAGAAAGCGGGACGCTTCGCAGAACTGTACGGATATAGTGATGAATTGTCCTTGTCTCAATCTTTGGCGTTCGTAACAGGGGGTGTGACACCGCTGGATTCACAAGGGGAACAAGTCTGGCCGAAGGTGGGAGACACAGCGAGTTTTGTGTTGGTCCACGCAAGTTGTTCGGCGGAAGCCGTTGCGCGGCGATCTGCGCGGCAGGCCGTATGGTACAAGGGGCAATTGGTGAGCGGATCAACAGCGGATTGAGGAAAATAGAGCGGGTAAAACCACGGGAAACCGTGGTTTTTTGGCATGGAAAAAAAAGAGGAAAGAACTGTTCGCAACTACCACATTTTGGGTTATGATGGACGTAGTTAATGAAGGGAGCACTACGAATGAAGATTGAATATGCAACGGAAGCTGACTACGACTATATCATGGATAGAGATCGGCATATCCATCATGCAATTGTGAAAACGAAGATCAATGAGAAAGAAATATTCATCCTATGGGACGAGGACGAGGGATCAAGAGTTGGATGGATGAGGTACGGTTACTTTTGGGACAACCTTCCCTTCATGAATATGATCTGGATAGATGAACCCTACCGAAACGGCGGATATGGCAAAAAAGTGGTGCATCACTGGGAAAGTCTAATGAAGCAACAAGGCTTTGATACCGTGATGACTTCAACGCAATCAGACGAGCATGCCCAACATTTCTATCGAAAGCTGGGGTATGTTGATGCAGGGGCTCTGTTGCTGGATACACAACCCTTGGAGATTATATTGATCAAGAAAATCTAGTGAATTAGCCTGCAAGGAGAGAGGATTGTGGGTATGGAACAAGTGACGTTACGACCTATAACCAAAGAAAATGAACTTGAGTGCATCCACCTTAAGCCCCGGGAAGATCAGCTAGATTTGGTAGCTAGCAATGCGGATTCATTGATTCATGCAACGAAGGAAATTACGTCCAAGCCATACGGCATTTTGGCAGAGGATCAGATGGTCGGTTTTATTTTATTTGACAACGAGATTTACAATGACGGGTATTACTGGATTCTGCGCTTCATGATTGATGAGAAGTACCAGGGGAAGGGTTACGGGAAACTTGCTATTCAAGAAGTGGTTCGTATGTTGCAAGAGAGAAGTGACTGCCAGCAAATCAGGGTATCCCATGTTCCACATAACATGGCGGCAAATGCGCTGTATAAGCGTTGCGGATTTCAGGACACGGGTGAATTCGAGGACAACGGTGATATCATTTTAAGTTATCAAGTGAAATAACAGGGAGGGGAAGCTTGATGATAAGAGAAGCAGAAGCTAGGGATGCAGCGGTTATCGAAAGACTGTATACAGAATTATTGCCAAACAACTTAAACACGAAGGTACTGGCAGAACGGATTGAAGAGGTTCGGAATAACCCAAACAGTTTCTTGTTTGTGTATGAACTGGGTGATCAGGTGATCGGCACGGCTCATTTACATATTTGTCTGGATGCTTTGGTGGAAAATAGACCATTTGGCGTAGTTGAGCGGGTTATCATTACGGAACATGTGCAGAGCAAGGGATATGGATCTGAATTGATGAAACATATAGAGCATGTATGTGTGCAGAAAAATTGTGTGAAGGTGTTTCTTACGAGCGGATCATCCAGAAACGAAGCACACCACTTTTACACGAAATTGGGGTACAACGGAGAATCCAGCAAGGTATTTAAAAAGTATTTATAACTTATAACATCATCAAAGAAAAGGACGTAGAAGCAAAGAAATGAAAGATAACAAACATCCGGTGCAAGATCCCCGACTCATCGTTACTTTGCTCGTGGCTACTCTTTGTTGTTTAGGTGTTGTGATGTATTTACGGGCCCAAACAGATACGAATATGTATCGCTTTTTAAGTTGGGATATGTTCCTGGCATGGGTGCCATTCATTATCTCATCCTGCATTAGATACATATTTCATAAGAAAGTAACCACAACGAGCGTTATATGTATGTGGTTGATGTGTGCAGTATGGCTCTTTTTTCTGCCCAATGCGGCCTACCTTTTTACGGAGATTCTGCATTCATTCCGATATTTTGATGCTCAAGGAGAGGTTAGATTTTGGGTTAATATTGATTTTTGGTATGGACTCACCCTGACGTTTGCCGTAGCGAACATCGGATTGCTGCTCTCGACTTGTTCGATTATTCAAATCCACGGCATGTTAAACCAATTAGTTAATAAGTACATTAGTATGATGGTTATCGGTGTTATTTTGCTATTGAGCAGTATCGGGGTCTACATTGGCAGATTTAATCGGTGGAATTCGTGGGATGTATTATCCAGGCCCGGGAGGATATTCGAGGATATTGTGAATGATTTTAATGCAGCGAACAGCATGATGGTTGAGTTTGTTGCCATTGTATTTACGGTTCAACTTTTTGGATACGTTATCGTATCTTTGCTAACCGCAAGGTCTAGAAGTTAATCTTCATTTGAAAGGGTAAAGGATCTGAAATGATGAAATCAATAACAAAGGAAATTACGGAAGAATTGTTGGCTGTGATGGATATGTACCAAAGAATCGCGCGGCAATTAATCGATCAATTGATATTGGAAACCGATCAGCCTGATCGCGAGGAAATTCTCGCAGGGGCGTATCATCTGCTGTCCAATGCGGATGTTATCCATGGTGAAGAAGAATTAACAGGAAATTGGTATTTTGATGTTCATGGCGAGCACTGTATGTTCAAGAATACCGAAACAGGGCAGACATTGGAGGTTTTCCTTGGTAGTCCAGCGGATGTGGGCAACATGGACCCCTACTTTTTTTACAATTTTATAAAAACAACGCCAGAGCTTGCCCACCTGACTTCGTATTTCGAGAATCCATTTAAGGACATGTTGGATTTCTTCGAACGTATGGAGGCACAGCATGTGTTAATTCATGTTCACGGGGTGGCGTATAGAAAGGTTCTTTGATTGCTGTACATGTAATTAGAATTGAGGAGGAATGACGTATGAGTTTAACGGAGTGGTCCACAGATATACTTCAATATGATCTGTCGGATGAATACTCGATTCGCAGAGCTGATTTTGCCGAATGGGGATTATATTGTACGGTTTATTATGATATGCGTTATGTCGGATTTTTCAGGGAGGAAGAGTTCAGTTCTTCCAAGATCAGTGCCTACTGGATTTACAAAGGGGAAAGCAAAATAGGTGGCGTGAGAATGGAGCCTAACCGGATGTATCATTTGTTTTTTATCCCGCCATTCCAGCAGTGCTTTGAGGTATTGAAACTTCTGAAGTATACATTAGTACAGTGGTCGGATCGCACCAAACGCATTCTGACCTTTGAGATCCTTCCGGACCAAGTCGATCTGTTCGCCCGAGCTGGGTTCTGGCCAGTGGAGTTCAGATGTCGCTGGATGCAGCGGCCTACAGATCACTTTGACATCGAATGGGACAGCAGGGTAACCGTGAAGAGTCCAGAGATTATCGAGAGCGAAACCGGCAACAGAAGATATGTGAATGAAGATGAGATTGCCAGATGTGACCTGGAGAGTTTTGCAGGAAGTCTTGAAGCTACACGAAGAAAACATACAACGCTTGCAGATTTTATTCCAAGCGATGACCCTAATTATACGAATGAGATTCTAACTCAGGCCTCTACACTTGTATACGATAAAGAGACGGGGCAGCTTATTGCCAACTGTCGTCTTTGTCTGCAGGATAATCAGGCTGCCGTATATAGCATAGGGGTTCGGCCGGCATATAGAGGCAGAGGGCTTGCTACACTGATGTTACAGAGAGCTTTGAATGAACTTAAGGGTAAATATCCCGTGCTGCGATTGTATGTGATGCAAGGGAATGATGCGGAGTCCGTATATCTGAATCTGGGCTTTATTCCAGGCGTACAGGAGATTCAGACGATGTATATCCCAGAGGAGGAGTCTCAATGAAGGTTGCTATCTTAACCGATATTCATGGGAATGTTCCTGCGCTTCAAGCGGTACTGGCTGATATGGATTCCAGAGGAGACATTGCGCACATATTTTGTTTGGGGGATATGATCGGTATTGGCCCTTACTCCAATGAAGTGATAGAGATGTTGTACAGCCGTAATAATATGATAGCGATTTCGGGGAATCACGAAGAGGCCGTATTGAGTTTGCTGCAACATAAGGGTCCATTAGAAGGGCATAAAGGCATGGCTGAACACCACGAATGGATAGGTCAACATTTGAGTGCGGAATCGATCAAGAGAATACAAGCTCTACCGAAATTTGTTGAAAAAGAGGTAGAAGGACGTCAGTTCCTTTTGACTCACTATCATATGAACAACGACAAGCTGGATGTTATCGATAAAGAACCATCCGGGACCAAATTGGACGCAAGGTATCAGGGAACGGCTCATGATTTGGTTTGTTTTGGTCATCATCACATTCTTCATTATTATAGGACAGATCAACGAATCTATATGAACCCGGGAGCTTTAGGCTGTAATGATCTCGCCATTGCCAGATACGGAATCGTGGATCTCCAAGAGGGGAAAATCGATGTGAAATTCATTGGCGTTCCATATGACAACAGAGAGTATCTGCAGTCGTATGAACGGTTGAACGTTCCGGATCGAGCTTTTATTTTGAAGGCATTTCATGGGAATCAGTTGGAGAGAGAGTACGGTGGAGAGTGATTCTCGTAACAGCGTTTTGTTTTTTTGGAAGGAGAAATACACATGGGAATGATCATTATGTTGGTGGTTTATCTGTTCCTCGGTATTTATGTTGTGAAAGTTGGAATAGATAACTCAAAAAATAGTAAGCACACAAAAGAAATATTATCAGAGTTAAGGGAAATAAAAGACTTATTGAAAGAGCGAAGGTAAAGGAGGAGTGATGACTATGATTCACGACCTACAAGGGGAAGCCAATATGGCACCTGTTGTGGGGATGTTATTATCCGCTGTAACAGAGAATAGTGAGCGACTTAAATCAATTACAGAAGGTATGTCGCAAGAAGAGGTAGATTACAAAGGGAGACGGAACCAGTTTAATAGTACAGCTCAATTAATCCGACATATTACGTTCGTTGATATGAATTGGATTTATAGAATAAAGGGAGTTGTCCTTCCGCAGCCATTAATAGAGCAATATGGTCCTATGATCGATGAAAATAATAGATTTCCCCTGGTTCAAGGTGTGTCACGTGACACACTTATCTCTCAATATGAGGGTGTATTAACCCTTCTAAAAGAGACATGCACACATTTAGCGGATGCTGATCTAGGTCGAGTCGTTACTTTTGGACATCAGAACGAAAAGCAAGCTACGATACGTTGGGGATTATGGCACATGGCTGACCATAACCGTTATCATCAAGCTCATATTAATCAGTTAAGAAGATGGTTCCAAACATAAACTGATTACCAATACGTTCTTTACCGATCCTCATCGACAGGTCATTCTTCTAATGTATTTGTGTAGAACTAAAGATCATCAAGTGAATCTTTCAGAAGAACATAGTGAATACAAGTTGGCAACCAGATCTGAATTATATCATTACCTGCCCTATGCAATTACTTCAGATCTGGAGAAAAATAATGTTTTTGAGAAAATCAAGTTAATCGATTAGGTGAAAAAATTAACCCAATACACGAATAACAATATCCTGATCATGATTACCAAAACCGGCACCATAGATCGTTAAACCTCCTACGTTGGGGCTTGTCTCGTCAACCGTAAATCGAAGCGTCCAGAACGGTTCGTCTAGTTTGACATCTTTGAGCGTAATGTCTGACATCCGCTCACCATCCATGTAAGTACCGGAGGTATCAATGCGGATGGTCTTTAATAATCCGTATTGATTCACATTGCGATGCCACCATTCTGGCGTATACTTGCCGCGCGCTGCCCTGCCGAAGTCGGCAGGGCTTGTCCATGTTCCAAGCGGAATACCGTTAAAGGTGAATTGAATATCTGAAGGCCAATGATCCCGCAATCCCGGAGCTTCAGAGGCTAGTTCCATCGAAATTTCGATAGCATCGGTAGTCTGATCCGGTAGTACAAAGTTAGGTGTTTTATATTCAACATAACCTTTCCCAAACCACAGAATTGCAGCGTGTACCCGCTCGGGATCAAGGAAGTAACGCGGATCATCCCAGACGCCGATTTCTTTCTCAAGTGTGCCTAGCCCACAGGTAGGGTGAATATCAAAAGCAGTATAGTGTCCGACAGATATTGTCTGTTCTCTGGTTCGTGAAGTTTGGCTTGCGGATGGCAGCTCGATCTCAATCTGATTTTGCTTGAGGTAACATAATTTGTGTGTTCCCCCGTTGATCCGAACTCGTCTGCTCCCAATTAGACCCGCATCCTCCAGTTTGCGAATATGCATCGTGACAATGGAGGGGCTAAGCTCTAATACTGCGGCAATATCCTTCACATTCATTTCGCGATCTGCAATCATATCCATGATTCTCCATCTGACTTCGCTTGCAAGTGCCTCATATAAAGAAAGGAACTGGGGATCCCCATTTGCTTTGATCATCTGTACAACTCCCTACCCTCAATTTTCTAAAATCACATATATATTAATTTAATGAAATTAACTCGAAGATGCAATCCAGATTCATTGCAAGTTAATCGCCAATAGTGTTTAATTTTTTTAGTTGATACGAAGTTAAATTCTTATATTTGTGAATTCTGAAATAAGAGATGGAGTGGAGTAATGAAATACAATAATCCTGTTGTAAAAGGTTTCTATCCAGACCCTAGCGTGATTAAAGTCAACGATACCTACTATATGGTGTGCAGTTCTTTTCAATACTTTCCGGGCGTGCCGCTCTTTGAAAGCAAGGATTTGTTGAATTGGAAGCAGATTGGTCATTGCCTCACTCGTAAAAGCCAGATTCAGCTCGAGACGGTGAATAGCTCCGGAGGCGTATTTGCTCCAACGATCAGGCATAATGACGGGCGTTTTTATATGGTCACAACGAACGATACGACGCATCAGAATTTCTATGTATGGACGGACGATATCTACGGAGAGTGGTCTGAGCCTATTTATGTGGATCAAGGCGGGATTGATCCCGATCTGTATTTTGAAGATGGAAAGACCTTGTTTATGAGTAACGGGGTTGATGATCAAGGCGTTGGCGGAATTGTACAGTGTGAGATTGAGATCGAAACCGGCCGCAAATTAACCCCAGGACGGACCATCTGGAACGGGACAGGTGGACGATATCTGGAAAGTCCGCATCTGTATAAAATGAACGGTTATTATTACCTGCTTGCAGCTGAAGGTGGCACCGAATATGGCCACATGGTTACGTATGCGCGGGGAACATCTTCTTCAGGTCCATTCGAGGCTTATGCGCACAATCCGGTTCTAACCAATCGTAATCTGGGTGGATATGAACTGCAGGGTGTGGGGCATGGTGATCTGGTTCAGGATGATCGGGGGAACTGGTGGCTCTTTCACCTGGGATTCCGACAGATTGGCAGATGGGCTACGTACCATCATCTGGGCCGAGAAGTATTTCTGACTCCGATTACGTTTGGTGAAGACGGATGGTTTACAGCCGGGCATGAAGGCACGACACTGACGAGTTTTGAGACTAATCGTATTCCTGAAACGGTGATCCAGCAGGATAAGAAGCATTATACGTTTGAAAATACAAACTGGAACCTCGACTGGTGTTACCTTCGTCATCCGAACACAGAGCATTATCAGCTTGAATCAGATAAGCTTACGCTAACAGGAACTGATGTAACGCTGGACGTTCCGGCATCCCCAACGTTCATTGGGCTACGTCAAAAAGACTTTAATGCAACAATTTCAGTGAATGTTAGTCTGACGAGTGGAGAAGCCGGGATCACGATCTACATGGACGAGAATCATCATTATGAAGTGGCTATTCGTGGGCAGCAGGATGGTTATAAGGTGATTGAGCGTCTAAATATCGGTGATATCAAATCGATAGAACATGAAGTGAATCTGGGAAATAAAAAGCATGCAACGCTGGTAATCCGCTCAAGCCAGGAACGCTACAGCTTCCTGTTTCAAGTAGATGGTGAAGAGGTTCTGCTGGGCACGGCACAGACGAGATACCTATCCTCGGAGGTGGCAGGAGGTTTTACAGGCGTACTTATTGGGTTATACGCGAGCGGGCAAGATAATTCAGCTGAGTTTACAAATTTCAAGTGTGATTATCATTGAGAAGTTATGAGGAGGGCCTAAGGGTCCTTCTCTTTTTTTTAATTTGTGGCAAAATATAGATATATTAATAAATGCCAATAGAAGAGAGGTATGCAAACGTGGAAGTACATTATAAAATGCCAGAATCCTTAGAAGGCATCGTTCGAATAGATAAGGAATTACGTAAACAACATGATGGGACCCTTCAGGATTATATGGGGTTTTATATTAGTTTTAACAATGATGATGATAGATACTATTGTACGCCAGATGATGCCATCATATTTGGAAGAACAGGGGCAGATGGTGACCATTTTGCTTTTTTCACTTTTAACAGATCCATTAGTGATTTGGAAGAAGCTCCGGTTATCTTTATTCAACCTACGGCGTTTGGTAATCAAGTAACTTTAGTGGCCAGAAATCTTAAGGATTTTGTAGCATTATTTATTAATCTTAAGGAAGTGTATGTTCTGGAAAGATTTCGATTTTATAAGAACAAATTAGATTTTATGAACGACTATAACGATAACTATATGGAAGATATAAAGATGCGAGAGAGTGATAATCAATTAATTATTGAACTGTTAAAAGAGAATATTAAAGGGATAACAGAAATTGATGATGTATACGAATACATGATTGAATCCAAAAAACAAATAGAACTAGGGATAAACAATGATGATTTTGCATGATATCTATATGGCATCACTAAATAATCTACATGTAACAAAAGGTTAAAAGAACGTGTTATTTAATTATATAGCTTGATTGGATACCAAGGAGGAGTTGTATGGAGGATCAATGGAGAATTGAAAAGTATGATCCGGCATGGCGTGATTTGTTTCTCGAAACGGGTTCGAAATTAAGAGAAGCGTTGGGAGAAAAGGCCGTGCAGATTGATCATGTCGGGTCCACTTCCATTGTGGGAATAGACGCCAAACCTATCATAGATATACAAATATCTGTTTCTAATTATGAGAATCTGTTGGACTACAAACGTGAGATCGAAACCGTCGGATTTGTATTCAGAGCAGAAAATCCGGATAAGACCAAACGTTACTTTCGTGAAGAACCCGGAAGCAGAAGGATACATATACACGTTAGACAGGCAGGCAGTTTCTCTGAGCAGATGACCTTGCTGTTCAGAGACTATTTAAGGGAGCATCCAGAAGATTGTTTGAACTATGCAGAAGAAAAGCACAGACTCATGTCATTGTATAAAGATCAGCGTCCCAAATATGTTGAAGGAAAAGGGCCAATGGTGTGGAGCATAATACAGAGAGCACATCGTTGGTCTCAAGATATCGGATGGCAGCCGGCAAAATCTGACGCATGAGCACATCCAATGAATAGAGATAACTTGTATTGGAGTGATGAAATGAGATGAACATGGGAAGAAAGCTGATAACAACCGTTCTAACCATCATTTGTTTTACTTTGGCTGCAAGTCTCATATCGATGAATGAATCCTACAGTTTTGATTTTTATATTCTTATTTATCTGGTATACGCGACTCCCTTGATCCTGTTGATTGGGCTACCTTTATCGATATTGCTAGACTATCTGCTCAGCCGAATACAATTCCCTAATCATGTGTTGTATCTAAGTACGAGGATATTAGGCTATGCATGTGCTGGAGTTCTAGGTATGTATATTTATTATGCGGTCATGGGCGCAGGAGAAGCAATCTTGGATTTCAAAGAGACGTTAGTTCTGACCTTATTTGGCGTCCTTGCTGCTATTCTATTTGTACTGATTGATATGGGATTGGAAGTTTTGTTAAAGATGCGAAGCAGAAAGAGCTGAATTAAATTGATTCGTCAGGAGGAGAGGTATTGGCGATTAACAAAAGAATAATGAATCTATCCGCCTGGCTTGCTGTATTAGCCATCATATGTATTCCTGGAACTTTACATACTGAGGATGGACCGCTCCGAACAGAGTATGGTTTCCCGATCCGATTCTTTACGGATTATCATGATGCCAACTCGGACGGAACAATCTGGTTTATATCTGGCATCTCTTTAAATGTACTTCTATATTTGTTCAATGTGCTGTTTATTTATGCAGGTATTCATGTAATCTTATATATTAAAAAGAGATTAACTAGAACGTAAAGATGGAGTGATGACGATGAAACAATTTCCAGTAGAATGGAAGTCAGACAGGCTCATGATTTCAGACGTGAAAGAGTCCGACATTCCTGAACTTCAGTCGATTTATGATACCAGTCGATACATGCATCAATGGGATGGACAAGAGCATGATCTGAATTATGTGAAGAAATGTGTTGAAGAAGGTCACCTTCCACCGGGAGGCAGGCTGGAGAATTATCGAATTCAATCCATTCGCACGCATGAAGATGATCGCTATATTGGGTTGTTAAGTGTGTACCATGGGTATCCCTCGGAGGATTCGATTTATCTTGAATTTCTATATATCCAGAGCGAGATCCAGAAGAAGGGGTACGGACGAGAATTAATTCAGGCACTTACACTCCAGTGTTCCGAGCTTGGTTACAAGGAAATTCGAATTAACGTGGCACTCAAAAATTGGCCTGCATTACGCTTCTGGATCAAATCCGGATTCAATCAGATTAGCGGAATGTATGGTGATCTTGAACATTCGGAGGATACCTTTGCCAATACAGAATTGATCAAATCTCTCTGAAAAAATAGCCGATAAAGGGGAATATACCGATGGAAACCTTCTTTCGTTATAACTGGATGGTGCGTGAGCAATGGTATGCGTGGTGTGAGGATATATCGCTTGAAGAATTGCTTCGGCCTCGCACGGGCGGAGTAGGCAACATATTACAAACGTTATTTCATATCATTGATGTAGAGTGGAGCTGGCTTCAGTTGCTTCAGGGTAAACCGGATGATGCCGAAAATTTTGCAAACTACCAGAATCTTGAGGCAGTAAGACGATTCGATCGCAAGTTACGTCCGGATGTGGAGGCATTTGTAACAGCATGGGAGCCGAGTATGGAAAAAAGAGCTTATATTGATCATCGCTCAGGTGGCAATGTCGCTACAGATTCATGGGGAGAAGTCATGCGACATGTGATCGCCCATGAGATTCACCATATGGGACAGCTATCGGTATGGGCCAGAGAATTGGGCAAGCAGCCAGTATCCGCCAATGTCATTGGCAAAGGACTTATTCTACCTGACTAAATGGAGAGATCGCCAGGAGATGGAAGGATGGAGGGGAACGATGATTACCGGACTCAGCCAGATAGATTGGATACAACTGGATGATCGTGTCCAGCAGGTGATTGAACAGGAGGTTCAGATCATTCCGTTGTCACCTGGACTGGAAGCTAGTGTAATGAGAATTGAAATGGGTGAGCAGCGGTACGTATTGAAGGTCTGGGACAAGGATTCCAAGCCGGATATCGCCAAACAATATCGATTATTATCCAAGCTCTATCAAAGTGGAATTGGTGTTTCTCAGCCCTGCGGTTGGGGATTTGACGACCAACAGAATCAGGTGTTGTTAACGAGCTATGATGGAGAGCCGGTTACCCTAGTAACACAACCCAAACTGACACAGTTGGCTGAGCGATTAATGGAGGTTCATCGTTATCCGGTGAATAGAGTGGGTGTTGGAGAAGATGAAGCATACATATCCAGGTACGATTTTGTTGAATACTTTTTTCCTCAGATTGAGTCGCATGGAGGTATAAATGATCTTCTAGCAAACTTGATCCAACATGTCCAGATCAGGCAGGAATGTTTGATTCATGGTGATTATAACCTGGGAAACATTCTTGAAATGGACGGTCATTACACCATTATCGATTGGACGAATGGGCAATACGGTGATCCAAGGTACGATATAGCATGGTCTGTTTTTCTGATCACCATCTATAATGGGGAACGTTACGGCGAGGTGTATCGCGCTCAATTTGCACGTTCTGCAAGTTATGTGTACACGCTGGAAGAGGAACAGATTTTTGGAGCAATAGCTTGCCTGCGCTGGATTCTGTTAAGGCGCGTTGGGCATGTACCCATGGGGCCAGATGTAATGGAAAGAGTTCACAGCATAGCTGTACATAATCCATATTTGAATGAACACCTGCTGTAATCCTAGTCACGGAATATCAATGACGACAGGATATGATTGAATGAGAGTGAGACCGCATGTGTGTGAATAAAATTAACAGCCAGTCCTAAACTAGCGATCCTCGCATACCTATGTTATAGAGGAGCGTGATCGATATGGAGCAGAAAGTTCAATCCTATTTTGAATTGAAGCAGCAGCAAAAAGATATTGAGCAGCAGTTGTCTGTACTACGAGACGAGATTGTTGCGTATTGTGCAGAACAAGGAGTTTATGAGACGCAGGTTGGTGGTTACACGGTGAAAACGGTGCTTCAGCACCGGAAGGAATACGATGATCAGAAGCTGTATGCTTCTCTTCCAGACCCGGACATCTGGCGATTGTTGTCCAAGGTAGACAGCCATAAGCTGAAAAGTCTCATCAAGCTGAACATTCTGTCCGAGGAGCAAATTAATCCGGCATGCACAGTGAAACAGGTAACCTTGTTACAGGTAGACAAGCTGTAACGTTTCATACCCTCTTTGTACATGAGTTAAATTTAACTGAACATCACAATCACAAAACACCTACCAAGAAATGTTCTGTTGCGATGAGCAGTGGCACAAACAGGGAGGTGTTTTTGTTGTGCCAACAGGGCTCGGGATTATAAATAGTTAAATATGAGGGGGAAGAAGTATAATTTGTTCATTGTAAGCGTATTCAACAAACGATATGATGAATAAAAAATGGGCAGGGAGGAATTGTAAATGCCAACCGAAATTCCATCACTACATGCTGCGTACGCTAATACGTTCAAAATAGGTGCTGCTGTACATACCAGAATGTTGCAGTCCGAAGGGAATTTCATCGCCAAACACTTCAATAGTATCACAGCTGAAAATCAGATGAAATTCGAAGAAATTCACCCGGAAGAGGATCGTTATACATTTGAGGCGGCGGATCAAATTGTTGATTTTGCCGTTGCCCAAGGGATTGCGGTTCGCGGGCATACACTGGTCTGGCATAATCAAACATCGAAATGGGTTTTCGAGGATACTTCGGGTGCTCCCGCTTCCAGAGAACTGTTATTGTCCCGCTTGAAGCAACATATTGATACAGTGGTAGGTCGATATAAAGGGCAAATATATGCATGGGATGTCGTCAATGAAGCGATTGAAGATAAGACCGACCTATTCATGCGGGACACGAAGTGGCTACAGCTAGTGGGAGAAGACTATTTGTTGCAAGCATTCAGCATGGCTCATGAAGCAGATCCCAATGCCCTTCTTTTCTATAATGACTACAATGAGACGGATCCGGTCAAACGGGAGAAAATATACAATCTGGTTCGGTCTTTGCTGGACAAGGGAGCACCTGTACATGGAATAGGCATGCAGGGACATTGGAATATTCATGGTCCTTCAATTGAGGAGATCCGAATGGCTATTGAGCGTTATGCTTCACTCGATGTACAGTTGCATGTTACAGAGCTGGATATGTCGGTGTTCCGTTATGAGGATCGTCGAACCGATCTTACTGCACCCACTCCAGAGATGGCTGAATTACAGGAACGTCGTTATGAAGAAATCTTCAATTTGTTCCGTGAGTACAAATCATCCATTACCTCTGTAACATTCTGGGGAGTAGCGGACAATTATACCTGGTTGGACCATTTCCCGGTACGTGGACGCAAAAATTGGCCTTTTGTTTTTGATCAACAGTTGCAGCCAAAGGAATCATTTTGGCGTATAATTAATCCTATGTCCTGAACATCAGGTAAGTGGAGAGAATCGGTCACGATGTGGCCGATTTTTTGCTGTACTCAATATAGATTATACAGTAAGGCTATCTCGTGCGTGATTGAATACTACGCTTGTATGTGTGTATGTATATGGATTTTTATGGAAAATTGTGATAGGGTAAAAGAAAGGAAATCTCGAAATAATATTCTTTTTCCGAAATGAGTTGAGAAGATGGATCGCACCCGCAATTATCTGTTAATATTTGCAGGAAACTTGGTCGCTGCCTATTATATTTTTGAAGAAGGTACTTTTGCCAAACCGCTGATGTTTGCTACATTCATGCTGTTGCTGATCTTGACAATCGATTACATGAAAAGTAGAAACAAATATACATTGGATTAGGGTATGTCCATGTTTTTAAACGATTCTGGAGCATAGGGTCGTTTTTTTATTGCAGATAGAACAGCTTCCATTTACATCAAGACCATTGTTCATTACACTTGATGAGTAGTACCTTTTTAACTCAGTTTTCGTTAACTCAATTCAGATCATCAGGAGGATATCATTATGCATCAATCCGCACATATTCAGGAAGCAAGAGATTACATATTAAACCGAATCCATACCAAACCTGCCGTAGGCATGATTCTGGGTTCGGGACTGGGAGCGCTCGCGGACGAGATTGAAAATGCGACCGTTATTCCGTATACAGATATTCCGTATTTCGCGCAATCGGAAGCCATCGGTCATGCCAATGAATTGGTTATTGGTGAACTGATGGGCAAAACGGTTGTAGCGATGAAAGGCCGCCTTCATTACTATGAAGGATTTACATTGGACGAAGTGACTTTCCCGGTTCGCATCATGAAGGCGCTGGGTGTCGAGCAATTGCTTATCACCAATGCCTGCGGAGCCATCAACACAAGCTTTGAGCCGGGACAACTGATGCTGATTACAGATCATATTAACCTGGTGGGCAACAACCCGTTGATGGGACCGAATAATGCTGAACTAGGTGTGCGCTTCCCGGACGTATCACAGGTATACAATCGCGAACTGCGCAGCATTGCCCTTAAGGTTGCAGAAGAGCAGAATGTTGGCCTGCAGCAAGGTGTTTATGCATGGTGGAGTGGCCCGGCATATGAGACACCAGCGGAGATTCGCATGATTCGTACGATGGGTGCGGATGCAGTGGGGATGTCTACGGTACCTGAAGCGATTGTTGCCATCCATGGCGGTATGAAGGTACTGGGCATTTCCTGTCTGACCAATATGGCCTGTGGCATTCTGGATCAGCCGTTAAGTCATGACGAAGTCATTGAAGTGGCTGCCCAAGTGAAAACAACCTTTATTGGTTTGGTAAAAGGTATCTTGAAAGAAATCTAATCGCGTGAATTATTTCTATTCTAGGCCGCGATGGATGGGATAAAGTTTCCATCCAGACAAGTCGAAACCACAAAAAAACGTATGCTTCACGAGTTGTTACTCGTGAGACATACGTTTTTTTATTTTGCCGAACCATGAACCATCTGAGCATGATCGGCCATGATTGCTGGTGTGGACTCCCTGATGATGGGTTTGGTCACAATGTGGGAGACCTGATACGGCTGTGTCGGGCTATTAATCCGGGATAACAGCATCTCCGCAGCTTTGATGCCCATCTCATTGCTGTAAATATGAACTGTCGTTAATGCAGGCTCAATAATTCGGGATTGGGGTGCATTATCGAATCCGCATATCGCAACATCCTGCGGAACGGAAACGCCTCTGGTTTTCAAAGCCCTGATCAGATCGACTGCTAAAAAATCATTAGCGCATACGTATGCGGAAGGTATGGAAGTTAGCTCTGCCACCCGCTGGTTCAACCATCCTGGCTTGGAGAAGCATAGGCGATCATTATCTAGGATGCAGTGGGATAGGTCGACCTGCAACCCCGATTCGAGCATAGCCCGGTGATATCCAACCCATCGTTCATTAAAGCTCTTACAGTGATTGTAGTCTCCAACAAATCCGATACTTGTGTAGCCGCTCTCAATTAATTTTGTGGTTATCTGATAGATGCTGTGTTCATTCTCCATAAGGAGCAAATCTGCATGGAATTCGGGATAACATATGTTGGAAGCGCAATCGATAAAGATCGTGGGGATGCCCAGATCGGTAATCAGCTGAGTGTACTCCAGATCAAATAATTCAATGCAAATGATGCCGTCTACTTTGGCAATATCAAAATTGTTGGGAAGTGTAAGCGCATCTTGATCTTCTTCACGCACGATATGAATCGAGAGATTGTATCCCTCCGCACTGATTCTTTTCTCCAAACCGCTGATTAACAACGAACCAAAGTGAGATGTATTAGGCAGGTTTTCAGTTAACAAGGCGATATTGCCCGGGGCCTTGGTTAAAACATGCTCATTTTCCATATAGGCAAACTGTTTATATTTGAGTTCAATTGCTTTTTTGATTACACGGTTTCTAGTCTCATCCGGGATGTTTCCGCTATCGTTCAATGCTTTGGAAGCCGTATTCCTGGAGATCCCCAAAGCATCAGCGATGTCTTGTATCGTGACTTTTTCCTTTGCCATCTCATGCTTCACCTCTAATCATCAATAGTCATCCATATTCTTCTCTAAGTCAAATGTATAATAGAACGGGACAAATAGCAATCTCTGTTTTACAAATGCACAATTGTGTTTACATTTACATGGGCGAATTCTATTTTCATAATTGTTCCAGAAGTTTCGTTAATTAGTGTAACAATGATGATCTATTACAATAATGATATAGAAATATCTATGCTGTTATTAACGATTCAGTGTTGTATATATGCAAATTTAATCCTCTTTAGTTACATTGATGCAAAGATAAAATGATCAAATGCACAAATATTTTTTTACAAAACGTATTGACTAAATCCGTTGAAACCTGATAAATTGTAAATTATTAAATAGGCAATTGTAAATATTGAAAGCCCTTACTGAAAACAATTGTCAACTTCTAGAATGAACGGGGGTATCGTGTTGGATAACATAGCCGACAGCAAAAAGGGCGAAGGAAGGGTACTGAAAGTGAGGACGACAAGCGGTCATAGGTTGCAGCAGCTCAAAAAAAATTACTTTTTATATATGTTGCTTGCACCAGCCTTAATCTTGACCCTTATCTTCAAGTACATTCCGATGTACGGAGCCATCATTGCGTTTAAGGATTTCAGTCCGATCAAAGGCATCATGGGAAGTGATTGGGTGGGACTGAAGCATTTTGAGAAATTTATAGCTTCACCCAATTTCGATATCATTTTAATGAATACGCTTAAACTCAGCTTTTTGGGATTGATATTCAGTTTCCCGGTGCCCATTTTACTGGCACTCATGCTGAATCAGGTACGCAAAGCTGGCATCAAGAAAAATATCCAATTGTTTCTGTACGCACCCAATTTCATCTCGGTTGTTGTGGTTGTGGGTATGCTGTTCATCTTCCTCTCACCGACAGGGCCAATTAATCAATTAGCCACATGGATTACAGGTCAGCCGATCATGTTCATGTCTGAACCGGAATATTTCCGCTGGATCTACATTTTGTCCGATATCTGGACCGGAGCCGGCTGGGCTTCCATCATATACGTTGCGGCTTTGGCCAATGTTGATCCGGAGCTTCATAATGCGGCTAATCTGGATGGAGCCAACCTCCTTCAGCGTATTCGCCACATTGACCTTCCAACGATTCGTCCAATTATGGCTATCGTCTTTATCCTTGCAGCGGGTGGCATTATGTCCATTGGATTTGAGAAGGCCTATCTGATGCAGACGTCCATGAACCTGCCTTCCTCCGAGATTATTGCCACGTATGTCTACAAGGTGGGGCTGCAGTCTGGAGATTACGCTTATTCTGCGGCAGTGGGATTGTTCAACTCAGTTATCAATGTGATTCTGCTGGTGACGGTGAATCTGATTGTGAAGAAATTGAATGAAGGCGAAGGCCTCTATTAGGAAAGGAGTATTATCCATGGTTGTTAAACACACGGGAATGGATCGATTGATCCTCACACTCAATGCCATCTTTCTCACCTGTGCTGTACTGGTTGTGGTTGTTCCCCTGATTTATATTGTTATCGCCTCATTCATGGACCCCACGGTGTTACTGAATCGTGGACTGTCCTTTAATGTATCGGACTGGAGTCTGGACGGATATCAGATGATTTTGTCCAATCCAGCCATGATCCGAGGGTTTGCAAATGCGGTATTGTACTCGGTTTCTTTTGCACTGATCACCGTGACCGTATCCATATTTGCAGGTTATGCATTGTCGGATGATAGGCTCGCGGGACGTGGATTTTTCATGATTATCTTTATCATTACGATGTTCTTCGGCGGGGGATTAATCCCTACTTATCTACTCATACGTAATCTCGGCATGCTGGATACGGTGTGGGCCATCATCATCCCTGGAGCCGTTAACGTCTGGAACATTATCCTTTCCAGAACCTTTTTCAAAGGAGTCCCTCGGGAACTGAAAGAAGCAGCGAATGTGGATGGTGCCTCCGAAATGAAGATTTTCTTCCAGATCGTCATTCCGTTGTCGAAACCGATCATTTTTGTACTCGCACTTTATGCGTTCGTTGGGCAATGGAATTCCTATTTTGATGCAATGATCTATCTCGATAACCCGAATCTGCATCCGTTACAGCTCGTTCTGCGTTCCATTCTGATTCAGAATCAGGCTGCACCGGGCATGATCAGTGATCAGCTCGCGATGGCAGAACTGAAACGGCTCTCCGAGATGATTAAATACTCAGCGATTGTCATTTCGAGTCTGCCACTCATCATCATGTATCCGTTCTTCCAGAAGTATTTCGAAAAAGGTGTCATGGTCGGTTCCCTCAAATAGTGAACAGCCTGCGATACAGTAAGTTGATCCAATCCAACTCATGGAGGTCATTATTATGAAAAAAGTGAACAAATCCAGAAAAGCCGTTACAACGGCGTCCATTTCCATGTTATCTGCAATGCTCTTTTTAACCGCCTGTGGCGGGGGTGGAGGCGGCGCGGCAAGTGAGGCGCAATCACCTGATGGCAAGGTGACATTGAATTTTATCACGCAGAGTTCTCCGCTGGCTCCCGCTGATCCCAACGACAAGCTGATTAATAAGCGACTCGAAGAGAAAACCAATGTGCATATCAACTGGAAGAACTATACGAGTGATGTATTTGCAGAAAAAAGAAATCTGGCGGTCGCCAGCGGTGATTTGCCGGATGCTATTTTTGATGCAGGTTACGGGGATTATGATCTCCTGAAACTGGCGAAGGACGGGGCGATCATTCCACTTGAGGACATGATTGAACAACAGATGCCCAATCTGAAAAAGGTGCTGGAGGAAGCTCCCGAATACAAGAGCATGATCACGGCTCCAGACGGACATATCTATTCATTCCCATGGATTGAAGAACTCGGAAGTGGCAAACAACGGATTCAGGCAGTAGATAACTTGCCTTGGATTAATGTGGAATGGCTGAACAAGCTTGGACTGAAGATGCCAACGACAACCGAAGAACTGAAAGAAGTATTGATTGCGTTCAAAACCCAAGATCCTAACGGCAACGGTAAGGCAGACGAAATTCCGTTATCTTTCATTAACAAACCGGGCGGAGAAGATCTAACATTCCTCTTTGCGGCATTTGGACTCGGAGAGAACTGGGATCATACCGTGGTAACCAATGATGGGAAAGTGGTCTTCACGGCAGCTGATGAAGGCTACAAAGAAGCGGTTAAATACATTCATGAGCTGGTTCAGGAAGGTCTCGTCGATGTTGAGTCGTATCAGCAGGATTGGAACACTTATCTTGCGAAAGGCAAGGACAACAAGTACGGCATGTACTTCACTTGGGATAAGGCTAACATTACAGGCATGAATGATACGTATGATGTTCTGCCTCCGGTTGCTGGACCTAACGGCGAAGTTAATGTCACAAGAACAAACGGGATTGGGCTTGATCGTGGTCGCATGGTCATCACCAGCAGCAATAAAAACCTGGAATCCACAGCGAAGTGGGTAGACCAATTGTACGATCCGCTCCAATCCGTACAGAACAACTGGGGTACCTATGGAGATGATAGTCAGCAAAATATTTTTGAATTCGATGAAGCCAAAGGCATGCTGAAGCATCTTCCGCTGGAAGGCTCTGCACCAGTTGAACTTAGACAAAAAACCAGTATCGCAGGACCATTGGCCATTCTCGACAGTTATTATGACAAATACACAACCAAACCGGAAGATGCGGCTTGGCGGATGGAACTTCTCGACAAGGTTATGGTTCCGCATATGAAAGCGGAGAACGTATATCCAAGTGTGTTCTTCTCCATTGATGAACTGGATCGATTGTCCACGATCGAGACCGATCTCTTTGCCTACGTGTTACGTCTGCGTACAGAATGGTATCAGAACGGGAAAATAGATCAGGAATGGGATGCTTACTTGAAAGAGCTGGATCGCCTTGGATTGCAAGAATGGCTACAGATTAAACAAGCGGGATATGACCGTAATAACAAATAAAGAAAAGTACGGAGGAGAGAAACCATAATGTCGACAATTCTTAAACAAGATTACAGAAATGAATACCATTTTTCACCGAAAGAGAAGTGGATGAACGACCCGAACGGCATGGTGTTTTTCAATGGGGAGTATCACTTGTTCTACCAGTATCATCCGTTTGGTACTACATGGGGACCGATGCATTGGGGTCACGCGGTAACCCGAGATCTCGTCACTTGGGAGGAACTTCCTGTAGCTCTGGCACCGGATGAACATGGCATGATCTTCTCCGGCAGTGCGGTGGTGGACTGGAACAATACTTCCGGATTTTTCGAAGATGAGCCGGGGTTGGTAGCCATTTTTACACATCATCTGGAAGTACCAAATGATCATCCTGTTCAGCGTCAGAGTCTAGCGTATAGCAAAGACAGTGGCAGAACCTGGACCAAGTACGAGGGGAATCCGGTATTAACGCACGAATCCTTTGTAGATTTCCGTGATCCCAAAGTGTTCTGGCATGAACAGACCAAGGAATGGATTATGATTATCGCTTGTGGTCAAACGGTATGTCTGTATCGTTCTCCCAATCTGAAGGATTGGAAACTAGGAAGTGAATTCGGCGAAGGGATCGGTTCACACGCTGGTGTGTGGGAATGTCCGGACCTGTTCCCACTTGCAGTGGATGGAGAATCAGGGCAGGAGAAATGGGTAATGCTCGTTAGCATCGGTGCAGATCCTGCTTGTATAGAAGGCTCCAGAACGCAATATTTCACCGGGGATTTTGATGGAAGTACATTTGTCCCAGATGAGGCCTCCCACACGATTCGCTGGATTGACCATGGTCGGGATAACTACGCAGGAGTTAGTTGGTCCGACATTCCGGCTGAAGATGGCAGACGCTTGTTTATGGGTTGGATGAGCAACTGGATGTATGCCAACCAGACGCCAACAGAAGATTACCGTGGAGCCATGACCATTGCCCGGGAGCTTACACTTGAGACAAGAGCAGGAGAAGTAAGACTGATTCAACGTCCTGCGCGTGAGCTTGAACAAGCCCGAACCGCAGTATTATCCCTACAGGATGTTTCGATTGAGCAAATGAGTGAGCAGTTGAACGCTTTGCAACTAGTGAACTATGAGATCCATGCAGAGTGGACTCCAAATCAGTCGTTCCATTTTGCACTAAGAAGCGGCGCAGATCACGAGACGGTCGTTGGTGTAGACGCCAATCGAGGTGAAGTATATATTGATCGTACTCGATCGGGCATCGGCAATTTTCATGAACTTTTCCTGAGCCGTCATACAGCTGAGTTAAAGGCGCCGAGTGCGAATCAAAGTTTGCGTATCTTGGTAGATCATTCATCTGTGGAGGTATTTGCAAATGACGGTCAGGCCGTTATTACGGATCTGATCTATCCGGATGTGGACTCCAAGGGCATCTCTGCTCATGCCGAAAATACCGATCTGGTATTCTCTTCACTTCATATCTATGAGATATCATCGCCCCAGGCTAAAGGTTAATTGTAATGAAGGGAAGGAGTGCAGAACGATGCGTATTGGAGCCATAGAAGCGGGCGGAACGAAGTTTGTATGTGGTGTAGGGAATGAGCATGGACACATAGAAGATTGGATCAGCTTTCCAACAGAACACCCTGAGACAACTCTGGCCAAGGTAATCGACTATTTTAGGGATAATGGTGTGGAAGCCATGGGGATTGGCTCCTTTGGTCCGATTGATCTGCAACCGGATAGTCCCACCTATGGTTATATTACAACAACACCTAAGCCAGGTTGGGAGAACTGTAATGTGGTTGGAACCTTGAAGCATGAATTTCCGGTTCCTATCGGATGGGATACGGATGTGAATGCTGCCGCGCTGGGTGAAGTGACGTGGGGAGCAGCGCAAGGACTGGACAATTGTGTATATTACACGATTGGCACAGGCGTTGGTGTCGGAATTGTGGCAGGGGGCCAACGAGTACATGGATTGTTACATCCCGAGGGTGGACATATTCGGACAAGACGCCATCCGGACGATCACTTTGCCGGATTATGCCCGTATCATGGCGATTGCCTGGAGGGAATGGCAGCAGGGCCAGCCATTGAAGCTCGATGGCAGATCCCTGGTAGTGAACTTCCAGCAGATCATCCGTCGTGGGAGATCGAATCCTTTTACATTGCGGAGTCGATCACCACGGCCATCCTGCTTCATTCGCCGCAGAAGATCATCTTGGGTGGCGGTGTGATGCAGCAAGATCATCTGTTTCCTCTGATCCGGGAGAGGGTTGTACGGAATCTCAATGGTTACGTGAATGCTGCTCCAATCACGCAACATATTGACCAATATATCGTCCAGCCCGGATTGGGCCAGCATGCAGGTCTATGTGGTGCGCTCGCATTGGGTCTGGAAGCATTGCAACATGCGGCACAAGTTTCACATGCTTCGTAGTTTTATTAAATAATGACATCCCGGAAGGGACGGCTGCGGGTTCGCTTATTTTGTTAAGCTATACAAGTTGAACTAAAGATTATTTACACGGACACTACGATGACAGAATAACCTTCCAATCGCTGTTATCCCCAGATTTTTTGATCCCCTTTTCTTAAGGGGAAATCCGGTGATAAAGGCGAACGCTTCGCTTTTTCAGGTTTTTTCTGTCCTCTCCGTTATTGTGTAAATGATTAGTTCAACTTATATAGCCTTTACTGTCCTTTTACTTTTTGGATGGAGGATCTAGCTGGAAAATATAATACGTTCTTAAATCCGATGTTGCTCAAGTCAGCTGCCAAAGGTATGATTTTGAGTGTCTATCTCTATCGTGCAATAAAACATTCAAAATTTATCGTGTCTTCAATGGAAAGGAATCCAATCAATGAACCAAATAACAATGCGTCAAGCTGTGCAGGCAGACCAAGAGCAACTCGCTGATTTGCGAGCGTTGGTATTATACGATGATCTAACCAGGTTGGGAAGGTACGATGATGTGAAAGTGCGTGAACGTTTCCGAAATACGTTCGACCCTGTTCATACGAGGATTATTGAAGTGGAGGGTTCAATGGTAGGTTGTGTAGCATTGAAGCCCAAGGCTGAGGTATATCTATTGGAACATTTCTACATACATCCCGATTATCAGGGTCAGAGAATAGGAACTCAGGTGCTGAACATGCTGTTGAAACAGGATGAAGTTCAGGGGAAACAGGTTGTTTTAAATGTGTTGCAGGGAAGTCCTGCGCGGCGATTGTATGAACGATTTGGATTTATATTGGACAGTGAAGATGAGGTCGATGTATTTATGTCGGTTCAATTGCAGTAATTTTACTGTACATCTATATAAGTTGAACTATTCTTTTACACAGAAACGGAGAGGGCAGAAAAAAATCTGGGGATTACAACTTATATAACAGACCCATTCATTTAATTCTTGAATGGGTCTATTGAACTTTTCTATTATACTTTCTGATGACGGTACCTTAACATGGATAATAACCTACTTTTTATATAGGAATTATATAGTATGGAGAATGCCAAGATGCCACAATGGAAGCGAAATCTGTATATTCTGTGGTTCGGCCTGTTTTTCAATCATATGGCGTACTCGCTGTCCGTTCCGTTCTTTCCCATATTTCTGCAAAACGATCTCGGTATCCAAAGCGGCCTGGAAGCTTGGTCCGGTATTTCGATTTCCATCAGCTTTCTGATCAGTGGATTATGCGCACCCTTCTGGGGATCCCTGGCTGATCGATATGGAAGCAAACTGATGCTGGTTCGTTCAGGAGTTGGGCTAGGCGTTGCACATCTGGCTAACTTCTTTGTTTACGATCCATATACGTTTATCGCAGTGAGGGTCTTTCAGGGTCTCATGGCTGGATTTCATCCCGCCTCGATCACACTGATCGGCACCAATACTCCGGAGAAACAGGTGGGTTATGCACTCGGCGTGATCTCCACGGCCAGCGCTGCGGGCGGAATTCTTGGTCCTCTTGCCGGTGGTGTGTTGAGTCACTGGATTGGACTGCGGGGGTGTTTCATTGCATCGGCTGTGATTACATTGATCGCGGCTCTGATGGTCTTAGGTGTTAAGGAATCACGGCAAGCTCGTACGGTGGTTCCAACAAGGATCATAGAGGACTTGAAAAGAGCGGTTTCCACACCCGGGTTGATGCGGATCTACGGTCTGATTCTGCTGGTTTCAACGTCTGTACTCATCATTGAACCGGTGCTGACACTCTATGTCGTCCAGATTGGCGGAGATATCGGTAGTGCAACACTTAGTGCAGGTATTGTCTTCTCGGCGATTGGTGTGGCAACTGTCATTATGGGACCGCGATGGGGGAAGATTGGTGGCAGGATCGGATACGAGAAAACCCTGTTTATCGGTCTGATTGGCGGCGGAATTGGCAGTCTGCTGCAAATGACAGCAACGAATCTGATTTATTTTGGCAGCCTGCGATTTGTCTATGGTCTGTTCTTTGCCGCGGTTTATCCGGCGCTTAATGCGCTGATCATCAAGTATGCTGATCACGACTTTCGTGGGAGGGCTGTCAGTCTGAGTCAGACGGCGAGTCAGTTCGGTATTGTACTCGGACCGTTAATCGGTGGTTTGCTCGGTGGATGGATCGGCATTCCGTTTATTTTTCTATTCACAGGGATTGTATTGCTGGGAGCGGCTTGGGCAGTCAGAGTTAGTGATGTGAAACAGGCGGATAAACGCGGATTAGGTATGGCAGCAGCAGAAGCTGGCGGAAACAGTATAAAGAAATGATGAAATGACGAAACAACTCTCAGAGATAAAAGGATATTCGAACTGAATGGTCATCACCACAACATAGGGAGGAATATATATGTCACAACGGCAATTGAAGTTGGGAGCCAATCTGAACGGAGTGGGGAACAGCATTTCCTTTTGGCGTCACCCGGATATTCCCATTAACGCGAGCGTTAGTCTGGAGTTCTACAAAAAGCAGGTGCGTATCGCGGAAAAAGGCAAGTTTGATCTGCTCTTTATTGCAGATGGCCTCTTCATCAACGAGAAGTCCAATCCTCATTTTCTCAATCGCTTCGAACCATTGACGCTTCTGTCCGCACTCGCCGGGGCAACTTCCCACATCGGGCTGGTTGCTACATTGTCTACTTCCTATAGTGAACCCTTCACGGTTGCGCGGCAATTCGCCTCGTTGGATCAATTAAGCGGTGGGAGAGCCGGATGGAATGTGGTTACTTCACCTCTGGAAGGATCGGCCCTTAACTTTGGCAAAGGCGAACATCCGAACCATGCGCTGCGCTACGAAATTGCAGAAGAACATCTCAATGTGGTCAAAGGTCTCTGGGATTCTTGGGAGGAAGATGCCTTTGTCGGAGACAAGGAACAGGGCGTATTCTTCGATCCTGCCAAATTACATACACTGAATCACAAGGGAAAGCACTTCTCGGTGCAGGGTCCACTTAATGTGGGGCGTTCGAAACAGGGTCATCCGGTGATTTTCCAGGCGGGCTCATCTGAATCTGGTAAAGATCTGGCCGCCCGATCGGCGGATGCCGTCTACACAGGACATGAGACGTTGCAGGAAGCAAGGGAGTTCTACCGGGATGTGAAGGCAAGAGCGGTGGCATATGGACGTCAGGCAGAGGATATCCTAATATTCCCGGGCATCGGCCCAATTGTGGGTAGAACCGCGGAAGAGGCGGAGCAGAAGTATCAGGAAATTGCCGAACTGGTGAGTATTGATCAAGCGTTGAACTATCTGGGGCGGTACTTCGATCATTATGACTTCTCCCAGTACGCGCTGGACGAACCTTTCCCCGAGATTGGGGAGATTGGCAGCAACAGCTTCCGCAGTACAACAGACAAGATTAAGCAGCAGGCACGGGAACAGGGGCTGACCCTGCGCCAAGTCGCGTTGTTGGCATCCACTCCACGTACATCGTTCATTGGTACACCGGATCAGATCGCAGATCAGATTCAGGCGTGGTTTGAAGGCGAAGCGGCAGACGGATTCAATGTTCGTACTGTGGTGCCCAATGGATTGGAAGATTTCGTGGAGCTCGTTGTTCCGGTTCTGCAAGAACGAGGGCTGTTCCGTACAGAGTATGAACATGAGACGCTAAGGGAGAATCTGGGTCTTGAGATTCCGCGAAACCGGTATACGTTAGAGACGGTAAAATAAATAAAATCACAATGATGGTGCAATCGAACTTGCTTCCAGTTCAGAATGCTTTATAAGCGATCCAGAAAGCTCTTATCCTAACGATCGACACGAAGAAACCAGCAGGTCGCCCATCATATGGGAACTTGCTGGTTTCTTCGGTTAAGCTGCTGCAGTTATAGGATTATACTCTCAGATCAATCTCAAACGTCTTGATTTCATAAGGTCGCTTTGGCTTCAACTTCAATCCTGATCCGGTGAAGACGGAAGTAGCTTCCATCTCCGCCATCGTGAAAGAATTCTACTCATCCATCATGACGGGGGCTGTTGACCCGGATGAGCATCTGCCAAAAGCAATACGATGAATGGAAAGGTGCAAATCCGAAATAAACCTGAAATAAAGAAGACACGGAAACGTCTGTCCGGTTTGGTGGGCGTTTCTTTTCCCCTTGTGGATTGTAGTTATGTATAGCTGTGAAATTAGCAAAAGAGGAACCATGCGGCCGATCCGGTTTCAACTACGTCTGGATATCCCTGAAGTAGCTCGTCTTCTAATGAGTGTATCGCATTGTATCAGACTACGAGCGAATGGGATCGAATATGAGGCTCACAGATCATTGGATCTTGTGAGTCTTTATACGTTTCTGCTGGATTCGGTTGCAAAGGTTTTCAAATCGTTGTTTTAGATAAAAAATCGGTTCTTCAATCAAAGACAATGCCAATGAGAAGTCTTAATATTGTAGTTAAAAAGATAAGAAGGGAGTGAAAACATGAATAATAGAAAGATCATGTTTGCTCGTCCGCTGCAAGTTGAAGCGGTAGAAGAGGATTTTATTTTGCCAGCCCTAGGGGAGAAGGAAGTATTGGTGAAATTGATCTATTCCCTCATCAGTCCGGGAACGGAGCTGGCCATGTTATCGGGAAAAGAAGAGTGGGCCAAGCTTCCCTTATGTCCGGGGTATGCGAGTGTAAGTAAAGTGATCGAGGTGGGACAGGGTGTACACCATGTTCAGCCAGGGGACGCTGTATTTCATTATGGTCAACATGCTGAATATCAAGTGGTATCCACAGATCATGTTTTCATCAAGGTACCTGAGCACTTGGATTTGAAGTGGGTTCCCTTCACCCGTATGGCAACCGTGGCATTCACCTCCATTCGTGTATCCAATATTGAACTTGGGGATGTTGTTGGCGTGACGGGGCTTGGATTGGTAGGGAATTTGGCCGCTCAATTGGCACGCCTTCAAGGTGCAACTGTGATTGGCGTGGACCTGTCACCAGAACGAATCCAAACTGCCCAGACCTGTGGGGTTGACTATACGCTTCATGGCGGAGAAGATAAAGTAAAAGAAAAGATACATGCCATAACGAATGGAGCAGGTGTATCTACTCATATTGAGGCGACGGGTGTACCTAGTGTAGGTGTTCAGAGTCTGGAGTGGATTGGGAAGTTGGGAGAGATTATTTTCCTGGGCAGTCCACGAGGCGAATATAACACGGATGTCACCGATATATTGAACTACTGCCACCTGTATGGACGAGGCTGCATTACGTTTAAGGGGGCACATGAATGGCGCTTCCCGGTTCAGCCGAACGAATTCGTGAAGCATTCCCTGGTGAGGAATTCGAACATTGTATTTGAACTGATGTTAAAGAACAAGCTGCATATCGAACCATTGATCAGTCATGTGATGAAGCCGGATCAAGCGCAAGAAGCTTACGAGGGACTGAGATTGAATAAAGACCAGTATAACGGTGTGCTGTTTGACTGGTCCTAGGAGGAGATTGGGATGATTAGAGGGTTAACAACTGCAGGCTTAGGGAACATCAAGTCCAATGAACAATATATTACGAATGCTGCAAAATACGGATTTCAGTCTGTAGATTTGAATCCGCTCTCATTGATTGAAGAAGTGGGCAAGGAACAAGCTATACACCTGCTGGAAAGCAATCATGTGATTATCGGTTCATCCGGTCTGACCGTAGACTGGAGAACCACAGATGAACAGTTTCGTGAAGGACTTCAATCGCTGGTACAAATGGCAGAAGCCTCTGCTGCATTGAACTGTTACAACTGTTGCACCTATATTTTACCTTCAACGGATCAGCCAGCAGCATCATTTATGGCGGCAGCTACCAAACGATTGAGATTGTGTGCAGATATTCTGGACGCCTATGGAATAAGGCTGGGCCTGGAGTTTGTGGGTTGCCATCATCTGCGTACTCAATGGAAGAATCCATTTATTTGGAGTGTGGAGGATACGCTTGACTGGATCGAAACAATCCATGCTCCGAATGTAGGTTTATTGGTGGATTCCTATCATTGGCATACGAATGGATTAAAGATCGAAGAGGTGTTGGATCTTAAGAAGGAACAGATTGTCCATGTTCACATCAATGATGCTTATGATCTGCCCATTGAAGAGTTGCTGGATCATGAGCGCTTATACCCTGGCGAAGGAGTAATCGATCTGCAAGGTTTCTTGAAGAACCTGAAGGCGATTGGTTACACGGGCGTCGTATCTCAAGAGGTGTTGGCTCCAACGCCAACCCTTGATTCAAGTGAATTGTTTGCCAAGTCCAAGGCAGGCTTCGATAAAGTGTTTGCGACAATATAACCGGATCAGTGAGAAGGCAGCGGGGAGGAATACATGTGTATGAGGCATGGATGAACAACATTTCGCCATTCGTAAGAGCGGCAAGAGTCACGGAATCATTTTCTTTGGCAGGGGAATGGATAGACCACGATCATGTGTATACCTACATCGAGCAAGGGGAAGCGGAGTTCTTCTTGAGTGGTGTGAAATACCTGGTCAAAGAAGGCGACATTGTGCTGATGCATCCATTCATGCCTCATATCATTCGGTCCACCTCCACGCAGCCATTGATTCAGTATATTTTTCATTTTGATCTGTACTATGAGGAAGAGCGTAGTTTATTGAAGAATACGAGTGCAGCTCATCGTGAAAGTCCCGATCTGGCGGATAGGGAAATGAAGCTGGCATCCATACGCCCCATCTCTCATTTGCAGTTAGCCGATCGAATCGAATGGAAAAAGAGATTTGCGCTCATGCATAAGGAGTTTCAGGAAAAGCGGGGAGGATCTTCGTTAATCACGAAATCCATATGTTTGGAGTTGCTGCATCTGTTTTTCAAAAATCAATCCGAAAATCAAGACCAAGAGGGGAATATGACCAAGGGATGGGCATTCATTGAAAAATCGATTCGTTATATTCATGAATGTTACGCTGACCCTCAATTAAATAATGTTGCTATCAGTAGACATGTCGGTGTGTCGACGAACCATTTATCACATTTGTTCAAAAGCAAGCTGGGGATAACCCTTCACAAATATGTGACACATATCCGAATAGAGCAGTCCCAGAAAAGAATTATGGAAGGAACACATAATTTAACCCGGATTGCCGAGGAGGTTGGCTTTTCGAGTATTCATCTGTTCAGTCGGTCTTTCAAGGCTGCTGTAGGTATCACTCCCAGTAAATATGCAGCGATGAAATCAAGGGTAGAGTGGAAATAGGCTGCTAGTTGCTAACTAGACATAAAAGATATATAGTATATTTAGACAAGAAATAGTTAGGATGAATCAAATGGCATACTCTACAGCCTTATCACAGGGAATCTCTATTCTTCTATATATCCACGCTTTATCCGAGGAGAACTGTTCGAATTATTTATCCACCAAGTTAATATCGGAGCAATTAAATATTCCGGTTCCGACGACGGTAAAAGTCATTCGCAACCTGAATAATGCCAAACTGACAATGGCCAAAGAGGGGGCCAAGGGCGGCATCTTGCTTGCTCAGCCGTTATCGGAAATCACGATGTTGGATGTATTCCTGGCGGTTGAACCCGGCAAAGACTTGTTTAAAGTTCATACCGATGTAACACTCCAGGGACAAGACGTGGATGACGTGAAACAAAAAGTCGTTCATCATCTTGAAGGCGCGGAGATCGCCATGCAGAATTATTTAAAAGACATACGGTTAACCGATCTGTTCCATGAAGAGAAGAAGGGTTAACCCCTTTTTTTGGCTTTAACTAGATATAATATATATCAAGTATATTACGATTTTTTTTTTGAGAGGAGTAGTCAAAATGAATTTGCATACTAAAGTGGTTGAAGCCAGAAACGGAGTTTCTATTCCTCAACTGGGATTCGGGGTTTACAAAATAACAAAAGAAGCAGAATTTGCAACAGCGACTCGGGAGGCCATTCAGGTTGGGTACCGACATTTTGATACTGCCCGAATCTATGGGAATGAGAAAGCGTTGGGAACAGAAATCCGGAATAGTCCAATTCCGCGTGAGCAATTCTTCATCACGTCGAAGGTCTGGAATACAGATCATGGCTATGAAGCGACCAAGAAAGCTTTCCAGAAAACGATAAACAAGCTGGGTGTTAATTACCTCGACATGTATTTAATCCATTTTGCTTCGCCAAAGTATATCGAAACATGGAAAGCCATGGAGGAATTATATGAGGAAGGCAAGATCAGAGTCATTGGGGTCGCGAACTTTGAGATTCAGCATCTGGAAGAATTAAGGAAGCACGCAAAAATCTTGCCGATGATCAACCAGATCGAGACGCACCCGGAATTTCCGCAGAATGAACTACGAGCCTATATGGACAAACATCAGATTTTACATGAGGCGTGGGGTCCGTTAGGTCAGGGGAATAAAGTATTATTGCAGCATCCGGTATTGAAGGAAATCGCGGATCATCATCGTAAGACGGGGCTCAAGTGATATTGCGATGGCATCTGGAACGGGGCGTTATCCTGATTCCCAAATCATCTAATCCAAAGCGGATCAGAGAGAATAGTGAGATCTTTGATTTTGAGCTGTCCGCTGAGGAAATGGAGAAGATCAATCGTCTGAACTCGAGTAAAAGGTATTCAATCCATCCGACAGGTTATATTGTAAATCCGATTTTTAATGCCTTGATGAAACTTTTCATTCGGTAGAACGAAGCAATCAATCAGTTTGCATTGGAATATCTAATTTTTATGAATAAATCATTAACGCTAGCTAGGGATGTCCCATACGTCATGAATATGACAAAGGGCATCCCTTGTTAGCGTACTGCATAACGGCAAGAAGGCAGCAGAAGCAGCAGAACGTGCCATGCTGCATTCCCCTTATGAAGAAGAAGCGTATCGTTGTGCCATGCAAGCATACTTGTCCATGGGTAATCATGACCATGTCTTACGTATCTATCGCGATCTTGAAGAACGCTTAAGTGAGTTGCATATTCGTCCTTCTTCAGTGAACACACGATTATATGAGCAGATTAAAGCTTGAACGGTAAGGAGTAGTAGCAATGATTCAACGTATGCATGATGATCTGAAATTCCCAAAAAACGTGTCTTGGAGAATGCCTTCCAGCACACGTTTTTTGTTTATATGAAAACATTGACAATGCGCTAACAATTCCAGGATTTCCCGTTTACAATTCGCTCCTATAATTACAAACGTAATAGGTCATTTTTACTATGAACGTGGAAGTTTGGGGGGATGAGGCAGACAAGCTCTCATATGGATGATACATGCAGCATACCAGACAGCAGGGCACGGCATACAAGGCAAATTATATGGAGAAAAGAAGGGTGACCAAAGCCAATGTCAATGAAAAAGGTGTTAGTAGTGTCCATGGTAGCCACAGTGTTAACCACTTCTGTGGTCAGTGCAGTATCAGCTGCTCCAGCAGTGAAACCTGCGGCTAGTACAGCTCAGGTGCAAAACTCCACGTTTACAATAAACGGAAGTAGCGTTATCGTTCGTTCCATCGTGAAGAATGGCGAGACACTTGTATCGCTTCGTGATGTGACCAAGGCCATCGGTGCGCAGGCGGAAGTACATAGTGGAACAACGGTGATCAAACTAAATGGTCACACGGTGACACTCCAGAATAATGCCAAACAACTCCTGGTTAATGGCAACAAAGTCAATTTGAATCAACCGGTTACGATCATTGGAGGTACAAGCTACGTTGCGCTCCGACCATTGGTATCCAGCGTTGGCGGTACAATCGTCAAGAAAAGTGGAATGCTTGAGGTTAGCACGGTAGCATTGCTCGAAGGTGCGGAGAATCCCCGTTTTGCCGGAGCGGACAAGCTGATCGTTTCCAAGAGTGATGACAATGGCCGAACCGATTATCTTGTGAATACCACTAGTGGTAAATATGAGCTGTTGTTAACGACAGATGGCGGATCGGATCTGGTCGTTTCTCCGAGTGGCGGTCAAGCGGCGTATACGAATGCGGAAGGGGCTGTCTACGTTATCGATCTGAAGACAAAGGCTTCGAGATTGGTCACAAGTGACACGAGTATCAAACCGGAATTGGTATGGTCTGCGGACGAAAGTGCAATTTATTTCCTGCAAGGAGATAAAGGGTCGGTGATTGCGAGTCTGAATCTGTCTGATGGCGCGATTAAGAAACTGGTTGAAGATAAAGTGGATTACAAAGAAAACCTGAATGTGTCTGCGGATGGCAAAAGATTCATTTACACGGTGACGACACTTGGCAAGGTAACCTCCGATGCTACCAATGTAGATGAAGACAACGTGTCTATCGACTTTTCAGCCAATCAACAGCATATATTTTCGTATAACAACGGTATATCGAAGCCTGAAGCGACGCAATTAACGACTTCAACCGATGACAAAGTGTTTGTATGGTCCGTTGACGGGCAGAAAGCCTACTACGTAAGTGTACCGTCCGAGGACGGCAATGCTTCGCTGCAATTGGTGGATTCATCCCAGGAGGCAACAACGGTGTATGGCGTTCACGATGTAGAGCAAGCGATTCTGTCGGGTGGCGTCGTGTACGTACTGGCTGCGCAGGATGACAGCAACAGCGTCATTATTTCCATCGACACGGTAACAGGAAAACAAACCAAACTGTATACCGTATCTTCCGATGTATCCTCCATTACCGTTGCTGGATCACAAATCGCCGTGATTGAAAACGACCGGGTTTTGGTTCAAGCGGGTGGTAGCTGGAGAGCCATTACGAAGTGATTTTTTTGATCCATGAGTGATAAGTACGTGTTGAAATTAAATAATGATTTATAATTTGAGAGGAGTTTCAACGAACATGAAAAAATGGATCAAACCCTTCACGGCCATGCTTATGGCTGTATCGCTAATTGGTGGACTTGGAGGCGCAACGACGGCATCTGCTGCCAAGAGCACGGAGAAAGGTAAAATTGTCATCAACGGTTCCTCGGCATTGCTTCCTTTAACGCTTCAAGCTGCGAGTGAGTTCAAGAAAGATCATCCCAAAGTCAAAATCTCGGCTTCCGCCGCGGGTTCCATTACAGGTCCTCAATCTGTACGTAAAGGGATTGCCGACATCGGTGCTGTGGACTGGGACGCATCCAAGGATGTGCCTGGCTTCAAGAAATTCGATGGAATGGTTGCTAATCCAGTAGCAGTGACAGTATTTACGGCAGTGGTTAACACGAATGTGGGTGTAAGCAGTCTGACCACGAAACAATTGCAGGACATCTTCTCTGGCAAAGTGACCAACTGGAAAGACGTCGGCGGTGCTAATGCCAACATCGTTGTTGTTAACCGCAAGTTCGGTTCTGGCACACGGGTCAACTTCCAGCAAAAAGCGCTCGACGGTAAAGATTTCATGAGCAAAGGCGACAACTACAAAGAAGTTGGCTCCAGCGGCGATATGAAAACAACCATTGAAACGACACCGAATGCGATTGGATATATTGACCTTCCTTATGTAACTAGCAAAATGAAGGCTGTATCCATCAATGGCGTTGCACCAACAGAGAAAAACGTATTGAACAAAACCTACAAAGTATGGGGTATCGGATATTACATGACCAAAGGTCAACCAACCGGTGCAACCAAAGCATTCATCGATTACATCCAAAGCAGCAAGTTCCAGAACGGTTCCCTGAAAAAGCTGAAATTCATTCCGCTTGCGGCTGTAAAATAACGGAGCTTCAAACGTTCGTCATTCTCACATTTCATAAGAAAAGGGATAGCCAGCTTCTGCGCACGGTCGCAAGCTGGCTTCTCTATGTGAAAGGAAGAGCACTTCATGATCGATTTGAATCCATCCCCGAACAGCCCAGCCCCCAGTGAGCTTGGTACGAGCATTGGTAAGGCCGCTAAATCGGGTACGCGGTTTAACCGTAAGACGCGTTTAAGGTGGTCCAATAACCTTTTTCGCATGGTATGTATCGGCAGTACGATCTTTGTATGTCTGGTTCTCTTATGTATCTTAATTCTCATGCTTCGTACGGGTGTGCTCACCTTTACGGATGTGTCGCTGCGTGAATTCTTTTTCTCCACCAACTGGGACCCGGAAAATGAACATTATGGTGCTCTGACCTTCATCCTCGGCACACTGGCTCTTACGGGTCTCACCATGTTGTTCGCCATTCCGCTCTCTGTCATCATTGCTGTGTTTCTGGCTGAAATGACACCCAAATGGCTTCGCCATATTTTGCGTCCTGTATTGGATCTACTGGTGGGTATTCCTTCTGTGGTATACGGTTTTCTGGGGCTGACGATCCTCATCCCTTGGCTAAGGGATATCAGTGGTCGTGATCTGGCTGACGGATTGCTCGCAGCGTCCATTGTACTGACTATTATGGTACTTCCCACGATTAGCCGGATTAGCGATGATGCCATATCTGCTGTGCCGAACAAATACCGTGATGCGGCCTATGCACTTGGTACGAACCGATTCCAGACCGTGACTCGTGTGGTCTTACCTGCTGCAAAAGGCGGGATTATGTACGCCGTCATTCTTGGCATGACTCGTGCGATCGGTGAGACGATGGCGGTGGTGATGGTCATTGGTAATACAGCACAACTCGCGAATAGTCTGTTCACGCCAACAGCCGTGCTTACGAGTAATATCGTCATGCAGATCTCCAGCGTTGAATTCGACTCCACCTGGAATCATGGTCTGTACATGATGGGCTTTATCCTACTCGCAATTTCGATTCTGATGATTGTTATCGTAAGACTGCTTCAGAAGAGAGGAGACCGCAACGTATGAGTGTGAAGAAGCAGGCGAACGCTATCATACCATCGTATTCTTTTGGCAAACGGAGAAGTTCATCCATGGTGATGGATCGGCTCTTTACAGGCATGGTATGGGGCGTTGGCATCGTCGTCATTTTGTTTATTGTGGGACTGTTATTTTTGCTGCTCAACAAAGGATTGCCTCTGCTAAGCTGGGATTTTCTCTATGGTGTTCCTAGTGAGATTGAAGAAGGGGGAGGGATCGGCCCGGCGCTATTCAACTCGTTCTATGTGTTGATTCTGTCCCTGCTCATCTCTATCCCTATTGGCATGGCGGCAGGCATATATCTCGCAGAGTTTGCACCAAACAATAAGCTGATCGAGACCGTTCGTATTTGCGTGGAGGGATTGTCCTCTGTGCCATCCATCATCTTTGGATTGTTCGGCATTGCCCTGTTTGTGGAGTTTTTCGAAATAGGTCTTACCATTCTGGGCGCAGCCGTCAGCCTTGCTTTCCTGAACCTGCCTGTGCTTACCAGGGTAACAGAGGAATCCGTCAGGGCGGTTCCGGTGGAACTTCGGAATGGATCGTTCGCACTGGGCTCAACGCATCTCCAGACGATCCGCCAAGTGTTGTTGCCGGTGGCTATCAACGGGATCATGACGGGGATTTGCCTGACGGCAGGCCGAGCATTTGGTGAGAGTGCTGTTATTATTCTGACCGCTGGAGTGTCCACCTCCGGGGAGATGTGGGACTTTAATTTGTTATCGCCGGGAGGAACCCTTGCGGTACATCTCTGGTACATTCAATCGGAAGCCATTGTACCGGATGCGCAGGAAATTGCGCAGAAAACAACAGCGGTGCTGATCTTTGTAGCGTTGCTCATTAATGTGCTGTTCCGTGTGCCCCTGTGGCTGAAAGCACGCAAAAATCAAGCACGATGAAAAGAGGATACTGTTATTCGGTATCGTCTCTGGATCAACGCCAACTGTCTAAGCTGAATCTGCAAAACAATCCATTTCAACCCGGGAGGGCACCTTGTGCAACCTATTATTGAGATCAACAAACTGAATTTGTACTACGGTCAGTTTCAAGCGCTGAAGGAGGTTTCCATTGAAATTCCTGAGCGGGCCATTACTGCTTTTATCGGACCATCAGGTTGTGGCAAATCAACCCTGTTGCGTACACTGAACCGCATGAATGACCGAATACCCGGCACACGGATTGAGGGTAAAGTGGCCGTAGGAGGAACCGACATCTACAGTGGTGAAGTTCATGTCGAGACCCTTCGCAAGAAGATCGGCATGGTCTTCCAGCAACCAAACCCTTTTCCCAAATCCATCTATGACAACGTGGCCTTCGGTCCCAAACAGCACGGTATTCATGGCAAGAAGAAGCTGGATGAGATTGTAGAGCAGAGCCTGCGTTCCGCAGTCCTGTGGGATGAGGTAAAGGACAACCTGAAGCGCTCTGCACTAAGCCTATCCGGAGGACAACAGCAACGTCTCTGTATTGCGCGTGCGCTGGCGGTGGAGCCGGATATTCTGCTGATGGATGAAGCGACTGCTTCGCTTGATCCCGTCTCAACCTTCAAGATTGAGGAGCTGACGCATGAATTGAAGGAGCGTTATACCATTGTGATGGTGACGCATAACATGCAGCAAGCCGCTCGCGTGTCCCAGCAGACCGTGTTCTTCCTGAACGGTGAAGTGGTGGAGTATTCCGCTACCCAAAGCATGTTCGCAGAGCCGGTCGATGTGCGTACACAGGATTATATTAGTGGCCGGTTTGGTTGATTGTTTTATTGTTGAGAAGTGTGAAAGTCTTTCAGATCTGATCTGAAAGACTTTTTTGCTGTTTGCAATTATTCCAGTAACCCCCGTTGTTCCAACAACTGTGTCGTAACCATCCACAGTTTGTTTTGCATGGCCTCATCTCCGCCAGGATGTATAGGAATAATAGATTCTCCATTTCCCACATTAAAATACCCTCCCGAAACTTCGCCATACTTCGATTCCACAGCCAACCGAGTTATGATATCCGCACCCCGTCGTGGGTCGCCAATGTGCAAAAAGGTTAACATGCGCTCAAGCACACTTGCAAACCATAGTTCTCGTCCAAGACCTGTCACATTAAAGCCTGGATTCAAGGCATTTACACATATCCCGGTTCCACGCCAATGTCTGGCTAGTTCACCAGTAAACATAATGTTGAGCAGTTTGGTTTTGCCATAGATTGCAGAGGAACCGCGTGCAGTAAAAGGTGTGATATCTGTTAAGTCATTTGGCAGCACCAGTGTGCCATGATTCCGTGAAGCTTCAGATGCAACATTGACGACTCGGGCTTGGCCCGACTGAATCAGGGAAGATTGTAATGTGTGCGTTAACAGCCAAGGTGCCAAATAGTTCACGGCAATCATCTCGGCATATCCTTCGGACGTGACTCTCTGTTCAAAAGCATGAAGTCCGGCATTATTCAAAAGTACGTCTATACGCGGATAAGCGGCTGCAATCTCAAGCCCCACACGTTTTACATCACTAAGTAAGGACAAGTCCCCATAGAAAAATTCGATGTTGGCAGAAGGCACGGTTTCCTTGATTTTGTACCTGGTAGCGTCTGCACGTTCCTTGCTTCGGGCTGTGAGTATAAGGTGTGCACCGCGTTTCGCGAGTTCGATTGCAGCAAGCTGCCCTAAACCGCTTGTTGCTCCGGTGATGACAATAAAGGGTTGTGTTGTTTCCATAATGTAGTCTCCTTTTGACACGAATAGAGTTAGAATATATAATGGACATAAATCAACTATAAATATTAATTGATATTTGTCAACTATATTCCGGGAGTTTACTTTCGTGTATTGAGGAGAGGAAATTAACAGTAATGAGTGAAAATCCAATCAAAACCAAAGACAGAGCAACCCTGGAGCTAGCGCTGGGTGAACAGATTCATGCACTGATCAGTGCTTCCCATGCGCTTAACGTTCGGTCTGCCGAGCGTTTTGATGCGAACCTGCAACCTGCCGCATTTCACCTGGTCCGGTGGCTTTACTCCTATGGCCCAACAAGCGCCGCTGCTTTGGCAGACGCTACTGCGATGGACCGCAGTTCGGTCAGCCGGTTAATCAAACAACTCGAAAAGTCGGGATATGTAAGCAAAGAGCCAGATCCCGAAGATCGGCGTGGGGTTCTACTCTCTCTTACAGAACTTGGTCAACAATCGACGATTGGTGCGCTCAAGGAGAAGGAATCAGCTTTTTATGACCGTATATCCAGATGGGATGATAAGGAACTGGAGCGTTTTACCACCATGCTTCGGCAGTTTAACGGATTGGATGGTTAGTGAGAGTTCTATGGTGGATTGTATTCGATACGCGAACTAAGTGGGATATGTCACCATTGAGCGAGAAAGGCTATAAAATCATAGCAAAAGCGGACATCTTGTGATGTCCGCTCGCGATTGTAAATCAAATTTAAATCATTTTATAGTTCCAAGGGAGCTGAGGGACCATATAACGGTATCCCTGATTGTTTTCTTTTCTCACATATACCCAAGGTGGTGGGACAGGGGTGCCTTGTGCTTTATACAAAACCGTCCCTTCATCGCTTAGAGAATATTCTTCGATACTACTTTGGATTTCCTCCCAATGAATCTTACCTTGGTAAGACAGTGTCTGCCCTTGAACGATAACATGAGGTGCACCTGAAATAACTCTCTGCGTTATGTTGAGAACCCCAACCTTCCCTGAGTACAACATCACGAATTCGCTCATGAAAAGGATGATAATCAAAATGACGATGCTAACAATCCATCGCTTTTTTCTCATTTTGTGACCTCCACTACCTAGGGATCATTCCCTCATAGTTAATGTCTTTTAATGACATAATCTCGTCAGAGATGGTATTGATTTTGACTGAATAGGGCTTAATAGCTTGCAGGAATTCATTTATGATTTTCTTGCGATCTTTATCAAAGGCTGTAGATGTTATGAGATTCTCCTTTAATACGTTATCGTTCATTATGACTTGTTTAGAATAACTAACTGAATTACTATAATCGATTAGATGCGTAACCCCCGTGAATTTGCCACTAGTTAATGTACCTTTGGAGAATTCGGATGGTTTAATCCCAATATATTTTTCAGAAGAACCGTGTTTCTTTTTATAATTGATAATCGTGTCAAAAAAGTCCTTATCCCCGGTTAACTTCTCGTTGAAATAATCATTTTTGAGAGCAATCGTAGTCGTATGATCAGTATATCCTAGTGAGACAGTATCTGAAGAGTGGATTGCGTAATATCCCTGAGACATCTTGCCCTGATTGAATGTTCCATCGTTAATGGTGTTGTTGTAACGGTCATGTACAGGGTAAACCTTGCCATCAGAAGTAAGATACTGTACTTCTAACCATTGCGTAATTTCTTTTCCTTTACCATGATATGTATCATTAATCCATGATCCGGTGTAGGTTTTTGTAGTGAATTCACCTGTTCCATGGCCCATATTAGATTCATTGTAATCCTCAAAGGGGACACCTCCACCTTCAACTAATGTATATGTATACTTGCCTTTTCCTTGCCGCGTACCACTCACCCAATCTCCAGAGTAAACTTCGGTTTCTCCCCATCTTGCGGTTCCTTTACCATGAGGTTTCCCGTTTAAAACTTCACCATAGTACGTCGCTCCATCTGACAATTTTAAGTTTACTTTCTTCGATGCTGCTTCTGTTGGAGTAGAGCTTGATAATAGTCCAATGATAATGGTGATCGTTAATCCAAAACCTAGATAGAATCTTTTCAAAAGTGTGCAACTCCTTCAATGAATAATGATCTTTGCGTTGTTAGCCATCTTCAACATTATCGGTTTATGTATCGTATTTTTCCAGTTTAAATATAAAGTGGAGATCGGTCTGATTTCACAAACAACTCGTCCTCAGTTCACAAAAGTAAAAATGTAAAGGCTGAAACAAAATCCCGCTCAACCTTAAGTACCTGCGGCTTCAAGGTGCATTATGCCTGTAGTTTGTGGGTGCTTTTTTCTATACTCAGCGTATACGCAACTCTGATCTTTTTACAAAACCTACTATGTTCTCGGTTTCAACATTCCTCCTACGCGTGTTCTCCTCCTAATGATCCACAGCAGTGGTGGGATTTTCCTGAATCGTGAACAATCTTTGAATTTTTATATCATCCTCTAGTGCCTTTATTATCCCTGGATTCACTATCCCAATATGGAGCAGCGCAGAGTATGACTCTGTTAGAAAAAGCTTGAGAAACCTTTAACGGAGTATGAAAGAATGCAGCTATATGTAAAATTTTAAATACACGCTCCCAGGTCGTTGACCCTGCCCCCAAAAGTCTCTTATATTTACTCCCGACACAACAACTCAGAACGGGTGGTGGGACGATTTTGTTCACTAATAAACGCAAGAAGATACTCGCTATGCTTACACTTATACCCTTGGCTACAGGGATGGTCATGGGAGCTTTCCCTGCTGCAATAACGTATGCAGATGCAGGAGAGAACACACCGACCAACAGCCTGGCAACAGGTTCTTGGCAAACGGGAGATTTGCATGTACATACGTTTGAGTCCGATGACGCACAGGTATCACTGGAGAACGTGCTCGATGCGGGTTTAACCAAATATGGGCTGGACTGGATCGCGCTTACGGATCATTTGCGGTTATCCAAGCGAGATCACAACGGGAACGACATTTCGGGTGGACCAATACCCATGTCCCAAGGAATGAATGAATATCAGGTACCACAGATCAAGGCACTTCAGGATGCAGGCAAATATGCAGGTAAAACGATCTTCTCCGGTTTCGAATGGGACATGCCAACACATGAACACGTTGGGGTGGGGATTCTTACAGATGAGCCGAACTCAACCGAAGCGCTGAACGCTGCCAAGGAATTCGAGTACCGTTTCACGAATCGCGCAGCGAACCTGTTTAATGCGGCAGACGTAGCGAATTGGGATCAGGACGGAGGGCGTGCCTACACGACTCATCAGGATGCGCTAACCGCCATCAATTGGCTCGCAACGAACTATCCAATGACAAGTTATGCGATGATCAATCATCCTTCACGCGGGAAAAACAAATATACGGTCGCAGACTTCCGTGAGTTCAACGATCTGGCTCCGCAAGTTGTATTCGGTATCGAAGGCATGCTGGGTAACCAGATGGAACCGGATCGTGGAGGGTACAACACAAGCTACAATGTAGCTAATCCGACCGCTGATGATGGATACAAATATCGTACATACGGCGGTGTAGACTATATGGTCGCCAAGGTTGGCGGACTATGGGATGCATTGCTTGGAGAAGGACGTCACTTCTGGAACTATGGCAATTCGGATTACCACTTCAAGACGATTGGCACGAATTCCAGTGGTTATTTCCCGGGCGAATATGCCAAGACGTATTCCTGGGTTGAGGGTACAGGTATGCAGGCTGTTCTGGATGGACTGCGTTCGGGGAAATCATTTTCCGTATTCGGTGACCTGATCAACGCACTGGACTTCACAGCTTCCGGAGCGGGTGCTCAGGTTGAGATGGGTGGAGACCTTAATGTGACCCAAGGCGATGAAGTAGAGCTGAAGATTCGTTTCAAGAGTCCAACGACGAGCAACAACTATGAAAATCCAATCAACAGTGGTACGTCCGCTGGACAAGTACCCGTGGTGGATCACGTCGATCTCATCGCTGGGGATGTGACAGCTAAAGCCCAGAAGGGTACAGCCGCTTATACCAAAGACACCAACGACTCTACCAAAGTACTGGCTACCTTCACATCCAACGATTGGACGACAGATGCCGAAGGCTATAATGTCATCACGTACAAGATCAAAGCTACAGACCAGGACAAGTATTTCCGCCTGCGCGGTACGAATCTGGGCATGAACGTGACAGGTGAGATTGTCAATGGTGAACCGCAGCTTGATCCGAAAAATACGACAGCCGATGCAACGACCCGTTTTAATCAAATTAACGATAGCAACTATCGCGATCTGTGGTTCTATTCCAACCCAATTTTCGTGAGTGCCACACCGTACAGTGACGCACAGGCGGTAACCGATACGCTTCAAGCAATCGATCTGGGCGATCTGAACGCGGTCCATTCCGATCTTACCCTTCCTGTTGAGGGGAAGCATGGTGCAACGATTAGCTGGTCCAGCTCTAACCCGGAACTAATGAATAACGAGGGCAAGCTACTAGCCCAACCTGACAATAATGAGCGATTGGAACTGACGGCAATCGTGCAACGTGGCACGGAATCTCAACTCAAAACGTTCACTGTCATTGTGGAAGGCACGAATAATCAGGCGCTAGTGTTGAAAAGTAACATGACTACCGCTGACGGCCAGCCGTATCACACGGATACATGGACGAACCAGTCCGTAACGGTCAGTGTAACCGCCGCAGTATACGCGCCTGCTACTTCTGCAATCATTGAGTTGTCCCGTAATGGAGGGCAGACATACGAGCCATATACAGAGAATACACCTTTGGAGATAACGGAGCCGGGGGAGCACAACCTTTTATTCCGAGCAACCGATGATCTTGAACAAACGTATACTCTACCTCTGGTCATTAAAATAGACCGTGAGATTCCCGTCATCACCCTGCAAGGTAGCAGCCAGATGACGCTGAATGTGGGAGACGCGTACAATGAGCCTGGAGCACAGGCTTCTGATAATGTGGGCATCCGTGGTTCCGTGCAGGTGGATGGCACGGTGAACACACAAGCAGCAGGAATCTACACCCTTCGGTATAACGTGAAGGATATCGCTGGTAATGCAGCACAGGAAGTTATCCGTACCGTGACTGTACAAGCCCGCTCGGGCAATGGTGGCGGGGGTTCAGGTGGAGGTAATGGAGGCAACTCTGGTGGGAATTCAGGGGGGAGTACACCAAGTGTGCCAACAACGCCTACCGTTCCAACCACACCAACGAACCCTGAAACGGGATCAGACTCATCCACTGAAGTGAAGGTTGAGGTGGAAGCGAATCAGCCGGTGCAAACGGGATTGAAAGACATCGTACAATTCAACGCTCCAGCGGGAGCCATTGGTTCCAAGGATACGTTGCAAGTGTCCGTGGTTGCCAAGGACAAGTTGCAGAATACAGCTTCCCTGTATGTACTTGGACAAGCTGTACAGATCAGCCGCAGTGGCGGAAGAACGTTGAATGATCAGGCGGTATTGAGCTTGAAAGTGGATTCGGCAGATCTGCCGAATGGCACTCAACCTGCAATCTACTATTATAACGAAGCTCGTCAGAGCTGGGTGTTTATCGGTGGCAAGACGAATGCAGCAGGAAGCATAACGGCCAATGTGAATCATCTGGGTACATTTGTTGTGTCAAGCTATGTACCAATGAATCTGTCTGACCTGAATGGACACTGGGCTTCCGACTACGCAGATCGTTTGCTGGGCATGAACGTGATTCAAGGGTACACAGATGGAACATTCCAACCTTCCAAGAAGATTACCCGGGCAGAGTTTGTTACGTTGCTTAGTAAGGCGCTGGCATTGAAGTCCGTGGAGTCGGATACAACGTTTGCGGATCAAGGTAATCTGCCAGACTGGGCGAAAGGCGACATTGCCGCAGCTGTGCAAGCCGGAATCGTGAAAGGGTACGGCGATAACACATTTAAGCCCGATCGGACCATTACCCGTGCCGAGATGGCAGTCATGATGGCGAATGCGCTGAAAGCAAGTTCAGATGCACAAGCCGGCATGTCAGGCGATACATCCGTTAAACCAAGTTTCACGGATGCATCGCAGACGCCTTCTTGGGCACAGGAAGCACTGAATGCAGCGGTACAGGCTAAGATTGTGAGCGGATATACGGACCATACGGTTCGTGCAGGAAGTGAAACGACCCGAGCGGAAGCTGCGACGATGATCTACAACTTGTTGCTCGCCATGTACGTGTAAGAAGTAACAAAGAGAATTAACCGTATTTACAGCAGATATAAAGTAGATAAAAAACTGATATCCTTTTAGGGTATCAGTTTTTTTGAGATTAAGACTTGCTCATCTTCGGGGGTGGCATGTAAGAAGGTCCATTGCTGTAATTCACGAGATGAAAGGGCAAGTTACTGTGATAGAATGAGTTAGGTTAGGATGATGAAACGGTGGGGGCTAGAAAATGAACAAAACGGAGCGGCAGCTTGCGATTACGCTTGAATTGCAGCGAAGAAAGATGTTAAGAGCAGAAGATTTAGCGGCTCAATTGGAGACAAGTGTACGTACAATATATCGAGATATTCAGGCATTAAGTGAGGCTGGTGTTCCGATTTTGGGAGCGCCGGGTCATGGGTATTCCCTCATGGAAGGATATTTTCTGCCCCCGGTAAGCTTCACCGCAGAAGAAGCCGTGTCCCTGCTCATGGGAGCTGATTTTATCGAACAGAGGTTGGATACAGAATACGCGATGGAGGCTAAGTCGGCTCAGCGGAAAATTGAAGCGATTTTACCAGAATCCGTTCGTAATGAATCCAGGCGTGTTCGAGAAACGATGCGACTGCTTCATACGGTTGAGCCTTTAACCCGAGCGCGGGTGAAAACATACCTTAACCAGATACGTAGTGCCATTCTGGAGAAACGTAAGATCAGCTTTATGTACCTGAAGAAAATGGCGGGATCGGATGGCAATCGGTATAACATGCGTGAGGTTTCACCCTATGGACTCTCACTTGTTCAAGAGAATTGGGTATTAATTGCACGTTGTGATCTAAGGCAAGACATTCGTCATTTTCGTTTGTCACGCATGACTGAACTCTCAGAGCTTGAGGATCACTTCACTTTACCGCCGGATTTTGATCTGAACAGTTATCGACCTCCTGACAACCGTAACGAACAGGTATTAATTCGGGCTAAACCTGAGATTGCTGACAAAATTATGGAAGCCCTTCATTTCTATATGGATGAATTTGAGGAGCAACAGAAAGGTGTGATTTTTCATTTTCGTGTCCGCTATCCGGAGGAAATATTGCATTATTTGCTTGGCTGGGGTGGGGATATCGAGGTTTTGGAGCCGGAGGCTTTACGCTTTCGAATGAAGGAAGTCGCCAAAAACATCTTAAAACACTACTGACATACACCTGTCAGTAGTGTTTTTTTATACTTGGATATATCACAGATCAAGAGGAATTGGAGTTGGTTGAAGGATGAGAAGTACAACGGAAGTATTGGAATCATTGGAAACGAGTGTAGAGAGATATTTGGCAGAACTAAGAAAATTGGATATGGATAGCTTACATAGAAAACAGAGTGAGGAGGAATGGTCCATTGGACAGATGTATGTACATTTGATTCAATCAGCGCTTTTCTTGCAACTGCATAATATTGAGCAGTGTTTGAGCAGTGAGGATTCGACGTTAAACTCGGGGGAGGAAAAAACAGAACTGGGTAGGCAAGTATTTGAATTAGGACAATTCCCTCCCGTGCCTGTTAAAGTACCTGCATCCCCGCAGTATACCCCGCAACCACCCGAGAGCAAGGATTCGTTGATCGATGGTCTTCACATGGTCGTGGAGCGGATGAGGAGTACAGAACCCCTTTTACACCAAGCATTGGTAAACAACAAAATACGTCATCCAAGGCTTGGCGCTCTAAACGCACAGGAGTGGTTTTTGTTGATAGAGATGCACTACAGACATCATTTTTTACAATTAGATCGATTGATATCGAATCTGGAGATGTATACGAGAGAAGGGGATGGGATGTATCTATGAAACCAAATCAGGCCAGTAGATATTGGATTGGTGTTGTATCAGCTTCTCATGTGAATGTAGCCGTAGAGGGAGGGTTTGCGCAGTTGTGCCATGGCAAGTCCGCACTGTTGTGCCAGATGTCCCCGGGTGATTGGATGATATACTATTCTCCACGTACAGAGATATCAACAGGGAAGCCACTTCAGGCGTTTACCGCTATTGGTCAGATTATCGACGACAGGGTTTACCAATATCAGATGTCGGAATCATTTGTACCCTTTCGCCGAGATCTCCGTTATCTTCCATGTCGAGAAGTAAAGATCGCAACGTTGTTAGACCAACTCAGTTTTACGCGCGGGAATCGCAATTGGGGGTTTCCATTTCGTAAAGGTCATTTTGAGATTGGGGCTGAAGACTTTATGATGATAGCTTCTGCGATGTTGGAAGATGAGACGCAGTTACTAATGGATAATAGTTTAAACCAGACATGTTAACCAAACGAAAAGGCCCATAGATTCTCTATGGACCTTTTGGCTTTATGGATAATCATACCCTCCACCGTGGATATTACATTTCCGAAGACGCTGGTCTTTGTTGCTATTAAGGTTTAAATTCAAGTGGAAAAGTCAATAAAAGCTCTGTAAGCAACGCTGTACAATCCACTGAAAACCAGTACAATTGAACCTATAAGAACATGAGATAAAGAGAGGTACTTCTCCATGACAGAAACAAGTGGAAATCGCAAAGTTGACGGCTATCTAAAGAAACTTAAAACGTGGAAGGAAGAGTCCGCGAAGCTGAGAGAGATTATTCGAGATTTTGACCTGACAGAGGATATGAAATGGATGCATCCTTGTTACATGCTCGATGGGAAAAACATTGTTCTAATTCATGGATTCAAAGAATACGTGGCCATTCTGTTTTTCAAAGGTGCTCTGCTTAAGGATACGTATGGCATTTTGGTGCAGCAAACAGAAAATGTACAGGCAGAGCGCCAGCTTCGCTTCACCAGTCTGGAGCAGATTGTGGAGCAGGAGGCTATGATCAAAGCCTATATTCAGCAAGCGATTGAAGTGGAACAAGCCGGATTGCAAGTGGAGATGAAAAAGACTGCCGAATATAGCGTTCCCGAGGAACTTCAGCAGCAGTTCGATGAGAATCCTGCTTTCCGAGATGCATTTGAAGCACTGACACCCGGACGGCAACGGGCATATCTCTATTATTTCTCACAACCAAAGCAATCCAAAACAAAAGTGTCACGAATCGAGAAGTACATGCAGCCGATCCTGGAAGGTAAAGGGTTGAATGATTGATCTAATAACAATATATTTGAGGGAAATTAAGAGTAAAAACGAGTTGAAAGCCTTTCAGATATAATCCGAAAGGCTTTTTGCCGTTTTTGCTAAAAGTATAGATAACAGGAGAGTGTCCCATATGAATCGAACTTACCAATACTACGCAATTTTTAATTTTGCTGAGGATGGAATTAATGTTACATTTCCTGATCTGCCTGGATGTATCACCTGTGGCGATTCAGTTGAAGAAGCATTGGTGATGGCGAAAGAAGCACTAGAATTATTTTTGGATGGAGAACCTGTTGAAGATATTCAGCCTCCTCAAAGCATAATGCCTGAATTATTGAACTCTAAAGAAAAAGCGTATTTAATTGAAGCCAATATTACGTATTACTGATCGACTCTATGTTTATATATCTGAATTCACCAAACTGAGATTAGAACATCGTCGACTTCTTTGATTCTTGTGACAGATGGTGTTTGAATTAGATTTCCTTTGACCATGACCATAGAGATATCCGACAAGGCCTCAATATGTTCCAGCGGATTTTGCTCCATGACAATCAGATCAGCATGTTTCCCGATATCCACCGTCCCTGTAACATCGTCAACACCGAGGATCTTCGCATTAGTTCGAGTCACCATGTCAATGACCTGTTTGTTGTTCAGGTTGGCCTGTCTCATGTAGTGGTCCATCTCTCTCCACATATCATAGTGAGTCACGTAAGGCATGGCGGCGTCGGTGCCGATCCCGATGGTGATGTCGTTTTCGATTGCTTGCTTGACGCCCTTGAGCATGGAATCATAGACCAGTCTGGAATTCTCTTTTACCGTTGCACTTACCTTCGTTACGCTGGTATCCAGTGAAGCGGAGGGATAGGCGGCTTGCAGGGTGGGGATGAGTGCGGTGTAGCCATGCAGGGCATTGGGATTATTTTTGTACAAATGAATGATTTCGTCGTCCATCTCCGAACCATGCTCAATCGTATCAACGCCACCTTGTAACGCAACGCGCACACCTTCCGTGCTCTCCACATGCGCTGCCACCCGCAAACCAATCTTATGCGCTTCATCACAGATCGCCGCAACTTCCCCCACTGTCATCTGTAAACGACCAGCTTCGCCAACCATTTTCGCATCCGTCACGCCTCCCGTCACACAGATTTTGATCAGATCCACGCCGTGTTTCACATTGATCCGTACATTCTTTCGTGCTTCCCACGGAGAGTCGCCCACCAGAGCGAGAAATGGAGCACCATGTCCGCCCGTTACACTTAGGAAAAACCCGGAGACAAGCAGATTAGGGCCGACAAAGTCGCCGTTATTAATCTCATCCCGCAGCTGGACGTCGGTGTAAAAGAATTCCCCCACACTGCGCATCGTGGTCACACCCGCATGAAGTGCGGTCAGCGCGTTACGTTTCATTCGTTTTTTCAAAACGTTTCTGCCGAACTTCGTGTTCAATATCCGATCATAGGCAAACTGCAACAAACCTTCACTGACCGAAAGACTGAATGGTTTACCATCTGCAAAGAGATGCACGTGGGCGTTGATCAGTCCTGGCATTACGTATTTTCCTGAGAGGTCGATTGTTGTGTAGTGACTTGGGATATTGAGTTCATGATCTCGGCCGATATCCTGAATAAGACCTTGTTCATTGACGAGAAGGGTCATGTTTTTTTGCAGATTGCGGCTTGAGTCGCCGTGGATCAGATTGACGTTTTTTAATGCGTAAGCGGTGTTCATGTTGTGTTCCTCCTTAGAGTGTGGGTGAAGCTATATAAGTTGAATGATGGGTATATACACTTATCACTCCGATGACAGAACAACCTCCGAATCGCTGTTATCCACAGATTTTTTTGATACCCTCTTATTAGGGGGAAATCCGGTGATAGCGTATGCTTCCGATGTAGCCTTCTTTCAGAAAGCTTTTAGGCGAACGCTTCGCTTCCTCTGGTTATTTCTGTCCTCTCCGTTATCGTGTAAATGTAGGTTCAACTTAAATAGTTTGGTAAATGGTAAATATCCAACTTAAAAATGAATTGTTAATTCGTTTTTGGGTCAAAAAAATAGAGCGACTTAATGTTAGATGTTTTTTTGCGTGCAAACCAAGTGAAGTTGATCTGATCTGCACGCTTTGTCTATCCGGCATAAGTGATGAGATGGAGCGTTATTCGTTGAGACTCTTCATACCGTACAGTCTGTATACATACAACGCTTCGAATATTTGCTTCCGGCTGTCCTCGCTCATATCCCGCTTCAATAGATCCAGGTTCATATCAATCACGTTGTGCGCGAGAATGTTTAGCAAGATCAGGTTCTCCTCAGTGCCAATCTCATATCGTTTATATTGGTTCTTCAGATAGGCCTTCTTAGTTTCGATCATCAGCTCAACAAGTTCATTTTTGGCGTTGGTGTAAATAGTACCTTTATTCTTTTCAAAGATGATTACAATCTGATTCCGGTATTTCCGTAATACGTCCACCTGCTCCTGCAACAGCGCCGACTTTCGCTCGCTATCCGTTTCCTCGAACAAGGTCTGGTTATCAAAGTGGATTGTCTCCACCAACACATTCTTTAAATAATCCACCAGATCCGGCGGGACGACAGCGTAGAATAGTTCTTTCTTATTCTTAAAATAAGTATAGATATTGCCCACGGAAATATTGATCTCATCCGCGATATCGCTCATCTTGGCATCCACATAGCCTTTTTCAAAAAAGACCTTGAGCGCCGCGTATTCAATCTCTTTCCTGACTTCGTCTTTCTTGGCTTGCGCCATTGGGAACGACTCCTTAATAGTGAATGGTTAGTTCGTTATTAGGTTATTCTTATTTTTTGGGTTTGTCAATGGGGAGGGGAGAAAGATAGGTAGTAGGATTAGGAGTTCGATCAGGAGACGGTTGCAGAGCTGTTATATAGGTAAACTAACAAAATGTCTTATAAAGTGAAGGATATTAATGGTAAGCGAGTAAAGAGAAATTTGGTACAGCAGCCGGTTCTGCTGGTGGTTTTGAAGTGTGTTACGAAGACAATACCTTTAAAGTCCATTCGAACCATTGTCTATCCGAGATGGCGGTGATGATGGCGAATACGCTGAAATTGAGTAATGTGGGTGCACAAGGAGGGAGTGGGGAGGCAATAGAAGCAAGCTTTATTGATGCACCGCTAACATACAGGAAGAGATAAATGTTCGTTAAGGAGAAGATCGTGAACCGGTAAACGAATAATATGGATCGGGTGGGGAGCATAGGATCTATCGGAAGCCGCGAGGATGATTTAAAAATTGTTATTGGACTTCAATGTGTAAATTAGACAAGAATAACAAAAAAAGATGTACCTCTGAAGACGCATCTTATTTATGTAAGAAACCAATACTCTCTAAAAGTATCTGGGAATTGGAGAAGATTGAGAAGATCTAGAATAAAATAGTTGCGTTAATTTCGGGTGTTCAATCTTACGTATTATGCTATTTCGAAACTAATTATCTGAATAATAAAAAAGACATGAACCAACAGCATTCGACAAATGAGATGAGATATAATGAATAAGTAATTAGGCCTATATTAATGGGTATAATAGCTTTCTTATTTGATGATCAATAGGTCTTATTCAATGAATTTATTGCTTTTTCTATGTAGGTTATGAATGAATTTTTGTATTAAGAGTTAGCTTCTATATATGATTTAACAGATGGAAAAAACAAAAAATATGAAAGTGAATTGGAACTCAATGAAATTAATAGAAAACGAGATGAATTTCTAGGAGTTTATGAATGATTTAATACCAAAAAACATATCTACAACATTAATCTAGGGAATGGAGTGAACAGTAGTATGAGTGTTATTCTAATACATCCTAATCTTACAATTGGCAACGATACTGTCGCTGAATCATTTTACCACGTGCTACGCACTGAATTAGAGGAGCACACAGATGTCAGAGGTCTCAAAACTGCGATGCATCTACATTCAGTTTCAATTCAATCTGATGAAGTACTTATTATTTTCAATAAACAAACTGAAGATTATTCACAGAATGTCTTGTACGTTTTAAGGCAAGCATTAGAAACGAATTGTACTATTATTCCAGTATCCTTGTATCAACAAACACGCAGTCCTGCCGATATGATTGGACATATTCAGAGTTTTGATGTTGTTGATCAACTTCGACAAAGAAGGCTAACAGAAAAGAATAGAGATACAGTAGCTTTTTCTCTAACTCGGTTGATTATGTCAAAAGTTCAGCCAACAATGTCAGTCGAGCGAATGGATCTATTTATAAGTCATCGTCGGGCAGATGGTGAAGAAATTGCCGCGGAATTCTACAATGAATTTAGAAAACGTGTCAATGAAGTAGAGACTTTTAGGGATTTAATTAGTATAAAAGTGGGACAAAATGCACAAGAGGAGATAGAGAAGAGTCTGTATAAAAGTGATGCTGTTATATTTATTGATACGCCTCTATGTGGTGAATCAATTTGGGTAGAAAAAGAACTTCAAATTGCTCTGGGGTTAAATCTCCCTATAATTTGGGTTAAAGTAGGTGCTGCTGAGAATAGAGTGGAGCTTAAAGTGATTCCTGGGGGGAGCCCTCACTATAAAATTGAAAATTCAGAAATAAACGATTTAGAATCATCGAATTTAATTGACGATATAATTCACAAGGCGTTCCAATTAAGCAGAACGAATGCTATGACTGTTATTGATCATTTTAATAGAATTCAACAACTTGCAAGTTCTAAACAAATAAATTTGATCCCTATCAACAAAAAAAATATGATTTATCGTGTTGAAATTCCTAGAGTTATTAAAGGATTAAATTATTATCAACGCCCCTTGAGTCATGTTTTTCAACTTTTCGGGAGAAATCCTAAAGATGAGGATAGAAACAGTTTCGAACCATTAATTTCGGATCTTGGTTTCCTACTTCATCCGGATTTGGGTTATCACTTTGATTCAGGGCTTTTGTTAGGTCCAAGTGCATCTTTGAGTACAGTTCCTCCCACACAACCTATTTGTATAGATTCAGTGGATGAATATGTAACCTCACTTCAAAAATATTTATCTTCTGATAAAAATAAGACTCCGAAAAAAGGAATAATTATATCTGGTGCTTTCCCAGATTATGAACCAGAGTTTCAGCAACAATTGACAGATGCTGTTTTCTCTTTTTCAAAAGCAGTATTGGATAAAGGAGGAATTGTTATTTTTGGAAGTCACCCAACTTTTCAACATTTGATTCTTGATTTAGCTAGAAGACAACGTCCAGATGATTACATAAATGCTGTTCATATGTATATTTCAAAATACTTTGTTACTCAAGCAACGATAAACGAATTGACTAACAAGGCAACTATATATGCAACAGATAATATTAAAGATAATCGAGCAGAGAGTTTGACCTCTATGCGCAAGGCGATGATCTCAGACGAAGAAGTAGCTGGTATAGTTTTGCTTGGAGGAAAGCAACATGTTGATATAAAGCCAGGCATTGATGAGGAGTTGGAACTGGCTAAACATAAAGGCATTCCAGCCTTTATTATTGGATCTGTGGGAGGACGTTCTTCAGAATTAGCACAAGAAATGATTGAAAGTGGTGGTAAATCTATTAATACGTTAACTAAGGAACAGAATCACAAATTATTAACAAGTTTAGATTACAGATCTTTAGCAGATGAAATTCTGCAAACTTTGGGTTTCTAATCTAATCTAATATTTAAACTAAACTGGAATATCGTAATATTCAACAAAGGGGAAAAAACGTGGCATATAAAACATTTATCTCGTATAAATATTCTGAGGCTAAAGAACTTAGAGATCGTATTGTGGGGGCTTTAAAAGATGATGCAAGATATTATCAAGGAGAAACAAGTGAATCTCCAGATATGTCGGATCGAACTACCGAATATATTAAAGAAAAGTTAAAGGATATGATCTACTCGACTTCAGTAACTATTGTTGTTATTTCTCCAAATATAAGAAAGAGCAATTGGATTGACTGGGAAATCGAATATTCACTAGAGCAAATTAAGCGAGGAGATAAAACTTCTGGTACCAATGGTGTTCTGGGAATTGTTATGAAATACAACGGAGGATATGAGTGGTTAAGGACGTCTATAACTAATCAGGATGGACATACTTCAACACAAACAAATAACAGTTATCTGTACAACATTATCATTAACAATCGTTTAAATCAGGAGCCGAAAGAGTATTTCTGTGAAATGTGTAAAACAGTAGATTCACTTCAGGGGTCATACCTTTCATTGGTAGATGAAGAGGCCTTCCTTAAGAATCCTAACCGATATATTGAGAACGCTTATGATAAAAGCAAAAAACTTAACCATTATAAGATTAATAAATCAAGGTAGAATTTGATAATTCTAATTTTTTTAGCAGTGAAATCAAGCTTCATTTGAAAGGAAAGATATGGATGAACCAGTTGAGATATGATATTACAAGGTATCTTTGTGCAGCAGCAGAAATTAGTCCGAGATTCCGCACTAAAGTATTCAAACAAATTATCGATAGTAGCGTACGATTCGTTGCTCCCTCATATGGTGTTGATGTTCCTCTCGTTGCTAGGCATTGTTTAAAAGGACAGATACGAGATTTTATCGTTGAAGCTGCGTTATCTGTCCTGTTGATTTGGTCACTAATTTCTTCACTTAATTCTTTTGGTGTTTTATTTGGAATATTTCAGTTTGTATTATCTTTGTTTACATACCCTTGGTTAATGGCAATCCTTCTAAGATGGTCTAATTTGTACATAGGTTACCAAATTGTTACGAAAGATTTAAAAAAAATACAAAATTCAGATTCCAATAAATCACTAATAGAATTGCAGTATGAAAAGCGAATTAATGAGTTGGAAAAACTACAGGATGGCAATGTTGTATATTACAGTGGCTACAATCCATTTGTAGGCTCGGGAATTCGTGTTGATGGTTGGTCATTTGTATGTAGTATTGAGAAAAAAGGAGAAGCACAGACTCAAGAAGATATTATTTCTTTATGTGATTTGTACGAATATGTTGATGGAAATATGAAATCCTTACAAATTCCAAAATTAACTGTTAAAGATATGCTTTATGTTAAGGGAAGTGAAGTACGGGGGGACATTCGTTTCCTTCCAGACGTACACCTTACTCCAATTTCGGTTGTGCCGGATTCATTACTTAATGAGTACAAAGAAAAGCAAGAGGAGAATGTACGATATTTTCAAACAGTACAAGTTGTTGGATGGCAAGGAAATGTTATTTTTTCTTCTTTTTTTAGAGTGAGTAAAAACGATAAACATTTATTCGTAGAGGCAAACTATTATGCGTTACCACCACTGAAATCTGAGTTCTATTTGATTGATGAACTTAATTCTCCAATTAAATTAGGAAGTATTTTGAAAATGGGGTTTTCTTCAATATTACCAGCTATTGTACTCTTACCTCTATCTCCTATTCGTGCTTATAAAAGTGGAATGGCATTCTTTGCTGGAGTTAAAGATAAGAAGGCTTTAATCAAGCAAGTAGATGAGAATCAAAAGTTTGATTATGGGGCTTCAGAAAGCATAAGAGAAATGGCGGCAAGCGATAGGTTACAGAATTTCTTTCAAAAGTCGGATTTAGATATGTATAGAAAACAAATTGAACGTTGTTTTACAGATAGTGTTATTGATTATTTAGAAGAACAGGGAGTGGACATTTCTGAATTTGTTCAACGTAAAGAATCGATCGTCAATCAAGGAATCACGATAAATGGTGGAGAGATTCACGGAGATGTAGTGTCAGTAGGAAGTCAAACAAACAAAATTATAAATCAAGCAAAAAATGTTCTTCAAAAAAGTTCAATTTAAAAGGAGAAATAAATGACTTCTATTTATAATAATGGAATAGTTATTAATGGTGGAAAGATCAATGGGAACGTAGTTTCCGTAGCTAAAATGAATGTTTATAAGGAGGAACAAGCTTTGGATAATGAAAGAGATATTGCGCAATATGAATATGATGTTGCACTATCCTTTGCTGGAGAAGATAGGGGCTACGTTGAAATTATTGCAAAGGAATTGGAATCAACAGGTATTAAAGTGTTCTATGATAAATTTGAAGAAGCTACTTTATGGGGGAAAGACCTACACCAGTACCTCGATTATTTGTTTGGTAAAGGTGCCGCTTTTTGTGTGATGTTTATCTCGGAAATGTACATAAAGAAATCATGGTGTAATCTGGAGCGAAATAGTGCTATACAGCGACAAAATGATGGTGGCGAATATATATTGCCGGTGTGCTTAGACCTGACAAGAATTGAGGGGATAACAGATAGATTTGGATATTTAGAAGCTAGAAATTACAGCCCTGTTCAACTGGTGGAAACAATTATCAATAAAATAAATACAAGAAAAGATGAGGAGAGGCCTCAATTTCAAAAAAAAATACAAAAAAAACCCGAAGGTCCGTTTTTTGTCTTTCACGCAAATAACCAACATCCGCGTTTTGGTAGAATATGGCATGAACTTTTAGGTGGGTCTTATAAACACACCTTTTTGAAGACAGAATTGAGCAAGGCGGCTATTAAGAGGCTTTTTAGAGCCAAAGAGAATAATGCTTTAAAAGATTTACTAGTAATAGGTCTATATTATAACGATGAAGTAGCCCCGTTGGATGGAGTTATTATAGAAATCACAGATTTTTTGGTAACTTCTGAAAAAGTGGAGTTTTCCTTTGAATTGGTTGAAAAAACTAATATTCCGAGTGGTTTAATCTTAAAATTGTTAGGAGACAGATATTCACATATTGTAAGAGAAGGCTATCACAAAAATCCTCCAATACCGCAATTTATTGTTTATTCAGACAAGAAGTTTGAAGAATTAATAAATGGTTGCATGAAAAATTTAGATGAATACAATATGATTTTGGAAAGAAATAAAATATTGAGTGCAAACTCTAATAATTACTGGAGATGAAATCTTAATTGATGAAATTTAAGTTTCAACTTGATTTAGGCAGGTATGTTACCATCTTTTGAATTATGATATATATGGTATATTATGGATTTGATCCGCTTTCACGTACCACATCCACTCTATAGATGTGTTAACCTCTTCCTTAATAAACAAAGGAGAGATTAACATGACAAGTACCAACAGCAAGGACCTTGCTTCGCAGTACGCACAACTAGTCCAACAGGAAGACGATTACGTCAACCAACTCATTACATGTAACAAACTCATCCAAGACGCTATGAACATCATCGCGAAGCAGGCAGGTGTGCTAGACATGGATACCGTGAAACAAGCAGCATATCACCTACATGCCATGGAACAGGATCTAAACCGAAAGTTATTTAAAGTCCGACTGGAGAAGAGCATCTTGGCAAATCAAATGGGCCAGTCTACATAAAACCACCTTAACCAAAGGACAGTGCAGGATCACACAAGATGATCTTGAACTGTCTTTTTGTCTTTCCATCCAAACGATTCCCGCTTCCAATTAAGCATTGACTTTCCCCACAAATCCCCCTACACTTCAATTATTAAAATACTTTTAAAAACTTTCATTGAATGGTTCGAAATGAACGGAAGGAGGCATATAACTAACGATGTTACCAACATCACACAACACTCAACAGGTGAAGCGCATCAACGTTGAACTTGTGAAGAATACGCTACGCTCCATGGGAGTGGGCACCAAGGCTTCCATTGCGAACCTGACCAAACTCAGCGTAGCGACATGCGGAACCATCCTTAATGAATTACTCCAAACTGGTGAGATTATCGATCTGGGTCCAGACGAATCGAGTGGGGGAAGACCGGCGAGTCGATATCAATTCAATGCGGACTACGCCAGCGTACTGTGTCTGATTATTCGAACAGAGGGCGGCATTCACTCGATCACACATACATATGCCAATCTGAACGGAGAGATGGCGGATGAACACACACTCATTTTGGATGAGATTAATGTCACGGTGGTAGAGGAACTGATTGCAAACCTGATCGAACAACACCACAATGTGCAGGCCATCGGAATTGGCATACCTGGGGTGGCGCACAACGGCGTGATTGGAATTTGCGATGTACCGGAGCTGATGTATCATCCGCTTGGGCCAAGGCTTAAGGAACAATATGAAGATGTGGAAGTAGTCATTGGCAACGACATGAACCTGACAGTTTACGGACTTTACAACCAGCAGCAATTTGAGGAAGAGAAGAACTTCGCGGTGGTGACGTTTCCGGAGAACCATTTTCCGGGTGCAGGCTTTATCATTGATGGTCGTCCGCTGACGGGGAATACGCAATTTGGGGGCGAGGTGTCCTTCTTACCTTTTGGAGTGTCACGGGAAGAGCAATTGCGCATGTTGAAAACGACAGAGGGTTTGCAGGAACTGGTGGTACAGACGCTGGTATCCATCATCGCGATCATTAACCCAGCTACGATTGTGGTTACAGGCGATACGATGGACCCGGCGATGCGGGATGGCCTGGCGCAAGGCTGTCTGGATCACCTGATCCCACAGGAGCATATGCCGGAGTTGATCATCCAAAGAGACACTCGGCGCGAATATGTGACTGGGCTGGTCGCAGTGACGCTGGAGAGCCTGACCTACCGCATTCAGGTGGTTGAGAAGCAGTGGTAAAGGGATATTGATCAGAAGGATGATCTCTCATCAGAACGGATAAGTTGTAGTAGACCTTTTATATAAAATGAACTATTTCATTAAACAGGTAACGGAGAGGACAGAAAAAACCTGAAAAAGCGAAGCGGTCGCCTTTATCACCGGATTTCCCCTTTGGAGAAGGGAATGAAAAAAATCTGGGGATAACAGCGATTGGAAGGTTATTCTGTCATCGGAGTGTCCAAGTTAATGACCCTTGTTTCAACTTATATAGACACAATGGAGGAACTTATTTTGAATCAGCAAGCAGGTACACAAGGCAACAAACGAAAGTTCAACAAGCTGTACGCCATGCAACTTGCAACGATCTTTCTGGGATTTATCGTATTTGGCATATCGGAAAATATTAAGGGGCCGGCTATTCCGCGCATTCAATTCGACTTTAATCTGGATGAGAAGCAGCTCGGAACGTTACTATCCCTGAATGCACTGGGGTACCTAATCGCCTGCTCCTTCACGGCTATTCTGGTTCGCAAATGGGGTATCAAGGCGGTTAGCATCATATCGTTTGCATCGATGATCTTATCGGGTGTGTTCATTTACATGTCTCATAACTATCCTCTCTTTGCTTCATCATACTTCTTCATGTACATCGGTAACGGCATGTTGGAGATTGCCCTGGCGATTCTGGGTGCAAGGATTTTTGTAAGAAACACAGGTACGATGATGAACCTGTCCCATTTTTTCTATGGGTTGAGTTCAACGGTGGCGCCTTTGCTGGCGACAGGTGTGATGTCCTTGAGCGTGTTCGGACACGTACTGGACTGGCGCGGCATGTATTTGGTGATGTTGTCGCTCTGTCTGCTGCCGATTATTGCGGCACTGCGCAGCAAGTTTCCGGGGGATGATCTTCCTCATGAAGATCGGACTTCACTCAGGACGTTAACACGTGATCCAGCCATCTGGCTGATGGTGCTCATTCTTTCTTTTGGCGTGGTATCGGAACTGGCGGTTGGGGGTTGGCTCGTTAACTTTCTGGAGAAAGCCTACACGTGGGACACCGTGAAAGCTTCGGGGCTACTGTCAGCATTCTTCCTCACGTTCTCGCTTGGACGTTTGCTGCTGGGTCCTCTAACAGACCGGATCGGATTTGTACTGTCGCTGATAATCTTCTCTGCGTTCTCGGCCATTTGTACGTTTATTGCGCTTGCCGGAGGAGAGGGTCTCGCCATCTTTTTTGCCATCTCGGGTGCGGGTATAGCGATGATCTATCCAACCGTTATGGCGTTTATCGCACGCAGATATCCAAACGGCAGTGACACGGCGATTACGTTCACAGTTACCCTGATGGGGGTCGGCAGTGTCATCGGTAACTATGTGATTGGCTGGGTCATTGAAGGTGTGAAGAATATATACGGTTCAACGACTCAGTTGGGACTGCTGCGCGGGCTTCAGGCGGGATATGGATTCATTGGATTATGTGCGGTGATCTGTGCGGCATCTGGTGTAGTGTTGTATGTGTATTTGAGAAAAAAGCAGGAACTGATTTAGAAATCAATTGCAAAGATAAAAGCCCCATTGATCGCCATGATCGGTGGGGCTTTGCATATGAATATACGAGTAGATTAGTACGGTATATCATCTATCAATAGCATTTTACCAAATCATAACCACAGGCCATGTAGAGTAAAAGAAGTTTTTCATCATATACAAGCTACTCTACTATACAGTCCGCATTCCCTCAGCAAGCCTATGACTCGCTTTGAGCCGTTCTTCTTTTCCAACGTTTCAAAAGCACATACAATCCAAAAGCACCTAAGAAAACAACCGCTGCCGGAACGATATAAGGTTTAACTATCTCGTCCACGTGCTCCCATTGAGAGCCTAGTTTAAATCCTAAGTAAATGTACAATGAGGTGATCGGAAGCATGGCCAAGAATGTAAAGATACTGAATTTAAACACATTCATCTTCGCCATACCGCATGGGATGGAGATCACGGTCCGAATGCCGGGTACAAAACGTCCAATGAAAGCTACCCCGCTGCCATATTTCTCGAAGAACTTATCGGAAGCGTCCAGATGGTGGGGGCGAATCAAGAAATACTTGCCGAATTTTTCGACCATCGGCCTGCCGCCGTATCGTCCCAGGGCATACAATGTCAGAGGTCCAAACGTTCCGCCTACGGTACCCGCCAGAATCGCCAGCCAAAGCTTCATATCTCCAAGATACACCCAATATCCCGCCATGGGCAGTACAAGTTCAGCAGGTACGAATTCAAACGACAAGGCAATAACGAGACCTGTGTATGACAAATCTTTAAAAAAGAGTATAAATTGCGTGATCCATTCTGTCATGCTTTCCCTCCATGAATCTATCTTTTTTATATATAAAAGAAACACTCCTGTACAAAGAGTAACAATAGCGAATAGAGCTTGTCAAAGTTCACATGAAAGGCCATTTCAGGACACACTGTGGCAATATGTTTACCCGTACATAAGGCATGGATTCATTGACACTTAATACAGAAGTGGATACCAGACAATGATATAATCATATGAAAACGCTTCCGATTATAGCGTGTTAAAACTATCACTAGCTTCTTCACCATCCTGTACATAAAGAGAAGGAGATCAGAACATGACCAAAACTTCGATTATCGACCAGATCCATATTATGGTTGAATACAATGTATCCTTTTATTGTTTCATGTATATCATATAGATATACAAACTTTAGGGAGGTGAGGTATAATTGGAGCATCAATCAAACGAAAGGCGTGGGATTGCCATGACTACAGCCACACTTAGCAAATGGGGAAATAGCAGTGCAATTCGCATTCCTAACCAATTGCTTAAGCGTCTTAATCTGGAAGAAGGCTCGGAAATCGAGATTTTGGTGACAGAAGATAATGAATTGTTGTTGCGTCCAAAAACCAAGCCTGTAGAGTCCAATGAGGAACTACGTAACCATCTAAAGACTCTGCTCTCTAAAGTGAAACAGGATACAAGACATGAAGAAATAGACTTTGGCACTGAAGGGAACGAGTTACTTTGATTATTCCCAAGCGAGGCGATCTGATATGGCTTGACTTTGATCCTCAAGCGGGTCACGAGCAAGCCGGGAGACGACCGGCTATTGTTCTATCGGAACTTGAATTCAATGAAATAACGGGTTTTGCCGTTGTATGTCCCATAACGAGCCAAGCCAAGGATTATCCTTTTGAAGTTACACTACCAGAAGAGCTGCCATTTTCAGGTGTTGTTTTGACGGATCAGTTGAAGAGTCTTGATGTGCGGCAACGACGTATCCAAATTGCGGGGCATGCCGAACCAACCTCTGAATTTATGAAATCAGTTCTACGCAATGTCCGTTCTATATTGGCATAATTGAAAATTAGTAGCTGATCATATTCCTAAATCCACGTCTAACTAAAAGACGTGGATTTTTTCTTTCATATCTAAATAGCTTCGTCCATCCTTGACGCTTCGAATAAGAGCTTCCGAAAGGCACTTATAAGTTGATAACAAAGTTTTTTAATCCTCTGAAAATGCTTCCAATTATAGTATGATAAGACTATCACTAGCTTCTTCACCATCCTATACATACAGAGAAGGAGATCCGAACATGACCGTAACTTCGATTATCGACCAGATCCATATTATTGAATACGATCCCTCTTACGCTGCCGCACTCGCGGATATGTGGAACCGTAGTAATGAGAGCTGGGGAGGCGGCACCAACCTTAGAACAGAGGAAACGGTTCGCCGCGAGATGGAGAGTTCGTCCAATCTTCATGCATTTCTAGCCGTTCATGAGAAAGAGGTTGTTGGCTTCTGCAGTTTTGCTCATTACCGCTATGATGAGAGAGCGTTATATGTACCGTTGCTTAACGTACGCCCCGACTATCACGGGTATAAGGTCGGACGCAACCTGATCCTGAATGCTGTGCGCAAGACCGTAGAGGCCGGATGGCCCCGTCTGGATCTGTTCACATGGGCAGGCAATACGAAGGCTGTACCGATGTACAAGAAGTGCGGATTCTTCTGGGAGAAAAAAGATGAGAATGTGCATCTGATGAATTTCATCCCCACCATCTTGCAGACCGAAGCACTCGCTCCTTATTTTGAGGAGTTGGATTGGTATGCAGACAGCACGCGTGAACTCGTTATCGAGCCGGATGGCCGACGGGAGCGTGGTTTTGATTTCTTTGACTATACGTGGAAAAAGGGAGAGGTCTCCCTGCGGGCTGAGTTTGAAAAGTCGGGTCGCGGGCTGACTGCCCTCGAAACACCGGATTACGAAATCGCTACAGAGGTCGATGATCATGATCTGGTTTTCGGTTCCAGCTATAAGGTTCGCTATCGCATCAAAAACACTTCTGCGTCTGAACTGGCGGTTGAAATCAAGGGTCAGGATAACAAAAACATTCGATTTGCGTTAGACGTTGCACGAGCAGTTGCACCGGGAGAAACCATTACCGTGGAAGGTGAGTTTCACCTTGATCCGATCACAGAGGAACAGAATAACAATAAGACCCATCCCGTTGTTGCCAGCACATGGTTGATCGGTGGTAAGAAAGCGGAGTTCAGGTTAGGTATTGCCCCGAAATTCCCGGCCAAGATCAAGACCGTTTTGCCCGTGAAAGAGCTCTATCCAGGCATCCCGTCGGAGTTGATTCTCAATGTGGAAAATAATGTCGATGCCGAAACGGAGTTCAGCTTGAACCTGCCTGAGGATGAATTCCTTGAATGGGCGGAGCGTTCGATACGCTTTACGGTCCCTGCCAAAGGCAAAGTGTCTGTGCCAGTACCCTTCACTTTGCGTTCATATGGTCTATATTTCCAAGAAGTAGAAGTGACGGCTGTCCCCGTGGGGAACCATGCGATCTCTTTTACAAGCAAAATTTCTGTCCTGATGAAGGGGATCGAGGGCAAATATGGCGGGCAAATAGAGGATCAATGGGTGGCCGTCAATGGCGCATTCTCGCTCCATATGAACAAGCATGATAACGTCATGTGGATTGAATACCCGGGCTCCCGTCATTCATTCTGGTGGACTTATCCGAAGCTGGGTAAGCCGTTTGCCGAAGAGTTATCCAAGAAACAAGCCAAAGAAGTGAATATTTATCCCGAAGGGGAGCGTCAGGTTCTTGAAGCATGGTATGACTCGGAGGACTTCCCGGGCTTGCAGATTAAGTCCGTGGTCAAGCTGTCTGCGAATGGAATCGCCGAATTCTACCACGAGGTTGAAAATACACGAGATACCGCCTGGGAAGAGGAACTGTATCTAATGAATAACTTCGGGTTCTATGGTAACAGGTTGATCCTTCCTTATCAGGGGCGCTTCGTGGACATGGGCGATGATTATGCGGGTGATCCGAACCATTGGAATAGCTCACAGATTACGGAGAACTGGCTGTTCTGCAAAGAAGAGTATGGGGCGTGTGGCATCTATTGGGACCCTTCCCTGAAGCTGCTTCGTCCGGAATACACGCTGGGGTTGCAGCATGAACTGGGACGTTTGGAGGCAGGGGCTGTAGCACGAACCAGAGAAACGGTGTTTGCTCTGAACACGTTCGCCAAATGGCATGATTTCCGTGCGTTTGCCCGGAAACAGCGTAACCCGGTCATTCCTTTGCTGGACAGTCATCTGGATCTGACACTGAGTGAGGGGAATCCATTTGCCCCGGATGTGCTGCAAGCAACCTTGACTGAACATAAACTGGTTCCGCTTGCGGGCAAGCTGGAGCTGTATGTGCAGCAGGGTAGCGAAACGGAGGTTATGGCAAAAGCGAAGGAATTCAATTCGGAGCAGAACCTAAACTCCGCCAAGCTGACATTTTCACCAGACGAAGTGGACCGCCACCAGCACGTGAGTGGTTGGAAAGTTCGTGGGCTGTACCGCGGCGAAGATCGGATTCAGGAGCGAACGGCTCTTTGGTTCCCGCAGAGCGGAACAGAGGTGAAGCAGAAGATTGAAGAAGGTTCTTCGGGACCTGTATACACGGTAGACAATGGCGTATTGTCGATCACCGTTGCTCCAGAATTCGGCAGTGTAGTACACTCACTGAAAGTTGCAGGCGAAGAATGGCTGGACAGCTCTTACCCTGAACCGGCTCCACGCTCGTGGTGGAATCCGTGGTACGGCGGGTTGGGAGTGGGAGTTCCGGGCATGAATGGTTTCAGCCGCCAGTTAGAACAGAGAGTCGCTTCCTGGACAGAGCAGAAGGATCAATACGGCAACGTCTGGAAGGGTATTAAGCTGACTACCCGGATTGAGAAGCATGAAGCGAATCGGGGAATCACGATCCAACAGCATTATCTGATGCTGCCGGGTGTTCCCGTGCTCTGCACGCTGCTTTCTGTGACAAACGAAAGTGGCCTGACGCTGACGGATTACTCGCTTGCGGAGGAACGTTTCCTCCAGCCTTCGTCTGTATTTGCGGAAGGTTGGATAGAGCAACCGGGTAAAGATCGATTCCCTCTAGGAAAGGTGGATGTGGGTCTGCCACTAGAAGACCTTTTGCGAGTAGGATCGGTTTCGCGCGAGAACATGCTGCATGCGGTCCATCGTTACCCGAATCAGAGTGCATGGGCTTTTGCTAATAATCAGGTGACGGGTCTGAACGTGAATCATCATCTGACAATCTATCAGGGGGAGACGGTCTGGACGGAGCCGACCTATCTTGTCCTGGGACCAATCCCGCTGAGTTCAGCGGATGTGCATGACCTTCTGAAACTGAATTTTGCAACTTCTACCGATGAAAAGGAGGCTTCACATGTCGATCATTGATATTCACATTCATCTGTCGGACATCGACAGCTTTCACCGAACAGCGATCGATCTGTCCAAAGTGGATTACTCAGCCGCAGGTCTTAAAGCGGAATTCGATAAAAACGACGTCATTATGGGGATCGGGATGGGGGTTACGGAGCAGACGAAGGGAGCGTTCCCGGATTCCAGTTCCCCCAACCCGATGGGGCTTGATTTGGAGGAAAAGGTTCCGTCATTTCTCATGGAATGCGTGGGTATTAATCCTAATGCGTTGGATGGAAAAAATGCTCAGGACGAGCTTGACCGGATTGAAGCTAGACTGCAATCCCCTGAGGTAGCCGGAATCAAACTCTATGCCGGATACTATCATCACTATGTGTATGACAAAATCTATACCCCGGTCTATGAACTCGCAGCCAAGTATAACTTGCCAGTTGTCATTCATACGGGAGACACGTACTCCATGAACGGGTTGCTCAAGTATTCGCATCCACTGACGGTGGATGAATTGGCCTTTCAGCAGCGCGGTGTGAACTTCATGATCTGTCATCTGGGTGATCCCTGGGTGATGGATGCAGCTGAAGTGGTGGCGAAGAATCCTAATGTGTATGCGGATCTGTCTGGTCTTGTGGTGGGGGATCGGCCTCATTTTGAACGCTTCATGAACGAGCCTTTGTTCATGGATCATTTCCGCCGGGCCTTGGTCTATTCGGATCATTACGAGAAAATGCTGTTTGGCACGGACTGGCCGCTTGCCCCTATCGACCTGTATGCCGAATTTGTCCGTCGACTTGTACCGGAGCAGCATCATGATAAGGTGTTCTACGAGAATGCTTTTGGGCTGTTTCCGCGTATTGGACAGCGGATTGCCGATCTGGTGTAGAACGTAAATAATGAAACTTTAATATTTGAGGGAATATCATCCGTGTAGGTCATTCAAGAAAGCATGCGATGTTCACGCTGAATTCCTGCCGTATAAGCTCCTGCCACCTTGCTGGCAGGAGCTTTTTGGGTTCAGGATGACAGTGAATTCATCTTACGTCTAATCTGAAATGAAGTGATCAGGAGAACAAAGGTTCAGTCACCATTTTCATATACTTTTTTAAGTCGTTTTTGGCTTGGGGGGAGTGTTGCCAAACTCCAAGGTTCCAACTCATATAACGAATTCCAAGATATCGGGATGCCGAGGAGAAGTACTTTTCAAATTGATTTTGTGGAATATCGTATCCTTGAGAACTAAGAGCCTCACGATAGATCTCAACTTGTCTCATATGTGCACAGCGCAGAGGGATATCGAAGAACAGGGAGCCATACCTTGCTTCCTCCCAATCAATAAAATAAACGTCCTCATTGTTGTGTACCAATACATTGCCGGGATTCAGATCATTATGAATCAGCGTATGCGTATGTTCGTCCTCGATAAGAGTTTCAAGATCATTTACGATGCTACTTGCTACAGCTTCAATCTCTCCAATGAGCGTTGATCCAAATTCCTCAATGAATGGTGGACTTTCTATGGCGTTTTTCCAAGAAGGTCTCCAACGAGTTTCTATCATATCAACGATATGAGATCGATCCACATTAGATATCCAGGGCAATTCTTTTTTTGCCCCCATATTCGTTCCGTGTATGTAAGCCAATGCTCGTAATTCTTTATTCTGAAGCAGATTTATATCCAAATGACTATAATCGGTTTGGTAGTCCACATCCTGGATACAGATCAGGCTGCGATCCTTGTTATGAGGTTCATTTGTTAGACTATAAGGTACATTTGCTCCTTGTAAAAATAATCTGGACAAGGCAGAGCGTTCAATAAACGTGGCCTTCTTGGTCACGAGAGAAATATCCCTGTTTACTCCATTTACAAGTAATTCAATATAATGTCGAAGCAATTCAACGGCTTGAAATCCCGTACCGACAGGGTTACTTTTGATACTTCGAATGTGAACATCCGAGGATACATATTGATGAATGGTTTGTTTTATTAGTTGTTGTAATGTGGTAGACTCCATACTCATCTGTTATCTCCTTTTTGGCTGTATTTGTTTTTACGAATAAAGAGAACTATAATGGTGGATGCACAAAATTTCAGACTTCTTTGGAGGAACATACGTAATGAGATCTTTTCAGTTTTATAATCCGACCCGGCTGATTTTTGGCAAAGGGCAACTTCAAGCACTACAAACCGAAGTTCCAAAATACGGAAATCGTATTTTGCTTGTATATGGTGGTGGAAGCATCAAGCGCAGCGGCCTGTACGATCAGGTGATCAGCCAGTTGAATGAGATTGGAGCAGAGGTGACGGAACTCGCTGGTGTAGAACCGAACCCTCGTCTGTCTACTGTTCATAAAGGTGTAGAGTTATGCAGAACACATAATATTGATCTCGTTCTTGCGGTTGGCGGCGGCAGTGTACTTGACTGTGGTAAAGCCATCGCAGTAGGGGCCAAATACGATGGAGACATGTGGGATGTTGTTGTGCGCGAAGCAACTCCGCAAGGCGGACTTCCACTGGGTACAATTCTGACAATGGCAGCGACAGGTTCCGAGATGAATAACGGTTCAGTGATCACGAATCAGGATACGCAGGAGAAATGGGCATGGTTCAGCGAGTATTCATTCCCAGCGTTCTCCATTCTTGATCCGGAGTTCACATACACCGTACCTTTGGATCAGACGGTATACGGCATGGTGGACATGATGTCGCATGTGTTTGAACATTATTTCCATCTGGATACGAATACACCGGTTCAGCTTGGATTCTGTGAGACGATTCTTCGTACGGTCATCGATACCGCTCCTCGCCTGATCAAAGATCCGGAAAACTATGAACTGCGCGAAACCATCCTTTACTGCGGAACAATGGCGCTTAATGATGTTCTGAATATGGGGCTTGCTGGAGACTGGGCATCTCACAATATTGAACATGCTGTGTCGGCCGTGTATGACATTCCTCATGGGGGTGGCCTTGCCATTCTGTTCCCACACTGGATGAAGCATAATCTGGATGTGGATGTAGATCGATTCAAACGTTTGGCTGTTAATGTATTTGATATCAATCCTACTGGAAAGTCGGACAAACAAGTTGCTGAAGAAGGCATTGAAGCGCTGCGCAAATTCTGGACTTCGATTGGTGCCCCTAGCCGTTTGGCGGACTATGACATCGACGACAGTCAGATTGATGTGATGGCTGATAAAGCGATGCGCTTTGGTCCGTTCGGATTCTTCAAAAACTTGCAGCGTGAAGATGTAGTACAAATTTATCAAGCTGCACTGTAATTGGAGATTCACTTATATAGTGAATGTAATAAACAAGGACCTTCCTGTACGACTGAGGAAAGTCCTTGTTTTTATTTTAACATCATCTATTGTACCTTCAACGGTATATTCCAGATTCATATCTTGCGAGCACTTTAAGATTGTTCAACCGCTTCATCATTGCCACCAGTATACATCCGTTTCAGATACAACTTGCTTGGACGGTGCAAGAGCACGATGAGCAGGGCGAAGAGATGAATCAGGATAAACAGGTTACTTTCATTGGGAATAGCAACAAGTAGCGCCAAACTTAGAAATGTGACGGTGAGCTTGAACTTTCTCTTGGTAATGAATATAACGGCGAGCAAGCTTGGTCCAATCATAAACAACATTCTGCCTACGATTACGCCAGAGGCGTAAGCCAGATCATCTCCTTTGCGTGAGAAAGCAAGATAAGCCTCCATGTTCTGGTTAAAATCGATGAGGAACACAATAAAGGACACAATCACGTAGATCAATTTTACACTCAATAAAATGCGCACGACATTTAAAAGTGTGGGTAAAGCTGTTTTTACCATACCACTTCTCCTCTTCTACTTCGAACCTATAACCTCAGATTCTCCTGGTTGTCATCTCGCGAAGGACCTTCCTGCTTAAGATACACCTTGCTGGGCTTGTGGAGCAACAGACAGAGCAACATGAAGATGTGAAACAAGACAAGGAAATTCTGAAAGAACACAATGTCAAACAATAGAGCCAGGCTCATAAACGTTATGGTTAGCTTATAGCTTCGTCTTGAAATCCATACGATGATCAGAATCGGGGACGATATGTATACAGCATTAATCGATGTTGATGTCATATTTTGTATTAACCCAAAGTCTATATTTTCCAATCGTCAACACCGATCTTGAACCTACAGTTATCCGCTTCCAAAGAATAAGGAAAATATTTTTGAAAGCGTTTTCTGTACTGGACGTTTATTTAATAACAACCGATATAAAGTTATCCCATATTATATGGGTCCCAACAAGAATGAGGATGGATGGTGAATGTATTCATGTTATTTGCAAAAGCGAGGCAACGCTTGACCAACATGTCTTTTCGGTTCAAATTGCCGATGATGATCAGTATTCTGGTCTGCATCGTACTGGCCGTGACGGCTGTGCTGTGTTACAAAGTGGCAGAAGAGATCACACTGGACAAAAGCAAGGATGAGATCCAGTCAACTTCTGACCGGATTGGAGCAGGTTTATTTACTTCACTAAGTCTGGAGGAGCAGTCCGCGTTTCTAATTACAACACATCGGACCTTCCAAGATTTGCTGGAGATTCGAGATACAGCAGGACAGAGTGATGATGCGTTTTTTTCGGAAAATAGCGAACTGGTGAACAAGGCCAATGGCATATTGGCAGACAGCCTGACAGGAATGGAGGGCAGTAGCGTTATCATTCTCCTGGATCGTGAAGGCGTTGTGGTTGCAGCAAACAATCCCGAAGTGGTCGGTGGGGAACGTGCCACACGCACGTATTTTCAGCAGGCACTTCAAGGGCACAACTATGTCAGCGAAGGTGTAATCTCTGAATCTCTGGGAACGCTGGGGACCGTCTTTGCGATGCCGATCTACGGTGATAACAAAGAAGTGAAAGGCGTGCTTGCGACGACTGCCTCGACTTCATTTTTCGTCAACCAGTTACAGAACGTCAAGATCAACGAAGAGGGAAAAGTTATTATTCTGGATCGTTTAGGCCTGGTTATTTTTAATTCAGCAGATGAGAAAATGATTGGTCAGAAGATGGATTCCTCTGAGTATCAGTCGCTGATTGATCTGCCTGCCAATGAGCAGTTGCAACAAGGGGAGGCGAGCACGGAGGAAAAAGTGGTTTTCTACTCCAAAATTCCGAAATCCGATTGGACTGTCATTGTGGAGGATACGTATGAAGATGTGAAAAGGCCGCTGACAGGGATGGCGAATCAAATGTACATTGTTCTGTTCAGCGCTATTGCGGTGTCGGTCATCGCAGGTATCCTAATCTCGCAACTGGTAACTAGACCGATTAGCCGAATCACACTGTTGTTCAAACAGTTGGCTGGAGGAGATCTTACTGTACAGGCACAAGGGAAGTATAGTGGGGAATTTAAAGTATTGGCAGACAGCTTCAATACCATGGCCGAGGGGAACAAACAACTGATCTCCAGCATGAACCATTCCATCGGCATCCTGAAAACAAGTACATCCGAGCTGGAAAAGTCCACTCAGCAAACCTCGACCACTATTGCCGAAACAACGACAACAGCATTTGAGATTTCACGAGCTATGGAGTCCCAGGCGAACGATACCGAATCCATTGTTGATAAATTCATGAATGTCGGTAACAAGATTGAGAACGTGAATGAGATGTCGCAGTCCGTTATGCTCAAGGCAGATGAAATTACAGATGCATTCAAAAATAATCATGAAGTTATTGATGCGCTCATTGCGGTGAACGGGCAGAACGAGATCGAAGTTGGCAACATCTCCAAAATTACAGTGCAACTCGCTGAAAGCTCCTCGGGCATTCACCAGATTACAGGTACCATTGCCGAAATTGCGAATCAGACGAAATTACTTGCGTTGAATGCTTCCATTGAGGCTGCAAGAGCGGGTGAGCAAGGGCGCGGCTTCGCCGTGGTTGCTTCCGAGATTCGCAAGCTGGCAGAGCAGACGACAGCGCAATCGGAGGATATCAACCGAATTGTCATGCAGACAATTAATCACGTGGAGCAGAATAACAGAAGTGTTCAGGCTATTGAGGATATTGCGGAACAGCATAAGAGCAGTGTGAGCCAGACCAAGGAGACATTCAATTTTGTCACCGAGAATATGAATGAGATGATGAGCCAGGTTCAGGCCATTGCCACTGAGATCCAATCCATTGAACGTGATAAGGATGACGTCATTGGAGCTGCACAGAATCTGTCCGCTTCCGGTGAAGAAGTATCCGCGTCTGTGGAAGAAGTCACAGCGACGATGCAGGAGCAGTCCGGTATGACAGAACATTTGGCGGATATGGTGCAGAGAATTGATGGGCTGACCAAACAACTTGCCGAGGAATCATCCCGATTCAAAATAAAGTAGGAATACGAAAGAAACCCGTTTCTCAAAAGAGAACCGGGCTTTTCCGACAATGTGAGCATCTGTACCTATCGTAGGGTACAGATGCTTTTTTTGTGTGATGTGCTACTCTCCACGAACGGATGGTGCATAAGCTAGCACTTCCATTTCAATTAAATAAGGGCCTAACCCGCTGAATACGGTAATACGGGCGGGATAGGGTTGTTTAATCATTCGCGCATATACCTCGTTGTATTCGGGCTGATCCTCCACTCGTGCCAGATGAGTCGTTGCCTTCACGATATGATCCAGTGTAAGTCCGGCTTCTTGCAGGATAACCTCAATATTGCGAATGCACTGCTCAGTCTGCTCTTTAATGCCGCCGATAGGCTCAAGTGTCTGTGGATCAACGCCTACTTGACCTGCGACGTAGACCATATCTCCTGCACGGACAGCGTGGGAGAAAGGAAGTGGGAACTTGGGTGCTGTACTGGCATGTATGATGGTAGACATAGAAGTTATCATTCCTTTCCTAGTGAGGGTGTATATTGGGTGTTAACTGATGCCAGTTCGTAGTCTTCTGATAATGATGGGCGATGGACAACAAGCGGTCTTCTCGCATGAGTGGACCAGCAAGTTGCATGCCGATTGGTAGTTGCTTCCCTGAGGAAGTATCGAATCCGATGGGAACGGTAATGGATGGTAGCCCTGTATTGGTAAATGGTCCGTTGAAAATGGGACTACCCGTCTTGTAGCCATAAGGGGCCACATACGGCGTTGATGGAGTCAATAACACATCCACTTCATCGAAAAGCATCATCATCTCGCTGCGGAATATCGTTCGAATGCGCTGTGCCTGCAAATAATCAACAGCACTCGTCCGGTAGCCGAGCTCAAGCTGTTCCCGCATTGTGTGGCCGTAACGATCAGAGGCTTCCGCGAAGCGTTCCTGATGGAAGGCGGCAGCTTCCGCTCGCATAACCGTACGATGAGCAGCAATGGTTTCTTCCATATAAGAAGGCAGGTCAACTTTCTTCCATTGCATGCCCAGCTTCTCAAGCACAGCGATTGCCGACTCTACTGCTAACAAAATCGCCGGTTCATCGGTCTGGAAGAAGTTGCTCGGTAGCCCGATCACCATTCCTGAAATAGGATGCTCAAGAGCACTTGTTAAGTCTGGCTTGCCATAAGGAAGCGTGAAGGAGTCCAGCTCATCTTGCCCGGCCATCGCTTCCAGAACGATTGCGTTATCTTGTGCAGATCGAGTGAAGGCGCCAATATGATCCAGGCTCCAACTGGCTGTGATGACACCATTACGGCTAACCCTGCCGTAAGTTGGCTTCATACAGGTTAATCCGTTGTAAGCTGCGGGTCTAAGCAGAGATCCAAAGGTCTGTGTTCCGAGTGTGAAGGAGGCCATGCCAGCCGCTACAGCAGCGGCGGAGCCTGAACTGGAACCGCCTGGGGTATGTTCTAGATTCCACGGGTTGCGGGTTGGCGGCTCTCCTCCCTGAAACGCATACTCCGTTGTTGTTGTCTTACCTAGGAGGATAGCGCCGGCAGCCTGCAACTTATCAATGACAGTAGCATTCGTCTCTGGTATGAAGTCAGGATAGGTACTAGATCCAGCCGAGGTGCGTATGCCAGCGGTATGGATAATGTCTTTCGCTCCATAGGGAATGCCATGCAGAGGGCCGAGATAGTTGCCATTCATTAGCTTACGCTCAGACTCTTTTGCGGCCTGCAAGGCTTGTTCCGCAGTGACTGTAACGAAGGCTTGCACAGCAGGCTCTAGATTCTCAATTCGTTTCAAATAGGACTCTGTAAGCTCAACAGGAGATATCGTCTTGTTTTTAATCAATGTTGCGGCTTCAGCAATGGTCAGCTCGTTCAGTGGTTTCGTAATCATCGCCGAGGCACCCTCCTATGCGGAGCATTGGGACCGACTTCTTCTGGCAACTTGAAACCTCGAATCAGCTCCAAGTCGGCTGTAAATAGAGCAAGCTCCTCGCTCGTAATAACTCCGTTCGTGTATTTCGCATTTTCCGTACGGCGGTGTGTGAGATAGTCGTCCTGTTTCAGAGTAATCACCCTTTCTCTCTCTATTTGGTGAAGCTTGAATCGATAATATCTTCGTAAGCGAGTTCTTCCTTCAGATTGCCGATGAAGCGCTGCATATCGATTGCGGTGTTAAAAGCTGATTCGTTGATGAGCCCCTCAGCAGGGTATACCTTGCTGTCAATCATACGTTGTACGGCTTGTTCCACGACTTCTTTGTCCAGATTGGGGAACTCCTTCACAGCGACTGCTTTGGCACCATCAGGATTCGATTGAATATAGTCCAGGGCTTGCTCGATGGAGGTGACGAAGCGCTGGGTGAGGTCAGGATTCTCCTCAATGAAGCTTGCGGTTGTATTCATCGTTGCAAAGGCGAAGTCAGGATAATCCTTCGTGAAATCATGGACGATATGCAGCCCCTCTGCGACGCCTTGATCCAGTTGGGGTTCGTAAACGATAGCAATATCGGCTTTGCCGGCTAATACAGCACCAAGCTCGGAGCCATTCTGAACCTCGGTGATCGTCACGTCTGTGTCGATATCAATGTTGTTGTCAGCGAAAAGCTTCCGCAGTAAGCTGTTGGAGCTTGTAGGTGCCAAACCTACAACAATGGTTTTACCTTTGAAATCCTCTGTTGTGTCCACCGTTACTCCTTCTCGTGCAACCGCCCATACAGGAGCACTGCCGGACAGAAGGACCAATGAGCGAGCATCGCCGCCCTTTGCATTCGCGAATGCGACATGCTCAGGACCGTGGAAGGAGAATGCAGACTCGCCTGAGATGACCGAAGACAATGCTGTTGGTCCACTTCCGGCAGCGCGGATGGAGGATAGCTCAATGCGATTCTCCTTTAGAAATCCTTGGTTATTCGCTACATAGAGCGGAAGGTAGAGCAGATTGTGATACACCTCGGACACCATGATTTTATCCACCTTCGCAGCATCTTGCCCCTCACTACTGGATGTACCTCCGCCACTCGCAGGTGTTGTAGCATTGCTTCCGCATGCACTGAGTAGTGTGGTCAATATCACCGTCATCGTTGCTAGGATAGCTATCTTTTTGAATGTACGCATTAGTCATCAGGCCCCTTTAATGGTCGTAGTTAAGTTAGTCGTTGTGGGTCAGCTTAGACAGATGTGGTTTTGCTGCTGGTCTTGTTATCGTTCCATGGAAGAAGTCGGGATTCAATATAACCGACACAGGTATAGAGGAGCATTGCGACAAGCATTAGCATGAACACGCCGACCCATACGGCTGGAAGGTTGAACAGGTTGCCTTCGACGAATACCATGTGTCCGAGTCCTTTGTCAGAAGAGATGAATTCTCCGCCTACAACAGATACCAGTGCCAGACCGATATTGATCCGGAAGGCCGAGATAATCCATGGCAGAGAGGAGGGGACGATAATTTTGCGGAAAATCTGTGATTTCTTAGCACCGAAGGATTTCATCAGATTAATCTGGGATTCGTCGATCTGATGCGTCGCTTGGTAGGCGGATAATAGCGCTACGATAAACGTTGCGACAGAGGCGAGAGCAATCTTGGAGAAGATGCCTGAACCGAACCAGATAATAATCATGGGGGCAAGGGCAATTTTCGGGATACCGTTCATGGCTACAATGAAGGGATCGAGTACACGGGCAATGGATTTGGAGTACCACATGAGCAATCCTGCCAACGAGCCGATTAAGCTTCCGGCTACGAAGCCGATAACGGTGGCATTCACCGTTGCGAACGCATCTGTCAACAGTTGTCCTGAGCTGGCCATCGTGATGGCAGCATCGAGAATGGCGCTCGGTGACCCCATAAGGAATCCGTTAACGAGCTTCAAACGAACAGCCGATTCCCAAATGACCAGGATGACTGCAACAATAATGGATCGCCACAGCATCGTGAGCAGCCATTCTTTGGAGAAGGTGGATTGTCTACGTTTGCTCTTGTTCTTCGTAACTCCGGCAGACTTCCCGGCAAGGGCGATTTTAGGTGATGTGCTCTTCATTAGCTGATCCTCCCCATTTGGATATCAAGCTCTGCCCAGATCGATTCAAAATACTGTTTAAACTTCTGGTCGGAGCGGGCTTTCAGTGCTGAACCGTATTGCGAGGCGAGACCAATGTCATACACCTGCTTCACGGTCGTTGGTCGTTTACTCATAACGGCAATACGGTCGGAGATGGCGATGGCTTCCTCAATGTCATGTGTGATAAGCACGCCTGTCTTGCCCTCGGATTTGAGAATGGATAAGATTTCATCTTCCAGAATGAGTCTGGTCTGATAATCAAGTGCGGAGAAGGGTTCGTCCAGTAATATAATATCGGGCTGGGTAACGAGGGTACGTATGAGGGCTACACGTTGGCGCATACCGCCTGATAGTGTGGAAGGATAGGCTTCTGCGAATGAAGCCAGGCCATAACGATCCAAGTAATCCATGGCAATATCGCTGCGATCCTTTTTGGACATGCCCTTCACTTCCAAGCCTAACGTGACATTGTCCAGGATGCTTCTCCAAGGAAGTAACAGGTCCTTCTGCATCATATAACCGACATGTCCGGTGGTCTGATCGATCTCTTCGCCACAGACGATAACCTTGCCATTTGTTGGCTTAAGCAGACCTGCGATAATGTTGAAAATCGTGCTCTTGCCGCAACCGCTCGGTCCCACGATACTGAAGAATTCCTGTTTCTTGATTTGCATCGAAACCTCAGCCAGGACCTGAATATCTTCTCCGGTTGCACTGACAAATGATTTGGATACGCCTTGTATCTGTATAGCCATGATAGGTAGCCCCTTTCCTACAGCCTGATGGTAGTTCGTTTCTTGATGTGAATTGATGTTAATTAACGTGACATTTATGAATATATTCCTAATCATATAGACTGTGGGTTCTGTTGTCATTAGTTACTTTGAACATAAAAATACAATTAAATCAGTTAAAATGAACAATTGAAGATTGGATATGAAAAGAAAAACAAAAGAACGTGTTATTATATATGACACGTTCTAGGTTCAAGACGTATGATTAACTTCACTGGGAGGTGAATTAAGCTTCAGAAGGGACTCAAGTGCAAAGGCAAGTCGAAAGCGCAGGCTCTCCATCGGGTCCTTGATGTTCCGGCCGGTTAGTTTCTCGCATTTTTCCAACCGATAGATCACTGTATTGCGATGTACAAACAGCTCTTTCGCTGTATCGACGATCTGGCAATGATTCTCATAGAAAGAGGACAAGGTCTTCATAAGTTCGCTGCGCTCGTTTGGATCTCGGCCTTCGAAGGGTTTAAAGGTTTCTTGGTGGAACTGCAACATTTCATCGTAGGGAATCATACGCAGCAGGCGACTTATATCCATCGTCTGATAGGAATGGGCGAAGCGGGTCTTTCGCATCTGATAGCCGGATTGAAGCGCCTTGACTGCTTCCTTATAGGAGAGTCCGATATCCAATACATTCGTATAGGGATTGCCTATTCCGAAGGATAAGCTGAGCTGCGACTCCGTATACAGATTGCTTGCGATTCGCTCAAGTTGCTGAGTAACGGTGTGTTCGTCCCAAGACGATTCGTTCAAAAAGACGAGTATACCAAACTGGTCGTTTTTGGTGAACATGACGAAGGAGATATCCAGTCTGGCGAACTCCTGCTTAATCAACTCGTAATTAGCGTCTCGTTCCGAGATGAATCGCTCTTCTCCTGAGGGAGTGAGAATGTGATTAGGTTTGTTCGGTAAAGGTTCATCCATCTTGGCGATGATGAGAACGGAACTTCCTTTTGCATGCAGCCCGTATTTCTTGCCGCGATGCAACGCTTCTTGTTCCGAACGAATGAAGCCTTGAATGAGATCGGAGAAATATTCATTTTTGTAACGGCGGGAGCGTTCCTTGACGGCTTGCTTCTTGGTTAACTCCAGACCGATTACATTGACGGCTTGTTCCAGTGCCAGAGTGGAGAGCTTGGAGCTTGCGGAACTGTCGTATCGTGCGATCAAATAGCCCTCGTGCCGATCCGTGAAGATGGGATGAAGCTCGGCGTGTCGATATGTATCAGCAGTAAGCAGGCAGATCGAGATTGCGGTATGGAAGGAAGGGTGCTCATCTATAAATGACAGTAAGGGCCCTGCGAGAGACTGGTCATCCATCTGTTGTGCATAATGGGAGCTTGCCGTAATCTGTTTCTTGGAACCAAGCAGAAGAACGGGTGAAGAGAGTAACTGAGACAACGTATCTACGATGTTGGGTATACCTTTTCCTTGCATAATCATCGTGGAAAATTGTTTGTGAATAGATAAGGCGTAGTGAAGCTCATGGGTTTTGTTCTGAAGGATGGCGCTAATCGATTGTTGAAATATTTCACCGAGTGTATTGTCGATCTCAGACAGTTCGATGATCGGAAAGCCCAACCTGTCGGCTGTTTCAAGCAGTTGCGGGGATAATTCAAGAGAGAAACGCTGTGTCTTGACAGCAAGCGCCGCACAACCAATCGTATGCATGTCTGTAATGAATCCAAGATGAGCATCTGGGCGGTCTTTCAGGATATAACCGTTCGTCAGCAACATATCTCCGGGCTTCAGGAATTGTACAATATCTGGGGCGTCCATAATATTAATCGATTGCACCAAGCGATCAAGGCCACGATGCCCGGCAATAACCTTTGCTTTGGAGAGAATGGGGATAGTCAATAACTGTTGCAGATCCATCTTCAACCCACTCGCTTTCATAATGATATGTTATAAAATCTAACATTAAGTGGGGTGGGCGTAAAGAAGAGTTTGGATAAAGAGGCTGAAAGATAGATGTAAACAAATTTCCCATAAATATAAAAACTTTCCAATAATTCAATGCGTTATACTAAGTAGGTCTATATAAAATTTGATCATTATTACTAACTCGAACACTAAAAAGGAGTTCTCAATCCATGAAACGAAAAGGATTAGTATCGCTTTTACTTGCCAGTGTTGTTGCTAGTTCTATTTTAGTAGCATCGACTACAACTGCGGAAAGAGTCGTAGCCCAAACTCCGATGGAAGCAGCAACGGAGTATTTTCAGGCTTACATTGCTAAGGATGTAGAGGGAATGATGTTCTATTCTAATGATACCAATTATTTGGATGAGAAAAGTCGTGAAGAAGGATATGTAAAGGATCTTAAAACTAATCCAACTACAGGGTATGAAATTGTGGAAACCAAACAAATCAACACGGATGAAGTTCAATTTTATGTAGTTCAAAAGTATGCAGGACAAGGATACGAACAGTCACCACCACTCCCGTATAAAATTTTCAAAAGCGAAAATGGATGGAAGGTTTTAGTAGAGCCACTAGAAATCAATACATTGACAGGTGAAGTCACTAAAGGTACACCGATTCACGCTTGGCAGTATACAGATCATTAGTTGTTTTAACTGGTTTCAACTAAAACACAGTTCTAGTTGAACTAGAGGGCGATGGATTTATGAATGCAACTATAGAAACGATTGAGGAGTGACCTCCAATGAAAAAATTCTTTATCAGTACGGCATTAATAATGACTGTTTCGGCAGTGACTGCTTTAAGTATTTATGCGAGTAATTATTATGATGATGCTAAAGCGGATAACCCAAACTATCCGGATTTTGGTCCTGCAGTACAATTATCAGAAGAGGAAATTAATAGAGCTCTAGAAAATGTAAGTAGTATAACGACATCTTTTGGAACATTTAATAGGGTACCCGAGAAAGACGCCTTCATTTCCGAGAAGGAAACGGTGGATAACTTAGATCATTTAACTGCTGATACCAAACAGATTCTTTCTCACGGTAATTATTTTGTGAAAAGCGAATCAGAGGAATAATTTTGTCATAAAAGGAAGCTAGGAAAGGCGGTGTAAAAATGCCAGATACTTGGACATTTAGTGCAAATAGGACAAGAGACATTAACCCTTTTTAGAAACAATCTTAAACAAAGGGATGGTTGTACAATGAAAATTTCAGACCGACTATTAAGACAATATTTAGATCACGTTTATTGGATATGTGGAGGCCCTTGCGGCGGAAAAAGCACGATGACAAAGTTGCTTTCTTCAAAATGGAATATGAATTATTATTCTTCAGATGACCACACGTTCGATTATCAAAAAAAGGCTAATCCGCAGGATCATCCCGCCATATTACGACATTTCATTGATTGGGAATGGTTCTTTTTAGGACGAGGGAATGATAGAAGTCACTGGTTAAATTCCGTGTTTGAAGAGAGTGTGGAATTTATCATCTTGGATTTGTTACAGAAGGGGAAAGAGAAGCCGATCGTAGTAGATACTTTTATGGAACCTGTTTATCTAAGGGAGATTGCTGACCCCAACCGAATTATTTATATGTTTGCAGAAGATGACCTCATTCGAGCAGATTATCTGGATCGAGATCATCTGAGAGGCATGGAGGGTTTGTTTCCTAGTTTATCAGATCCACAACGTGCACGGGACGAAACGTTAAACACGGTGGTTAGAGCATCGAATCATTACCTGCAACAAGCGGAGCAGTATCAATTAAAATGGTTTATGAGAACATCTCAATCCAATAAAGATCAGATGTTAATGGAAGTTGAGAAGCACTTCGGTTTTTCGAGAGACTGACGGGTTAAATTATATCAGTCGTCGTTACACTTAAGGAATACGATAGGTCAATAAACCACAGAAAGCAGCTGATCCATGTGATCAGCTGCTTTTTTTCAAATGGGCAGGTTAATTTATATAGAATGCAAAGTTAACTTGACACAAAATGCAAAGTGAACTATGCTAAAAATGCAAAGTAAACATTGCAAGGACGTGATTACATGAAGACAAGAATTGCAGAACTGCGTAAGCAGCATAGACTGTCACAGGAAGAATTGGGACAAATTGTTGGCGTTACCCGGCAAACCATCACTTCTCTAGAAAGGGGAAAGTATACGGCTTCCCTTATTCTTGCTTACAAAATTTCTAATTTTTTTGGACTCGCTATTGAAGATGTTTTTGATTTCAGCGAAGTGGAGGAGATATAAGTGGACAAGTACAAGATTAAAGTAGAAACTCGCAAAAACGCACTGTCCCTGGTAGCTGTTGTTACGATATTGATCTATGTAGGACTTATATTTTATAGAGGTGGACTACCCGATCTGCCTAGTTTTATAAAAGGATTTCATACTGGAGCTTTTATCGGGGTTGAAGTGGTCATCACTTATTTTCTCGTCAGGTATATAAAAGCCAGCAAAAATGAAGCCGAGCTGAAGAAGCAGTTTATTGAGGAGAATGACGAGCGGAGTGTTACAATACTCCAGAGTGCCGGCACACTCAGCGTAGCAATCATTCTTATTAGTCTGGGTATTGCCTCCGTGATTGCCGGTTTCTTCAATCCCATGATATTCTACACCTTACTAACTTGTTTGTTATTTGTTTTAATCGTATTTTTGGCACTATGGATGTATTACGTGAGAAAAATCTAAGGGTAGGTTCATGATAAAATAGAGTATCTTACTAAATTTGGAGGTGGTGGCGAGATGGCTGAAATTCTTGACAAAGGTCCTTTTTATCATGGGACACGAGCAGATTTGCAGATTGGGGACTTGCTCACAGCTGGCTTTCGCTCGAATTACAATCCGGATGTTGTGATGAATCACATTTATTTTACAGCGTTGCGTGATGGGGCTGGGTTAGCTGCAGAGTTGGCAAAAAGCGGTGGTGAACCGCGCGTGTATCTCGTTGAGCCGACAGGCGAATGGGAAAATGACCCAAATGTGACGGATAAGAAATTTCCAGGTAATCCGACGCGATCATATCGCAGCAAAGCCCCACTAAAAATTGTTGGCGAAGTGAAAGATTGGGTGCGACAAACGCCTGAACAACTCGCAGTTTGGCATAAACGCTTGGCGAAAATAGATAAAGGCGAGATTCTAAATTAGTCTAACAATTGAATGATCGTTACATCTATCAATACACTAGTGAACAAGATGAATTGACTTAGGCTAGACAGGGGTTAAATTCATATAAATAAAAAGACGAAACCACTTACGGCTTCGTCTTTTGTAGGTTTGCAACCTTTTTAATCCGATAATAAGGATCTTTTTACAGCTGCACTATTGCACAGAAAGTACAGTCTCTAGCTCAGGGATGTATTTCTTGACCATACTTTTGTCTTCCCACTGTCCTATAACCCCAGTTGGGGCTTGACCTTCGGATACGACTAAGTACGGTTTGATGGTTACGGTACGCGGTAGCGTCTTGAAGGGTTCAAAGCGAATATTATAAGATTCGCTAATGGGGTGAGAACCGATGGGCTTCAGTTGAACGCCATGTTCATCCACAATATCATATTGAAGAGTGATGATGCCCCCGTTAGCACCCTTGTATTGCGAAGGGATAGATGCGAGCATCTTTTCTATGCTCTGGCCCGGTTTGGTTTTGTACTCAATGGATAACTGCGTTGTGATAGGGGTGATTTCCAACTTACTGATCTGCAAGTTAATGTTATCATGATGCTTGGTCTCCTCTGAAGTCAGAACGGTAACGGGCGTAGTTTTGGTAACAGGCAGAACGAATTGGAACGGGACATCGTATCCCTTTAACTTTACATTTACACTCAAGTCAAACTGATCAGGGAACTGGACATTCTGATTTATGCCAGTAGTATTGGTAACCTGAACGATTAAGCTGGAAGCATTCTTACCGTCCATAAAATCGGAATTCCAGCTCAGAGGCTGGCCTTTATAGAGGACCTCTAACGTATCCACTGCCCCTCTATTGGCATCAGAAGACAGTGAATTGGGCTCTGAACTCAGGCGATTTCCAGGAGTGGTTACGTTCATAAGAATTCGAGTTCCGTCAAATAACAACGTTGGAATATTCATAGTCACGTTGCCATGGGTCACGCTTTGATTTACGTTTGTGACGAAATCCTCCGCTTGTTGAAGACCGGGATCTAAGTTGTTTTTTCCCCATAATGAATAGATTTGTCCTAGGACCGGAATTTGCTTGAGTGCATCAGCCATTGCGGGCGATACAAAGCCGGAAGCAATGAGTGTCACTCCAAGGATTGTAGCGGCTGCAGTGGAAACCCACCATTTATTAAAAGTTCTTGAACCCTTTGTTTTTCTCTCAATCGAGGAAACGGAATTATCGGTTTCTCTGATAATTTGGTAAGTCTCATTCATCTTGGAGCGTGCAACATCCGATAACTGATTGGGAAGTAGGCTTTGGCAGCTCTTTAATTGTTCTTCTAACTTAGTGTTCACGATGTCGCAACTCCTTTTTCTTGATTGATTTGAGATGAATGTTTTAGCTTTTTACGGGCGCGATGCAGCCGGGTCTTCACGGCTACCTTAGAAATTTCGAGAATGTCGGAAATTTGGCTGATCGGCATGTCCTGTAGGTAATGAAGGAGAATCACAGTCCGTAGATTCTCCTCCAGATGTTGAACGGCATCCCACAATTCGATTTTCTCATAATCCTTGGAAGTGGAAGTGACGTCGGGAAGCTCTCCGTAAGGAAGCGTTCTGGAGCTGCTTTTGACCATTCTGTTGCATTCATTAATCAGAATCCGGAAGATCCATGTTTTGAAAAAAGCGGGATCTCTGAGTGTGTGGATGGACTTAAAGGCTTTAAGCATCGTCTCCTGCAGGGCATCTGCACAATCTTCGTCTTTGTTAACGATGGACCTTGCAGTTCTATATAAAGGTAACTCCATCTCTAGCATCAACTGCATGAATGCTTCAGGATCCCCGGCTTTGGCTTTGACGACAATAGCATCTGTATGCAAGGGTTCACCTGCTTTCTTGACTAAAAGTATTAGAATGTTCGTAACGTTACTTATATATTAGATCGGGTAGGTAGCTAAAAGGTTACATGAAAAAACGTATTCTAGTAATTCATCCCGTTTATGAGACAGGTACCGAACAAGGGCTAGACAAAAAATTACGTTAGGTCTAAAAGCTTCCCATAAGCATGCTGTGATGCGGAGACTGACGGTGGAGGCTTGAGTTTCGTATAGATGGATCTGAATAAATACCCTGCGCTAAATGTACAAGCGCAGGGTATTTGCTAGACACTCTTTTTATTTGTAAGGAAAAGACTTGGGATGAAGATTACCGCTAGAGCAATAGCGGATAATAAAAAAGCGGAATGATAACCCTTTAAATTATTTGCAATAGTTGGATGCAATCCTTGTAGGGTAGCTGCGACGACGGTTGCGATAACAGCTGAACCAAAGCTTGAGCCCAAGTTCTCTATAATATTAATCCCAACACCTGCTTCAGGAAGTTGTTTGCTTTCAAGTCCTGTATATGCATCACTTGTCAAAGGAAGACTGATTCCTCCAACACTGGCACCGCGGATGAACAATATAATGGAAATCCAAGTCATACTGGTTTTATCGGTGATAAAGATAAGCGGAACTGACCCGACAAGTGCAACTACCAAGCTGACCATAACCACGTATTTCGCCCCGATCTTGTCAATCAATACTCCTATCAAAGGTCTGGTCACAAGCATCCCAACCCCTTGAGGAATTAACGCAAGGGCAGCTTCGGTCGCCGTGAAATGACGGAAGTTCTGAAAGTACAATGGAAGAATGAACATAGGTCCCATGATAGCGGCATTTGTCAAGAATAATCCGATGCTGGAGGCTGTGAAGCTTTTATGTGCGAATAAATTCAATGGCAGTACGGTTTGATTTTTTCTTACGAGATTATATACGAAATAGATGACGGCTAAAACGAGACCAACGCCAACCCAAAACATAGTTTCGCTATTGTTAAATGAAGCATGTTCCGCGGCTTTTGTAATTCCATAAATTAATACCGCACTCATTAATGACAAATCGATAATCCCAAATAGATCGAGTCTACTATCTTTGTTGAACGGTTCAAAATTGGGCACCTTTTTTATCATTAGCGGGGCAGCAATTAAAACGATGAATACGTTTATAAAGAAAATCCACCGCCAGGATGCCCCTTGAATAATGAATCCCCCAAGAACAGGTCCTAAGATGGGACCAAAGATCATTGGGGTACTGACAATTGCCATCACTCTGCCCAAATTTTCTTGGCCGGCTGTTTTAACTAAAAGGGTGAACATTAGCGTGGTAATTACTCCGGCGCTAAAACCTTGAAGCAGACGGAAAAAGATGAAACTGGAGATGTTCCAGCTAACTCCTACTAAAACAGAAATTACACCAAAAGCAATTATGGCTCCAACGAAAATTTTCTTGCCGTTAAATTTGTTCATAAGCCAGCCGGATACGGGAACTGCAACAGCGAGAGCTAAAACATAACCAGTAATAGCCCATTGAATGATATCCAATGTTGTGTTGAAGTCCTTTGTCAGTTTGTTGATGGCGATATTCACCATCGTGGAGTCAAGCATAGGAGCAATAGCTCCGAGTGCAATAGCCCAGGCAGCCATAAGGACTTCTTTGGGCAAACCTATTTTCTTTACTTTATTTTCTGGCATTTTGTATTCTCCTCTTTAAAAGTTAAAGCATGTTTAGTTTCCTTGTCAACGAAATGATAAGGTGTTTTGGTTTCCTTGTCAACAAAATTTTATCCATAAAAAAGCAGCCATCTAAAAAAGATCTTGGCTGCCAGTGGTTTTTATTTTTAATATCAAACTCTTCAAGCTTAATTGATTCCTATACCCCGTTTCTTTATTTCCTCATCCAGATGCTGACTATACTTTTTCATGAAGCTAAGCATACTTTCGTATTGTTCCTGGGTTACTTGTTCAAATATGACTTTATCCCGCTCTTGAAACTCATGGTGCAGATCCTCGTGGATATCATAAATTTCCTTCCCTTTTTCAGTAAGCCTAAAATAGATTTCTTTTTTATTATCAGGCTTTTGGTAGCATTCAATGAGGCCTTTATCCATAAGCTTTTTTGTTAGTTTACTTATGGCACCTTTGGTCATGTATAGGGATTCGGCAAGCTTTGTAACATTCGGATCTACATTTTTTTCAATGTATTCCATACAATGAACTTCTGAAGGCTTATGACCTTTAAGACTGTCTTCCAACTTATTTTTATTGAGCCAAACCATCTTGTTAAATAAGTCCCTGAATTCCATCATGACTAGTTCCTGTTTGTTCATGGCTGTCTTTCCTCCCGCCCTTCGAGACACTACAATGATTATAATTATTTTTTGTTTCTGCTTCAACAATAGCGGCTTAGGATGAGTGGACATCTACTGACAAAAATTATAGATAAATAAAATCCTGTGTTATGAACGCGCAGGACTTAGGTCTAGCGTGTTTTTTTATTTTTGTTACACAAGAAATGGAGGAATGTAAATGGCAATCATGACAGATTCAAGAGGTAACATTTTTCTGGAATTCATTCGTATCGAGTACGATAAGGTCATTACAGGTAAACTGGATGCTCCACTAACACATGCTCTAATTGTGGTGAAGTACCAAGGAAAGTATCTATTCATGCATAATAAGTGGAGAAAAAAATGGGAACTACCAGGGGGGATTATTGAAGCAGGAGAGAATGCGGAGCAATGTGTAATTAGAGAATTGTTTGAGGAAACCAATCAAATTCTGGATACAGCTGAATTCAAAGGGCTAATGAAGTTTAGACTCCAGCCAAGTTTCCATGGACCGGAACGGACAGAGTATGGAGCTCTGTTCATGGGTGAACTGTACCGACTTGATGATTTTGTTGAAAACGATGAAGCTTCTTCAATAATTCTTTGGGATGGTACATCCCAGATTGGTGATATCGCAGAAATAGATAGGAAGTTAATTGAATTCGTGTGATACATGATTGAACTAAGGGAAACGATATTTCAGGGAAATCAATGAATGAATTGAGCAACACTCTCCATATATCATTCGTTAGAGTATGAGAGAGGTGATTACTATTAATAAAATGAGTTATAGCATCTTAATGTTGATATCAGTGGTGTTCATGATGTTATCTGGTTGTTCATCAACAGATAAAATTGAAGATACAGTTACTGAACGTGTAGTCGCATCTAACTTTGTTCTCGAAGTCACAACACCAACTGTTATAGGCACGGGTGAGACAATGAAAGTAAAAGGGACTTTAACATATACAGGCATTAAACCCGTTGAAGTTACCCATGGAAAACCAATCGTTCGTTTTTTCTTTTCCGGTAGTGACGAGGAGCGTAGTTATACGGATGTGGGATATGTAACTGAATTTAAATCAGGTCAAGTGGTTGAGGTTGAAGATGAATTTTTGTTATCCAAAAAAGGGGCACAAAATCTCTATGTGAATATGACCGCGGATATCGCATTAACCATGGATCCCATTGAAATTCTTGTGAAGTAAAATTGGTAATCTTGAATGGACTGAAAACGTTAGCTCAAAACGAAATGGCTACGAAAATAGTGGCATATTTGAAATTCGAAATTTATAAAAAAACCTCCCGTCCCACGAAGAATCTGGGATTGGGAGGTTTTAATTATAGTGCTAATTCAACATTTATCGTACAAACCATCCAGTGGGCTGAGGGGCAATGTCTGCGGTATCTCGTAAATCATGGACTTTGACATTACTGCCATAGATCATGGAATCGCTACTCAGTCGGAACGAAGGGAAGCTGTGCTCAGATTGCAGACGCAGACAGGGCTCGAAGTAAATCTGCTGCTGTTTGTTAATTACAAATGGAAGCGAACCCGCTTCTACTGTAACATCGTCGCTATCCGGTTCGTTTAAGATCAGAAGTACCGCAATTCCGTCACAACCGCATCCATCGGTATCATAAAACAATTTGAAATAGCCTGGTCGATCTCCCAGCTTTTCAGTAAGTCTTGCTTCTGCCAGCGGACTGACTTGAATGATCATGACGTTGTTCACACTCCTCTAATCTCCAATGAATTCGCTTACAATTTAATATATGGACCATAAACGCAGATTAGAAGGGGAAATAAAGAAAAGCAAACATGTCCTGTAAAGAAATTGATGCTAATGCGTAATGCAACGAACCATCCACATATGAATGTCATATCCGGAACTTCTATTGGTCCAGTGTGAAATCATTCGCCCGTCAATGAAACCCATTTCATTGGCAATCCTTATCTGGTATGATAAGCAGGGAAAATAGGGAAAATTAGAGAAAAAGGAAGGTTCCGCTATGACACCGATCACCATATACGACATCGCCAAGGAAGCAAATGTATCTGTAGCGACGGTCTCCCGGGTACTGAATGATACGGCACCTGTGCGTGCAAGCACCCGAGAGAAGATTATGTCCATCATCGAAAAACACCAGTTTCAGCCCAACGCGCAGGCGCGCAGTCTGATCAAGAAAGAGACGGGCACCATTGCCATCATCCTGCCGGACATTACGAATCCTTTCTTCCCGGAAGTCTTCTGGGGCGCGGAGAATGAGGCTCGCGGATTAGGGTATACCTTCTTTCTGTGCAATACGGCAGGGGACTACAACAGGGAATCTGAATATTTGTCCATCCTGCGAGAGAAGCGGGTAGACGGGATTATTTTTCTTGGCGGGCGAATTAACATGCAGGTCTGTCCGGATGACATGGCGCAGGAATTGATTGATATGGGCAAACGCATGCCGATTGTGCTGGTCAATGGCAATATTGCCAAAGGCGGGTTCCACCGGGTATACACCGATGAAGGAGCAGGGGCGGCTCTTGCAGCTGAGCATTTGCTTGATCTGGGACATCGCGATATCGCCTTTGTCGGCGGACTAAAAGAGTTATCCACCACCATGGTCAAGGTCAGAGCTGTGCAGAAGAAACTTCGGGAGCATGGGCTCGAAATACCGAAAGAACGGCAGCTGCTCGGAAGTTTCTCCATCGACGATGGCAAACGGGAAATGTCCAAACTGCTGGATCGGGACAATCCGCCAACTGCGGTCATATGTGTGAATGACAACACGGCCATTGGTGCGATCAAGTCGACGATTGAGCATGGACTCTCGATTCCGCAGGATATATCCATTGTGGGTTTTGATGATACACCTCTCGCCAGTGCCGTTATACCGGAACTGACAACCGTATCCCAGAACACATACCAGCTTGGCAAACAGGCTGTGGACGTGCTGCATGAGCTGATTAACCAAGGCAAACCGAAGAAGCAGATTATTCTGCAACCGGAGCTGATTGTGCGTCAAAGTACAGGACCTGCTGCAAGATAAGGGGGCCTGTAATTGGAAAAGAAAGCGTTGACATTTCCTCGAAGGGTGAAATATAATGAGTGCGTGAATGAAACCCCTTTCATAAAGTGGAACGGGTTTTATGTTTCAGCTTAATGAAACCCATTTCATGAAACGGGTTTCAGTATGGTCATCCATTCATTAGTTCAAGGGGGCGTAACGTATGAGAAGAAGTTTAAAGGTCATTTCGTTATTGATGCTGGTCATGGTAATGGGTCTGACAGCCTGCAGCAGCGGGAGTAAAAGTGGTTCCTCCGGCGAGTCCGGTGGCAAGGTTGATTTGAGCATGACGATCTGGGGCTCGGAGGATGAGAAGAAAATTTATCAGGAGCGACTCGACATCGTGAAGCAGACGTATCCCGATATTAATGTGAAACTCAACGTGGTTGCAGGAGATTATGACCAGAAGGTACAGACCATGATCGCCGGAGGAACAGCACCGGACATCATGATGATTGCCGAGAACTATCAGGCCTACGCCTCCAAGAATCAGATTATACCGCTGGATGACATGATTAAGGCGAACAATGTGAACATGTCTGAGCGTTATTCCGATGATATTGCGAACCTGATGAAGTATGATGGCAAGCAATTCGGGTTGCCGGATCGGGCAGGCGCGATGGTCCTCTTTTATAACAAAGATCTGTTTGACAAAGCCGGGGTGGAATACCCAACCAAAGATTGGACGCAGGACGATCTGATGGCGGCAGCTCAGAAGCTGACGGTGAAGGAGAATGGCAAAACAGTACAATGGGGCTACTATCCGGGTAGCTGGTGGCCACAATGGATGCAGCTCATCTACCAAAACGGTGGCTCATTGTTTGATGAGAGTGGCAAACCAACTTTCGATACGGAGCCTGTGCGTAAAGCATTGCAATTCATGAATGATCTGACCTTCACCCATGGTGCAGGACCAACGCCAACCGAGATTGCCGACATGGGAAATATCGGAGCCGATCCGCTGTTTGCGCAAGGCAAGATCGCCATGGAAACAACCGGTTTCTGGAACATTGGTTCGCTTGCTAAGGTCGAAGGCATCAACTGGGATATCTCTCCGGTATGGGGCGAAACGAACGCATTCTTTAACGGTTTAACGATTACCAACGCTTCCAAACACAAGGAAGAGGCATTCAAAGTGATTGAAGCAATGACGACACCAGAAGCGCAGATGCCAATGGTCAAAGCCGGTCAGGATGCTCCCGCAACCAAAGCAGGTCTGTCCAGTGATGAATTCCTGAATGCCGAATATGGCGGCAAAAAAATCAACATGGCTGCGTTCAGTGAATCGACGATCTATGCAGAACCGTTCAACCCGCAATGGAATGAAATGATGAAGCTCATTAACGATAAGCTGGGTGTGTACTTCAACAACAAAGCCTCGCTTGATGATACCGTAACCGAAATTCAGAGTGGACTGGAAAGACTCTACAAATAGAGGATTTTTCTGAACATGCACAAATAGCAGCGACAGCAGGACAGGTGGAATCGGCGTGAATGCGGGTTCCATCTGCTCTCTGCGTCATGGGAGGGCTTAACGTGAGAAAAAAGGACGGGAAATGGTTCTACATCTTCATCTCGCCTTGGCTGATCGGGTTCCTGGGGCTGACCCTGGGTCCGATCCTGTTTTCCATCTATATGAGCTTCACGAATTGGGATCTGTTCCAGTCCCCTGAATTCATCGGTATCGACAATTACAAAACGTTGCTGACCGATGATCCGATCTTCTGGAAATCCGTCGGCAATACCTTCTTCTATGCGCTGATATCCATTCCGCTGGGCATGTCGATCTCGCTCTGGATTGCATATTACCTGAATAAGAAGATCAAAGGAATTACCTTCTTCCGGATTCTGTTCTACCTGCCTTCCGTCGTTCCGGTGGTTGCAAGTTCATTGCTCTTCATTCACTTGCTTGCACCGACGGAAGGATTGATCAACCAAGCACTCGCAATCTTTGGTATTGAGGGTCCTGCCTGGCTTCTTGATCCCAACTGGGTTAAGCCTGCATTGATTCTCATGTCCTTATGGGGTGTAGGTGGCGGGGTGGTATTGCTGCTTGCAGGGATGAAAGGCATTCCGCAGGAACTGTACGAGGCCGCTGCCATCGATGGAGCGAAGAGTACGCAATCGTTCTTCCATATTACATTCCCGATGCTGACTCCTGTCATTTTCTTCAATCTGGTGACCGGTATGATCGGAGCGCTCCAGACCTTCGCGCAGGTCTTCATCGTCACTGCCGGCGGACCTGATAATGCAAGTCAGATGGTCGTTCCCTACTTGTTCCAGAATGCGTTCCAGTTCTACAAAATGGGATATGCATCAGCGATTGCCTGGGTACTATTCATCATCATCATGGCGTTGACACTGGTTGTATTCCGTTCATCGGCGCTATGGGTGCACTACGAGGAGGGAAAAGCCAATGAGTAATCCATCGACTGTGGAGAAGACGATATCCTATATTTTTCTGATTCTGGTCGGGGTGCTGCTTGCTTCGCCTTTCCTGTACATGATCTCCATTGCACTGGCCAGTGACGCAACAACCGTCAAATCAGCTTTTACCTTCGTTCCAATGGAGTTCCAATGGTCCAACTTTTATACGATTTTCACGAATAATAATCTCGGAACATATCTCAAAAACTCCGTCATCATTACCATCTTTACGATTGTTGGATCGGTATTGTCAGCTTCAATCGTATCCTACGGCTTTGCCCGAATCAAGGCGAAAGGCAGTCGTTTCCTGTTTATCGTGTTGCTCAGTACGATGATGATTCCGGGTGAGGTGACGATGGTACCGCAGTTCATCATCTTCCGTCATCTGGACTGGATTAATACATTTTACCCGCTGATCGTACCGAGTTTCTTCGCCGGAGCGTTCAACGTATTCCTGATTCGGCAGTTCGTCATGAGTATCCCCAAATCACTGGATGAAGCCGCCATGATCGATGGTATGGGACACCCGGGAATCTACTGGAAGATTATCATGCCACTGACTTATCCGATTCTGGCCGCTATTGCCATTTTCTCGTTTTCCTATAACTGGGGGAACTTCATGGGGCCGCTCATCTACATCAATGATCCGGAGAAAATGCCGCTTGCACTCGGGGTGCAGTTGTTGACTACGGTAGGGGGCGGACAGATGCCGCCATGGAACCTTGTGATGATTGCTTCTCTGTTCCTCACCATTCCGATGGTACTGGTATATCTGTTCGGACAACGTTATGTCTATGAAGCGAACATTAGCGGCGGAAGCAGCGGAATCAAGTAACAGAAGGTGTGTAGTGTGTGTATGTATTGAACCTGTTGTTCAAGGCCAATGAAGTCATTAACGTACATGGAGAAAGGATTGTTTAGCCCATGGCGCATAAAGAACAACGCAGCAGGAGTAAACGGAGTTACATCCTGATGGGTGTGGCCCTCGTTGCCCTGCTGGCAGGAGGAGGAATTGTTATCAATCATTTTGCCAATGAATCATCCAAAACACTTGTATTCCAAGAGGAACCGGTACGTTTGAAACTGGATCAGTCCTATGATCATTTTGAAGGCTGGGGCACGTCACTTGCCTGGTGGGCCAACGATCTTGGCTTATGGAAGGATCAGGCGAAGGTGAGTGAAGTGATGGATCTGGTCTTTGATCCGGAGAAAGGATTAGGTCTGAACATCGTTCGTTACAATATTGGCGGTGAGGAAAATCCGGAGATGCAAGCCCTCCGTCCCGGTGGGGATGTACCTGGCTTTCAGCCTGAACCTGGAGAGTGGGATTGGAATGCCGATGCAGGCCAGCGTGCTGTATTACAGGGCTCGATGGAGCGCGGCGTGAACATTGCCGAAGCTTTCTCCAATTCACCACCCTACTGGATGACGATTAGTGGATCGGTCACTGGAGCCGTGGATGGCGGCAATAACCTGCGTGACGACCAGTATGATGCGTTTGCCGATTATCTGACGGAAGTTGTGAAGCATTATCGGGACGAGTGGGGGATCACCTTCCGCACCCTGAATCCGCTCAATGAACCTTCCTCCGACTGGTGGAAGAAAGGCAATATGCAGGAAGGCAGTCATTTTACGAATGAGAAGCAGGCCGAGATTATCAAAAAAGTTGCTGCATCGTTGAAGAGCAAAGGACTGGATGGAACCGTCATTAGTGCCGCAGATGATAACAGCATTGATGAGACGGTGTTCAATTTCAATCTCTATGACCAGGACACACTGGACGTGATTCAGCAGATCAATACCCACTCTTATAATGGTAGCAAAATGGAAGAGCTGCGCACGTTGGCAGAACGCCATGGCAAGAAGTTGTGGATGTCCGAGTACGGAACAGGCGGCAGCGAGCCGCACAGTCATGAGGATATGACCTCGGTACAAGAGTTGGCGGAGCGAATCATGTTTGATCTGAAAATCATGCAGCCTTCCGCCTGGGTATACTGGCAGGCCGTTGAAGATGAAGGCGCCAATAATAATTGGGGCTTCATTCACGCCAATTTTAACGGAGAAGAGCAGTACGAGATGACCAAACAGTATTACGGTATGGCCCAGTTTACGAAGTTCATTCGTCCTGGCGCAACGATTATTCCAACGGATGATGGTCGCACGTTGGCTGCCTATGACGAGGAACGTCAACGACTGGTGCTGGTGATTCGTAATGAATTGTCGGCTGGAACAACGGCGTTTGAACTGGAAGGGTACACGTACGGAAAATCATCCACCGCGCAGGTGTATCAGACTTCACCAGAGCGAAATATGGAGCAGCTTGAAGACATTCCGGTGTATGCCAACGGACTTGAAGTGCCTACGGCAGACAATTCCATCACAACGGTTGTACTGGAAGGCGTAACGTTGCAGGCGAACTGATAGCAGCGATTGGAAGGATTCTGTCATCGTAGTTTCCGTATGAATATGAACAATATCATTTTGAACTAATCATTTACACAGAAACGAAGAGGACAGAAATAACTTGAAAAAGCGAAGCGGTCGCCTACAAGCTTTCTGCAAGAAAGCTACATCGGAAGCATACGCTATCCCCGGATTTTTCCTTTGAGAAAAGGGAATCAAAAAATCTGGGGATAACAGCGATCGGAAGGTTGTTCTGTCATCGGAGTGCCAGTGTAAATAATTTTAGTTCAATTTATATCAATAAAGAGAAGGAGGGGATATCTTTGACAGAGAAAGCATCCCTTTTGCTGCAGGAACAGGAGAAGAACATCGCCAGGGCTGAGAATGGTGTTCAATCCGAATTAACGTACGATGCACGCAGTTTTTTCCTGAACGGAGAGCGTGTATTTCTGAACAGTGCCACGATCCATTATTTCCGTATGCCGAAGGAGGAATGGCGTGAGGTTCTGCTGAAGGCGAAGCTGGCAGGCATGAACTGCATCGACACCTACTTTGCGTGGAATGTGCATGAACCGGAAGAAGGACAGTGGTCCTTCGAAGGGGACAACGATTGTGGCGCGTTTCTTGATCTGTGCGCAGAACTGGGCATGTGGGTCATCGCACGTCCGGGTCCGTTTATCTGTGCAGAATGGGATTTTGGCGGTTTTCCATACTGGCTTGGTACGAAGGACGGCGTGAAGTTCCGGGAGAATAATGAGACGTATCTGCACTATGTGAACCTGTACTTTGACCGGATTGTGCCGATCATTCGGGAGCGTCAGTTATCTGCCGGGGGCACGGTCATTCTCGTTCAGGTGGAGAATGAGTATGAGTACCTGATGGATGACGCCGCGGCAAGTGAACATATGAATACGCTGAGGGATGGATTGTTGCAACGTGGCATTGACGCTACGCTGATCACATGCGTTGGCGGGGCGGAAGGCACGATCGAAGGGGCTAATTTCTGGTCAGGTGCTGACGGGCATTATGAGAAACTTCGAGCCAAACAGCCAGACACCCCGAAGATGGTCACGGAATTCTGGACCGGATGGTTCGAGAATTGGGGAGGACCTTCGGCTATTCAGAAGACGGCGCCTTTGCTGGAGAGACGCATCATGGAGATTCTGCGTGCCGGGTATACCGGAATCAGCCATTACATGTTCTACGGCGGCACCAATTTTGGTGGTTATGGTGGCAGAACGATGGGTAGCAGTGACATCTTCATGATTACGTCTTATGACTATGATGCACCACTAAACGAATATGGTCGGGTTACACCGAAATATGCGGTAACCAAGAATCTGTCTTACTTCGTCCATGCTTTCGGGGCCTTTCTGATGGAAACAGAGGAAATTCCAGAAGAACAGATCGTTGTACGTCATCCTGAAGGCATATCTGTACGAGGCAGACAGGCAGACAACCAGAAAATGTGGTTCCTAGAGAGTCACAAGGATGAACGCGAGACGATGCACATTACGCTTGAAGAAGGGCGTACTCTTCCCGTATCGCTGAATCCGGGTCAGATTGTTCCCTTGCTGGATCGAGTAGCGATTGCTGAAAATGTATACCTGACTGCGGGTACGATGATTACGGGCAATGAAATGATCAATGGAGAATTGACCCTGTTCATCGTGGCCCCAGCAGGGCAGCGTTCCATAGTTGAACTGGAAGCCGTGGACTTGAACGTCATGGACAGTTCGGTGCAAGTGCTGGTCGAGCATGATTCGGCAAGGAACGTACACCGCTTCGACCTGTTCCATTTCCAGGAGCCGGGAATGATCCAACTGGATGCAAACGGCACACCGATCCGTTTCGTCATTCTGGATCAAGAGATGATGAATCGAACATGGCGATTGGAAGCAACAGATCAGAAGGGACTACGTTATGTGATCGGCTTCGATGACGTGGACGTGATGTCATCTGGTCAGGTCAAGGGCATGATCACAGATCCGGATCGCACGATTACGCTGCTTGGTGACTGGACCGATGGAGAACGGACGTTAACAGGTCACGAATTCTTTGCCAGCGAGGAGTCTATTGCAGGTATACAGAAGCAGCGTCCATGGACATCACCTAGTGCGCCGACGTTATCTGCTTCTCCTGAGCTGTCTCGTATTACGTTAACTGCGAAGCAACGCTCGGCGAGTGGACAACCGGAAGACTTTTCTCGGTATGGACAAGATTTTGGTTATCTATTGTACGAATGTGATTTCGAGAGTGCAACCGAAGGGATGACCAGTCTCATTTTGCCAGATATTCAGGATACCGCCAGGATTGTTGTCAATGGAGTACAACAGGTACTGGTTCGTCAGGTAGGTGCCGCAGGAGTTCAGTTACAAGTAGTCCAGGGGAGGAACACACTTCAGATTCTGGTGCAGAATATGGGCAGATTGAACTTCTCTCCGTATTTGGGTGAGAGCAAAGGTCTGGCTGGTGCTGTGTATCTGGATGGCCAAGTTCAGGATATTCGTCGGGATTGGCTTACGGAGAGTGGACTTGTGCATCTCGATGAGGTGAACTCTCTCCAAGGATCGCCACTTCTGAGCAGAAGCTTTACGCTGGATCGTATGGATCGGGCGATTCTGGTAGGTGCCTTGAGTAAAGGCCTCCGTATCAATGGCATCGAAGTTCCGATGGAAGGATATCAAGATTGGTTTGCTTTCCAGACGCTAGACATTTCCTTGTATATCAAGCCTGGAGAGACGAATACACTGGAAATGCCGTATAGCCAATCCTCACTGAATCGACTGGAACTGATTACATATCCGAGTCAGGGAGAACTGAAGGATTGGCGTATGGCAGGAACGGATGCTTTACTCCCGGAACATTGGGAGAGTACCGAGACAGGGCAAGAACTGGCTCAACGTAGCGTACAGGGGTCAATCCAGCGTACGGCACAGCCTGGTGTCGCCAAAAGTGGCAATTGGAATGCCAACCCAGTGACCGATACCTCAGACGGTGGAGGCTCACGTGCTGCGGTGAGCGAGAAGTCTAAACCCACATCTAATGCTCTTCAAGCACAAGGCTCGCACGGTCAGCCTGTCTGGTACCGCTGGCATTTTACCAAGCCTGTAGTATCCGAGCATCATAAGTTGAACTTGATGCTTCGCCTGACCGGTATGAGCAAAGGAACCATTCACCTGAATGGACATCATCTGGGTCGTTACTGGCAAATTGGTCCACAAGAGGATTATAAGATTCCGGTATCGTGGCTACAGGATGATAATGAATTACTTTTGTTCGATGAAGAAGGCAGAACGCCAGAACGCGTACGTTTCCTTTTAGATGCGCCATCCCGTTATCCGTGGGTTGTGGTGGAGTAGTTCATGTATGAGTCGGTAGCTGTCTTACCAATATCCAACTATGGTTCGGAACGATAATTGAACCGGGAGAGTTCAAGTTGGAGCATTTTTTTGAAGAAATAGATTAGGACTAGAAATCAGCATCACATACCGCATAAGTTTACCTTTTATCGCAAGCCATAACACCTCATTTTCTTAGCCAAATTGACCTGGGTTTGTGAGTCATCTGATTCAGTCCTTTGAGTGAGCTAGGCTAAGGGAATGGGGAAACTATGGTCATCAGGTTTTTACAATAAGCATAGGGAACATTTGTAGCAATGTTTTTTGTAACCGTTTACATAAAAGTTGATTGTTCATCCATGATCTGTGAAGGGAGTGATGCTTCATGTAATTGGAATTTGATCAGGTAGTCGTAAGGTGTGCTTATAGAGGGATGACTCCAAGATAACGTTTAAATCGGCTGTAAGGTATGTTAAGTCTAATTCATTATTCCTTTCAACCCTGGATAAGGAGATGACCTGATGTTAACGAAGAGGAAAGACAGCGCAAGAGGACTCAGCGGTTTCAAGGCCGGAATGATCCTGCTGCTCGGAACATTGCTTCTATTAACCATGGTATTCCCCAATACAGCCAGAGCAGCGACAAGTGTCTATACGATATCCGCCTTCACGAACACAAGTGAGTCCAATATGTACATCTATGAATCGTATAATGCGACACACTATGGTTTGCTAAAAGGGCCAGCCTATACACCTCCGGCCGATCTGATCCGCGATCCCAGCATCATGAAGCACACAGATGGTTTATATTACGTCGTCTACACCACGAACTGGTCGGGTAACACCATCGGCATCGCCTCAAGTCCGGATAAGGTAAACTGGACATTTGTCCGTAACATTACATTATCCACACCTACCACAATCGCACACACCTGGGCACCGGAATGGTTCAAAGACAGCAACGGCAGTCTGAACATTATCGTGTCCCTCTCACCAGGCAACTATGAGAATTTCAAACCTTATGTCATTACCGCTTCAGGTAGCAATCTGGCTTCATGGTCTGCACCTACTGAACTGGCAGGCATTGCTCCCAATTATATCGACACTTTTATTGTGAAGACAGGCTCAACCTATCATGCGTTTACCAAGAACGAAACCACCAAATACATCGAATATGCGACAGCCACTTCGCTAAAGGGTCCTTATACCTTCAAAGGTACAGGAGATTGGGCAGGTTGGGGATCCTGGGTAGAAGGTCCGGCGCTTGTTCAGCTGGATAATGGTTCATGGCGAATCTACTTTGACGGCTATGCGACACAAAAATATTATTACAGCGACTCTGCTGACAACTTCCAGACCTGGGGTGCCAAACAAGAGATTGCGGGTCTTACCGGACTGGTCCGGCATATGACCGTATTGAAAGAGTCCGGACAGCCGGGTGATATCCGCAAGCTGGAGTCATTCAATGTGCCGGGCAGCTTCATTCGTCACTACAACTATCAGGCACGGATCGATGCCAGTGTTAGTCCGGCGGAGGATGCACAATTCCGTATCGTTCCCGGGCTGTCGAATGCAACAGGCATTTCGTTTGAGTCCATGAATTATCCGGGTTATTTCCTGCGCAATAATAATGGCAACATTACACTTGTGAAAAATGACGGCAGCGCTACGTTCCGAAATGACGCCACGTTCAGACGTGTCAATGGACTTGCTAACACCAGTTGGACATCGTATGCCTCGTTTAGTAACCCAAACCTGTATCTGAGACATTACAACAATGTGCTGAAATTGGAAGCTGTAGTTACCGCACTTGATAAGTCAGACGCGACCTTCCTAGAGGTTGCACCATAATGGGTGTTTTTTTTCTAAGTTAAACTATACATTTACACGATAACGGAGAGGTCAGAAATAACTTGAAGAAGCGAAGCGTGCGCTTAAAAGCTTTCTGAAAGAAAGCTGCATCGGAAGCATACGCTATCCCCGGATTTTCCCCTTTTAAAGAATAATTTAAAATCTGGGGATAACAGTGATCGGAAAGTTGTTCTGACATCGGAGTGCAAGTGTAAATCATAAGGAGTGAAGCGGATGAAGTGGTTAAAACGAATGAGCTCGCTGCTGCTGGCAGGAAGTCTGCTAACAGGCGGTTTGGGTCTGGGCACAGAGGTATCTGCTGCAGGAGCATACACGGCAGTTGCCGATCCATCCAAGCAATATCAGACGATGGAAGGCTGGGGAACATCCCTCGCGTGGTGGGGCAAAGTGGTTGGAGAATATTCCAATCGGGATGAGTATGTGGAGAAAATGTTCAATGCAAATACCGGACTGGGGCTGAACATCCTGCGGTACAACATTGGAGGCGGGGATAATCCATCATCCAATGTCCTTGAATATCGCAAAGCCGTTCCTGGTTACCAGCCTTCTCCAGGCGTGTATGATTGGAATGCAGATGCAAACCAACGATATATGCTGCAGGCTGCCAAAGCTCAAGGCGTGAATATCATCGAAGCTTTTGCGAATTCCGCACCTTACTGGATGACGATCAGTGGCAATGTATCCGGTTCGGCCAATGGAGGTAATAACCTCAAGCCTGATTACTACGATGATTTTGCCGATTATTTAACCGAGGTTGTGAAGCATTTTCGGGATAACTGGGGGATCACATTTGATAGTGTAACTCCGCTCAATGAACCGATCTCGACGTGGTGGAAACAGGGGAATGATCAGGAGGGTATGCACTTCGACCGGGCGGATCAGAACACCATTCTGAGTCAGGTACAAGCTTCGTTGAATACGAAGGGCCTGTCCACGAAGCTGAGCGCACCGGAAGAATACAGTATTGATGATACCAATGTGTCGTTTAACAGCTACAGCAATGCGGTTAAATCAGCGATCACTCAGATCAACACCCATACGTATGGCGGAAGCAATCGTACTGCTTTACGCAACACAGCGACGTCTGCGGGCAAACATCTGTGGACCTCGGAATATGGCGATGGGGATGCAAGTGGACTTACGATGTCACGTACCATTCTCAAGGATATTCGCAATATGGGCGCAAGTGGATGGGTGTATTGGCAAGCCGTGGATAGTGCCGACGGATGGGGATTTTTCAAGAACGTGTTGAACAATACGCAGACGTCCAGTTACACCGTGAACCAAAAATATTATGTCATGGGCAATTACAGCAAATTTATACGTCCTGGATACAAGATTATCGGCATGAGTGATGCCAATACCCTTGCAGCCTATGATGCAGCTTCTGGCAAAGTGGTACTGGTTACAACCAATTCGGAATCGACGGATACAACGGTAACCTATGATCTCAGTCGTTTTACGAACACAGGCACATCTGCTCAAGTACATCGGACCTCTTCAACGGAGAAGTTGCAGCAACTGACCAATATTTCCGTGCAAAATAAAACCTTTACCGCTACAGCCAAGGCCAACTCGGTCACAACCTACGTCATTTCCGGTGCAACTTACAATGGTAGCACGGGGTATGAAGCCGGGGCCATCTACAAATTAATCAACCGTAACAGTGGACTTGCACTTGATGTTAACGGTGCTTCTTCTACGGGCGGGGCAACAATCATTCAATGGAATGATAATGGAGCAGCCAACCAGCAGTGGAAGCTGGAGTCTACAGGCAACGGATATTACAACATCCGCAATGTAGGCAGTGGCCTTTTATTAGACGTGAATTCGGGTTCTACACAAGGCGGAGCCGCTCTGATTCAGTGGCAGGATAACGGGGGCAACAATCAGCAATGGCTGCCAATTGATGTGGGAGGATATGTGGTACTTGCGAATCGGAACAGTGGTCTGACGGTTGACATCAATCAAGGTTCTCTGACCGCGGGCGCCTCCACCATTCAGTGGGCCGACAATGGCGGAGCCAATCAGCAATGGAGGTTAGTCAAAGTTAATTAGTGTGTGTACGCATGAATTAAACGTCATTGCGTGTCCTTCTTTCTTGGAGGTGCAGTGCTCTAAGCAACACTGCACCCTCAAGGAAAGTAGCTATTTTAGACATACATATAATCATCCACCCGGCTGTTACTTAACGAAAACGGGATAGGGCGAACCTGCTAATATCCTGATCCGTGTGCCCCGATTGCACCAATTCGGATAGAATCTGTCCAATGGCACTTGCGAACTTGAAGCCGTGACCGGAGAAACCGCCTGCGAGCCATACACGTTCATGGGCAGGGTGTCGGTCGATAATAAAATCTTCATCCGAAGTGAATTCATACTTGCACACACTACCACGTTTCAATTCTCCAGCTGCCTGAGGCATATGAAGTTCGAGCAGCCTGCGCAGATCACCCTCGTCCGTTTCTTCCGTACCAAAAGGAGCCATTGTACTTCCTGGTGTCCACACCTGGCCTGTATCATGACGACCCATCTTTAGACCTGATCCGCCAATGCTTGGAAATCCATAATATGTACCTTCTTTTCCTGCCAATGTAAAACCGGGGAAATGTGCCTTGCCATACAACTCTTCTGGTGCATCAAACCATCCAACCGTTTTACGCACTGCCTGAATCGGGAGATCCACAAAAGGTTTCAACGTCTGAAACCAGGCACCAGCGCTTAGAATGATTTGATTCGCGTAGTATGTCTCACCGCCTGAAGTCTGAACTGCCACGGAATGTGGCCCGTATTCGATATGCTCCACACGAGTGTTAGTTAACAAGGTGGCGCCATGAGCCTCGGCTGCTTTGCGAAAGGCACGAATACAGGGTTCACTATACAGATAACCCGCATCAGGTTCATACATGCCCTCGTAATGTTCAGGTACTGTAATACCTGGCCAGCGTTTCATCACCTCGGCTGCGTGCAAGGTTTCATAACGAATGCCTGCATCATCTGCATGGCTCAATCGGTTGCGGAAGGAATGAATTTCCGGATCGACCACATTCAATACACCAGAAGGAACAAAAAGTTGGTCTCCAGTCGTTTCCTCCAGCTCGTGCCATAACTTCTGCGCAAGCAGTGCCATGGCAATATAGTCAGGCCCACCACTGTACACATGGCGCATTAGTCTGGTATCTCCGTGATGACTTCCTTCCGTATGCGGAGGATCAAAGGCATCAATTAATAAAGTTTTGCATCCACTGCGCGATAGATAATACCCAGCACTCATACCCATGGAGCCGGCTCCAACGATAATAACGTCATATGATTGTGTGATAATAGCACGTCCTCTCCTATGTACCCTTTTATACAGTAATGCCTTAATAGAACATATTAATAGTAAAAGCTTGATGAAGGCAAGTGTAGTAAAATGGACTTCTATAATGAATGTTGCAGAGGAGACCAAGCATGAGTGAGCAATTTACATTTGATTTATTTCCATTAATTCATACAGAACGATTCATCCTCCGGTCGGCAGAGACTGAGGACAGCCATGATCTGGTGGCGTTATATTCCGATGAAGCTGTGGTTCAATATATGCCATTCACTCCCTTTGAATCCGTGGAGGATGCACAGGGTGAGATGAACTGGTATACGAAGATTTTCAAGGAACACACAGGTTTACGCTGGATGATTGAAGACCGTGAAACTCGTAAAGTGATCGGAACCTGTGGGTTCCTGAACTATGAAGATGTACATAACCGTGCTGAGATCGGATACGACTTGCGTTCGGCTTTCTGGGGCCGCGGTGTGATGACGGAAGTGGCCCATGCTGTGCTGCATTTTGGATTCATGAGCTTGCAGCTCAATAAGATCGAAGCGAAGGTCGAACCTGAGAACAAGGCGTCAATTCGCCTGTTACACAAGCTGGGTTTTCAGAAGGAAGGCGTACTTCGACAGCATGAGTTCGAGAAAGGCAGATATATTGACCTTGCGGTGTTCTCCAAGTTACGAAGCGAAATATAGGCGAACTTCATCTCATTTCCAGGTCGTGAACCTTGTCCCCTCGAATTCGTCCGTGCTATATTGGAGAGATGTGAGGAGATGAGGATATGAAGCTGGTGTCCTGGAATGTGAATGGCTTAAGGGCATGTGTGACGAAAGGATTCATGGATTATTATCAGGAGAGTCAGGCGGATATTTTCTGCCTTCAGGAGACCAAATTACAAGCTGGACAGATTGAGATGGACCTGGGGGAAGATGTTTATCAATATTGGAATTATGCGATCAAAAAAGGATATTCCGGGACGGCTGTATTTAGCCGAATCAAGCCTGTATCCGTTCGTTACGGGATGGAGGAGGACAGCGAGCCGGAAGGGCGGATGATTACGCTGGAGTACGATGAGTTTTATCTGGTGAACGTGTATACACCAAATGCCAAGCGGGATCTCACCCGGCTGCCCTACCGTCTGGAATGGGAGGACCGATTCCGGGCTTATATTCTGCAACTGGAGCAAACCAAGCCGGTTATCGTCTGTGGTGACCTGAATGTGGCTCATCAGGAGATCGATCTGAAGAATCCGAAGCCCAATCTGGGCAATTCCGGCTTTACCCTTGAAGAGCGTGGCAAGATGACCGATTTGCTTGCTTCCGGGTATGTGGACAGCTTCCGCCATCTGTATCCGGATCGTACGGATGTGTACAGCTGGTGGTCTTATATGCCGAAAGTCAGAGAACGGAACGTGGGCTGGCGCATTGATTATTTTCTCGTATCCAATCAATTGGCACCTAGGGTGGCTGATGCACATATCGACTGCCATGTGATGGGCAGTGATCATTGCCCGGTGGGTCTTACATTGCAACTATAGGTAAGGATCAGCGTGAGATAGATTGTGTTATGAAGCCTAGAATACAAAGTATAGATGAACTGCAAGTTTCCTGAAGGGGAGATTTGCAGTTTTTTTGCGTCACGGGTAGGGGAATGAGACTGGACTTTGGTTGGGGAAAGGACTGGACTCGGGATTGTTTCAATCCCGCTATTTCTTGGGTACGATTGAAGCATACATATATAGATGAACCTTGGGAATAAGGGGTAGAGAAGATGAAGAAGGGGTTACGGAGAGGGTTAAAGGTGCTGGGAGGCATGATGTTTGCCACAGGACTTTTGCTGCTGGCAGGTACAGCGTATGAAGCGTATCAATCCACGCAGGATATGAAGTCCTATCCCCCGCCGGGCAAGTATTATGAAGTGAGTGGTCGCAACATGCATCTCTACACCGCTGGCAGAGGAGAAGTTACGGTGGTTTTTGCCTCAGGCTGGGGTACACCCAATCCGTACGTGGATTTCAGTCCGTTGTATGACAAGTTGAAATCAAAGGTGAAAATTGCGGTATACGATCGATTTGGTTACGGATACAGCGACTATACGGATGAACCTCGTGATGTCGATACCATCTCGGATGAGATCCACCAATTGCTGCGAACATCCGGGCAACGTCCACCATACATCATGGTTGCTCACTCTCTGGGTTCGCTGGAGACACTCCGGTTTGCGCAAAGGTATCCTGATGAGGTGGCTGGCATAGTCATGATCGATGGAGGCAGTCCTGAATATTACAGTACGGTGGAGATGGATACGCCCGAATGGTATTTTGCTTCAGCTCGATTCCTGGTGAAAACAGGCGTAGCGCGTACACTGCTTCATTCGGATCGGATGATGGCAACGCTGGTCATCGACCCGAAGTTGGTTTCTACGCCAATGAAAAAAGCCGCCACTATCTCTACATTGAAGCATGCTTACAATGATAACGTAATGGATGAGATGCGTCACTCCAAGATCAATGCATCACGTGTGCTGGAGAACAAAAAGCAGTTTTCTTTTCCTCTGACAATCCTGACGGCCGGATCAGATCAACCAAGTGAGGGGAGTCGGGCATGGCAAGCAGATCAAGCAAAATTTGCTTCATGGTCAAAACAAGGAAACCAGCAACTTGTTCCTGACGCCGAGCATTATATTCATAACAGTCAGCCGGATATTGTCGCTGCCGAAATCATGAAATTAGTGCCAACGTCGAGTGACCTATGAGTAAGATGATCCCACAAACACATGATGAACAGGATGAGGAGGAGGGCTGGATGAAAAAGTTTAGAGTGATCACCCGATTCCTGTCCATACTGGTAGCCAGCTGTCTATTGTCTTTAAGTGTATTATCTGTATCTGTGATATGGGTCAAGAATAACGTTCATGCGGTGCCTGTAATCCAGTCGTTTGAACGTGATTAGCACATAAAACGAAGAAGAAGGAGTGGTAATGGATGGTGAAGAAAAGGAATTATGTATTAGCCTGTGCAGCACCGGTGATGATGGCGGTCTTCCCAAAAAGTTGACGGATGCGGGACAGGAAGGCGTCATTGAACTGACGTTGACCTGGACAGAATCATAAGCACGAGATAAGGGCTATTGTTGGTTCCTGCTTTCTTTCTTCCTAAAATAATGAATGAACGCCATAATACCTTGCATACGGAGCCGCATTATTGCTGCACCGCTGCAAGGTATTTTTATTTCGAACTGGAAACCTGACAGGTTACATGGTATGTTATATCTTTATAATAGAGTAATAGACAACTATAGAAGAAGACAGGAGAGGATTGAACATGATTAGAGTGGGTATTGTTGGTTACGGTAACTTGGGTAAAGGTGTAGAGAAAGCCATTTCCCAGAACGAGGATCTTGAACTGATTGCTGTGTTTACACGTCGTAATCCGGAGCAGATGGTCGCTGAAAGCACAGAAGTTCGTTTTGAGCATATCTCTGCAGCGGAGCAATACATAGGCAAGATCGATGTTATGATCCTCTGTGGTGGCTCGGCAACGGACCTTCCGGAGCAGACACCAGCCATCGCCAAGTTGTTCAATACGGTAGACAGCTTCGATACACATGCCAAGATTCCTGAATTCTATAAGGAAGTGAATGCTGCGGCAGAGCAAGGCGGTCATGTAAGTGTCATTTCCACAGGTTGGGACCCAGGCTTGTTCTCGATGAACCGTCTTCTTGCACAGTCCATTCTGCCAGAAGGAAAAGAGTACACGTTCTGGGGCAAAGGTGTGAGCCAAGGTCACTCGGATGCGATTCGTCGTGTTCCAGGTGTTAAAGCGGGTGTGCAGTATACGGTTCCTGTTGAAGAGGTTATCAACCGCATTCGTGCAGGAGAAACACCAGAGCTGTCTACACGTGAGAAACATCTTCGTCAATGTTATGTGGTAGCTGAAGATGGTGCTAATCAGGATGAGATCCGTGAGACGATTGTGTCGATGCCTAACTACTTTGCAGATTACGATACAACTGTAACGTTCATTACCGAAGAAGAATTGAAATCCGAGCATGAAGGTATGCCGCATGGTGGATTTGTAATTCGCAGTGGGGTTACAGGTGCCGGTCAAAAGCAAATTATTGAATTCGGTCTGAAACTCGACAGCAATCCTGAATTTACAGCGAGTGTACTTGTAGCGTATGCGAGAGCCGCACAACGTTTGAGCGTGGAAGGACATAAGGGTGCAAAAACGGTATTTGATATTCCGCTGGGTCACCTGTCCCCGAAATCGGCTGAAGATCTTCGTCGCGACTTGTTATAATTCTGCTTCGTTCCTGTAGTTCGTTTCAATAACAAACAGCTCGTCCCTGGATATCCAGGCCGAGCTGTTTTTTTTGTTTTTGCTACACCCAGTGTGAGGGAATGTTGAGATGATCAGGTAACTTGGTATTCACATTACCTTTGGCTGCATTAATCTGCGATTGCGTCAGGAAGATGCCACCTCTCAGGTCTGCACCGCCCAGATCCGTATCCCGCAAGTCTGCACCGATCCAATCAGCATTTCGTATATCTGCATTTTGGAGATTGGCTGCGATCATTAAAGCCCCCCGGAAGCTTGCGCTCCGCAGGTCAGCTCCTTTTAAGTTGGCACCAAAAAAGTCACTTCCGCTACGTTTTTTACTCTTCTTCGACTTCCCTTGTCCATGAGCCGCGGGTGGCACATTCGCGCGTACCATTTCACTGGCCTGAACCAAGAGTTGATTCACCGAGGAACGATAATGGGTGATGTCCAGACGGAGGAGGGCAGCAGGCTCCAGATTGCTCAAGCGTTCGATCTCCTCATATAACTCACCAAATGCCGAGTGAAGGGATGACGTCTCCGGTCTCATCATCATTTCCTTTATATAACTGAGCAACTCGTGAAGTTGTCGCAAGGCAGGCAGACAATCAAACATCTCCTTTGCAGACTCCGGATGATCACGCCAATCCTTACCCGCGTAGGTCACTTGGGACAGCTTCTGTCCAGCTCCGAAACAGTCGTATACGGTACAGCCTTTGAACCCTTTCTGCCGAAGCTGGGTATGGATACCGCAGCGATTGTCCGTGCGCAGATTGGGACAGGGTGTGCCGCTGGCCTTATCAAAAGCAAAGTCAGATGACTTGCCGTATGGTAAGGCAACACAGCACAGGCCAAAACATTGCTCGCAGTCTGCGCTCAGATGAGGACTCGCAGTGCTGGCAAATGGTTGGTTAGACAATGTAAACACTTCCTTTAATAGTACAAAAAGATGAAATTACGTCAGTACCACTTTACCATTGCCCTGCGATTAGAGCAATTAAAGACAATGAAAAAAAGGCGTTTCCCAAATAAGAATAAGATGGGAACGCCTTTTAATCGTGGAGAATCACGTATTCAAATTAAACTACACCTTGAGCGATCATGGAATCGGCTACCTTAAGGAAACCAGCGATATTCGCTCCGGCTACGAGGTTGCCTTCACAGCCATACTCTTCAGCAGCTTCTACACAACTGTTGTAGATGTTCTTCATGATGTCATGAAGCTTGGCGTCTACTTCTTCAAATGACCAGGACAACCGCATGCTGTTCTGTGACATTTCAAGAGCAGACACGGCTACACCACCAGCATTAGCCGCTTTGGCTGGACCAAACAGCACGCCTGCGCCGTGGAAGACGTCAATCGCAGCCAGGGTGGAAGGCATATTTGCACCTTCGCCAATGGCCTTCACGCCACCTTTGACCAGAAGGGCAGCAGCTTCTTCATCGATCTCATTTTGCGTCGCACATGGAAGAGCGATATCACAAGGGATAGACCAGATTCCTTCACAGCCTTCGGTATATGTAGCATGCGGATGTTCTTTGATGTATTCGCTGATGCGAAGACGATCAACCTCTTTCAGACGTTTCACGGTATCCAGGTTGATGCCTTGTGGATCGTGTATGTAGCCACCTGAGTCACTGCATGCCACGACTTTGGCTCCAAGCTCCTGGGCTTTCTGAATAGCATAGATGGATACATTACCAGAGCCAGAGACAACGACTGTGCTGTCTTGGAAGCTGAGGTCTTTGGATTGCAGCATCTCCTTCACGAAGTACACACAGCCGAAGCCAGTGGCTTCCTTGCGTGCCAAGCTTCCTCCGTACAGCAGACCTTTTCCTGTCAAGACGCCTGCTTCATGCCCACCATGGATACGTTTGTATTGGCCGAACATGTAACCGATTTCCCTTGCGCCTACACCAATGTCACCTGCCGGTACATCGGTATCGGAACCGATATATTTGTACAGTTCTGTCATGAAGCTTTGCGTGAAACGCATAACTTCCAGATCCGATTTTCCTTTGGGATCGAAGTCAGAACCGCCTTTACCACCGCCAATAGGCAGACCGGTCAACGCATTTTTGAAGATCTGTTCGAAGCCAAGGAACTTGATGATGCCCGAGTATACAGAAGGGTGGAAGCGAAGTCCGCCTTTGTAAGGACCGATGGCACTGTTGAATTGCACCCGGAATCCACGGTTAACCTGAACTTTGCCCTGATCATCTACCCATGGGACACGGAATGTGATTACACGCTCGGGTTCGACCAGCTGTTCCAGCAGACTATGGTTCCGATATTTCGGGTGTGCTTCAATAACAGGAATAAGGGAATCCAGAATTTCTTTGACAGCTTGATGGAACTCATCTTCGTGCGGATTTCTGGCGACAACCGACTCATAGACGGAATGAACATATTCTGCGGCAGTAACTTGAACGGACTCTGTAGTTTCTTTTGTTATCGTGGACACTTTTTCGATGCACTCCTTTATTGTGTTAAAGTCTGTAGATGCTTATTTGCATAAATTGAATAAAAGTTTGTAGTTAAATATACAGTAAAGCAAATAAAAATACGAGATAAAAAACCATAAAATGTTTTTTATGCAGTAATTAAAATGTTCTATGGATCTACCACATGATGTGAAGAATTAAGTTATTAAATGGAAGATATGACCACAAATGATAATATAAAAGCAAGTTAGACGAATATACTGGATTAAAATATTAGTTTTGGTAAGATGGTAAGAAGGTCTCGTATCCCGGGGCCTTTTAACAATCAGAAGGAGGACAACAAGATGATGAAGAGAAACATGCCAATCAACATGGAGAACAAGGCTTGTATAGGGGGTGAAATCTATTATGAACCATAGGACTTCCCGCCATAATTGCAGAGAGAAGCTGGTGAGCCAGCTATTTACATTCGGTGAAGAGAAAAGAACATTTCTCGACGCCTATTTCGACGTGCGTGATCCAGAGCGAATACAAATGGAAAAACAACTGCTGGCTTATACAGAGTATGTAGAAAAACTGCTCCTGGGTCCTGATGAAGATCTGGACTCGGCTGTATTGATCGGCAGTCATATTGATTTCGAATATATCGATTTTCATACGTCAGATTCATTCATGATTGTCATGCCAGAAGATACGGATCCGGATGAAGGTCGTATTTCCTTCCTCTCTCCAGTAGGGAGTCAATTACTGCTTGGTAGTAAAGGGGAAGTTAGGTCTGTTCATACACCATCAGGTTCCATGAGGATACGCATCACCGGGATTGAACTGCGGGGCGAAACCTTGAACGAGTCGGCTTTAGGAGGTGCAGATCATGCACTTTAAAGAAACAGACTTACCAGGGATTGGACGTAAATACTGGCTGCATACCCGTAGTGGTGAGCACTTGGTCATTGTGATTCATAACGACGAAAGGCGTGACCTGTTCCATATGGAGTCAGGGGATACACCTGAAGAGGTGGGTGATATGGTATCTCTTGTCACTCTGGACGATGATGAAGCCCGGGCGGTAGCCGCCATCGTTGGTGGTATGACCTATAAACCGAAGTTTCAAGATGAGCGTGAAGTGATGCTTGAAGGGTTGTTAATCGAATGGCTACGAATTGAACCTCACGCAGCAAGCGTAGGCATGACGATTGGTGAACTGGATATCCGTCAGGCTACGGGCGCTGTTATTCTTGCTGTGGTGACCAAGGATAAGGAGAAGCATTTTAATCCAGGTCCGGATTATGCTTTTACCGCGGGAGCTACAATTGTCGTTGCCGGTGAACGGAATCAGATTAAACACCTCAAACAATTGTTGACTGATGGACGGACTTAGCCTATGGATATGCTCATATTCGAAGTGGGAATTGCCGTTGCGCTGATTACACTTACTGGGCTGATATCTTCACGATTACGATTTTCGGTCATTCCTTTCTATATTCTGATTGGTATGGCTGTTGGACCACATGCACCACAGATTGGCATAGTGGACTTGCGTTTTATCGAAAGTTCGACCTTTATTGAATTTATGGGCAGGCTTGGAATTTTGTTTTTGCTATTTTACCTGGGTCTGGAGTTCTCGGTCTCCCGTCTATTAAAGTCTGGTAAAGCCATTCTGACCGGAGGCATGTTCTATGTAGGGCTTAATTTTGTCTCTGGATTACTGTTGGGGTGGTTCATGGATCTGCCCCTTCAGGAGACTCTCGTTGTCTGTGGGATCATGACGAGCTCTTCTACAGCCATTGTAGCCAAAGTGCTCGTTGATCTGAAACGCACAGCAAACCCTGAAACAGAGATTATTATGGGCATGATCATGTTCGATGACTTGTTCATCGCGATTCATATCTCCATCCTGACCGGGCTTGTGCTCAGCGGGGCAACTTCATTCTTAAGTGTTCTGCTGGTATCGCTGTCTGCCCTGCTGTTTATTGTGCTGTTCCTGATTATTGGCAGGAAAAGCATCAAATATATTGATAAGGCACTGAATATCAAGTCATCAGAGTTGTTCCTGCTTACCGTCATGACACTGCTCTTCCTGGTGGCTGGTTTCTCGGAGACATTGCATGTAGCGGAAGCCATTGGAGCATTGATGATGGGTCTTGTGCTGGGCGAATCAAGACATGTCAGTCGGATTGAGCACCAGATCATGCCTTTCAAAGATTTTTTTGGTGCCATTTTCTTCTTCAGTTTTGGTCTGACCATCGAGCCTTCTTCACTTGGCGGAGCGATTGGCATGACGATCATTGCCGTTATTCTGACGATCGCCAGTAATTATGGTGCAGGCATGATCGCTGGCAGATTGGCTGGAATGAGCCCTAAGGCCTCGTTGAATGTGGGCTTTACCCTGGTCTCCCGGGGCGAATTCTCCATTATCATGGCGAATATTGGCAAGGCCGGAGGGCTGATGGCATCCATCCAATCGTTTGCCGTATTGTATGTGTTAATTCTGGCTGTGCTGGGGCCTATCTTGACAAAAGAATCTCCGCGGATTTACGCATCGTATGAGCGACTAAGGAAGCGGATGAAACGAAGGGAAACGGGTTGAGTCAAACGCTGGCTGTCCTTGGAGAGACCGGGTATTCTGACCGTAGTGTTTAATAGGCGTCACACCATTCGGAGAGCGAAATTACTCCGGGGTGTGGCGTTTTTTATTACTGGGAACCCATCATTACAGCCTTGTTATTATACCTCTTCCATCAATTTATGGTATGTATCCATATCTTGTGCGTGGTCATGAATGTTCAAGTCCACAGGCAGGACTTTGGATGCGATTTGGCTGAAATGGATTGAAAATAAAAAGTTATTATGTAAAATAATGTTATATTTAAATCTAGCAGTTGAACGTACTTTTAAACTGAGAACGTAGAGGGGGAATAGCTCATGAACAAGAAAAGTAGATTTCAACGGTTAAAATGGGCCAGTACAGGGATTTTGCTCAGTCTCGTATTATTTGCTCTACCTGCATCTGCTGCGTGGAACGATACATATCAGGGTTACGCGACGTATACGGGCTCAGGTTACTCAGGAGGTGCGGTGTTGCTTGATCCCATCCCGGCGGACATGAAGATTACTGCACTTAATCCGTTCCAACTCAATTATAACGGTGTCAAAGCCGCTTTAGCGGGAGCCTATCTCGAGGTGCAGGGTCCTAAAGGCAAAACAACCGTCTATGTAACAGACCTCTATCCAGAGGGCGCCAGCGGAGCGCTGGATCTCTCACCGAATGCTTTTAACCTGATCGGTGACCCAAAGGCAGGCAAAATCAATATCAGCTGGAACGTGGTCAGAGCCCCAATTCAAGGCAACGTCTCCTATCGGATCAAGGAAGGCAGCAGTCAGTGGTGGGCAGCCATTCAGGTCCGCAACCATAAGTATCCGGTGTTGAAGTTCGAAGTGAAACAGAAGGATGGTACGTGGCTCAATCTTGAAAAGCAGGACTATAATCATTTCCTCGGAACCGGATTGGGCAAAGAAAAACTAAACGTTCGTATTACCGATATTCGCGGTCAGGTATTAAATGACACGATCCCGGCTCTGCCTAATGATGGGTCAGGTGGTGCATACATCGTACCGGGAAATGTACAGTTTCCCGATTGACAGATATATGGAAGGTGTTATAAAAAGAAGTATGTTTATTGACGTATTCTTAACGAAAAGTCGTACACTGTACGGCTTTTTTTGTATACGAAAAGAGGAGAATGTACCGTATGAAAAAAAGTTTGCCTTCATATCAGACAACACATCCCTATTGGAAACAGTATCAGGCCTTTTTCCCGGAAGAAGTGAGGTTAGGGGAGCATAGAGCTCCTGAGGAAGAATGGTGGGAGTCAAATGGGGTTCATCTGCATATCGATCGTTTACCTGCGCCGGAGTCTTCAATCAAAATTCTATTCATTCATGGTGCGGGAGGCAATGGCAGGTTGCTCGCTCCGTATGCTCGTATGTTGCAGCGACATGGATACGAGGTGGTATCGCCAGATCTTCCGCCGTATGGATTAAGTTACGCAAAGTCTGGTACACGTATTAACTACGAACTTTGGATAGAGTTACTTGTTTCACTCATCGAACGGGAACACAAAAAAGATGGCAAGCCCATCGTTGTATTGGGAAGTAGCATCGGAGGGATGCTTGCCTATCACACCAGTGCACGCAGCAAGCGTGTTAAGGGTTTGATCGCAACTACATTTGTAGACACGAGTAATCAAGAAATGCGTGATCAGCTTGCACCGAATCGTCTGGTGAGCCGGGCGGGAAAACGGATGATGGATCTGTTCCCTGGTCTGCTGGATCATGTACGTATTTCGGTCAAACAGGTATCCCGAATGAAACTGATTACTAATAACAAGGACTTAACCCGGCTTATTATGGATGATCCACAAGCGGCAGCTACACGTATTCCGTTGGAATTATTAAGAACATTCCTTAATAAAAAACCGGAGGTAAGCCCGGAACAGTTCAACCAGTGTCCGGTCCTGTTAGTTCACCCTGAACTGGACCCCATGACACCAATCAGGTTCAGCCAATCTTTTTTTGATCGACTGGTGGTCGATAAGGAATGCATCATTTTGGAGGGTGCAGGGCATTTTCCTATAGAGCAGCCAGGACTGAACCAGTTGGAGGTAGCGGTATTACGATTTTTACAACAAATTCAATGATGACCACAAGCCAGGCTACTACGCTGCTTCGCATAAGATAGTTTACATATCCTAAGTACGGAAAACACCTCCCATTAAGGGAGGTGAATTTGAATGTTTTTGATATGAATTGCACGGCCTCCAACCTGAATCTGTGTAATTTCATTGGAGCTGTCCAAAGTTAATCTGGCTCGGATTTCGGAGGGGCGGTTCATGGTGTACCCTTGTCTGATCGTATACGTGAGATGATGAGGATCTGTAAGCTGGTTGTAATGGTGTAAATAACAGAGCATGGCACCATTGGAGGTACCCGTTGCACTCTCTTCCGGTATATCATACAGTGGTGCAAAATTACGACATTCGGTCAGAACGTCCATAACATCTGATTCGAGTGTAAACACGTGATAACCTATGGCATGATGAGCCTTGCTTATTTCCGTGATACGCTGGAAGTCAGGATCGATTTTGGTCAGAACATCAACATCTTTAACGGCTATCATGATATCGGGTAGCCCGGTAGACACAATCTGTACAGGTAGCTCGGGATGCAAATCCTCCATAGAAATACGTAACGAATCAGCAACCTGCTGTCGATCCACGATCTCGCCAAACTCCGGCAACGTTTGAGACAGATAGACTTCTCCATTGACTGCGATATCGACTTTAAGAATTCCGGCCAGTGTCTCCAGTGTATATGTACCAACATTAACGAGCTGCTGTGTCTTCATTAGATAAAATAAAGCAATTGTGGCATGTCCACATAGATCGACTTCATTATTTGGGGTGAAATAACGCACTTTGAAATCAGCCTGATCCGACGGCATAACAAATGCAGTCTCTGAAAAACCGACTTGTCTGGCAATCTCCTGCATCTGAGATTCAGACAAATGCGCTGCATGTAAAACAACACCTGCGGGATTTCCGCCAAGAGCCTTGTCCGAAAATGCATGTAATGTACTCACTTCAACTTCCATATCGTTACCTCGCTTGTTCAAGTATTGGATTAGGTATTGGATTAAGGTATAACATAATCGATAATCGACATTATATCACGATTGTTGAACTGGATAGTGAATCCCAGATTGCTGTGATTTTTTGAATGAATAGGTCAAGTGAATGCTGGGAAAGGGTAATGAAGGGAGAGAGAGTATAACGATAATGCAATGGAAAGGCTGGGATCTCTAATGAAAGCAATTGTGATTGAGGAATTTGGTGGAGCGGAACAATTGAAGGAACAAGAAGTAGCCAAGCCAGCATGTGGAGTGAATCAGGTGCTGATCCGAACCCATGCCACGTCGGTCAATCCGGTGGATTTCAAAATCAGACAAGGTGATATGAAAGAAGCAGCAGGGAATTTTCCGTTAATTCTGGGCGGCGATGTTGCGGGGACTGTGGCTGAAGTAGGCTCGAATGTCACGCGGTTCAGAGAAGGTGACCGGGTATTTGCACGTCCGCGCCAATTCGGAACTTATGCAGAATATGTTGCCGTCGATGCAGACATTATTGCCCGTATACCGGAGAGTTTGAGCTTCGAGGAAGCAGCCGCAATCCCGCTGGCTGCGATGACGGCTTGGCAAGCCCTTGTGGATCATGGACGTTTAGCCAAAGGGCAGAAGGTACTCATCCATGCTGGTGCAGGTGGTGTGGGAACGTATGCCATTCAGATTGCCAAGTCCCTCGGCGCTGAAGTGGCTTCAACGTCCAGTGATTCAAACGAGGGGTTACTTCGCTCGTTGGGTGTGGATCATTTTATCAACTATAAAAAAGAAGATTTCTCAGAGATTCTCTCCGGTTATGATGTTGTATTGGACACCATGGGTGGTGATATTCAGCGCGGCAGCTTCAAGGTGTTGAAGTCCGGCGGGCATCTGGTATCCTTGGTGGAACAACCGGATGAGAAGCTTGCCAAGGAAGCTGGAGTAACGGCCAATGTTTTCATGATGGAGCCCAAAGGGGATCAACTGGATCAGTTGGCTGAACTGGCTGCGGAAGGCAAACTCAAATCGGTTATTGATGGAACCTACCCGTTAACTGAGCAGGGAGTAAGGGAAGCACATGAGAAAAGCGAAACCCATCATACGCGTGGGAAACTCGTCATTCAGGTGCAATAGAGTTCATTAACTCATAGAAGTATGTTGACTCTTGAGTCCGATACAGATTGTACCAGGCCTGTAATGTTTCTGGTGCGAAGACATCTAGCTTCTTCAGTACATGCATCGTGAATTCTAACGGAGCTATTCCAGATGCAGTAACTACATTTCCATCGGTTACTGCTGGCTCCGTTTGATAATATGTTTCTCCGGTATAATCTGGACATATCATCTTCAGGTATTCCAGATCATTGCTTGTATGCTGTATGGAGTCCAGTAACCCGATCTTTGCGAGTCTAACTGTGGCACCACAAATTGCTGCGACAACCGTACCTTTTTCTATAGCGTCAGTAACTTTTTTCAATAGGGGATCATGGATGGTGTCCATCCAGGTGTTTCCTCCTGGAAGAATGATGACGTCGTTACCTTTCAACGTACATTCATCAATAGAAATATGGGGAAGGATATTCAATCCGCCCATGGTAGTTACCGGATGTTTATCCACACCTACAGTCACGACCTGTAAAGGCTCAATATCTTTTTTAAAATATCTTCCCGAGTTCAGTTCAGCAGTTAAATAACCTACCTCCCAGTCTGACATCGTATTAAATACATAAAGATATATGTTCTTCTTTTGCATCATACACACCCCTTTTGTTATTCATGATTGAATGGATTACTCTTGTATTATAAAAAAACTTCACTGACATTTACCGTCAGTAAAGTTTTTAAACTTGATAATAATCAATGAGGTCATGCAGAACTTCCACCATTCTTTGCTTCAAACTTATAGGTTCAATGACTTGAACAGATCTGCCATAGGGTAAAAGCAGGATAGGAACATATTGAAGGATGTCTTCTTTGTCGAGTGAGAATGTTGCTTTTTCAGTAGTCCGTTCTTGGAGATGATGTCCCAAAAACCAATGCAGGCACAGGCCATCCAGTGTGCTTGATTTACCTGTAAGCACCAGAGGAATAAATGATGTCGGATTTTGTGCTTCTGGAAGGAGGCTGCTCCTAAAAAATTCACTTGCCGAAAAAAGTGGTGGTCGGTTGAACGTCATTTCTGTCTGGTTAGCACGAATGATTCGATCCACTCTAAAACTGCGAATTTCATTCCGAAAATGACAAAAGGCTATAACATACCAATGATGATTCCAATAGATCATTCCATAGGGGTCCACGATTCTACACTTGGATTGCTCTTCGTGACTGGTTAGGTAATCGATTTCTACAGACGACTTTTGGAGTACACTTTGCTCTAATGTCTTTAATATGATCTCAGTACTGGGCTCTATTCTTGGCTTCCCAAGGGAACCGATCACTTCAACCCCTTCAAATTGTTGCTTAATCATATTCTCCTGTTCTTGATTGGAGTGCATCATAAGCTTTGAAGTTGCGCTATCTAATGCCTCTCCTAAAAAATACCCAGCTTCTTTGGCGAATATGGCAGCATGAAGTAATGTCGTTTTCTCTCCTACATCCAAAAGAAGAGGACTTTTAATGAATTGATTCAAGAGAGTATACCCGCCATGATGACCCGTGTCAGATATTATCGGTACACCACTGGCGCAAAGTGCATCCATATAACGGTAAACGGTTCGTACATTCATTTCTAATTTTTCAGATATTTGATTGGCTGTAATTTTTCGGCCTGAGTTAAGCAGCCATAGGATGGCCAACATGTTATCCAGCTTAGACATTAATTTCACCTCAGAGATTAATCTATCATTTATTTTCTGGTGCAATAGGATATAATAGGAGAAATTTATTCCATTCTGTGCATGAGGTGATATGGATGTCCAACGAACTCATTCAAGCTATTCAATTGTTAAAAGAAAAGAAGTGGGTGGATCTGACCCATACATTTGGACCGGAATCTCCACATTTCTCAGCTTTTGAAGAAGCCCAATTTGATACGCTGTTTAATCACGATCAAGGTTTCTTTGCTCAGAGCTTCAAGTTCCCCGGTCAATACGGTACACATCTTGATGCGCCGATTCACTTTGTTCGGGATACCCGGTATCTGGATGAACTAGGTTTGAAGGAACTTGTGCTCCCGCTTATCGTCATTGACCAGTCAGCCGAAGTGGCGAATAACCCAGATTTTACACTGGATGTAGAGCATATTCATGAATTTGAAAGAGAACATGGCATGATTGAAGCAGGAAGCTTCGTAGCTTTACGTACGGATTGGAGCAAACGTTGGCCGAGTCATGAAGCATTTGATAACAAGGATGATGAGGGCAACAGTCATGCACCTGGATGGTCGGTGAGTGCACTTATGTTCTTATTTGAGGAACGAAAAATAAAGGCTATTGGGCACGAAACCTTTGACACAGATTCAGCCGTAGATTATCAGAAGAATGGGGCACTCCTGGCAGAATATTATGTGCTTGCTCAGGATACATACCAGGTTGAGCTGTTAACGAATCTGGATCAGGTGCCAGCTAAAGGCGCGGTCATCTTCAATATTGTACCCAAGGCGGAGAAAGCCTCCGGCTTCCCGGTTCGATCCTTTGCCATTCTGCCGTGAAACGGGGTAGATCCAAGCATCATTCCATCTTCTTGGTATTGAAAACCGACCGTTTTGAACGCGCACTAATAGATCAATCAGGTACTAACTAGATTAACTGATCCACATATGTAAGTAGCATGGGAGGCGTAATACGCCTCCTTTTTTATGTTGTTACTTTTGATCCGAGTGAGGATCTTGATTAAATCTTTGAGAGATTTTCTTCTCCGTTTTCTTACGCCGTATCCAGCGTTTGAGTACACCTTCTTCTTTGCGTTCTTGAAGTGTCTCCTTCAAACCTTGAATCATAAATTCCGATCTTCGTCTGTCATCCCGACTAATCTCGCGTAATTCTTTAATAAATTTGTCGTCCATATCTGCCTCTCGCTTATTCAGGATAACTCCATTATACCGAACGTACGTTCTTTTATCAAGTTTTACCATTATGAGTGATTTTCGAGACCAATATAGTGAAAAGAAGCACAGGAACAATGCACGGCATGTGTGAGAATGGTACTAGAGGGTTTGATCATCATCCTTCTATGAATGACTGTATGAGGTTGAGAAACGAGAGGAAGAAAGGAGAAATTCATGATGAAGCAGAGTGAAGGCAGATCGTGGTTACTCATTTTGATGCATGGAATTCTGGGAATTGGGGCGATCGTTGGAGGAAGCATTTTAATCATCGACCCAACTGGAAATATGGTGAATTTGCCTGAATCTTTGTTGCTGAATTCTCCGTTTTCCAGTTTTTTGTTTCCGGGAATCATCCTATTGCTGGTTCTTGGTGTGATGCCTATAATGATTGCTATTGCACTCATCCGCTATACACCTTGGGCGCCGGGTGAGAGGTTGAATCTCTATCCTGACCGCTACTGGGCTTGGACTTTTTCCTTGTACACGGGGTTTGCCCTCATCATCTGGATTATGGCGCAGGTGTATTGGATTCAGGATGTCTCTATCATTCACTTGGTCTATTTTGCATGGGGAGTGGGTATTCAAGTTGTGACTTTATTGCCTGCTGTACAGCGAACATATTCGAAATAAACTACTTGTATATGGAACAAACAGCTGCCGAAAGAATCGTTGAATGATTCTTTCGGCGGCTATTTGTTATGGGCATTGAGCGGAAACGTGTTGTTGTAGTTGACAAAGAACTGATATCCTTGCATACTTACGTAATAAACTTTATAAAGTGTATTTATTAATAAGGAATAAGCATATGTATGAGTATCGCAAAGTCATAATTTGCAGGAAACAGGGAGGTGTGCATGGATGGTATACGTTATTATGGCAATTATAATTTGGGCTGGTACCTATGCAAATATGGCCTTGTCAAAACAGCCAATTGAAGTGAAGCCTGTGAAATCGATGGATGATTTGTTTGAGTGAACAGAGCTGCTCTTCTGATTTCGATCCGTCCCGGCACGATGGAACTCATGTGTTCGAGTAAGGTATTATGTTGTGCTATGATATGGAGTGAAATGACATCCATACCATTGCTTTGGCTCCATTGAACCAGAGTGGAAACGAGAGGGTTATGAAAAAAGCCAATGCTACAATGATGAAATACATCAATTTGAATAATGTGCGTGAAGTCATGCAGCAGATCGAGACGGCAACCAAACCGCAATTAGCTAAATTAACTAATCTTAGTGTGGTTACCATCAATGCGTTGATCCAGGAATTATGTGATGGCGGAGAGTTGTTCCAGGATAAAGTGGTTCCCTCGAATGGCGGTCGTCCTGCTCAGGCATATCGATATAATTATAATTTCAAGCTTGCTTTGGTTCTTTACATCAAAGAGATGAAAGGCCAGGAGTTGATTTCGGCAACGGTCATGAATCTGGAGAATAAGGTTGTGTTGAAGGAAGAGAGCATCCTGCCTGCTTTTGATAAACAACATGTGCTGCAACTTATTGCACGTTTCGTTGCGGAGTACCCCTCCATTGATATGATTGGCATCGGAATTCCAGGACAAGCCGTGGACGGGGACATCACGGTGAGCAGTCATGAAGAGCTTATCCATTCCCATCTGATACGGGAGATCGAGAGCAAGTTCCAGCTGAAAGTTCTCGTGGAGAATGATGTGAATGCAGCGATTAGCGGGTACTGTGCACAACATGCTGATCTGAAGGAACAGAGTGTAGCAGGAATTTATTTTCCGAACCGATACCCGCCGGGTATGGGCATGATGTTGAATGGACAGATGATCCGCGGGAAAAACGGGATGTTTGGTGAGGTTAAGTATCTTCCTTATTCACCAGATTGGAAACGTGACATGAGCAAAGACGACTTTGTAGTGCAGGTATGTCATATTCTGCAAACGATCAATGCCGTCTTTGCCCCGCACCAGATTGTCATTTATCAGGAACGTGTGGAGAGAGAAGAACTGGACTTGGCGTGGAAACAGTACTTGGAGCAGCATCCCATGCCGTCATTGCCCGAGATCGTACATCAGGACTCGTTTCAACATGATTTTGATGCTGGGTTAAGGGGAATGGTTCTTCAGGCGTTGAAATCAAGCATTCTATCAGAAGCTGTATAACCTCACAGGCCATGTCTGTGGCTTTTATTTGATAAGCTAACTCGTGTTGAGGAGGATTCATGATGCGTGAAGAAGAGAGAATCATGAAGGGCATATTGTTTAGTCCAAGTGATTCGGAATTAAAGACCATCAAAAGGCGGGCCCATAATCTCAGTCAGCGTTACAGTCAGACCTTTGAGGAACAGACGGAGGAAAGGGATCAGATATTGCAACAGCTGCTGGGGCAGATCGGTGAAGGTGGATTCCTGCAAGGCCCCATCTTCTTTCATTATGGTGTGCATACCCGGATAGGCGATCACTTCTTCGGTAATTACAATCTGACGATACAAGACGATGCGCAAGTGACGATTGGGGACTATACCAGTTTTGGACCCAACGTTACGATTGTCACTCCTGTTCACCCCATGATTGCCCGTGAGCGGAGACAGATGGTGGATCAGAACGGTGATGTGAAGTCGCTATGTTATGCCAAACCTGTCACGATTGGAAACGATGTATGGATCTCGGCGAACGTCACGGTGTGCGGAGGCGTAACCATTGGAGATGGATGTGTCATTGGAGCAGGGAGTGTCGTGACTCGTGATATTCCACCGCATTCATTTGCAGCAGGCGTACCGTGCAGAGTTATTCGCAAAATCACAGAAGCGGACAGCATGCGAAATTACCCCGATGTTCTGGCAGATTGCCGTGTGCTGGAAGAATAAAAAGGCTGTCACCAGGATCGGTAGATGATCCAGTGACAGCCTTTTTGGTATACGTTTATTTGGAGGCGTTATAGTTGCTCAAGAATTCTTTTACTTTTGCAGGATCAGCTTTCAATTCATTCCCGGTCGGAACGAGCGGGCTTACTGTGGAGTATGCTTTGAGTTTGTTATTCTTGTAGAAACTCAAAATTTCATCCTGATTAATGGAGTACAGTACGGCTTTTCTCAAATCACTATTCTTGGCCACATCACGGTTGGCCGTGTTGAACAAGAGATAAGAAACGGCGTTGCTCGGAATGCTTTGCAGATGCAATTTGCTGTCATTTTTGATGATGTCATACTTGGTTTCAGGCACACCGTAGTATAAATGAATTTCACTGCTGCGAAGAGCAGAGAGGGCGCTGTCTGCATCCGCGATGAACCGGACATTGACCTGAGCAATTTTCGGTGCATATTCAGTGCCTTTGCGGTATCCCGGATTTTGCAAGAATACAGCTTCATAGTCATTTTTATAAGATAAAATATAAGGTCCGCTAGTATACAGCGTGTTATTGTATGATGCGCCTTCAGTCACCGTGTTCTGATCACCGTAAGGAATATCTTTGTTGACGTCAAAGGAAGCTACATCATAAGTGTTGATGCTCTCCACCTGTTTTTTGGACACGATCCCGGCAGATTGGTGAGCCAGGTAGTTCAGTACTTGTGGGAAAGGTTCCGTTGTTGTCAGTTTAACGACCTGATATTTACCTGCACTATTATCTGCTTTGGTTTTGTCAGTTACGAGTTCTGTAATTTTGCTGCCCAGTCCTTGTTCTAATGCTTCGAGGATTGTGCCGTTACCACTGGATTGTTTAATGGATTGCAATGCACTCAGATCCGTTACAACTTCAGCTTCTTTGATGTGTTCATGCAGACTGTATGTCCGGTGATCTGGAACGGAATCTTTGTTTTTCGCACGATCCAGGGAGAAGATGACATCATCTGCACCCACACGTTCGCCTGTATCTACCGCTTTTTTGTTATCAATCTTCGCAAAGTTGATGTCGTCTCTGAGAATGAAGTAATAGTCCGAATTACCTTCAGCAATGCTGAAATTATGGGACAGTGATCCTTCTGCTGTCAGCTGATCGTCATCCGTCAGGTTAACGAGACGTACATACATATTGGTGTTCAACTGGTTGATGGAACCGTCGTTTCCTTTGATTGGATCAAGGGAAGTCAGTACGGATGCGCTTTGCGTCAGAATCAACGGATCTTTGGCATTTTTGGAGCTGTCCTTGAACTCAATTGGTTCCCAAGCCATCGCGCGGGATTTGGAGAGACGGACGGTTTCGACATTCAGAATGTCTTTGTTCACAGCCTGACTTTTCAGGGAAATATACAGAGGTGCGATATAAGCCTGATCCGTTACCAAGCGATCTTCCAATTGTTTGTACGTGTCTTTGTATTCGTCTGGTGTTTGGGTAGCTGCCTGATCGATGAGCTTATCAATCTCCCCATCTGCGAGGATACTGTAATCTCCACCTGTTTTGAAAAGAGAACGTACGGCATAATCGGGATTTCCCGTTACCGTTGTCCAGCTGGACAAGGCAATGTCATAATTTCCTGCATCCTGCTGGGATTTGAAGCTGCCGTAATCTGGTTGCAGGTTCAGCTTCACATTGAAGCCGTTTTTGGTCAGCTGGTCGCGGATAATATTCACGTCATTTTCGGAAGAACTCATGGCAAGTAGCTCAATGTCTGCCGGTTTTTGTGCAGTTTCTGTTGTGTCTGATGGTGCGGTCTCCGCCTGTGATTCGGTTTTCGTTTTTACACTGCAGCCGGAAATCACAATGACGAGAATTAATAACAATGAGATCAGTGTACGTTTTTTCATGGGATTACCCTCCATATCTTGAATGTGTGATGTGTGATTTTATTTTTCTATATCATTCATTTCAACGAATCGTTTAGGCCTTTTCCAGCTTGGGATCGAGCGCATCACGCAGACCATCACCGAGAAAGTTAAAAGAAAGAACCAGCAGAATAATAGCCAAGCCTGGATAAATCGCCAGATAAGAGTGAGTTTCCAGGTATGTACTGCCCAGCTTCAGAATGTTACCCCATTCCGGAATATGCGGCTCCACGCCGAGTCCCAGATAACTCAAACTGCTGGTAGCAATAACGGCTCCACCAATCGTGAGTGTAGACTTGATGATCATGGGCGCAAGGGAGTTGGGAATAATGTGTTTGAAAATAATCGTACGATTGTTGTACCCCAGTGCACGTGCAGCTTCCACAAATTCAAAAGTAGATACATAGAGTACACTGGCTCTCATGGTACGGGCGTACGTTGGGATGGAACCCAGACTCAGCGCCAGAATGAGATTGACCGTATTCGCTCCGAACGCTGCAATAATGGCAATGGCGAGCAGAATTCCCGGAATGGCATAGAGAATATCAAGCAGCCGCATGATGATGTTATCCGTATGCCTGCCGTAGAAGCCGGAGAGCGCTCCGAGGATTCCACCAATCAATACAGGAATGATTGTCGACATGCAGCCTACGATCAAGGAGATCCGGGCACCGAATACAATCCGGGAAAATAAACATCGTCCGAAGTCATCCGTTCCCAAGGGATACGCGAGGGAAGGGGATTGAAGCAGAGCCGAATAGTTATTTTCCACAGCCATGCTGTAGTCAAAGGTAAAGAAGCTGCAGATCGATATCGAGAACAGAAAAATGATAAAAAACAAACCGGACATTGCAGTCATATTCGGAGCAAGGCGCTCCCACAGATCGTTCCAGAAGTTTGATTTTTGTTTCCCCTGTCTGCGAATGCGTCCAATAATGGAAATGCCGAGCAATAGTGCGAATACATTACCTGTGATCGAGGTCAGAATCAGTACCACACTGACACCGATCATCCAACGAGGGAGGGTAGTGGTCGCGTTATATCGGGATACGATAATCAGAACGACCAAGTCGATGACCAGAATAAAGATCAGCACCGCCATGGATGGCAGAAAGTTGTCAGCCACATAAGGTTTGAAGATATTTAACGCGGATACACCGATTACGAACAGCTGGGTTAACAGCATGTACACCGCAAAGGTATACTCCACGTTCCTGGATTTTCGAATCAGATGAAAGGCTGCCGTTACGATAAATATATTGCCTGAAATGATAGCAAGTAGCTGAACCCAGGCTAACCTGCGAGTCAGAGCAGAGACTGTACCGGTACGGATCAGGTCTTTTCGAATCCGAATGGTGATGACACTTTGGACCAGTGTGAAGAATAAGTAGATGCCAAGGATCGTTAGCAGAAATGGTTTGAACGTCCGCTCGCTCCAGTCATAACTGTTGAACAGCAACAATGCAGTCAAGAGAAGGGACGTAACCCAGGCAAAGCTGGCCTGACTGTACTCTCGAGAAGACTTAAGCCGAAAACGCATTTCTTGTGTTAAAGACGAGTTTGTCATAGTACACCTGCTTTAATATTGTTTCATCTTGGAGCGCACTCTTGGATCAATAAAAGCATACAGCAGATCAACCGCTACATTAATAATGGAGATCGTTATGGCTGTGTAGATTACTCCGCCCATGATACTCGGAATATCGGGGATGAATTGTTTATCCACAATGTAACTGCCGAGACCGCTGATATTAAACACTTTCTCCGTTACTGCTGCTCCGCCCAACATGGCTCCGAATTGAAGTCCAACCACCGTTACGATCGGGATCAATGCATTTCGTACTGCGTGTTTCAGCATGACTTGGCGTTCACTTAATCCCTTGGCACGGGCGGTCATCACATAATCCTCATGAATGACTTCCAGTGTGGAAGAACGGGTCATCCGAGCCACCGCAGCCGTGAGTCCCGTACCCAGCACAATGGTTGGCATAATGATCGACAGCCAGTTCTGCGGGTTGAAGGTGGCGGGAAGCCACTGCATTTTGATCGAGAAGTTCAGAATGAAAATAAGTCCTTGCCAGAAATTCGGGATCGATAATCCAATCAGAGCAATAAACATGAAGGTGTAGTCGAACCACGAATTAGGCTTAATTGCTGAGATAATGCCAATGGGTAATGCAATGACAAGTGCTAACAGCAGGGAAATGACCGCAAGCGTCAAGGTAATGGGAAACTTCCTTGCAATCGTGGCTGTTACGTCTTCATTTCCTGCAAAAGATTTGCCAAGATCGAAGAAGGCGACGCCCTTGATATTGTTCCAGAGCTGTGTAAGATAAGGCTGATCCAAGCCATACACCTGATTGAATGCGGCAATCTGTTCCTGCGTTGCTGTCTCTCCCAGAATGTTAGCTGCCGGGTTGAACGGAGACAGATACAAAATTGTAAATACGAGTGTAGCTACGCCCAGAATGACAAATACCGTCATCAGTATTCTTTCAAATATGTACTTTAGATAAGGATTACCATACAAAAACAGGATGCTATACATGAGACAGCCTGGAATAATGGATATCGCCAAGAACCATGGTTTGTCAATCAGTGAGTGGAACGTATCGGCCATTGTAAGACGTTGATTTCCTTGTTCCTGAAGTATGCGGGATGTCCGCTCCTTCAACTCTGTCTGAACACTTTCCTCCACCCATTCCTCGGTCTGACGTTTGAATTCTCCATCACTCACCTGCTGCTGGAAAAAACGATGTTTGCGGCGCAGTTGTTCTTCCACTTCCAACTTCAGACTGTTCCGGTAGGAAGAAGCGAGCAGTTCTTGCTCAGCCGCCTGTCTGGCAACTACCCAACCGTCATTTTTTCGATGTGAACGCCATATTAGAAACACGACCAGATTGATCGGTAATCCAAGAATGAACAAAACATATCGGTAGGAAGGATGAAGCAGCATTTTGCCATAAATAAAGCTTAAATTGTGTACCAACCGTGAGATTCTACTGCCTTCTGCAAGATTCAAACCAAGCGTGCCTCCCTTCATTCAGGTTTAAATTGCATTATTCCGATTGATATAGTATATATTATTTAGGGTCTAAACAATTGTCAAGGAATTAAATGGTATACATATGAGATGAGTGAATGTGAAAAAACGGATGAGAGCTGGTGATGACATGGAACCTTTACTGAAAGTTAATGATCTATCTGTCTCTTTTCACTCAGGAGAGAGTGAGTTTCAGGCAGTGCGAGAAGTGAGTTTTGAAGTGCGCAAAGGTGAGACGCTGGGCATTGTAGGAGAATCGGGAAGTGGAAAGAGTGTTACCGCACGTTCCATTATGAGGCTGCTTGCCTCCCCACCTTCTCAGATGAAGAATGGAGAGATTCTATTTAAGGGTGTCGACCTGGCCAATAAAACGCAGAAAGAGATGGAGAGCATCCGTGGACGTGATATTGGAATGATCTTTCAGGACCCGATGAGTTCTCTTAATCCGACAATTAAAGTGGGGAAACAGATCTCCGAGAGTCTGATCAAACACCAGAAGGTGTCCAAGAGGGAAGCCAAGAAACAGGCGATTGCCATGATGGAGCGGGTGGGGATAACTCGCAGCGAAATACGCTACAACCAGTATCCGCACGAATTCTCTGGAGGCATGCGTCAGCGTGTCATGATCGGTATTGCGCTCGCTTGTCGTCCTGAATTGCTCATTGCGGATGAGCCAACGACCGCTCTGGACGTTACGATTCAGGCACAGATTCTTCATTTGATGAAAGATATGCAGGATCAACTGGGCACATCGATTATCCTGATCACGCATGATTTGGGCGTAGTAGCAGGCATGTGTGATCGGGTTGTTGTTATGAAAGAAGGACAGATTGTGGAGACCGGGACGACGGCAGAGATTTTTGCTAATCCCAAACATCCCTATACGATCAGGCTTCTGAATGCATTACCACGTCTGGATCAGAAGAAAAAGCCAAAACCGGTATCCCTGGTCCCGAGAGATCTGGAAGACGATCAGCCATTGCTTGAGGTGAAGTCGCTCAAACAACATTTTAATCTGGGTAAAGGCAACACCTTAAAGGCTGTGAATGATATCAGTTTCCATATTCGGCAAGGAGAGACACTCGGCGTTGTAGGAGAATCCGGTAGTGGTAAATCGACCACGGGGCGTGCCATTCTGAGATTGCATGAGCCAACAGGCGGGGATGTGCTGTTTAAGGGAGTTCCTCTTAATCGTCTTTCTCCTTCGGAGATGAAAACGATGCGCAGACATATGCAGATTATTTTCCAGGACCCCTATGCATCTCTGAATCCCAAAATGAGAATTATGGATATCATTGGAGAAGCGCTTGATATCCATCAGCTTGCAGGTAATGCCGCTCAGCGGGAGAAGCGGGTGGAGGAACTGCTGGAGATGGTAGGTCTTGATCCTACCCATGCGCAGCGTTATCCACATGAATTCTCGGGTGGACAGAGACAGCGGATCGGTATAGCGCGAGCTCTGGCTGTGGAGCCGGAATTCATCGTATGTGACGAACCATTGTCTGCACTGGATGTATCGATACAGGCTCAGATCGTACAATTGCTTGAAGAGTTGCAGCAGCGACTCGGATTGACGTATCTCTTCATCGCACATGACTTGTCCATGGTTAAACATATCAGTGATCGAGTGGCTGTGATGTATAACGGGAAAATTGTGGAGCTTGCAGAGAGTGAAGAACTGTATTCCAACCCGCAACATGACTATACCAAGGCATTGCTGTCAGCTATTCCTGTGCCTGATCCGGCGGTAGAAGCGAAGAAAAAGAGACATGTTGTAAAAGAAACACCTGTTGAAGTAGAAGACCGTTATAATCTGGAACATTCCAAGTGGGTAGAAGTTACGGAAGGACACTGGGTGGCCATATCAAGCTAAAGTGATGTACTCATTCTTAGTTAAAAAGAACCCCGACAATGATCTCTATAGATCGTTGTCGGGGTTGTGTTAGATGTGCTTGATATTATTAATATGATGGCAATATTCAAAAGCGATTATTTGAATTGAACGGATTTCTTGATGGTATCAATTTCAGCTTTGGTCTTATCATCCATGTAAGTGAAGATGAAGTTGAAAGCATATCCTTCAATAATCGTGCTGTAGTAGTCCTGAGTAATCGTTGAACCGTCACCTGCATCCATCGTAATTTGCATCAGATCCATCTCTTTACCGCCGATGGTTTCCGTTGTCATTTCTTTATAATCATAAGGGAACTGGCTATCCATCATGAATTTTTTGGTTGCTTCCAGGTAGTCTTTACCTGTACGAATGCCTTGCAACAAGCTTACTTTCTCAGCAATGGCCATAGCGGAAGGACCAACTTGACCTCCGTCCAGTGGATACTGTGAAGCCATAAGCAGATTCAATGTTTTGGTTTGAGACAGTTCAATTTGTTTTTTCTTCGTTTCATCATCACCAGCAATCGCTTCGGATGATGCGCTTGTCAGTTCATTCATACCTGCAGCATCCTGGAACTCCCAAGCTTCCGGGAATTTCAAAGATACGCCGAAATAGTCGTTGGTGTAAGAGCCTTTTTGCGTAGTTCCCAGCTCAACGTCTTGGGAATTATCGGTTTCCTTGGACTCTTCGCTTGCTGGTTCAGTGTTCTCTGTTTCTTCTGTATTCGCTGTCTCAGAATCAGTGCCAGTCGTTGTTTCTGTCGCGGCAGGCTCTTTTGTTGCGGCTGTGTTATCTGCCTTGTCACCGCAAGCGGCTGCAACCAGCATAATCATAATGAGCATGGCGAATAAAGAAGTCTTCTTTGGAATTGTCATATTACCCTCCTGAAATGTGTGTGTTTTCTCTCTCTACATCTTGCTTGTTTCCTAAATTGTAGCACAAACGTTCTCATTTACTACCTATAGGAATCTATAGGGGTCCTTTATAAATAAGACAATCGGCTGGCAATTGAAACAGCTTCCGTGCTGGATTGCACACCTAATTTGTTGAAAATCACTTTTTTATGATGATTCACAGTGCATTCCTTGATTTTCAATTTCAAAGCAATAGCTTTCACAGTGAACCCTTTCGCGATCATTTCCAGAATGGTTAACTGACGCGCTGTGAACTCCACCGCTGATTTGTCACAAGGTTCAGCAACCTGCTGATTCTGGTAACTGTTCTGCATATATGCAGGAATCAGCTTGGCAATAGCAATAAGCTCGCCCTGCATATCCGCGTTGATGGTGGACACATCCAGATAACCGAAATGCTGCGATCCCATGGACAGAGGGGCAGCGTAGCAATGCCAACTTTGAAAATAGGGACTTTCATGTTGCTCGGGCAACAGAAGCACAGGTTCATTGCTGTCCATCGTTACAGAAATGGCGTTTACTCCACAGCTCTGTGCGGTGAAGATCATGCCCGGACGGATAGGCGAACCTTCTACGACAGTTTCCAGATCTGGACTATAATCCATGGAGAGAAGCACACCGTCCATATCTGTGAGTAGAAAAAGATAAGTGCCCGTTAAATTATCTTTAATATCCGAGAGGCTGTTCTGGAATGCATGAATCAGGAAATGATTGATTTTACGAAGCCTGTCCAGTTGAGATTTTGGTAAATAGTCGAAAGGAGCCGTTTCTGTTACGTGCTTGCAAATGGCGGACTCCTTGTGCCGTGAGGCAAGTGTAGCAGGCATGTTGATTCCTCCTTCCTGCACAGTCAGTTGTAAGCGTAGTATCTCGTTGCATCTGAGGGTGCGTCATCCAATCGTTTTGATGACTTGCCCTTCCTGGTTTTTAATTTCTGTTTTAACAATCTGAACGAGCATATGCTCCAGTGAAGTTATCTCGAATGTTCCTTCAATGGGTTGAAGGTTTTCTGCAAGCTCCTCAACAATTTGTTCGTTCACCGTCAGGGTAACTTGTCTATCCGATTCCAATACTGCAGGATGTTCTCCGGCTTCGAACAGAATAGTAGTATCAGGTCCGATCAAGGATAGAGAGGCGCCTTTTGAAATTCGGCTACGAAGGATGGTGCCGACCAATACAGCCTGTTTGGCTCCAAGCTGGAGTTTGCCCGGAACGGTCTTTATCAGCATTTTTTTACGAGGGGACTCCCAGGCCAGTTGTTGTATGAATAAAAACGCTGTGCTTGATCCGTCCTGTTCCATTCCATGCTTAACCGCTTGTACAACAGAAGGAATATCTGCGTACGAATTTCTCATCAGATCGGTCACGTATTTGGGCATGAAATTGGAGCAGGCCGAGAGGAAGCCGCGCGCATTCCACGTTTGAATCATTTCCAGCTCCCGACCTGTAATACCAACCATCTGAATAAACTGCACTGAACCGTTAGGTGTAGTGTTCGCCGGTAGATCCGGGTCTTCAATAAATGAGAGAGCAGTCAACAAAGTATCGGACTCCAGGCAGATGGGGCCATTTGCGTCCATGTAATCTCCTGGCTGAAAGATATTTCCGCTAGTGAACACGTAACGTCCTACATTTTGAAGCAGATTCAGCGCCCAGGCTGGCGGATCAGTCTCTCCTTCACTGCGTGTAAGACGAAATGTGAGTTCAAAACCATACCCGCTTTTGGATGCATCCTGCATCTCTTTTTCATATAATTCAGAGAAACCATATGTGACAAAATGCCAGTGGGGCATGGGTGTATTCACTGCATAAACACTGATGCCATCGAGTGGGTCCGGACCTCCGAGCATGTAAGGAATGGATGTTCCATAATGGTGCGGCTCCTGTTCACCGTATAGCTCACCGATGGCTTTATCAATCGCATCCCAACCTGATGTGTTTTCTTCATAAGTCATTTGTTGAATCCTCCTGTACTAGTCTTTCCCCCGAAAAACATTTAAAATTAAGTCTACCTGTTACAGAAACGGATTCAAGCGGCTTAAGGATGAATTGTGTCAGATAGGACTTCGGTGTTATTAATTGCAATCCAGGGAGTGAATTTACATGAGTATGAAAGATATGTATTTCGGAGAGTTTAATCAGGCAAGCTGGGACTCATTTTCCGAACTGTTTGAAGAACTTGAACAGAAGGTGGATCCCGCGTGGGCAGAGCGTGCACAACGACAAGGTATTCCGGCGGACATAAGTCGGGTACTTTTGTGTGAAATGGGAGAGTACACTTTTGAATGGATCATGAAAGATATCCCGGCTTTAGGGGACCAAAGTCCTGCTACGTACCTGGAAACTGAGGAGGGAGCGCAGGCATTAAGGGCAGCCATTTTGCATATGCCGCGTTAATTTTTCTTATGGAGTGTATGTGCGAACGATCCTATGATCCAGTGAAGTTGATTTTGCAAAATAGATATGTTACGCTTACATTACAAGAGCAAACACAACAGAATACGCAATAACATCTTTTGATGGATTGTAACTGTGAAGACAGGCAAAACCTAAACTGATGGTGAAATGAAGGCCCCTTTTTTTGGTGCTATTTTACCTTGAGTTTAGGTTTTTCTTGTTTTCTGCTCTACATCACACCATTTTTACCTGGAAAAACCAAAATAAATTTCGAAAAGAGGTTGTTGTTTATGACCACGGCAAAAAAAGGATTCCCCGAAAACTTCCTATGGGGTGGCGCTACAGCTGCCAATCAATTGGAGGGTGCATTCGATAAGGACGGCAAAGGCCTCTCCACAGCGGACATGATTGCTCATGTTCCGAAAGAGAAGCGTACAGGCGGACATGCCATGGAAATTTCCTCTTCCCGAATTGAAGAGATTCTCTCTGGCAAAATTGAAGAACGTTTCCCAAAACGTTTTGGTATTGATTTCTACCATCACTTTAAAGAAGATATTGCATTGTTCGCTGAGATGGGCTTCAAAGTATTCCGCTTGTCCATTCACTGGGCACGTATTTTCCCGAACGGTTATGATCAAGAGCCGAATGAAGCAGGTTTGAAATTCTACGATGAAGTATTCGACGAATTGTTGAAATACGGTATCGAACCGCTCGTTACATTGTCTCACTACGAGACTCCGCTTGGCTTGACGCAAAAATATAATGGCTGGGCTGGCCGTGAAGTAATTCAGCACTATGTTAGATATGCAGAAACGGTGTTCAACCGTTATAAAAATAAAGTGAAATACTGGCTGACGTTCAATGAGATTAACGTAATGTTGTTCAGCCCGTACACTGGTGGCGGCATTCTGATCGATAAAGTGGACAACAAGTTGCAAACGACGTATCAAGCTCTTCATCATCAGTTTGTAGCAAGTGCCATGGTAACGAAGCTTGCACACGAAATTATCCCTGGTTCCCAAGTCGGCTGTATGCTTGCTCGTATGGAAACTTATGCAGCAACATGTAATCCGGTAGATGTTCGTCTGGCTCAGCACGAGAATCAGATTAACCTCTTCTTCACAGACATGCATGCTCGTGGTAAGTACCCGAACTACATGGCTCGTTATTTTGAAGAAAACAACATTGTCATCCAAAAAGAAGCTGGCGATGATGAAATCCTGCTCAACAATACGGTTGATTTCATCTCCTTCAGTTATTATATGTCCGTAACCAAATCGGCATCTGCCAGCGAGGAAGAAACCACAGGTAACCTGACTGGTGGCGTGAAAAACCCTTATCTGGAAGCGTCCGACTGGGGCTGGGAGATCGATCCGATCGGTCTGCGCGTAACGCTGAACAACTTCTGGGATCGTTATCAGAAACCATTGTTCATCGTAGAAAATGGCCTGGGAGCGTATGACCGTGTTGAAGAAGATGGTTCAATCCATGACTCCTATCGTGTGGATTATCTGAAGAAACACATCGAACAAATGAAAGAAGCCATCAAAGACGGTGTGGATCTGATTGGATTCACAGCATGGGGCCCGATTGACCTTGTAAGCATGTCCACTTCCGAAATGTCCAAACGTTATGGTTTCATCTACGTGGATCTGGATGACGAAGGTAACGGAACACTGAAACGTTCCAAAAAAGATTCATTCGACTGGTACAAAAACGTAATCTCCAGCAATGGTGAGCAACTGTAATTCTCTCGTTCACAGGATTGTTACCGCACAGAAAGCGGGCAAAACCTAACACGAAAGTTGGCAAGCAGGGAATCTAATGTCCCTGTCGGCCCTTTTGGTTGGAGATTGTCCGCTTTTTCCTGTCGGAAAAGGATAGAGGTAAGCATTTAAACAAAGAATGAAAATACCGTTACTTAGAGAGGAATGATTGACATGACAACACCATTTCCGAAGGATTTCCTATGGGGCGGCGCTGTAGCAGCCAACCAGCTTGAAGGAGCTTATAATACAGATGGCAAAGGCCTGTCTGTTCAAGATGTAATGCCACACGGGATTACAACGCCCAGAACGGAAGCACCTACAGAAGATAACCTGAAACTGATCGGAATTGACTTTTATAATCGTTACAAAGAAGATGTTAAACTGTTTGCTGAAATGGGCTTCAAAGTGTTCCGTACATCTATCGCGTGGTCCCGTATCTTCCCTAAAGGTGATGAACTGGAGCCAAACGAGAAAGGTCTGCAATTCTATGATGACCTGTTCGATGAGTGCCATAAGTACGGTATTGAACCACTCGTAACCATCTCTCACTATGAGACACCGCTGCATTTGTCCAAAACATATGATGGCTGGGTTAATCGTAAAATGATCGAGTTCTACGAGCGTTATGTAACGGTGTTGTTCAACCGCTTCAAAGGCAAAGTGAAATACTGGCTGACGTTTAATGAAATCAACTCCATTCTGGAGGAGCCATTCATGAGCGGCGGGATCTATACACCAAAAGCAGAACTGTCCAAACAGGATCTGTACCAAGCAATCCATCATGAATTGGTAGCCAGTGCGTTAGCAGTGAAACTGGGACATGAAATTATGCCTGAAGCCAAAATTGGCTGTATGGTACTGAGCATGCCTACGTATCCGCTGACTCCGAATCCGGATGATGTGGTTGCAGCGATGCATGCTGAACAGCGTAATGATATCTTTGCTGATATCCATGCACGTGGTTACTATCCGAAATACATTAATCGTTATTTCAAAGCAAATAATATCAATATCAAGTTTGAAGACGGCGATGCTGAAATTCTGAAGCATACCGTAGACTTTATCTCGTTCAGTTATTATGTAAGTATCTGTGAGACAGGTGATCCCGAGAAACGTATCGAAGGAAAAGGAAACCTGTTCGCAGGGGTACAAAACCCTTATCTCCAAGCGAGCGAGTGGGGCTGGCAGATCGATCCGCAAGGACTGCGCGTAACCTTGAACAAATACTGGGACCGTTATCAAAAACCATTGTTTATTGTCGAAAATGGTCTGGGTGCAGTAGATGAGCTGATTACCGACGAAAATGGCAATAAAACGGTCAATGATGATTACCGTATTCAGTACTTGAATGACCACTTGGTACAAGTGGGTGAAGCTCTTGAGGATGGCGTGGAAGTGATGGGTTATACGTCATGGGGCTGTATTGACCTGGTGAGTGCTTCAACAGCAGAGATGAAGAAACGATATGGTTTCATCTATGTAGACCGCAACAACGACGGTTCGGGAACATTGGATCGTTACAAGAAAAAATCATTCCACTGGTACAAAGAAGTTATTGGTACAAATGGCGCAAGTCTTAAACGTAACAATAAGTAAATACTAGTTCTTCAGGCATAGTTGTTATGCACCTTCTTATGTCATATTAACGCACATTAACCGCTTTCACAAAAACATTGTCATATGGATAATTATATGGTAAGATGGGCCTAAGGCTAATGAATACTGGATTGTTACTGTTCAATCAGGCAAAACCAGAAGCGGGGCATATTTCGTGACCTGCTTTGGTTTTGCCTTTTACTACTTTGACGGTGCAAGGTGATGTGAAGAAATGAAAATTGAGAAGGTGCTGAACAACAACGTAGTCACTGTAATTGATCCGGGAGGAAACGAACTGGTCGTTATGGGACGTGGAATTGCCTTCAAAAAGCATACTGGTGAATCGATAGACGAGAGTCTCGTCGAAAAAATATTCTCGCTTGAAAGTAAGGAAGTATCACAGAAACTAAAAACGCTTCTGTCTGATATCCCGGTTGAATATGTCGAGTGCTCGGATGAGATTATCCGTTATGCCGAGACGGTGTTAGGTGAGAAGCTGCATGAAAGCATCTACATTTCACTGACGGATCATATTCATTTTGCCATTGATCGACATCGTCAAGGATTGCAGATTCGTAACGCATTGTTCTGGGAGATCAAGCGCATGTACCGGAAGGAATATGCCATTGGACTCAAGGCGCTACAGATTATCGAGGAAACGTTAGGTGTCCTGCTTCCCGAAGACGAATGCGCATTCATTGCGATGCATCTGGTTAATGCCCAGATGAACGGTGAGATGAGGGAAACGATCAGTATTACGAATATCGTTAAGGACATTCTTAATATCGTAAGACGTAGCTTTGTGATTGAACTTGATGAAGATTCGTTGAGTTATTATCGATTTTTAACTCATCTGAAGTTCTTTGCCCAACGTGTGTTGCAAGGAACGGCGATTGAAGATAAAGAAGAAGATAATCCGCTTCATGACTTGGTGAGCAAGCAGTATCCTGAAGCACATGCATGTGCAGTAAGGATCAGTGACTATACGCGTAAGATCTATAATCGGGTGTTGTCCAAGGAAGAAATACTGTATCTGACCATTCATATTGAACGAATTGTCAGAAATGAACAAACAATTGAATAAAATTAGGATTGTTACTGCTAAAAGGGCAAAACCTAAACGTTGAATAATGATAAGCTTTTCTGCTTTGTCATTATTCAGTGTTTAGGTTTTTTTTTAACCTTCATTACACATAAAAGGAGCAAAACACAATGGATAAACAACAATTGTCCAAGGATATTTTGAAGCTTGTTGGTGGCGAAGAGAATATTGATCAAGTCACTCACTGTATGACAAGACTCAGATTTAACCTGAATGACAACCAAAAAGCGGACAAAGCGACGCTGAAAAATACACCAGGCGTTATGGGCGTGATGGAGAACGGTGGACAGTTCCAGGTTATCATCGGTAACGATGTACCTGTCGTGTATAACGCACTCGTTGGCAACATGTCCAAATCACCAAACGCAGAAAATGCCTCATCAAGTGCTTCCACTGGAGAAAAGAAAAAAAGAAATCCAATAAGTGCGCTGTTCGACTTCATCTCAGGTATGTTTACACCAATCCTGCCTGCGATTACGGGTGCAGGTATGATCAAAGGGATCGTGGCCATTCTTGTCGCACTTGGATGGTTGTCTGATACAAGCTCAACCTATATCATTTTGTCAGCAATTGGTGACGGTGCGTTCTACTTCCTGCCGATCATTCTGGCAATCAGTGCTGCACGTAAATTGGGTAGCAATATGTATATTGCCGCAGCGCTCGCAGCGGGCATTATGCATCCGAGCATTACAGCATTGCTGGCCGATGGTCACAATTCATCTTTCATGGGGATTACAGTCATAGCAGCAACGTATTCTTCTACAGTTATTCCAATTGTTCTTGCAGTTTGGATCGCTTCATATGTTGAGAAAGCCGTTGATCGTGTAACGCATGCTTCACTTAAACTCTTGGTTGTTCCAACAGTGACCCTGTTGATTATGGTTCCACTGACATTGATGACAGTAGGTCCATTGGGTACAGTTCTTGGTAATGGTTTGTCCGGTGGTATTTCATGGTTGTTCGATAACATGTCCATCTTCGCAAGTATTCTGATTGGTGGTACGATGTCACTGCTAATCATTACAGGTATGCACTATGCGTTGCTGCCAATCGTTGTTGGTTCAATGACAACACTGGGTTACGACTTTATCATTCCATTGATGTTTGCAGCTAACTTGGCTCAAGGTGGCGCGGCATTTGGTGTAGGTCTTAGATCGAGAAATGGCAAAACTAAATCCCTTGCTTATTCCACAGGTCTTACAGCTATCATGGGGATTACAGAACCAGCGATGTACGGTATCAACATGAAGTTCAAAAAACCGTTTATTGCAGCCCTTATCGGGGGAGCGGTTGCCGGTGGATTCATGGGTATCTTCAATGTTAAATCGTACGTTATTACAGGACTTGCAGGTCTGCCGAGTGTGGCAGCATTTATCAGTCCGGCAATTAGCACATTGCTCTATGCGTTGGCCGGCGGTTTGATTGCCATCGTCGTTGCGGCAATCATTACGTATATCTTGGGCTTCCAAGAAGAAAGTGAATCCCAACCGGTAGCACCAGCAGCAGAGCCTGCACCAGCAGCAACAACAACTTCTGCTGTTGTAACGGAAGAAGCAAAAGCACAAGATGAGCAAATCTTCAGCCCAATCACAGGTGAAGTTAAACCGCTGAGCGAAGTGCCGGACCCTGCGTTCTCTGAAGAGATTATGGGTAAAGGATTTGCGATTCAACCATCGGAAGGACGTGTGGTTTCTCCAATTAACGGTACTGTGTTCTCGTTATCGAAGAGCGGACATGCTATTGGTCTGGTAAGTGATACAGGCGCAGAGATGTTGATTCATATCGGAATTGATACCGTGAAGCTGAAAGGTCAATTCTTCTCTCCTAAAGTTCAAGCAGGTGCGAAGGTTGCTGTAGGTGATGTCCTGATGGAGTTCGACCGGGAACAGATCGAAAAAGCCGGTTATACAACGATTACACCCGTCATTATTACAAACATGCATCAGTATGAGTCCATTGAGTCTGCTGGTCGTACTACGATCAAAGAAAAAGATTTGTTGTTCACAGCAAAAGCTTAATCAAAAGAATAAAGCAGCAACTTTACCGGATTCAAAGCCGGGAAGTTGCTGCTTTTTTTTTGTTCTACTTGTGTTACACCACAGGAAGCATACCCTGTACCAATTGCACAAAGTGTTGTGCAGGCTTGGACAGATAACGGTTCTGCAGCCAGACCAGCGCCGAGCCGACAGTTGAATGCTGATCCTGAAGGCGGTATACGTGGAAGGGGTGCTCTTGGTATAACTGCAGTACCGTATGAGGCACGATGGAACTGGCGAAGCCGAGTCGGACCAGCTCCAGCAACATATTAATGTCTGAGCACTCGCCCATGATGGAGGGGGTGACCTGATGCTCACGGAATTTGTCCAAAATTAGCTCGAACATACCGAGTCCTTCTGTACTTGGAAGTAGTAGAGGGATGCCTGTAAGCTGCTCAAAATAGGTCCCCATCTCCGCTCCTGGGATCATCTCTGTTGGGCTATCCAGTGGAGTGGAAGAAATATAGAAAAGGGGCTCCTGTGGCAGGTGCAGCACCTCATAGCGTTCGGTCTGGACAGGCATGCGTACACAGGCAAGTTCAATTTTGCCATCTTCCAGCAGTCGGCATAATTGCGCCGATTCATTTTGTTGAATTTTATAGGTCACCTGTGGATGGGTGGTACGGAACTGCTGTAGTGCTTGCGGGATCAGACGATCCGATATGGTATTGATGCCGATGGCGAGTTTGCCACGTATGCCGTGACGGAAACTTTGCATCTCCATGACAGCTTCCTCCATATATTTGGTCAAGGTGACCGCATAATCATAGAAGCTGCGACCAGCCTGTGTTAGTTCCATCATGCGTCCTTTGCGTTCAAACAACATCACGCCAAGCTCTTCTTCCATTAACTTAAGCTGCTGGCTTAAGGGTGGCTGAGCCATGTGAAGTCTTCGGGCTGCTGCTGTAATCTGTTTCTCCTCAGCAATGGCAATGAAATAGCGACATTGTTTGATATCCAAGTGGTTGTCTCCTTTGCCTTCAATCTATATGTAATTCGTATGGAAAGCCAACAAAACATGTATTTTTAATATACTACGTTCTTATGTTAACATACATTAGATTTGCATACCTGACTAAAAGCGCTTGGTTTCTCTATGAAAGTTACTGCATGAGAAGACGTTGAATTGGAGGATGAAGTAACGTGGTTAGAACAATACATGACGCCGCTCGAGCAGGACATACCGATGAGGTCATTCGGTTTATCACCCAGGGTAGCCAGTTGAATGAACGGGATGCATTGGGGCGAACACCTCTGATGGCTGCCGTGCACGGTAAGAAGATGGACACGGCAAGAATGCTAGTGGACGCCGGAGCAGACATTAATCTCCAGGACAAACGATTGGATAATCCGCTGTTATACGCGAGTGCCGAGGGCATGTATGACATGGTTGAACTGGCCATTGAAGCAGGTGCAGATACAAGGTTAACGAATCGTTTTGGCGGTACAGCCCTTATTCCAGCAGCTGATCGGGGGCATGTGGACATTGTAGAGCTTCTGCTGACACGCAGTGATGTGGATGTGAACCATATCAACAATCTGGGGTGGACAGCCTTGCTGGAAGCAGTCATTTTGGGAGATGGCGGTCCACGGCATCAGCAGATTGTTGCCTTGCTTTTGCAATATGGTGCAGAACCACAGATCGCGGATCGGGACGGAATTACACCGCTCGTACATGCGCGTCAGCATCAATACGCGGAGATGGAACGGTTATTAACCGAAGTCTAAAAGCACTTATGCGTTTATGATACAGAAGAGTGAAAGGATATTGCTAACAAATGAATAGACATCAAGAGCATTTTTCACAAAAGAATATGAAAGACGTATCTTCAATGATTTTAGCGGGCATACAGTGGTTTTTCTTCCTGTTTACCAATACTGTTGTGGTTCCGTTATCTATCGGACATAATTTTCATCTGTCCCCGGATGCCATTGCTGCCTCCATGCAGCACGCATTTATCCTTACCGGAGCGGTGTGTATTCTTCAAGCAGTATTTGGTCACCGCTATGCAGTCATGGATGGTCCTTCAGGACTATGGTGGGGATTGACGCTGAGCTTGACTGTATCTGCTTCATCGGCAGGTATGAGTCTGGAGCGCATTGGTGGTGGCCTGGCTGCAGGTTTTCTGTTAGCGGGGCTGACGATGATGATATTGGGCTGGCTAGGCGCGGCGCAAGTGCTCCAGAAACTGTTTACGCCGATGGTGAAGAGTGCCATGCTGTTTCTGATGACGATTCAATTAACCATGAACTTTTTTAAAGGCATGATTGGATATACGGAGTTTGGTCGCTTCGATCTGCCGGTTGCCGCGCTATCCGTTGTCATTGCATTTCTGGTGGCATGGATTCAATTAAAGGGTAAGGGGAAACTGGGGAACTACGCGATCTTAATTGGAATTGTGGCAGGCTGGATTGCCTATAGTCTATTGTTTCCTGGACAACATGGTGGACAGCCAAATCACACATCAACAGGCCTAACGCTGTTTCCATGGGGAGCACCAAGATGGGAACCGGGAATCGTCATTACTGCATTTTTTGTGGGACTGGTGAATATGACGAATTCGATCACCACATTAAGCACGGTAGAGAAACTTTATCAGGCAGAGACGACCCGTCAGCAATATCAACGCTCATACGTGTTAACGGGTCTTTTCTCGATGTTGTCGGCCTGTGTAGGTGTGCTGCCATTTGGTTTATTTGCATCATCGATCGGCTTCCTGGAGAGCACTCGCATTCTGCGTCGTGCTGCCTTTATTATTGGAGCGGGGTTGTTATGTATGATGGGGCTTACACCTTCGGTTACAGCCTTTTTTGCACAAATACCACCAAGCGTAGGCAGTGCCGTTCTGTTTGTAGCCTATCTGCAGATGTTCGGTACAGCATTAAGAACGCTTGAGGGCACGACGTTTAATTCTAAAACGATCTATCGTGTAGCGTTGCCGGTACTCACTGGAGTTGCTGTAATGAATATTCCTGCTGAAGCCTTTCAAAACTTGCCCATGTATCTTGTTCCGATTATAAGCAATGGTCTCGTTATTGGCGTATTGGTATCATTACTTCTCGAAAAAACCGTGAACTGGTCCAAAATGGAACAACCAGCGACAGTCAGTAAAGCGGCATAATGTGTTTCATCTCGTCACAGTCCAATTTGATTGGGCTGTTTTTTTTGTTTTTTGTTTTGGTTACCAACCTATATGGCCACTCGCTATTTCACAATAATTTTGCCTTGTCCTGCAAGCATTCGCATCTCTCGGGAGAGGCGGTCCTGGTTACCGTCCTGCATTTCGAGTTGGACACCGTAGTGCCATGAGGTATTTTTTTCTTGACCCCAGCGGAGAGTACCTTCCATATATAGAGGGTCTTCGAAGAGCAGCATATTCATTCCAATCCGAATATCGTTATTCTCGACAGGAAGGGATAGCGGAAATGATAGCTGACAGCCGGACCGACTGATATCACATAACTCAGCCTGAATGGGTTTAGGTGGTGCATTGACCCCGTTGATGCTGAGAATATAGATCTCAAAGTTAATTGGTTCCTTCAATGTGTAGCGAAAGGGTTCTTTTCTATTATTCATTGACATGGCTTGGCTTCCTCCATCAAGTTCAAAAAAGTCAGTTATGCTTATATCGACCGTTTGGAGCGAGAAATGAAGAGTTGCGAAAGCAGAGATGGTTCAAGTGTTCCTTTTACACGTGAATTAGGCTTGATATAATGATGAAATATATTTCTGAGGTCAGACCTGAATCTGACAGGAAGGGACGGGGGAATATGAGAGGAACATTTCAAATGGTTACAGATACGGCAACATTGTGCCTGTATGATCTGGCAGCGTTAAAGCACCGTTTCGAGGATACTTCGGATTGGTGGTCCATTCCGGAAGATGAGCTGACTGAGGTGAATGCAGGCCATTGTCTGTTCCTGAATCTGGGTGCGGATGGAGTATATGAGGTGGAATGGAGCTTGGAGGATGCAGAGGTGGAATCAGATTCAGATGACGTAGCGAAACGGGAAAAGGTATATCATCTGCAAGTTCCGTCTGGGCACGTCTATCTGGGAGCGGCTGATGATGTTACTGGCGGTGAACTGGAGCCTGATGAGACGTGTGAAGGGGTCCTGTTTCAGCTAAAGCCCGGAAACTATGCGTGTATCATCTACAGAGAAGCCAGTCGGATCGCAATTGTCATGACACCAAGTACTCAGGGAAATAACACGCTGGATGGATTAATTCGAATTTAGTGTACATAGGTGAACAGGAGGGATTCATATGCAGGTTTGGAACGAGACAACGATGATGAATGCAGATGCCCTGCGTAAACGGATGAGAATACTTGCCGCACTGGATATCATATTTTCGGAGGAAGACTGGCTGCGTGTACATCATTATGAAGAAGAACTTCAGCCAGGAGTGGCATGGGGAAGCATCGATAACGGCGCAGGTGATCATCTGCATGTATTATTTACGAATTCAGGCACGTTGATCAAGGGATTCGATCATGAGTCACCTTTAAGTCCGCATGCTCGTGAGGATGGTGAGATCTACCCGGGCATGTACGATGAAGTGCCGAAGACATTGATGGCTGTTCTGCGGGATCATGAGGAGACATTGGATCTGGAGAATGTGACTTTTTGCCTATGGCAGGAAGGGAATGGCTTGTCATGGAAGGTTGGTAACTGGATTCAGATGGCGATGGCCGAGGAAGGTGAAGCGGACGCCAGAGGTGGTGCAGAATTTTTGCTGGAGTACTTGAATAAAGACTCGGAAGATTACGTGGATTGGGCCAAAGGGTACTACGATATCCAGGATGTGCCGTTGGAAGCTGTAGCTGAGATATATGAAGAAAAACCGGTGACCATGAACTTGATTAAGCAATTATGTCCTGAGCGAGATGCAGCAGCCGCACTGGATGAGTTGCAGCAACGCGGATATGCCGTGGAACAAACGTGATGAAGTGGCAAAGGAGGGAAGTAGGCCATGTACACTGAACAATTAGAACGTATGCGAGAAAAGTTGATCACTCTCCAAAGTCTGGACTCGGATCTGGACCTGTTCGGCGCAGAGAACCATGAATATGAAATGGCATCTGTGTGGACGCAGAAGGATATTGCTCAATTTGAACAGAAATGGCAAATTGAGTTGCCAGAGGACTATAAGGTATGGCTTCTTCATATGGGTACGAGTGGTGCAGGGCCTTATTATGGTCTGGAGAACCCGGATGATGGTGTATACGCTGTGCTTGGTTATGATGATGAGCTGAATGCGATCTCAGACCCTTTTCAATTCACGGAAGCATGGAACTGGAACTATGACTGGTTCGATGACAGCAAGGAAGAAGAGGAATGGGAAGCGTTGGAACATGAATATTTTGATCCGAAATGGTCAGCAGGCATGCTGCGCATCAGTGATTTTGGGTGTGGCATTTCCATGAATCTGATCGTTAACGGAGCTTCCTACGGAGAAATCTGGGTGGATGACCGGGCTAACCGAAATGGAATTTATCCTGATCAGTATTGGGGCAATACGAATCGGCTGCATTTTCTGGACTGGTATGAGTTGTGGTTGGATCGTTCGATCGATCAAATGCACGAACAAAAGCAACAATCTGGAGCGAACGAAGTCTGAAGGAGGTTGTACATATGGGCTGGGAATATGGGATTAGAACAACAGAGCCTGCGATTTTACCCGAAGTTGTGGAACGTCTGGCAGGTGCATTAACGTTTACCGAAGTGTATAGTTTGGAACACCAAGCCAACGGCTTTGTATTAAAACGTGAAGATCCATCCTGGCCGAGAGCCCTTGAAGTGTGGGTAGAAGAGGCTTCCGGGTTAGAAGAGGTTGTGGATGGGGAGTCGTATATCTACTGTTTGTTTCATATGTGGGGCCAAGAGGCACGGAGCTGGATGCAACAGATGGAGCGAGAAACCAGGCAGGTAGATGGCGGTTTAACCTGGTTTGAACTCTGATTAGTAGTGAAATTGCATGAACAGGAGTGAACGGGATCGAAGTTATCGGTAATTTGTAAAAGGGTTAATCTTGTTTGGATTGTTCATGTGTGTACGTCATTCGGTATTTTGGCGATGAAACTCTTATGTAAAAAGCTCCCTCAGGTGATGGCGGGGCTTTTTTTGATGAGCCAATAATAAAACCGTTTGCTTCACTCACCCGTCTTATACCACAGAAAGAGAGAGAAGGAGGGATGCGGGGTGGAAACAAAAGCAGAGCTGAACCAGAGGATCTATGTACAGACCGAAGATGAGACGGTATTTGTGCAATCCATTATGGAACATCAAGATACGCTCATTTCCATTGCCTACAGTTACCTGCGTAATCGGCAAGATGCGCTGGAAGCTGTGCAGGAGATGACGTGCCGGGCTTGGATCAAACGTCGTACGCTGAACCATGAGAAGGCGTTCAAGTCGTGGATCATTCGGATTCTGATCTATGTCTGCATCGATGAACAGAGACGTCGCAAGCGGGCGACACCTCTGGCAAAGGAAGACATAGAGAACAGCATTCCGGCGTCTTGGATGATCAGCGTTGATGATAATCGAATTGCGATGGAATCTCTTTTGCAAAAGGTGAAACCGAAATATCGCCATGTATTATTGCTGAAATATTATAACGACATGACACTGACGGATATTGCCTCGATCCTCGGCAAACCGGAAGGTACGATCAAGACCTGGCAGCACAAGGGACTCCAGCAGTTGCGCAAATTGATGAAGAACAGGAGGGATTGGCATGACCACTAACCCGGAGGAGAAAGCACTTCTTGCAGACGCATATCAGGTGAAAAGAGAGAAGCAGCACTGGAATCCGGCGGACACGACTGCTGCAATTCAACGTGGTCTCGCAAAGGGCAGAACAAAACGATCAGGTAGGACCTTTCGTGTCAAATGGATCACGGCAGTGCTGGTCACGGTTCTGGCTGCAGGTTGGTTTCTTATAGGCCCGATTGGAAACTATGGGCAACAACCGGCAACATATACTGAGCCTGTAACCCATTGGGGAGTTCTAGAGCCCTTCCGTGGCCTGCTAACTTCGGATATGGACCGTGCTACGATTACTTCAACGCTCAATAATGGTTATGTACAACTCGTGGATCGGACGGTTACATCGGGCATATATCAGTTTACCGTGAATGCGGTTCTGGCAGATGAGAACAGGATAACGGTATTGTATACCGCTAGAACGGATGCTTCGCAAGAGATTTATTCGATAGTCAATACCAAGATGACGGATGCAAGAACAGGTTATGTCCTTGATAACGGAAATATAGGAGGTATGCATTTTTCGAAGGATAAGCATACCATTTATGGCCGGAATACAATTGAGCGTAATCGAAATAAACCGCTCCCTGAGCAAGTGAATCTTCAGTTCCAGCTTTCTTCCGTTGTTCCAGATGTGGTGGGAAATTCAGAAAAAGGGGAAAAGGAACGGAAATATAAATATTCCAAAAAAATGAATCTTTCTTTTGCACTGGATCCCAAATTCTCTATCCCCAAAACGGAAATCATCAACGTTAATCAGACCTTTACCCTTGGAGGTTATGAGGTCATGTTGTCCGAGGTTGAGGTATCTCCTCTTGTAACTCGGGTCAGGCTTGTTTATGAGCCAGATCAAGAGATTGATTACAAAACGAAGTTGTCGCTCAACGAGATCGTTCGGCCTATCGAGATCATTTCGACCTCCCGTAATGGGAAGCAGACCAAGTTATCCATGGTAGGTGGGAGTGGAACGGAAGACAGAATGATGTATTCTTTCAGCAGCAATCAGTTGGACCATCCGGAGTCCATGATATTAAAACTTCATGGTAAACCAGATAAGGTCTATGATGATTTGCAGGAAGCCAAGAAGGATGAATTGGACATCAAAATTAAATAAAACTAGGATCGATGGTTGAGATGAAGACATGGCAATAGCTGTGGCTTGATCTCATTTTTTTGTTTTTTCACTATATCTGATCTGCTGTTGCGAAAAAGATAATATTGTTGTCTTTTTGCAATTTTTGTGTTGTCACAGCCAGAGTTACACGATATAATCGAGTTGTCTTTGAGGATAATATTATAAAGGATGGTGAAATTTTGAAGAAATTCTCTATGCTTTTACTTGCGGTAACTCTATTGTTATTAACGATCTCAACGGCTCCTTCTACCTATGGCGCGGCTAGTTATCCAAACACGGGTACGAACGGGTTGACCGGTTTTGCAGGCAGTGCTAAGAATGAAAGTGGTGTATCCAAATCAGCTACGACAGGTGGCAAAAATGGTCAGGTGGTTTATGTTAGTAATCTCAATGACCTGAGAACACATATGGCGGGCTCTACGGCCAAAATTGTCGTCGTTGAACAGAATATTTCTTCCTCTACGTTGCAAAAGGTTGAGTTTGGAGCGAACAAGACACTGGTAGGTTCCTTTGACAAACATACATTAACGAACATTCATTTCAGATCCACTAGCAGTTCAAGCAATGTGATTTTTCAGAATCTGACTTTTGAACACGCTTCCAATATTAATGCCAATGATGATATCCAGATGTATATCACTTCAGGCTCCAATTACTGGATCGACCATGTGACATTTGCTGGCCATAGCTACAGCTCTGGCGGTAGTGATTTGGACAAACTGCTGTATATTGGCGATCGCGCCGATTATATTACGATTAGCAATTCCAAATTTGCTAACCATAAGTATGGCGTTATCCTCGGTCATCCGAATGATGGTAACAGCAGTTACAATGGCGTCCCTCATGTGACGATGTCCAACAATTACTTTGAAAATTTATATGTACGTGGTCCTGGACTTTTAAGATATGGTTACTTCCATCTCAAAAACAACTATGCAAACAACTTTAATCAGGCCATCACCATTGGTGAAAAAGCACGGATTTATTCCGAAAACAACTACTTTGGTGCAGGTGCTGAAAAGGGCGGCATCTTGGATGACAAAGGAAAAGGTGAGTTTACGGATACGGGCAGTACACCGGCCCTGAATAGCCCGACTTCTCCTAAAACGAACTGGAGACCAAGCTCCAATTACAGTTATCAGGTAGAGAGTGCCAGCTACGCGCGTGAGTTCGTCACCAAGTATGCAGGTTCCTCCAATACGACACTTGTGTTCGGTAAATAAGAGCTTGTATTCATGATTATTAGCGCTTAACCAAGAAGCCTTTCTTGTACGTAACAGCGTATAAGAGAGGCTTTTTATGTTTTTTTATACGGGAGTGTATTAATTAAAAGTTAATATTTAAATTTGTATACGGAATACCGATATACATAATGTAGCGCTGCTTTCATGTTTGTGAAGTAACATTGTACTATGACGGTGGCCTGAGCGTTGCGTTGAAATATGCACGGAAGCAAACCATAAAGAGGCCGATGTGAGTGCGAGTATGCCCTACAATCGTAAATTTATTTTATCTAAAGGACGGGGTATGCATGAATCGTATTGACGAAATTATATGGAAACGGAACAAGATCATCAGCATCATTTTATGGGTTGTGTTAATTGTAGGATTTTCTGTAGCTTTAATTGAGCCCAAATTATTTATTTCCAATGGTATTGTGATCTTGTATGGAATCTGGCTCGCTTATGCAAACGCCAAAAAGAAGCACATCCATCTCATTCCTTGGGTGAACACCGTGCTAATCTCGTTGTGTGGGGTATTCGCCGGATGGGGAAGTGTCGAACCCCTGCTTGCCATTCTCATCTCTTCGATCCTACTGATTTATCCGAACAAAAAATGGTTTATCATCGGATTTTCGGTTATGCTCGCGAACAACATTCTTCAACTTGTGATTATTCCTACAACGACTCAGGACCAGTTTGTAACGAATGCAATCAATGTAGGACTGTTCACCGTTACGGGCGGAATCTTGTTCATGGTATCCTATCTGAACCAAAAGCTCTTTCATGAAAGTGAAAAAAGATGGAGCGAGGTCGAAGCGTCGCGGACCCGGATGGAAACGATGCTTGAACGAGTCAAGGAGTCTGTTGGCGGGCTGTCTCGTTATACAGATCAATTGAAGCAAAAAGTGGATGCGACTGGCTCTATTACCAATGAGGTGACGCTTGGGTTCAGTGAGGTTGCGAAAGGTGTTGAGTTCCAAGCGACCAGTGTAGCCGAGATCTCGGAATCCTTGTCTGTATCGGATCAGCATATTAAGGACGTTGCGTTGTATTCCCAACAGATGAAAGAGTTGTCCGCAAGTATGGCAACGAGCACGCGAACTGGAAGCACACAGATGGACCAACTGAATAGTCAGATGCAAGAGTTATATGAAACGATCAATACAACTGCTAATGACATGCGGAAGTTCAATGAGGAAAGTGAATCCATGACGCTTATGCTGAACAGCATAGCGGATATTGCAACTCAGACCAACCTACTTGCGCTCAATGCTGCCATTGAAGCGGCTCGTGCGGGTGAGCATGGACGCGGGTTTGCCGTTGTATCCGAGGAAGTCCGCAAGTTGGCAGAGAACTCGGGTCAGTCCGCAAGTGATATTGCAACCATCCTGTCTCGATTAAAAGGACAAACGCAGGCACTGACGGATCGATTCGAACGTATTCGTCTTTCGTTACAACAAGGAAGAGACAGTGTGCAAACGGCAGAGGAAGTATTCCGCACGATTAACAGTAACTCTCAGCATGTATTGAATCAAGCGACCGATATCGAGACTAGTTCGGCGACCATGAAGGAATCTTCCACCAGAGTAGTGAATGAGGTTTCCGAGATTTCGAGTGTAACGGAGCAATCCAGTGCAGCGACAGAAGAGATTCTGGCGAGCATGGAAGAACAACGTAACCTGACACAGAAGATGGTGGAAAGTTTCGGAGAACTGGAACAACTGATTGTGAACCTGAACGACTTAGTCTCGGATCACCAGGCTTCTTCCGTTGAGAATAAACTTTAATATTATATCGTTGAAAGTTCGTCTGTGCGTATTTATCGTGCTGGACGGACTTTTTTTTCATATGCAGTACAGCTTGATGCCGACATTTTTTTCCTATACAGTGTGTGTAGAGTATGTAGAGAGTAGAACTGTAAACTGTAGATGGTAGTAAAAGAAGATGTTATCTCATGGGGGAATAAAAGGTTGAGGAATAAAGTAGGGGAAGACAGATCGAGTTACGAAGACCATACATATGAGCATAGGAATGATAAATGCATTGAACGCGTGCGTCTTTATGATCAGCATTCGCTCAAAGACATGGACTGGCCCGATACGGAGGATGGCGAATATGCCAGAGCTTATCTGGAACCCATGATGCAGCAAGGGTCCCGGAGCTATATGTCCAACGTGGAAACGATATTGCTGCTCGCCAGGATCGATGATCTCGTTATTCCACTGACGGTGAATGATACGGAGTATGATAATGCTTACGTCTGTTCGCCATATACGCATTACGTGAGTTACGCCAAACAGGAATTGAGCATGTTGCAGAAGCCCATGTTGGAAAAAGTTCTTTCTGTGCTGCTCAGTCTAATCGGTTGGGGAATGAAGCAATCGCAGATCAACAAAGTGGTGCATGTGAACAACTGGCTGTTGTCCACCAATCTCTATCCAGCCATGTCGGGTGAACAGGCAGAATGTTTGCTTACAGCGGTACAAGAGCGCTACCCAGAGCATGTCATTGTGTTTCGCTCCTTGTGTCCGGGACTTCATCCCGATCTGACGACGAGGCTAACCGAAGTGGGGTGTCGACTGATTCCGAGCCGACAAATCTATCTGTACCAAGCGCATGATCCGAATTTTGGCAACTCGAAGTCACGCTGGCTGCTGAAGCGGGATTACGAATTGTTGGCCAAGCACGAGTATGAAGTCGTTTCCGAATCAGATATGACAGATGCAGATATTCCGCGAATCGTGGAGTTGTACAAGCTGTTATACCTTGAAAAATACTCCTATCACAATCCCCAGTTCACCGAACAGTTCATTGCTGCTGCGATGGCATCAGGAACACTCAGGCTGTATGGACTGCGGAAGGAGGGACGCTTGGACGCGGTTATGGGTTATTTCTGCCGAAATGGAATCATGACCACGCCGTTGTTCGGTTACGATACAGCGGTGTCCCAGTCCGTCGGACTATACCGCATGTTATCCGCTTGTCTGATCGGACAGGCCCGCGAGAACGGCCATCTGTTGCATGAGAGCGCGGGGGCAGCGCAGTTTAAGCGCAATCGGGGCGCTGTGGCGGATTTTGAGTATTCGGCTGTGTATGAGCGCCACCTTCCATGGGGCAGACGCTGGTGCTGGCTGCTGCTTGATCGGTTGCTGAATCGCATAGGTGTGCCGCTGATGCGCCGTATGAAGCTGTAAACAGACATAATAACGTTTTTACACTGGCCTAGGCGGGGTTGTACGTGCAGGTTTGACTCAACCCATTCAGACACAACGAGTTATCTTGATACGCCAAGTGCGGTCGCCTAATTAAACATGCTCTGCGAGTTGTACCTCGAAGCCGTCTGGATCTGTAATGTATATAAACCGCAGGTGCGGATTGGGCTGGATGGGGCCGCGTACAATTGGAATATTCAGCTCTGCCAGTCGTTCCATGGCTTCATCCAGCGAGTTCACCTCATAACCGATCGACACGCCGGCCTCTGGTTTAAGAATGGATTCACTGCCCTCAATCAGTTCCAGCTTGGCTTCATTCTCCATGCCGAGCATGGCAATCTGCCGTCCGCGGCTTTCGAATCTGCGCTGAATTGGAAGTCCAAGCATGTCGTGATAGAACTCAAGCGAAGCTTCCAAACTACTGACTCTCAGCGTGATCCAGTTTAATTTGATCAACATGGTTGATTCTCTCCTTTGTTGTATCCTATTCATCATCATTACGTTCATTATACGATAAGCGGGGACAGGCACCTACTCCTTATCAGTAAACAATAAAATAGCTGCCGAAATATTCGGCAGCCAATTCGTGTAATCTCCGGTCTTTCCGGTAGTTGTAATGAATGAGTTATTGAATGAGATCCACTGCACCTTGTGGAACAAATGCCTCTACACCGTTATAGACAATGACACCTTCCAAGGCTGTCTTTTTGCCGTTCACCAGTGCAATATTTTTATAGATTTGCAGTTCCAGCTTGGTGTTGCCTTTGGTAACGAGGATCTTCGGATTTTTGGCGTCAGTGAGATCCAGTTTGTATGTTGCGCCTTTGGCTGTAAATGCCTGTTTGGCAGGAACAAACAATTGTTTGTTCACGCTGTCCAGATCGAGATTCAGTACACGTGCCATATATTTGGCGACATCCGTGTTGTCGATTACCCCGAATGGACGGTCATTGTTGGGAGCATACGTGTACAGCACAACATCTCCACCTGTATGACCACCGGTTGTCCAACCAATCCCTGCGCGTTTGCTGATCATTGGACCGATTGCATAGTTAAGACTACCCGGCTCAGCCGTTTTAATGGTGGCAATCTCCTCAGAAGTCAGATCGGTGATGCCATAGTATTGTTTCATCACTGCTTTGATGTTCGTACGCTTGGCATTCAGCTTCGCTTCAACACCCTCACCTGTCAGCTTGGCTTTTTTCAAAGGTCCGATAAATGTGGACAACGGTTCTTTATCATATGTGCCAGTTGTGGAGGCATTACCAATCGTGAGTCCACCGTTCTGATGGTCAGTTACAGCGACAACGGCAGTCTCTCCATCTGCTTTGGCAAAATCCATGGCTACTTTTACGGCATCATCAAAAGCCAGCACATCACTGATAATACCAATTGGATCATTGGCATGAGCTGCCCAGTCTACTTTGCTGCCTTCAACCATCAGGAAGAATCCATCTTCGTCTTTGGACAGAACTTCAATGGCTTTGGATGTCATCTCAGCAAGACTTGGTTGCTTCGCAGGATCACGGTCCATATTGTAAGCCATGCCCGCTGGTGCGAACATACCCCACAGCTTGTTCGAATCCGATGCTTTCATTGCCGCTGGTGTAGTGACGTAATCGTAACCTAGTGCTTTGATAGACGAAACTAAATTCTCGCCGTCTTTACGTCCGGCTGGCTCAAGGTATTTGCTACCTCCACCCAACACAACATCCATGCCATTATAGACTTGTTGTTTACTGAGGGCATCATAGTTTTTACGGTCCGGATAGTGAGAGGAGAAGTCGGCGGGTGTGGCGTGCATAATCTCGGATGTGGCTATAATACCTGTTGCTTTTCCCGCCAGTTTGGATGCTTCAAGCACGGAAGCAACAGGTTTTCTTTCGTCTCCAGGCGCAATGGCCTTTTGCCCAGGCATTGTAGCCTTGTCCGGCAGTACACCGACGAATCCGGTATGCGATTTGTACCCTGTTGCAAAAGCGGTTCCAGCAGGGGCCGAGTCCGCAATCGGCGCATCTGCGGAGTGTGTACGAACCATGCCGCTTGCCATGGAGTCCAGCGTCAGGGACGAGCCCTTATACCAACGAGCCAGAGCAGTGGCATCGTTAGCCATGCCGTCGGGAATAAGGATAATCACATTTTTAATCGGTGATGCAGATGTCGCTGAGGTGGTGTCTTCCACAGCCCACGCTGCACTGCTTCCTCCGAGTGTAGCCGTAACAATTGTTGTCACCGCGAGCATCATTTTGGCTGCACGGACATTAAAACGGTTTAACATGAATGCATCCTCCTAGAATATATGTATAGTTTGTTTTGTATCCTGAACCCAGTGTATACAACCAATGCTAAACCAATGTATGAAATGGATTAACTATATGTAAAATTTACGATTAAATGAAAAATGATAGACTTCAAGCAAACTGACAGGAATAGAGACCCATTTATTCAATAAGTGTGGTGCTTGCTAAGTCATGTGATAAGCAGTGCTGGTCGTAGATGAATCACCTGTGATCTGTTTTGTTATATCGTCAGTTCTGTATATAATTAAAACTTATAACCCACGGAACATTCGGAGCGATATGATCTATGTTGAATTGTGGAGTGAGTGAAGGAGGGGTGTAGATGTATCGGATCGGAATCGTAGGGCCAAGGCCATCCATTGAGCGAACCATGCGTGCGTTGCAAGGACACAATCTGGGGGCGAGCTACGAGCCATATGCCTATGAACATGCAAGAGAAACGGGAGACATCATTAGACGAAATCGGGAGAATGTACACGGATGGGTATTTACGGGACCGATTCCTTATCTGAGTGCCCAAGCTGAACTTTCGGAAAAAGAACACGCGATATACTGCCCTCCTACTGGGGCCAGCTTGTATAAGGCGATGCTTCAGGCCGTCTACACCTTGGACAGTCCGGTGAAAGATATCTCCATTGATATGACGGACAACGAGAGCTGGGGATTGATGGACAGTCTGGAAGAGCTGAATATCTCACAGGAGCAATTACGTAAATACGTGTTTTCCATCGATTACGATGTGGAAGAAATGATCGGGTTCCACGTGCGGCATTGGCAAGAGGGGATTACCAAAGCAGCGATTACCTGTCTGTATGCGGTGTATGAAGGTCTGGTGGAACGCGGGGTACCCGTCTTCAAAATTGATTCAACCAAGCAGGAAACGGTACAAGCCGTACGTATGCTGATTGAACAGATTCGCAGTTCCGCGTTCAAGGACAGTCAGATTGGTGTGCTCATGATCGAGATTGATCGATTGCATGAAGCGGGAGAACTGTCGACCGAGCGTTATCAGTTGCAGTATATGGAGCTGAAGATCAAGGGAGTGCTGCTGCGACACTGTGAACAAATCGATGGATCACTTCATCAGGACGGCACCGGAAGATACCTGATGTATGGTTCGAGAGGTGTGATGGCTCGTAATATGGACTCACTGCATTCGACCATGCATCAGTTGGAGCTGGATACAGACTTGCCTTCCTTTGCCGGGATCGGGTTCGGGGAGACGGCGTTTGATGCCGAACGCCATGCACGTAAAGCTATTCAGTATGCCAAGGATGATGAGGCTGGACAGATCATTATCTATGAGACGGATGGAACCATTGTCGAGGCGGCAGGAGAAGACCACGAATTATCCTACGAAACTTATTCAAGTGATATTGAATTGCTGGAACAATTGAACAAGGCAGGCGTGAGTATTCGTACATTCCAGAAAATAAAGGCATACATACGCCGGATGGGCAAAGAAGAATTTACAGCCGGTGAGCTGGCTTCCGGGCTCTCCATGACCATCAGGCACGTACAACGTATTATGGGCAGCCTTACTGCTTTTGCGCTGGCCGAAATTGCTGGCAATGAGCTGAATACAAGGCGGGGAAGGCCTAGTAACCGTTATCGTCTCTTGCGTTAGGTTAACGAACATAGTATAAAATTATAAAACCGATGATGCGACCTTATGTCTCATGTCCGTGTGGGAAGGACAAGATGACAAGGACAGCTCAGCGGTTTTTTTATTTCCAGTGTTAAAATACATAACACAGGTATTGAACTATGTGCGGAGATAATTATATAATGTCCTAAAATTACGACATTTTCGTTAAATGTACGTTAATGATCTGCTAACGGGGACAAGACCTTCATCAGACTTGTTCAGTCTATCCAGAGGCAGTTCCATCACAGTCAGGGGGTTGTTTGCATGGTCAAAGCGGACAGACAGGAGAACACAGGACTTTTTGGTTGGGTAGAGAAAGTAGGGAACAAGCTTCCCAATCCGTTTTTATTGTTTATCTATCTCATTGTCGCCCTGATGGTTGCCACACTGGTGTTATCGCTCTTTAATGCGACGGCACATAACCCGATTGATGGGGAACAGGTACATGTCAAGAACTTGCTGAGCAGGGAGGGAATTCAGTGGCTGTTGCCGAATGTGGTCAAGAACTTTGCTGATTTCAAACCACTGGCTTCCATCCTGGCACTGGTGCTGGGCATTGGTCTGGCGGAGAAGGTGGGTCTTCTCGAAGTGGTTATGCGTAAAATGGCTGTTCGGGTACCTGCGCGTTACGCCAGTTATCTCGTCATTTTCATCGCTTTTTTCAGCCATGTGTCCTCGGATGCAGCGCTTGTAATCATGCCTCCGCTTGGAGCGCTGATCTTTCTTGCGGTAGGCAGACATCCGGTTGCCGGATTGATTGCCGCCATTGCAGGGGTTGGGGCAGGTTTTACAGCCAATATGCTCATTGTGACCACCGATGTATTGCTGTCAGGCATTAGTACTGAGATTGCGACCTCTGTAGATCCCAATGTGGGCGTTACGGTTCTGGATAACTGGTACTTTATGTCCGCTTCGGTTATTGTGCTGACTCTCGTTGCCGGGTTCATGACGGACAGATTCCTAGAACCACGTCTGGGCCGTTACGAAGGGGAGCGGGTGTATAAGCTCGAAGCACCTACGCCTGAAGAAAACCGGGCACTACGTGCATCGGGGATTGCTGCATTGCTTTTTATCGCAGTCATTTCATTCATGGTGATCCCTTCGAATGGCGTGCTTCGTAACCCGGAAACGGGAAGTGTCATGGGTTCGCCTTTCCTGGCCGGGATTGTTCCTGTCATTTTACTGTTCTTCTTTACCGTAGCGCTGACTTACGGCATTAAACTGAAAGTGATCCAAAATCAGAACGATCTGCCGAAACTGCTCATTGAACCGATCAAAACGATGGCTGGCTTTATCGTGATGGTGTTCCCGTTGTCCCAATTTGTGGCGATGTTCAACTGGAGCAACATGGGCAAATTTCTGGCACTTACAATTACCGATTTGCTGGAAAAGACAGGCATTAACGGTATTCCGGTAGTGATCGGATTGATTTTCCTGTCGGCATTGCTGACGATGTTTATCGCAAGTGGATCAGCAATCTGGTCCATTCTTGCCCCGGTATTTATTCCAATGATGATGCTGCTCGGATTCCATCCGGCATTCACTCAGGTTATTTTCCGGGTATCGGATTCGGTCGTTATTCCATTGGCTCCGGTATCGCCTTTTGTACCACTGTTCGTAGGATTTCTGCAGGAGTATCGTAAAGATGCGAAGCTGGGAACGTATTATTCACTGATTTTGCCATATTCGATTGCGTTCTTCTCGGTGTGGGTGGTTATGGTGATTTTATGGTACGCCTTCAACTTGCCACTTGGTCCGGGAGTAAACGCAAGATTGTAGGAGATCAGCAGGAGCAAGTTTAGTATAACGTTGAATGAGTCGTGTAGGACTGAATACATGATCAAATAGATAGAGGTTGGAGAGAGGGGAAAAAACATGATGGATATTATCGCGCTTCGCCGGGACCTGCATGCACATCCTGAATTGGGATTTACGGAATTTCGTACCGCGACCAAAGTGGTGCAGATCCTGACAGAGCTGGGGTATAGCGTCACTTACGGAAAAGATGCAATTGATGACACATCACGGCGGGGGCTGCCGAAGCCCGAAGTCTTGGAAGATGCATATCAGCGTGCCCTCCGTGAAGGTGCAGATCCGGTGATCGTGGAGCAGATGCGAGGAGGATTCACCGCCGTTGTCGCTGAAATTCAAGGGGAGCAGGAGGGGCCAACGACGGCGTTCCGCTTCGATATGGATGCATTGCCGATCCGTGAGAGCAAGTTGGAACAACATGCGCCGCAAGCGGGACAATTTCGTTCCCTCCATGAAGGCGTTATGCACGCCTGTGCACACGATGGGCATACAACGATTGGACTAGCGCTTGCAGAACGGTTGAGTAACCGGAAGTTCGCCGGCAAGATCCGGCTGTTATTCCAGCCTGCCGAAGAAGGTGTGCGCGGAGCATATGCCATGGTCGAAAAAGGAATGCTGGAACAGGTGGATCGCCTGTTCTGTATGCACTTGGGTACCGGTGTGCCATCCGGCCATATTAGAGGTGCGTCTGCCGGATTCCTGGCAACGACCAAGCTTGAAGCACATTTCACCGGTGTATCTTCCCATGCAGGGGCTACACCGGAGGAAGGACGGAACGCGCTACTGGGGGCAGCGACCGCCATGCTCAACATTCATGCACTTCCCCGGTTCAGCTCGGCAGATACCCGGATTAATGTAGGCATTCTGGAAGGCGGAACAGGGGCCAATATTATTGCTGAGCATGCCCGCATGATTATTGAGACACGTTCAACCAGTGAAGAAACGAATCGAGAGCTGGAGCGCCGCGTGCGGAACATCATTGAGCATAGCGCAGCCATGCACGAACTAACCGCTACCGTTGAGGTGGTCGGAAGTGCTATTCCGATTCGATGTGACATGGAACTTGCAGAGCTTGCGGTTCAGCAAGCGGAAGGCATCGCTGGGTTCACCGATGCGGAGGCCATTTCGGATAGTGCTGCTCTCGGCAGCGAGGATGCCAGCTATATGATCCGGCGAGTCCAGGAGCAAGGCGGCAAAGCCACGTATATGATTGTTGGCAGCGAGTTACCTGCCCCGCATCATCATCCTGAATTTGATATTGATGAAGCGGTATTGGCCCCTGCGGTGGAACTGCTGGAGAAGTTGGCACGTACGCTGTAAATAACAGATTTATAGGATGGTCGATATCCATGATTAAGAGTTAGCAGTCTGGATCATCATGATGGAAGTTAAGTTCAGGCCCGCATGAAAATGCGGGTTTTCTGGTTAACCCCTTCATGTAGATATGATGATGATTTTTTAAAAAAATGTATTGCGAACGCTTACATTATGTGCTAACATCACCATAACAACAGGGTTGTAACCGTGTTAAGGGCAATACCTGTGTCAGTTCATTCGTTGGTTCTTTGTTCATCAGATGAATGATTGCGTTTACATTTTCATATGGAATGAGCCTCATTCCTCAGGGTTGTTACTGATTGCAGGCAAAACCTGAATTGAGGGCAGCAGATCACGCTAAAGCGATGTCTGTTTGCCTTCGGTTCAGGTTTTTTTATATAAAAAAATGCCTGATCGCATGACCGCAAGCGCCGTAGCAAATATTTCGAGCAGAGAGGAGCGCAGCAGATTTAAGTTTTCCTAAATAGAGAAATAGACTCATCCAGACATTGGAATACTGATTCAAAGATGCACATTTCCGATGCAATTATCCCATCACACACTATTTGACAGCGAGGAGATTTATGACATGAAAAGCATTAAACGTTCGATTGCCATTGCAACAATTCTTGGGTTATGTGTATCCGGGTTACCGGCATATGCAGCAGGCAATACAGCAACCTCTTCTTCAGCAGCGATGGACAAGCTGATCCAATCGAAGCTTATTCGCGGCAGCGGTCAAGGTGTTAATGCGGCTTATCTGAATAAAAAAGCTACACGCATTCAAGCCGCAGTACTGTACTTACGTTTGTCCGGATTGGAGAAAGAAGCACTCGCCTATCAGGGATCGGTAACGTATGACGATGCGGCTCAGGCAGGCAAAGTATTGCAGCCGGTCGTTGGCTACTTGAAGCAGCATCCGTATGTGGCTGAGATCATAACCGGAACGGAGAAGTTTGGACCTAATGCACCACTTACAGCAGAAGCTTATGCCGAGATGCTGCTGAAAGTGCTTGGATATGATGCGGGAACGGATTATGAGCAAGGAGCGGCTTCCACGTATGCGGCTGGGAAAGGAATCAAGGCGCTTCAAGGAGAGGGAGCGAGTCAACTTACCAATCGCCTGATGGCCGAGGCAACCGCACAGGCTTTGCAGACGCAGCTCAAAAATGGCAGTGGAACCTTGGAACAGAACTGGTTGAAACATAAAGAAGCTGGTGCGTTCCAACCTCAAACGGTGCAACAAACCAAATATGGTGCGATTGAGGGGAAAACCTATGAGCAATATGGCACGCTCGGCTGGCTTGGTGTTCCATACGCCGCACCTCCGGTAGGTGAACTGCGTTGGAAAGCCCCACAAGAACCAGAAGCTTGGACAGGAACGAGATCGGCTAAGGAATTTGCAGCGAACAGCTTGCAGATCTCTGGCAAGAATACAGCAGGCAGCGAGGATTCACTGTACCTCAATATCTGGCGTCCTGACACAACCAGTTCGAAACTTCCGGTGATGGTGTTCCTGCACGGCGGCGGGAATATGACCGGTTCAGGCAAAGATTTTCAAGGTGAACAGCTTGCACGGAGCACCAACAGTATCATCATCTCCGTGAACTACCGTCTGGGAGCCCTTGGATTCTTCCAGAATGCAGCGTTGAAAACAGGCAATGCCCTGGATGACTCAGGTAACTATGGTCTGCTCGACGCATTCCGTGCATTAGAGTGGGTGCAGGATAATATCGAAGGGTTTGGCGGAGATACTGGTAATGTTACGTTAGCAGGACAATCTGCTGGTGCACGTGATGTGCTGGCAACCCTGATCTCTCCACTTAGCAAAGGACTGTATCAAAAAGCAGTTGCTTTCAGCGGAGGATTGACGACAGCATCACCGGAAGAAGGTGAGCAAAAATCTCAGGATGTACTCGTGAAGCTACTCGTACAAGAGGGGAAAGCGGCTAATGCAGAAGAAGCCAATGCGTGGATAAGCAAGCAATCTCCGGCACAGCTGGAGAGTTACCTGCGTGCACTGCCTGCGGACAAGCTGGTCACTGCGTTTGGTGCAACTGCAATCCGTATGGAGCCATTCCCGCATCTGTTCCGGGATGGTACAGTGATTCCAAAAGAAGGATTTGATGCCATCCATAACGGCAATTACAAGAAAGTACCTGTATTGCTGGGCAGCCTGGAAACGGAGTTCTCCGGATTTGCCTTCGGTGATCCAAACTTCGCTCCAGCTATTGCGGATGGAACCCTGTTCACCGATAAAACCAAGGCGGAGCAATATGCTGCTGCTCTGAAATACGGTAGCGAAGCTTATGCAGGCTTTAATGCAGAGCGTGTAGCGGAGCAATTGACCAGTGAAGCAGGTCAGCCGCCGGTATATGCTTATCGTTTTGCTTGGGGAACACAACCTGGGGTCATCTCTGAGCGTTTGCTCACGTTACTGGGCGCACCACATGGTGCGGATATGGACTTCTATACAGGACACGCGGACGGAATTGCTGCCTATTTCCCTGAGGGGTACTTTAGCGAGACAAACAAACCAGGACGTGATGTGTTGTCCACCGCGATGGCAGCATACCTGAAACAGTTCCTGTACACAGGCAATCCAGGTACGGGTGGTTCCCCTGATCTTGCGGCATGGACACCTTGGACGAAAGATGCACAAGCACCGATCATGCGTCTGGATGCAAGCAATACAACTGCAGAGATTGGCATGTCCACACAATATAATCAAGGCAAAGAAGCCGTAATGGCGAAGATGAAAAAAGAATTGCCTGAAGAAACATACAAACTGTTGACGGAAAAAGTGTTCGCAGGCCGTTTCTTCTGGGAATAAGGATCACCGGATAGGAAGGTATATATAGATAAAAGGTATATAGATAAATTGAAAGCCAAGGGAGCATATTCTCTTGGCTTTTGTACTGTTCGTCATGCTTAAATATGGTATTGTTGTAAATATAAATTAATAACATAGAGAGGGGAGCGTGTACATAATGAGTAGCTCTTATGGAATTGCGGGGATTATAACTCTATTGATTTTCTTCATCATGATGGGTCTCGTATTATATCTGGTGTTCTATCTTGGGATGAAGAGGTCTGGCGTCAAAGAGGAAGTATCTGCATTAAGGATGGAAGTACGAGTATTGCAAGAGGAGGTAGAGCGGAACAGGCGGGCATTGGAGAATATAAAGTCTCGTTAACCGTCTGTACATACCATATGTGGATACGTGGAATAGCATGTTCAACAGTATGAGAGGACAGGGGCTCTTCGCCCCTTCCTCCTCAATACAGCCTGAAACTGTTTATTTCAGCCTTTGCTGGCCATGGACACGTCATCTATTTCTTGGCAAAAAAACTAAGTGTTCCGGTGCTTTCATCAGCACTAACAAACAGGCTACGTCCGTTAACCCGATGGATTCCTTCTGGTGATTCTCCGGCTGTAGGAATCAGACCCAGGTAGTTCGGATTGACCGGATCAGCAAGATCAAAGAACAGAATGGCATCTGCCCGTTCGGAAGCTACCGCTGCATACGTTGTGCCGTCCACAGTGGCAACGGTCAGATTCTCCACTTCGCTGCCTTTGTTGGGACTGCGATCATCCGGGTACAAGCCAACCATGGCGGTTGCCGTGTCAATGAGGTTCTGGCTATCGTACATCCGCTTGCCTTGCAGATCCCAGACAGCAATATTGCGTCCGCCTGCTTTTACCCCATCCTCAAATTCATTCTTGCCCAAGTCTCCTTCATTAGCTGTCAGCAGGTATTTACCATCTGCCGAGAAAGCAATCCCATCCGGTTCATAACGAGCTGTCAATGTCTCTTTGAACTGAACCATACCGTCATCTTTCAGATCCGCTTGATGTGAGGTGGTACCGAGAGCGAAGATGGAGCTGATCTTTTTGGTCTCCAAATCTACGATGGCAACAACGTTGTTCTCCTGTAGCGTGATGGCTGCTGTTTTGCTATCCGGACTAATGGCAACATACTCCGGTTGTGGATCATGCGGATAGATTGCACCTTCAACATGGTCCAGAGATACCGGCAAGTTCGTGATTTCACCCTCCAATACGTTCCCGCCAGCAAAAGATACAACCATAATGCTACCCGGGCGTTTGGCATTGGCATAGTCAATTTCATCGGCAGCTTTATTCAGTTCTTCGTCTTCTATGGCAATCACCGCATGGAGACCATCAGGTGAAAGTGCAATCGAGTCAGGACCAATACCGAGTTCATATGTTTTTGCAGTTTTGTAGGTTGTCAGATCCACTATGGCAAGCAATCCTTTGTTTGCTTCACTGTCCGTATCCCCTGTACGAATAACAGCCAGACCGTATTTGCCGTCTTTGGACACGGTTACACTGGTGACTTCAGCTTTGGCGGAGAGGTCATGGAAGCTGACTGTTTTCAATACGTTGATGTTTTTCAAGTCAGCAATGTCCAATACGGAGATGCTGCCATTGTCTGCTTCGGTGACGAGCAGGCGCTGTCCATCTGGCGTAGAGGCTGATATTTCTGCTTTGCCACCGGGCATCTGAAACGATGCGGTCCGTTCAAAACCGGTTTTATTTTGTTTCAGGATCAGTTGATCCGTGATTAATTTTAGCGTTTGGGAAGATACATACGTTGTTCCTTTGGTGATGTAGCTCTTACTGTCCAAAGGCGTTTTTACACCGTTGATGGTTGCTGAGGACGTTCCTATAGGAAGTTGAACTTTAGTATCTGCGATCTGGATATCAACACTGCGACTATTTCCGTTCCATGTGACCGTACCTTGCATATTTTGGATGGCTGTACGCAGTGCAACTTGATCGTTGGCAGGTTTAGTTGCGTCAGCGGCATGAATCATTGATGTGTAGCTGGTTGCTCCTGCGCTAAGAATGGCGGTCATCGACAGAACGGCAAGCCATTGATTTCTCTTTTTCAATGTTCCAGATCCCCTTTATCGTTTCGTGTGTGATGGTGTGTGCAATTGTTTTAGTATAGATATGAAATGTTAAAAAGAAATAAGAGAAGCCAGCAAGTTATGTAAAACATTCATTCGTTATAGTCAGACAAAGTCAGAAAGTCAAAAAAGGTCAAAATAAAAGAAAAAAGGATCTATTTTAAAATAGTGAACCATGGTGAAAGAAAATCGTTTTTTTTCGTCTTTTACGGACTTTGAGCCTTATTTGCACGAGTATTATAATAATCCATGTAAGCAACACCAATAAAAACCAACCACACAAAAGGAGATGATTTTCATGTTTGATCTGATTCCGTTTCGTAAACGAAATGAAGACCCGTTCGGACACATGTTGAAATCCTTCAATGACATGGTTGAGAACTCATTCCTCTCCCCTTTTGGGACTGGCTCCCAGCCATTTCGCACCGACATTCGTGAGGAAGAAGACAAATATTGGGTAGAAGCCGAGCTTCCGGGCATTGCCAAAGAGGATATAGACATTCAAGTTGAAGGTAAAGAATTGATTATTCGTGCCAAACGTAATGAGGTGCTGGAACAGAAGGATGACTCCAATCGGATCATTCGGCAGGAGCGTCGTTCAGGCGAATTTATCCGGCGTTTCTATGTAGATCATATTGATGAAGAGCATATCAAGGCCAGATTGGAAGATGGTGTGCTGAAGCTTGAGATTCCAAAACGCCCTGGTGACGATCAATCTCGCAGACGCATTCAAATTGACTAAACCATAGGGAATGGAAATCAATTGTTTCCTTATATGGTGAAAAACATGCAGGAGACATCCATAAGGATGTTTTCTGCATGTTTTAATTTAGACTGAATTGGAAGAGGGATCGTTGAATATTAGATTGAATATCCATTTTGCTGACATTTATTTCTCGGCTGCTGTCTGCATGAGTGCATATATCTTACGTGTGGTATTCACGTTTCTTACGGTCATATAAGCATAGACTTTGGAACCCACAAGCTTGTTCATGCCACTTTTGGATGCATCCTCTCTGCTGACTGAATACAAAATGGCTCCGGGAACATAAATCAGTGTGCCGATTTCGGGTTTGATGGGCAGTTGATCCAGCACGGAGGGCTCGTTGATCTCGTCCCAGAGGAACATCACATCACTTTTGGCCGTATCGTCATTAACCCATTCCGCTGGGAGCGCTTCGATAACGCTTTGGATTTCATCCATATTCCGCACCATCACCCTGATCTGTAAGCCGAAATCAGCGGCGATGGCCTGTTCTAAAACAAGGGATATCTCCCTATTCGCATCGGCACGTTCTTGATGATCAGCAAAAATAATATTGCCAGAGTTGATGTATGTAACGACATCCAACATGCCTGCTTGTTCAAACGTTTCTTTCAATTGCTTCATATTTATTTTGTTGTTCCCGCCTACATTAATGCCTCGCAGCAAGGCTACATAGATCATAGGGATGCCCCTCCAATTTCCTCAATTCAACGGTTTAACAAAATGACAGATACTCGAAGAGATGAGCAGTATATTCTTCTCCCAACAGATCATTCATTAGCGGTTCCACATGCTCCAGAACCTCGGGTTTTGTCTCATAGGTTTCTTCATCTTTCAAATCTCCGGCATAGCTCCGTGCCGCTTCAATCAGGATGGCTAGTGCACTGAAAAAGTCTGACAGCGAATCAGCAACACGGTTGGGCTCTCCCCCTGTAAAAGCGGCATATACGGGAGAGTTCGGGGCTTCCACATCCACAATTAACGGATCATCATTAAAGTTTGCGATGACGACGTGGTTTGTTGGCCAAGTGGAGGACTCCTCATAAGGTTCATTCATACCAATCCAGCGGTAACCCAATTGCTGACGGTGCAGATGTTCAGGTGCGACAAAGAAGATCAATGCGGCATCACCAATCTCGACGGCGGCATTTTTCATTTTGAGAGTACCTTCAGCGTCTGCATCCATCATTTCATAATGACTGTACAGGTATTGAAGTTCCGGTGAAAGCGGTATTCGTGTATCTACTTCCGGCTGGTGATGGTGTTTGCGCGGACGAAGATCATGATTTTTGAAAAGCCCGTAAGCTTCATTATATAAATCCTGCTGTTCCACAAAACGGCTTAAGGCCGCATCCAGTTGTTGCATGTTGTCTGATTCCTCCTACTTGTGTAGTCTCATCGTATCCATTGGTTAGCGCTGGATACCTGACCAGAAGACATTCCAGGTGATCGCCAAAGCTTGTTCATAGGATTGCCGTGTCTCATACACGAGCTGTACGTCCAATCCATCCATCACGGTAACAAAGGCTACGGTGGCTTCTTCCGGACTCAGGCGTATATCGGGATGTTTGGTAAAGACGGCTGCTAACTCTTCCTTCAGTGTCCCGAGGTACGTTCGATATTGGGCCAACACAAAATCATGCACCTCCAGTGGTGTGATAAATGACAGGATATACATAAAAGCAACGTTCGGATGGGTCAGGAAACGATTTTTGTGTTCATGCAAAAAGGTATACAGTTGCTGATCCAGAGTTTGGGTATCAGACTCACTGAAAAATTGGCGTACAAACTGCTGTTCCTCCTGCACAACTTCCTCGTATAACTCCAGCAATAACGCTTTTTTGGATGAATAATGATAAGCCAGAGATTGCTTGCGAATACCTGCTTCTTCGGCAATCTGCGCCATCTTGGTCCCCTCGTAACCCAGACGATTAAAATGTTGAATGGCAATTTCCTTGATTCGTTTTTTACTCAATGTCTACCTCCAGTTGGCGAGCGGTATACCTCTGCTGTTTTTGGGAGTATACCAAATATAACAAGATATATACCACAAAAATGCCTATAGAGATAGCATACACCACCGTATAGGAAAATGCAGAAGCCACCACGCCCAGGATCAACGAACCACCGCCAATCCCGAGGTCAAAAAAATTAAAGAAGGAAGCCATCGCATTTTCATGTTCATGTTCCTCGACAAGATTCACACACCAGGTCTGGATAGCCGGGAATATGGCACCAAAGCCAAAGCCGTATAACGCGCCAGCGATCAGGAATTGCACATCATTCCGGGCGATCGTCAGAACGAGTAGTCCTGCGATTGCAAACACGGCAGAAGGCAACAACACGGAGCCTGGCCCCAATCGATCAAACATTTTCCCGGAGAACAATCGAACGGCGAAGCTGGCGATAGCGACGATAAAGAAAAACCAAGCGATATTGTTGAACTCTCTCTCGGCAGCAAATAAAGCCACAAAGGACATGATGGAGCCGGCTGCAATGCCAACCAGCATGATCAACAACGAAGGGAACAGTACTTTCTTTTCGATCAACTTGACGGTTGCAGCAGGAAGTTCAGCGTTTTCGTTATCAGGTAACCCCTTGGGCTTTCTGGATACAAACACTGCCATCAGGAGAGCTAACAGCAAAATGCACATGCCTCCCATAAACAGGCTCTGATAGTCATACTTAAACAACAGACTGGTGCCAATCAAGGGACCGATGGATATGGCGACGGTCTCGCCTACTCCGAAATACCCCATGCCTTCTCCCCGGCGATCTCTTGGAATGTTTTCTGTAGCAATCGTCGCAAAATAGGTCGTTGCCAAACCAAATCCGAATCCATGGATCACTCGAAATACGAGAATCATCCCAATACCTGACGAGAGGTAGTATGCACCTGTCATTAATGCACAGATGGTTATGCCGATAATCAACAGAACCTTTTTATCTATTCGGGTCGCTAAAACGGACGTGAAGGGTCGAATCAAAATGGCAGAAAACATAAATATGCCGGTAACAAGACCGATCTGTGAAGCTTCTCCACCCAAACTGGAAACGAACAATGGCAAGGTGGGAAGTAACATCTCAAAGGCCATAAACAATAGCGCGTTGGCTAACATGATGAAAATAAATGATCTTCCCCAGAGTTGCTGAGGTGTAGGGCTGGTAGTAGAAGTGCTCATAGGATCCTCCGTGTATATTGATCTCTGTCGGCCGACATGTTGAAATGATCTTACCTGACGATAGTCAGATTGTAAAGTGCGTTTCAATACGAAATCATGATTTTTTTGGTGCAGGGGAGAAGTATTTATTAATTTTTAACCCCTATCCCAACATTTTCCGATATAATAATCTGATAAAATGATTCAAGTGAATACTACCTCGGAGAGGTGATATGAAATGACGGTTAATGTACTTGTAAGAAATAATGTGAAAGTGCTTGGCTCGGGTAGCCAAACGATTGTATTTGCTCATGGTTTTGGATGCGATCAGGATATGTGGCGTTACATTGTTCCAGGTTTTATGGACAACTACCGTGTAGTTTTGTTCGATTATGTTGGATCGGGCGAATCGCAAATTAACTATTATGATGCTGGCAAATATAACAACCTCCAAGGATACGCCCAGGATGTGCTAGAAATTATGGAAGCGCTTGAGCTAAGGGACACCATATTTGTCGGGCATTCCGTCAGCAGTATGATTGGTATGCTGGCATCAATTCAGAACCCCCAATATTTCAAACAAATCATTATGTTGGGGCCTTCCCCACGTTACGTGAATGATCTGCCGAATTATTATGGAGGTTTTGATCGGAATGATATCGATGAATTGCTTGAAATGATGCAGATGAATTTTATTGGATGGGCGAGTTATCTGGCACCCATTGTGATGAACAATCCGGAACGGAAAGAACTGACGGAAGAGTTGGAGAAAAGCTTCTGCTCCAGAGATCCGCATATTGCGAGACAATTTGCCGAGGTGACGTTTTTATCGGACTGTCGTATTGATCTGGAGCAGGCAAGTGTGCCAACATTAATTCTTCAGTGTTCCGAGGACAGTATTGCCCCGGTTGAAGTAGGGGATTATTTACATGCTCATCTGAAAAATAGTAGGTTACAACAGATGACGGCCAAGGGACATTATCCGCATCTAAGTCAACCGGAAGAAACGATCCGAATGATTAAGAATTATTTGACTGGCGCATAAAATTCCGGAGAAAGGCTGTTATTAATGGATACTCAACTAGATTCAGCGCCCTGTGGATACTTCTCTATCTCTGATTCGGGCATTGTACAATCGATTAATCAAACTTTTCTGACGATGCTTGGATATGAACGCGATGAGCTTATAGGGCATCATATTGAGTCCACCATGTCGGTGAGCAATAAGGTATTTTTCCATACGTACTTCTATCCTTACATCCAGTTATATGGACATGTGGACGAGATGTATTTCACGTTTCGTACTCGTGATCAGCAGGCTGTTCCCGTGCTGCTTAACGGTGTTCGTCAGACGCGTAACGGGGAGAGCGTGGTAGATTGTGTTGTGGTTGTCATGCGTAAGCGAATCGAACATGAGAAGGATATTTTGCATACCAAAACCAAGCTGCAAGAGCTGTATCAAGCGACGCAAGAAGCGAACAAGGAGCTTGAACGGTTACACGAGGAATATAAGATCAAAGAGCAGGCGTTAATCAAAGTGAATGATCAGTTGGAGACACTGGCTTCCACCGACTTGCTGACAGGATTGAAGAACCGCAGGTTTTTCCAGGAAAGAATGCTTGAAAGCTTGGTATTGTTCCGTGAGAAACAACGTTATTTCTCCCTTCTGGTTGTGGACATTGATCATTTCAAAAGCATTAATGATACGTATGGGCATCCTATTGGAGATCTGGTACTCGGCAATCTGGCGGGGCTGCTGCAATCGTTGTCGCGAAGTACCGATGTGGTTGCACGTTATGGCGGAGAGGAATTTGTTATCATTCTTCCAGATTGTGAAGAGGAGCAAGCCATGGGTACTGCAGAAAGATATCGTTCACAGGTTGCTTCAGCCGACTGGGGTGAATATAACATTACCGTGAGTATCGGTGCGGCCACTGTCGTAGAGGAAGATACGGAACAGTCCTTGTTCCAAAAAGCGGACAACGCCCTGTATGCCTCCAAAACCGGAGGACGAAACCGGGTGACACATTCAGCCCAAATGGTAAAAAGTTAAGGATGGCTGAATTGCATCAAAAGAAACGAGAAGGAGCCTGTGCACAATGGGGGAAATGATCCCACATAACACAGGCTCCTTTTATTTGTGTGATAATAGGCGGGGCTAATTCCACCTGAGTAGCATCAGAATAACTTTACCGCGGAGCAAGGTAGCCATACGACTTCACGGGAGAATTCGCCTGAAGACGGAAATCTTCGCTCGGTTCATTCATAAATGCCGGATTCACATATATGGAGTGAGCATCGTTGCCAGATCCCTTCATGTAGGCGGCGATGCCGGAGTAGGCTTTATTTTTCCAAACCCACAGGGCATCTTCTTGTTCTCCCGGTGAATAATAGACATTATGGTCAAACACATTACCGCTATTGCTGGTATATTCATTGTATATCAGTACTTCCGAGCTGGCGGATACGAGAATGTTACGCATGAACGTATTGTTCTTCGTCCGTGACTGTATGAATAACTGTCCATTGCCTGCATTCAGGGTATCATTCCCTACAAGCGTATTGTACATAATCTTGCTATCCTCGGTAGCTCCTCGTTCCTCGTCATAACCTCCCATGGCAATGCCCGTCAATCGGTTGGAATAAATCAGGTTATCACGCAAGGTAATGTTGCTGGTTGACCGCCCGGCATGCTCTGAGGCTATCTCAATTCCGATGTCGCTCCGGTATACCCGGTTCTGGTCGATGATATGATCTTTCCCGCCATCAACATAGATGCCACCAGCCGAGTTGCTATCATTGGGAAGGTCTGTTCCATAGGAAGGATTGTTATTGGACGTAATATCATATACTTCGTTGCCTCGTACAATGCCGTTCCGAGCCTGATCGTATGTGTCGTCCTCGGACGTACCCTCGTACCCGATCAGATCAATACCAATATTGTCGGAATCATGGATGATATTGTTCTGTATGGCAAAGGTATCGACATTGCCGTTGACTGCAAGCGACTCGCTGGAACCAAGGGTAAGATCATACAAATTATTATCCTTGATGATGATATCGCGTAATGCTTGAGGGTGCTCTGTGCCATATATGGCAATACCGTGGGCATCCCTGCCCATCAAATCGGGACCCTCAGGAGGTGCATAACTAGCGATCGCGTGTATGGTGTTACCCAACAGTTGAATATGCTCACCTGCCCCTTGGACATAGATCCCGGTTGGAACCTGGCCCCCCAGTGTGGTCGTGAAGTTACGAATTTCGAGATTTTGAATGGTGATATAACTGGCATTATCAATTTCAATCAGTCCTTCGATGCCTCGGACAGCGAGGCCTTCACCATCAATGACGACATTCTCTTGCGGATAGCTTGAAAATAAGGTCGGATTACCGGAGGAATGGCCACTCCGGGTGATTTTGACTTTCTGATGATAGACGCCTTCACGCAAATAGATCGTGCTTCCTGGCGAAGCATGGTCGGCTGCGTGCTGCAACGTTTTCCACGGAGATTGAAGGGTTCCTTTATTCGCGTCGTTTCCTTGGGGGGATATGTAATGGATGACCTGAGGATCAGACTTTTGAACAGAAACGGGTGTCTTCATGGACTGGGTACGGTCCTGACAACCAGATGCGAATAACATTAGAATCGGAATAATCAGCAGAACTGTACGAATCAAAGTTGTTCCTCCTTTATATTTACCTACGAAGCTAGGTCGTGTCTCAAAACTCTCTGAAGTGCATCTTTTTCCGCCTTTTCGCCCCCTGCTGCGTCACTTTCCCTTGACGTGCCCCGGCACGCCTGCGGAAAACTTCCTTGCTTGGAACGAAAATTCGGCAAAATCTGCTTCCTTTTGAGTTTTCAGACACGCCCTAGATTATAGCAGATTTGAACGGGTTAATAAGCCATGATATGCTCTTATAAAATCAGCGAGGAGACTGCTCATGAATACATTAACGATAGCTGAATTAGTAGATCGGGAGAATCACGCATGGGAAGAACTCAAGGAACTCCTGGATAGCGGGCAAAATACATATGTGTATGTTCCAGCAAAACAAGAGGCTGGAGAGGATACCCTCTATCGTCTGCAAATAAGCACCAAATCCTATTTGGGGGCTGTTGCTTATGAGACAGAAGGTATTGTACTGGACCATGGCTGGATCACGCTGCTTGGTGCGGGTGGTGACAGTACATCGGGGAGTCTCACCAGTTGGAATGGTGTGAGTGAGCAACCTTGGATAGATGTACTGGAAGGTATGATGGTCGTCGCATATGATGTGGCAGGTGGTTTCTTCGGACTGGATACAGGCAAATATGGCCGCACAGGAGAGGTCTATTATTTTGCACCGGATACATTGGAATGGGAATCGACAGAACTGACATATTCAGGTTTCGTCAACTGGCTGGCGGATGGCGATCTGGGGCAGTTCTATCAGACGTTTCGCTGGAAAGGTTGGCAGGAGGATATGGCACAGCTCCAGACGGGACAAGTATTCGCGTATTATCCACCACTTTGGACGAAGGAAGGTGGCGGGGAGAGCAGTAGCAAAGCCCCAATTAGCATCATGGAGGCCTGGAAGTCAGCACTGGACGGGAAATAGTTGGCATGCTGCTTGAGCAGGATAAGGAGCGGTGGCGATTTCACGGAATGCATACTCATTTTTGAAACTGAAACCTCCTGTACCAATTCGAAAAAAGGCTTGCGCTAAGGCGCGAGCCTTTTACCTGTGGAACAATTTAACTACCGGATGCAAGATGTTCAATGCCTGAGCGTGAAGCTCTGCTATGCCAGACGGTCAGAACCAGTGAAACAATGCAGACGAGCAACAGACAAGCGTATACCACATGATAAGCTTCCTCTACTGATACTCCCGGAATGCTGTGCAACAGCAACCCGCACACGGCTACAGATACCGATCCACCGAAGAATTGAATCAGTTGTAACATGCCCATACCGGAACCGATTTGCGCTTTGGGCAGCACTCGTGACGCTTCATTATTCAGTGAAGCCATGGATGCCGAGAGTGCCGGCGAGAAAAAGAGATAACCGCTGGTAATGATCAGGGCGGATTGATCCAGTCCGAGCATGAATAGGGCAAGTACCGCTGCAAGCAGGATGTGTCCGATGATCATAAATCGCATATTGCCATAACGGTCGATCCAGCGTCCGACGAAGCGGGTGCAAAATGCTGCAACAATAGCTCCGGGAGCAATCAGCAAACCAATGGCGAGCGATGAGCGTCCATATAGATCTGCGAGCACAAGCGGCATCAAAAACAGATTACCCAGATTTACCACCAGCACGCAGAATCCGATAAGGATTAACCGGGTGTATCCTGGCGTTCGGAACACTTGTGGATTCACAAAAGGAAGACTCGCTTTCCGAATATACAGGAGGTGTGCAACAAGTGAAATAACGCCCACGGCAAACCATAACCAGGATTGCTGGGTGATCGCGACGAGAAGTGTAATGGCATTAATGACGGTTAATATGGCACCAATAATATCGAACGGCTGATCTGTTTTGACGGATTCACGGGGGAGAAAATAGAGCAATACAGGCAGAGCGAGCAGGACAAGCACGGTTATGGCAAAAAGTCCGTTCCAGCCCCAGTACTCGCTAATGAGTCCACCGACAATGGGGCCAAGTCCAAAAGCCATAGCGCTACCTGATGAGATCAGCGCGATGGCAGCTCCGCGTCGTTCCACCGGGATGTAACGACTTGCAATGACGAGACCCAGCCCGGCCATAACTCCTGCACCCGCAGATTGCAGAATGCGGGTGAGCAACAGGATCGTGAAGTTATGTGCGAACAACCCCAGCAATGAAGATAACCCCAGGATCAGGAGCCCGACCGTGAGCAGTTTGCGTACCGGGATACGGTCTGACAATCGACTGTAAATCACCGTCGACAGGGCGTAACCAATGGAATAACTTGAGATGACCCAAGACCCCAGGTCCGAGGTAATCTGCAGATCATGAATAATGACTGGCAAAGAAACATTGAACATGGTGGTGTTCATCACAACGATGAACAAGCAGCACGTCCAGAGTGGCATGACAATTTTATCTTTCACGTGACCATTCCTGTCTTATCTATGAATGTGAATTCGGATTGAGCTCTGATGAAAATGTGATGAAAAGCAATATATCATTTTACACTTCATTTTATTATATGGCAATAATGTCATACAGTATATTTCTCAGTATAAGTAAACTTTAAGTGATGTAGAGTTTTAATTTATAGACTAGTTCCCTGAAATTGGGTAAGATGATGGTTGGAATACATAACTAGATTTGATTATTTTATAAGGAGTTTACAGGATGAATCACTTATTATTGATGTCCCACAGCGTATTTCCGACGCTGGATATGAAGCGAACCGCGCAGTTTTATGAAGAAAAGATAGGCTTTCGGGTCGTTGAATATCTCGATGCCGCGGAACCTCATATCTGCCTGTATCGTGATCTTACCGAGATTATTTTAACCCAAAGTAATGGACAGAAGGTCATTCCCAACAGAGAATTATATGGTTATGGATATGATGCATATTTTATTACCAAGAATCAGGAAGAGCTTCAACAGGAATTGATCAACGCAGATGTGAAGATTGTACGTGCCCTCAATCATACAGATTATAATAACAAGGAGTTTGTGATCGAGGATATTGATGGACGATGGATCGCTTTTGGCATCAAACAGGGGTAATTAGATACAGTACAGAAAACGGACTTATTAAATGCTATTAATGCTCAAATTGATAGCTGAGTATGTGAGGGAGTTATCTACATGGTAGAAGGAATTTTGTTGTTGTTTGCCCAGATCGGTTTAATTATTGGAGTGGCGTTAATAGCATCCGGATTAACAAATGGTTCAAAAGGGAAAGAAAAGTTCAATTGGTCGGCGACCTTCCCCACGGTATCCTGGGGAATATGTATCCTGATCCTGTCCATCTGTTGGTTGGTATATAGATATCAACTTAATGCTTAGCAATTTCGAGGATTGCCTTAGAAAACATAAGCATCAGTATGGATGAGAAGTATATTCTTTGACTGTGAAAAAAAATACGGTAAACAAACAGGCGCTCCGATAACGGGCGCCTGTTTGTGCATACGTACGATATCTGCAGATCTTATGCCGCAGTAACTTGTTTGCCGCGATTGCGAACCCACTTGATAACATCCATCAGAATGACGGCAGTTAGTGCGAGTCCACCTGCAATCAAGAACTCATTCCAACCGAATGTATTCGGGATGGCGAAGACGCCGCGAACACCTGGAATCAGTGTGATTGCATAGAGACAGAGACATACCAGAATGGAACCAAGCACGAATTTATTGGTCATGAAGCCCACCTGGAAGATGGTTTGTGTATTGGAACGTGCTGCAAAAGTTTGCAGACTGCGTGCCAGAATCAAGGTTGTGAATGCCATAGCTACGCTGATTTCCTCCGAGATGCCAAGCCCGATATATTGGGATACGATAACAGCCGCACCTATAAGGACACCACGTGTAATCACAGCCTGCAGGGTTCCGCCTGCGAAGATGCCTTCGTTAATATCACGCGGTTTACGCCGCATGACATCTGGCTCGGGCTTCTCTGTGCCCAAAGCGATGGCAGGCAGGGAGTCGTTCACCAGATTAATGAACAGCAGTTGAAGGGCCGTGAACGGATTCACCCAGCCGACCACCAGAGCAAACAAAATCGCGATAATGGCACCGAGATTACCCGCGAACAGGTAAGCGATAGCTTTTTTGATATTATCAAATACCATCCGCCCAACACTGACTGCATTCACAATGGAGACAAAGTTATCATCCGTCAGAATCATGGCAGCTGCATCCTTGGCGACATCCGTTCCGCTACCCATCGCTACGCCGATGTCGGCCTGTTTCAGCGCAGGTGCGTCATTGACTCCGTCTCCGGTCATCGCTGCAACCTTGCCTTTGCGTTGCCACGCACGCACGATCCGGATTTTATTCTCAGGTGATACTCTGGCGTATACCGAGATGTGTTCAAGTTGTCGATCCAGCTCTTCATCAGACATTTTGTCCAGTTCGGCGCCGGTAATGGCGAGATCATCCGGTTCGGCAAGGCCGATATCCACACCGATGGCCTGAGCCGTCGTTTTGTGATCTCCGGTGATCATGATGGTGCGAATGCCCGCTTTTTTGGACTCTTCAATCGACCCGTATACCGCTTCACGCGGTGGGTCAATCATCGCTGTCAGGCCAACTAGTGTCAGATCATGCTCGTCATCAATAGTGACCTGGTTTTTGTCATCGAATTTTTTGTACGCATAGGCCAGCACACGGAAGGCACGTTTGGAGAATGCCTCATTTTTCTCTTCAAACTGTGTGCGAATCTCGGGTGTGAGGGGCTGAACTTCGCCATTGATAAACACATGACTACAGCGGCTGAACAGCACATCCGGTCCACCTTTAGTTAGCAAAGCCGTCTGTCCCTCAAATGTATGGACCGTACTCATGAGCTTTCGATCCGAGTCAAAAGGAAGCTCGGCTTCACGCGGGAACTGGTCACGGATTTCATTGTAATCCTTGTTCACCCGGTTGCTGAAGGCAATGAGGGCCACTTCGGTGGGGTCACCTAGTTCCTTGCCTTCCTGATTAATATTTGAATCATTGCAGAGTACTGCAATATGTAACAAACGCCGTTCCTCTTCCGACCACTGATCGGGATCATCGGGGAATTCGTCCTTGGTACCATGGGGAATGTAATAATCGACAACAGTCATCTTATTCTGAGTTAGTGTTCCTGTTTTATCCGTACAGATGATACTGGCAGAACCGAGCGCCTCCACGGCAGGCAGTCTGCGAATGATCGCATGTTGTTTGGCCATCTTATTCGTACCAAGTGACAATACGATCGTCACAATGGAGGAAAGTGCCTCAGGAATGGCAGCAACCGCAACAGCTACAGCAAACATCAGTGCATTTACGATGGATGGCCCGATATTCTCCGTACCTTCGGTCAACCATACACGACCGGCTTCAATGCCAAAGATGAGAATCGACAACCCCAAGATGAAAAAGCCTAGTTTTTTGCTGAATGATTCCAACTTGCGCTGTAACGGCGTGTTCTTGGCTTCGGCATTTTCAATCAGTTCGGCAATTTTGCCGATTTCGGTTTTGAGAGCCGTACCTGTAATGACTAGCATGCCCCGTCCATATACGACGAGTGAGCCACTGAAGGCCATATTGCGACGATCTCCAATAGGCGCTTCATCCGGAATGGTATCGGCGTGTTTCTCCGCAGCTTCGGATTCTCCGGTCAGCATACCTTCGTTGATTTTCAGACTTCCTGATTCCAGGATACGCCCGTCTGCCGGGACATAATCACCTGCATCCAGCATAACAATATCACCGGGAACGAGTTCCCTCGCTGGGATGGTTTTTTTCTGCCCGTCCCGAATAACCTTGGCTTCGGGTGCAGACATTTGTTTCAGCGCGTCAAGCGAACTCTCGGCTTTTTTGGTCTGAACTACGCTGATTATCGCGTTGAGCAATATAACCAGGAATATGATCAACGATTCAATCAGGTGTCCAAGTACCACCTGTACCGCAGCTGCAATCAGCAGCACGATGACCATCGGATCTTTGAAATTTTCGAGGAACAATTTCCAGACAGGTGTTGCGTCTTTCCCTTTTAACTCGTTATATCCTTCCGTTTCAAGTCTCTTGGCAGCCTCGGAAGTCGTGAGTCCCTTGGAGGAACTCTGTACATCCTGAAGGGTTTCCTCCGCACTGTGTCTATAATGTTGCAATTGACCAGCTCCTTGAATATTAGATTTCTCTCTGTGTATTACCCTTACGAGCAAAATCTAGAATCGTTTCATTTCCGTATTTTTTAAGATTATGGAATGAATACGTTTTTAGCTGTACACAGTATTTTTCATAATGAACCGAGATATGCCTTTTTTCGAATATTATTATTTCCAATTTGCATGATGGTCTAGAAAACCAAAATAGATTTAGATCAAAAACTGTGTGCACCATCACACTAGCGCATATCAGGGTCTGTTACGCTATTACATAACGAACGGCGTTTAATCTAAGTTTGGAGGGGAATCATATGTTTTGTTATCAATGCGAACAGACGCCGAGTGGCGGGTGTACCGTGGTAGGGGTTTGCGGCAAAAACGAAACAATCGCAAGCTTGCAGGATACGATGATCTTTGCGTTAAAAGGCATCGCTGCTTATGCGACACACGCACGCCAGTTGGGATATTCTGATCCTGAGGTGGATCGAATTACACATGAGGCATTATATATGACATTAACGAACTCGAATTTTAATGTACAGGAACATCTGGAGATGGCAATGAAAGTAGGTAATGCAGCCATCCGCATTATGGACGTGCTAGATCGTGCGCATACGGATCGCTTTGGTGTACCGCAACCGATTACGGTCAGCCAGAATCAGATCGAAGGACAGTGCATTGTGGTGACGGGACATAATCTGTATGCATTGGAGGAGCTGCTGCGTCAAACTGAAGGTAAAGGAATCAATATCTATACCCACTCGGAAATGTTACCTGCGCACGGTTATCCGGCACTGAAGAAATATACCCATCTCAAGGGCAATATCGGTAAAGCCTGGTACGATCAAAGAAGACTCTTTGAACAATTCCCGGGTGCTATTCTGGCAACGACCAACTGTGTCATGCCGATCAAAGGTACATATGCAGATCGCTTTTTCTCGTATGAAGTGGCGGGTCTGGAGGGTGTGGCCAAGATTATGGATGATGACTTCTCACCTCTGATTGAACGCGCATTGTCCCTGCCTGCGGCCGATATACAGTCCGAGCAAGTCTTGACGACAGGATACCATCATGAGACCGTGATTGGACTGGCGCCCGAAATTATTCAAGCGGTGAAAGACGGTCATATCCGTCGATTCTTCGTTATTGCAGGCTGTGATGCACCAGGCAAAGGCGGCAACTACTATCGTGAACTCGCGACATCATTGCCAAATGATACCGTAATTCTGACAACATCCTGTGGCAAGTTCCGCTTCAACGATGTGGATTATGGTACGGTTGGAGACACGGGTATACCGCGTTACATTGATCTGGGTCAATGCAATAATTCCGGTTCTACGGTGAAAATTGCCATGGCTTTGGCGGATGCTTTTGGCTGTACCGTCAACGAGTTACCTGTCAGCATTGTGCTGTCCTGGTTTGAGCAAAAAGCAGTTGCGATCCTGCTCGGCCTGTTCAGCCTCGGCATTCAGGACATCCGAATTGGACCTAAACCGCCTGAGTTCATATCGGAAGGGGTCTTGGATGTACTCGTGGATATGTTTGGCCTGAAGTTAATTACAACGGCAGAAGAAGATATGAACGCGATGTTGGCACTGTCATAAGTGGATAAACTGGAACATATGGAAGACGTGTTAGAGCCTGCGCTTGTGCAGGCTTTTTTGCTACGTAAACAATGTTATAGGTCAATATACCTTGTATAAATAAACATGCAATGTCAGGGAAATTAGTTTTTTTATCCTATTGAAGTTTTTTCGTGGAAATGTGTATATAGATAAAGGCAGATTAGATTATAACACATCACAAAACACGGGTTTACCGTAACATGAGGAGATTGTACATAATGAATGACACACAGATTGACGATTGGTTGGAACTCGCAGGTGGTAAGGAGAACATCAAGCTTGTAGAACATGATAATGGCACAACGACGCTGGTAATAAAGGACAGTACCCAATTGAACATGTCTATTCTTGCTTCCTCAGATGTTGTGGCAGATATTCGGATAACGGGTGAGCGGTGCCATCTGGCAATAAGAGACGAATCTTCACTTATTTACAATACGTTACTGGGTATGGGTGTTGCGGAATCGACAGGGGTAGTGTTGCAGGAAGCAGGACACGCGAAGAAGAACAGATTCTCGATCTTACATTTTGTATCCGATGTATTCATGCCCTTGATGCCTGCAATTCTCGGAGCCGCTGTTATTAAAATTATAGTCGCCATTATTACGTTAATGGATACGTACAGTTCTGCGGATTCTTCTGCATTGATGGACAACCAGACCTTTACGATATTCAGGATCATTGGAGACAGTGTATTTTATGTACTGCCTATATTGGTAGCAATCAGCACAGCGTATCGGCTGAAGAGCAACATCTATGTTGCTGCATCGATTGGCGGACTCATGTTTTATCCGGAGATGACCATGCTGATGTCAGGGGAAAAAGAGGTTCATTTCCTGGGTGTGCCACTGGTGTCTCAGCCTGCTTTTTACTCTACGGCCATCTGGATCATTCTCACGATCTGTGCAGCGGCCTACCTGGAAAGAATCGTTGAACGGTGGAGTCCAAAATTCGCCAAAGGCATGCTTGCCCCATTCCTGACGTTACTGATTCTTGTTCCGCTAGTATTGATGATATTTGGTCCAGTTGGAACCTGGATTGATGAATATCTGCCGGAAGCATTGGATTCACTAGTAGCTAATGCTCCAGTGATATCGGTGATGTTACTGGGGGCATTCTTCTCCTTGATGATCATTCTGGGATTGCACTACTGGATGCTTGCCATCATCATGAATGATATGCTCATGAATGGTTCTTCCATGGTGATTCCTGCGATGTTAGTGGCGATTGTTGGGCAAACGGGGGCCGCGCTCGCAACCGCTTTGCGTTCGAAAGAGTCAGCTTCCAGAAGAGTTGCTTTCTGGGCAACGGGAACAGCCCTCCTTGGAGTGGTAGAGCCTGCATTGTATGCAGTCAACATGAGAAAGAGATCCTCCTTCTATGCGGCACTGCTGGGTGGAGCTGCGGGTGGAATGTATTTTGGATTGTTATCTGTCAAGGCATTCGCTATCGTTGGGAATCCGAGCTTGCTCAGCCTCCCGCTCTTCAGCGAAGAGGGCAGCCTGAATCTGTTACACACTTGTATTGGTGTAGTTATTGCTTTCGGTGTGGCAGGTGGACTGACCGTATTGGGTGGCAGGAAGAAAACTGAAACAGGGGTAGACCTCGCCAAAAGTTAATTTTGAGTAAGACTTAGAAACGTAGTATTGAAGGAGTAGAAAGAGTAGTGTTGCCGTTGTAAGAAAGAGCTTGTACCTGATGGTACGGGCTTTTTTTGTTTTTTATCCCAATGATATATGTATAAATATATAATAGCTGTTTCATCATTTTATCATGCCATAAGTTGTTGGATATGTAGATGTCATGTATTTTGATATAGTGAAACGTAATAAATCAGGATGATTCATCCCTTAGAAAGGATAACGATATGTCTGACAACATGGAATGGATCGCTCAGTGGAAGTCAACAAAGGCATTAACCAATGCATGGATAACGAAAGGAGAACTGCATCACTTCCCCAGTCACACCTTGATATTTATTATTGATGGAAAAGCGATCTGGAATATGAATGGACACCGAGTTCACGTTTCCTTTGGAGAATTAATTGCGCTTGAAGAGAACTCCGTAATGGAGGTCATTGAAGGTGGTAACCTGGATCTGGCAGGCTGGCATGTTCAGTTCGATACATATTCGGTGCTGCATGATCGACGGGAAGCTGAAAAATTCCAATGGCGGTTACCGTCCGGAGAGGCGTATCAGAAAGTGCAGCTGTCGGGTGGAGCTCTGGCAAGTATCATTCAGCATTGGAGTGAAGTGCATACAGAGGATCAGATTGCAGGAAGGGTTGGTCATCAGCATTTGTTATATGAGTTGTTAAGTAATCTATATCGGACACAGCCGGATAACGAGTTGAAGCCAGAACACGGTATACTTCGCTCCATTGACTACATGCAGCAGCATTATGATCAGGTGATTACACGTACGCAGTTAGCTCAGATTGCAGGTATTAGTCCCTGGCATTATTCCCGCAAATTTAGTGAACGATATGGTAAGCCACCTCTGGATTATCTGGCACACTACCGGATCTATCGCGCGCAGGAAGAACTGTTATTAACTACAGCAACCTCTCAGGATATTGCCAAGAAGTCTGGATTTGATGATGCTCATTATTTCAGCCGGCGCTTCAAACAATTGACTGGCGTATCACCTAAAAATTATAGGCAGACGATGACGCAGCGAAAGATCGTGTCACTGTCTCCCATCTGTGGCGAAATCATGATTCATCTGGGTGTCATTCCCCATGCCGTTGTGGTCACACCGATCCTGTTGTCTCCACATCACCGTGAACAATTTACTGCGCATGGAGTAGAGATGCTGGAGGTAACACAGTATGAGGTGGAGATAGATCTTGTCCGACAAATTCAACCGGAGATGTTGATTGGAAACGTATTGACGGAAGAGGTCAAAAAAGAGCTGCGCACAATTGCACCGATTCTAACCGGCCTTCATCAAGATGTGGAACCCATGCTCGATCAGTTGGCAGGCTGGTTTCTCAAAGAAGAAGAGGCCCACAGACTGCATCAGCAGATGAAACACGAGGTTATTGTAGCGAAGCGACAGTTGCAACCCATCATTCAATCCGCATCCACAGTTATGCTGCTAAGGGTAGAAGCATTTGGTTATCGATATCTGGGTGGGCATTCCCACGGGGTATCACACTTGTTATATGAACAGCTTGGATTGGCACTGCCGCAAGCACTGGATTCAGGTGCAGCCTGGTTTAATCCTTGTTCGCTTGAACTGCTCACACAAGCCAATCCCGACTACCTCTTTGTGGAGAAGCGGATTATGCAACACTTCAGTGCTGAAGAGAATATGAGGAAACTATGGGATAGTCCGCAATGGAATGACCTGAAGGCTGTGAAAAATAATCGGGTATTATACGTGGATACTAACCTGTGGGTGGACGGTCACGGAATTACGGGACATACGTTGATTCTAAATCAGATCATTAGCCATCTTACGGAGTCTCATCATGAGAGAGCACAATAATCCAAATGAATACGCACGATATGCTATGGAAGCGACACTTCTTATTTGATACCATTTGATAATAATTATCATTATCAATATACATAAGGGGCGAAGTATATCATGTCACGAAGATTGAAAGGGTTAGCCATCCTGCTGTTGATGGTCTGTATGATGCTGGCCGCATGTTCCGGTGGAACTACTGAAGAGAACGCTACAGCTGGAACAGCTGGTGCTACAACTGAAGGAGCAGCAAGTACAACAGAGGATGCAGAGGATGCGAGCGGAACTAAAGTGGTTCAGGATCAGTTTGGAGAAGTTACGATTCCTGCCAATCCTCAAAATTTAATTGTGTTTGATTCGATCTATGCCGAGTATCTGATTGAGATGGGGGTTACACCCCAAATGGTTTTGTTAACTCCCGAAGTTGAAGCGGAATACCGTCCTGCTTATTTTAAAGAACATGGCGTTCAGGTCATCGAAGTGGAGCAATACCAATATAACTATGAGCAGTTGCTGGCGTTGTCACCGGATATGATTCTTACAGCTGGTGAAGGTATGGAACAGGGCGTATATGACGAGTTATCCAAAATTGCTCCAACGGTGGCACTGGATGCCAACAGTGAAATGAAACGTGCCATGCCGAAGTTGGCTGCCATATTCGATAAAACCGAAGAATCTGCCAAAATACTGGCTGAATTCGACGAGAAAGCCTCACAAGCGAAAGAGAAAATTGCGGCAGCCCTGGGAGACAAGACCGTATTGGTTCTCCGGGTGGAGCACAATCGTTACCGTTTCATGGGTCCTAAAGGAGGAAGCAGCAGTGTTTTCTTCTATGACATCCTGGGTCTGAATAGTCCTGAAGCTATTAAAGATTCTACAGATTGGTTTAGCCAGTTCTCACTGGAATTCTTGCCTGAGATGAATCCGGATTATATTTTTCTTGAAGACAGAACCCTCGTAGGTTATGACACGAAGAAATCTATGGAAGATCTAAAAGCAAGCCAGGTGTGGTCGAATCTGGAGGCTGTGAAGAATGATCATGTCTTTCCATTGAAGACAAGTCAATTCGTATCCGGTGTGGGTCCGATAGGCTCTGTAAAACTGATGGACTATGTTGTTGAAAAGTTGGTGCCATAGATGAGTACAGCAAAAATGACTACAGCGAATCAACTGGATATTTATGATATTACCATCGTTGGCGGGGGACCTGCTGGAATGTATGCCTCCTTTTATAGTGGCATGAGAGCCATGCGTACCAAGATCATTGAAGCCAAGCAGGAGCTGGGTGGATTCATGCGTACGTACCCGGAGAAGCTGATCTGGGATGTGGGCGGGGTCGATCCGATACGCTGCGAGAAGCTGATTGATTCACTGGAAAGACAAGCGAGAACGTTCGATCCAACGATTGTGTTTGGGCAGGAAATAGCCGAGCTTGAACGACATGAGGATGGTGTATTTGTACTCATTTCCAAAACAGGCGAGCGTCATTACACACGTACCATCCTGTTATGTGCGGGCAGAGGCATGACTCAGGTGCAAAAGCTGGATGTCGAGGGTGCCAATCGGTATGAGCTGACGAATCTGCACTATACCGTAACTGATCTATCCCGATTTGCCGGGAAGCGTGTTCTGATCTCGGGTGGCGGCGATTCCGCAGTCGACTGGGCGAATGAAATGGGCAAGATCGCAAGTGAAGTTACGGTAGTACACAGGCGCCATGAATTTACCGGACACGAGTCACCTGTTGCCCAGATGAAAGCTCAATCCACAGTCATGACACCATATAACATCTCTCGCTTATACGGTACAGGTGACCAAATCGAACGTGTCGAGTTGGTCCATGTCGAAACCGGTGAGATCATACCTGTTGAGGTGGATGAAGTTGTTGTAAGCCATGGGTATGATCGTGATTTTGGTAACCTCGTGCAATGGGGACTGGCAAGGGAAGACTATGGCGTATCTGTTGATCAGCGTATGCGTACCAACATTCCAGGCATATTCGGAGCAGGTGATTTCATCACCTATGGAAGCAAAGTCAGGCTAATTGCTGGTGCATTTAACGATGCGGTACTCGCGGTTAACAGTGCCAAGATGTATCTGGAGCCTGCTGCTTCCGATATGGCAGGTGTATCTTCTCACAATGCCCGGTTCTATGAAAAAAACAAAGCACTATTGTAAAATAAGAAGAACCTGTGTGAAAGGGATAAGCATAGCAAAAGCCAGTCAAACATCGAGAATATCTCGTGTTCGACTGGCTTTTTTATCTGCATTTTATATTGAAAATGGGTCTATACATTCATGTTATAGACTGGATTCATAGACCAATTTTCTCTTTATGGGCACTAAAATTTTCTAATTTATAGTTCATAGTCTATGCCCCTCGTGATGGATACACATAGTATGGGGAGAAATATCACGGAGGTGAGTTCATTGTTAAATCGTCATGGAAAACGCATTTGTAGACGTAAATTTAAACAAAGCATGCATTGTCGTGTTAAGGTTAAGGTGGTAAAGGTTAGACCTAAGGTTGTCGTTAATGCACCGCAAGGCGCTCAAGGAACTCCTGGACCAATAGGACCGATAGGTCCAAAAGGGGCAACTGGCGCTCAAGGGATACCGGGACCACAAGGACCGATAGGTCTCAGAGGAGCGACCGGTGCTCAAGGGATACCGGGACCACAAGGACTGCAAGGGATTCCAGGTATACAAGGGCCAGTCGGGCCAGCCGGCGCGCTCGGAGCAGTGGGTCCAGTAGGCCCAGTAGGTCCAGCAGGAGCAACAGGAGCAACAGGTCCGGCCGGTCCAGTTGGGGCTGGAATATCCGATTTCCTAAGTGTTTTCCGAGCAGATCCTGGCACAGGTACAGACACAGTACCTGGCAACTCACCCATAACTTTAACCGGGGTTTTGGCTAATGTTGGAGGTGCATTCACATTCGTGCCGCCGTCCTCCACGATAACAATCAATGAAACAGGAAGTTACTTGATCTCTTTTAGCATTCATAATCAGGGCGATGCAGATTTCAACCTCACAGTAAATGGAACGCCCATAACACCTGTGCCTTTCACAGGTAATGGAGGAGGACCTATATCTGCTGAAGTTATTGTTACGGTAACAACGGTTCCGACGACGATCCAGCTGGTAAATGCGAATGCAACTCCTGCACAGTTGCATAACAATCTAAATACCACTATGACCATTCTAAAACTGACTCCTTAATTCCGATTCTCAATATAGTGTATGTCAGCATAAAAATAAAAGTTTATGTGTTTTATCCAGTCAATAAGTCTATTTATTCAAAAAGATAGTCTGAACTAGTAGGCACTGGAGAGTGGCGGAACGATGAAGTGCATAGACTTCACCGCTGCTCTCTGCGTTTCCAGAGTCTTGCCTACCATTCGAACCAATCAACTATGATGCGAAAAGATCTGTACCAATAATGTGATAATCTGGTGAATTGTTTGTTGTATCAGTCCATATTGCTTTGTTCTCCATTATACTTAATAAAAACGGACGAGGAGATGGACTCCAGATGAAAAAACAAATGTGGATCATTGCAAGTGTTGCAATTGTCATTGTAATCGGAACCTACCTGTTTGCAAATAATACGGGCAAGGAAGAGGCAGGTACAGCCAATGCGCCCAATATCAGAAAATTGGTGGAAGATATCAGTACAGGAAAAAAGACACCGGAATCTGCCTCCATTAATGCCAAACAGTTAATCGTCACCGATCAAGATAAACATACGACTACATATGATTTGCCTGAAAAAGAATTTTTCCTGTCCATTGCACCCTACGTGGACCAGACCCATCCCTGTGCAATTCATAGCTTGACTGGTTGTCAGGGGGAAATGAGCAATAAGGAATTCAGCGTTACCATTCACGATTCTCAAGGCAACACGTTTATGAAAGATGAAGTGATTAAATCTGGTGCGAACGGATTTATGGACTTTTGGGTGCCACGAGACAGAACCTATCTGATTCGGATTGTTCGAGATGGAAAGGTTGCAGAAACGCAATTGTCTACATACGAAAATGATAATACGTGCATCACTACGATGCAGTTGAGTTAATGCAGACAGACAAGCAATAGAAGGGGAAGGATGGCCGTTGAGCTATCCTTTTCCTTTTTTTATTTCATAAAAGAGTTGAAATAAGGTACTTTTCATTGACAAAAATTCATTCCTACGGCATAATCCAATAGTGATAATGATAATTGTTATCATATAAATACATACAAACAGGGGAGATCAAGATATGAAAAAAGGGTTAAACGCACTGTTGATCATGCTGGCATTTGTGCTGGTTTTGGCGGGTTGTGGTAAAACCACGACTACAACAGACACAAGTCAAGGTACTAATTCGGGCAGTGCTCCCGCTGAAGAAACAGCAGGTCCTGTTACCGTGAAGCATAAACGTGGAGAGCTTAAGCTGGACAAGCCAGCAGAACGTGTCGTTACACTTGAATGGACATATACGGAAGATGTTGTTGCCCTGGGGGTTCAGCCAGTAGGTAATGCAGATAACGCTAACTATAAAGTGTGGGTAACATCCGAAGCAGCACTGGATGACAGTGTAACGGATATCGGAACACGTGGTGAGCCGAATCTGGAAGCTATTGCTGCATTGAAGCCGGATCTGATCATTGCTAACGCAGATAATAATAATGCGGTCTACGATCAGCTTAATGCTATTGCACCAACCATTGAATTCGATCCGTATGATGGCGATGGCTATAATTATGACAAAATGACAGAGATCTTTAATACCATTGCAACAGCTCTTGGTAAAGAAGACAAGGCTAAGCAAGTTCTTAGTGATCTCGATCAGCACTATGTGGAAGCCAAAGAAAAACTGGCTGCTGCGGGTAAAGAGAACTTCAACTTTGCACTGACACAAGCATTCACGTATCAAAATGCAGTCAGCCTGCGTATGTTTACGGATAATTCGGTTGTTATCGGTACATTGGACAAAATTGGTCTGGTGAACGATTGGAAGCCGGACAAACTGGAAAACTACGGCTTCTCGACAGTAGGAATTGAGTCGTTGACGGCTGTTAAGGACAGTAACTTCATTTATATCACTCAACCAGACGATGACGTTTTTGGCACAGCCATGAAAGATAACTCGGTTTGGAACGGACTGAACTTCGTGAAGGACAAACGCACCTATCAACTGGCCAGCACCACATGGACTTTTGGTGGACCGATCTCCTCCAAAGTATTGGTTGACGGTGTTGTTGAGGCGATTACCAAATGAGTTCGGTTCAAAGATCCAAGCCAACGATGAATTGGCGCACAATAAGCATATATGGGGGCGGTTTAACCGCTCTCATCGTGCTTTTTTTTGTAAGTCTAATTTATGGAGAGGCATCCATTCCTTTGCATGTCGTTTGGGACTCGCTCACAGGCAGACAGGATTCATTAGAGCATAATATGGTCTGGGATTTGCGGATGCCGCGTACGGTGATTGGTATTCTTGCAGGCGGTGCACTGGCTGTTGCAGGTGCTTTGCTTCAGACGATTACTCGTAATCCACTGGCTGCTTCGGATACGCTGGGCATTAATGCAGGAGCGTACTTTGTGGTGGTGTTGGGAGCTATCGCTTTTCCGGGTTTGTTAAGTCAGTCTCCGTTTCTTTTCGCAGCTCTTGGTGGTTTACTGGCAGCGTTTGCAGCTTATTTCATGGGCGGCGGACGAACATCAAGCCCGGTTCGACTGGCATTGTCAGGTATGATTGTATCGATGGTGCTCGGTTCATTTACAAGTGCATTACATATATTTTTCTCCATGGAGACACAAGGGTTATTTCTCTGGGGCTCTGGAACACTTGTCCAGAATGACTGGAGTGGTGTGTCTTATGCGTGGCCTTGGGTAATTGGCATCCTCCTCCTAGCGTTACTCTTGTCCAGACAGTGGGATATGCTGGAGCTGGATGAATCAACGGCTTCTTCTTTGGGGCAAAAGGTTGGTTTGGCTCGTACGGGTGGTTTAATTCTCGCCGTATTGCTGGCTGCAGTCATCGTCAGTGTGATTGGACCGATTGGCTTCGTGGGATTGGTAGCACCCCATCTGGTACGATTGAGTGGTGTACGTTCTAACCGATTACTGTTACCCGGTGTGTTTATATGGGGAGCAGCGCTCCTTGTTGGGGCAGACGTCCTTGCCAAGATGGTGCATAACTCCAGTATGGAGTTGCCAACAGGTGCTGTTATGGCGATCATTGGTGCACCATGGCTCATCTGGCTTGTGCTCGAACGAATGAAGGCTGCGAATGGATCAGGCATGTCCACATCAATGAGCACGGGAGCAACTTCACGTCGCTTTGCATTCGGCCCCGTGGCCGTCTTATTTTCGATCATTACCGTCGGACTTATCTTGCTCAGTACAATGTTTGGCGGGATGCGGATTCCACTGGCTGACCTGTTGCCGAGTCTGTTCCAGTCGGATGGACTGTTCTCCGCCTTGGTTCAGCTTCGGATTCCGCGTACCCTTGTTGCCGCTGGAGCGGGTGCAGCACTGGCCATTAGCGGTGTGCTGATTCAAATGGCGGTTCGTAACCCGCTGGCGGATGCTTCAATTGTGGGTGTCTCCTCTGGTGCAGGTCTCGGAGCGATGATGGTCATTATTTTATGGCCGGGTCTTCCGAGTTACTTGCTGCCGATTGCAGCAATCATCGGTGCCGCCATTGCCGCAGTGGTTGTGTTCTCACTTGCCTGGAAGAAAGGGCTGAACCCGTCTGCAGTGGTGTTGCTGGGGATCGCGATGTCTGCCATTGCCGGAGCAGGTATTCAAATCCTGATTGTACGAGGTGCGGTATACGGTAGCAGTGGATATATCTGGCTGACAGGCAGTACCTATGCTCGTACCTGGGATCAGGTGAAGGTTATCGGATTATTTTTGGTGATTCTGGTACCGGTAGCTTGGTGGCTGGCACGCAGATTCGAACTGCTGGTATTTGACGATAACAGTGCATCCGGACTTGGTCTGGGTGTACGCCGTACACGATTATTAGCCATGGCAGTTGGTGTTTTGCTTGCAGCAGGTGCAGTTGCTTGTGTAGGAACCGTCGGTTTTATTGGTTTGATTGCACCCCATATGGTTCGGTTACTGACAGGAAATAAGTTAAGACGATCCATGTTCCTATCCGCATTAGCGGGTGCAGTCATGCTGGTGCTCGCCGATACTATCGGCAGAACCGTCATGGCACCGACAGAGATTCCATCAGGCATACTCATTGCGATCATTGGAACACCGTATTTCCTGTATCTCATGTATCGTTCTAACTGGCGCAAGTCTGTATAAATGTTGAAACCGGAAGCCTGCTCCCCCGAGCAGGCTTTTGGCTATCACTTGGCAACATTTAGCTACCAGCTTAGAATTCCGTTGAACTGATAACTGATGTTCATCGATAATGGTTTTTCGGACCCTGGAAGGCAAGGCACAACACAAATAGCATCATCCAATGAATATCTGGTCCCGCACCAAATGACAAAATCCCCTCAGGTCTACAAGAAGCAGAGATCACGTTATCAAACGTGAAGCTCATACTCCTTGTAGACCTCGAGGGGATTGATGGTTGAGCGCATGCTAACGATGTTCCTGTTAGCTGGTTTTCAGTATCCCGCTGTGATTAACGGATTCCACAGCTTGCTGCAGTACTTCAACATCCTGAACAAGCGCGAATCGAACGTAACCTTCGCCTGAAGGACCAAAGGCACTGCCTGGGGTTGCAATGACACCCGCATGTGTGACCAGATCCATGGCAAATTGCTCCGAGCTGTCGTAGTGAGCCGGAATGCGACTCCAGACAAACATGGTTGCTTCCGGTTTGGCAATAGGCCAACCGAGTTGGCTGAAGCCATCACAGAGGATGTCTCTGCGATGTTCATATATAGCTCTGACCCGTTCAACCTCGGATTGATCTCCGGTAATGGCAGCAATTGCTGCTTTTTGGATGGGCAGAAACATCCCGTAATCCATATTGGATTTTAGCTTTTTCAGCATGGAAACCATGGTTGTATTGCCCACACAGAATCCGATTCGAGCTCCGGCCAGGCCATAGGTCTTGGATAAGGAATTGAATTCCACACCGACATCCATGGCGCCAGGGAACGCGAGGAAGCTTCCGCATGACTTTCCGTCAAATACGAGTTCACTGTACGCATTATCGTGAAGCACGATAATATCATACTTCTTGGCAAAGGCAATCAGGTCAAGATAGAACTGATCCGGTGCCATCGCGGTTGTTGGATTGTTAGGATAGGAGACCAGCATGAATTTCGCTCGATGGGCGATATCTTCCGGTATATCCTGAAGTTGAATAACATACCCGTTTTCTTCTTTTTGCGGCATATAATACAGTTCAGCACCTGCCAGTAGCGGTCCATCCGCGAAGACGGGATAGCAGGGGTCAGGGACCAGCACGAGATCACCTTCATCTACAATGGAGAGGGATATATGTGCCAACCCTTCCTGTGAACCGAGCAAGGAGCAGATCTGTGATGCCGGGTCCAGCTCGACCTGATAGCGCTGTTTGTACCAATCGCTAGCAGCTTGCAGCAACTCACTCTGATCATTCACTGCATATATATAATTAGCCGGATCGGCTGCGGCCTCGCATAGTGCGGTTATAATATGCTGTGCAGGTGGGATATTTGGCGTACCCACACTGAGATCAATAACCGGTTGTCCGTTCTCCAGTCTGCGGCGCTTGATCTCCAGCAACCGGGTAAAAATTCCTTCGTTGAAATGATCCATTCGTTTGGCAAAGTTCATGATGATGATTCAGCCTCCAATCCTCTTCGTACACATATTCATTAATAATAAATGGACAGCGACGAAAAGAGAAGAGCAGGGTAAAGCTTGTGGATCATGACTTCACTTTAAACTGGCTCAATTCGTCTTGCAGTTTGCCAGATAGCAGGTTCAACTGTTTCGACAGATCAGCTACCTGTTCAATACTATCCAGCTGCTCCTGTGTGCTGGCGCTTACTTCTTCCGTCGATGCCGAGTTCTCCTCTGTGGTGGAAGAAATAATCTCCAGTGCCTGGAATATCTCATCTTTGTGTTTGTGTACATTGGAGGTATTGTTGGTAATCTGCATCATACGCTGCTGCAGATCTTTCAGGTCTCTGTTAATGCTGAAGAATACATGCTTGGTATCTTCCACGGATTTGGCATTTTCCTCCGCAATCTTCATACCGCGCATGGTATGTTCAACCGACAGGGTTGTTTTCTCTTCAATCACATTCACTTTTTTGTTGATTTCCTCTGTTGCCTGAGCGGTCTGTTCTGCAAGTTTGCGGACCTCTTCGGCAACAACGGCAAATCCTCTTCCATGTTCGCCAGCACGTGCGGCCTCAATGGAGGCATTCAAGGCGAGCAGGTTCGTCTGAGAGGCAATCTGTTTGACCGTATCCACAAAACTGGATATTTCATTCCGGCTCAGATCAATCTCCTGAATAATAGAGGACACTGCTTGGGTGGACTGATGATTTTCCTCCGACCATTTCGATAATTGTTCCACGACCGCAAGCCCTTGGCTGCTTTGATCGGCAGATGTCTGTACGACTGATTCCATAGCCTGTGCATCGGTAGCAATTTCATCGATCTGGCTGGACAACGAGCCTGTTTTGCGTAAGATATTTTCCGTTTCGATGGACTGATAATTCGTTGCATTGGCAATCTCGTTAATCGCTGTTGATGTGTCATTCATGGTCACAGCCGTTCGTGAGGAGATGGCTTGCAGATCATTCGACGACTGGTTCAGGATTTGCGCCGAACTGCCAACCATTTGCAGCATGACCTGAATTTTCTGCACCATGGAATTCAAACCTGTGGCGATCTGTCCAATTTCATTATTGGATTTGATATCCAGTATGACGGTGAGGTCACCTTGTTCAATCTGTTTGATCTTGGCCAGCAGTTGTGGTATGGAACGTAACAGACGGCGAAGGGTAATATAACAGATAATCACTAGCAGAAGAGTGGCTGCAGCAAAACCGCCAAGCGTAATCCACGTGAACGTTTTTAATTCACCCAGTACTTCTTTCTCTGTTATCGTCAGACCAACGGACCATCCCGTATCCTTGCTGGTAGCGTAGCCGATATAACGACGTTCCCCATTGTCATTCATAAGCTGTATGCCGTTTTCACCGGCAAGCATTTTCTTGCCGATCTCCCCCATGTCCCCCGTACTGTCCAGGATGTTCTCCTTCAGCACCTTCTCTTGATCAGGATGGTACAGAATTTCCCCGCTCTTGGAGAGCAACATGGAATAGCCCGTGCTACCAAGCGAATAACTCTCCATGATGGCTGGAATATCCTTGAACGCAATATCCGCTGCAGCGAAGCCGATCATGTTATTGTTGTCGTCTTTAATGGGATAAAAGATCCCCATAAGTACGTCGCCTGCTGCAACGTCAATGTACGGATCGGAGAAATAAAGCCCGTCTGCACCGGTAACAGGCTTGTAGTATGGACGTGACTGGATATCAAAATCCGGAGCAGAGACGACACCATCATTTTGAATCCAAAAACCTTTTCCATCCAGACCCGCGACCCAAGCATCGGCAAATGAAGGCTCTGCCTTAACAATTTCAGCCAGTGTCGCCTGTGTTTCAGCAGCGTAGGTTGAACTTGCCGCATCTGCTGCAGATGCTGTTGTTTCTATGTATTGCTTAAATAATGTGTTGGTGGACATTTGTTTGACCAGCGCGCCCTTTTCTTTGAATAGCGCATCAAATTCACTAACAATAGCCTGTGTCTTGGTCTGGAGCATGGATTCCTGCTGTTTCACCAGAATGTTTCGTGTGCTTGCGAACATAAAAGTTCCCAGCACGGAAAAGACGACTACGATGATGACGAGCAGCACAATGGACAACGTATTTGCCATACTGGATGTCCGTGCTCCCTTTTTACCCCACTTATTCAACATGTTCGACATATTCCATCTCCCCAGATGAGTAATAAAAAGCTCAAAACGCCTAAGTTATATGTCGGCATATCCTATAGTTTTATGTAGATTTCTGTCGATTAATATTGAAAGCAACGGGAAGGAAAGGGACTAGAAGATGAGGAAAATGAAAGGAAGGGTTGAAAAGAGGATAGGAATAAAAAAACTGGGTTCAGTGGTGGTTCATCCAGGTCATGTTGTTTATAATGGAATGAATTGGAACTATAGAGGTATAAAAAGGGGGATTATCTGTGAGTGAAGTATGGCACGCTTCGATACAAGGGGCTCCATGGAATGCCGAAAAGATGCACCAGGCGGTGCATCTGTTGCGCCGCAGAGCAACGGTTCATTTTCGTGTTGGCGCGGATACATACGAGGACCTTGCCGAGCTAGATGCTAAAGTGTTCTTTGCCCGCCCGGATCTAATTCTACACATATCGCATGTGGACCCTAAAGGGGGATATTCATCGGGATTTTTGGGGCGACTTGCCCAATTGAAGCATGTGTCTGCCTTGCAGCTTGATCTTTTGCAGGCACAGGATTTGACGATTTTGGGTGCGATGGAGCAACTGCAGTTTCTAAGATTGAATTCACCTGCAAAGGCAACCCGGCTCAATTTTATTGAACATTACAGACAATTGACCTTTCTTGAACTGCGTGGCAAATTCAAAGATTTTGCTTCCATTGCAACATGCCTAAGTCTCAACACCATCATTCTGAACTGCTCTATTGAATCACTCGATGTGTTGGCGGAACTGCCCATGCTTCAATATCTGTCCCTGGATCAAGGTGAGTTAAAAGGGGGATTGAATGCTTTGACAGAGTCGACTATCTCGATGTTGAAGCTAAGCTCTGTTCGCAAGCTGACGAGTGTTCAGGGACTCGAACAGATGCATGGGCTGGAGTATCTGCACCTGTCCTTGCCCAGGCTGGAGCAGTTATGCGACTTTTCCCATATGTCCTCTCTCAGACAGCTCGAACTGGACTATATGAAATCGTTGAGGGATATCGAATATCTATGGACAGCCCGCATGTTGGAGGCCATTGAGCTGAAAGAGATTAATACGGCGCTCAAGGCGGATTCTTTTGCTGGACTGACCGGGCTGGAGCACTTGCGCCAAATCGATTTTCGTTTTATTGATGTTAATAAAGGACGGATTGCAGCAATGCGTGATTTGCTGAACAAGGCTGGAAAGTCTCATTTATTATATGAAAATATCCCTGAGCATGAACGCACGAATTCCATAGGTATTGCGCACTTGTCGCATGTATTAATGTAGACGGTCTTCAGTCCAGCTTATGTATACATAGCGAACCCGCACTGAACGAACCGGTTGTGCGGGCAGATGTCATCGCTATCTAAGTGTTCATATCCGTTAATGCGGGTATGTTGATCTCTTTCACACAGGCCGCTTTGGACAAGCTGATAATACATCGAACGATGGCGACCATATCCTGCAAGGGAATACGGGTCCCGTCATACTCGGCGAGTGCACGTTCCATTCCGTCTTCATAAGGAATTTCTGCCGCCAGTTCTCCCGGGTTAATACATGTCACCGCGATGCGGTCCTCTCTCGTATGCTCTCTTAGAGCTTCCGTAACACCCCGTATGGCAAATTTGGAGGCGACAAATGAAACCTGGCTGCTGCCTGCATTGCTCAGACCGGCTGTTGAACCGATCAGGATGATCTTGCCTGCCTCTGACTGGCGAAGATGAGGCAGTAAAGCCTGTATACATACAATCGTTGAGGTCACATTCACATGAATTAGCTGACTGATATCTGCGGGTTCATCCCGATCAAACGTATAGTGCGCTTCAAATCCTTCCTTCTCCCAGATCCCCACGTTATAAATAAGCACATCCAACGTCTCGCCTTGAAGCTGGCTGGCAATATGCTCCGCGGCTTGAAGCTCGGAAAGATCGGCCTGAATCCATATTCGCTGGACGCCATCCGCCACGGTCAGATTCTCCGGTTTGCTGCGGGAGACCACCCAGACTTTATCACCAGACTGTGGCACACCTCGGACGAATGCATCGCCCAATCCTTTACTTGCACCGAAGACAATTATATTTTTCACATGAAACCCTCCTTACAGATTAGAAATTAATAATATTTACATTAATCTATATCTTACTATAGAGGTGATATATGAAACATGAAGTTTACATGAGGTATGTTTCATCCTTGTCAAGATTCAGGATTTTTGAAGTTAAAAAGTGAATATTCTCATAAGAAATGTACTGAAAAGGACCTGGCTCCACACATGGTGAAGTCCAGGTCCTGATCAATAAGCGAAAAATGAATAACCGATTAAAACTACATTTATTCTACGCGGAAATAATCAAAATCTGCATATCCTCCGGTAGACTTCGTTGCATAATTGAATAGTGCAAACCGGTATCCCATAAAGTGTGGCAGGGTGTAAGACATTTGAAGTGTATTGCCAATGGTTGTCCAGTTGCTGCCATTCAGGCTATAAGCAAAGTAGGCTTTGTCGGTCTGGTTCGTAAAATCACAGATGACGCGTAGATAGATTCTGTTCTGGTTTAATGGCACAGTTGCTACTTCGGTCATGGTGCCGGAACTGGCATTAGCCATAATGATGGATTTGGTGCTGCCTGTCATTTTAACGCCGACAAAACCATATCTGGCCTGAAAAGCAGCGAGTCCGGCATAATCACCGTCCTTCATGCCTGCTGTCTCCATAGCCGTAATCCCCGTACTTTTTGGACCAAAGGTTCGTTGTGTCAGCGTGTTGCGGGCTTCTAACAGGTTTTTGCTGATTTTGCCTGCAGTTATCCGCATGAAACCCGGCCGCTGGAGCAGGGACCAGTTGGCAGCATCGGGGTTATGATTCCACTGCCAGAAAGTAGTGAGACTGGATGTACCGGAAGATGAATTGCTCGTCAGGGAGACGTCATCCACATAAAACGCCATCAGATCATTGGTCGGGTCCGGATTCGAGTTATACGGTGTTTCCACAAAAATAAAGCTTTGAGACAAGTCTGCATTCGACGGAACGGTATACGTACCTTGAATGGTACCCCACTGTCCGCGGGTTAACGTCGCACTGCCCATAATGGTAATTCCGGTATAACTTGCACCGTTCTGGATGCTAAGATTGAACGTTTTGGTTGCAGGACCAGTAGTGTATTTGATCTTTGCCGAAAAAGAATATGTTCCTCCCGGTACCAGCTTCCCTGTAACCATCTGTTTGGCACCGCCTGCTGTCTGCTGTCTGCCGCTGACGAGCAGACTTTTTGTACCGCTGAATGCTTCGGCATTTGTTACGGTGATGTTCGCCGTATTGTTGCTGCTCCACGGCTGAATGCTACTTTCCTCAAAGCCGCCGTTCACTAACAGTTGCGTTACTGAGGGTGTACCTGATGTGGTTGCATTGAACTCATCGGACCCGTAGATTTTGGCAGCAGGCTGACCTTCAACGGGCATATTCATGGTAAGGGGAACCTTGCCGTTCACTCCAAACACAGGCCAGTTATCCGACCACGTCACAGGAACGAGATAGGGGATGCGTCCAATGGCCCCGCTATCACGAAACAGCAAGCCGTACCAAGCGCCGGATGCGGTATCCACGATACCTCCTTGGGCAATGCCCGAGTCTCGTAGTACAACTTTACCTGTGTATGGCCCTGTCAATGTGTTTGCACGATAGGCAAGCTGAATGCGACCATCACCCGAAGGCCAGGCAATCAGGAATACATAGTACATGCCATTGATCTTCTGAATGTGTGCTCCTTCTGCCTTTACAATCATGTTAGAGCCAGCTATACTGCTCGCATTCGGAATCAGGACCTGATTGAGGCCGCCGGACTTGACGGACTTGGCATCAGGTGTCAGCTCAACGATACTGATGTTGTCACTGCCATGAACAAGAAAGGTTCGATTTCCGTCAAACAAAAGGGAGGGGTCATGGTAATAACTGTTCAATGTGTAAGGTGTCCATGGCCCTGTTTCAATATTGCTGGTCTGATAAATATACGTCTTGCCCGTGGAAAGTGAGCCAAAGGTCACATAATATATCCCGTTGTTGTACCGCAAGCTGCTTGCCCAGGAACCGCGTCCATACTCGTTTTGTCCGTTGTTCAGATTTTGTATATCCCCGTTTCCAAGCGTATCATACACATAGTTTACGATGCTCCAGTTGACCAGATCATAAGACTTCATCACAGGTACACCCGGATTCATATGCATCGTTGTGCTGGTCATATAGAAGGCATTGCCCACCCGGATGACATCACTGTCAGGAACATCCGCATAAATGACAGGATTGCTGAACGTTGATGCGGTAGCGGTAGGACTTGTCGTTGAAAACGATGCCACAAGTAACGGAAGAGAGAGCAGAAGTGTACAGATTTTTTTCCACATAACTTGTCCTCCCAAGTCTATCTTGACCTTTGTGTTATTGCGAGTGTTCAAGATAATCAATATAAGCATCCCACGTGCCATTATCCGTTGTTACGACTAGCTTGACTTCCTGATTGCCTGTAGCATGTGTGATGTTCGACAGGGTCTGTACGGTCGGTTGTGTACCGGTAAAGTAGAATGAACCCGCCGTTACACCCCCGATGACAAGATCGACACGGGCCGTCTCATTGTTGTTGGAAGCACCGCGGACAGAGAAATGATGGGTTGGGAAAGCATAATATTGATTGTATGCTGCATAATCGTTGTTGGCGTAGAGTGCTACTCCATTAAAAGGGGAGCTGATCACACCGGCATATTGACCGCCAAGTGTCATGCTTTCCGTTTCAATGCGAGTAACGGACGGGTTAGGATTGGGGTTGGGGTTGCCGCCCGAACCGGATGTAAACTGCCAGTAATCCAGTTTGAACAGGTTTCCATTACCTGAGCCTGTAAACACCAGATACAAACGATGTACGCCCGTAGCGTTGGTTACATTGGTCTCGATCTCGCGCCAAGTTTGCGAACCGCCGGTTGAGCTTACATTAAGTGTTCCCACCAGAGGACCTGTCGGACTGTCCAGTCGTACCTCGATGTTGCCATTTCCGGTAGAAGCGACATTAGCCTTGAATTTGGAGGCTCCGGCTGAGCCGAAATCAACATTGCCGACCGCGATCCAATCTCCATTATGAATATTAGTGACATTCTGATTGGCTACAGGTCCACCGCTCGCTTGACTCGGCTCGGTGTTAATGCCTGCTTGCCAGCCAATGGTTTCCGCTTCCACCCGGACATACGGGTTGAGGTTGGTCGTTTGGGATACACCAGTCATGTTACCCTGCACTTCCTGGATGGAGCCATCCGCGTTGTGGGTCAGCTTGTTGATGTGGGTGGAACGGTACCCTTTGCCATCCCCGAGGAATGCCTTACTTACCGTTTGTGCATGGTATGCCACATACCATTCGTTGTTGAACTGAAACACGGCATGGTGGTTATTGCCGCCTACCCCGAAGAACGTACCAGGATTTTTCAGAAAGTGTCCTTTATACGTGAAAGGGCCCATTGGGCTGTCGCTGACCATGTATCCGATCTCACCTTTTGGATATGCAGCGGGATGTGTTCCCGCGAAGTTGATACAGTAGGAGTAGTAATATTTGCCGTTATACTTATGAATACCGGAATCTTCGAACATATAAGGAGAATCTATCGTAACGGCACTGCCCACCACGCTGATCATGTCGGCACCGAGACGAATCACCCGAGCTGTTTTGGGATTGGCAATGGAAGCAGCATTGGTATCGTTCGGAATACCCCCTCCAGCATAAAGGTAGGCAGAGCCATCATCATCGACAAGTACAGCCGGATCAAAGAGCCAGGTTACACCTGACATACCTGGTGTTCCGTGCGTCAAGAGGGCACGTCCGATTGGGTCGGACCAAGGACCAATGGGGGAATCCGCTGTGAGTACCCCGATACCTCCGCCCGAGTTGGCAAAATACAGGAAAAACTTTTCTTTGCCAGCAATAGTTTTCTTCGCCATGGCAGGAGCCCAGGATTGGGTAGCCCATTTGGCAATACCTTGTCCATTATTGGCATTATTCGCACCCGCTACAGGGATGGAACCATGGTCTGTCCAGTTCACCATGTCAGCTGAAGAGATGACGTTAATTTTCCCGATGGTGCTGTACTGGTTCTCTCTGACAGAGCCGTCACTGTTGTACAGATATGCATCACCTGTCATGTAGACATAGACCCTATTGTTATGGACGAGCACATAAGGGTCGGCTCCAAGTTTGTGATCGATGAGAGGATTAGAATTTCCAGGGAGTTTGGCTACGGCTGCATTGGCTGCATGGCTCGATTCTACGGGTAGGGTGACAAAGATTAGCAGACATGCCAACAACAAAACTAGCGGTTTACGGATCATACGTTTCGCCTCCATGAGATTGGATTAGTGGTGAATCGAAATTCAGAATAGCTGAGATGATGAAATGCCGAAAAAATGAAGAGATGTCCCTCATGTCACCCCCTTTTTGAATAGTTGTTAGGTTGGATGTTAGGTTAAGTCTTCATGCTGTTATATATGGTTTAAGCCAGGCGACCTCCACACCGTGTACGTGGTCACGGTGACAAGGGAGTGGCTATAACCCGAAGTAAGCCTGCATCTGTGTGTGGGATTAGAAAAGCTATAATCCGTCAGGTTTCTTTTTGTAATCGCTTTCAATAAAATGAATTAGAACACTGGAAGTTAGCGTAGACAGAGGTTTGGTTGCATTTAAATGTAATTATTTTTCATATTTTCTTTTAAATGTTTATTAACTTGACGATATCATATCACAATTTTAAGATAATACAATCTTTTTATATTTGGTGGATGATGAAGAAGATTACTATTTAATCGCTAATCATTCAAACGGTTGGTTCAGCATCAACTGTACTATTATGGGGGATATGGAGATAAAGCTTCTTTCCAGAGCCAGAAGGAGTGAAGGGCTTAGAACGGTTCACTATTTGGAGTTGGGGTAGATGAGTTCCTGGAACTACGCCCGTCATTCTGTTCATAACTTCATGAAATAAACACGAATATAAACACGTCTTAAGCAGCGGCCGTTTCCCTGGGATCGAATGGGAGATCGGTCGTTTTTTTGCTGGAATCGAATTGGCTTTAAACGAAATACTCGCCTACTTGATGCTCAACTTTCACTAGCATAATTTCTTCTCCCTGTTGTACATATTTCATTCATTGTATAGATAAGCACGGGGCGTACAAGGTTGTTGTTTATTGATAATGGTGAAATTGCCCCCTGTGTTTTGTCCACACCGTCGGTTGAGTTTTTGAATATTACTATCAAGTGAGCTTATGCCAAATATTGCTAGAGTATGAGGTTCATAAAAAGGTGGGATGGGGAAAAATGTCTATTTTATCAACAGGACCGATAGAAAACAATCCGGTTTCCGGGGTTAGACCGACCCAACAGGTAACGATTAGATTGGTAAGTCGGGCTGAGTTGGATTCTGTAACAGTATCCATTCAGGGGTATGTGCTAAGCACAACAAGAACGTTATATGTGAGTGAAGTGATCAGTATTGCTCCTAATGAAGCAGTGACCAGAAATTATTTTGCAGATTTAGATGCTTTTGAGTTTGTTTTTGGAACAGACGTGGAAGGTGTGGAGGAAGTAGGGATATCAGTGTGGGGCAAACAAGCCTCTGGACAATTGGTTGATGCACACCGGGTGGTGGAGCACGAAAAAACAGTTAATGACATCTAGGAGATCAGAAATCCCCAAAAGAGGAGATGTAGCGATGAGCTTTTTATCAACAGGGCCGATCGAAAATAATGCTGTTAGCGGTGTAAGACCGACTCAGACAGTTACTGTCAGAATGGATAACCGCAGTGATGTGACTACCTCAACCATACAAATACAAGGGTATTACATGGAAAGTGGAATAAGAGTACTGTACGTCAGTGAGTCTTTTGACATCGTACCCAATCAAGTAATAACCAACAACTATTATGCTAATTTTGATGCCTTCGAGTTTACTTTTTCAACACCAGCGGTGGTTAATGATCCTGTTCAAGTATCCGTATGGGGTAAGAGCAGCACAGGCACTTTGGTAACAGCCCATCGTTTGGTTTCTTCCGAATTGCTGGGTGAAATCCCAAGCATCACAGGGGCCACAGGGGCCACAGGTGCAACGGGAGCAACAGGCACCGCGGGTACAACCGGAGCTACCGGAGCAACAGGCAACGCAGGTACAACCGGAGCAACAGGCAACGCAGGTACAACCGGAGCAACAGGCAACGCAGGTGTAACCGGAGTAACGGGAACGACAGGAACAGCAGGTGTAACCGGAGCTACCGGAGCAACAGGTACAGCAGGTGTAACCGGAGCTACCGGAGCAACAGGTACAGCAGGTGTAACCGGAGCTACCGGAGCAACAGGTACAGCAGGTGTAACCGGAGCTACCGGAGCAACAGGCACCGCAGGTACAACCGGAGTAACAGGAGCAACAGGTACAGCAGGTGTAACCGGAGCTACCGGAGCAACAGGTACAGCAGGTGTAACCGGAGCTACCGGAGCAACAGGTACAGCAGGTGTAACCGGAGCTACCGGAGCAACAGGAACAGCGGGTGTAACCGGAGTAACGGGAGCAACAGGTACAGCAGGTGTAACCGGAGTAACGGGAGCAACAGGAACAGCAGGTGTAACCGGAGTAACGGGAGCAACAGGCACAGCAGGTGTAACCGGAGTAACGGGAGCAACAGGAACAGCAGGTGTAACCGGGGTAACGGGAGCAACAGGTACAGCAGGTGTAACCGGAGCTACAGGAGCTACAGGTACCGCAGGTACAACCGGGGCTACGGGAACGGCAGGAGCTGGAGCAATCATACCTTACGCATCAGGACTTCCAGTTGCGTTGACTACGGTATTAGGTGGCCTTCTGAATACCTCCAGTTTAGTTGGTTTTGGCAACAGTGCTACAGGGGTAAGTGTTAATGGAGGAATTATTGATCTCACAGGCGCTGCTGGCACTTTGCTTAACTTTGCTTTCTCCGCATCGCGTACAGGAACGATTACTTCACTGGCTGCTTATTTCAGTACGACAGCAGGACTTAGTTTGATTGGTTCTACAGTAACCATAACTGCTCAATTATTCCGCTCCACTACACCGAATAACTCCTTTACAGTTGTACCCGGTGCAGTGGTAACCTTGACTCCTTCACTGACTGGCAGTTTGGCACTGGGCACAATATCCAGTGGATTGACTACAGGACTGAGCATTCCGGTAGCCGCAGGTGACCGCTTGCTTATGGTCTTCTCGGCATCAGTAACAGCCGGTCTTGATGTAGCTACAACCGTGGCCGGATATGCAAGCGGCGGTCTGACCATCACTTAACGGAAAATGAGCTGTATATCAAGTTAATATACAGGGACCCCTTACCATCATGGTGAGAGGTTCCTGTTTACTTGTGAGCACAATTCGTAGAACATAGCGCTATTGGATGAGATCGCAGGCTTCGCCGGCAAATAGGTGTGTATTCTGTCAGGACCTCTCAATGATCTAAATAAAATCGCCGAATTCTCCATGTGCAAATAATAGGGATGTCCGTTATTCTATTCTAAGTGATATTGATTCTCATTATCGAAAAATGCAAAGCGAGGAGATTCATTCAATGAAACGAAGAGGTACGTATAGTATTATCTCAGCAGCAATGATATTGCTGTTGGTCCTTATTATGGCGGGATGTGGCACACAGGCCGATAGCGGTTCTTCCACCGGAAGCCAGACAGCTTCATCATCAACGGATGCAGGAACTGCGAGTCAGGAAGAGACGGCATCCGCCAACGCTTCACCAACGAAATCTTTCACGGATCCTACCGGAACAAAAGAGATTCCCGTGAACCCGCAGCGCATTTTTTCTATCAGTGCAACAACGCAACTGTTGGCTCTGGGTATTACGCCGGTAGGCGGACTTCAATATGAAATCGATCAGGATTATTATTTGAAAAATGCTGCCAGCGAGGTTGAAATCGCCGGAGACTACCCACCAAATATGGAAGCAGTGACCGCACTTCAGCCTGATCTGATCATTGCATCCTCCTTTGTTGAATCGGATGTGATCGAACAATTGGAGAAAATCGCTCCAACGGTGATTTATCCATGGGAAGACAATCTATACGATCAACTAAGATATATTGGCGATATCGTTGGCAAAAAAGCGGAAGCGGAAGAATGGATAACGAAACACGAAGCCAAAGCAACAGAACGCAAAGCCGAGATGAGTAACCTTGTTGGAGAAGACCAGACAGTGGCGGCTGTTGAAATCTTCAAGGATTCATTCCAGGTCGCAGGCACCCGAAATATGGGGTTTGTATTGCACGATCTGCTTGGATTAAAGCGTATGCCATGGGTTCAGGAAGAGGTTGACAAAAGCGATGGATTTGTCGTGTACACGGAGCCGCAGTCACTGGAGAAATTGCCTGTGATTACCGCGGATTATTTGATCATCAAGGTCAATGATACCCAACCGGGTTCAACGGAATTTTATGAGAAAATGCAGGAATCGAGCCTATGGAAAAACCTCCCAGCGGTCAAAAACGGCAACGTCTTCATTGTGCCACATGACAAATGGTGGTCTTACACATTATTCTCCACGGATGCTTTGCTGGATGAAGCAGTGGAGTTGTTCAAACAACATAATCAATAATGAGGAACTGGCGTAAAAGCTCCCTGTACATTAGGGGGCTTTTCTGCATATCTGAATTGTCGTACAATAAGTTGTAGATGAGAATTATTTTCATTTAGAAAAGGTGAACATACGGTGGATTGGCAGACCTTCGATGTGCCCATGGATAACGTGCGATTGCGTTGGATTGGGATTGATGTATATACGTTTCATTCAGGTATAGAACAAAAGATGTTCACGACGAGCAGTTATGCACTGTGGGTCATTGATGAGGGAGAAGGTATTGCCGTTGTGGACGGACAACGCCTTCTGATTGTTCCTGGCAGTTGTATTCTTGTTCTCCCTGGAACGATCTTGGAGTGGGAACATCAACCTGGACATATCGTGCATGCCCATAAGCTGGAATTGGATGCAGACTGGGAAGGAAATTCAGAGGAACATCCCTTAATATTAATTGGGAACCGAGTGGTTGCTATTCAGCCTTTGAGTAATCTGATGGTACTACTGGATCAAATTGCTGAATTACGGACGACCGAGATGGGGATGGGCCGCTTTAGGCTGGGAATTTTACTACAGGAAGCAATCTTTCAATTTGTGGTCAAAGCCTGTGCGAATCAGCCCACGAATACCAAGGAGGCTGTATTACGGACCATTACTCAAATGGAGGGAAATTACCAGCATAATTGGAAGTTGGGGGAGTTGGCTGCTATCGCCTGCGTTGGCACGAGGCAGTATAGCCATATTTTTAGGCAGGTAACAGGTACAAGCCCCATGGATTATTTGCATCGTGTGCGAGTGGATCATGCCAAACGTATGCTACGCTCATCAAGCCGGGACATGCACTCTATTGCGACACAGGTTGGATTCAAAGATGAGTTTTATTTCAGCCGCAGGTTCAAACAGCAAGAAGGCGTGTCTCCCAGCGTCTATATTAAGAAACATGAGCCGCGTGTTATCGGTCTGCTGTTCACCTCCCATTTGCTTGCACTTGGCATGACGCCAATTGGAGCACCGGATTATCATTTGTTCCGCAACGAGTATGTTCGCCCGTATTTGCCTGAGATGAGACCGTTTGTCTGGGAGCCATTTGATCTTGAGGCCATACGCGAAATGGAGCCCGATCTCATTTTGGGATATGAACATATGACAACTGGGGAGTACGAGCAATTTTCCACGATTGCCGAAGTGGTACGCATCCCCTGGCAATCTCAGGACGTATACCAACAGTTAGACAGCGTATCAGCCATTGTTAACAAACGCGCGAGAAGCAGAGAGTGGATGGAACAACATCAGCTTAAAGTGGCCCAGACAAAGGAGCGCCTCTGTTCCATTATCGGACTGCAAGATACGTATGCGGCACTTGTGATCGATGAAACAGGTTTTCGTGTGGCAGGTGACCGGAACATGGGGCATGTGTTGTACCGCTCCCTCCAGTTGAAGCCTCATCCGCTCGTACAGCAATTCATTCATGACTATAATGGTCATAATGCCTTCTCGGAAAAGTTACCATTCGAAGAACTCCGACATTATGATGCGGATCGATTGTTCATCATGGTCAATGGGCAGAACCCGCGTGCCGAAGCTGCCTTTCGCAAGTTGTGTCGTTCGGAAGTATGGAAGAGCTTGAATGTTGTTCGTAATGGAAATGTACATAAGGTATCCTACGACAAATGGTGGATGTACACACCGCTCGCGGTTGATGGACAGTTGGACGAGATGAGCAAGTTAGTGGAGAATGGCTAATCGAAGCCAACGCACCCGACCTTCGGAAAATCGATTCAATCCAATAAACGTCCTGGTATGAAGCGCATGTTAAAAAAGCCCGCAAAGATCACGGGCTTTTCCTTTACAGTCATTCATCTACCTGTGGATCTCGCCAGCAGATTTGGCACCTTGATTCTCAAGCCACGGGATCAGTTCAACCCATCTATGTCGTTTGGCTGTGTCCAGTGGAGTCATTCCATCCCAGCTGGCTATCCAGTTCAGTTCGGCGCCTTGGTCAAGAAGGCATTCGGCTGTTTCTCTTTGACCTCCATGGCAAGCACACCAGAAGGCAACGGTTACTGCATCGGGAGGAGAAGGGGAGGTGCTTGTTCCCCAAGGATAACGTTCCGGGAGTTTGGCTCCTTTAAAATGTTCTTGTAGGGCGTGAATATCTCCAAGGGCGGCAGCATGCCAAAGGGCAAAGATTGCACCGCGTTCAACTAAGCGCCGTGCTGTATCCCATTGTGCAAAAGCAATAGCATCGTCCAGCGGCGTGCCACAGGCGATCACCGCGCCAGGCGTTTCAATGTCTGCGCCAGCATCAAGAAGGGCATCGAGCACTTGAACGTCATTGGAGCTTGCAGCCCAATGCAAAGGTGTTTCAATATTTGGACCGACAAAAGGAGCGTTCACTTCCGCACCGAACTTAGTCAATACTCGCACGGCATCCGCTCCATTAGGGAAGTGTCCCGGCCAATCCGTCACCACGTGCAGCAGCGTTCGAGAGATACTGGAGTCTGCATCTACGTTGTCAGGCTTTCTTTCCAATATTCTTATGTTTGCCAATCCCGGATTCTCTGCCAGCAGTTGCTCTAACGTTGGAATATCTCCAGTGTGAATGGCTTGAATAACGCTCACTGCAAGTTTTTCTTCTTCGTGAATAAACTCCATGCTCAAATCTCCTTCCAGGCTTATATCCATATTCAGGAAAGCATCTGAACTGCACATCTGGCATGATACTCCGCGAGACCCCTAGCGAATTGCTGATCGGGGAATTGCCTGTGAAGCAGTTTCAATCCTCCTGATATCAGGGACAAATGATGGCAAAATCGATAAAATGTCATCCGATCCGGGTCGAGATCCTTATTTTTTAAATAGTGATAAAAGTCTCCAAATCGAAACTCCAGAAAGCTATGCTCATGTTCGAGATCGAAGAATCCTGCGCCATCAATATCAATAAGGCATGGTTGCATCGCATGATCTATCCATATATGATCCGGACCTAGCTCTCCATGAATGAAACTATAGAGATCTCTGGGTTGAATGGCTGCTTCCAATTCGTAAAGTTTTTCAAGCAGCCTTTCGTCATTTTTCCTTATATCTGTCATGTGCTTGGATGCATAGGATAAGGCTGATTCGGCATCTAACCGCTGAACTTGGTAGCAAGGCCCAGCCTTTTTGCTGATATCGTTGGTGTTTCCATAAACGTTTCTTTGGATGTTATGCATATTAGACAACATATCCCTGATCCGTTGAAACAACTCATCCCTATCTTTGTGATTTTCATGCTTGAAATAGGTTTCGGCTTTCTGTCCATTCACATACTCAACAAGAGCAAAATCATAAGAGTGCTGGTCTCTATCGTTATTTAGATCATATAAGGTCGGCGTTCGGATTCCATGTTGAGCGAGAAAGCGAGTATTCAAAGAGAAAAGTTCGCTGCCATAGGAACTGTGGAAAGTGGGTTCATTCAAGATCTCTTCCTGAAAATAGTTGCTGGAAATATCCCAAACGTACAGCATACAAGTGAAACCATTCGTGCAGTCAATTTTGTAAATGACTTTTTGTGCGCCTCCATGAATTCTTGCGCTTTGCGTTATGTGGTAACCAGCACCAAATACATTGTACACATAATCCTGTAATTCTTCACGAGTAAGATGGTTGTTGGACATCATTGATATATGCTCCGTTTCATCTGTAGTTTGCCGGCCAGCAATCGAAATATATAGAACATTTTTCCAAAAATACAGACTGTTTCTTCTCGATCTGTTAAAGTGTTGATTAAGGTCTGTATATTCATATGTATATCAAAGCAAGGGGCCGGGTACTCATGTTCATGAGTAACCCGGCCCCTATTTCGCATGCAAATTGACTCTCAATCTACATCGATTAAGACACTTCGATTATGTTGTATTCCCTACTAATCGAACTTAAACCTCTTAAAATGTACAATGGATGAAAAGCACTTCATTTGGAAAGGAGACATCATTCTTTGAACTATTATTTTCTGGAATCTCAATATCCACGTAGAGGGTTTATTAGTGGCGGAACAACCTTCACTCCCCAATTAGATATGAATTATGTAGCGATAGAGAATCCGTTGCCCGAGGGAACAACGGCAGAGGTTGAGTTACTGCCTACAGTGCGGAACCTGAACGTGGATTATTTTGAGACGATCACAGGAACGAGACATGTATCAGATCGTTTTAAAACGCTGTTGGAGGAAACGAAAACAAATACACAGTTTATTCCGACAATGGTGTGTTACCACGACGGTCGTGCGGTTGAAAAAAACTATTGGACTGCACATCATCTTAATCGTTTGGATGTTTTCGATTATGAACGTTCGGAATATGGGCGCAAAGCAGTCATTGCTACATCTGTAGAACAGCCTCCACGTAAGATCGTCAAAGTTGTATCTCGAATCTCCCTTCATGAAGAGCGAATTGGCGAGCATGAATTTTTCATGCTGGATTATATCAATATCTTCAAACCCATTGTTTCAAAAGATTTTTACGAAGTATGCCGAAAACATAAGCTGAATCTAAACGTTACAGAAGTCGGAGAGGTAAGCTCCTAAAATGCATGGATATGGTTACAAAGAAAGCACAAAGAAGCCCGCGTCAGACGCGGGTTCTTAATCTTTATTTTTCCCCGGTAGCCACCGGATTCTCCTCATAACTTATTCAGCCGCTCCTGCTGCAGATTGGATTCTGCTACGCTTCGGCAAGCTAACTTAACTCCCCGATCTGTGTATCATGCTTTCCTTCAACGTATAATCCAATTGATATAGTCTTGTATCATTTCTTTGCTTCGTGTTCGATTTATCTTATGCGGCTCGAGATACAAATTGAGAGCCATCCCATTCATAAAGGCATACAATTTTTCTTGTTCCTTCTCTTCATCGGTAGTGCGCAGAAGACCTTCATTTTTTAAGTACATAATGCAGTTTCTGATTGCGTTTTGCAGGTCCTCATAATTGGCATCGAACCCTTTTTGCGTTTTTCCATAGCTTACAAATGCAAACCAAACCTCCATTTCCAATAATGTTTGTTCATCAGTCGGCACTAGCTCGAGCAAGTATTCAACAATTCTTTCTTGAGGCGCCAGTTCTCTTGCATTCAGATTGCTCAGCCGAGTAAGTACCTTTTCTTTAACTAACTCCATTGCAAATGCTAGCAGGCTCTCTTGTTTTGAAAAGTAATGTCTTAAGGCTCCTTGTGATAGTCCGGCTTCCTTCGCAATCGTTCTTGACGTTGCATGATGAATGCCTTGCTCACTAATGATTTTCCAAGTTGCTTCAGCAATAATATTCTTCATTTTCTCATGGTCCACGATTTTTGGCATACACACAGAATATCATATTATTTAACTCAACTGAAATAAATAGACGTTGAAGATGGGATGTGCTAGAGTTTATTTAACTCAACTGAATTAAAAAAGGTAAAGGAAACATATCACTCAAAGGAGGGTAATTGGAATGAATCAGCAATTCAAAGTAATGTTTCCAGGATGGGGAAAGGCAATCGGCCTATTGTGCATGATAATTATATTTGCTGCTGTATTATGGTTGGTATGGACCGGAAACTTGAATATAAGGTACACAGCCGACCGTGAGGAAGTGATTCCAATATGGCATAGTATATTGCCGGCATTCTTTGGCATTTTTCTAATCCGTATGATTCCTTATGAAAGTCAAAGTCAAGATCCCTCGTCTTATCAACAAATGGAGAAAAATCACTTGGTCGTTCAATCGATTGTATTATTGCTGTCAGGCGTTTTATTTACGGCTGCTCTTATCATGTTGGACCAGCATGGGTTACATTTCGAGCTATATTATTTGACGTTCAAGTTGACGACATTATTGTTCATCCCATTGATTTTATTGCTGATTTATCGAAAAATGACTGGCGGGCAGCAAGACATGATCTCGAAAAATCCTCGCTCTCGCGGACACGTCATTACACCACTGATCGTTATTGTGGTCTGGTGTTATCTAAAGTTCTATTCCCCAATTGCACACCCAGAAGGAGTAATCGAAGCAACCAATATGACAGAATTACTTCTCTTGGTGCTGATTGGTTTTGTGATCAATAGCGTATTGGAGGAAGTTTTTTATCGGGTGTGGCTGCAAACCCGATTGGAGAAGTTGCTTGGAAGATGGCCCGCCATACTACTAGTTTCAATACTATGGTCCATTTGGCATGTCGCCATTCAAGGAAATGGTCAGTGGGATATTGATGTGGCAACAGTGATTGCAAATCATGGGGTTACAGGTCTCTTTCTTGGTTATCTATGGTCCCGCTATCGTAGAGTATGGGTGATTATCCTGATTCATGCACTCCTAAATGCATCCCCTTATTTTCTGGTGCAGATCTTGTTTCATTGAGCGGAAAGGATCTGGTTGGATCAGTGTTCCCGTGCAACGATGCCTTTATCTCTCTCTCGTATCCCCGGGTGACGCTCAGGCACTGCAAATACACTGCGCCCAAGCATCAGCTTGCATGGCGGTGTATTGTCTTTGAGATATTGTAGAAGAAATTGTAGACTTGTGCTCCGAACATACTCTTCCCCGGTAGCCACCGGATTTTCCTCATAACTAATCCAGTCGGCTCCAACTTCCGGAATACAACTTCAGATTCGAGAATTCCGCTTCTTCCAGTGCAATCACGTGCGGACAGGTGATTATGCCTGAACCGGAGTGTAGTAGTATTCCTGTGGCGGTATCGGATACACGAAATACATACATAATTTTCCTGTAACTTAATTTCGTTTGTTCCAATCTCTGAAGGAGGGTCCTCAGTTTACTAGAAGTATTTTAGTTTTACACGCCTTTCATATGATAGATATATTTACGTTTTTGTTTATGTTTATAAGATTATTCTTGAATTTAAGCTCTACTATGTTACTTTTGTTGACAAAAAAATATTGTTGTAAATGTATTTATATGTTAATGTGTATTTATGTTAGGTAATATTACATAGTATAGAGGGGGAACGTTATGTTTATTAACCGAACCATTAGAAAATTTGGGGTTTCACTAGGGATTATAGGTATGTTTACATTTGCTCTACCTTCAGTGGGTTTTAGTATGCCGCTGCAACCAACAACCCTTGAAAAGGTAGAAGGTGATTATTATGTAACGTCTGCAATTGAGAACATTCGCTGGGGATCACTTCCTAATCGAGACAGCTCTCCGATTCTCACTGTACCATCAGGAAGTGCGGTAACATTTGATACGGTATCGCATGAGGGACTGATCGAGGATCAAGGGAGAAATCCAGTGGAGTACTTCGGCAAATTCGGTATCTCATCCGATGGCGTGTTGGATGATGCGAAAGCAATTGCGGCTTCTGAGATGAAGCATGATTATGTTAAAGACGGACCTCATATTATCACTGGACCAGTAGCAGTTGAGGGAGCGGAGCCAGGAGATGTTCTTAAAGTAGAAGTCCTTTCGTTGCAAACTCGAGTTCCATATGGTGTCATTTCTAACCGCCATGGTAAAGGTGCCCTTCCTAACGAATTTCCAGAAAATACAGGCCCACAAGAGGGAGCAAGCGCAACAAAACCGGAATTATATAATAATGTATCTATATTTACACCTATTGAAGAAATCAACGGCAATTGGTATGGTTTATTACCAACAAAAGCTGGCAAGGATGTACGTTTCCCAATTAACCCGTTTCTAGGTGTTATGGGGGTTGCACCAAATACCAGCGAAGTTGTGAGTTCTATCCCACCTATTGAAACAGGAGGCAATATGGATATTAATGAGTTGGGTGTTGGTGCAACTATTTATTATCCGATCCAAGTTAAAGGCGGGCTATTCTATACTGGAGATCCGCACTTTGCTCAAGGGGATGGCGAAGTAGCGTTAACTGCGTTGGAAGCTTCCTTGAGGGGAACAGTTCGGTTAACGGTGTTGAAGAAAGGTGATCCATCACTACCACATCGTGGAGAATTCACGCAACCCTTTGCTGAAACAGAGGATTATTGGATTCCAATTGGACTGGACCCTGATTTGGATGAAGCGATGAAAGAATCAGTACGTGAATCGATTCAATTCTTATCCGATAAGCTTGATATGGATAGAAGTGTAGCTTATGCGTACCTATCCGCCGCAACGGATTACGAAGTATCTCAGGTCGTGGATCGAACGAAAGGGGTTCATGGACTCATTCGTAAGACAGATTTCCTTGAATATGTTGACGTTGCCATGAATGTAGGGGGTACGACAATCAAACCGGTTGTTCATAACGATGAGTTCTACGTACCGATTCGAACCATTTCGGAACTATTGGGCGGTACAGTAGGATGGGATCATAAGACGCGTACCACGCAAATCAAATTAGGTACGAAAAATATAAGTGCGCAAATTGGTTCAGATGTGTATTCAATTAACGATAAACTAGTGTTCAATAGTAACGTACCAAAGCTTTTAAATGGCGAAACCGTAGTTCCGGTTTCTGTTATTAATGAAATACTAGGTGCTTATGTCAACTGGACGACGATCGACAAGACGTTAACAGCTAATGTATCGTTAAGTAAAAAGCAATAATAGATTTCATTATTCAACCGTGGTGGACAGATGTCCATCACGTTTTTTTTGTTATCATGAATCCCAAAAAGCTGCTACTTTATATCTACTTCGTACAGAAAGGCGCTTGCTGGAAACAAATAAGGAGAGAGTCTTTAATTCGAACAGGATATTTTCTCAAAGGGCCAAACGAAGTTTATAGCCGGGTTTATTAGGTTATGACCAGAAGCCCGCGAAAAAACGCGGGCTTTTGTTATAACTAAATATGTTGTACGGTTAGCAATTCAATATCAGTCCGGTTTCACCGTATTTATAGGCTGCTTAGTTTTCGATGATAATTCTGTCCAACTTGAGATTAACCGGATGTGCCAACGTATCTCCAACCGGGCACTTGCTCTCCAGGAATTGTACAAATGCTTCAACCTGCTCTTGGGGAGAATCTGTTTTGATACGGAATGTATACCGAATATCGGAATAGCCCGGACGCACCTCTGATTTGTCGAAAAAGCCATCCAGGTCAATATCGCCTTCTACATCCACAAAGAAATCCTTGAGATTCACCCCGAATTTAGGTGCATATACCCTAGCTACGATCGACTGACATGCCCCCAGCGAGGCGAGTAAAGCTTCCACCGGATTCATGCCGGTATCGGTTCCACCCAAGTTTTTGGGCTCGTCGATAATAAACTCGAAGTTTCGAGATGCTACTTTCACTTTAACTCCGTTTTGCAGATGAGCAGATGCTTTAAACGTTTGGAGGGCAGCCATTTTGTAGTCTCCTTTAGTGGGTTTATTGATACTGATTTTATTCATAGTTTACCGCTATGATTATATTAAATTGAATGACTCGCTCTGTCAATCCTCAATTTTCCAATATTTTGATCTTGGGAACAGCGCAAAGAAGCATATGCTGGTCTCTAAAGTTGCTTAGGCGGATATTCAGTGTGTTTTGCCGCCGTTCGTATTCGTGATTGGAAAATACGTATTTAATTCGAGATAACTGCTTATTACATTTAGAAGCGGGTGATTACCAAAAAACCACCCCTGTCCCGCAAAATTGAGGGAGAGAGGTGGCTGGACGAACGATATTTAATTCCTTAGATTAATGATTTTTTAATGCTGCGTAAAATTGATGGTTTTTTAATTCAGCGTATCAATGGTACAGCTTCAATTCAGCAATAGACCACCACCACTCAGCATTGTCCGTAGTCAAAGCAATTTTGACATATCGTGCCTTCTGGTTCGTGAATGTCGCTGAGATTAAAGAATCTGTACCCACAGCTTCTGAAACCGAATTCCAATGCTCGCCATCCGTTGAAGTGACGATTGTAAAACTGCGGGCATAGTCATTGGTACTGCTGCCTGAGTCCATAGTTAACCGGCTGAAATTCTGGATGCTTCCCAGATCGATCTGAATCCACTGGTCTGCTTGTTGTCCGGATGCAGAGGTCCAGCGTGAGTTCAGATCATCATCCAGCAGTGCACCAACGTCTTCAGACGTGGAGGCTGTGGCTGTCCAAGATGTCCGATCCAGTTCGGTAGGCAGCAGATCATCCTGTTCCCCGGGTGCCCATGGTGTCTGATCGGCAGTATAAACTGCGATTTCAGCTACAGACCACCAGTGAGAATCCGTTCCGGTCTGAACGATTTTGATATAGCGGGCCTCATGAGCAGGGAATGCAATGAAGAGCAAGGCATTTTTCCCTTCACCCGTAGCCACAGCTTTACCCCAATCCATGCCATCCAGAGAGGTGTATACTTCATAACCGCGAGCATAATCCTCACTGTTGTGTGCACTATCCAGTACAATCCGGTTCACTGTCTCTGAATTGCCCAGATCCAGCTGAAGCCACTCACCGCCTGTTTGTGCTTGACCGGAAGTCCAGCGTGTTTGGTTCGAGCCATCCAGTATCGCCGTTGCAGCTTCCTCATCGTAAGAAGCTGTGACGGACCATGCATCTGAAAGCAGACGTTGTTGTTTTCCTGTTCCATAGTGATTAACAAATAGCTCAGAGACCGACCACCATTGATCGGATTCACCCATCTGCACGATCTTCACATAACGAGCCTGCTGCTCAGGGAAGGTGATGGAGAGACGTCCTGACGCTCCTTCGCCTCCAGCAATAGAGGTTCCCCAGTTTTGCCCGTCATCGGAAACGAAAATGCGATATTGCCGCGGATAGTCATCCTTGGCGTTCCCCGGGTCCAGCTCTACTGCGTCAAAAGCACTCGTTTCCCCAAGATCAATCGTAATCCACTGTCCGCTCTTTTGCTTTCGCCCGTTCGTCCATAATGTGTCTTGTTTTCCATCAAGCATGTGAGCCGTGACATCCGTTCCTTGCGTGGAGGAAGCGGTTACGATCCAGTTTGACCGATCGGACAACGGAGCTGGATTTGGATACTCAGGGGTCTGAGGCAATTTTCCAAATCGGGCGAGCTTGAGTTCCGAGATGGACCACCAACTGTCTGCGGGAGCAGTCAATACAATTTTGATATAACGCGCCGTCTGCATACCCAAATCGACGGACAGGCTTGGAGATGAGCCTATTCCCTGTGCAATTGGCTTGCTCCAGTTTTCATCATCCTTCGAAACGTAAACTTCATACCCGAGGGCATAATCACCTCCGCTGTTGCCGGAGTTCATGAAAAGTGTGTCCATCATCTGCTCGTTGCCCAGATCAATATGGAGCCAGTCTCCAGGCTGTTGCGTTTGTCCAGATGACCAGCGGGTAGTCAAATCTCCGTCAACCATGCGTTCGACTGCTTCCGAACTGGAAGAGGCGGTAATCGTCCATTCGCTGCGATCCAGATAGGTGACGCCTTGTGAAGCATCTGGCTGCTTGACTACTGTATGCTCCAATGGATTTACTTTCACTTGAGCTTTCGCATAGACGGTAGCTGAACCCAAAGCTCCTCTTGCATTATAAAAACGAACCGTTTTGGCGGTGTCTGACGGATTCCAGATTTGCGCCGTGTAGACACCGTCCTTTTCGTATACGGTTGCTGCGGGAGAATCTGCCCAAATATCCATCGTACGTGTTCCTGTGGATGCCATGCTATGCATGAACCAGTAGGCGTTAAAGACTTCGTTTTGCTGCATATCTTTTGTATCCCACTTTGCAAGAGCAGTCTCCGGGTCCCCGATGGATTGGAATGGCCAGATGATGTGTTGCCATGTGTGCTCCTGCTGACCACCAAGATCCTTGATCAGACCGTTGTATAGTGCCGCGGTATTCTTCGGATCACGACCATAATAGGTCATCCACTCTGCGGGCGGCAGCCAGTGAATGCCATAAATATGCTCAGCCTCGTTGGAGAAGTATGTGCCATACAGGTAAGCACTGCCGTATACATGCCCTACGGTAGCGTGTTTGTATCCTTCCAGCCAGTTGTCCCCATCGTAGTTGAACCAATATTGCTCGGCCGCTTTTTCCTCGGTGACGAAGCCCCAGATGCCCGCATCGCGATAGGCTTTGTTCCCCGTTACTTCGCCCCACATATATTGTCCGACCCAACTGAACAGAGCTTCGCCTGCAGCTTCCTGATTGTTTCCGCTGCGATTGTCGGCATAACCGCCCGCCCAGGAATGACCAGAATAAGGATCAAAATTACGCATCCATGGGAATTGATCGTCTGTGTGTGAAGGATTGGCATAATCCCGGATCAGCAGTTCAACCATATCGCCATAATCCTGTACAAAAGTTGGATCATACATAGCCAGCACCGCAGATGCAAAGACGTAATAGCCATACGTAAAATGATGATCCGTCAGCCCGGTATTGACCCCGAACCCGCTTCCATAAGGGAAAATCGTTCCCCATTGCTCCGAATAATAAAAATAATAGGAGTGCAGACGTTCATCCGGTGAATAAGTGTACCAGTCGGTCAAAATGCTTCTTAACAGGGACAGGTAATGGTCCCGTCGTTCGTGATCACCAAGCTGATCGCTAATGAGCACACCGAGCGCAAGCGGATGAAGCTTTTTCCCCTGCCAGTAAGGATCTTCACTCATTAAATTGCCTGACGTATCTGCATCAAGCTGATCCAGATAACTGATTAATTGCGCGCGTGAGTATGTCGGATCATCCGGCTCCACAAATTGCGGAATAATGCCGTAGAAACGATCTTGTGTCGTAAAGCTGTTGCCTTCGCTCACTTTCATCATTCCACGAATAGAAGGGTAAGCGAGCTCCGTGAGTGGAGTTGTTGCAAGTTTCCACTGGTGCGGGAACAAAGCCATTAATGTGTCGGCGGAAAAGTTGGCACGCTTCGTTTGTGTAACGGAGTTAAAGGTTGTTGTAACTTGTGAAGTGCTCTCGTTATAGTCGTAATCGACCTTCGTATCCGTTACAAAAGCATAGGCATGCTGGTAATAGTATGCTAATTCTGATGCAGATGGCAGGGTAGCAAGCGATAAATAATTTTCGCTTGATCCCAGCTTAATCTTAAGTGTATTGCCCAGCTTTATAAATGTGGTTCCTTCAGGTGCATAAAGACCATAGTTTCTTGTAAAAGTTTGCGGCGAAGGCGCTCTGTCCTGATTGGTGACTTCTACACCGATATGATCTCCTGTCCATGATTCCCCATCCTGCAACACAATCTCACGGTTTTGATCATCAAAGAGACGTGTAATGTTCGGTGATCGAATCAGGATGGTGTCCGGGTTCTCAAACGTGTTGAACAGGAAAGGGGAGCCTTTTACAAAGGTTGTATTGACCTTTGCCGTGTCATCATCACTCATGATGATGTTAGCGGAGTAATCCCCGTATCCTGCAATCTTGGTATTGACCTTGGCTGGGTTCATATCGCTTGTTGTCAGGATGAGGTCTGCTTCACCGTCTGCATCCATCGAGTTGCCATCAGCAGAAACGTATCCAGCACCAGGATTCAAAATATGAAGCCCCTGTTTGGTGTATCGATTTTTGAATGGGAGCGTGACCAGACTGTTCCCATCTCCTAAATCCGAAACGAGAATCGATTGCCACCAGTCATTGGATGGAATTGGGGCGGTGATGTCAGCTGTGCGATTTTTTGGGTTTTTCGGTTGTAGCATCGTGATGTCATTAATGGCATAACTGCCAGCTCCGACTTGTACCGAGCTCATCTCTGGGATAGACGGAATGGTGTAGACCGGTTTTTCATCTCCTTGAATATACTCATATACATCAAAGGCATAGAGTGAATAACCGTTGGTTGTACCTCGGCCAAGACCTGCGAGTTTGACATATCTGGCTTCTGAATATACAGGAATGTCATCCCGTCCTCCATTGCTGTGTAACTCCCGATACAGCGTAGTCCATTGCTTTGCGTCGTCGGATACCTGAATGTCGTAAGCACGTCCAAACGCATTTTCCCATTGCAGAGAAATTTCTCCGATTTCCTGACGTTGACCAAGGTCCACAACAATCCATTCCTGATCCTTGTATATGGAAGACCAGCGTGTACCTGGATCACCATCCGTCACATTGCGCGCTTCATAATCGCGCTTCTCCATTTTGGCCTTGTCTTCGGCGGAGCGGCTAGGTTCGTCAATCTCTTCTGACGACGCTATCACCGATTTACCAAGGGCAAGGTTTGCGGCAGTTGGTTTTGGAGGTGGATTTGCTCCACCCGTTCCATACACATCGAACGCGTACAGAGAAATACCATAGGCTTGCTGCGCCCGTTCATGACTAAACAAACGCACATATCGTGCATCGGCGGAAACCTCCACTTCCGTCAAACCGCCTTGACCCTTCGTTGTGGAGTAAACTTGCTCCCAGTTAACTTCGTCATCCGACACTTCAAGGTCGAAGGCGGAAGCATAGGCATTTTCCCACTCAATCGAGATGTTGGAGATGGAGGCATCTGCACCCAGATCAACATAGATCCACTGAGGGTCCTGTTGCCACACACTTTCCCATCGGGTATTTTTGTTGCCATCCACGGCATGATCGGCTGTATTCCCACCAAGGGATGAGGAGCTATACACCGGTCTGTTCAGGGATAAGAGATATGACCCTTCTGCTGCGGCGTTTGCTGCCTTGCTAGGCCATAGCGGCAAGCTGCTGACCAACAATAGCATGGATAACAGCAAGTTCACGCAGATGCTGCGTGTGTTTCGTTTGTGACTCGTTCGTCCCTTCATATCTTCTTCTCCTTTGTTAGTTCCTGCCTTTCCACCAGACAGAACTTTCTCTGTTTCCTAACAACCTGTTATATGTATTATTCTGTTCTCCCGTGCCGCATTTCTGAGATAGATTTCAGGATGTAAACATGGGATATGCGGATGTTCATTTGTTGTATATCGAACATTTTGTGTGGATTATAAAGATTTTTTAATCGTTTTCGTAGAAAAGGAGACATATGTCCTACAGGAGGTAAGCGTGGGGTGCAACTATGAAATGCTGAATTGGGATTACGGTCCGATAGCAATAAAATGTTTTCTTTTCGTTAGGAACAAACAACACAGGAATCAACTTGCGAAGAACTTCACTCGATTTTTGGGGGAGAAACGCGACCAAATGACATTATAAATTACGTGTAATAATGTAATGTCGATATGAGGGAGTGTGAAAAAATGGATATTCAAAAAGCTACGGAAGAAAAGCTTGAACGTAAAATGCAAATGGGAGTTCCGATTGATGAAACTATTCTTGAAGGTCTTATACAAAAAATGTCGTTTCAGTTCCTGTTTCAGATGATGTTATGAATATTATCGATGATTTAATTATAAGTGAACATGTAAACAGCCGATCTGAAGGTTTCGTATATTCGGCTTCTCCAGCCCTTTATGAAAATGGGCTGGAAAAACCGAAGTCAATTCAGCCCAGCTCGCGGAAATCAGACAGGTTCTACACATCTTCCTCAAACTGCAACTAACATAACTACAAAAGATATTAATATCTTGGTACCTTTTGCTGAAGATTAAATTGCAGTACGAGTGCAGCCGGAGCAAATGTGGCGATATTGAAGTATAAAGCGATATTCCTCAGCAAGCCAAACAAGGCTTGACGATTCCAGTAGCTCCGTATATTGAATAAAAATTAGTCTTCTTCCCCCGTCGCCACCGGATTCTCCTCATAACTAATCCAGTCGCTCCAGCTCCCGGAATACAGCTTCACATTCGAGAAACCCGCTTCTTCCAACGCAATCACATTCGGGCAAGCCGATACGCCAGAACCGCAGTACACAATAATCGCACCATCCTTCTCCAGCTTACTGAAACGCTCTTCTAACACCTCAGTACCTGTCCAACGTCCATCCCAATCCAACACATCTTTCCAAAAGTAGTTCAACGCACCCGGAATATGTCCGGCCTTGGCATCAATCGGTTCCTCCAGACCCGCATAGCGGCGAGCATCACGAGAGTCGATTAACACGGAGCTGCCACTTGCCGAAGCCTGCTGAACATCCTCAACACTTGCCAGCATGGCTGGCTGCACATTCACCTCAAAGGAAGACGGGATCTGAACCGGCACATCCTGAGTCACCGGGAACTTGGCGTTTTGCCAAGCGGAGAAACCTTCGTCCATGATATACACCTGCTCATGACCGATATAGCGAAGCAGCCACCATAGCCGAGATGCATTCATCCCGCCTTGATCGTCATAAGCAACAATACGACTATTGGAGCCGATGCCAGCTTTGGAGAGACGACTTGCGAGCACAGCCGGATCAGGAAGCGGGTGACGTCCTCCGTGCGCAGACACAGGAGAAGACAGGTCTTTTTCCAAATCGAGATAGACAGCTCCTGGAATATGTCCAGCTTCATAGGCTTGTCTTCCAGCCTCCGGCTGACCGAGCAAGAATCGGCAATCTGCAATGACGACATCCGGTTCATACATTCTGGCGAGCAGCCAGCGCATGGATACAATATTTTTCATCAAAATACACCGCCTTATGAGAGTGGTAGAGTCGTTTATAACTATGCATTACGAAAAAATACGTTATACCGTAGTAGGTTCAACAGGCCCTTTGCCAGCGATAGGAGCATCGGCAGGAATGGGTTGAGGTTTGGTTTTGCCATATCGAATGAATATCCATACCCCGAATATGATGATGACCCCGGCAGACATCTGTAACGCATTGAGGGATTCGCCGAGCAGCATCCAGGCCAGCAATGAAGAGAATACGGGTTCCCCAAGTACGCCCATGGATACCGTCGTGGCATTCATATATTGAAGTAGCCAGTTGAAGAGATAATGTCCAAAGATCGTTGGCACAATGGCGAGCAATAGGAAGATTCCCCACTCTGACGCAGCGTAACCTCCGAACGGATGGCCCATGATTAGATTATATACCGCCAGCGTGCAAGCAGCCACGAAGAACACCCAGAAGTTATACGAGAATGCACTAAGTCCCGCTCGCAAAAATTGACCCAGCAGCATATGGACAGCGACTGCAATTGTGCCAAGCAAAGACAGGATATCACCTTGCAGAGCAGTACCTGCCAACTGGAAATCTCCTGCGCCAATGACGATTGATCCAAACAAGGCGATGCCCATGCCGATGATCATCATGCGATTAATTTTGGCTTTGAACAGCCATACCGAACCTGCAAGAATCAGGATAGGCTCCAGCGCGAGAATCACTGTGGAACTGGCGACACTGGTGAGCCGCAGTGAACCCATCCAGAGCAGAAAATGAAGCGCCAGCATCACACCGGATGCAAGCAGCAAGCCCCATTGGCGTAAGCTCAGACGCATCATCTCGTGTCTGTATTTCCAGACAAAAGGCAGCATCAGCAGATTGGTCAGAAATAGACGGTACATGGCGATGACCGCAACATCTGCGTTAGACCAACGTACAAATATCGAAGAAAAAGAAATGGCGATAATGCCGACAAAGAATAACAGATAGATGGATCTGCCGGCACGGTTCAAGCTTGTCATGGGTGTAGCTCCTTCTTGAAGTCTGATAGCGTAAATCACTTCATTATACAGGAGAAGGTAACCGCAGGAAAGATATATAGAACAAAGAGATAAGTAGATTGTAACCGGGCTTGTAACTATTCTGTCATTCTCCCGAATCATTTTTCTATTAATCTTCTATATAGAGACATGAAACGAGATAATATACCAATAATCGGGAAAAAATGAAAGTAAGGAAGTGGCATTACAGTGAGAGTCCAACAAGAGAGAGCGGGAGAACGTGGCAGTATTCCGCACAACACAAGCCGCAAGAAAACACATAAACGAAGAAAAATTCGGTATGGAAGGATCAGCATAGCTCTAATGCTCCTGGTACTGTTCGTTACCGGTGTAACATATATATTCCTTGGCATGACGCATTGGATCAAAAGTGTTGTGGCGCCGCCTCCGATGACTGCAATCGAACAGCCCGCCAAGCTCGGCATGATACAAATTACTCCGGATGCGAAAGAGGAGCCGGTACGGTTCCAGGGTCAGGTTCGCAAATTGGCATACATAACGTTTGATGATGGCCCAACTGAGTATACGGAACAACTGTTGGATATTTTGAAGCAGCATGAGGCGAAGGCTACCTTTTTCATGATCGGACGACAATTGAACCAGCACCCGGCAGCAGTAAAACGGCTGTTGAAAGAAGGCAGTTACCCTGGACTCCACAGCATAACGCATAACTATAAAAAGCTGTATAAGAGTGGGGACTCTGCAAACTTTGTGAAAGAGTTCAAAAAAGAGCAGAAGATGGTGCAGGATCTGATTGGTTTTACACCTCATCTTATTCGCGCACCTTATGGCAGCAGTCCACAAATCGGTGAAAAGTTCAGAGGTGACATTGCGGCGGCCGGTTTCAAAATGTGGGACTGGACGACAGATTCACTGGATTGGAATCTTCCCGGTCAGCCGGATAAGATTGTGGCCCGCGTGAGCAAAAGTGTACATCGGGATAAGGAAGTGATTCTGATGCATGAGCGAGAGCAGACGGTTCAGGCTTTGCCACGTATTCTGAAGTTGCTCGAAGATCGAGGTTACGAGTTCGAAGTATACGATCCGGATGCACATTGGATAGCGAATTTTAGCGGAGATACCCGCTTGTAGTATAACAACAAGATGATGCAAGAGAGGAAGGACTTGGGTGCTAACGAGTAAAAAAGTGGCGCTCGCAGCAGTTAGTGTATTGTTAATTCTGCTGGCGAGTGGTTGTGGAGATCCGCAGGAGCCTGCGGCAAATCAGGTAAACCAATTGGTGCTCAGCGGTCAGAAGATCGATCAGAGTTTGAACAATCTGACCAGTCATGAGCAGGAAGATATGAAGTTATACAAGTCTATTTTAGACAAAGGCAAGAACAAAAACAGTGATCTCGAAGCGCTGCTGGATCAGGCGGCAGATCATATTCATGAACGAAGAACGTTGTTGGAACAGGCGGAAGAGGCCATGCAACAGACCAACGAGAAGACTTTGGCCCTGCGTAGCTCCCTTAAAGAACTATCATTTGAAAACAAAGAAACGTTGGCACAGGCTGAGAAGGTCCTGGATCAATATGAAGCAAGAGCACGCGCATTGGAGAATTTTGTTGCTTCGTATCAGCTGAGTCTGAGTGCTGATGAGCAGTTGTATGATCTGATGAGAGAAAGTGCAGAACCTAATCTGGTTAAGATCAAACGAGCCATTCGGGTACGGAATAGCGAATATGCGAAGCTTGCTGAATTCCGCAAGCAATTTAACCTTCAGACCAAAGCATTTAACGTAGCCAATGCTAAACTGGTACAGATGGATCAAGCCAGTTAGGTAGGGGACCCCAATAATCGTTCGGACATTTTGCATGATTGAGCTGTCTTTCTCCCGTGTAAGTACTAGTATACAGCCAAGCCAATGGATGAGAAGCAACATGGACAAGCATCATTGCGTATAAGCTAACGGAGGTGTTCATATGCGAAAAGGAAATACAATGAAAGTCAGTACATCATTCCTGGTTTTACTTATGGGGTTCGCGCTTGTGGCATGTGGGAACAGTAATCCTGCTGCACAGCCACCGGTGAATAATACGGAAGAACAGTCACCAGCACCGGAGCAAAAACCGAATGAAAGTGCTGCAATAGAAGCAGAAGGTATTCTGACCGGCTGGGCTGATCCGCACACCGTTGAGATTAGAGTGAATGAAAAGCCGATGTCATTCCAGGTGAGCGAAGACCTGCAGAAGTCTCTGGATGATATCGATGACGAAGATTCCGTTCGTTTTAAATATGTAGAGAAAACGATTGATACAACAACAAAACAGTTGGTACTTACAGAGATTGCTAAGATGGAATCGAGTGATGACAATAACGGTTCCAATACAGGCGGTACAGTAACGTCCGATCGTCCAAAGACAGCAGAGCTGGAAGTGACGGTAGAAGGTATGACCGAGAAGCGACCAGTGACACTGGCACAAGCGAAAGGTTATTCACTTTATGTGTTTGAACCGATGGCTTTTGACGCGGAAGACCATGAATTAACCATGAAGATTGATCCGGATTATGAGGTAGAGATTGAGAAGCTGCCGGCGGATTACAATCTGGATGTGCTGAAGATGGATGCCAAGGAAGAGTTGTCCGAGACCGGAGAAGTGAAGCAATTGACGGCTGAACAACTCAGTAATGGTCCGATGAAGGATGCAAAATTGTACATGATGTCCCAGAATGATAAGAAAACAGAGTATTTTATTGTCAAAGAACTGGACGGTAATGGTTTCGTTTTCCATATTCATGCGCCGATTGGTGAACCGTCTGAAGGTTTCCTGCCCATGGCATATGCATCCCTTAATTCCATCATGAATGAGTAGAGAATGGATGAGTTCCACAGTTTAGCCGAACGGCTATGTATATTAAAAAGATTCCCTAAACAGCGTATTTCCTTGAGAGAGGAGATACGCTGTTTTTATTGAGGGTTCCTACATTATAAAGTGTACCGTGCCATGCAAAGACAAAGAGCCGGAAGAAACGATGCCCATGCATAGGTTCCTTCCGGCTTCTTCACCGTGTCTATATTCATTTAGCGGAATCGAACCAATAGCCTGGATAGGAATGATTGGCATAATCAGGTTAGTATAGTCGATTCCTTACGCCCTTTGAGTTCCTGATAGCTGGCGATTACATTCTGATGAACGGGATGTTCGTTGGGAATTCCCATGCGTTCACGGATGAAGGCGGACACCCCATCTTTGCGAATCATGTGTTGTAGCTGCATGGCTTCCTCGTCGCGTTTGTCATTGAACAGCATTGCGGCCGCCATAGCAGAAGTTAAATGAGGAATTTCGATTCCGAATTCACTGGCCTGCATCGCTGGGCGAACAAGCCGATCATGAGGCGAGAGCTTGCGAAGGGGGGAACGTCCGACCCGGGTGACCTGATCCGTCAGGTTGGGATTGGCGAAGCGCTCCAGTATGGTGTCAATATATTTGTTATGCTTCTGTGTGTCAAATCCGTGCTTCTGGATGAGCATCTCACCGGTCTCTTCCATAACATGGCGTACCTTAGATCGCAGGGTGGAGTTGCTCATAACCTGCCGGATTGTCTTGAATCCTTCAAGATATCCGAAGTATGCGGCGACACAGTGGCCTGTATTCACCGTAAACATTTTACGCTCGATATAAGGTTCAAGTGAATCAACATAGTGAACACCATCAATTTCTTTAAAACCATCCAGAAGTGCTGGACGATGAACGACCCATTCGTAAAAAGGTTCAACAGTGACCTGCAGCGGGTCTTTGTGGTTTTGAGCCGGAACAATCCGGTCCACAGCTGCATTGGGGAAAGAAACATAACGTTCGGCTTTTTTGCGAGTTTGTTCATCCAGAAATGGATAGATGCGTTTCTTCAACCTGGTGCTACCACCGATGGCATTCTCGCAAGCGATAATATGCAGTGGAGCCTGAATATTGTTTTTCATGCGAAGTTGAATGCCTTTGGCGATAGGCTCTGCGATATCTCCGAGTGCAGATACACCCACCGCGGTTGTGATCACATCGGCTGAAGCGATCTCTTCAGCAACCAGATTCTGCTCACTTACGTTGATAGCCGTCACGTTGTTGACAATTGTAGTGTCCTGATCTCTATTGGCAAGTGTAATCGGGTATTCCTGTCTTTGTTGAAGCATGGAGATTTTCTTCGGGTTACGTGCGACAAAGCAGACTTCGTAGTCGGAAGCGGACAACATATGACCGATAAAACCGCGGCCTATATTGCCCGCACCAAAATGTACAGCTTTCATGTGTGAACTCCCCCTTTAAGGATTAATCGCGAAATTCGTGCAGACCTTAGACGGTAGTGACGAGTGGCTTCGAAATCAAATCGTTAAATGCAAGGTCAGTCAAGCAAGATAGCCGTTGGTGAGGCATATCGAATTCCAGTGTTCCGGTGATGGTATTCGAGATGACTACGCAGTGCATACCAGCCGCAGCAGCTGCACGCGCGCCGTTAGGTGAATCCTCAATCGCTACGGCTTCGTCTGCAGTTACTCCAAGGGCTTCAAGCGCTTGATTGTAGAGTTCCGGGTCAGGCTTAACATTCGCTACATCATCTGCCGTACGAATGACTTCAAAATAATCTTTCAGTTTCAATTGTTCCAGATGCTGTTCAACCCACTCACGTTTGGAGCTGGATGCTACAGCGAGTTTCAGTCCGGCTTCACGTGCTTGTTCAAGATATTCCTGAATACCAGGACGTACCTTTTCTTTGTTCATCAATGCAGCGTGCTGCAACTGCACGGACTCCCTGAACGCTTCCCGATCGATCGGAAGATTCAAATCTGTGATGAGGTACTCATACGGATTAAATGTTTTCAGACTGGTACCGATGCATTGTGAGTACATCTCCAGGGTTAGATCTACGCCGTGTTCCTTGTAAGCATCACGAAAAGCAATATACCATGCTGTCTCTGTATCAATAATCGTTCCGTCGAAATCAAACACCAGTGCCTTAATCATAAATTTGTTCCTCCTGTTTCAGAATTAGTTTGGGATAAAATAAAATGAAAATTTTCTGCAAATTCATTTCCGTATATTCATTAAACCGCGGAATGTTATCTGACGCAGTTTATCGTTAATGAATATTAATTTGGGAAAAAATATGCGTTAAAAGCTAATAAAACCGTAACATAGGACAAACTTGGGGGTCAAGTGTGTTATGAATGTTTACATTGAAAATTTTCACGTGAATGACGTATTTTCAGAAAGTAATGAACCTTGCAAACCGTTAAGCCCTTTACATGTAAGCGGTGTACTGAATAAACTGTTTTTTCAGCATAATAAAATAAAAGAATTTTTATGAAAATGTGAGGATCTGGCCGTTCAACACCTTTCGACACTTTTATAATAGAAGAAATGGAGCTTCATTGATTGGATTTTATTAGCTTTACGCCAGATCAGGCCCTGTGGGAAAATAGAAGAAAGATTCTGAAAGTATATGGAGTAAGGGAGGAAGACAAGCATGCTGCAAAGAGACCGTTTCAATGGATGCTTCATCGGGCTTGCCGCGGGTGATGCGCTCGGAACTACCGTGGAATTCAGCAGTCCGGGCACATTTGAACCTGTGACAGATATGGTGGGAGGCGGCGTATTCGGGCTAGAGGCAGGGCAGTGGACAGATGATACATCCATGGCTCTATGTCTGGCAGAAAGTCTGGTACGTAATGAAAACTTCGATCCTGCGGATCAGATGCGCAGATATACGAATTGGTACAGGGTCGGGTACATGAGCAGTACAGGCGATTGCTTTGATATCGGCGGGGCCACGCGAAGTGCCTTGGAGAGATTTGAGATAACTGAGGAAGCTTACAGCGGATCAACGGACCCGATGACGGCGGGCAATGGCTCTATTATGAGGCTTGCACCTGTCGCAATGGCTTATGCCAATCAACCAACCGAGGCGGTCCGCTATGCCGGGCTGAGCTCCCGGACAACACATGCTGCAATGGAAAGCGTGGAAGCATGTGAAGTGCTAGCCGCCATAATTGTTGCTGGCCTACGTGGAGCGGACAAAAACGTCATGTTAATGCCGGAGACATGCAGACAATGGAGGGAAGAACCTACTTTTTCGCCCGCTATTGAAGAGATTGTTAGGGGTTCCTATCAGAGCAAAGAACCGCCGGAAATTAAGGGCAGCGGTTATGTGGTTCGTTCACTCGAAGCAGCATTATGGGCGTTCCATAAATCGGCGAGCTTTGAAGAAGGCGCGTTGTTAGCTGTTAATCTGGGTGATGATGCGGACACTACAGGTGCTGTGTATGGGCAGATTGCAGGTGCTTATTATGGATTGAGTGGTATTCCGGTACACTGGCGGGACAAGCTGGCTATGCGTGAAACGTTCGAACAACTAACAGATGCCTTATGGTTGAAGGCGATAGAAAATCGTTGATTAAGAGACAGGAGAAGAGTACATCTATGAGCACGACTGGACACAAAACAGGATTAGAGGCTTCGCAGTCCGGTAAACGAGGGGCATTTCCATTGTCCCTGTTATGCCTGACTATAGGCGCTTTTGCAATTGGTATGACTGAGTTTATCATTATGGGCTTGCTGCCCAATGTGGCAACAGACTTGAATGTAAGCATTCCACAGGCAGGACAACTCATTACGGGCTATGCGCTTGGTGTAGCGGTAGGTGCGCCGATCTTAACCGTGTTTACGCATAAAATTCCACAGAAGAAACTGCTGGTGCTGCTCATGTGCATTTTCATTATCGGGAACGCATTGTCTGTCATTGCCCCGACATACGGGTTGTTAATCTCAGCACGGATATTAACGGCATTTGCCCATGGTACGTTCCTCGGTGTAGGTTCAATCATGGCGACGCGGCTCGTTGCACCCGAGAGGAGGGCAGGAGCGGTATCCGTTGTTCTCGCGGGGCTAACGATTGCCAACATCATTGGCGTTCCGTTTGGTACATTTATCGGGCAACAGCTCGGGTGGCGGTCATCTTTCGGGGCAATTACGATATTGGGTATCATTTCCTTGATTGGTATCATTCGGTTCATTCCCGTCCTCCCGCAAGGCGCACCAGCAAACCTCGGACAGCAATTTCGGAATCTGGTCCGTCCCCAAGTATTATTGGTTTTGCTCGTGGGAGCAATGGGCTGCGGAAGTCTGTTTGCCGTGTTTACTTACATCACGCCGATGCTTGTGGACATTAGTGGTTTTGCCGAGCAAAATGTGACCTGGATTCTGGTGCTCTTCGGATTCGGTGTTACGTTGGGCAACATGGTTGGCGGTCGCCTGGCGGACTGGAGGCTAATGCCCTCCCTGATCGTCAACTTTGGCATCCTGGCTGTTCTTCTGGCTGCACTTACGCTTACCCTGGAGAATCCATATCTCGCGGTGATTACGATATTCTTCTGGGGTGTTGCGGCCTTTGGTATTATGCCAGGATTGCAGATTCGAATCATGAATATGACCCGTGAAGCGCCGCTGCTCGCGACAACATCAAGTCACTCCGCATTTAACCTGGGGAATGCAGGGGGTGCCTATCTGGGTGGGTATGCAATTACCCACACGGGTCTTATATCGGTACCTTTGTATGCAGCAGTTATTGCCGGATTGGGTTTGCTAGGACTGCTCTTCAGTCTGTTCATGGAGCGTAAACATCATGGGCCAGAGGTGGCTCAGGTTGCAGACGCAGCGCCGGCAAGCTAAACATAAAATACTTTTGCCTTAATTCTTCCGCTGAACACGGAGAGTTGAGGCTTTTTTATATCATGAGGAGTACCGGAGCTTGGGAGTGAATAGAGGGTCTGGTGGTGTGTAAAAGTATACTTTTTAAACGATAAGATATAGTTATTTAAGTTTTTTGATGATGTACAGGCCTTGTGAGGTGATATAATAAAGATGTAATTGGAATTCATTGTAAATTATGGATCATGGATGTGTACTTCCGTATTGAGGAAGGGAAGTATAATGGTCCGTGTTCTTGCGTGGAAGGGAGGAATTTCGCATTAAAATGTAAGGGCTTTCAATTGGGGTTTTTGTATATCTGAAAGACCTGTTATGAGGTTCGTACACGGTTTAAAATCATATTCCAAAGGAGATTGATACTGATGAAAAAAGGCCTGTCCAAGATTCTGAGTCTCTCCATCACAGCAGCACTCCTTGTACCTACAATGGCGTCTGCAGCCGATATGCAGGAAAACGTAGCTCCAAGCCCCATTCAGGCGGTGGTAGATCAGGGAACGACCGGCACCATGGATAATTCCGGGCAAAATGCGCTGGCTAACACTCCAGTTGTGCCTGCACCGCCGGGTTATGATGCCTATCGCAACAATATTCCGCACGGCAATACCAATCTGATCTCCTATTATTCCACAACGGTAGGCAATGCACGGAAAGCTACGGTGTATACACCTCCAGGATATTCACAGAATAAAAAGTATAACGTTCTGTATCTCTTGCACGGTATCGGTGGAGATGAACATGAGTGGGTAAACGCCATGAAACCGAAGAACATTCTGGACAACCTGTATTCCGAAGGCAAGCTGTCAGATATGATCGTTGTCATGCCGAATGGCCGTGCCATGAAGGATGACCGTCCAGTGGGTGACATCTTTGCTCCGGACAAAGTGGCTGCGTTTGAACGATTCGAGCAAGACCTGCTCAAGGATCTGATTCCTCATATCGAGGCCAATTATCCGGTGTACAAAGACAAGAATAGTCGTGCGTTGGCCGGTCTGTCCATGGGTGGTGGGCAGTCGCTTAACTTTGGATTGAAAAATCTGAATACCTTCGCCTGGGTAGGGGCCTTCTCGGCTGCACCGAATACGCAATCTGTATCGCAGCTGGTTTCCAACCCGGGACAAGTCGCTAGCCAACTCAAATTGTTGTGGATCTCCTGTGGATCAAGTGATGGTTTGTTATGGGTCAGCCAGAATTTTAAAAATGGCTTGAGCAGCATGAACATTCCGCATACCTTTTATCTGGATGTAGGTGGACACGAACCATCTGTCTGGAACAGCGGCCTGTATCAGTTCTCACAACGAATCTTCAAGTAATTAACCGGTATTCCTAGGGATTCTCAGATATTTACTGGGATTTATATTGGATGAGCCGCAGCCTCAGTTCTGTTTTGTACAGAGCTGGGGTTTTTGTTATGGGATCAAGTCATCTGAACGGAGCATATAGGGTATTATTAATTTTGTAGTTGGGGTTAATGAGAGTGTAAAGATTGGTTTAATTTATTATTACATAGGTATAGGTACTGTGCTGAAGGAGAGGAATAGGATGTTTTATTACAAAGGTGCGTTCCGTGAAACGGACAATGTGATCTATTTTAAAAGCGATGTTTCATTAGCCCAGAATGATGTTGTCCTATTTGGTGAAAAGAAGTATTTTATCGAAAGTGTGGAAAAAGAATTTCTCCTGCTTCAGCGGGTTGGCTCCATCGTTTCTGTGAGTCTGTGAAATCTTCGAAAGATCATCCCCTTTTTCGAGTGTACGTGCACTTCTGGGCCTCTGCCTACATACAATAGATCGACCCTGTTCCCACATGTGCTCAGGCCAGATCGTTGTAAAACTGCAGGAGGTGTCATCTGTGCCCGGATTGTTTACCGCAATTGCTCTATTCATTAAAGAGTTAACGTTACTCGTCTCGTATGTCAAAAATAATGCGTTCCCCCAGCCACTGGCTGAGGATGATGAAGCCAAACATTTACGCCTTATGGCTGAAGGCAATGCTCACTCCCGCAATCTGCTCATTGAACACAATCTGCGCCTCGTCGCGCATATCGTCAAGAAGTTCGACAATACGGGTGAAGATCAAGAGGACTTGATTTCCATCGGAACCATTGGTTTGATCAAAGCCATCGAAAGTTTTCAACAAGGCAAAGGTACAAAGCTTGCCACGTTTGCAGCAAGGTGTATTGAAAACGAGATACTTATGCACCTTCGTTCCCTAAAGAAAACACGCAAAGACGTATCCTTGCACGACCCTATTGGTACAGACAAAGAAGGCAATGAAATTACATTGATCGATATCCTTGGCACAGAAGCTGATGATGTCGTAGATCGGGTACAGCTCAAGATTGAAAAAAGCAAAATTTATCGCAATCTAGACATCCTGGATGACCGGGAGAAGGAAGTTGTCATCGGTCGATTTGGTCTGGAAGCAGGCGGGGAGGAACGAACTCAACGCGAAATTGCGAAGGAACTGGGCATCTCACGTTCTTATGTTTCACGGATTGAGAAGCGGGCGTTAATGAAGCTGTATCATGAGTTTTATAAGCAAAAATAGTTGCTGGTTAGATAGCGCTGTTCGTTAAAACGATGGTGCTTTCCGAACCCATTAATTGTAGCTGGATGCATGAAGATCGAAAATTTGATACACTTGGCTCTCTGAAATTGGTACGGACAAAGAGGGCAATGAAATTACACCGATCGATATCCTCAGAGCAGATTGAATAAGCAAAAGGAATACCTTAACAGACCAGAGGGCGCCTTTATCGGGAGCCCTTTTTACTGTGAAGATACTTAAAATTGGGTCTAGATAATATTAATTATTTGGGATTATGACCTAAATAAAGGAATTTTACTTCCTGTTGAAGAATATCTTGTACACAGACTAATTTAATATATAAGGAGTACATCTTAATGAAGCAGCTTTTTCTGAAAATTCCACTTTGGTTTTGGTTCATCTGGATCGTAGGATGTATGATGATCGTGTTCAACTCATTTTATTTGTATTCGAGTGTTATGAATTTGATTGCGCTCGTGATGATTAGTGTTGCTAATGCGATTCGAGTTTGGAAAACCGAACGTTCATTGGCGATTGCCTTTTTAGTCGTTTCTGTTCTATGTTTGGTTTATATTTTAATATATTTCATTAGGTATGTATGATAAAACGTGTGTAAAATCAGGGACTGTCTCAAAAGGGATTCCGCCTTGTCCAATGGCTAACGAACCTACCGCACCTTAAATGGCAGATCATCAACGGTTGCGAGATGTAACGAGCCTCAGTAACGCTATATCGTCATAAGAGGGCTCCCAAACCTAAAAAATCCAGTGAATCGACGAAATAGCGTCTCTCTGATTCGTTAGATCTCAGATCTGGGCAAATGGGAGCGAATAGCGTGTGTCAGGTTCATTAAAACAAAATAACACAGCAAAGAGGATGTCCCCCGTCATATCAATGACTTATGGGACGTCCTCTTTGTTGTGCAAAAAAAATATATAAAGAGGCATATGTATTCTGGGCAGATTATTATATGATGATTAATATTATTTTTCATCGTAGAGAGCATGTGCAGAAAGAGAGTGGTGGTTGATCATGCAGCAAGAAACGTTAACAAGGGGATTAAAGAACAGGCACGTACAGTTGATGGCGATTGGAGGTGCGATCGGGACAGGTCTGTTTCTGGGAGCAGGCAAAACGATCCAACTGACAGGGCCATCCATCTTGCTGGCCTATATTATTACTGGTGTTGTGTTGTTCCTGATCATGCGTGCATTGGGGGAGCTGCTGTTAAGCAATTTGCAGTATCATTCCTTTGTCGATTTTGTGCGTGATTACCTGGGAAATATGGCGGCATTTATTACAGGCTGGACTTATTGGTTCTGCTGGATTTCCATTGCCATGGCTGATATTACGGCCGTTGGATTGTACACGCAGTTTTGGTTTCCCAATGTACCTCAGTGGATACCAGGGTTAATTGCGCTGGTCATTTTGCTAATCATGAACTTGGCGACGGTCAAGCTGTTTGGTGAGATGGAATTCTGGTTTGCCCTGATTAAAGTGGTGGCCATCTTGGCACTTATTGTTGTAGGTTTATATATGATTTTCAAAGGTTTTACAACGGATCAGGGTCCTGCGAGCTTCACTAATCTGTGGAGTCATGGGGGATGGTTCCCGAATGGACTGCATGGCTTCATCATATCGTTCCAGATGGTGGTGTTCGCCTTTGTAGGCATGGAACTGGTGGGGCTCACAGCGGGGGAAACGGAGAACCCGGAGAAGGTGATTCCGAAAGCAATTAACCAGATTCCGATTCGGGTATTGCTTTTCTACGTTGGAGCATTGCTAATTATCATGAGTATCTACCCGTGGAACGCCATTGTGCCTACTGAAAGTCCGTTTGTACAGGTGTTTGCCGCTGTAGGTATTGCGGCAGCCGCAGGCATTGTGAACTTCGTGGTACTGACTTCCGCAGCTTCGGCTTGTAACAGTGCCATTTTCAGTACAAGCCGTATGGTGTTCTCCATGGCAAAGGATCGCAATGCACCCGAGTCATTTGCACGTCTGAATAACAGGAAGGTTCCTTCCAACGCGCTGTTTTTCTCAACGATTGTTATTTTGATCGCGATTGTTCTGAACTATATCATGCCTGAGGGCGTATTTACGCTGATCACAAGTGTGTCGACGGTGTGCTTCATCTTTGTATGGGGCATCATGGTGATCTGTCATCTTAGATATCGTCGTTCTCAGCCGGAACTGGCGAGTCGCAGCCGCTTCAAACTGCCACTATATCCGTTTTCGAACTATTTAATTCTGGCTTTTCTGGTATTTGTGCTGGTAGTACTGGCATTGGCCGAGGATACGCGAGTAGCGTTATTTGTCACTCCGGTGTGGTTTATCCTGGTTGCAGGGATTTACCTTTTTAAAAAGAGAAGCTAAAACCGTAACAGATCATAGAACTTGGCTTTTTTAATAAGCAGACCCGCCCAATCCAATTGGGCGGGTCTTTATGTTTTTTTAAATTCTTGCAGCCTCTTTGCCTTCACGAATGCTCGCATAGATGGCATCACAGATATCGGTAGTATACTGGCCCGACATTCCTTCAAGTGCCGTATTGGTGAATGCTGCAACACTAAGTTCTTCTTTTGGATCGACAAACCAGGAATGACCGTAGGTTCCACCCATCCGCCACGTTCCCGGGGATTCCGGTGTACCAGCTGCAACAGGGTCTTTAAGTAGGGTGAAACCAAGGCCGAACCCTCTTCCTGGCCAATACGGCATGTCGAGTTCACCGATTTGATTCGTGGCCATCTCGGTGGCAACAGCTTCCGTAAGAATAGGCTGTCCCCCTTGCCGCAATGTCTCAAGTAAAGTGAGAAAATCTCCGGTACTCCCAACCATACCCGCTCCGCCTGATGCATAAGCCGAAGGTTGATTTGCACGATTGGGGGCAAGCCGGAAACCGGCAGTCCCTTCAATAAAAGGAACCTGCTCCAATTGATTATGGAGAAGACGCGGTTCTTCAGATCCATCAGCGTATGCAGCAGTCAATCGATCCGAATCCACTGCAACAAAGTCAGTGTCCGTCATGTGAAGTGGATGAGTAACCAGTAATTGAACAGATTCTCTTAAGGACATTCCGGTTACCTTTTCAATAACGGCTCCGAGTACATCTGTCGCGATGGAATATCTCCACATGTCTCCTGGCTCATATATAAGAGGAACAGAAGCAAGCCTTTGGAGATTCTCCTCCAGACTTAATTCAGATAAATCCATTCCATCCGAGACCCCTGAACGCTCATAGGTTCCTTGCTCTTCTTGGAAGAATCGATAGGTCAAGCCAGCGGTGTGCGTCATCAGCTGATGAATTGTTATTTGGGCGTCCTGACCATTGGCGAGCTTGGGCCGGAATGCAGGTAGCCAGCGAGTTACCGGATCATGCAGACTCAGCTTTCCTTGTGAGATTAATGCCAGAGCTGCTGTCGAGACAATAGGTTTGGTTACGGAAGCAAGTCGAAACAGAGCGTTTTCCGCCATGGTACGTTTTTGCTCCCTGTCTGCGAAACCAGCAGCCCGGCTATATACCAGTTCCCCTCCTAATGCAACCTGTACAACCGTTCCTACGATTCTTTTTTCGCTTATCGCGCGGTCAATTGCTTGATCCACATAAGTATGCAATGTTGTCATATTTTCTTTTTCCATTCCAATCTTCCTCTCTTCAGGTGAAGTGCTTGATTAATGATTGTGACTGTGTATATTATATAAATGATTTATCTTGTATCACATAAGGTGTTAAAGGTATTGTGATTAATTAGCGAATATATTTAAGGTAATATTTAATTCTATCTTATAGTTTTAAAGGGGTGCATTATATGGACGAAATTGATCAGCATATTCTATTTCACTTGGAGAATCAGGCGAGATTATCTATGACCGAGTTAGGGAAATTAGTAGGATTATCTCAACCAGCTGTGACTGAACGAGTCAAACGAATGGAAGAAAAGGGGGTTATCGAGGAATATCGAACGGTGATCTCCCCATCCAAATTGGGCAAGCAGAGCACGGCATATGTTCTTTTTCGTACACGGGATTGTTATCCCTTCCTGGATTTCTGCCGTGCGTCACCTGAAGTCGTGGAATGTTATCGGATAAGCGGGGAGTATAATTACTTGCTGAAAATTCTTACAGACACGATCCAGGGACTTGAAGAGTTCGAGAACAAGTGTGATCCGTACGGTACTTACATGACCTTGATTACGATGTCTTCTCCGATTGCACATAAAAATCTCATGCAAGGACCGAATTTGCTGGCACAGACAGAATAAGACCACAGTCTATATAACTTTAAAATGAAATGCAGAAGAGGAGTTCACATCAAGTGAACTCCTCTTTGGTTCTACGTGTAACTCATGGTGTAACACATGCAAAAAATGCCTTCCTGTTATTTAGCTTTGGGAAATCCATATTTATAAGCCCTCATAGCTACGAGCAATGCAGGAATGAGCAGGATAAACAGCGACCCGGCAAGGTATCCTGATCCCAATACTTCAAGAAGGATGCCTCCGATGATGCCTCCTCCACCAATTGCCAGATTCCATGCTGTAACCAGCATCGATTGGGCGACATCTGTACTTTTGCCTCCGGCTTGAGCAATGGCAGTTTGCAGTAGTGTGGCAGCCCCGCCAAACGTAATTCCCCAGATCATGATGCCAAGGATAATCATCACAGGTTGATGAGTACCGATTCCCATCACGACAGACCCCAGAGCGAATGCTGCCAGACTGATGATCACTAGTCTTCTCAAAAATCGGTCAATGAGCAATCCGGTTAACCAGATTCCCACAATGGAAGTGATACCGAAAATGAGCAAAATCAAATCTACTCTGTTAGCAAATACGGTCTGGGCAAGGTAGGGAGAAATATAGGTATATAGGATATTATGGGCAAGCATCCAGGCCAGAACAACAAACAGAATGGGCCTAACTCCGGGAATTACAAATACTTTATGCAGGGGAAGACGTTCCCCGGCTGGCTCTCCTGCAAAATCCGGCATTTTCCAGAGAATCCACACGATTAAAGCTGCGGTCAGAAGAGATACAATCCCGAAGATGAGGCGCCAGCCGATATAAGAACTGAGAAAACTACCAATTGGGACACCAAGGGCTAACGCCACCGGTGTGCCGACCATAGCTACGGCCATGGCCTTGCCTTTTAACGAATCAGGGACCATACGCCGAGCATAACCTGCTGTCATTCCCCATAACACACCCGCAGAGACCCCGGCCATAAAACGAGCAGCAAGTGTCAGGATATAATCCGAGGATAAGGCGGTAACCGTATTAAAGACAAGAAAGCCGCTAATGCATGCCAGTAGTAGAGGTCGTCGTCTCCATCCACGTGTAGCAGCAGTCAAGGGAATGGCAGCAATAAGTGATCCAATGGCATATAGAGTCACTAACTGTCCGGTGAGGGCTTCTGTTACCCCTAAGTCTTTTGCAATTTGCGGCAGCAGTCCCGCAGGCAGGCTTTCAGTGAGGATGCAAATGAAGCCAGCCATGGCTAAAGCAAGTAGTCCCGCCCACGGAAGGCGTCTAGAAGATATGGAAGGCAGCTCCCTTTGCTTGGGGAGGGATGTGTTAATGGCCATGAATAAAAAACCTCTTTTCTTATCATTTAATCCTATCCAGAACTATGCATATAAGCTTATCTAAAAAAATCAAACTTTTGCATACAGGATTAAAGGTAAGAAGGAGGTTTTAACATGGTATTTATTTTATTTTGTGAGTTTTTCCGTTAATTCAAAAGGGTGCTGTCTGTTCAACCATTCCAGAATGAGTTTGACAGGTTCCAAGTACCGTTGGCCTACCAGTAAACCCGTATGGGTTGTATCCCAAAGTCCGGCATATGCAGCGCCCAGTTGCTTGGCAGTTAATTGGCCTCTCTGATCTTCGTCTTCACAGGAAACAGCCTTGATCACCAAGCTGGGACAAAGGATCAGATCGCCATTAATAGATACGCCATCGGCTCCTCGCAGGGCTGAAAAGGTAGCAAATGCCTTCGCAGACTCCGTTTGCAGATATTTACGCTGAAAAGCAATGTCTTCTGCCGTCTCATCGATGCTTGCAAATTCCTGCCGCACAGGTGCAGGCATGATGATGTCCGATACGGTTTCACGATCTTTTTCAGGATAAGGCACGGCGTCATGGACTTCCTTGCTTATACTGGCATCAATGACAACCAGGCCTGCGAGAGTAACGGTTTCGGCAATCTTTTGACTGAGAATCCCACCCATGCTGAAGCCAATAAGAACGGGAGGTTTGTTGATCCCGGCTAACACTTCACGAATATCCTCCAAATAATCGTCAAACGTAATCTTTGTCATGTCCATGACCCGACTCATGTAATGACTTCTCAAGTTCATGACATAACAGGTCCAACCATGCTGGACAAAGTGGGGGATGTATTTGCTCCACATCCAGCTGCCTGTGTAGGCACCGTGAAGGAACAGCAGAGGGGGCTTCTTGGTCACTGTTTCGGCATCATAAATCGGGGGTCCTTTGAAAATCTCCAAGTGCAAATCATGTTCTCCGATTTTCTTGACCTCATGTTTTGGTAATAATTTTGTGTAATCTGTCATGCTAAAAACCTCCTCCAAGATATTGGTTTGATATCAAACTATTTCTCCAAAAAAAATTAGAAGTTACCATGAATTTTCATTAAAATTCGAAGCAGTTCTTTTTTCTCCGCTTCCGTTACGTCCGCATAGAACGCGTCCAGCATGCGCTGCGATATCTCTTCAAAGACAGGTTTTAATTCTTCGCCTTTTGCAGTCAAAGCCACATGAACAACGCGTGAATCTGTTGCATCACGCTCTTTGACGACGTATCCTGTCCGTACCAATTTGTCCACAAGTGCAGTCACCGTGGATTTATCCTTGCCAATTTTTTTGGCGATTTCAGCCATGGTCATCTTGTGATTGTTGTACAGGGCATAGATAATATCCCCATGGGACGTGGCGAGATCCTGGATTCCTTGCTCAGCCATCTCCGCCAGGATGAAGCGGTTGACCTTCTCTTTAATTTTGGATATGAGTGAAATAGCGTCTCTTGTTTTCATACGTGTAATATAGTTTGTTATCAAACTAATGTCAAGCTTTGATCCAGGATTTATTGCATGCGAAGTATAGTAAAAGAGCAGTGAGAACTTCTTCTCCTGCTCCTTTGCTCCAGCGATTACTTGATTGGATTAGCTTTCATTTCCTGTCCCATTTTCTCTATACCATCCAGAATTTGATATCCGTAACCCCAGAATTGGCTGAAATCTGTGACATAGATCTGTTTGTTCTTGATTGCGTTCATACTTTGCAGGGCAGGATTGGCATACAGATTTTGTATCAGCTTGTCGATATCCGGTGAACCGGCATACGCAGACAAGAGTAGATAGTCCGGGTTCGCTGTGATCAATTGTTCAACACTTACCTCACCTTGCACACCATCAAACGTATTTTTCAGCTTCAACAGACTCAGTGCATCAAGCTGATACGTATCGTTCTGCATGCTGCTTACCGTAATGGTGTCTTCCGTAGCAGGTACGATGTAGGCAAAAGTATGCTCAGGCTGATCGGCTACACTTGCCTTAATGGCTTCAACACGAGTCTTCAGACTTTCTGTGAATGTTGCGGCATTTTCTTGAACGTCGAAGATCTGCCCAAGTTGTGCGATATCGCTATACAGGCTATCGAGTGTGCCTTTGTGATTCGTCGTTTGCAGGAAGGTGCGGATATTCATTTCATTCAATCCATCGACGGTACCCACACCCCAGTCTGCATCAGCGAACAGGTCACCCCGTCCGAGTACCAGATCCGGGCTTGCACCTACAACCAGTTCTTTACCTACGTAATCCTTGGACAATACCGGAATTTTGGCGAAATCATCAGCCACATCCGGTGTAACGGAACCGTATAGAGCAGCAACACCGACCATTTTATCGGTCAGACCCAACTTGATGAGCATCTCTGCCGCAGATTGGGTATTCGCAACCACACGTTCAGGCGCTTTATCGAATACTTGCACTTTCGGTTTCCATTCGCCGCCCTCACCCGAGATTGTGAAATTCTCAATGGTGAGTGGGTACGTCGTTTTATTTGTATTCTCAGCAGAAGCTGAAGTTTCTGTCGTGTTAGTTGATGAAGTTGTTTCTTCGGCAGGGGAAGAAGTTGAAGCATTCGAACAGGCTGCAAGCAGCAGTAACAGGAGACTCAGAGCAGCGAAGCCAATGGTTCTGGATGTGAATTTCATGAAATGATGAACTCCTTTTCGATGTGTTTTGAATTGACAAAGATAATCATTCTCAATTATAATCCGAGAAAATGCTTTGTAAATAGCTAAATTTGATATGTTCTACATTTTACATGAATTGATGGGGGAAGAGATGGCACAGACGGTTAAGCTTCAGACGCAGCGTATGGGGAAAAGAGAGTCTCTGATTCATAGTAAATCCGGGTTTGTTTTACTGATTGCAGTTTTAATCATGATTACGCTTATTTCTGTAGGGATCGCGGTTTCCATTGGACAGGTTCGTATTCCGCTGGCGGAGTCATATCGTATTCTTTTGTACAAATTAACGGGATTACAGTGGGGAACAACACCCATTGAGGCAGGTTCCTTTACCGATATCATCTGGCAGATTCGTTTCCCGCGTGTGCTGATGGCGATGTTTATCGGTGCAGGTTTGGCCTTGTGTGGTGCTGTTATGCAGGCTGCTGTGCAGAATCCGCTGGCTGATCCTTACATACTGGGTATATCCTCAGGCGCTTCACTTGGAGCAACCTTTGCAATTCTCATTGGATTCGGTGCGATTGGGTGGCTTGGTCAGACCGGAGTCGCTTTCTGGGCCTTTGCCGGAGCGATGGGTGCGTCCTTACTGGTCCTGACTTTGGCAGGGATTCGGGGGAAAATGACATCGGTCAAGCTGGTGCTTGCCGGAATGGTGATTAACGCGCTGTGCAGCGCTTTTTCGAACTTTATTATTTATTTTGCCAACAATGCTGAAGGTATCAAAACGGTGACATTCTGGACCATGGGCAGTCTGGCGTCTTCCGGATGGAACAAGCTTCCACTTGTAGGTATCGTCGTGCTGGTGGCGATTCTATTTTTCCTTTTACAGTCCAGAGTTCTCAATACGATGTTATTGGGGGATGAAGCAGCCGTTACACTGGGTATTAATCTGAGTGTGTACCGCAGGGTGTATATGCTGTTAACGGCTTTGGTGACAGGCGTCATGGTGGCGAGTTGTGGCATGATTGGTTTCGTGGGACTCATTATTCCGCATATCGTCAGAGGTCTGGTGGGTTCCGACCATCGTAAAGTGATGCCTATATCCGTGCTGTTTGGAGCTATTTTCCTGATTTGGACGGATGTGATCGCAAGATCCCTCATATCCAGCGTGGAGTTGCCAATCGGTATTATTACAGCCATGATTGGTGCACCCATGTTTATGTATATGCTGGTCAAAAAAGGCTACGGTTTTGGAGGAAATTAAACATGAAGCTGAACGTAGAAAATGTATCCATCTCTGTGCTGAACACGGACATCATCAAGGATATTTCATTACAGGTGAACGGTAAACAGTTCGTTGGACTGATCGGACCGAATGGCTGTGGCAAGTCAACGCTGCTTAAGAGCATCTATAAAGTGATCAAACCGCAGCAAGGCAAGGTTTTTCTGGATCATACTGATATTCTCAAATCCAGCCCGAAGGTTGTATCCAGACATATGGGCGTTGTCGGCCAGTTTAATGAATTGAGTTTTGATTTTACGGTGCGCGAGATGGTCATGATGGGGCGGACCCCACACAAAAAAATGCTGGAGACGGATAATGAACGTGACCACGAAATTGTGGAACAGGCTTTAGAAAAAGTACATCTGACTGGACATGCAGACCGCAATTACGTGTCTTTGTCTGGGGGAGAGAAACAGCGTGTCGTATTGGCGCGTGTCTTGGCACAGCAACCTCAATTCCTGATCCTGGACGAGCCGACGAACCATCTGGACATCAAATACCAACTTCAGATTCTAAATATTGTCCGTGGACTCGGCATTGGCATATTGGCGGCGCTGCATGATCTCGAACTCGCCGCAGAATATTGCGATTATCTCTATGTGGTGAAGAAGGGCCAGATTGTGGTTCATGGCAAACCGGCTGATATTCTGACTCGCGAGATGATTGGTGAGGTATTCGATGTAGACTGTGAAATCTATAAGAATCCGGTTACGGGTGGCTTGGGTATTGCTTACCTGAGTACACGGTGATATGTCTAGTGTTCCAGTGAACTGTCTTTCGAGCTGATTTTCAGCTTGAAGGCAGTTTTTTTGCGTTTAGCTTTCTCAGAGGAGGTTGGTCAAGTTAGCCCTGGCTCCAGAACAGACAGGTCAGGAGTGAGGGGAGCGTGTATCCTGAGACTGCGCGCCCATGGCCGTGTAGACACCTAGTCGGGCAAGACGGGTAAGCTGCAAAGCCATATGATGGGGAGAGTATACTTTGTTGTTTTCAAGCCATTTATGAATAATTCCGCTGGTGGAGAAGCTGAGATGATCGAGTAAAATGTCCAGCGGTACCTGAACCTTCTGATCCATTCCGAGTTGGGTGATCCGTTGAAAAAAATAAGCTTTAATCACTTCGTTCAGCCGGGTACTGAAGTTGCCGACAGGATTGATCAGTAGCATGACCCGGTAGAACTCATCATGCTCAAAGATGTGCTCAAACAGGACCGCAAAGATCGGGTCAGGCTCGGTAAAAGAAAGGGCCACATCCATGGCAGCGGAACGTTCACTGAGTACATGTTCCAGCAACTCCAATTTCTCGTTGACCATCTTGTCCAGTAAATCCTCTTTGTCTATAAAGTGGGCGTAGAAGGTTGAACGGTTGATGTTCGCTTGTTCAGCAATGTCCACGATGCTGATTTCCACGTAATCCTGTTTCTTCATCATTTTTAAAAAAGCTTCAGAGATCATGACACGGGTTCTGTAAATTCTTCGGTCGACACCTCGAGTTTCCTTCATTCCATATCACCTCAAAAACAACAGATTAGGATTCTTTGTTGGTTAAGCAACATCGTCTGGATCCGTATTTCATTCATCCATCGGAATGTGCTTAAGATGCAGGCACCTTCAAATCAAGCCGGATTGTAGTTTATTTTGGCGTTGCCCGACAGATCAAGCATTTGTGTTTGGTAACCGTCAAATTTGGAATCATTGATTGTTGCGATCCAATGGATATTAGCTATGATAAACAATAAAACATAGCAAATCAATCGGAAAAATAAAATTTAACTAAGGGGTGACATTTTGAGGGGAGATACTTTCATATCCAGTCTGGAGGATGGGCGACGTGTCTGGTTGGAGGGGCAGCAGGTGAAGAATATTTCCGAACATGAGGCTTTTAAAGGCACACTATCCACCATCAGGCAGTTGTTTAATATGCTCGATGATCCTCTTCAACAGGAGCAAGTGGGCTATGTTCCCGAGGGACAGGAGCGATATGCACACAGCTCATTTCTCATCCCGCATACAGCAGCCGAATTGAACAAACGCAGTCAGTCCTTTGCAGTCTGGTCTTCCAGCACCAATGGCATGATGAGTCGGTTATCCGACTACGCTCGTTCCATGGTCACCGGATGGTATGCTGCCCGGCACGAATTATCCGATTTGGACCCCCAATTTGCGGATAAAATCAGCACCTATTACTACGAGGCGAGAGACCGCGACCTCTTTCTGACGACAGCCATTATTGATCCCCAGATTGATCGTTCCAGCGGTTTGGATGATCAGCGGATCGCAGAGCGATTTCTGCATGTGGTGAAGGAAACTTCGGAAGGGATTGTGGTTAGGGGAGCCAAAATGATTGCTACAGGTGCACCGTATACGCATGACTTTCTGATCTTTTCGTTCCTGCAATTTCAGACCCGACATCAGAAACATGCGCATGTCCTGATCGTACCCGCCAATTCACCAGGACTGCATATTGTGTGCAGGGAGTCGTTTGCTGATGGAAGAGAACGTAATCATCCGCTCAGTGCAAGGTACGATGAGATGGATGCCGTCCTTTTTTTCGATGATGTCCTGATTCCTTGGGAAAGGGTGCTTCTCTACGGCGATTCTGACAAGGTACTTAAGCTTCGCGGGAACCGTACAGCCAATGGACTGGCCTTCCACCAAAATGTCGTGCGCTTTGTAGCCAAGCTGGAATTTGTCACGGGTGTGGCGTTTGCGGTGGCTGAATCGATTGGCGTAACCGGATTTCTGCATATTCAGGAGAAACTGGGGGAGTTGCTGACACAGATTGACGTAATCAAGGCGCTGATCATTGCAGCGGAGGCCAAAGCCGTGCCTGATGCGGCAGGCGTGCTCGTTCCTGATCTGACGTATGTAGAGACCGCGCGAAGTTTGGGAACCAAATATTATCCACGGGCTGTTGAGATACTTCAACAAGTCGGCGCAGGTGGTTTTGTTCAGACCCCTTCTGGAATCGAGGACTTCTACGGTCCGATTTCCGAATTTATGCATTTGTATTTTGAAGGCGCTGCGGTAAGTGCAGAGAAAAAAGTGGAGCTGTTCAAGCTGGCTTGGGATCTCATCGGCAGTCCGCTTGGTGCAAGACATCTGTTATATGAAAAATTTTATGCAGGTGATCCGATCCGAGGGCTTGCATCCCACTACAGTCGACATGACAAATTGTCGTTAACAGGTCCTGTCTGGAAGCTGATTCAGGAGAACAGCAAGGGCAGAGTCGCCACCATTTGAGCAGGAGGAGAGAGAAAAATGGAATTGTTTTGGTTTATTCCGACACATGGGGATGGAAGATTTCTGGGCACCCGAGAAGGTGCCAGGGCAGTGACCTATCATTATTGCAAGCAGGTTGCGCAAGCTGCAGATGAGCTTGGCTTTGCAGGGGCGCTGCTACCTACGGGAAAATCATGTGAAGACGCCTGGGTCGTTGCTTCCTCGCTGGTGTCGGTAACGGACAAGCTGAAGTTTCTGGTCGCTGCACGTCCGGGCCTGATGCTTCCGACCACGGCGGCACGAATGGCGAGTACACTAGATCGCTTCTCCAAAGGAAGACTTTTGATCAATGTCGTAGCCGGAGGGGACCCGATCGAGCTTGAGGGAGACGGGGTGTTCCTGAATCACGATGAACGTTACGCATTGACGGATGAATTTCTAACCATATGGCGCAAGGAGCTGGCGGGCGAAGAAGTCGATTTTGAGGGCAAATATTTAAAGGTCAAGGGTGGATCGGTTCTGTATCCGACCATTCAGAAGCCTTATCCTCCGCTTTATTTTGGAGGCTCCTCTGATGCTGCCATGGAGGTGGCTGCCGAGCATGTAGACGTATACCTGACTTGGGGTGAGCCACCTGACCAGGTAGAGGCTAAGATCAACCGAATGCGAGAGCTTGCTGCCAAAAAGGGAAGAAGTCTGCGCTTCGGCATCCGGCTTCATGTGATCGTTCGTCCAACCGCAGAGGAGGCCTGGCAGGCCGCGAATGACCTGATCGCTCATCTGGATGAAGAGACGATTGCTTCTGCCCAGAAGATCTATGCTCGCATGGATTCCATCGGTCAACAGCGAATGGCCAGACTGCATAATGGGGATCGTTCCAATCTGGAGATCAGCCCAAATCTGTGGGCAGGCATTGGACTGGTCAGAGGCGGTGCTGGGACAGCGCTTGTAGGTGATCCTGACCAGGTTGCAGCGAGAATGAGGGAGTACGAGGCACTGGGGATTGAGACCTTCATTATGTCAGGGTACCCGCATTTGGAAGAAGCCTATCGCACTGCTGAGCTGTTGTTTCCGAAGCTCAATTATGCGCAATATGGCGACAACGGCGATCGCTCGTTTATTAGCCCATTTGGCGAGATCATCGCCAATAATAACATTCCTGATCATGTGGTAAAAGCGCCTGCGGCTTCCAAATGATGCTGTCTGCTTTTTACGATATCTCCATTGAAAACATCATACGTTCTTGCCGATTAGACGAACTAAAGGCACCTCAAACTTATAGGTTGTAGGTGTCTTTTTTGTTGCATTCCACTCCGGTAGAGAGGGCCTTGGCCCTTGCCTATACATCATTCCATTGAAGAGGTGGTTCAATATGTCCATGCAATTCGCTTATTGGGTTCCTAATGTAAGTGGGGGGCTGGTGATCTCCAACATCCCGCAAAAAACAGGCTGGTCATTTGAGGATAACGCGAGGTATGCCAAGATCGCAGAAGATGTTGGCTTTGATTATGCGTTATTGCAAACCAGATTTATGGCCAGCTATGGGGCTGAAAATCAACTGGAAGCCATTGCTCTTGCCTCCGCACTGGCTGTGGTTACAGACCGCTTGAAACTGATCGCAGCCATATTGCCTGGATTATGGCACCCCGGTCCTGTAGCGAAAGCGATCACGACGATTGATCATATCAGCAAGGGACGAGCTGCCGTAAATATTGTCAGCGGCTGGTTCAAGGGAGAGTTTCAGGGATTTGGAGAACCGTGGCTGGATCATAATGAGCGTTATCGCCGCTCGGAAGAATTTATCCGTGTGCTGAAGGAGCTGTGGACGCAAGAAAAAGCCAATCACCAGGGAGACTTTTATCGTATTCGTGAAGCCCCACACAAACCCAAACCGGTTTCCCTCCCCCCTGTGTTCCAGGGAGGAAATTCGGCGGCTGCACGCGACATGGCTGCACGAGTCTCGGATTGGTATTTCATGAACGGGAATAACATTGAAGGCTTCCGTACCCAGATTGAGGATGTGACCGGGCGGGCTACGTCCTACAACCGCAAGCTGCAATTCGGAGTCAATGCTTTTGTCATCGTGAGGGATACGGAAGAAGAAGCATTGGAAGTACTGCGTCAGATTATTCTGCATGCTGACCCCGAGGCCGTGGAGGGCTTCCGCAGTCAGGTTCAATTTGCAGGCAAAGCTTCACCTGAACAGGAGGGCATGTGGGCGAATTCCAATTTCGACGACCTGGTGCAATATAATGACGGGTTCAAAACCGGCTTGATTGGTACTCCGGAGCAGGTGGCAGACCGCATCATTGCGTTGAAAAAGGTTGGAGTAAATCTCATTCTTACTGGCTTTCTTCATTACGATGAGGATATTCGGGCTTTCGGTGAGAAGGTAATCCCGCTGGTTAGAGAGAAGGAGGCTGCGCTAAGCCGGGTAGCGGCTACCTGATCAAACGATCGATCATCAATACACGGAATGGATTGGCATATCTGTATCACTGTTATTGAGGGATGTATCCCTATTCGAATCAGAGGAGAGATGACGCAATGAGTATTCAAGCAAACACCATTCACACCCAGCCAGACTATGAGCAATTGAGAGTTGAAATTCGGGGGATTGTCGACGAAGTCATTAAACCACATGCTGAGCTGATCGACCGTGAGGGCCGTTTCCCGCGTGAGAATCTGTCCGCCCTTGCTGAGGCTGGATGGAATGGGGTGCTGATTCCCGAGCGCTTCGGTGGACGCGGACTGGATCATGTCGCCTTTGCGATTGCCGCAGAAGAAATTGCCAAGGGATGCCCTTCGACTTCACTGGTGTATGTCATGCATGTTGGAGCGGTTCAGACGATAGCTCTTTACGGAGATGAGGATCAGAAGGAGCGCTGGCTGAAGCCGGTACGTCATGGCGCTATAGGTACGTATTCCACAAGTGAGCGTGCTTCGGGAGGTCACTGGTGGTTTAATTTTAGCGAGGCTTCCCGAGACGGCGAGGATTATATTTTGAATGCCGAAAAGTCGTTCACGACAAGCTCGGGACAGGCTGATTTTTATGTGACCCAGACTCGCACGCCAGGCGCGCAAACCCCGACAGATGTGAGCTTCTTCCTTGTCGATGGACAACTGGAAGGCATTACTTCCGGCGTATGGGATGCGCTCGGCGTTCGTGGTAACCACAGCGGACCCATTAAATATGAAGGTGTCCGAATTGCAGCTCAGGATAAGCTCGGAACCGAAGGGCAGGGTCGCGAAATTCTGGAGAGTGGTGTATCGCCCGTATATCTGATCGGCCTGGGCTCAACTTGGCTTGGAGTTGCCGAGGCGGCGCTTGAGGCTGCATCTGAATATGTGAAGGGCATGGTTCATCGGGATTTTAACAAGCGCTTAGCCGATTACCAGATCATCCGCCAGCAGTTGGCTGAAGTGAAGGTGCTAATCTCCAGCCTGAAGCCTTGGCAGTTATCACTTGCGCGGCAGCTGGACGAACTTCAGGCACAGGGGATACCGCAAGTTGAGCTATTCCTGCCGCTGGTTGAATTCAAAATTCATGCTGCGGAAGTCGCGAACAAAGCGACCAAAGCAGCGCTGGATGTTACCGGAGGTTATGGTTATAAAAAAGGCGTGTTTGAACGTCTCTTCCGTGACGCGCGTGCAGGCATCGCCATGGGTCCGTCCAACAACATCGCCAGAGAGTGGATTGGCAAGTCTCTTGTCGGTCTGCCACTGGAGCTGTGGTACGAGGGAGGCGATTAATTCACACATAAGCTGAAAAAGGAAGAGGATGTCCCATAAGTCATGAATATGACGGGGGACATCCTCTTTCCTGTGTTATTTTGTTTTAATGAACCTGACACACGCTATTCGCTCCCATTCCTTTATATGCCGAAATAGAGTTACTGAGGTTCGTGAGCCATTGGAGCGAGGCGGAATTCCTTTTGAGACAGCCTTTTCTTTTTCTTTTGTCACGAGGGACAGTCCATAGTTATTCAAGTGTGGAGTCCAGCGGACGAGAGTGTCCATCTTGGATGACCTCCTGGAACAGTCCTTTGGATTCCGTGGGCCACGTACCTTGCTTTAGGAGTGCTTCCAAATCGCCTATGGTTACTGGACGTGCGTGCCGTTTGAGCACATAACCGAGTTGCCCGTTTGGTTCCATCGTGGCTGTTTCCAGATCGGTAATACTTGTAATTCCTTTTTCCCGCAACTGCATCTCCAATTGGTCCACGGAAAAGCGCATATGTTTCAAATTCGATAGATTCAACTTCCCATCTTCCACGACAACCTTGGATTTTCCGCTCATCAATGTTTCAAACCAATTAAACTTCAACTGTAATTGTTCAACGATCAGAAGCATGAGGATAAATACCGCCGCTGACCCGATCGCTTTGCCTAACTCATGATTCGCAATTGGCTGCACGATCGTTGTTCCGATCGAGATAATAATGACCGTCGTGGCTACACTCATTTGCGAGATGGATTTACGTCCGGCTATCCGTAGCAGAATCATGCCAATCAGTACAAGCAAGATGGATTTCCATATCCAGTCCATTGGTTGTATTCCTTTCTGTACCAGTTCATGTATCGTATTGCTTAGCTTGGACGAACAACTTAACTTTCATTCACCCCTCCCGATCGTTTACAATAGGGTATTGACGAAGTAAACAAAGGAGCTGGTTAACGTGGCAAAACAGAAATACTATGTTGTCTGGGAAGGCAAGAAGCCAGGCGTGTACGGTACATGGGCAGAATGCAAAGCGCAGACGGATCAGTATACCGGAGCTAAATATAAATCGTATGAATCGAAAACGGCCGCAGAAGAAGCGTATCGTGCCGGATGGAAAGGGAACTGGGGTTCAAGTGCCGGCGGAGCGTCGAAGAAGAAGTCCACGGGGAGTGGAAGAAGCGCAGGCATGGAAACGTCGGAAGAAGTGGATTATGACAGTATCTCTGTTGATGTGGGTACACGCGGTAACCCTGGACCTGTAGAATACAAAGGGGTAGACACCCGCACCGGTGAGATTATTTTCTCTGTTGGACCGATCTCCAAAGGCACGAACAATCTGGGCGAATTCCTGGCCATTGTACATGCCCTTGCCCATCTGAAAAAAGAAGGCAGTACCAAAACGGTATATACCGACTCGGTCAATGCCATGAAATGGCTGAAGCAGAAAAAAGTAGCCACAACGTTACCAAGAGACAACTCCACGGAAGAGATCTGGCTGATGATTGACCGTGCGGAGCACTGGTTACAGACGAATACGTACAGCAATAAAGTATTGAAATGGCAGACGAAGCAGTGGGGCGAAATCAAGGCCGATTACGGCCGGAAGTAAGTATTTATACAAAGGATGCCTCCTTTATTTCTGGTCTATTAGAATCGTTATTTACAATTTCCAGTTTCCGCTCTATAATCATCTGAATATGATTAGTTAAACATATGGAGGAGCCTGTCATCTGCAGGCCCTCTTTATCTTTTTGGTCCATTGGTTAGCAAGTCCATTTGCTAGAATCAGTTATTTTGAGTATATATTGCAGGAGGCAGACATGAGTTCCATTTATAGAAGTGAAGAAGGCAAGAGCAGCATACTTGAAGAGTATGAGATTTATTTGAACGAGTTGGGTGAGGAATTTACTCGGGAGTATGTAGAGACACGTTTTGGAAAGACGCATGTTCTACTGACCGGTCCTCTGGATGGCAAGCCGTTATTTATTCTCCAGGGCGGTAATTGTGTGAATCCGATGACATTGTCATGGTTCTCTTCTTTATTTAAGGAATACCGGATTATTGCTCCTGATACGATTGGTCATCCCGGTTATAGTGAAGAAGCCAGCATCTCGACACGGTTTGATAGTTTGGCATTATGGGTATCGGATCTGCTGGATCACTATGATATCGAAAAGAGTGCATTTATCGGACCATCGTTTGGAGGGGGTATCATTCTCAGACTGGCTACCTATATTCCGGAACGCATCTCGTGCGCCGTATTGGTTGCACCTGCGGGTCTTGCGGTCAACTCCAAAATTAAAACAGCTCAGGATATCACGCTGCCGCTCGTCAAGTATCGTATGACGTCTTCACCATCTTCTTTGCAAAAAATTACGGACACCATGTCGTGCAACTGCATGAAAGAAATGGATAAAAACATTATCGGCAAACTTTTCAAATATGTCAGTATCGATCAGGATCTGCCCAAACTCGCAGAGCGGGAAGAACTGGTGAACTATACGTCTCCAACCCTGTTATTGGTGGGGGAGAAGGATGTCTTTTTCCCTGCGGATAAGTGCATTGAACGTGCTCAAAAGATTATTGCGAATGTGCAAGCCATCAAATATGATACAGGACATTTTCCTTCACAGGACGTATTGGTGCAGATGAACGAGGAAATCGGGCGTTTTTTACAGAAGAATTATTAAATAAAGCTGCAATAGAAGGATGAGAAATGTTTTTCTCTAGTTTAATAAAGTAATTACAACCATTTGTCGATACTGTATATACGAGAATCTTTATCTTCTATAGAATAGTGTAGATAAGGAATAGCAGTAGATCGTAGAAGGCTTGATATCATTTATATTTAAAAATTTCGCGTTAGGTGTTTCAAATTGCATCATTTGGTTTATATATATAGTTGGCGATGAATGGCTGACTGGTTGAACCAAATGATGCATTTACGCGGAAAGTCCTTCCGATCGACAAGGTTGAAAAGAGGTCTGTTATGAGAAAAGACAATTGCAAAATGGCATTGCAACGCAATGTGATTATAAATGATACATATCAGGTAAGACAGGTATTAGCCAGCAGTGAGTTGGCTATTGTATATGCAGGGCGGGATCGTAACACGGGGGCCAAGGTAGCCATTAAGGAATTTTTCCCGCAGAGGCTGGCTGAACGTCAGGCAGACAAGCGTAAGGTGTTCTGCTCTTCACGAGGATACGGTGGGCAATATCAGGAGTTACTGGCTGCATTTCTGCTCGAAGGTGAATTGTTATCGAAACTGGATCATCCTCATATTGTGTCGTATTTGGATCATTTTGAAGCGAATGATACAGGGTATCTGGTTATGGAATATTGCACGGGTATCACATTGACCGAATATTTGAATGAACACAATCATGCGCTTGATGCTACCTTCATAACGGAGACGCTGCTTCCACTGGTGGATACATTGGATTACATACATAAGCAAGGCATTCTTCACCGGGATGTGAAACCTTCCAACATTATGGTCATGGAGGACGGTACACCCAAGCTTCTGGACTTCGGCTCAGCTACCCGTTGGCCTATGCAATCCGGAGAGAAACAGGTGATATTTACATCGGCAGGTTATTCTCCGCTGGAGTTCTATTCGGAGAAATCCAGTCAGGGACCAATGTCGGACATCTATAGTTTGGCGGCTCTGCTCCATTATTGGACATGCGGGCAACCCCCTATGGACGTGAAGCAGCGGTTGTTCCAGGATGAATTGCCATCTGTTCGCTCACATAATGAGTATGTGAATCCTTGGCTCGCTCGTGTTATTCATTGGGGGCTGACGGTTCGTTCTGAGAAACGCTGTGCTTCCCTGGCCTGGGTCAGAAGCTCGTTGCGAGTTCAAGCCTGGGTGTGGAAAGTGCGCAAGCCAGGTACAGTGGAATGGTCTTTAGCCGAGAATGAACATACGCAGGTCTATGAAGTGGAGTCGAAGAAGCAACATGAGACGGCGTAAGCATTCATTACCTACGTTCATAAAGTAGAGACGCATCAATGAGAGCATAGCCGTTAAATAGGTGTAACATAAACAAGCCAGTGCTTACCCTCTTATATGGGGCGAACCGGCTTGTTTTCTTTTATATTTTCAAAACAATGAATCCTATAGAATGGATAACATATCATGTACCAATGACATCATTCAAGCGTGACGTTAAAAAAGCTCACATATCTCGTTCTATTTAGAACCATGGTGTGAGCTTTTTTGCGTTTTTTTCTAAAAGTTTTAAAGTGAATTTAATAAAAAATAACAAAAAAAGGTATTTTCTTTTGAAAAAACGCTTCATTTTCGAAAGTGATCTTAGGTCTAAAGATACTTGTTTATCAAATCCAGTACTGAATAAAAGGATGGGATCTTAAATTCGGAAAATGAATTCAAGAAATTAGATAATTCGTTCTATTTATATGTAAATTCTTCCGAAGGGTAACAGCGTAATTTAATCTATTAACATACTAATTACCCCAATTTACATCCCTTACGCCGCGGAATACGATAAGCCTAATCTGATCGTAAATCGCAGGAGGTATGAAATGAAACGAAAATCAACCCGATGGTTATCCGGTTTAGTAGCAGCAGGAGTCATGCTGTCTTCCATGTTCTCTTTACCAGTTTACGCAGCACCCTCTTATGGTCCTCTACAACAGAGTGAAAGCGCCAAGTCCATTTTACAGTCCCTCACACCAGAAGAAAGACAAGCTTTGAATCAGCTTCAAGTCATGGACGGTGAAGTGATCGACCCCAAGGTAAATACCAAAAGTAACGATTTGGTCAACGTGATCGTGCAATTCAAAAGCGAACCTGCTGCCGTTGCCTTGAAAAGGGCTGCATTAAACCAGGAGAAGTTATCAGAGCTTACGGCGACAAGCAAAGTGAAACAAAACCATCAGCAATTCAAACAGCATATTAAGTCTTTGCAGCAGAAGAGAGGGCTATCTTATAATGCTGCTTCAATTCAGATTACTCAGGAGTATGATACCGCACTAAATGGTGTTGCGTTAAAGATCCCTGGTGTAGCCGTAGAAGATCTGATGAAATCCGGAGTTGTGAAAAAAATATGGGCTGACCAGGAAGTCGCTCTTGATCTGCCAGAGACAGACACAGCAAGTGAATTTGCATCTACATCTGGCATGCAACCTCGAATGGCGGATAGTGTGCCATATCTCGGCATAGACAAGCTTCATGAAGAGGGCATCACGGGTAAGGGAATCAAAGTGGGTGTACTGGACACCGGAATTGATTATAATCATCCGGATTTAACAGGGGCGTATAAAGGATATCGCGCTCATGCGGGTGAAGATCCCAAACAAGTGGACCCAGCTACGGTAAAAGGATGGGACTTTGTTGATAACGATGCTGACCCGATGGAGACGACCTATGAAGATTGGGAAAATTCGGGCTATAAGGAGCAAGGTGTATTAGCAGAAGCTTATTATACTTCCCATGGAACACACGTATCGGGAACCATCGCTGGGCAGGCCAAAAATGACGTGGGGTATGCAGTAAAAGGTGTTGCTCCAGATGTAGATTTATATGTGTATCGTGTACTTGGCCCTGGTGGAAGTGGTGAGATGAGTGGCATTATTGCCGGGATTGACAAGGCCATTGAAGATGAACTTGATGTGATCAATCTATCTCTTGGAGCTGCCACGAATGATCCGCTGGATCCTTCATCGATTGCGCTGAATAATGCGATGCTGCAAGGCGTGGTGAGTATGGTTGCGGCAGGTAATGATGGACCCAATGAAGGTACGTTAGGTACACCAGGAGCGAGCGCACTGGCCATTACGATTGGTGCTTCAGATGTTCCGTTAACTATTCCTACGGCAACTGTGACTCTGGATGTGTATAACAATCCAGGTGCGGGAGAAACAGAGGAAACACCTGAAATGGAAGAAGAAGCACCCTCTGAGGGTGAAGAAACATCTGTAGTGGAGCAAGAAGAAACACTTGAAGTAGAAGAAGAGGCATTAGATGAGGAAGAAACTCCTGTAGTGGAAGAGGCAGCTCCACCAACAGCAGAAGAACCATCTGTAGCAGATGAAGAAGCATCAGCAACAGAAGAAGAGACACCAGCAACAGATGTAGAAGCTCCACCAGCAGCAGAAGAAACACCTGCATTAGAAGAAGTTCCAGCAGCAGAAGAAGAAGCGCCAACGGAAGAAGCACCTGCGGCAACGTATACTGAGGCGTTACCTCTGTTTGGTAAAGATTTTACTGACGATTTGACTGTGCTTGAAGGCAAAACCTACGAACTTGTTTATGCAGGGCTTGGTAATGCTTTTGATTTTGAAGGTATTGATGTACAGGGCAAAGTTGCCCTAATCGCTCGGGGAGATATTGCACTCGATGCCAAGATCGTCAACGCAAGAAAAGCAGGGGCGGCAGCAGCAATCATTTATAATAATGTTGAAGGAACCATCCCCAATTATTTGGGTGAAATGAACGGGTATATTCCCACGTTCCAGATGATGAGAGATCTTGGGGAAAAACTAAAAGAGTTGAACGGCGTGACAGTCACCTTTGGCGCAGCAGGCCAAACCGTTACGGAAGGAAATAAACTGGCCGATTCCAGTTCCCGAGGTCCAGCCGCCGTGAATGATGATATTAAACCCGATATCGTAGCCCCGGGCGTAGCTGTTTTTTCAACCTATCCTGTATTTGTGAATGATCATACGGGTGAGAATTATAATATTGCCTATGCACGGATTTCGGGTACTTCCATGGCAACCCCGCATATGGCGGGTATTGCTGCACTTATGCTTCAGGCACATGAAGAATATACACCTTTTGATGTGAAGACAGCTCTTATGAATACGGCTGTTGATCTGAACGGGAATTATTCCGTATATGAAGTAGGCGCAGGCCGAGTAGATCCTTACCGGGCAGTCCACACATCCGTATTGGCCAAAGTTCAGGATAAAACCATTCACTTCTCGAATGACGAATCGATCCTTATTGATGAAATTACAGGTTCCATCGTATTTGATAGTGCCTATTTGGAAGAAGACGGCCAGGGAATCGTATCTGACAGCCGGACCGTTAAAATAGAGAATAAAGGGGACCTTGTCAAAACGTATAACACTTCCATCAAGCTGTTAAATGATATGAATCTAAATGTAGATCTTCCGGAATCGATTACTATAAATGGCGGAAGCACGGAAGAGATGACTGTTACAGTGGATATACCACAGAGCACGCCAAGCGGCCGATATGAAGGATATGTATATCTGGATACGGAAAATGTGGGGGATCATATTCAGATCCCATTTTCTATCCGTATTAGCGAAAAGGGCATTGCTTCGGTGGAGCTAATTCCACCATCCGTCACAAACGATACTCCATTTCATCAGTTCCTGAACCGGATGACACTGAGTACCATTCTTTTGGGCAGTCCTATGGATTCTGTGGATGTGTTGCTGAAGGATCGCGCAACTGGTGAGGAGATCGGCTTTGTAGGTACAATGAATTCGCAGTCCATGCTTCCGGGAATAGAATATATGATCCTGAATTTGTTTAAAGGTTACGCATTTCCGATTGAAAATGGGGAGATCTCCAACGTTGCACGATTTGTCCCTGAGGGCAATTACACACTTGAAATCATTGGGACGGATTCTGAATCCCGGCAGTATTCATACGAAACATTGGTGGTTGTGGACAATACAGCCCCCGAGATTGATTTGGGTATAGAGCCTGGTGTATATGAGCTCAACGATAGTATGTTGACGGAAAGGGAAGGTGGACAGGGCGTCTGGTATGATGGCACAGCTATCGATTCAACCATCCAAACGTTTGTTGATAATGGAATTACGGCTTATGATCAATCGTCCAATCGTGTCATCTTCTACGAGAATGGCAGTCCCTTCTATTCCGGTGATTTGCCTGTTTCCAAAGAAGGAAACATATCATTTGGTATTACCAAAGAAGAATATGATCATGGTTACGAACTTCGACTCTTTGGAATGGATGTGGGTACAGCCGCCAATCCCGTCAAGGACCACCGCTATGGCTTTATTTCCGAAGGCAAACCTTATGCGACTAGTAAATATGACAAAGAACAAGTGCGTAAAGGAGATACCATTACCCAGACCATTCAATTGAACAATGTAGAGAAGTTGAACCGTATTTCGGTTACCCTGGAATCAATGTATGACTATAAACAATTGGATCGGATTGAGCCAACACCTGAGCTGCAGGCATTACTGGATGCCACAGGTGCTGAAGTGAAATTCAGTGATCCTGTAGTGACCCCAAGAGAACTCAGCTTTGAGGCATCCATCTCAGGTGGATCCTTTGAAGGAATCACAGGGGATCTTGATTTGTTCCAAGTTATCTTTGATGTACCGAAGGATGAATTCTATTTTAAGAAAAGCGACGTACCATTTCTTGAAGTGAAATACACTACGGTTGGCATGAAAGAGAACGAAGAGAAATTGACATTAGCCGCGTTTAACACAGACAGCTATGAAGTGATTTCCAAATCTTCAAGAACATATGGTTATCTACGTCCCGAAGCTTTTATGGTCGATGGAGAGTATCTGGATTTTGCAAATGACTATTCCGCAATGGGCATTCAAGTTTATGCGGAGACGGCTTCCGGAGAGAAATACGAAGGGACTTTGCAAAAACACGGTGAGTTCCTCATCGATGGAATTCCGGCTACTGGAGAAATGACGACTATCTACACACGAGTTCCCGGTCATTTACCTTCCAAGCTGGCAGTGGTTCTGAGCAAAACGATTAATGGCGAATATTATGGCATCAATCAACTGAATTCGTCTGATTTTACGTATGCAGGAGATATTAATGGGGATGGAGCCATCGATATCTATGACATGGAACTTGTAACGAAACATTATCATACTTCAGATGAGATCGCCGATATTGACCAAGATGGTTATGTAGGAGACGCGGAAGTGAATTATATTACGAATAACTTTGGAATGACCGCTAACTATTCTACCAAGGAGCCTGTCTTGCAAATGGGTGACAAAGACCTGGGTTACTTCCTCAATAAAATTCAGGAAATGAACAGTGGTGGTTCTGGGAATAATGGTGGCGGTTCGGGAAATAGTGGCGGCGGATCTTCTGCGACCCCTGCGCCTGTCCCGACACCTGCGCCAACCACAGAACCAGATTCAGGCCAAAATCAGGTCATTACAGAAAAAGAGTTAAAAAATGCGACTAACGGTACAGCGAATGTGGATATTACGGTCGGTAAAAAAGTCGAGTTACCTGTCAATACGGGGGATTTGCTGGGTGCGAACTCACTCACACTTTCTCAGCAAGGTGTACTATCACTCACTATTCCATCTAGCGTATTGAAAGAACTGCAAACCAAAGGAGGTCCTGGTTCTGCTGGTGGCAAGATCATTTTGGATATAATGAAACAAGATGTGAAAGCACCAGAAACGAAACTAGGTCTTACGTGGGCAACCGCAAGTGCCGCTTACGAAGTTGAACTTTACCTTCAGGTTTCAAATGAGAAATTATCGTTATCCTCACTTCCTGAAGATGTTACCCTGACACTCCATTACAGCAGAGAGTTAAACAGTGATCTGATTGGAATGTATCATGAACATCTATCTGCGGATCAATGGGATTACGTAGGTGGGATCGTAGATGAAGAGAAGGGTACCGTGACTTCCCAATTGTCTGATTTGGGCACGTATGCTCTGTTTGCTTACGATAAATCCTTCGAAGACGTGGCACCAACGCATTGGGCAAGTGAAGCAATCAAGTCTCTATCGGCGAAACATATGCTGACAGGCAAAACAGAGACTGCGTTTGATCCCCAAGGTGAAACGACTCGTGCCGAATTCGCCGCTTTAATCGTGAGAACCCTTGGTTTAGAGGTGAAAGGTAACGATGTGCCATTTGGTGATGTGAGTAAGGATGCCTGGTATGCAGACAGCGTGGCTGCGGCGTATCAAGCAGGTCTGGTTCAGGGAATGACGAATGATAAGTTTGCTCCGACCCAAACCATATCACGTGAAGAAATGGCCGTGCTCATGATGCGAGCATACGAATATCAATCCCAATCAAACGATACCAAGTCAGCGGTTGCCGATTATACGGATGAAGCAAACATTGCATCTTGGGCAAAAGAAGCTGTGGCTAAAGCTTCCGATCTTGGTGTAATGAAAGGTTCTAGTGACGGGAAATTCAAACCCCAAAATAGTGCTACTCGTGCCGAAACGGCCCAAACGGTTCATAATTTACTTACGCTGCTCAAATAAGAAGTACAAGGATAAGAGGTTCCTCTAACATTAGAGGGGTCTCTTATTTTTTTGTTATTTTACTTCGTTGAGTTCCTAAAACTCTCTTCCCAAGTATGTCAGACTCCAATATATAACTGGCAGTGTCCATATTCGAACCCTATAATTAGGAATAAAATGATGGGTAAAAAGAGGTGTAGTGATGATTGAAGGGAAGATTATTAAATTTTATCGGGAGAAGAATAGACGAACTCAAGGTGAATTGGTAAAGGGAATCTGTTCGGTCACACATCTGAGCAAAATTGAACGGGGAATGACAGAGTATTCACAGGAGATTATGGACATGCTCTGTGATCGACTACATATTGATATGGCAAGGGAAGTGGCCAGATATCATCAAATGATCGATCTTCTGGATTCATGGCAAGAGGCCATTATTATGCAGAGAACAGCTGAAGCTATTCGCCTAAAAGACAAGTTGGAAGAAGAACCGTTAAAAGGTATACCTGATTTGCGTTTATCCTATGACTTGCTGCAGATCCGATTTTACTTGTTTATGAACAATATCAATGAAGCCGAGAGACTTATAGCCGAAGTCGAAATTCCGGATGAATCGGAGCATTCATATGAACATTATTTTTATCACCATGTGATGGGGATTTACTATTTCCTTACAGGACATTATCGCAAATCCATCCAGACGTTAACTTCAATCAATCAGTCCAAATATACGAATCATGAGTACTTTTATCATTTGTCTCTGGCATATCACTCGATATATTCGAATATTACGTCTTACTATTACGCTGAGAAAGCTATCCAGCATTTTCGGAAAACGCTCAATATGGTGCGGATCATTGACACCGAAACCATTATGCTGGTCCAGCTCAACTCCCGCGAATATCATGATTTTCCTGAGACGAAACGCAGATATGAAAATCTGATTCGGATTAGTGATGATTGTGGGCTTCCTGATCGAAAAGCAAAGCTGCTGAACAATCTGGGTTATGAATATAACCGGCGAAAGCAATATGAGGATGCTGCTTACTGGTACAGACAAGCGCTTGATATCATTCCGGAGAAACAACCGTTATACCTGATGGTACTCAATAATTACATAGAATCGAACAGACTGGGGAATCTCATTCCTGCAAACAAACTATTGGACATGTCTCTGAAAGCCTTGCATAACTCTAAACTTGTTTCAGATGCAAGTTATATGGAATTAGAACTTCAGTCTGTCATTTTACAAGGGCAGGAGCAAGCATATTATGAAATGATAGAAGAGCGAATTCTTCCTTATTATCGTGAACTGGGTTCCCAGTATCTCGCCGAACGTTATGAAGAGATATTGTTTCAGTACTATATGAATCATGGTGAAAAGGATAAGGCACTCAGGCTCGCAAAAAATCGTTTTGAATCACAAGCGGCTTCACTTATATAGGGTAATATACGAGTAAGAGAAGCTTCGACAACATAGGGGTGATTTGAAAGGAATACCCCAACTCCGATACAATGTTTTCATAGAGTCTGAGGAAATAGATTAAATACGGTGCAGAAATGGAGAAAACCAATATGACTGAATTTATTAACGCTGATGATACTAATGATGTAATTCTGGGTGCGGCGGCAAACGAACTGGAGCAGATGGTGGACAAAATGTGTGAGCTGATTGGCACCCCTTTGGGACAAACGAGTGAACTGGAGCGTCAGGTCATGGCTGCTTTTGGTTTTGGCGCGGTATATGGCATCACTCATCGGGATCAGCTGGCGGAGCCACAGGCCCATGCCTTGAGCATTCGGATGCTGATCAAACCGTTTAATTACAGTGAGCAGCAGGCGGTTGATTTTGCCGATGATCTGATCCGGGTGGCTTCCGATCGTGAGGTTCATCCGGTGATGAATACCATTATCCAACGTGGGATTGATGGACACCGTCAGTTCAATCAGGAAGACGATGAAGGATTGGAACGTAACATTCAGGAGATTTTAACTGCGGTTCAATCGCAGTAATAGAAGGTTTTATTAGATGTGGGAGATGATCACAATGGATCTGATGAAATTAAGCAAGGAACTCTCATACGCTCTGCGACATGCACCATGGGAGTATGAGCTGGAGCTGGACGAAGAGGGTTGGGTGGAAATCTCGCAATTGCTGGTGGCTTTACATGAAAGTCCGCAGTGGAAGGAAGTCACGCAAGCCGATCTGGAGCAGATGATTCAAGCCTCGGAGAAAAAGAGACATGAAATCCATTCTGGCCGCATCCGGGCATTGTATGGACATTCGACGCCACATAAGATATCCAAGATCGCTGCTGAGCCACCGGAAACCCTTTATCATGGGACACCCGCACGTGCTGTGAATTCGATTATGGAACATGGCTTACAGCCGCGGCAAAGGCAATATGTACATCTGTCTGCAGATATGGATACGGCCAATCAGGTGGGTCGAAGACGTGATGATAAGCCTGTCATCTTGAAAATCAATGCTGCTCAAGCGTCCATAGATGGAATTCTCTTTTATCATGGAAACGAAAATATTTGGCTGGCCGATCATGTTCCCGCACGTTATATTCTTAAGCCATGATAAACACCCACATCGCATTGCTGCAGTCGCAGTGAATCGGTTGAGTGTGCAGTCATCCGTTCAATGGGTATATCGTTGTATTGATCGTTAGCTACACCAAAAAGGGACGCATCCAACATTCGTTGGTGCGTCCCTTTCTCATATCCAAAACTTATTTGCCTACAATCGCTTTAATACCTTCGCTAAGTGGCTGAGCAGGACGGCCAAGCAATTTCTCTAATGTATCACTCTCTACCGCCAATGCGCCTTCACGAATAGCACTTTGCATATCAACGAGCATCGATACGACAAAGTCCGGTAGACCTGCACCTTTCATGATGTCAGAGTAAGCGGCATCGTCCACGTTTTGCACGTTGATTTCCTGTCCAAGCACTTCACCCACAATGGCAGCCAGTTCAGCTTGCGTGCGCAGTTTGCCGGACAATTCATACACGGTGTTCTCATGTCCTTCGCCTGCGAGTACAGATGCCGCGGCATGGGCATAGTCACTGCGGGTAGCCCAGCCGACTTGGCTGTTATTTGTGGCATGAACCCAAGGTGCGCCTTGCGTAGCGGCTTGCATACTGCCTGCTTCATTTTCCAGGTACCAGTTGTTGCGCAGGAAGGAATACGGAATGCCGGATTCACGAATCGCTTTTTCTGTAGCACGGTGAACTTCCGCCAAGGAAAGGGTATTTTGGTCTGCATTCACAACGCTTGTATAAGCGATGAAGCCCACGCCCGCTTTTTTGGCAGCGTCCACGGCAGCCTGATGTTGGCGAATACGCGTTTCATTGTCACCATCAGTGGAGATGAGCAACAGACGGTCTACACCGGCAAAAGCTTTCTCCAACGTCTCGGGTTGATCGAAATCACCTTGACGCACTTCAACGCCTTGAGCGCGGAGTGCTTCCGCTTTCTCCGGATTACGTACACTTACAGCCAAATCCTTGGCGGAATCGTTTTTTAACAATGCCTCTACAACCAGTGAACCCAATTGACCTGTTGCGCCAGTAACCAAAATTTTCATCTTCTTTTCCTCCTATGATATGTGTTGTTGATTGGATACAACTTGCTTAACTCAACCCGGATAAGTCGTATACGGTTATTGCTTGCATATAGATGTAATCAAAAATGTTATAACAGGTGTGATTACAACAAGAGGATTAAAAAAAGCTCACAATGAGCTTTTTATTCAGAGACATGAATCTGATCCATCATCTGCTGTATGGTTACACGATTCAAGCGCTGTTCCATGGCTGTCTGAGCCTCAATGAGTTCGGCACGCAAGGTGTGTTCAATCATGTTGCCGACCGGACATTTCGGATTCGGATGTTTGTGAAAGTTAAACAATTCCCCATCCTCCACCACCTCAAGCGCTCGATATACATCGAGCAGGGTAATGTCCGCCGGATCTTTCAACAAGGAAGCACCGCCCACACCAGGTCTGACATCGATCAGACCAGCCTGTTTCAGCTTAGACATGATCCGCCGAATAATCACGGGATTGGTATTCACACTCTGGGCGATCACATCTCCGGTGCATTCATTGGGCATAACAGCGATCAGGGACAGCGTATGAACCGCAATGGAAAAGCGACTGCTGATTTGTCTCATGGATGATCACCACCGTTGTAACTATAATAGTTACAAAATGATCAGATGTCAAATTCTATTTTTTATATTTCTTCTTAAGTGAAATCTGGCATGCTTTAAATATTTTTATAGCTGTCTTCTCTAACTGAATCTAGCAATAAAAATAGAAAATTATGTTTTAATTGACAAATAAAAATATAATTATATAATCTGGCTAGATATCTCGTAGTGAAATGAATTGCATTGGTTAGGGATAACATTATATGAAGGGAGCTGAGCATGATTTTTTGCCGGATAAACAGGAACAACTTGTAGATGAGAGGAGCCATGCTCGTTTATGCTGCTACGAATGCTGAGAAACGATGTAACGAGAAAGAAAGGGATTACGGCTGCGTTATTTATTTTTGTATTGCTGGCTGCCTTGCTGGTATCTTCGGGGTCACGGATGATTATGGAACTGACGAGTTCCATCCAATATCTATTTTCTGAATCCAAAACACCACACTTTGTGCAAATGCATGCCGGAGAACTCGATCAGGCCAAAGTGAACACGTGGGCTGAAGAAAATGCCATGGTCCAGCAGCATCAGATTGTGGAAATGGTCAACATTGACGGCTCTAATCTGTTTCTCGGAGCAGAGTCCGAGAAGAACAGCGTTATGGACATTGACTTTGTTACACAGAATCAGGGTTTCGATTATTTGTTGAATCTGGACAGTGAGATTATTCAGGTTAACGATGGCGAGATAGCGGTTCCGGTATATTACATGCAGCAAAATAAATTGAGCGTGGGCGACCAGGTTCGGATCGATAATGGTCAGTTTGAGCGTTCTTACACCATCGTTGATTTTGTCCGTGATGCTCAGATGAATCCATCGGTTGTGCACTCCAAACGTTTTATTGTGAGTGCAGGGAATTTGCAGGAACTGAAGCAGAACATCGGAGAGATGGAGTATCTCATTGAATTCCGGTTGACGGATCCCGGACTGACGAGTGAATTTACCCAGGCTTACCAAAATGCCGGACTTCCAAACGTGGGTCCAGTCGTAACCTATGGGCTGTTCCAGGTACTGAATGCCATGACCGACGGAGTTATCGCAGCCGTTATTATTCTGGTCAGTCTTGTGCTGATTCTAATCGCGATGCTTTGCATCCGATTCACGATGCTTGCGACCATCGAAGAGGATTATCGTGAGATTAGTGTCATGAAAGCGATAGGGATCGCAGAGAAGGATATTAAGAGACTGTATCTGATGAAGTATGTATTTATGGCCGGATTCGCATCCGTGCTTGGTTACATTGCATCACTTGGCGTTAACAGACTATTTGTTTCCAACATCATGTTGTATATGGGCAAAGCACCTGCAACCCTGTTGCATTTCGCAATTCCGTTAATAGCCGCTGGAATCATATTTGCAATGGTTGTTCTGTTCTGTCGAACGGTACTGCGGCGTTTTCGTTCCATCTCCGCGGTGGATGCTCTCCGTACCGGGAGCCTGGGAGATACACAGATCATTCGAAAACGGCTCAGTTTGTCCCGTAATCGCTGGTCTTCCGTACCTGTCTTCCTTGGTCTGAAGGAAGTCATACAGCGAATCAAGATGTTCCGATTGTTATTATTCGTCTTTATAGTCAGTTCATTTATCATGATTGTGCCGGTCAATTTTCTGAACACTTTGCAGGCGCCAAGCTTTATTTCTTATATGGGTGTTGGACAAAGTGATATTCGCATTGACCTTAAGCATACAGACGATGTAGAAAAGCGCTATGCCAGTCTGGTTGCCCAAATCCAAAATGATAAAGATATTAGATCGTATTCCCCACTGGTAACAAGCCAGTTCAAGATTAAAAATGCGGAAGGAAGTTACGACAATCTGAGTGTAGAAACTGGGGATTTCAGTATTTTCCCATTGTCTTATGTTAGCGGTAATGCGCCAACAACCGAGTATGAAATTGCGCTGTCTGATGCAAACAGTAGCGAGCTGGGCCTGAAGACAGGTGAACAGCTTACCCTGTTGGTTAATGGCAAAGACCAGATGATGACGGTCAGCGGTATATACCAGGACGTTACGAATGGTGGGAAAACAGCGAAGGCTTTGTTGTCCTACAACAAGGATAGTGTGTTGTGGTACGTGGTCAGTTTGGATCTGAATAATCGTGGAGACATGGCTACCAAAATTGCTGAATATGAGACGGCTTTCTCGCCAGCCAAAGTAACCGATCTTCAAGGTTATCTGGATCAGACGTTAGGCGGAACCATCCAACAATTGAAATTGGTGACGATGCTGGCCTTGGTCATCGGTGTCTTCGTATCCATTTTAATTACATCTTTGTTCCTTCAGATGTTAGTAGCCAAGGACAACAACGACATTGCTATACTACGTAGTCTCGGTTTTGCCTTATCCAAGATCAAGTTGAAGTATGTCGTGATGTCACTTGTCATATTGATCTTTGGAGTTACTGTCGGAACGATATTGTCCAATATGTTGGGTCCGTTGCTGGTTAGTGCCATTATGTCGACGTTCGGTGCTTCCAATATTGTTTTTGTTGTTAACCCGTTACAGGCATATATTTTGTGTCCTTTGTTACTTGCGGGAACGATTGTACTGACAGCATGGATTAGCATCCAATCGATCAAGGAAAAGAGCATATCCAACATGATTGTGGAATAGGGAGGATCAACGATGACAATTATACTTGAGGCTAAAGACGTGAATAAATCCGTAGCGATCGGCGAGAATGAAGAACATAATATCTTGAAAGATATCAACCTTCAATTAAAAAAGGGAGAGTTTGTTTCCATCATGGGACCATCTGGCTCAGGCAAGTCTACCTTACTGTACAACATAAGTGGCATGGATCAGATTAGTGCTGGAAGTGTCTATTTTAATGGCAAAAAAATATCGGCATTTCAGGAGAAGGACCTGGCAAGTCTGCATCTGACCCAAATGGGGTTCATTTTTCAAAATATTCATCTGCTCAAGAATCTGAATCTGTTAGACAATATCGTACTTTCCGCGTATTTGGCCAAAAATAGCAGCAGAGAAACGATTAATACACGGGCGATGTCATTAATGAAAAAAATGGGGGTTGATGAGCTGGCTGAGCATAACATCACCCAAGCCTCAGGCGGACAGCTACAGCGGATTGCGATCTGCCGTGCGCTAATTAATAATCCAGATATTTTATTCGGCGATGAACCAACGGGGGCGCTGAATTCTAAATCGACGTATGAGATCATGGATATTCTGGGCGATATTAATGGAGCGGGTACAACCATTCTGCTCGTAACCCATGATGTGAAAGTTGCTGCCAGATCGGAACGTGTGCTGTTTATGATGGACGGTAAGCTGGTTGCAGACAAAAATATCGGAAAATATGCAAGGGAACGTCAGGATCTGAAAACAAGGGAAAGCCATCTTGCGCAATGGTTGAATGAAATGGGGTTCTAAAAAGAGAACTTTGTGACTATTATAGACCGACAGTCGGTCGAACGCATCGGAGGCCAAAATATGAGAGTGATAAAAAAACCGGAAGAACGCAGAAACGAGATTTTGAATGCGGCCGAAATCCTGTTTGTGACAAAGGGATATACCAATGCAACGGTCATTGATATCCTTCAGGCGTGCAAAATTGCCAAGGGCACATTTTATTATTATTTTCAGTCCAAAGAAGAGGTCATGAACGCCATCGTCATGCGTTTTATTTTGAGCGGGGAGGCATCAGCCAAGTCCATAGTGTCGGATCCCAAATTGAACGCCCATGACAAAATTTTTCGTATCATGATGGCGCAGAATCAGCCTGACGAGAGAAAGCATGATCTCATCGAGCAATTGCACAGCGTCCATAATGTGGAGATGCACCAAAAGAGTCTTGTGGAGACGGTCCTTCGATTAAGTCCTATCTTGGCCGAGGTGGTGGAGCAGGGCGTTCAGGAGGGCGTGTTTCATACGCCTAATCCCAAGGAATCCATCGAATTTCTGCTCGTATCGTCCCAGTTTTTGCTGGATCGAGGCATCTTTCAATGGGAGGAGGACGAACTCCAACAAAAGGTTGAAGCATTCACGCATATTATTGAACGAGTTCTGGGAGCAGAGAAAGGAAGCTTTGCCTACGTCACCCGTCTTTATTTTCCGCATAAAGCTTAGCCAAGAAAGGAGTACCACCCATGGAACATCCCATTCAAAAATCATTCGGAAAATTTCTGGTTGTATGGTTCGGTCAGCTCATCTCCATGATTGGGATTGGTCTTACAGCCTTCTCCCTGGGGGTGTATGCCTTCGAGAAAACGAATGCGGCAACAAGTGTTGCATTGATTACCTTGTTCACGTTTCTGCCGAACATCCTGCTTCGACCCATCGGAGGTGTGCTGGCCGACCGATACGACCGTCGAACGATGATGATCATTGGTGACCTGGGGTCTGCAGCCGGTTTGATTTTCATTCTGTCCATTATGCTCACAGGTGATATCCAATTATGGCATATCTATGTGGGGGTAGCCTTTAGTTCTGTGTTTTCCGCGCTGCATAGCCCGGCATATAAGGCCTCTGCTACGGACTTGCTGGATAAGGATCAATTCTCCAAAGGAAGCGGTCTTGTACAATTGGCTGAATCCTCTAAGTTTCTGTTTTCACCCTTCATTGCGGGTATTTTGCTTAGTATAACAACCATTGAAGTCATCCTGGTCATTAATATTCTGACATTCCTGCTTGCTATTCTGGCTGTGCTGGTTATTCGGAAGAGCATGAAGGTGGAGCGAGAGGATCATAAAGACAAACAATGGATTACTGATATTCACGAGGGCTGGAGGGAAGTTGTAACCAACAAGGGAGTACTGTTGCTGGTGGTAATTATTTCGCTGGTCACCTTTTATTTGGGATTCCTGGAGACACTCATTGGTCCCATGCTCCTGTCCTTTACGGATGCGAAGACTCTTGGTACGTTTCAGTCTGTCAGTGCCATCGGTATGCTGATCAGCAGCTTGTGCATAGGCATATTTACCATGACGAAGAAATATACAAGTGTGCTTGTAATGGGATTGATTTTGTGCGGTTTGTCCTTCTCGCTTCTGGGGATATCCACCAACATTTATTTTATTATCTTCGCAGGTTTTCTGTTTCTGTCATCGCTGCCGTTTGTCAACATGAGCGCAGATGTGCTGGTGCGAAACAATATCGCCAACGAAAAGCAGGGCAGGGTATGGGGAATCATTGGTATTCTGTCACAACTCGGATTTATTATTGCGTACAGTTTGGCTGGATTTCTGGCCGACCATGTGTTTAATCCGCTGCTGATGGAGGATGGAGTGCTTGCGTCCTCAGTGGGTCAAATGATTGGAACTGGGCCGGGCAGAGGTATTGCCTTCCTGTTCATTATTGCTGGTCTATTTGTTATTCTGATCGCAATAATCACATCCCGTATGAAAATGATCAAATCTCTGGAGCAGAGCCCAGATATAACGACTCCATCCGATGTTGGCGGGTTGGCGCACGATTGATTTGAATCCCACAGCGTAAGCCCTTGTCCGTCGCAGCGTGCGATACTTCTTCTGTACGAAGAAGCTATTCACACGATGAGCAAACAAAGGCTTTTTGTGCTGAGGAGTCAGCAGATTTACTTATACAAGTTGCGTTTGTGAATTTGGATTGTCGGTAGAGCCTACCCCTTCACCGCCCCTGAAGTTAGTCCTCCTACAATATACTTTTGCCCAATGAGGAACACAATCAACACAGGCAATGACGTGAGCACAATATCGGCGCTGACCAGATTCCACTGGGCACTGAATTGTCCGAAGAAGTTATATACAGCAAGCGTCATCGGCCACATCTCGACCGTATTCAGCATATAGAGTGGGGCGGTGAACTCGTTCCAGACACTCAGAAAATTAAGAACAAATACCGTCACCAGCACGGACATGAGCAGGGGTACAATAATTCTCAGAAACAGCTTGATTCCGTTACATCCATCCATGATCGCGGCTTCATCCAGCTCCTTCGGGATATTGGACACAAACGCATACGTAATGAACAGCGAGATTGGAATGCCCATGGCCGTATACAGTAGAATCATGCCGAGATGTGAATTGATCATGCCCATCGACTTCATGACTTCCATCAGCGGAATGTAGTTGAGCGGAAGTGTGATACCAAGAATCAGGAAGAAATATAGGAACTTGCTGAGCCTCGAATGATTGCGGGATAACGTGAAGGCCGAGAAGGCCACAACAAACACCAACAGCAGGGAAGAGGCACCGGAGTGCAGCAGACTGTTGAAAAAAGAACCGCCCAAATGTCCCTGTTCATAGACAATTTTGTAATTTTCAAAGATAAACTTCTCGGGCAACGTCAGTTTAAGCACCTTGGCCTCGGCGTCCGACTTGAATGAATTCAGTACAATGACGACAAAAGGAATCAAGACCACGAGGCTAAGCAGCCACGCGAGTACATTTAATCCGATGGAAGCGAGTCTTTTTCTCAATCGCATGTTAGTATTCCACCTTTCGATTCATCAAACGAATGATGAAGAAGGAGATGATCGCCATGATGACAAACAGAATGGTAGATAGCGCACTTCCCAGTCCCCAATACCCTTTGGCAAAAGAGGAATAGACCGCCGTGTTAATAACATCTGTCGCGTTACCGGGGCCACCATTGGTCAGCACGTATACGGCATCGAATACTCTCAGCCCATACGTAATATTAAGCACCGTGGCGATGGTAATCGTAGGCATCAGCATCGGAATGGTAATTCGGAACAGCTTCTGCCCAAAGCCGGCGCCATCAATGGAAGCTGCCTCGTAATAATCGCGGGGAATCGCGAGCAGTCCGGCGATGAACAGCACCATGATGTACCCCATGCCTTTCCACGTATCCACTGCCATGATGGATGGCATGGCCCAGGTCAGGGAGCCCAGCCAATTCTGGGCGAGAACGTCCAGTCCCATAGAACGTAGGGTTACGTTGACGAACCCGTTGTTGGGGTCGAGCAGACTTTTGAACACAAGCCCAACAATCAGAAACGACAGTACCTGCGGGGAGAAAATGATCATCCGGTGCAGATTGGCGGCCTTTACACCGCTGACCAACAGTAGAGCCAGAAACAAGCCCAGAACGGTCTTGGCGATGGACGTAACGAGGGTGAACAGAACGGTATTTTTGATAAAAAGCAGATAGGTTGGATCACCCGCCAATATGGTACGGAAGTGCTCCAGACCGATAAAGTTCTTCTCCGAACTATAACTGTTCCAGTCAGTGAAGGAGTAATAGATGCCCAGCAGGGCGGGAGCGACGATAAACAGCAGATATAACACAATCGCTCCAGATGAGAAATACCAGGGATAGATTTTGTTCGCATTCATAATCCGTAACACCTTTCCTTCCTGCCAAAATACATGAGCGGGCAAATGCCCGCTGCATGTAACGCTGTTCAGCATTTATGTTTATCTGCAATATGCGCTATTACTGCCACTTCTCATCTTTCAGCACTTTGGCTTGTTCAGCACGGCGTTTATCAATGTTTTGCAGAATCTGATCCGGTGTCATGGCTCCGGCGAACATGCCCGACAAGTCTTTGCCAATATCCATCCATTGTGGATCAATATATTTCACAGCGGCCTGCATGACCGTACCTTTTTCATGATTTTTCTCATAATCAATATAATCCTGTGTCAGCTTTGGTTCGATTTCCGGCCAGCAAATGGTCAGGTTACCTTCACCTTCATCAAACACACGTTGCAGATGATCATGCTCAGTAATCCAGCGGAAGAATTTCAGCACTTCTTCGGGATGTTTACTGTTTTTGTTACCGAACATCGCAGCTGAACCGCCCGGATTCACACCAATCGTCTGATTATCTCCCCACGGCATCACGAAGAACCCCATATTATCTTTCATTGCTGGATAGGCTTCAGAGACTTCTTTTTCCGTCCCTGGAACCCGCAGCAACATCGCTGCTTTCTCCTGACCAAACGCTTCAATTCCCGCTTCTACCGTATTGGACAAGAAGTCTTTGCCGAAATAGCCGAGATCCGCAAATTCTTTCAACTGTTCAATGACCGTCTTGAGTTGTGTCATATCTGCGATTTTCATCTCATTGTTGTTTAGTTTCTCGTAGGTTCCCGCTGCCGTTTGCTCATAGTTAGGCCCTGTTTCGAACAAAGGCAGCACCTGATACCACCCGCTGGCGGGTGCTTGATAGAATGGAATAATATCTTTATCCTTAATTTTCTGGCTGATCGCCTTGAATTCGGCATAGGATGTAGGAGGCTCTATACCAAGCTCTTGGAAGATACGTTTGTTATAGTACACATACCAGATTTTCGTTGGCGCAAAAGAAACCCCGTACACCTTGTCATTGTGACTGACAGTTGGCAAAATCTCTTCGGACATCCGACCTGTAAATTCTTCATTGGTCAGGTCAATGGCATTTTCCTCCGGTCTTACGTTAGCCGGCATACTCAGTGGGTCCACATCGACATTGAAAATGTCAGGTGCTTCGCCAGAGGCCAGCTTCACCTTGATCAGGTCACGCCACTGTGCGTCAGGTACGACCTGAAAGTCAATTTTGACACCGGTCTCCTGCTCATATTCCTTGGCCATCGTCTGCATGATGCCTGTACGTGGAATACCGGATTGGCTAGTTCCAAATGTAAGTGTAACCTTACCCGAACCTTCCGTACTTTTCCCAGAGTTGCACCCGGCAAGCAACAGAGTGGAGAGTAGGAGCACACTTGCAAGCGAAAATATAAATCGTTTTCTCATCATTGAACCTCCCTGAATATAAAGAAAATTGTCACTTGCCGAAACGCTTTATGTAAGCGTATTCTTATGTGGATAACTTTACTGTGAACAGCGAATACGCTCAATAGACAAAAACGTTTTGTTGGGTGGACATTTTCGAATGGTGTGACAGATATCATCATAGGACGAGGTGTGTGGGAATTGCGGTATCGATTTGGAACGCTTCAGCAAAGTCTGTTTGCCTATTACTCTGCGGTATTTATTGTCTTTTCGCTCATTGTGGCAGGACTGCTGTACGTTTTTCTGGCGAGTGACATCCGTCATCGAAGTGAAGAACAGCAGAGACAACTGGGGGTATCAATCGTCAGTAATCTGGATCAGGAAGTCGTAAAAATGAACAACTTTTCCATGAATATTGTGTACTCCAATCTGGTCAAAGAACACTTTAGTCACTACTTGGCACCAGCGGAAGAGAGTGAGCAGACACTTACGAGTGATCCGGCATTGTATAAGGATACAACCACACTAATTGATGTCATTCTGGCGATTATCAGCAGCTCCAATACAGCCAAGCAGGCCAATATCTATGATGTGAACGGCAAGATGCTTGGAGCCGGTGCATTCAATGGTCAGCTGTCGGTGGACCTGACTCAGCGACCGTGGTACAAGGAAACCTGGGAGCGGAGTGGCTGGCGGGTGATCCAATTGTTACAGGGGGGAGCATTGCCCATGCCAACAGGTCAGGGGAAGTCAGATCAACCCTACATTTCCCTTACCCGGGTATACAAAGATGGTAATTATGTTAGTCAGGGCGTCGTTGAAATTTTGCAGGATGCCGGAACCCTGTTCCAGCATTTGAATGATTTGCAGGCGAGTAACGAGAATCTTCGCATCTATGTGATGGATGAGCAAAATACACGGCTGTATCCACTTTCACCGGATGGTGAAGATTCTCAGGCAGCCCACTTCGATGATGTGGACTTGATTCAGAATCTTTCATTTCCACCGGATACGATGCAGGAGATCACCGACCCTTTGAATCATTCCAAACAAATGATGACGTACATGACGTCACAGGAGACAGGATGGACCGTTGTTGTCATGCAGTCCAAACAGTCCCTTTTCGCGAGTCTCAACCGGATGGCTGTGATGTTTATCGGTGCTACGTTAGCTACGTTAATGCTGATTCTGGTTCTCTCGTATCTGATTTCCAAAAGGGTCACTTTGCCGCTGCATCGGTTGCAGCGCATTATTCAGAAAACGGGTGAGAACGATCTGGTATCAGGCCAGGATTCGGCGCATTTGTTCAAGCTGGAGCATCCGGGTTCCATCCGGGAGATGGATGAACTGAATGATACATTTATTCGGTTGAATCAGCAGCTCGTGCAATCTTTTCAGGATAGACTGGCGATGAAATCCCAGGAGACAGAGGCGAGATTACTCGCGCTTCAGTCCCAGATGAACCCGCATTTTCTCTACAACAACATCACGAACATTAGCATCATGGCGGAGGAAGGCATGAATGAGCAGATTGTTGCGTTCTGTGGTCATATCGCGTCCATGCTTCGTTATATCTCTACTCCCGGCAAAAACGGGGTTCCACTGTCTCAAGAACTGGATTATTGTGAGCGATATCTGGAGTGTATGAAGATTCGGTTTGAAGATGATCTGCACTACGAGTTTCATATTCCGGAAGAGATGCAGCATATCCAGGTTCCGATGCTGATGGTACAACCACTACTTGAAAATGCCATGAAATATGGACTGGGTGATACCCCTCCGTGGAAACTGAATATTACTGGAGATATGGATGCGGTACAGCAGACCTGGCAGATCCATGTGGAAGACAACGGGCCTGGCATGGAACCCGAGGCACTTGCCAAGATCATGCATTACATCGAACAATCGCAGGAGTGGGAGCGTATGCCTGACCTCGAAATTAACGGGATGGGTCTCAAAAATATATGGGTCCGATTGAAATTATGGTATGGCCCGGCAGCCCGCATGCAGATTACGAACAAGCCTTCCGGCGGTGTCCAGATTACCATAGGTGGTTCCATTGGAAAGGAGCATGACTAACCCATGACAATCAAATATAGGACGATTATTGTGGAAGATGAGGCCCTAATTCGCCGGAATGTCTCGCGCAAATTCAGAGAGCTGGACACCCGGTTCGAGGTGATTGGTGAAGCGAGGAATGGTCAGGAAGCGTTACAGCTCATTGAACATTCCGTACCTGATCTGGTTATAACGGATATACAGATGCCAGTAATGAATGGATTGGAACTTGCCAAACATCTGTACTTTGCCTATCCGCATGTGAAAATTGTCATACTAAGCGGTTATCATGAATTTGAATATGCACGGCAGGCGATCAGTTACAAGGTGGAGGATTATCTGCTCAAACCATTATCGGAAGAACAGCTTCGCACACTGCTGGATGCGATGGAATTAAAGCTTGGGAGTGCTGTGGATTCGCTTGCCCATGTTAGTGCCGTGCTGGATGAGCAGGTGAAGCCAGAGGACATTGCAGAGGCCGTTAAGCTGTATTTGAAGCAGAATTACATGCATGAGATTACACTCCAGGACATGGCGGGACAGATGCATTTTAGTGTGGACTATCTAGGAAAGTGTTTTAAGAAAGTAACGGGGGAGACTCCGCTGAAATATATGACAGGTCTGCGGATTAATGAAGCGAAGCGCATGCTCGTCACCCATGAGAATATGGATATCAAGACGATTGGTGGAGCTGTGGGGTATAGCGACTCCCACTATTTCAGCCGGATCTTCAAAAACAAAACGGGCATGTACCCTAGCGAGTACCGACTGCAATTGCAGGAACGAAAAAAAGCCCTGTCCATGGATGATGAGAACCATGTTGACTTGAGCTGATTACTGGGCAAGAGCTTCTTCGGTTATTTTGCGAATATCAAACGGGGAGCGAATACCTTCATCGATCATGTCGGGGAGAATCTGTTCCAGGAAATACTGCACACAGTGGAGGTCGATATTTTTGATTTTGACCAAGGCATAACGGTACATGACGATAAATTCTTTTTCCGTATTTCCACGTTGGAGTTCGGCAAAGGCTTCGTATACCTGATCCATCTTGTCTGCGACTTCCAGAATCAGTCCTTCGACCGATTGGTCTTTGCCCTCACGCAACTGTCTGCGGAAAATAGGCTGGAACTCTTCAGGAATATTTTCATTGATAAAATGCTCAACCATGCCTTCTTCTACCTTTTGCAGCATCGAACGCAGTTCCAGTGAATAGTGTTTGACCGGCGTTTTGATATCTCCAATGAAGATTTCGCCATAATCATGGCTGCTGGTGATCTCGTATAACTTCTTCCAATCCACGGTGACTCCATGCTGCTCCTCAATATCTGCAAGTGTTTTGGCGTACTGTACCACTTTCCAAGAATGAGCGGAGACGCTGTGTTCTTCGAATTTGAATTTGCCAGGTGTACGAATAATACGTTCAAGATCATTCAATGACCTGAAGTACGTATGGATTCCCATATAAGCGATCATCCTTTGCTGATTGAGTATAGGTGTGAGTATCCATCGACTATACACCAGTTATGTCAACTGTGGATTAACGCGGATAGCGACGAAGGTAAAATGAATTTTAATTCTCTATAGAAGGATGAGAGGATGAAAGGGAACCATTCGAGAGAGTACGCAGCTTATCGATAAACCATAAAAAGCCACGATGTGTGTGACTGAACGTAAGTTCGGCATCCATCGTGGCTTTAATGTGTAGATGTTGTGTTACCTGGCGCTACATAGTTGCTGTTGAATGAAGAATTATGATTTTTTACGTACCGGTGAAGTATACCAGTAAGCCATTCCGACAAAGAGGGCACCACCGATGATATTACCAAGCGTTACCGGAACCATGTTGTGGAACCAGCCTGCCAGTGTAATGGTATCCGGGTGGTTTGGCAACAGCCAAGACAAGGACAGCAAAGTCATATTGGCAACACTGTGCTCATACCCACTTGCAATAAAGGCGTACAGACACCACCAGATGAGCGCAATTTTGGCGATATCCTCTTTCGTGCGAGCAGCCATCCAGATCGCCAGACAGACGAGCCAGTTACAGAGAATGCCGCGGAAGAACAACTCCGATACGGGGGCGGCCATCTTTTTGGCTGAAGCGACGAATAACAGATGTTCAGGCGCAGCCGTTTTGAACAGGCCGCTGCCTACAATAAGCAGGCTGAGCAGGATCGCTCCTAACAAGTTGCCGAGAAAGACGAGTCCCCAGTTTTTCAGTGTATCTTTAACTGTGGTCCGGCCTGCGAGCGTGCTCATGGTGAAAAACATGTTGTTGCCTGTAAATAGTTCCGATCCTGCAAAGATGACCAGCGTGAGGGCGAGTCCGAAGGACATGCCCATCAACATGGTTTGCAGTGGTGACTGCGCCGCAAGGAGCGGAGCACCAATACTGAAGATCAATACGATGCCAAGTCCTACATAGGCACCCGCCATTAAGGCGGCAACCATGTAGCGTGAAAGATTGGAGTTCATCTGATCCCGTTTTTTAACCGCAGCTTCAATAATTCCCTCAACACTTGGTGTATACATCACGGTTCCCCCATTATTTGCATCAATCTATGAACGTTTCAATGGAGCTATATTTCGATCCAGACCTGGCCGTTCTCTACCTTCACCGGATACATCTGCACTTGCCCATTGTCCGGTGCTTGCACAACACCGGTAGTGAGGTCAATTTTCCAATCATACAGCGGATCGTACAGATAATGTCCTGACACGATGCCTTCTGCAAGCGGCCCACCCTTGGGGTGGGGATTGTGATTATCCACAGCGAAGATGGTGCCATCCGATGCACGAAAGACAGCAAGCTGACGGTCCTGAATCTCAACTACTCTTCCGATTCGAGGCAGGAATTCTTCAACTACTCCGGCAGGGAAGTAGGTGGCTGATTGTTTTGTCGTCATCTTAAACCACTCCTTATCTATTTAACATTCTCCAGTATTATTCTTGCAAGCTTGCTTATGGACGAGCCGACACTTCGATACCATGGAACATTTTACTTTGGCCTTCCTCATTGCGAATCGCTTTTTGCCAAGGTTCTTCCACATGCTCAAGTGCGAATTCAATCCGCTGCATCAATGCTTTGCGTTCCTCAAGGTTATCCACGACAACCGAACGAATATGCTCCAGACCCATGCGTTCCACCCACTCCGAAGTCCGTTCCAGGTAGTTACCTGTCTCGCGGTAATATTGCATGATCGCTCCACACAATTCAATCAACTCTTCATCCGTTTTCACTTTGCATAGGGAATCAGCCAGTCTTGCTTTAATACCGCCGTTACCACCGATGAAGATTTCCCAGCCTCCGTCGTTACCAACAATACCGATATCTTTGGTACATGCCTCTGCACAGTTCCGTGGACAACCGTTGACGGCATATTTAAACTTGGCTGGCAGATCGAGGCGTTCAAATTTACGTTCGATGCGAGCGCCCATTGCCATGGAATCCTGTGTACCGAATCGGCAGAATTGGGAGCCGACACATGTTTTGACCGTACGCAGCGATTTGGCGTATGCATAACCTGAAGGCATATCCAGTTCAGCCCACACTTTAGTCAGATCTTCTTTTTTGACACCAATCAAGTCGAGGCGCTGACCGCCGGTAACTTTAACTGCTTTAACATCATATTTGACTGAAACGTCAGCAATGCGTTTGAGATCCGCTGGTGTAGTCACCCCGCCATACATCCGAGGTACAACCGTATAGGTCCCATCTTTTTGAATATTTGCGTTCATGCGTTCGTTAACAAAACGGGATTCCTTCTCATCTTCATGTGTGTCTGGTGCAATCATGCCAAGATAATAGTTGATTGCCGGGCGACACTTCGAACAACCCTCAGGCTGACTCCAACCCAGTACATTCATGACTTCTTTGGTCGTTTGCAATCCCTTTGCACGAATCTCGGCTACAATCTCATCCCGTCCCATGGAAGTACATCCGCATATGCCCTGTTTGGCTCCACTGCTGAAGTTATCACCAAGTACATATTGCAGAATCTGTTCCACAACAGGTTTACATCCCCCGCAAGAGCGGGTTGCACCCGTACAGGCTTTGATTTCATCTACGCTGGTAAGTCCTTGGTTCGTGATGACATCGACAATTGTGCCTTTAGTTACACCGTTACATCCACAGACAATCTCGTCTTCCGCCATCGTTTCTACAGAGGTGGTTTTCTTATGACCGCCGCAGCCTGTCCCCATGAGTGAGCTATACAATTCTTCGGTCATTTTAGTCTGTTGTTTGATCAGTTTCTGCAATTCGGCAGAATCCGTAATGTCACCGAAGAGAACGGCACCGACCATTTTATTATCGCGGAGCAGAATTTTTTTGTAGGTCCGTTTCCAGTCGTCTTTGTGTGAAATGACGGTGTGTTCCGGACTGTCGATGAATTCACCAGTTGAAAAGACGTCCACACCCGAAATTTTCAATTTCGTGGATACTACTGAACCTTCATAAGGAGCCGTCTCTACACCACAGATATGTTTCGCGAGAATCATGCCCTGCTCGAACAATGGGGCAACGAGGCCGTAACATACCCCGCGGTGCTCTGTACATTCCCCAACCGAATACACATTGTCAAGTGAAGTCTGCATATAGTCATTTACGACAATACCCCGGTTCACTTCCATACCGCTTTCGCGAGCTACAGCCGTATTGGGTTTAATGCCGACAGCCATGACAACAAAATCAACATTCAGTACGGAATCATCGGCAAAACGAATTCCTTCAACCCGTTCGCCGCCTAATAATTCGGCAGTCTGAGCACCCATTTTGAAACGGATACCCTGACGTTCAAGTTCCGCCTTCAACATGGCTGAAGCTTGCGGATCAAGCTGACGCTCCATCAGATCTTCCATCAGATGCACTACGGTAACTTCCATGCCGAGTTGTACCAAACCTTTGGCAGCTTCAAGACCCAGCAGTCCGCCCCCGATAACGGCTGCTCTTTTGTACTGTTTAGCAGCGTAGAGCATCACATTACAATCGGCGATATCGCGGAAACCGACTACGCCTTGCTTGTCATGTCCCGGTACGGGGAGAATGAAGGAGCTGGAGCCTGTTGCAATGATAATTTTGTCGTAAGGAACACGAGTGCCATCTTCAGTCAAAACTTCGTGTGTCTCGGCATCGATTCGTGTGACTGTTGTGCCTGTGTGCAGCGTAATACCGTAATCTTCATACCAGTGTAGGTCGTTCAGGACGATGTCGTCGAGCGTTTTGCTTCCTTCCAGTACGTAAGACAACATAATGCGGTTGTAGTTGGGATAGGGCTCTTTGCCAAAAACGGTAATATCAAATCGCGTAGTTAATTTTAGAATTTGTTCAACGGTACTGATTCCTGCCATACCGTTACCAATGATAATGAGGTTCTCTTTTTTTCCGTTCATGTGTGTATGCCTCCTTGAATAGACGCTGTACAGTACCCAAAATTTTAATGGTTTATATTTGAAATTATACAAGGTGTTAACGATAGTTTATGTGATTTAATTCACTAATAAAGATAGTTCAGTCATAAATTCTTTGGTGTGAGCCCCATCACAGAATTTTATTTTTATTTTCAAACAAATAAGAAATACGAACTATTGTTCTTGTTTTGGTTTCGTTGTACTATCAAAAGTGGGCTATGTATGTTCCCTATCTCTTCGAAAGGACGTTTTTGCATCATGATGGGAAGATCCCACCTTATTATCGGGACAGGCGTATCGCTATCTGTGCTGCAGTTGGCTGGTATGCCGGTGACTGCACCGGCAGTTACGGTTGCTCTGATTGGTTCATTATTGCCTGACATCGATGAGCCGAATTCGCTGCTGGTATCGAAAGCCTTGCCTAACAGTCTGATCAGGTTGTTACAGACGATTCTGTTGCCTACAGCTGTCTTCGTGTATTTCTATGTTCATGCCAAACCATGGAACCTGTTGCTTGCGATCCTCATTGCGCTCGTGTCATTCCTGCCTTCGCGTTCGCTTCGCAAAGTGTTGATGTTCGCCATTGGACTCGGTCTGGTGTTCTACGGTCACGCATTTGCCCCCTGGAATCTGATTGCAGGCAGCCTGCTTATGCTGTGCACTACGCTAACGCATAGGGGATTAACGCATACCCTATACGGCACTGCGATATGGGCTGGTTTACTCTACAGTACGACCCAGCAGCAGGGACCGGAGATCTGGGTAGCGGGAGGCACAGCGTATGCGATGCACCTGTTGGCCGATTCATTAACCAATCGTGGCATTCGTCCGTTACCACCGCTCAAATGGCGTATACGGGTGAATCTGATGAGTACAGGAACCAAGCGTGGGGCCGTTGTAGAGAATGTCTGCATTGTGCTTACCCTTATTTTGGCCTGGATTGCATTCTCACCGTTATTTCTTTAATTAAAGCGACAAACGCCAGCCAATTTTTATGGGCTGGCGTTCTTAAATTGAAGATTTTTACATGAACAGAGTGTCTGGTGGTCTCTGACCGGAAATCATTGATGACTAAGCTAAGCACAATTTCAGGAGAGGAGTAAGTTCAGACTTTTGTAGGTGTACCGCTAAGTGTATCGATGTCAGTAGAACCAAATACAAATAAAACAACAAGAATAAGCACAATTAACAGTTCCGCAAACCCGGTTCCGTCAAACTCGGACATGATGTCCACCCCATTTCTTGGCTATTAGGAATTGATCCTCTGTTGAAATGCCTGTATAACATCATTCAGCGTCATATCGCCGCCAGTTTCATCCAGGAATTGTACCAGTTTGTCTGAATTGGAGGGTGTGACCTTTTGAAGTGTTTTATATTGACCAACCAATTCTACAATCAATGTAGCCTCACGAAACAACGTGACAGCATCCACTCTCAACTTTCCGCTCACCAATAACGCTGCTACAATCAGTTCGAGATTTTTCCCTTTGAGGCTTCCGTTAAGGAGGGTATTAGCAGCGTTTGGTTTTTTGTTAGAACCTTTATTTGATTTTCCGTTCCTTCCCACTGCCATAACAGATCCCCCACTGGTTGGTGTTTGGTTATTGATCTTTCATTATCTTATATCTTATGTGGCAGTCTCCATAATGTTCGACCTATTAATCTAGTTGATTAAACCAAAAAAAGAGACATCCCGGTCTGACGGGACATCTCTTTCAGGCATAAATATTTAAGGATTTTCCATTTAACCAAACTACGCATTATCAATAATGGTATTCATCGTTGTCCGATCAAGACCTTTAACCAGTTTAACAATCAGTTCTTTGGCTGCATCGTAGTCATCCGTATGAATGATGGAAGAAGAGGTATGGATATAACGTGCACAAATACCAATAACTGTTGATGGTACACCAATACCGCTCAGGTGAACTTGACCTGCATCAGTACCACCTGGTGAGATGAAATACTGCATTTTAATCTGATTGGATGAAGCCGTATCTTGAACATATTCCACCATTCCGCGATGAGTGAACATACCCGGGTCAAAAATACGAAGTAATGCTCCTTCTCCGATATGTCCAAATGACTGTTTGTCACCTGTCATATCATTCGCTGCGCTACAGTCAAGTGCGAAGAAGATATCAGGCTGAATCAGATTGGCCGCCGTGCGTGCACCGCGAAGCCCCAGTTCTTCCTGAACTGTTGCACCAGCATAAAGTGTGTTAGGCAGTTTTTCCTTATGCAGTGCTTCAACCAATTCAAGTGCAAGACCTACGCCGTAACGATTATCCCACGCTTTGGCCATAATTTTTTTCGGGTTCGCCATCGGCGTGAACTCACAGACTGGCACAATCTGCATCCCTGGATGAATGCCCCAGGATTCTGCTTCGGCACGGTTGTCTGCTCCAATATCGAGATACATGGAATTCAGATCAACAGGTTTGTTCCGCTGAGACTCGTCCAGCAAGTGTGTAGGTGTAGAACCTACAACTCCGGTAATCCGACGATCAGGTGTGATGATTTCCAATCGTTGAGAAAGTACAGCCTGACTCCACCATCCACCCAGTGGACGGAATTTGATCATACCTGTTTCGGTAATGCCCGTAGTCATAAAACCAACTTCGTCAAAGTGTCCGGCTACCATAACTTTAGGACCGGATTCCTCTCCCCGTAATACACCAAATAGACTCCCCAGGCGATCCTGGACGAACTCATCCGTATAAGCGGAAAGCTGCTCTTTCATCCAGCCGCGAAGCTCACGTTCAAAACCGGATGCGGAGGGAAACTCCGTCAAAGTGCGAAACATTTCCATCGTTTTTTCATTCATGTGTCAACAACTCCTCTGTTGGTATGTATTTCAGGTCACAGTAGAACGGCTACCTGCCTGTTGTCCTTTTAGATGTAGTTCAAAAAGTCGACTATCTTCATCTCAACTTCTTGGTACTGAAAACCAGACTTTTTGAACACGTACATTAATATGTTGAGGACTTGTTATTTAACCACTGGTCACATTACAGTATGAACCTTGCGCAAGTGATTGTCCATGTTTATGTCACGTATTTAAGGCATATTTTGGACGCTTGCCTTATCCATGTTTCATGACTTTATCCGCTGTAGCCGCAGTCCCGATGCTAGTTCAATGAATATGAATATACAGAGGAGATGTCATCATTTTATGAAGTTTTTTGTACTCCATATTTCCTTGTCTTCACACAGGAAGGAGCTAAATATCAAATGAAGCCTCCAGAAGAGGGCACGGAAAAAGTACTGTTCATCGTTCTTTTTATCTTGCTCGTGATTGTTCTTCTTTATTTATAGAACGTATCTATGAGCCCGCAGATCCGGCGTATTCCTAACCTGTTTCCACCGTATGACGTTGTTGGAAACATATGCTGTTCGTCGCCGGATACATAACCTTCCGAGGATTAACAAACAATGAATATAGGATTACACTCATTGGCATTCAGCCGTAGCTTTGAACCATTTTGACATAGAGGAGGTCTTGTATCTTGCCAGCTCAATCTGCATCCGGAAGCGAAAAGAAATCGTCGTCCCTGTCCATGGATGAAAAGGAATACAAAAAAGTTGCAAAAAAACATGAGCCGCCTCGTCCAATCCTGAAGAACTGCCTCAAGGCATTTTTGGTAGGAGGTACCGTCTGCTTGATTGGACAGGCCATTCAAGAGGCTTTCATGGCCGGTTTCGACATGACATCGAAGGAAGCTTCCAATCCTACGGTGGCGGTCTTGATTCTCATATCGGTTATTCTGACTTGTCTTGGCGTATACGATAAAATGGCTCAATGGGCAGGAGCAGGAACGGCTGTGCCGGTAACCGGATTTGCCAATTCCATGTGCTCTGCTGCACTTGAACATCGTGCTGAAGGGCTGGTACTTGGTGTTGGGGCCAACATGTTTAAACTTGCTGGTTCCGTTATCGTATTCGGTGTCGTGGCAGCCTTTATTGTAGGCATCGTGTACGCCTTTTTGGGATTTGGAGGTGGGCACCTGTGAAGCGATTGGGTCGCCAAACGTGGCAATTTGAGAATCGTCCGCGAATTATCGGCAGGGCGGCAGTTGTAGGACCTGATGAGGGCAAGGGTCCCTTGTCATCTGATTTTGATTACATCTATGACAACCTTGAGATCGGCGAGAAGACGTGGGAGAAGGCAGAACGCAAACTGCTCGAACAGGCCTCCCAGCTAGCTTTGATTAATGCAAATATTACCAAGGAAGAGCTTCACTTTTTTGTGGGTGGAGACCTGATGAATCAGATTATCAGCAGTTCCTTCTCCGCGAGAAAATTGGGTGTGCCTTACCTTGGTGTCTTTGGAGCCTGTTCAACTTCTATGGAAACGTTGGCGCTGGCGTCCATGATTGTAGACTCGGGAGCTGGCGATTATGTCCTTGCAGGTACGGTTAGTCACAACTGCACGGTTGAGAAACAATTTCGTTATCCGACGGAGTATGGCTCTCAGAAGCCGCCTTATGCGCAATATACCGTTACGGGTTCAGGGTGTGGTGTGGTGTCCCGTACAGGTGATGGTCCAGTAGTTACCAAGGCCACCATTGGACGAATCATGGATTTGGGAATCAAAGATCCCTTCAACATGGGTTCAGCGATGGCACCGGCAGCAGCCGACACCCTGATCTCTCATTTCAGGGATACGGGGCTGGAGCCTGGCTATTACGATCTCATTGTGACCGGGGATCTGGCTTCCGTCGGTTTGCCAATTACGAAAGAACTTCTGCAAAAAGAAGGCCTTCCCATGGAACAGACGGTATTCAATGATTGCGGCCTGATGATCTATGATCGGGAGAAACAGCCTTATGTGGTTGCCGGGGGAAGTGGCTGCGGGTGTTCTGCCACGGTAACCTACGGTCACATTTTAAATCGGATGCAGAAGGGTGAACTCAAACGGGTGCTCGTTGTTGCTACTGGAGCGCTCTTGTCTCCGCTCTCGTACCAGCAGGGTGAAACTATTCCCTGTATCGCACATGCCGTAGCTATAGAAAAGGAGGGATAAATGAGATGCAATTCTTGTGGGCATTTATCGTTGGTGGTTTGATCTGTGTTGTAGGACAGCTTCTAATGGATAGTGTCAAGCTTACACCGGCACATACCATGAGTACACTTGTTGTGGCAGGGGCGGTTGCGGATGCACTCGGTCTCTATGATCCATTGGTCAAGTTTGCAGGTGCAGGTGCTTCCGTGCCCATCACAAGTTTCGGTAACTCTTTGGTGCATGGAGCATTGACTGAACTTGAGAAAGAGGGATGGATTGGAGTTATAACCGGGATCTTTGATCTGACAGCGGCGGGAATATCGTCAGCGATCATCTTTTCTTTTCTCGCGGCATTGGTGGTTCGTCCAAAAGGCTAACATCATATGGCAAATTCATTTGAACATAATTTTGATTCAAAAAAGGCTTCGGATTACTTCTATCCGGGCCTTTTTTGTCGTATTCATGCGTGAACTGCGGTGAATCTGACGGGTTGGAAACAAATTGTGAGTTCCTTCGAGTGTACTCACGCCCGTGGATCATGTACAATAAAAGGAAATCTGTATGCTTTTTTAGGAGGTTAGACCACATGCCTGTGCGCAAAGAGTCGATCCAAATCATATCCGCAGTTCGTTCGAATCTGGAATCCTGCATTATGGGGAAATCCTTTGAAATTCAACTTTTACTTACAGCTTTGCTTGCAGGCGGGCACGTTCTGATTGAAGACGTACCAGGAACTGGCAAAACGCAGTTGATCAAGGCATTATCGAAATCCATGCGCGGAGAGTACCGACGCATTCAATGTAATCCTGATATTTTACCCAGTGATATTACGGGCGTATCCGTGTTCCACCCGAAGGATGAACGTTTTTATTTCCGTCCAGGTCCCGTGATGACCAACATCTTGCTGGCTGATGAGATTAACCGGGCCACAACGAAAACTCAGTCGGCATTGCTTGAAGTCATGGAGGAGCGCAGTGTAACCGTTGATGGCGATACGTATGATCTGCCACATCCGTTCATGCTCTGTGCAACTCAGAATCCGATTGATTTTGAAGGCACATACACATTGCCGGAAGCGCAATTAGACCGGTTTATGTTGAAAATAAGCCTTGGTTATCCGGATAAAGAGATTGAGAAAACCCTGCTGAAAACGCATCAGTCGGGTCAACCTGTGGATCGTCTCGAATCCGTAACCCATATGGACCAGATCTCGGCAATCCAGCAGGAGATCAAGGAAGTCTTTATCGGTGATCCGGTCATGGACTATCTGTTGGATGTTGTTCGCCAAACCCGCTCCCACCCATCTGTATTGCTGGGTGCCAGCCCACGGGCAGCCATATCCTTCATGATGGCGGTAAAAGCCTTTGCTTTCTTACAGGAACGTGATTATGTGCTCCCGGATGATGTGAAGACGATGGCCCCTTATGTGATCTCTCATCGTATTGTGCTTCGTCCCGAATCGAGACTGGACAGTATGAGTTCCGAAGCTGTTCTGAATGCCGTACTGCAGCAAGTGCGCGTGCCCGTCTCCATGGGGCAATAGTTCATGAAGCCGCTTTTGAGTACAGTCAATAAAGGGCTGCGCCACCCACGCGTATGGAGCATCGCAATGGTGTGGATGTGCTGCCTGGCTTATGTTTTGTTTCAGGGCGGGAAGACATCTCTTATGTTACTTTCGATGGTGACCCTGCTCTGTGTGTATCTTGCTATTGCTGGATTCAGCGGAGTACGACGTGCTCAGGGAGTGCGTAGGCTATCTTCTGGTCCGGACCATGAAGAACTGCTTCATGCAGGTGATCAGGTTCAAGTACAGTTGAGTCTGACCATTCCGGGATTCCTCCCGCTTCCCTATGTTGTTGTACGTGAAATGCTGCATCGGCATAATGGAGAATCGTGGTCGTTCAAGGAAAGTTTGATTCCCAATATGCGAGGTAATGGCGAGTTGTCATTTCAGACACCGCCACTTGAGCGGGGAAAGTATGTTTTTTCAGAAACGGAATGTGCGAGCGAGGACATATTTGGGCTGATTGAACATCGAGGAAAGTTTAAGGCCAAAGGTGAGTTTCGCGTACTGCCAAGAACGGTATTTATTCCCTATTGGCAGCTCTACGATCGCAAATCACGGTTATCCGGTCCTCAGACGGCGTTAACCCGTTCACGGAGAGAGACCACTCAGATCAATGGTGTGCGTGACTACGTTTACGGAGATCGACTTTCCCGCATTCACTGGAATGCAACGGCAAAGACAGGGAACTGGAAGTCCAAGGAGTTTGAACATGAGTCTGTGCCCAAAACCATTCTGGTTCTGGATGCGCTGGCATCAAGTTATGAACATGGGGATGCATTTGAAATTGCCGTGTCCACGGCTGCCTCTCTGCTCGAGTATGGTGCCAGGGAACGAATGGGAATGGGATTGTTGACATTGTCAGACGAAACCTCCTACATGGCCCCCAGTGAAAGTCAGCTGGAACGACAGAAGATGATGCATCATTTGGTAGACATTCAATACAACGGTCAGGATACTCATCTGCTGCCTGGCGTGGAAAAAATCGCACGTCAATTGCCTCAGGGAGCTTACTTTGTTGTGATTTCTCCCCAAAAGGATGAAAAAATATTGGAACTGTTGCGCTGGGCCGATACGCGGGGCATGACGCCATGCCATATTCTGATGGATACCAGTGAATCCCGCCGGAGTGCGGAGTGGAATGCCATGTTGCGTGGAAGAGGCACGAGGTCATTCACTGTTTCTCACTTGCAGGAACTTCCAACAGTGATGGGGGGAGGTTCTGTATGAGTACAAGAGGAAATGAAAGTGTTGCAGGCAAACGATCCTGGTATCATGCAGCATCATTGCTCTGGATTTTCCTAATTGGAATGCAGTGGATTTCATTTACGCAGGAATCGTGGTACACGGAGACCACTTCTCTGGTGTTATGGACACTTGCAGCGGTCAGTGTGCTTGAGGTCATTCTGCCCTTCAAAACGATGTATCGCGCGATGATCAAGGCGGTCGTCGTTGGTTACATTTTGCATAAAACGCTGATCGATTATACGGTGTACATCCCTTACGGTTCATTAACGGACCGAGCGGAGCAATTCATATTGCATATGACGCCCTATATCTGGTTCTCCCTGTGTGCATGGGTGATGCTTGAAGCTGCGCTTCGACTCGTGAACACAACACGTCGCATTCTTGTTTTTCTGGGTGTCAACATCATTTCGATGGGGATTCTCGATTCTTTCACCCAGATTCCACTCTGGATTGAAATCGCGTGGGTGATGTTTGCGGGGATGGGATGGCTCGTATGCCAACATTTCCGTAACTATCAGCTACAGTATCCACAAGGTTGGAAACGAATCATCCGATATCCTTATAAAGTCCTGGCCAATATTGCCATTATCTTTTCTTTGATTATTGTAGCCAGCGTCAATATGCCGGAGATTCCACCCACCTTGACGGACCCGTATACGGCGTGGCGTAATTATACCGGAACTTCCACAAGTCAGGCTGGTAACGGAAACCTTGATATTCCGTCCGCTACCGAATCGGGATACAGCAGGGAAGACAATCAGCTTGGTGGAGGATTCAACTTCGACTATACCCCTGTCATGTCTGTCACGACCAATGAGCGTAGTTACTGGCGTGGTGAGACACGTGCAGAGTATACAGGCACAGGCTGGGATGATCGTGGACGGGGTGCAACAGAGAATGTTGCAGCCGGACAGCCTCTGGAGAACGTTGAATCCGGAAATGTGAACACCAAACAAGTGACTCAGAACGTAACGATGCTGAATGACAATGTCTATCCGATTCTCTTTGGTGCTTATTCGATCTCGGAAGTGAGCTCGATTAATGGTGAGGACAGAACAGAACGGATGTTGTGGAATGCAGAACAGGCTGAACTACATGTGGTGACAGACCGTCAGCAACCGCAGTATCCGAAGACGTACACCATCGTCTCTGAAGCACCTGTGATTGTGGAAGATGAGCTTCGTACAAAGTCTTTTGAAGATCTGTATAACAGTAACCCCGCAGATGATATGTACTTGCAGTTACCCTCCCGTTTCCCTGACCGGGTTTCGAATCTGGCAGCCGAGATAACGGCTTCTGCTAATACTCCGTATGAAAAAGTGGCATTACTGCAAAACTATCTACAAACTAATTTTGAATACACGAACAATCCGGATTTATCTCGAAAAGTAAGCAGTGACTTTGTGGAAGGCTTCCTGTTTGATATTATGGAAGGCTACTGTGACTACTTCTCTACTGCACTGGTGATGATGGCGCGCTCGGAAGGCATTCCTGCAAGGTGGGTTAAAGGGTATGCGCCTGGACAACTGTCCCTGAATTCGGACATGCAGGCTCCGCGTCAACCTGGCGCGGAGATTGAGACGACCTACACCGTTACCAATGCAGATGCACACTCCTGGGCTGAGGTCTACTTCGGTGAATATGGCTGGATTCCTGTTGAAGCAACACCGGGCTTTGATATGCCGCTGCTTACGGAACAGCCTGATGTACAGCCAGTAGATGAGCCTGAAGAACAGCCAGAAGAGGAGCCGGTACAAGAGGAAGAGCAGACCCCTGCACCTGAGCAGACATCGTCTGCCATCCCGACTTTTGTCATCTGGGCTGCAGGAGCCATCATCGTATTGTGGGTAGCATACATGTTCTGGCGTAATCGCTTCTCCATGCGATTCTTCCTGCTTCGTCTACGGACAGGTGGACCGCTCACCCCTGAACAGAAGGTAGTGGCCGAGACCGAGCGTTGGATTCATTATGTGAAACGCAAAGGACTGACCCGGAGCGGAGACGAGACACTTCGTGAATCGGTAGCCCGCTGGAGCCAGGCCAAACCTGCTGCAGAAGCTACATTGCATGAGCTTCTCACGAAGTTTGAACAGACTCGCTATAGTCCGGCGTCCGTAAAAGCCGACGACTGGAAGGCCGTCTATCAGACTGCCTTGAAGCTGCGAAAAGAACTGAAAGCGGAACGGGCATAGTTGTTGCCCGTCCCGTTTTTCCTTTTTTCCTATGCCATCAGGCGCTGTATGCATTTTCAGGAAAGACGGATTTGTGATATAGTGTGTCGTATGAAACTGAGGTGACTTCTTTGTTTAAAATGTTAATGCCCAAGCTGCGTGTAGACACGGTTTTTGACATTAATCTGGAAGAGCTGTACGCTCAAGGCTACCGTGGAATTATAACTGATCTGGATAACACACTCGTTGGAGCCAAAGCCCCTGACGCTACGCCCGAACTGATTGAATGGTTTGCACGTGTGAAAGAGGCAGGTTTCAAGCTGATGATTGTGTCCAATAACAATTTGAATCGTGTATCCCTGTTTGCGACCCCGCTGGATATCCAGTTTGTGCATAGTGCACGCAAACCATCGAATGTACCGTTTCGTAGAGCAATGAAAATGATGGAGTTATCTCCTGAAAACACGATTGTAGTAGGCGATCAGATGCTTACGGACGTCTATGGAGGGAACCGAATGGGGTTATATACCGTTCTGGTACTGCCAATCTCCATTGGTGACGAAGGATTTATGACCCGCTTCAATCGGCGCGTGGAACGGATTGCTCTAACGAGTTTACGCAGGAAAGGCTTATGGCTTGAGGAGGAAAAGAAGAAATGACAGAACCGCATAACGGCAATCTTGCTGTAAGGTGCAGCGGATGCGGCGTGCATCTGCAAACAGAAAATTCGGAATTACCAGGGTTTATCCCCGAGAAGGCACTGGATCGTGAACCGGTTATATGCCAGCGCTGTTTCCGCATCAAAAACTACAATGAGTCATCATCCGTTACGGTGGATCAGGACGAATTCCTGGCGCTGCTTAGCAAAATCGGGGATAAGGATGCACTTGTCATCCATATCGTTGATTTGTTTGACTTTGATGGCAGTATTATCTCCGGTCTGCAACGTTTTGTAGGCAACAATCCGGTATTGCTTGCTGTGAACAAAACGGACTTGCTTCCGAAAGTAACCAACTGGAACAAGGTTCGCAACTGGGTACAGAAGCAAGCCAAAGAACAGGGTTTGCGTACCGTGGATGTCGTCTTGTGCAGTGCAAAGCAAAATCAGGGCTTCGACCGACTGCTTGAGCTTGTAGGAACGTATCGCGAAGATCGTGACGTGTACGTGGTTGGCGGTACCAATGTGGGTAAATCCACACTGATTAACCGTCTGATCCGTGATTACAGCGATCTGGAGCAGGAACTGACCACATCCCGTTATCCGGGAACAACGCTGGATATGGTGAACATTCCGTTGGATGATGGAAAATATATTATTGATACGCCTGGAATCGTGTATCCATGGCGTTTCAGCGAGATTGTCTCACGTAAGGATCTCGCCGCCATCATGCCGGAAAAACCGCTTAAACCGGCTGTGTATCAGTTGAATTCCGGTCAGACGCTGTTCTTTGGCGGCATGGCTCGATTTGACTTTGTGGAAGGTGATCGCCAGTCGTTCACTTGTTTTATCAGCACTGCGCTTGATATTCACCGGACGAAGCTGGAGCGTGCAGATGACCTGTACCGCGACCATCTGGGAGAATTGTTGTCTCCGCCAACCCGTGAGGATGCGGCAGAGATGGCTGAATGGACCAGACATGAATTCCGCATCAAACGCGGCAGTCAATCGGATGTATTCATCTCGGGTCTGGGCTGGATTAAGGTTAATGGCGATATTGGGGCGCTGGTTGCTGTTCATGCTCCAAAAGGCATTCGTGTACAGATCCGCCCATCCTTGATCTAGTAATCTCAGAACCTGTACATCAGATGGATCGGAGGCGGACCTATGTCTGGGCGGAACAAATTCAACTCTTCACTTCCCGTGTTGCTTGGCGTTATGGGTGATCCGATTGCTCACTCCAAGTCTCCGGCAATGCACAATGCGGCTCTGCAGGCTGCAGAAGTGAATGGAATGTATATGCCACTGCATGTTCATCCGGATCAACTGGAAGCAGCAGTTCGCGGAATTGTGGCACTTGGCTATCGTGGTGTCAATGTCACCATCCCGCACAAAGAGCAGGTCATGCAGTATCTGGATGTGATCGATGAAAGTGCTCGCCTGATTGGTGCGGTGAATACCATCGTCAATGAAGGTGGAACACTGACAGGGTACAATACGGATGGTATTGGCTATGTCCGATCCCTGAAGGAAGAAGCTGTAACTGAGCTTGCGGGCAAACGTATTGCTGTACTGGGAGCAGGTGGAGCAGCAAGAGGTGTCATATACGCACTTGCACTGGAGAAGCCTGAGCAGATCCACATTCTGAACCGTACCGCCGACAGGGCTATTGCACTTGCTTCGGATTTACGGGGCCATGGTCTGGGAGAAATCTCGGGCAGTGGCATGGAAGACGCTGCAAGGGTACTGGCTACGGCTGATATCGTTATTAATACAACGTCTGCCGGAATGCATCCGTATATTGATGACGTACCGGTCGACTCTTCATTGATTCGTGAAGGTGCAGCGGTAAGTGATCTGATCTACAATCCGCTGGAGACCCGTCTGCTTCGGGAGTCACGGATGCGTGGATGTACGGTGCACGGTGGTCTGGGTATGTTTGTATACCAGGGCGCAGTGGCCTTTGAACATTGGCTCGGCATTCCGGCTCCAGTGGAGACGATGAGACGTGCTGTACTAAACAGTTTTGAAGTGTGAAAATAATAATTGAATGGTCAGGTCCGGACAGTCCTTGAGCTGTCGAAGGGCCTGCTCAACATAAGGAGTATGGAGTATTCATGTTAAACGGTAAACAAAAGCGCTTTTTGCGGTCACAGGCACATCACCTGACCCCTGTATTTCAGATTGGTAAAGGTGGAACGAATGAACACCTGTTCCGTCACATCGAAGATGCGATTGAGAAGCGCGAATTGATGAAAGTGCAAGTGCTCAACAACAATGACGAGGACAGAAAAGAGATGGCCGAAGAAGTTGCCCGTGAAACGGGAAGTGAGCTTGTACAACTCATCGGTAACACAATCATCCTGTACAAAGAATCGCGTGATAACAAACAAATCGAACTACCTAGATAAGGGAGCGTGACGCGGGTGAAGATCGGCATCATGGGTGGTACGTTTGATCCGATCCACATGGGACACCTCCTGGCAGCTGAAGCGGCAAGGGATTCGCATGCACTGGATGAGATCTGGTTCATGCCTTCCCATGTTCCACCTCACAAACGCGGCGCCGGAGCTTCGGGACAGCAACGTCTCGATATGACGGAAGCGGCTGTGAAGGGTGTGCAGCAATATGAGGTGCTGGGCATCGAGATGGAACTTGGCGGAGTGTCTTATACCATTGATACGATGAAGGAACTGTGGCGTCGCCATCCTGAACATGAATTTTATTTCATTATCGGGGCGGATATGGTGAACTATCTTCCCAAATGGGAGCAGATTGAAGAACTTGCAGAACGCCTAACCTTTATCGGGGTTGGTCGGCCAGGCTTCCAGTTACATCTGGATGATCTACCAGACGAGTTACAGGACCGGGTCCTGCTGGCCGAGATGCCCTTGGTGGATATTTCATCGACAGCCGTACGCAGACGTCTTGCCAAAGGTCATTCGGTACGTTTCATGATTCCTGATGAGGTGCACCAATACATTGTAAGGAGCGGTTTATATGGGACTAAGCCGTGAGAAACTAATTCAAGCCGTATCCGGGCAAATGCCGGAGAAACGCTGGAAACATACACTTGGCGTGATGGAGTCGGCCGTGATGTTGGCTGAAAAATACGGTGCGGATCCTGTAAAAGCGGATCTGGCAGCGATATTGCATGATGTGGCGAAGTACTGGCCCGTAGCGGAGATGGAAGCGGTCATCCGCGATAACGGATTAAACCAGGAACTTCTGCAGCATGACAAACAGCTCTGGCATTCCGAAGTCGGTGCTTTTGTAGCCGAGCGCGATTACGGTGTAGAGGATTCCGAAGTTATTAATGCCATCCGGTGGCATACCTCGGGTCGGGTAGGCATGAGCCTGCTGGACAAAGTGGTATGTCTTGCCGATTACATTGAACCGGGACGAGATTTCCCGGGAGTGGATCACATTCGCGAACAGGCTGAACATAGTCTGGAGGAAGGGTTAATTGCCGGATTCGATTCGACGATCAGCTTGCTGATTTCGCAGCGACGTGTCATTTATCCTTTGACTATGCTGTCGCGGAATGACTTAATTGCACAATTATAGAGGTTGTTCAAAAAGTCCACTTTTGATTACGAAGGATGCCTAGCGGCATCATCAGCATCGAAGATGAAATTCAGCTGAAATGTCCGTTGCTCACGTAGTTTGCCTACGCTCCGCTACTCCATTTCTAGCTTTATTCCATCTTCTCGGTACTGAAAACTGATCTTTTTGAACACACAATTATAGATTATGGAGGTTGGTTCATGACAGTATCATCGAAAGAACTTATGAATATGGCGGTTGCTGCCGCTGACGACAAAAAGGCATCCAATATTGTAGCGTTGGATCTGATTAATGTTTCTCTGGTGGCAGATTATTTTGTTATTTGTCACGGGAATTCCGATACACAGGTACAGGCCATTGCCACTGAGATTCGCAAACAGGCTCATGCTGCCGGAGCGACGATCAAAGGTATCGAAGGTATGGATTCCGCACGTTGGGTACTGATGGACATGGGCGACGTTGTTGTTCATATCTTCCACCGCGACGAGCGTGAATACTACAACATTGAGCGTCTATGGTCTGATGCCAAAGTGGTGGAAATGGTATGAGTTTGATTGCTGGAACAGTCGTCTCTTTGCCGGTTTCACGTGAAGTGTCTCCGTTTGGTTTCTTTTTGACGACAGGATCGGAAGATGTACTGCTTCACTACACCGAGTTAACGCGGGATATTAAGATTGGCGAGACGCTTGAAGTATTTGTATTCTTTGATACGGAAGATCGTCTGGCCGTAACGATGAAGAAGCCTTATCTCATGCTTGGCGAAATGGCGCGACTGGTTGTGGCTGATGTTCACCCACGACTGGGCTGTTTCCTGGAAATGGGACTTGGACGGCAATTGCTGCTTCCTATTCGTGAATTGCCTGAACTGGAAGAACTGCGTCCTCAAGTGGGGGACGAAGTCTTTGTAATCATGGAACATGATAAGCAGGGACGTCTGCGTGCCAAATTGGCCGGGGAACGTGAACTTTCACCCTTGGCTTTCCATGCGCCAACTTCTTGGTTGAACGAATGGGTTGAGGCTCTGGTGTACAAGCCACTGCAGATGGGTACTTTTGTACTTGTAGAGGGCGGTGTACTTGGCTTTGGCGCGATTGGCATGATTCATTCATCTGAACGCAGTCACATGTTGCGTCTTGGCGAAAAAGTGAAATGTCGGGTGACACTGGTACGTGAAGATGGACGTGTGAATCTGGCCATGACTCAACTTAAACAAGTTGGACGTAACGAAGATGCAGACAAGCTTCTCGCCTTTATGAAAGAGCGTCCTATGGGCGGCATGCCTTACTCGGATGCAACTCCGCCGGATATCATCAAGCAGCGCTTTGGCATCAGTAAGTCTGCGTTCAAGCGTGCCTTGGGCAAATTGATGAAGGACGGATTGGTGGTCCAAAAGGAAAGCTGGACGTATCTGTCCGAATCTGCTCCTGCGGATCAAAGTGAAAACAAGTAATCTTCTTGATTAAATAGTTGTGATATGGAACTCGGATAAGGCAGGGATAGGCTGGGTAAACACCGGATGCCCTGCTTTTTCTTTTGTTAGCTCAGGATTGGAAAATGAAATTGAAAGTGCGGTGCCTGACATGTCTTACCGGAAATTTGCCTATGTGTATGATGAATTAATGGAAGATATGCCTTATCCGGACTGGATAAGGTTTGCAAGAACAGCATGGGAAAAACATGGAATGCCCAAAAGTGTCGCTGAACTTGGCTGTGGAACGGGCTCTATTACAATCCCGCTCGTGAACTCCGGTTTCGAAGTTACGGGCATTGACCTGTCAGCAGATATGCTGTCGGTTGCACGCAGCAAGATGGAGGCAACGCCTCAGGGTCATCGCTTGTATCGGGAAGGCAGCGTACGTTGGGTGCAGCAGGATATGCGAGACTGGCGAGTTCCGGAACCTGTGGATTCGGTGATATCATTCTGTGATTGCGTCAATTATCTGCTCGAACAAGAAGATGTTGTTCGAACCTTCCAGCGGACATATGAGATGCTGAAGCCTGATGGAACGTTTTTGTTTGATGTGCATCATCCCAATACGCTTATCCGTTATGATGAGGAGCAGCCTTTTGTGCTGGATGAGCGCTCCGTATCTTATATTTGGACTTGTGATTTGGACCAGGATCGCTGTGAGATTGAACATCATCTCAGTATTTTTTCGCGTGTGGATGATGGCAGCAAGGATATGTACCAGCGCTTTGAAGAAGTTCATGTCCAGCGTGCATATAACCCAGACTGGATGAAGCTGGAGTTATCCAAGGCAGGCTTTAGAGATGTGAAGGTATATGCGGATTTTGAATGGAAAGAGGCCGGAGACAGCGCACAGCGCTTGTTCTACGTTGCTGTGAAATAAGAGCGAATCACGAGAACTGTCCTTATGTTTGGTACATAAGGGCGGTTTTTTTGTTTAATTTTCCATAAAATGATGGACATGTTTCTGTAACCTGGCAAAGAAATGCTAGGAAAGACTCAATAGCGTGACAAAAAGTATTGCCAGCTGAAGTAGAGGAGGCGATAATAGTCGGATAGAAAGCGTTTTCTATGGAAACCAATAGTCGAGGTGAGGTGTAGAAGTGGAAAGTACATATAAAACAAGACTTACGTCAGAACAACTAAATGCCATAATAGAGCAGAATCTCTCTGCAAAAATACAGGGCTACAAGGAAATGGTGGATGGCTGGGCCAATCATGCATATCTCATTACACTCAGTGACGCACAGCGAGTGGTACTCAAAATTGCCCCTTCAGCTTCGACAAATCTGATGCGCTGTGAACAGGACCTGATGATTGCCGAGGTTGAGGCACTGCGTCTCATAAGCGAGCTGCAGGATGTTCCCGTACCCAAAGTTCTGGTTTATGATGATTCGTTAACCATGGCTTCAGCGCGGTATTTTATCATGGAGTACATGTCTGGAACACCCTACAATCAGGTCAAGGATCAGTATTCTGCGGAAGAGCAGGAAGCCGTTGAACAACAACTGGGGCGTTACAATCGTCGAATTAATGAAATCAAGGGTGAGAAGTTCGGATATTTCTCGGAGCAAAAACAGCGTTATTCCACTTGGAAAGAAGCATTTATGAATCTGATGGATGACATTCTTGCCGATGGGGAAGAAGCCGGGATTACATTTTCGATGGATTATCCTGAATTGAGACGCTTGATTGAGGAGAAATCGGATGTGCTGGACGATGTAAAAGAACCTGTGCTTGTAAGTTGGGATCTGTGGGATGGCAATGTTCTAGTAGACAAAGGTCGCATCACAGCGATTATTGATTTTGAACGTTCACTGTGGGCAGACCCTCTGATGGAGCACTATTTCAGTCATTTTAACTATACACCCGGTTTTGTGAAAGGGTATGGGCATGCGATTACAACTGAAAGTGAGCTAAAAAGAAGAAGTCTGTATGACTTGTACTTTGATCTGGTGCTGCGCATTGAGTGCGCTTATCGTCAATATGATCATCAGGAACATGTGAATTGGACCATTCATAACCTGGAGGAAGGCATTGAGCGTTTTCGGTTATCCTGAACAGCAACCAGCGTTATGAAGGGTACCAACCCGTGAGCTTTAAGATGGCGAGTATAACATGTAATATTGACTTTGGGCTTGCTTTTTTATATAATGGTCCCGATATTGTATACATATTTCGATGATAAGGATTAGTAGTAATTTCTGTACATCACAGAGAGCCGGCGGTTGGTGCAAGCCGGTTGACAGTAAATTGTGAACTCGCCTTGGAGAAATGCGGTGATTACACCATTTTTGTTTAACCTGCTGAGTAGAAGCTGGAATTCAGGAATGGAAATCCGCATCGGTTAACCGCCGTTACAGGTCCAAAGGGAGTGGATGACGAAGCACGTTCGTCCGCTAACTAGGGTGGTACCACGGGAATTCAACCTCTCGTCCCTAGCGCTGCAAACGCTACGGGATGCTGAGGTTTTTTTGTTGCAATTAAAGCTAAGCGAGTAACCTGAAGGAGGAACAATAGATGAGTGAGAATAACCAGCCGAAACACGGCTATCAGCCACAAGTCATGGAAAAAAGTTGGCAGCAATACTGGGATACAAATAAAACGTTTAAAACGGGTGAGGACCCTGCTAAACCGAAATTTTATGCACTGGATATGTTCCCTTATCCATCCGGTTCAGGTCTGCACGTAGGTCACCCGGAAGGATATACGGCAACGGATATCGTTTCCCGTTACAAACGTATGCGCGGTTACAATGTATTGCATCCGATGGGTTGGGATGCTTTCGGTCTGCCTGCTGAGCAGCATGCATTGGATACTGGTGAGCATCCACGGCATATTACATTCCGTAATATTGACAATTTCCGTCGCCAGATCAAGTCGCTTGGTTTCTCCTATGACTGGGATCGTGAGATCAGCACAACGGACCCTGAGTACTATAAATGGACACAATGGATCTTTATCCAGTTGTACAATAAGGGCCTCGCTTATGTGGATGAAGTCGCAGTTAACTGGTGCGAAGCACTTGGAACGGTACTGGCTAATGAAGAGGTTATTGATGGCAAGAGTGAACGTGGTGGACATCCGGTTGTACGTAAACCGATGCGTCAGTGGGTCCTGAGAATTACCGAGTATGCAGAGCGTCTGTTGGAAGACCTGGAAGAGCTGGATTGGTCTGAAAGCATCAAGGATATGCAGCGTAACTGGATCGGTAAATCGACAGGTGCAGAAGTTGTTTTTGCCATTGAAGGTCGCGAGGAAGTAATTAAGGTGTTCACTACCCGTGCGGACACATTGTTCGGAGCAAGCTTTGCAGTACTTGCTCCGGAACATGAATTGGTAGAAGCAATCACAACGGATGACCAACGTGAAGCGATTCAGGCTTATCAGGAGCAGGCTTCTCGTAAGAGTGATCTGGAACGTACGGATTTGGCCAAAGACAAAACAGGTGTATTCACTGGCGCTTATGCAATCAATCCCGTTAATGGTGCAAAATTGCCGATCTGGATCGCTGATTACGTTCTTGCAGGTTACGGTACAGGTGCGGTTATGGCTGTTCCGGGTCATGATGCACGTGACTGGGAATTTGCGAAGCAGTTCGGTCTGGATATCATCGAGGTTATTCAGGGTGGCGACGTTACACAAGAGGCGTATTCCGGTGATGGCGCGCATGTGAATTCCGATTTCCTGAACGGACTGAACAATGAAGAAGCCGTTGCCAAGATGATTGCTTGGCTGGAAGAGAACGGTAAAGGACAAGGGAAAGTGACCTATCGTCTGCGTGATTGGCTGTTCAGCCGTCAGCGTTACTGGGGTGAGCCAATTCCGATTCTGCATCTGGAAGACGGAACGATGAAGACCGTACCGGAGGATCAACTTCCACTGCTGCTGCCTGATATCGATCAGATCAAACCTTCGGGTACTGGAGAATCACCACTGGCGAATGTTACGGAGTGGGTGAATACGGTAGATCCGGAAACGGGAATGAAGGCACGTCGTGAGACTAACACCATGCCACAATGGGCGGGTAGCTGCTGGTATTACCTGCGCTTTATCGATCCGCACAATGACAAGGAACTGATCTCCAAGGAGAAACAGCAGCAGTGGCTGCCAGTTGATCTGTACATTGGCGGAGCAGAGCATGCGGTGCTTCACTTGCTGTACGCTCGTTTCTGGCACAAAGTGCTGTATGATCTGGGTGTTGTGGATACAAAAGAGCCGTTCCACAAACTGGTGAACCAAGGTATGATCCTGGGGACGAATAATGAGAAAATGAGTAAATCCCGTGGTAATGTTATTAACCCGGATGAAATCGTGAATGAATTCGGTGCAGATACATTGCGTCTGTACGAGATGTTCATGGGACCATTGGAAGCGACAAAACCGTGGAACGCTAACGGGGTTGAAGGCATGCACCGCTTCCTGTCACGTGTATGGCGTCTCTTCATTAACGAAGACACAGGGGCCATCAATGACAAGATTACGGTGGACGGTGGAACGGATGAGTTCAAGCGAACTGCTCACAAAACGATCAAAAAAGTTACGGAAGATCTGGAACACCTGCGCTTCAACACATCCATCAGCCAGCTGATGATCTTCATCAACGATGCATACAAAGCCGATACATTGCCTCGAGAAGCAATGGAGAACTTTGTGCAACTGTTGTCACCACTGGCACCGCATATGGCAGAGGAGCTGTGGAGCCGTTTGGGTCATGAAGGTGGAATCTCTTACGTGGCTTGGCCTGAATATGATGAGTCCATGACAGTGGATGCAGAAGTAGAAATCGTTGTTCAGGTAAACGGTAAAATCGTAACTCGTGCTACGATCGCGAAGGATCTGGACGCACAGGGGATGCAGGACTTTACGATGGAGCTGGCACCTGTTAAGCAGGCGCTGGAAGGCAAGACCATTCGCAAGGTCATTGCCGTTCCAGGCAAACTCGTTAATATTGTTGCCGGTTAATCTCACCGGCTCGGAATAATTCATCCAGCTTTAATAAATCTTCATCATATTTGTCATGTGTCGTGCGGATCAGGTTGTCGAAAACACCGTCGAGACTAACCTTCAGCAGTGCAAGTGCCTGAGCGGTAATACCGCCAGGTACAGCGACACGAGCTTGAAGCTCTTGCGGCGTGTATCCTCCTTCGGTGAGCAGCTTGCCTGTTCCCAGAAGCATTTCGCCAGCCAGAGCGCAGGCATCTGCCCTTTTGATGCCTGTCAGCTTCACGGCACTTTCGATCCACTGTTCCAAAAAGAACGATATGAATGCAGGTCCGCAACTGGAGAAGTCGGATGTGATTCGTGTACAGGCTTCGTCCACTTGGTACGGCCTGCCTATATGACTAAGCAGACTTTCCAACACAGCGCGGTCTTCACTGGTCATTCGTTCGCCGTGTATACACAGGGACGCGCCGCTGCCAACCTGGTGTGTGACGCTGGGAATAACCTTGGAGACTTTGCAAGGAAGTGAAGATTCCAGATGGCGCAGCTGCACGGGACTGGTGATCGAGACAATTATATGATTGGGATTCACGACAGGCAGGATGTCGTCAATGACATGTTTGAATTCAAGCGGCTTCACGCACAGGAAGATGATATTACTTCGGATCACCGTTTCCCGATTGCTCTGGGATTCATGCAGACCGGGGTAACGGAGGGATAACTGTCGTACTTTGGACGGGGTTCGATTGCTGGCCGCGATCTGACGGGGCTCGAGTGCACCCGATTGAATCAGGGCATAGATCAGCAGACTGCCCATGCTGCCGGTTCCGATAAATCCAACCTTCATTGTTTCAGGCCTCCTTTCATGCTTTACGGTACTGGCGCAGTTCATTCCCTCTATTCTATGCGTGAGGACCTGGTTCACATGACATGAAAAATGCACAACTTGTTTCATCAGGGAAGTTCAACGGTTCGGAAGCACCGCCCGTGTTCGAAATGAATGATTTTGAATTCAGGGAGAGGTGTGGAAGAAATGAGATGGAACAAAGGAATGACCATTGCTGCTGCGGTGGTTGGAAGTATACTCATATTATGGTCGGGCAAAAGTGAACAACCACCTAGTGGCTGGGAACCCTTGCAGCTCGGCACCGAGAAGCCGACAATAGAGCAGGAACTTCCTGTTATACAGTCGGCTACTTCGGTTCAGGGCAATACAGGAACATCTTCGGGAACGGATGCAAATGGGATGCAGACTGGGAATGATGCAAAGGCAGGAGAGTCTAAAGAGATCTTGAGTGGTGCAGTTGAAGGTGATCCAGTAGCCCAAACTCCAAATCAGACGAACGATATTCCATTGGTTACTGCTGCTCCGACTGAACCGGTAGTGCAAGATACGAAATCAAACCCTTCGGTTACCTCCGAGACGGCATCAAGTAGTAATTCATCTATAGTTCGTGAGGAAGCAAGCGATAATGGTAAGATTGATGTGAACACTGCATCTGTCTCCAAGCTTACAGAGCTTCCTGGAATCGGGGAGAAGAAGGCTCAGGCTATTGTAGACTATCGGAATGCACATGGTCCTTTTGCGAAAGTTAGTGATCTGACAAAGGTCAAAGGAATCGGCATGAAGATGCTGGAGAAGATGGCGCCATATGTGCAGATCCGGTAATATGAGAATAAAAATGTGTTGAGCGGGAGGAAAGCAGCATGAGTACAGTAGAGGTACGCAAGGATTGGGATACGTATTTTATGGACATCGCGTATATGGTTTCCACCCGTTCCCGCTGTTCGCGTCGTCACGTAGGTGCCGTTCTTGTTCAAGGAAAAAAACTACTCGGAACAGCGTATAATGGCGCACCCACCGGTGTTCCGGATTGTTCTGAAGCAGGTTGCATGATATCGGAAGAGTATGAGTTGGTCGTGACCGATGGGCAAGAAGACATGGTGAAGAAGCAACGCTGCATTCGCACAATCCATGCGGAGCAAAATTTACTTTTATTCACAGATCGAATCGACCGTGAAGGCTCGTCTGTGTATGTGACTGACGAACCTTGCTGGACATGTGCCAATATGCTGGCGAATAGCGGGATTACAGAAATCGTCTTTCATCGTTCTTATCCTAAAGATACCGGCAAGGTTACGAATATGATGGAACAGAAGGGCATAACATTCCGCAGGCTGGAGAATTACCAACCGCCGCGGGAAACGATGATGACTGTGAGCAATTAATCTGAATATGGTCGAATATGAGAGGGAGAACCTCCGGCAAGCCTGAATTGGCTTCCCGGGGGTTTTTCTGCGTTCCAGGGTGACAGGAAGGAGGGAGCAAATGAAAGGCAGACCGTTGTTAAGTTTTACAATTTGCTGGTTATGCGGTAGCGGTATGGCATGCGCCTTAACAGGATGGACGTTAATATGGGGGATGATTGGGGCGCTGGCGTGTCTGCCACTTCTACTTCGTTTCATAGATGTGCGTGGATGGTCCATTTTGTTTTTGCTCACTGCCTTTATTGGAGGTGCTGTACATTGGGAATGGAATGACGTACGCAATCATAGCAGACTGCCCGAGACCATCCATACTGCTGCTGATGAGATGGACGGTATGGCAGCACAGATTCAGGGTGAGCTTGTATCAGATGTGCGTATTGATGGAGATCGGGCTGACTTTAAGATACAGATTTCTTCCATATTGCCCATATCGGCTTCGTCAGCAGATACAGATCTGGCGGCATCAACTGCATTCCAAATAGATGAACAATTGATGGTACAAGTCAGACTGTTGGAGGAAGAAGAACAACAGGCAGCAGCGGGCTGGAAGAGGGGCGATGCAATCACGCTTCATGGTTCTTTTGCCCTTCCTGGCGAAGCGAGGAACTTTGGCGGGTTTGATTATCGCAGTTATTTGCGAACCCTGCATATCCACTGGTTGTTCAAAGTGAAGGGAGCCGCCTCGGTCACGGTTACGCCTCCGGAGGGGCTTGGACAATTCAACGTTCTACGGTGGACGGATTGGACAAGACATATGTTGGGTTCAGCGGTCGAACAATTATTTCCTGAGCCTCATGCAGGATATATGAAGGGACTAATTATCGGGATGGCTAACGATATCGATCCGGGCACCTATGGTCAGTTTTCACAACTGGGTCTAACACATATCCTGGCAATCTCCGGAACCCATGTGGCTGTATATGTAGCTTCTCTTCTCCTTATTTTATCCTGGTTAAGACTTACCAGAGAGACGGCACTCACGATTGTTCTGATCCTGGTGCCTGCATATGTACTATTATCCGGTGGTTCACCTTCAGTGATTCGAGCAGGCATTATGTCCATGATTGGGTTGTATATGGCACGCCGTGGCCTCGCGAGAGATGGTCTGCAGATGATCAGTGCAGCAGCATTACTGATGATGTGGTGGGACCCGTACTTTTTGCTAAGTGTGAGCTTCCAGTTATCCTTTCTCGTGACTGCAGGTCTGATGATATACATGCCATTGATTAACCGACTGTTCAGCAACTGGCCGAAATCTCTGGCCGCAACAGCATCCGTCACGGTAACCGCTCAGCTGATTTCTTTTCCAGTAACCATTCTGTACTTCAACCAGTTTTCATTACTCTCATTTGTAGCCAACTTTCTGCTGGTTTCTTTGATTAGCGCCATTGTATTACCACTGGGGACGGTCGCCATGCTATTGTCATTCATATGGGTTCCCTTGGCGAGACCTTTCGCATGGATTGCGATTCAACTGAATCAACTGACTTTTGTAAGCGTGGAGTGGATGAACAGTCTGCCGGGTTTTGTGTTGATCTGGGCAACACCTTCCCTGTTGTGGATAGCCGCATATTATGCCGTTTTATATGCCTTGCTCTATCTGCTGCATCGTGGCAATGGTGAGCAGCAAGAAACAGCGTTTATTGAGGAGGATACGGCTCCTCTTGTGAGGAGACTACCTCCAGTTTCCATGGGGAATGTGGGCATTCGCTCTTCGATGTCTAACATGGCACAGGATCAAGGTAAGAAACGTGTAGATGGAAAAGAAACTTCATTAACGACATTAGGAGCCAGTATTGCCTGGCCGGAGTATACGAGTGCATTTGCCGCACGAGGTGCAGGTTATTATGCATATGAACGAATGAGTAAAGTTCAGCGATGGGTGTGCGGTTTGCTCGCGCTCAGCTTTGTTACTGGATTGTGGTGGGCATATCAGACTCCCAAGCCTGCTGGAACCGGCATCGTGCAGTTTTTGGATATTGGACAAGGAGACAGCACATTGATTACAACCCCGGAAGGCAAACATATTTTGGTGGATGGCGGGGGAACAGTTAACTTTGGAAACACCGAGCAATCGTGGAAAACAAGACGTGATCCGTATGAGGTAGGAGCCAAGGTCGTTGTTCCTTTATTGAAAAAGAGAGGTATCCACCAACTGGACGCTGTCATTGTAACGCATGCCGACCAGGATCATGCCGGAGGGCTACAGGCTGTGCTGGAACAGATTCCGGTTAAACGGTTCATGTTTAATGGTACAACCAGTGGTAAGGCTAACTTTGATAAGTTACTGAATACAGCCATGGAACGGAAAATTCCTCTGTACGCCATTCAGCAGGGTATGACTTATAAGGCTGATAAAGAGACAAGTTTACATTTTATAGCTCCAGATCTGGCGCATATGAATGTAAATGCATCAGGCAATATGCCTGTGTCTGAACACCAGAATCATGATTCCGTTGTCTTTTTGCTAGACATGGCTGGGACTTCCATGTTGTTCACCGGGGATATGGATGCTGCGGCCGAGCAGGACCTGCTCTATATGATTCAAGATGGCTCGTTAGCTGCCCAGTTTAAACAGAAAGGTGCAGATATTGAAGTTACAGAGGGAGTTGTACAAAGGTTACTTACACGCCCGTTGCTGGTTAATTCAAATGATGCTTCAGCAGCATTTGTCTCCATTGACGTTCTAAAGGTCGCTCATCATGGGAGTAAAACGTCTTCCACCGAAGCCTGGCTCCAATACTGGAACGCCAAAACCGCTGTGATATCTGCTGGAGTTAACAATACATATGGACATCCCAATCCGGGAGTAATGGAACGTTTGGAGGCTACCGGGTCAGATATTTATCGGACGGATCATATGGGTGAGATTCAGATGAGAGTGAAAGATGGGAAGATTGCTATCCGGTACAAGTTGGTCGGGGTTGAGTGACGGCACGCAACCTATTTATCGGTGTGATGATAAATGAAAAAACGCCGATCTAATACCAATTGGAAAGCTAAAAAGACAAGAGAACATACAACAATGTGGATCGACTGTGCAGGAAAAGTATTGAAGTTGAGTGTAAACATCGAGTAGATGATCCCACCTATGAAGCCTAATAGACCATATGCGGCAATAGCAATGGGCAATCTCATATACGTATTATCTTTTTTTCTGTATAAAAGTAATCCATCCGCCAATATAGAAAGTGGCGTAATTAAGAAAAGTAAAATAGCGAGGTTAATCAATAATCCAACTGCAAATTTATAACCGAATGAATAATAGTAAGTATTCTCTATTCTTTCATCCAAAGGGACATAGTGATAAATCCCCATTGCAAGTGAAATGAAAATTGCAGTTAATACAGCTGCAAGTATTTTTCCGCGCGGCCTATGGATTCTATGGGTGTTTGTCATTTAAATATTGACCTCCATCTTAAATAACTATATTCAACAAGAGATAAACTAAGAAAGTTACTATATTTTAACATACAGAGGTTGAGGAAACAGTTAAACGATTTTATGCTGATTGAGATGATACCAATTAATCACTTTATTTGATTGTAAGTCACAGCGCAAAAAAAGCCCGTTTTCCGTTACACTCCACGAGGGAGAATATCGGAAAGCGGGCCATTTTTTCAAAATGTAGAAGAAATATAAGAACTACTCCACGCCATCCTTAAAGTGTTTGCTCCAGTGTTTGTCGCCCTTGTGCAACAGATCTTCTACCGTTTTCTCAAGAGTCATCAACAGCTGTGCTCTGACATCAAGTACGGTTTCTCTGTACAAGCGTTCTTCCGATCCAACGATTTTATCGCCGTATAATGCCTGTGCAGCTACGTACTTCCGATGTTCCTCGACCAGAGTATCAATGGACTCCAGTGCATGTTCCACAAAGTGGGAAATACTTTGGTATTCTTTGGGCATTTGTTCTTTTAAAGCTTGAATTTTTGCTAGAGCTGGCATGCTCATCACCTCGTGTTTATGAATGTAAATTTACAATACACCATTTTCATGAAAATTGCATTAAAAACAGCTTAAATTTGGACAAATTTCGACTTTTTTTTATTTTCAGAACCAAAAAGTGCTTAGCTATAATGTATGCCATTGCATTTGAATTGAGTCGTGTAAGTAATGGAATCCCTTTTGGATACGTTTGGTGACTCGTTATGCAATTTCTGTTATTCTAAGAGAAGATTTCAGCGGCCCAAATACATACGCCGTTATTTTGTTATGGCAAATTAAAAAATACTTAACTTTGCAACAATTTTATTGATGATCACGTCTGTAAGGTTGCAGGGAGAGGGGGATCCTTTGTGGTAGAGCCGGAACTCATCAGAGCCGCTCAATCGGGCGATCGCGACGCTCTAATTACCCTATTGCGGGAGATTGAACAACACGTCTATCGGACCGCATATTACATTCTAAATAATGAACAGGACGCTTTGGATGCTGCTCAGGAAGCATTGATCCGAATTTACACCAAAATCAACTCATACGAAGAAAAGGCCCAATTCAAAACTTGGGTACAACGCATCGTCACGAACATCTGTATTGATAAATTCAGAAGAACCAAACCGTCCGTCTCCATTGACGAACATGACATGGTTTTTCAGGATGCTCAGGATGTGGAGTACGAGGTCATGTCTACATATGTGGCCCAAGACATTCAGGATGCGATCAACAAGCTTCCCGAGCATCATCGTACCGTTATTGTTCTAAGATATTTGCAGGACTTATCCTACAATGAAATTGCGGATTGTCTCGATCTTCCATTGAATACGGTGAAATCTTATTTATTTAGAGCCAGACAGCAATTGCAGAATCTACTACAGGAATATCAGAAAGGTGGTGTGACAGGATGAAATGCGAAGAGGTGGTGGAATGGATGCACCGCTATCTGGATCATGATCTGGGCGAGGCGGAAACCGCGCAGATGCTACAACATGTGGCGAAGTGTCCGGAGTGTGCCGAGAATTTTAGTTTACTCAGAGCTCTTTCCAGAGAACTGGAAGAATTACCGCAAGTAAGCCCGAGATTCAGTCTGGTTGATGCGATTATGCCACAACTTGATGCCATTGACGAAGCGCGGAAGGAACAAAGTAGCACCATACAGGAAATGAATCCTGTCCCCGCTGCATTTGAGAATTTACAACGTTCAAGTGAGCGGAAAACGAAACAAAAATGGCTTAACTCGATGGCAGGACGTATGTCTATGGGGGCAGCGGCTGCGGCAGTTGTATTGGGATTCGCCATCTGGGGATATCAGCCTGACCAGATTGAGAATGCCGATTCCTTGCTGATGAGCTCAGGGGCTTCTCAAGAGAGTGGCAATGTGGATGAGAATCCTTTAAGCAAAAGTATTGAAAATTCTGATCCTGCCACTTCATCCCAACCAAGCAGCAACGATGTGTTTGTTGATCAATCGAATGTTTCACCGACTGAACCAGACAACCAAGGCGTAGAAACAATACCTGAAGAGAATGGTGGAGATGAGGTACAGAAGCCTGAAGTTCGGACAGATCCGACACCTCAACAACCAGCTACTGGATCAACACCTGCTCCGAACAAAGGAACTCAGGATCATTCGTCCAAAACACCTACGACCGATAATCAAAATAATCAGGTTCAGAACCAAGATGCTGAGCAGCGCAATCAAGAACCAGGAGATGCTACCAAATCTTCTGCAGATGGGGAAGAGAATGGAGTAACAGAAACAGACAACGGAGATTCCTTCACTTCTCAGATGATTGTACCGAATGAAGATGCTCCAGTTGAAAGCAATTCTGCTCTTGATTCCGGTGCAGGTGCAGACGCCTCTGGAGGAAACAAAGGGATCGCAGCAGGACCGGATCAGGGAATGACTACAACAGCAGCACCAAAAGAATGGAAATCACCTGACGGCTCTTACGTAGTTATGCTTCTTGGTGATCAGATCAGCATCTACTCCAAACCTGCAAACGAACCGGATGTTCTGAATTTGGTTGAACAACGCAGTATAGAGGGCACACTGAAGTCAGCGAGTTGGTCCAAGGATGGTACCCTATTTAATTACGAGACGGACAAGGACGGAACAACGGCGAAGAACTCGTTTAATGTACCTGCCGTTCCAAGTGGAGCTCCGGCGAAATAATTAAAAAATGGGGAGTGCGCTCCTCCAAACGAAAGAACATTTTCAGTATGACAAGCATATAGTGGAATTAACAAAACGTCCTATCTCAGTTCAAACAACTGACGTCGTATGACCGCGCACCGGCTTTTTCTAGAACTGCTGGTGTCTGCGTTTATATAGATGTAGGACAGGGGACCTTCATCCGTAAACTGGATGTAAGGTCCCTTTGTTGTCTTGCACTTTTTCTGGTAGGATAAGAGGGATAAGGAGGCACCGTGAATGGATGTAAAAAGTGCAACAAAGGCAATACGTAGTGGGGAAACGGCTCCGATCTATGTGCTGTATGGAACGGAAAAGTACCAGATACAGCAATTTACGGATATGTTAAAAGAACAGGTTATTGAAGAAGAACATCGTGATTTTGCGATTATTCCATATGATTTGTCTGAGACGGCTGTGGAGGTCGTTATTGAAGAAGCAGAGACCGTACCTTTTCTGGTTCCACGCAAATTAATTATTGTAAGGGACGCGAGCCTGTTCACTGCAGGTAAAGAATCGAAGATTGAACATCAGGTTGATCGTCTGCTTACATATATGGAAAATCCGGCAGACTACAGTACGATTGTTTTCCTGGCCCAAGGGGATAAGCTGGATGAGCGTAAGAAACTGGTGAAGGCTGTCAAGAAACAGGCAGTCGTTCTTGCTTTTGCTCCTCTTAGTGGAGATGAACTGTTGAATTGGATCGTGAAACTGGCGAAGCAGCGGGATGTTTCCTTGGAGACAGGAGCGGCGGAAACATTAATCAGCTACGCAGGAACAGGTCTCCAGACCCTTTCTGCTGAAGTGGACAAGTTATGTTTGTTTGCAGGTAATGGGGGAACAATCCGGCGTGCTGATATTGAATCACTGGTTGCCCGCAGCACAGAGCAAAATGTATTTTCACTGGTGGAAGAATTGGCTAATTTGCGACTGGAGAAGGCATTGGCTCTGTTCTATGAGTTGTTGAAGCAGCGGGAAGAACCAATTAAAATTGCGGCTTTGATCGCTCGGCAGTTTCGGATTATGATTCAAGTTAAAGAGTTGGGCCAACAAAGCTACTCCCAACAGCAGATTGCCAGTCAGCTTGGGCTGCATCCATATGCGGTTAAGATCGCGGGAGAACAAGCGCGTAAATTTCAGCCAGAACGTCTGAGAATGATTTTGAGTCACCTCAGTGAATTGGATTACCAGATGAAAACAGGAGCGGTGGATAAAGTCCTTGGTCTGGAGCTATTCTTATTGAGACATGGGGCTTGATGAATACGTAAACGTAATAGATTACTAGTGTAAATAACAAACAAAGCGACCTTTGCTCCATGATGGTTAGATCATCGGAATAAAGGTCGCTTTGTCTGTGTCTTATACTTATCGAATCAGATACTAAAAAATCCTGAAAGCCTATGCTGTTCAGGATTTTTCCATTGGATCGTATAAGTAACGCTTCTTACGCTTGTGCGGAAAGAGCGTTCAGTTTTTTCGCCAAGCGAGACTTTTTGCGTGCTGCAGCATTTTTATGAACCAGACCTTTAGTTACAGCCTTGTCCAGCTTTTTGGAAGCAGCTTGAATCGCAGCTTTTGCAGTATCAACTTCGTTACTTACCAGAGCAGCATCAGCAGCTTTAACAGCTGTACGGAGTGCAGACTTCTGGGAAGCGTTGAGTGCGCGGCGCTTGTCGCTCGTTTTTACGCGTTTAACAGCGGATTTGATGTTTGGCATTACATTCACCTCCTGTAAGGCATTTGCATGAATACAAACGTTTCACAACTTAAAATATTCTATCACGCTAGCATGTAAAATGCAACAGATATTCCTACGATGTTAGACATGCTGCATAAAGAAACTCTTTTTCCCACACAATATGCTCAAATGCGGTAAGGGAGGCAGGGACAGAATGACACTGGATTTGCAAAACTACACAGTTCGTACCGATTTGGCGATCGACTCCAAGGAAATGGCGCAAGGTGGACAGAAACAGACGATTCCCGGATTACGGGAAGATGTAGAGAAAAAAGAGGGCATTACGATTACACGTATTGATGTACTTAATGATGAAGCGGCCACAGCCATTGGCCGGGTGAAAGGCCACTATGTCACGTTGGAAGTACCCTCCCTACGGAATGGGGATACGGATTTACAGGAACGTGTTGCTGCCGAGTTCACACGCGAGATGGAAGATTTTATGATCAAGGCTGGAATCAACAAAACATCCAAAGTCTTAATTGTTGGCCTGGGCAATTTGAATGTTACTCCCGATTCACTCGGTCCACTTGTTGTGGAAAATCTGATGGTAACCCGTCAGTATTTCGAATTGGTGCCCGATCAGGTTGCGCCAGGATATCGGGAGGTCAGCGCAATTGCTCCTGGTGTGTTAGGAACAACGGGCATTGAATCCAGTGACATCGTACAGGGGATTGTAGACCGGACCAAGCCTGATGCCATTATTGCGATTGATGCCCTGGCCTCCCGTTCTCTGGAACGTGTAAATACAACCATTCAGGTAGCCGACATTGGTATCCATCCTGGTTCCGGTATTGGAAACAAAAGGCGTGGCCTGACTCGTGAGATATTAGGTGTACCTTGCATTGCCATCGGAGTACCAACCGTATGTTATGCGTCCACCATTGTGAACAATGTGATTGAGATGATGCGCTCACACTTCCGCCAGGAAACGGATCAGACTAAACAGATCATGGGCATGCTGGACGACATTGGTGAGCAGGATCGCTTGAGTCTGGTCAAAGAGGTACTGGAGCCACTGGGTCATGACCTCATTGTTACTCCGAAGGAAATCGATGAGTTTATTGAAGGAATTGCCAACGTTATCGCTACAGGACTTAACGCCGCACTCCATGATGCAGTGAATCCGGATAACGTAGCCGCTTATACACATTAAAACTTAATCTGCTGAGAAGGAGGTCCGAATCTATCGGACTTTCTTTTTTTGTTTCTGGAATCTTTCATTTTCCTGTTCTATCAGATTGGGCGGGCTCATAGAGTTGAAGTATAAGAGTTGTCCAGCAGGGAAGGAGACAGCAGAATGAACAAGATATTGGCCTGGAATATTGGAAAGTGGAAAAAAAGATGTCTGCACGTGCTGGCCATGGGCCGTACGTTGTTGTTGCTTATGATCATATCTGCCTTGTTTTTTGTCGTACTTGGTCTTGGGGGCATGGCAGAGAAACGCTTGAATAATTCTCCCGTTTCTTCGATGAAAGGATTTGCGAGTGCTGTATCAAGCCGCTTTTTCGTCGATATGCTCGGTATGGAGATGCCCCATCTCACCCAGAAAGAACAGACATCTGCAATATCCGGTGAGAATCTCACTTCATTTGTTTTCCAATTACTGACGAATGTAAACCCTCAAGATCCCAAGAGCCTAATTGCGAGAGAAATGCCGGGCATGGGTTCCAACCAACCTGTTCTGCTCCGTCCTGGATCTGGTAACGAAAAAGCAGAGGCTCCCGAAGATTATCAGCCCGGTCCCGGTCTTACGGATACAGCTTCCGCAGGTGGAGGGAAACCCGGTAGTGAGCTGCATGTTCCACCAGGTCAGGACAATACGGATCCGCCTGATTCGAGCGAGCCTGGAGATGGAGAAGGCAAGGAAGATCCCCCAGCGAAGAATGGAGAGAAAGACAATTCAGGCTCACCGACAACAGGTGAAAAATCAATTCTTATCTATCATTCCCATCCACGGGAAGGATACAATCCATTGCTAGGTACGAAAAGTGATAATCCATCATCAGGCAAATCAACCGGCAATGTGTTTCAAGTGGGAACCTATCTTTCAGACAGTCTGGAGAAGCTGGGAATCGGCGTAGAGCACGCCAAGGATGATTACCCGACTAAAGTAAAGGATTATAACTGGAACTATTCCTATAAATATTCTCGTCAAACGGTAAAAGCGGCACTTGCTCAAAATGACGAACTGACGTATCTCATAGACATTCACCGCGATTCACAGCGTCATGGCAAAACAACAACTACAATTAATGACTTGGGCTACGCCAAAGTGTATTTCATTATTGGACATGAAAATCCAAATTGGCGGCAGAATGAAGCCTTTGCAGCGAAAATTCATAAGAAACTGGAAGCCAAGTATCCTGGGGTATCGCGTGGTGTGTGGGGTAAGGATGGCGGAGGCGCCAACAATGGAGAGTATAACCAAACACTTTCACCCAACAGCATTCTAATTGAGATTGGCGGCATCGACAATACAGGAGCTGAGTTACAACGGACATCGAAGATTCTCGCAGACATGATTGCCCAAGTGTACTGGGAAGATCAGAAGGTGGATAAAGCCAGTGCGGAAACCTCGTCGCAAGGTGGGTAGGGACTATATATGTAAGAAGATGAAAATAGTAGAGAGTGACAGGAGGCTAAGCATATGTCCAGATTCGGTAAAAGATTGTTATCCATGGCTGTATTAATGTTGCTGGGTGTTCTGTTTGGAATGCAGCTGGCTGGCGGCAACTTTCAGATTGGCAATTCATCAGGAGGCACGTCAACCGTGGTAACAACTGAGCCAACTTCCTCGGTTACCGAATCTGTTCCAGCTGCACCTGTGCAAAAGGAAATCAAAGAACCGCCATTTGTACCTGTTCAGTCACCAAGCCAAGTGCTTGGGGCTGATCAGAGTAAGGCTCCGGTCGATGTGTTGGCAGACAAAACGGCTGGACTATTGCAAAATCTCTCACATAGTGGAATCAAGTGGGTGGTCTCTCTTTTTAGCGGCGTTGCTGAATAAAATACCATGGATTAAAGGTACAATATAACCTCTAGGAGTGTATGATCACACTTTATTGTAAAGTTGAGACATCACGGGATTGATGCACTGTGCTTCAACTGTTATAATGAAGTGATTGACACTAGGCTGTTTCTGGGGGTAAGGAATGACTGACATTCGGGCAAGACAACGTAAAATTCGTAACTTTTCTATCATTGCACATATAGATCACGGCAAATCAACACTTGCGGACCGGATCTTGGAGCACACAGGTGCGCTCACGTCACGTGAAATGCAGGAACAGGTTCTGGATAAGATGGACCTTGAACGTGAACGTGGAATAACGATCAAGCTACAAGCAGTAGCCTTGACTTACAAAGCGGATGACGGTGAAGAGTATTTATTGAATTTGATTGATACACCAGGACACGTAGACTTCACGTATGAAGTATCACGCAGTCTTGCTGCATGTGAAGGAGCTCTGCTGGTTGTGGATGCGGCTCAGGGAATTGAAGCCCAAACACTTGCCAATGTGTATCTGGCATTGGATAACAACCTTGAAATTTTACCGGTTATTAACAAAATTGACCTTCCAAGTGCTGATCCTGAACGAGTGAAGCAGGAAGTGGAAGATGTTATTGGTTTGGACACAAGTAATGCGGTTTTGGCTTCGGCCAAATCAGGAATCGGAATCAAAGAAATTTTGGAGCAAGTGGTGCAAAGTGTCCCTGCACCAACCGGTGATCCTGATCAGCCTTTGAAAGCGCTGATTTTTGACTCGCACTATGATCCGTACAAAGGTGTAATCGTCTATGTACGTGTTGTTGACGGCAAAATCAAATCCGGTTCCAAAATCAAAATGATGGCAACAGGTAAATCATTTGAAGTCATTGAAGTTGGTGCGTTCAAACCTCGCATGACCATCGTGGACGAGCTAAACGTGGGTGATGTTGGATTTATCGTTGCAGGTATCCGGCATGTTGGCGATACACAAGTCGGGGATACGGTAACGGATGCCAAAAATCCAACACCGGAACCTTTGCCGGGTTATCGTAAAATTAACCCAATGGTGTATTGTGGTCTCTATCCGATCGAAACATCCGACTATGTTGATCTGCGTGAAGCATTGGAGAAATTGCAGTTGAACGATGCGTCTCTGAGCTTTGAACCGGAAACATCCAGTGCACTCGGTTTTGGATTCCGTTGTGGATTCCTTGGACTGCTTCACATGGACGTTATCCAGGAGCGGATCGAGCGGGAGTTTAACATTCCGTTGATTACAACGGCACCAAGTGTAATCTACCACGTCACTTTAACGAATGGTGAAGTGATGAAAATCGACAACCCATCCAACTATCCTGAGGTGGGACGGATTGATTACGTCGAGGAACCATACGTTAAGGCAGATATTATTGTACCGAATGATTATGTAGGTACCATTATGGAACTGTGTCAGAATAAACGCGGTGAATATGTGAATATGGAATATCTGGACACGACCCGGGTTACCATTACCTATGAGATTCCGTTGTCCGAGATTGTATATGACTTCTTCGACCAGTTGAAATCCGGTACCAAAGGATATGCTTCTCTGGATTATGAACTGTCCGGTTACCGTCAGTCCAATCTGGCGAAAATGGATATTGTCCTCAATGGCGAGCAGGTTGATGCTCTGTCCTTCATCGTTCACCGTGACCGTGCTTATAACCGCGGACGCATTGTCTGTGAGAAACTGCGCGAGTTGATTCCACGGCAAATGTTCGAGGTGCCAATTCAGGCATCTGTAGGTACCAAGGTCGTTGCTCGTGAAACGGTAAAAGCCATGCGTAAAAACGTACTTGCCAAGTGTTATGGTGGTGACATCTCGCGGAAACGGAAACTGCTTGAGAAGCAGAAGGAAGGTAAGAAGCGGATGAAGCAAGTTGGTAACGTTGAGGTGCCGCAAGAGGCATTCATGGCAGTACTGAAAATTGATGACTAAACAATCTATTTTGAGGTACAGCACAGAATGTGTGTATTCAAATTAGATTACGACGTTTGCTTGCAAACGTCACGTGAATCCTTTTGGTACATCAATAATTTGTGTATGAAAGGATAAACGATATTTTGTTTCGGGTACATCACAGAAAGTGTGTATCGAAATTGAATTGTAGGCTTGCAACATGGTTACAACACAGAATATTAAATAACTAAGCTGAAAGGGAAGCCGGATGGCTTTCCTTTTTTCAAATAGAGGGGGACTTGCCATGACATTGGCAGCACACAGCCGGAAGACAGGTGCGCCCCAAGCGGTGTATCTTCACATTCCCTTTTGCACGAATAAGTGTTTTTATTGCGACTTTAACTCCTACGTTCTGAAAGATCAGCCCGTGATGCAATATCTCGAAGCGCTGGAACGGGAGATGGAACATACAGTTAAGGCCAATCCACCGGGTGAGATCAAGACCATATTTGTTGGTGGTGGTACGCCAACAGCTCTGAAACCGGATGAGATGGCCGTATTTCTTCGTTCTGTGAAGACGTATTTCCCCAATTGGGCCGACGATATTGAATTTTCAATGGAAGCGAACCCGGGAACAACAGATGCGGAGAAGCTCGCTGCAATGAAAGAAGGCGGCGTAAACCGTGTCAGCTTTGGCGTGCAGGCTTTTCAGAATGACCTGCTCACAGGCATTGGCCGTATTCATAATACGGATGATGTATATCGGAGTCTGGAGAACGCTCGAAAAGCGGGACTGACTAATCTGTCCATTGACCTGATGTTCGGGTTGCCGAACCAGACTGTAGAGATGTTGAATGAGAGTATCGACAAAGCGCTGGAACTGGATCTACCGCATTACTCCATCTACAGCCTGAAAGTGGAAGAGAATACCCTTTTCCATACACTGTATCAGAAGAACCAACTCCCTCTTCCGCATGAGGATGATGAGCTGGAGATGTATCTTCTATTAATGAAGCGTATGAAAGAAGCGGGCTATGGACAATACGAGATCAGTAACTTTGCCAAGCCGGGCTTCGAGAGTCGTCACAATATTACGTACTGGCGCAATGAGGACTACTACGGTCTGGGTGCAGGTGCACATGGATATGTAGGCCGCGAACGGCATATGAATATTAAAGGTATAAATCCTTATGTTGAAGCTTCACGAGCAGGGCTGCCTCGTCTGGATCATTTTGAGATTGCTCGCCCGGAGGCTATGGAAGATTATCTGATGGTTGGACTGAGAATGTTGGAGGGGGCTTCAGCCTCACGATTTAGCGAACAGTTCGGAGAGTCCATGGAAGAAGTGTTTGCGAAGCCTTTGGGCAAAATGTTGAACGCAGGGTTGCTTGAGCGGACGGCAGACGGCTTCCGACTGAGCGAGCAGGGTATCCTGTTCGGAAATGACGTTTTTGCGGAGTTTATCGGATCCATATCGCTGAATTCGTAGCTTGAAATTCTATACGCTTTGTTGTATATTTATTCATATTGATTTTACAGAGCGTGTTAATTTAACAACTACGAAGTCAGCTTTCCTCTGGAAAGCTTGGTAATAGGAGGAGAGCAGGATGTCGGTAATATGCAGAAAAGCCGTGCCGGAAGATGTTGAACCACTGTATGAAATGATTAAGGGCTATGCAGAGCGTGGGATCATGCTTCCGCGATCACGTGAAATACTGCACCGGCAGCTGGAGCACTTTGTTGTAGCCGAAGTTGATGGTGAAGTGGTGGGTTGCGGATCGCTTTGTCGTCTGGGGAATGATTTGGTAGAAGTCAGATCACTCGGTATCTCGGAAGGGCACAAAGGGCTTGGTATTGGCTCCCGATTGTTGGATCGACTGGTAGAAGAGGCGGAGAAACAACAGATTCCTAAGGTGATGGCGTTGACATATGAAGTATCCTTCTTCCTCAAAAACGGCTTTGCCGTGGTGGAAAAAGAGATTTTCCCCGAGAAAGTATGGACCGACTGTGTTCACTGCAGCAAGCAGGATTGTTGTGATGAGATCGCGGTATTGAAAGAGCTTAACGTTTCAGCCTAACAACTGAATGGACTGCATGGATCGAGCCGAGTCAGCCTCTGCCCTACATGCAGTCCTTTTTTACTTCAAAGTATGTTCAATAAAGTTTGTTAGGACTCGTCAACATTGGTCTATACTATAAATAGATGAGCCCACTCATCAAACTCACTTGACAATGTTCACGTCAGTTTGGTATTTTTGTATTACCGCTTAGCACTCATCTAACCGGAGTGCTAACGACATGGGACAGTACAGTCAGAAGGAGGGAATACTCACCATGTTAACAGAGCGTCAACGAATGATTCTGAACGCTATAGTGGATGACTATATCCGTTCAGCTGAGCCCGTAGGGTCCCGGAGCATTTCCAAAAGGGGAGATGTTGGATACAGTCCGGCGACGATCCGTAATGAAATGGCGGACCTTGAAGATATGGGCTTTCTGGAACAGCCGCATACATCGGCTGGACGCATTCCATCCCATAAAGGCTATCGATATTATGTCGATCATTTGGTTCCCTGGAATCAGGTGGAGCCTCAGGAGTTGGATGATCTGAAGTCGTTCTTCGCTGAAAAGCTTAACGTCATGGAACAAGTTATTCAGCATGCATCCAATATTTTGTCACATATGACGAATTATACTTCGATCCTGCTTGGGCCTGAAGTATTCCATACGTCCCTTCGTCACTTCCAATTGCTTCCGCTGAACGAGAGTGAAGCTGTGGCAATCATTGTGACTAATACAGGTCAGGTGGAGAACAAGACGGTGCAGATTCCACCAGAAATCTCGGTAGCCGAGATGGAAAATGTGGTTCGCTTGTTAAATACCAAGCTTGTGGGCGTACCCATCTACAAATTGAAATCCCGTCTTTATACCGAACTTGGGCAAGAGATGGAGCGGCATATTACACGTTATGAGGAAGTAATGCAGGTGCTGAACAGTGCCTTTGATAACGAACATGATAATCGTCTGTTCCTCAGTGGTGCCACCAATATGTTGACTCAACCGGAGTTTAAAGATATTGAAAAGGTAAAAGATATCCTTGACCTGCTGGAAGAGACACCAACACTCATGAAATTGATGATGCCCGTGCCGGGTGGATCTGGTATTCAAGTGCGAATTGGCACTGAGAATGATCATGAAGCCTTTGCCAACTGCAGCCTGATTACAGCCTCCTATTCATTGGACGGTGAGGCTTTGGGTTCGATTGGTATTCTAGGACCCACGCGGATGGATTATGCACGTGTCATTCATATTTTAAATACACTATCCCGTGACTTGACGGCGATGCTGACGCATCGGTTCAAATAAGATTCGGGAATGAACCATTTCATTCGTATAAGGAGGTGAACATCTTGAAAGAGGAGCAATCATTTACAGAAGAACAAGAGGTAACAACAGCTGAGCAGGAGCCTATTAATGAAGCTGGCGCTGCAGAAGCACAAGCTGAAGAGATCGCTGATCAGGAGCAGGATGAGCTTGCACGTCTGAAGGCAGAAGCTGAGGAGCAACAGCAGCGTTATGTCCGTGCACAGGCTGATTTTGACAACTTCCGTCGTCGTACGCAGAAGGAAAAAGAAGAATTGGCTAAATATGCTTCGATGAAGCTGGTCACCGAACTGGTACCGGTTATTGATAACTTCGAGCGCGCCATGGCTACTGTACCGGAAGGAGCAGAGGTCGAATCTTTCTCCAAGGGCATCCAAATGATTTTCCGTCAATTGGAAACCGTGATGAATAATGAAGGTCTGACAGCGATGGAATCGGTAGGACAACCGTTCAATCCTGAATTCCACCAAGCCATTATGCAAGTGGAGAGCGACGAGTACGAAGAAGGTATCGTTGTTGAGGAAGTCCAAAAAGGCTACATGCTGAAAGATAAAGTGCTTCGTCCAGCTATGGTTAAAGTCAGCTCATAATTTCCTTATAGGAAGGTATGAGTCGGCTCCTTGGTTGAACAATGTGGGCGAAGTTTAATATAAAGGTTTGTACACATAGAGCAAGATTAGCAACATGAACATCTAAATAAGGGTCAGATCAGACCCATTCATTTTAAATTGTTGAGGGAGGAAATTTTCGGATGAGCAAAGTAATTGGTATTGACTTAGGAACAACAAACTCATGCGTAGCAGTAATGGAAGGCGGCGAGGCTGTCGTAATTCCAAATCCGGAGGGCGCACGTACAACTCCATCCGTAGTTGGTTTCAAAAAAGATGGAGAGCGCGTTGTTGGTGAAACAGCAAAACGTCAAGCGATCACCAATCCGGATCGTACCATCATGTCGATCAAACGTCACATGGGTACCTCCCACAAGGAAACAATCGATGGCAAAGACTACTCTGCACAAGAGATCTCTGCAATCATCCTGCAAAAATTGAAAACTGATGCTGAAGCTTATCTGGGCCAAACGGTAACTCAAGCCGTTATCACAGTACCAGCTTACTTCAATGACAGTCAGCGTCAAGCGACTAAAGATGCGGGTAAAATTGCAGGTTTGGAAGTTCTGCGTATCGTCAACGAGCCTACAGCAGCAGCTTTGGCTTACGGTATGGAGAAATCCGAAGACCAAACGATTCTCGTATATGACCTGGGTGGCGGTACGTTCGACGTATCCATTCTTGAACTGGGTGACGGCTTCTTCGAAGTTAAAGCAACTAGCGGGGACAACCAACTGGGCGGGGATGACTTTGACCAAGTGATCATTGATTATCTCGTAAGTGAATTCAAAAAAGATCAAGGCATTGACTTGAGTAAAGATAAAGCAGCGGTTCAACGTTTGAAAGATGCAGCGGAAAAAGCGAAAAAAGAACTCTCCGGCGTATTGACTACTACGATCTCCTTGCCGTTCATCACGGTTGCTGATGGCGTTCCTCAGCATTTGGAGTTGAACCTGAGCCGTGCGAAATTTGAAGAAATCTCAGCAGGTCTGGTTGAGCGTACGCTTGAACCAACTCGTCGTGCATTGAGCGATGCGGGTATGACAGCTAACGATATCGACAAGATCGTATTGGTTGGTGGTTCCACACGTATTCCTGCAGTTCAAGAAGCAATCAAAAAACTGACGGGTAAAGAGCCTCACAAAGGCGTTAACCCGGATGAAGTTGTAGCTTTGGGTGCTGCTGTACAAGCGGGCGTACTGACAGGTGACGTGAAAGACGTTGTATTGCTCGACGTAACTCCATTGTCCCTGGGTATCGAAACAGCAGGCGGCGTATTCACAAAAATGATCGAGCGTAACACAACGATCCCTACAAGCAAATCTCAAGTATTCTCCACGTATGCAGACAATCAACCAAGCGTTGAGATTCATGTTCTGCAAGGTGAGCGTGAGATGGCAGCGGGTAACAAATCGCTTGGACGTTTCATGTTGGGTGATATTCCACCAGCTCCACGTGGTGTTCCACAGATCGAAGTTAGCTTCGATATTGATGCCAACGGTATCGTTAACGTATCTGCAACAGATAAAGGTACGAACAAAACTCAAAAAATCACAATCACTTCTTCCAGCGGTTTGAGCGATGCTGAAGTTGAGCAAATGATGAAAGATGCTGAGTTGCACGCTGAAGAAGATAAAAAACGCAGAGAACTCGTTGAAGCGAAAAACAGTGCAGATCAATTGATCTACTCTGTTGACAAAACGATCAAAGATCTTGGCGAAAAAGCAGATGCTGGCGAAGTTGAAAAAGCGAATGCTGCCAAAGAAAAACTGCAAGGCGTTCTGGCTTCCGACAACCTGGAAGATATCAAAGCTGCTACAGAAAAACTGACAGAGATCGTTCAACAACTGTCCGTGAAACTGTATGAGCAAGCTCAGGCACAAGAGCAAGAAGCACAAGGTGCTGAAGAGCAACAAGGTTCCGCTAAACGTGATAACGTCGTAGACGCTGATTACGAAGTTGTGGATGAAGATAAAAAACAAAACTAATTCGTAGTTCTACGCGAATTAAACATCGGTGACGTTCGAATTAGAGGGAAAGTCATAGCCGGGGCTCCCGTGCTTTGGCTTTCCTTTTGTCACGATGTGCGATAAGGTGAATGATATGGGGGTGGAAGAGTGGCTGAAAAGCGTGATTATTATGAGGTGCTTGGCGTTAGTAAAACGGCTAACGACGATGAGATTAAAAAGGCTTACCGTAAGCTTGCCCGTCAGTATCACCCTGACGTAAACAAGGCTGCTGATGCGGAAGCTAAATTTAAAGAAGTTAAAGAAGCTTACGACGTAGTGAGTGACGGTCAGAAGCGTGCACAATATGATCAATATGGTCATGTCGATCCGAATCAAGGTGGATTCGGTGGTGGCGGTGATTTTGGCGGCGGCGGATTTGGCGACATCTTCGACATGTTCTTTGGCGGCGGTGGCGGTGGACGACGTGATCCAAATGCTCCGCAACGGGGAAATGATCTGCAGTACACAATGACGATCGAGTTCAAGGAAGCCGTATTCGGTAAAGAAACCGATATTACGATTCCGCGTACCGAAGGCTGTGATACCTGTCATGGCTCAGGTGCCAAACCTGGAACGAAACCGGAAACCTGCTCGGTCTGCCAAGGTAGCGGTCAGCAGGAAGTCGTGCAAAATACACCGTTTGGTCGTATGGTTAATCGTCGTGCATGTTCGAACTGTAGTGGTTCGGGCCAAATTATCAAAGAAAAATGTACAACGTGCAGTGGTAGCGGTAAAGTCCGTAAGCAACGCAAAATCCATGTTCGCATTCCAGCGGGTGTAGATGACGGCGCGCAACTGCGTATGACAGGTGAGGGCGAGGGAGGCCTGCGTGGCGGACCAGCGGGAGATTTGTATATTGTCATTCGCGTGAAATCACATGATTTCTTCGAGCGTGAAGGGGACGATATTTACTGCGAAATCCCACTTACCTTTGCTCAGGCAGCTCTGGGAGATGAGGTTGAGATCCCAACATTGACTGAGAAAGTGAAGTTGAAAGTACCAGCCGGTACACAAACAGGAACGTATTTCCGTCTCAAAGGCAAAGGCGTACCACGCCTGCGCGGTATGGGGCAAGGGGATCAACATGTGAAAGTGGTTGTAGTTACACCTAGTAAGTTGAATGACGAGCAGAAAGATCTGCTTCGCCAAATTGCTGCGCTGGATGGAGAGCAAACACATGAGCATGAACAATCTTTCTTTGATCGAGTGAAACGCGCCTTTCGCGGCGACTGAGAATAACATATAGCAAGTCCATAAGGACACCACAGCGGTTTTTACCGCAGGGTGTCCTTTTTTGTACGTCTTTTTTTAGTGGTTCAGTGGTTTTGGCAAAATCCATGGATATATGCTACGAAGAACGAAAGCAATTTGTGGGAGCTTTTCGGTATATTCTGAGCGGTCTTGCGGAAAGATAGCATGGCGAGAATGATATGCATAGCTGATATGCGAGAAATTAGGGAAGCAGGTGAAGCGGATGACCGAGAAAAATATTTTGGCGTATTTTCACAGCCCGGAGCAGGCTCAAGGGGCAGCCAAAAAACTGGAGGCATTGCGAGTGGAGGACCTGTCCATTAATCGATTCAGCCGATATGCGGGTGTAGGACCAAGCGGGGCTTCCTACAAGCCGGGCGTTTCCGGCAGTTTTTCATCATGGGTGCCCGATTCGATGCAAACAAATGCCAGTGCTGGAATCATGGCTGCGGCGGACCCTTCTGCAAGCGGCATGAGTGATGGTGGACAAGGTGGACCTACAGGAAGGGATGTATTACTTACTGTCATCGTAGATGAATCGGTACATCACCGCGCCATGTCCATAATCGAACAAGCCGGTGGAATGATCTAGTTTCAGGAAATTTATATAAGATGGACAGATAATTACACTTTAACGGAGAGTGTAGAACCAATCTGAAGAAGCGAAGCGTTCGCCTTTATCAACGGATTTTCCCTTTGAAGAAGGGAGTTAAAAAAAATCTGGGGATAACAGCGATCGGAGGATGGGACTACAATCGGAGTGTTACAGTGTAACACGTATTGGTTCATTTTAATTTGAAGGAGGAGCATTACAATGGCAGAACATGAACGTCCAGGCAAGATTCTAACGAAAACGGAAAAGATGAAACGGATGCAATCCGCTAAAAATGAAGACGTGGAATTCAGCGCTGAAGCTGCGGATCATGAAGATATAGAAGCATTACGCCGCAGTGAAGCGGCTGATCGACGTCAGGGACGGGAGCTTCATGACTGAAGATCGCTCGGCAGTGACCCTCGAAGCTGTTTTTACAAGCTGGACTGAGGCCGAGTCTGCACGCAGAGCCTTGGAATTGTTGCACCCGAACCAATTAAGTATCGAGAGCCTTGGCAATGAAGAGTCTGCATTGGACTCACACGATGTTACGGGCTCTGATAATTCTCCTACAGCCATAGTCGGCGGATTCAGTGGTGAACTGAATGTACTTGCTCTGATTAGTGATGAAACCGAAATGCTGTCCAATGGTCAGGTGTACGATACACCCGAAGAGAAATCGGCAAACAGGTTAAAACAAGAAATTTTGCTGACCGTGTCCGTATCCAACGATTCGCTCCCGCAAGCCGCAGAGATGATCACGCAGAATGGTGGACGTTTTTGCTAAATGAGATTCGAATGTTGCAAAATGCTGAAGTAAATGAAACAGATATGGTTGATTAGACGACAGGATATTCGAGCAGTCAGACTGCGGATATCCTGTTTTGTTTTTCTTTTACTGGTGCGGCTTTGTACTCCGGCTCGCTTGTGTAGTACAATAGTTGGGATGTTTGAAAAATGAGGAGGAAAAACCGAGTATGTTATGGCATGAACTAACAATACATACCACAGAAGAAGCTGTGGAGATGATTTCGAATTTTTTACATGAAGCGGGTGCTGGAGGGGTTTCGATTGAAGAGTCCGGTACTTTAAATAAAAAACGGGACACAACATATGGTGAGTTATACGACGTTCCTTTGAATGATATTCCGGAAGGCTTTGCGGTCATCAAAGGGTACTTCTCCGAAGGTACGGATATGGTTGCACTACAGTCAGAAGTTCATCCGAGAATTGAGGAACTCTCTGAATTCGGAATTGATACAGGTGAGGTTCGTTATGAGACGCGTACAGTGGATGAAAATGACTGGGCAACAGCTTGGAAGCAATATTTCAAGCCGGTACGTGTATCGGAACGTCTGACGATTAAACCAACGTGGGAAGAGTATACGCCAGAAAGTCCGGATGAGAAAATCATTGAGCTTGATCCAGGCATGGCCTTTGGTACAGGAACACATCCAACGACCTCCCTCTGCTTGCGCACACTGGAAACGGTTATTCAGGGCGGCGAGGAAGTCATTGATGTAGGTACAGGTTCTGGTATCTTGGCTATAGGCGCGATTAAACTCGGGGCAAAACATGTGCTAGCGCTCGATCTTGATCCGGTTGCGGTAATCAGTGCCAGGGAGAATGTGGAACTGAATGGGCTGGAGCAACAAATTACGGTTAAAGAAAGTGATCTGTTGTCCGTCCTCGGAAGTCAGGACCCTGCGCTTGGTGTGCAACTGCCGGTTAAGGTTGTTGTGGCAAACATTCTGGCTGAGATCATTTTGTTGTTCGTGGACGATGTGTATAATGCGCTTGAGTCTGGTGGCACCTATATTGTGTCAGGCATTTGGAAGAACAAAGAGCAGGTTGTACATGATGCACTGGTAGCCTCCGGGTTTGAAGTGAGTGCGATCCACCGTGATGAGGATTGGCTGGCGTATGTAGCCAGAAAGGGGTAACGTATGGACTTCCTGGAACGGTTCTTTCGCCTTCCGATTGATCAATTACCATTCTTCCTGCTGACCATCCTGATCGCATTTACGGTGCATGAATTCTCACATGCGTATTTTGCCAACAAATTTGGTGATCCAACAGCTAAGCTGCTTGGAAGAGTTACGCTGAATCCGGTCGTGCACTTTGATCTGCTGGGTGTGTTACTGCTTGTTATTGCAGGCTTCGGTTGGGCGCGCCCAGTTCCTGTAAATCGTGCGAATTTTGACAAGCCGAGATTGATGGGGACTATCGTATCTGTCGTAGGTCCTCTGAGTAATCTGCTGCTCGCCATTATTGGTGCCATTGTCTATGGTTGTCTGTTTGGATCAGGTGTACTGGGCAACATTGAGAATGAGCGAGTGGTTACAGCCCTGATGACGTTTTTACCTATGTTCAGCATAACGAACTTTTTCCTGTTTATGTTTAATCTGATTCCTCTTCCGCCATTGGATGGTTATCGTATTCTTGAAGATGTATTGCCAAGGCCCCTCAGTCGCAAGCTGCAGGGTGTGGAACAATGGTCCATCTTTATTTTCCTGCTGATTCTGGTTATCCCGCCATTGCAGGCTGTAACAATTCAACCGTTATATGTATTTGCAAATAACATGTATATGGATCTGGTAGGTCTGATTATTGAATTATATCGCTAAAAGTGCATCTGGTATTGGACCGGAATACTGGTCAGAAACACGTAAAAGTTGTATGATCATCTGTGGCGATTGGATTCACGCCTGTCATTAGGCGGGGTGAATTCCAGTCATAACAGGACAGAATGGGTGGATTGACTAATGCAGCGATATTTTGTATCTGCAGAACAGTTTAATGAACACGCTGTGATTATCACAGGTGATGATGCACGCCATATCGGCAAGGTCATGCGTGGTAAACCTGGAGATAAACTGATTGTCAGTGACGGAAACTCCAGAGAAGCACTCGTGGAAATTGAGACCATTGAAGTTGGCCAAGTAACAGCGAATATTGTGGAACCTCTCGAGATGGACCGTGAAGCACGGATTCGAGTAACTGTGGCACAGAGTTTGCCCAAGGGCGACAAGATGGAAACAGTCATCCAGAGATGTACGGAGATCGGGGCGGTATCTTTTGTACCCTTCCTATCAGAACGTACAATTGTGCAATATGATGCCAAGAAAGAAGGCAAACGGTTGGAACGGTGGCGGAAAATTGCCAAGGAAGCTGCCGAACAGAGTCACCGGAATCGCATTCCATCCGTCGAGCAGCCGCTTTCCTGGAAAGGGCTGTTATCTTCTTTTGAGGGCTATAGCCTGGTATGTTATTGTTATGAGAAAGAAAACGGTAAACAGCTGAGAGATGCATTGAAACCGTTTGTTGAGCAGCTTGCACCTGATGCAAGTGCAGAAGTACTGATCGTTGTTGGACCGGAAGGTGGATTTTCTGAGAAGGAGACGGCAGAGGCTGATCAGGCAGGTGCTGTATCTGTTGGACTGGGCAAACGCATTTTGCGTGCTGAGACAGCTGGAATGGCAGCACTAACTTGCGTGCTATATGAATCCGGAGAAATGGGAGGAATGTAATTATGCCATCCGTGGCGTTTTACACCTTAGGCTGCAAAGTTAATTTCTATGATACAGAGGCGATTTGGCAATTGTTCAAAAACGAAGGTTACGATCAAGTGGACTTTGATGAACAGACAGCGGATGTATACTTGATTAATACTTGTACAGTAACCAATACCGGCGACAAAAAGAGCCGTCAAATTATTCGTCGTGCTATTCGGCGCAACCCGGATGCGATCGTGGCCGTTACAGGCTGCTACGCGCAGACTTCTCCGGCAGAGATTCTGGATATCCCAGGGGTGGATCTGGTTATCGGTACACAGGACCGTGACAAGATTTTGCCATATATTAATGAAATTCAGGAGTCCCGTGAACCGGTTAACGCGGTACGTAATATTATGAAAACCCGTGTATTTGAAGAAATGGACGTACCGGATTTTGCTGACCGTACCCGCGCATTCCTGAAGATTCAGGATGGTTGCAATAACTTCTGTACATTCTGCATTATTCCGTGGTCTCGGGGTCTCTCACGCAGCCGTGAGGCAAACAGCATTATTCAACAGGCTCATCAACTCGTACACGCAGGATACAAGGAGATTGTTCTGACGGGTATTCATACAGGTGGGTATGGCGATGACATGGAGAATTATGATCTCACCGATCTGCTGTGGGACCTGGACAAGGTAGAGGGGCTGGAGCGTATTCGAATCAGCTCGATTGAAGCCAGCCAGATCGATGACCGCATGCTCGACGTGATCAAACGTTCGGATAAACTCGTTCGTCACTTCCATATTCCGCTGCAAGCGGGGGATGATACGGTGTTGAAACGCATGCGCCGCAAATATACGACAGAAGAGTTTTATAATAAGATGCTTCGCATTCGGGAAGCAATGCCGGATGTGGCGATTACGACAGACATTATTGTTGGATTTCCGGGTGAGACCGATGAAATGTATCGTAATGGCTATGAGCTGATGCGGAAGATCGGTTTCTCCGAAATGCATGTATTCCCTTATTCCAAGCGTACGGGTACGCCAGCAGCACGAATGGAAGATCAGGTGGACGAAGAGGTCAAAAATGCACGTGTGCATGAACTGATTGACTTGTCTGAGCAGATGCAGCTGGAGTACGCTAAGCAGTTTGTCGGACAGGTACTGGATGTTATTCCCGAAGGTGAAGCCAAGGGCCGCGAGGGAAGTGGCAAGCTGCACGGTTATAGCGACAACTACATTCAACTGGTCTTTGACGGAACCATGGATATGGTCGGTAAAGTGTGCCGAGTCAAAGTGGTTGAAGCTGGTGTCAACGAGAGTCAGGCTACGCTGGTACGGGTGTTGGAAGAGAATCTTAAGTCCGCCGCGATGTGATCGAGGCGTCAGAAACAAGGATTTCATTTCCTTGGGGAGCTTACCCGGGGAGATGAGGTCCTTCTTTTGCAAAAAATAAGATAAAGATATTGAATTCGATGGGGGAGAGCACGATGAACAAAAAAGAAATTTCAGCAGGCGGAGTTGTTTATAGAACAGGGGAAGACGGACGTCTTCAAATTCAGCTTATCGTAGATCGTTATGGTAAAACAACTCTCGCCAAGGGCAAAATGGAAGATGGAGAAACAATCGAACAGACGGCATTACGCGAGATTTTGGAAGAGACAGGCATGGTGGGTCGCATTGTAGAGCCCGTTGATATCATTGCTTATACGTACCAACATGCAGAGTTTGGCCCCGTGGACAAGGAAGTTCATTATTATCTCGTTGAAGCCGAAAGTGGTGATCTGCAGCCTCAGATTGAAGAAATCAAGGGTGTGGATTGGTACGCTCCAGAAGAAGCATGGTCCAGACAGCAGCAGAGCGGATATGATAATAACGATGATATCCTGCGTGTAGCACTGAACAAGTTAGGCATTAACGTATAACGAACTTAGTTCTAGTCTTGGTCAGTTAGCCGCGCGCTCTGGGGGTCTGATAGGCAGATCATCAAGCCACGGGTGACTTCGCCGCAGGGGCGTGGACCGGTGGTTTTTTGTGCCAGATTGGCAAGTAACAGAATGGCAAAGCAAGCAGTGAACTGGTGATGTTAAAAAGGGTCTGGGCATGCGCAATCTGTGCCCCGTTGTCCGCTGACAGCCAGGCCGAAGCTGCATGCAGCTGGCCGATCAGCGGCATAAAGAGCAGCGCTCCCGCAATGTTTAATACAACATGGGAGGCTGCGACAAATTTGCCTGCGGATGCTCCGCCCGCGGCAGCGATCACAGCGGTGATGCAGGTCCCCACGTTGGACCCGATCACAATGGCGATGCCGATCTCCACAGGTAATACCCCTGTGGCTGCGAGCGTAATCGCCATGCTAATGACAGCTGCGCTGCTGTGAATGAGCGCTGTCAGACAGGCACCTGCCAGGAAGCCCCACCACAAGCTGTCGGCCGAGCGGTCGAGAAACCATTGAAATACGCCCATGCTCCTTAAGGGTAAGGCAATGGATTGCATCACCTGAATGCCTGTCATAACAAGTGCAAATCCCGCAGTTGCTAGGAAGCTGTACTGGATGTTAAACAGAGTCCGGCGCGTGTGTTCAGGAGCAGCCAAATTACGTTCACCAAGAACAACAAACATGGCCCAGCCCGTCAGCGACAGGACAAGCAATGGCAGGGAAGCACGTCCGATCTGCAGTCCCACCAGCTCCGTCGTCAGACATGTCCCGATGTTGGTACCGAGGATGATGCCGAGCGTGCGTCCATAGGTGATTAATCGGGCATTAGCCAGTCCAATGGTGAGTACGGTGACCGCCGTACTGCTCTGTAACAAGGCCGTTGCACCTGCACTGAAGGCCATGCCTTTCCATGGGGCAGAGGTGGCGCGATTGAGCCAACCTGCCAACATGGGCCCTGCCATACGCTGCAAGGCCGTTTCCATTAGCTTCATGCCACCAAAAAAGATAATAAGCCCATAGAGTAGGGGCAATATCACATCTCTAAACATAGAAACATCATTCCTTCCGTCCGGGTTCCTTAACTCATCCTATGAGTAAGAAAAGACAACCATGACAAGCCTAAAGGAATTCAGAGGGAAGCGACCTAAATTCGTCCCCTCATTTAAAAGATACGGTCATTCGTGTAAACGTAGCGAAGAAGACGAAATTGTTGCCGAAGAAGCGAAGCGCTCGCCTTTATCTCCGGATTTTCCCTTTAAAGAAAGGGAATCGAAAAATCTGGGGATAACAGCGATCAGAGGAACAATTCGTCGCCGTAGCGTCATCCAATTGCCGCACCCCAATTCGAAAGATACGGTGCTTCGTGCAAGCGTAGTGGAGGGGACGAAATCGAATCTGAAGAAGCGAAGCGTGCGCCTTTGTCACCGGGTTTTCCCTATAAGAAGGGAATCAAAAAATCTGGAGACAACAGCGATCAGAGGAACAATTCGTCGCCGTAGCGCCACCTAATTGTCGCACCCCAATTCGAAAGATACGGTGATTCGTGCAAACGTAGTGGAGGGGACGAAATCGAATCTGAAGAAGCGAAGCGTGCGCCTTTGTCACCGGATTTTCCCTATAAGAAGGGAATCAAAAAATCTGGAGACAACAGCGATCGGAAGATCGATTCGAACCCGGAACGCCACCTACGCGCCGCACCAAACCTATCTTTTGAACTATTAAATTAAAGGAAGTGGATCTACCTTGCCATCAGTTACACTCGAACGCAGTCGCAAAAAGCGGCTTGAACATGCCCATCCATGGATATTTAACAATGAAATTGCCTCTGTTGACGGAAATCCGGAGCCGGGAGATCTGGTCAATGTATTGAATCATCAAGGTCGCTATCTGGCGACAGGATATTACAATCCCGCATCTCAGATCACGGTGAGGGTCGTATCTTATCAACCCTTGGAGTTTGAACAGATGGATACGGCGTTCTTTGCAGCGCGTTTTCGCGATTGCTTGCGTCATCGGGAACGTTTTATCCAGGATGGAGAGGCGTACCGTCTCGTTTACGGCGAAGCTGATTTTCTGCCAGGATTGATCGTTGACCGATTCGGCAGCATCCTCGTTGTACAGTTGCTTACACTTGGCATGGATCGTTGCCGTGAAGCCATCGTACAGGCACTCATTGAAGTAATGCAGCCGGAAGGCATATATGAGCGCAGTGATGTTTCAATTCGTGAACTGGAAGGTTTGGAGCAGACCAAAGGTCCACTATATGGCGAATGCCCAAGACATGTCACCGTTACCGAGAATGGACTACTCATTAAAGTGGACATCGTAGAAGGACAGAAGACAGGTTACTTCTTCGACCAACGTGAGAATCGTGCAGCGATTGAACCGCTTATGAAGGGTTGGGGCTACAAGAGTGGAATCACACTCCAAACGACCGAGCAGGACGGCACAGAGCAGCTCTTGCCAGTGAATAAAAGCGGTAAGGTAGTTACATTCCCTTATTGGGATGGTGCCACCGTATTGGAGTGCTTCTCACATACGGGCAGCTTCACGTTGAATGCTTGCAAGTATGGAGCCAAGAAAGTGACTTGTCTCGATATTTCAGAGCATGCCATTGAGAGTGCACGAACAAATGTGGAGCTGAACGGTTTTACCGACCGGGTCGAATTCGTCGTTGCTGATGCATTCCAGTACTTGCGTGAACAAGTGAAAGGATTGGATGAACGTACTGCACGTGCGCGTGCTGGCGAACAAAAAGTGGATACTTCCAAAGCGCTGGCAGCTGGCGGTAAAACATTTGATATCGTCATCCTCGATCCTCCTGCATTTGCCAAAACGAAATCAGCAGTTAAAGGTGCATGCCGTGGATATAAGGATATCAACCTGCAAGGAATGAAACTGGTCAATGAGGGCGGGTACTTGGTAACCGCCAGCTGTTCGTATCACATGCGTCCAGACCTTTTCCTGGATACGATTGCCGATGCCGCCGAAGATGCAGGCAAAGTGCTTCGTCTGATCGACTGGAAGGCAGCCGGTAAGGACCACCCACAAATTCTGGGCGTGGATGAAGGACATTACCTCAAATTTGCTATTTTCGAAGTGCGCAGTAAAAAGAATTAGAAGAATCTCTTTTCACTTTTTTAATCTCTTGTGAGATAAAGTGAACGTTTATATGAATGATACTTTCGGTCAAAAGTCCACAGTGTGAACAGCTGCGGGCTTTTTGCCGTGTTAACGGAGAAAATCTCCGGTTTTACCGGATAATGGCAAACGTATGTTCCGAACCAAGTCATATATGTTATACTGGAAATTAAAATCTTGTACGTGTGGTTTGGAGGATTAGACATGTCCGTTCGTTTTGTTATTGGCCGGGCAGGCAGCGGCAAAAGCTCGCTGATTACCCGGGAAATTACATCCCTGCTTCAAAAGGAGCCGCAAGGTAAACCTTTGATTTTACTCGTTCCCGAACAGAGTTCTTTTCGAACAGAGCAGGCATTGGTGTCTTCTGGAGTAATTAAAGGTACCATGCGTGCAGAAGTGCTCGGTTTTCGCCGTTTAGCTTACCGCATAATGCAGGAAGCAGGCGGTTCTGCTCGTATTCCGATCGGAGCCGAAGGCAAAAAGATGCTGCTCTACAAGGTCATCCAGCGCCGTAAGGAAGAATTGAAGCTCTTTGGTGCATCCGGCAGCCAGCTGGGTTTTATAGGGGAATTAAATGACTTATATAGTGAATTTAAACGTTATGAAGTTGATCCATCATTGCTGGAAGAAGGGCTGTCTGGAGGGTATACCTCATCCTCTTCACCAATTCTGGAGGACAAGTTGCATGACTTGAATCTGATATATCGTGACTATGAACAGGAATTGACTGACTTATATATTGATGATGAAGATACGTTGAGCGAGCTGACAGAGCGTTTGTCGGAAAGTACGTTGCTGCAGGATGCTCAGATCTGGATTGATGGTTTTCAGGGATTCACGCCACAGGAGATGAGTGTGATCGGCCGGCTGATGTTGCAATCCTCTTCCGTGACCATTGCGCTGACATTGGATCGTCCTTATGATCACGGGACTCTGCCTGGAGAACTGGAACTGTTCTATCCCACGGCAAGTGCCTATGCGCGCCTGAAAGGGATGGCTGACGAACTAGGTATACCGAGCGATATAACCGTGCTAGATTCGGAGATTCCACCGAGATACAAGGATCGTCCGGGACTTGCTCATCTGGAGGCTGGTTTCGACCGCCGAATTCGGTGGAAAGATGATGGTCATGATTCTGGAATCCGACTGGTTGCAGCGGAGAACCGACGAGCTGAGATGGAGGGAGCACTTCGTGAGATGCGGCGCCTGGCGCAAAACGAAGGTGCGCGTTATCGGGATATGGCTGTACTTGTTCGTCAGCTGGATACCTACGCTGATATAGCTGAACCGTTATTCAGGGATTATGGCGTACCTGTCTTTCTGGACCGCAGAAGAAATGAGCTTCATCATCCATTATCCGAATTTATCCGTTCCGCACTGGATATTGTTCGGCGCAACTGGCGTTATGAGGATGTATTTCGCTGTGTCAAAACGGATCTGCTGCTTCCGCGTGATGGTTCCATCACTCGTGAAGATATGGACCAGCTTGAGAATTATGTACTGGCTTGTGGTATTCATGGGTATCGCTGGACTGACGGCAAACCGTGGAAGTATGTACCAAGCCTGTCGCTGGAAGACAACGGTCAGGATGGCCGTAGTCGAGGACGGGACCAAATGCTTTCTTTAATGGAGAGCTGCCGAACAGTCATTACAGATTCTCTGGGTGCTTTTGAGAAACGAATGAAAAAGGCAAAGACAGCCAAAGCCCAATGCGAGGCACTATACAGACTGCTGGAAGATGCCGAAATCCCATGGAAGCTGGAACATATGTCTGCTGAAGCTAAGGCTCAAGGTGACCCTGAACGGTCGAGAGAACATCGGCAGATGTGGGGAGCTGTGCTGGATTTATTGGATCAGATGGTAGATATGATGGGGAATGAACGGTTGGATATCACTCTGTTTACCGGGATGATTGAGACCGGATTGACGGAACTGAAGCTGGGTCTGGTACCACCAGCACTTGATCAGGTATTGGTTGGTTCCATGGACCGTACACGTCTTCAGGACATCAAATATGTATTTATCCTCGGTGCAGTTGATGGTGAATTACCCGCCGTACCTCAGGATGACGGCGTATTAACGGAACTGGAGAGAGCGATACTGACGGAAAGAGGCATGGCGCTTGGACCAGGTGCAACAAGGCAGATGCTGGATGAACGTTTTCTGATCTATACGGCACTTACAGCGGCAAGCAGCCAGTTGTGGCTGAGTTACCCGGTTGCTGATGATGAGGGAAAAGCACTGCTTCCTTCCGAGATTGTCCGCCATGTACGGAAAATGTTTGGTCTACAAGAACAGCCATTGCTTGCTCAACCACCGGTTTCGAACTCGGAAGAAGCGCATTGGTCTTATGTCACCCATCCGGGTCAGAGTCTGTCTGCCCTCATTGGACAATTGCGTAAATGGCGTCGCGGAGAAGACATCCCTGAAATGTGGTGGGCGGTCTACAATTGGCATGTATCTCAGGAGACAAGCAGACCTCAGCTGGAACGGTTGATGGGATCAATCTTTTATCGTAATCGGGCATTGCCACTACGTACAGCCACCAGTCGCAGACTGTATGGCACAGAGGTAAGGACGAGTGTCTCGCGAATGGAGCGGTTCGTAGCTTGTCCATTTTCCCATTTTGCCTCGCACGGGTTGCGCCTCAAAGAACGGCAATTGTACCGCCTTCAGGCTCCAGATATCGGACAACTGTTTCATGCTGCGTTAAGCCAGCTGGCTATGCGGTTGCGTGAAGAAAATCGTAGTTGGGGCAGCTTGACCCCAGACCAATGCCGCAAGGAAGCCGAGCAAACCGTGGAGCAGATTGCACCACAGCTGCAAGGAGAGATTTTGCTAAGCACCAAGCGATACGGTTATATTTTCCGCAAATTGAAGGACATTGTTAGTCGGGCATCCGTTATTCTCGGGGAACAATCGAGACGGGGAAGTTTTGAACCAATTGGGTTGGAGCTTGATTTTGGACCGGATAAAACACTGCCACCACTGCGTTTTGAACTGGAGAACGGCTGTGTGATGGAGATCGTGGGTCGTATAGACCGTGTGGATGTGGCAGAAGGCGAGAATGGTCTGCTCCTGCGTGTCATTGACTATAAATCAAGCCAGACGGACCTCAAGCTGCATGAAGTGTACTATGGTCTGTCATTGCAGATGCTCACCTATCTGGAGGTGCTGCTTAGTGCTGCCGAAGAATGGCTTGGGGAAACGGCGATGCCGGGAGGAACGTTGTATTTCCATGTGCATAACCCGCTGTTGCAATCCGCAAACGGCATGACATCGGAGCAAGCCGGACAAGAACTGCTGAAACGGTTCAAAATGAAAGGTTTGCTGCTGGCGGATCGGGACGCAATCGCTCAAATGGACAACACCCTGGATAAGGGGTATTCAGCGATTATTCCAGTTGCCCTTAAGGCGGACGGAAGCTTTTATAGCAGCGCCGCTGTAGCTACGCCAGAGCAATGGGATACGCTGCTTGCTTCGGTTCGCAGTAATATCCGCGAGATTGGTACCCGGATTACGGATGGGGATGTGGCCATTGAGCCTTATCGCATTCAGCAGGAAGTGGCGTGTACGTTCTGTCCGTATAAGCCTGTTTGTCAGTTTGATGAGAATATAGAAGGAAATGAATACAACCTGTTGTCCAAACCGGGCAAACAGCAAATCTGGGATATGTTATCTCACACCAAGGGAGGGGAAACATCATGACGAATATGCCAAAACCGGAGGGTAGCTTCTGGAGTGATGACCAGTGGAGTGCCATCTCGGAAAGCGGAGAAGACATCCTGGTTGCCGCAGCTGCGGGATCAGGCAAGACAGCCGTGCTGGTTGAACGAATTATTCGCAAGATCGCAGATCCCTCCCAAGGATTCAGTGTGGATCGCTTGCTTGTAGCTACATTTACCAAAGCGGCCGCTGCCGAGATGAAACAACGGATTCGGGAAGCGCTGGAACGTGCGCTTGAAGAGCAGCCTGGAGAAGAGCATCTGCGTAAGCAGCTGTCGCTGCTTGGACGGGCATCGATTACAACGCTGCATTCATTCTGTATGGAAGTCATTCGCCGTTATTATCAGCAAATTCCGTTGAACCCGGCTTTTCGTATCCTGAATGAAAATGAAGCGGAAATCATGCGGCAAGAACTGCTTGAAGAACTATTTGAGGAAAAGTATGGCGAAGAAGATGAAGGCAGTACATTCCGCGAATTGGTGGACTGGTTCAGTGGAGAACGAAATGATGATGCCATGCATCGACTGGTGCAACGCTTGTATGATTTCTCCCGCAGTCATTCCTGGCCGGATCATTGGCTCTCAGAGATGGCATCCGCTTTTCAGGTGGAAAGCGTGGAGGCACTTGGACATTCAGCGTGGGTTCAGAGTATTTTGCGTGATGCGGCTCTTGCTTTAAGTGGTGCAGCAGGACTGCTCCGTCAAGGCATCCATATTTCCATGCAGCCTGAAGGTCCGGCACCTTATGCAGATACGTTAAAAGAAGATCTGGTGATGGTGGAAGAGCTGTTGTCTGCGGTGGAGGTCATGCCATGGGAAAGGTTGCCCGAAGTGTTTCAACCCGCTACATTTGGCAAACTGAAACCCTGCAAAAAAGATCAGACAGACCCGGCCTTACAGGATCAGGTGAAGGAACTCCGTGAGGCTGCGAAAAAGGCAGTTTCCGATCTGAAAGGCTCATTGTTTGGAAGAAGTGCGTTTTCGTTCTGGCAGGAACTGGAGCAGGCGGCACCACTCATGCAGGAGTTGGCGAGGTTGGTTAGTACATTTGGAGAACGTTATCGACAGGCCAAACAGGAACGTGGGCAAGTTGACTTCAGTGATCTGGAGCATTACTGTCTTCACATTTTGCGACATGAGGATTCAACGCCTGAACTGTCGATGCCTTCCGATGCGGCTATGGAGTACCGTTCGCGATTCGATGAAGTGTTGCTTGATGAATATCAGGATACCAATACAGTTCAGGAAGATATCGTGAAACTGATCTCCAGAGAAAACCCGGGTAACCGATTCATGGTCGGTGATGTCAAACAGAGTATCTATCGTTTCCGGTTGGCTGAGCCGGGTCTATTTATGAACAAGTATCGCCAGTATGGAGCGAGCATGCGTGAGGATGGAAGTGTTGAAGATCGCCTGAGTCGGACAGGCCAACGTATTGATCTTGCGCGGAATTTCCGCAGTCGTGCGGAAGTCGTGCATTCAGTCAATATGATATTCCGGCAACTCATGAACGAAGGTGTGGCAGAGATTGCTTACGATGAACGAGCTCAACTGGCATATGGGGCTACGTTCCCGTCAGAAACGCTAGGTGATGAGGCGTATACACCTGAACTTATGCTGATCGATCGTCAGGGCGGTGGTCCTGATCTGACAGAGAGTACGGATGAGAATGGGGATGCATCGGTCTCCGCAGAACTGGAGAGTGCCGAACTTGAAACAGCCCAGTTGGAAGCACGGGCGATCGCAAGGCGTATTCGTGAGATGGTTGGGGATACGGACAAACCTGCCCTCCATGTATATGACAAAGCCCTGCAAACGATGCGCCCGGCACGTTACGGTGACATGGTCATCTTGTTGCGTTCGACCTTGATGTGGGCTCCGCTCATGATTGAGGAATTCAGACAGCAGGGAATTCCTGCTGGAGGAGAACAGAGCAAGGGTTACTTCCAGGCTACAGAAGTGGAAATCATGGTGTCTCTGCTTCAGCTTGTTGATAATCCAAGGCAGGATATTCCGCTCGCTTCCGTGCTTCGTTCCCCGATTGTTGGACTGGATGAAGAAGAACTGGCACAGATTCGGCTCGGTGACAAAAGACAGTCATTCTATGATGCAGTTATATCGGCTGCTGGAGAATGGGGCGATTCTTCCACTAATGCTGTAAAACAATCCCGGCAGGAAAATCATCCTGATTCCAATATCGTCCAGTTGCAGTGGCCGGAAGCCTGGTCAGAGATGGAAGAGGGACAGCGGGAGACAGCCGCTTCTGTCGAGGCAGAGATCCTGGATGATGGATATGAATTCGATGTGCATACAGAAGGAATTCAAGATGCTGGTTTTACTGGACATGCAAGCGAGGATATGGGTATAACGGAGATCTCAGGCGCGGCGTTGCAGCAAAAGTTAATTCGCTTTTTGCGTCAATTGCAGCAGTGGAGACTTGAGGCAAGACAAGGCAGTCTGAGTGAACTGATTTGGCGTATGTACCGAGAAACCGGGTATTTAGACTGGGTTGGTGGTCTTCCCGGAGGATTGCAACGTCAAAGTAATCTTAAGGCATTGTACGATCGCGCACGACAATATGAGGAATCAACTGCAAATCGCGGTTTATTCCGTTTCCTGACCTATGTCTCCAGACTGCGGGAAAACGGGGGAGACCTGGGGACTGTAGCGGGTAGTTCCGGTGAGCAGGACAACGCTGTACGTATCATGACGATTCACCGGAGTAAGGGTCTGGAGTTTCCGATTGTCTTTGTCGGAGGCATATCCAAGATGTTCAATCAGCAGGATCTGAACGCACCGTTTCTAATGCATAAGGAACTGGGATTTGGTCCGAGGTTTGTGGATCGTGAGAACCGGGTTGCCTATCCTACACTAGCCAATCTGGCGATTCGTCGTCGTGCGCAATTTGAATTGCTTGCTGAAGAGATGCGTGTGTTGTACGTTGCGTTGACCCGTCCCAAAGAGAAAATGATTCTGCTAGGTACTGTAAAAGATGCCGCGAAAAAAGCGCTGGCATGGTCTCAGGTCAAGGATAGTCCTGAACTGGCATTGCCAGATTATCTGCTTGCAGCAGGACGGAGTTACCTGGACTGGATTGGACCATCCCTGATGAGACATCCAGATGCGGCTGTGTTGCGTGAACTTGCTGGAAGTCATGATTCGTTCTCAGCCTGTCTTGCAGATGATCAATCACGATGGGCGATTTCTATTATTTCCGCCGATCATGTGTCCCGTGACCATGTGGTGGATCAGACACTCGGTGAAGAAGACGGGATGACTGTGGTGCGGAAAGAACGAATTGCTGCGCTAAAAGCGGTTCAGCCCGTGAAATTGGTTACATCCTCAACTGTAGAAGAGCTGGCGAAGAGTGCACAAGATACAGCGAACCAAAACATTGCAGATGCAGATACAGTAGCTCTTCAACAAGAGGAGACACGGCTAATTCACGAGGTGGATCAACGGCTTTCATGGACATATCCCTATGAAGCAGCAACTCAAGTGGCAGCCAGTACATCTGTCACGGAGTTGAAAACGTTACTTGCGATGCAGGATATCCAGTCCGTAGAGGTGATGGAGGAACTGGGAGAACAGTCCGAGAAATTATTGGCTCACAACAACCCAGGAATCAATAACATCAAGGATGAGGCAGGTTATGAACAACGTGGCACATCCAGTGAACTTAACGAGCAGGAGACTGGATCAGGCTCAGATTCAACCGGTACGATGAACGTTTCGGATACGGGATCTGCGGGTACATCATTCAAATTACATCTGCGTCGTCCCAAATTTATGGGAGAGAAACAACTGACAGGGGCAGAACGGGGGAACGTGTATCATACGTTGATGCAGCATCTTCCTGTGGATGGATCAACAACCGTTGACTCACAGCTTGTTGAACAGACAATTGAGCGGTTGATTAAGCTTCAGATTCTGCTGCCCCATCATGTTGAGGCGATCGAACCCGAAGAACTGACCGGATTTTTCAATACAGAACCAGGGGAAGAATTATTGCGTGCAGAGTGGGTAAAACGGGAGATCCCTTTTGTATATGGACTTCCGGCACATCAGTCTCCTGTGGAATGGTTACATGAGCGGGCATCGAACTCAGATATGCAGGCACTAAATATAGATAACAAAATGAAGGCAACGATTGAAAATGAAACCGTGCTTGTACAGGGGATTATTGACTGTTTGTATGAGGTGAACGGCGAGCTTGTCTTGCTTGATTACAAGACGGATCGGGTGTTGGAGCATCGTGGTGGTTTGGATGAACTCACCAAAAATTATCGCTTCCAGCTGGATCTGTATGGACGGGCGATTGAAGATATATTAGGTCGGAAAGTTGACCGGAAATGGCTGTACTTTTTTGATGGTGGACATGCAGTGAAACTGTAAAAGAACCTGATCGGAATCAGAACCATGGATATCACATGGGAGAGGAGTGGAACGGACGATGCGTATTTTGCACACAGGGGACTGGCATTTGGGAAAAACGCTGGAAGGACGAAGCCGACTGCGTGAACAGGAGGATTTCGTTGATGAACTCGTCAGACTGGCGGATGAGCAGCAGGCGGATGCCATATTGATGGCTGGAGATGTGTATGATTCGGTGAATCCTCCCGCAGCGGCGGAGCAGCTGTTTTACGAAGCTGCAGCGCGTCTGACAGCAGATGGAAGACCTCTCGTGGTCATTGCAGGCAATCATGATCAGCCAGAGCGTGTAGCTTCTGTTACGCCACTTGTGAACAGGCAGGGCATTACACTCGTAGGTATGCCTACTTCAGAAGCAGTGACTATCTATGCAAAGCGGACCGGGGAGACTGGACAGATTGCGGCATTACCTTATCCTTCTGAAGCAAGATTGAATGAATTGCTGACAACGGATGGGGACGAAAATGTGCTTCGTCAGGCATACAGTCAACGGGTGGGGATGTTAATGCAGCGTCTGGCAGCTTCTTTTCGCCCGGATACCGTGAACATGGCCATGAGTCATATCTATGTGCTCGGCGGACTTGAGAGTGATTCGGAACGTCCGATTCAGATCGGTGGGGCCTACACAGTGGACCCTTCATCTTTATCGACTGGTGCGCAATACACGGCGCTTGGGCATCTTCATCGGGCACAGGCTGTCAAAGGAGACGGTGTGATTCGATATAGCGGTTCTCCTCTCGCCTACAGCTTTTCGGAAGCGGGGCAGAGCAAATCTGTCACGATGGTTGATCTGGCACCGGGCGGAGCAGCACAGGTAGAAGAAGTTTTGTTAACGTCCGGGCGTCCGCTTGTTCGTTGGCAGGCACGTGGTGGTCTGGCAGAAGTATATCGCTGGCTGGATGAGGGACGTGATCCGCAGGCTTTTATCGACATGGAAGTGTGGCTGGACGAGGCGATGTCCCTGAAGGAGATTCAGCAGTTGCGAAAATCACATGAAGGTATCATCCATATTCGCCCGGTGTATCCCGAGATGGCTGCAGCAGGACTTTTGGAGCAACGATCCGAGCTGCCCGTACATGAACTGTTCCGTAAATTCTATCAGCGTCAGACCGGTGGTGCACAGCCGGAAGAAAGCCTGGTACAGCTTTTCCTGGAACTTGTGGATGAAGACGAGCCGGGTGTGCGTGAGGAGGTCGAGGAAAGATGAAGCCGATTCTATTAAAAGTTGCCGGACTGCAAAGCTATCGGGAGATGCAGGAGATTGATTTTACCGTGCTGACAGAGACGGGGCTATTCGGTATTTTCGGTCCAACGGGTAGTGGTAAATCTTCCTTGCTCGATGCCATCACACTCGCCATGTATGGCAAAGTGGAACGTGCAGTGAACGGGACGCAGGGCATTATGAATCATGCAGAGGATTCGTTGTCGGTTGCTTTTACATTTGAACTGATGTCGGCCGAAGGCACTCGAAGGTTCCGGGTAGAGCGACGTTTCAAACGAAATAATGAAGTGTCAGTGAGTAACACGATTAGCAAATTCATAGAGACGGTCAATGGCGAAGAACAGGTACTTGCCGACAAATTGGCAGATGTGAATCGCTGCGTTGAAGATGTGATCGGTTTGAAGATGGATGATTTTACACGTGCAGTGGTTCTTCCGCAAGGGAAGTTTGCCGAGTTTTTGTCACTCAAAGGCAGTGAACGTCGCCAGATGCTGCAACGATTATTCCATCTGGAGAAGTATGGCGATCAGCTAGCCATCAAATTAAGCCGGCGGGTCAAGGATAATGATATGGTTCACCAATCTCTTGCTGCGGAGCAACAGGGACTTGGCAATGCCAGTAAGGAGACGCTGGAAGAAACGAAACGTCTACTTCAAACCGCTGTTCAGCAGTCTGAATTGTCCCGCAAAGCGCTGGATGAAGCTGCGAAGGAAGCTGAACAACTGGGTAAAATCCGTGAGTTAAGTAACGAACGGCAGGCCCGGACGGATGAACAGCAGAAGCTGAAAGCACTGGAACCACAGATAGAGGCAGGCGAACAACGGCTGAAACAATCCGTTGCGGCAGATGTAATTCTGCCTGCGTTGCAGACGGTTCGAGATGCCATGGCTACACAGAAGCAGCGGCAGGATACCGCCGAGACAGCTCATCAGCAAGCGCTGGAACATGAGCGTCTGGCTGTTCAGGAAGCGGAGAAGGCCGAGGCGGCACGTAAGCAAATGACTGAGGAAGAACCGAGACTTTTGCTGCGTCTGGAGCAGCTCGAACAAGCGAAAGAGCTGCAACGGGAACGGGACGGGCTTCAAGCCGATTGCTCGCTCCTTGCGCAGTTTCTGGAACAGGGGCAGGGCGAACAGACTGCGCTGGGACAGCAACTTGAGAAAGAAAAGGAGCTGCAGCAGCGCGGGCGCAAACGGCGTGAGGAACTACAGGAGAGCCTCAAACCAAATGAGGTGAAGTCAGAGGAACGCAGGCAACTTCAGGCTGCGCTTGAACTGAAGCATCGTGTCGATACTGCTGCCGAGCAATTACAGCAAAACAAGGCTGACATGCAAGCCTATAAGCAGTCGGCAGAACAGGGAGCCGACAAGCTGAAGGTGGCGGCTGAGGAAGAAAGACGCCTGAGTGATCAGCGTCAGCATCTGGTAGAACAGGCGTCAGCAGGTCTTGAGGCCTTGCTTGCCTGTGAGCAGGACATCAGCCGCGAACAGAGCCTGCTGGCCCTTGCGGAGGAACAGCTGCGTGGCACGATGCGCGAGCAGGAGCTGCACCGGCTGTCCTCCGCCTTGCGCGCCGAGCTGCGCGATGGCGAGCCATGCCCGGTGTGCGGCTCGCCGCATCACCCGCTCCCGGCTGCGCCGCCGGGAGAAGGTCCGCACGCAGGCGATTCGGACCTGGAACTGCTGCGCAGCCTGCACGCGGAGCTGCAGGAGCTGCGCTTTGGGCTGCGCCAGCAGCTGCACGAACGTCGCAGCCTGCTGACGCAGCTTGGCGCTGCGGCCGGCGAAGCTCCGGCCGCAGCCGAGGCCGCGCCTGCGGCAGCGGAGCCCGAGCCCGCCGGGTCGCCCGAACACGGGCGCTCCCCGGCAGGCTGGGCATCGCGTGCCGCTGCGCTGCGCGAAGCCGCGCAGGCGCTGGCTGCCGCAGCAGCGCCGCTCCAGGCCGAAGCCGCCGCGTTGCAGCAGGCGGCTGTGGGCGCGCAGCAGCGCCGCATGGAAGCGGCAGCTGCGCAAGAGGCCGGCCGTGCCGGGCTCGCCCAGGCGGAGCGCAAGCTGGCCGAGAGCGAGGCTGCCGCGGCTGCCTTGCAGGGCCGCTGGGCCGCGGAACTGCCGGGCATCGCTCAGGAGGAGGCCAAGGCCCTCTATCAGGCGATGCAGGAGCGCGATGCGCGCGCCGAAGACATCAAGGAACGTCTGAACAAAAGTGTGACGTTCCTTGAGGAAAAAGATCAGATCATTCAATCTCTCCAGCAGAAGCTGGTGGAATTGGACAAACAACTGATCCAGTGGCAAACGCAGTGGCAGGGCAATAACAAACTTCTCGCCGAGAAGGAAGAACGCTTGCGCCAGTGGGTTGGGGAGCAGCGGGTAGAAGACCTGATTGCTGCGGCTCAGGCTCGTCTGGATGGACTGCGGAAAGAAGCTGAGGAGTCTGCACAACGCTTCAAAGAAGCTGATCATCTGAAACAGGAATCAGCCAAGAAAGATGTCATGGCTCAGCAGGCTGCCGCCTCGGCAACAGAGCATCTGCAACAGGCACAGGAACGGTGGAATCAATTGCTGGAACAATCCCCGTTCGAATCGGATGATGCCGTTGTGTCCGCGGCGATGCCTTCCCAGGAAGCAGAACGGCTGGCAGGGGAGATCCAGCAGCATCGTGAACGTGAGCGTGAACTGGCATCCCAATTGCGTGAACTGGAACAAAAGCTGGGTGGTGCTGTCGTATCGGAAGAACAGTGGTTAGCCTGCACTGAACGATTACAGCTGGTCCGGACTCAGGATGAGGCTGCTCTTCGTGCCAAAGCACGTGCAGAACGTGATCTGGAGGATGTGGAGCAGCGACATGTTCGCTGGACCGAACTGGAGAACAAGCGGTTGGAGGTAAGCCGTCAAGGCGAACTGCTCAGCAAACTTCAATCCGCATTCAGAGGTAATGCTTTTGTTGAGTATATTGCGGAGGAACAACTGATGCAGGTCAGTCATGCGGCATCTCAGCGTCTGCGCTTCCTGACCAAACAACGTTATTCACTGGAGGTGGATTCCGGTGGTGGTTTTGTGATCTGTGATGATGCCAACGGGGGAGTCAAACGACCGGTTTCGACGTTATCCGGTGGCGAGACGTTTTTGACTTCGTTGTCACTGGCCTTGGCACTGTCGGCCCAGATTCAGCTGCGAGGTCAGTACCCGCTTCAATTCTTCTTCCTGGATGAAGGGTTCGGTACACTTGACCCTGAGCTGTTGGATACCGTCATTACTTCTCTGGAAAAATTACATGACGACCGATTGGCTGTTGGTGTAATCAGTCACGTGCCTGAACTGCGTGCACGCTTGCCGCGCAAGCTTGTGGTGATTCCGGCAGGGGAGGCTGGAAACGGCTCACGGGTGGTCTTGGAGACCCTGTAGCGGGAAGCGTGTATGATGTATATCCGATTACAACTCGGGCTTGGGCTAGAATGCGGAAAATATAGTGCGGATGTATGTTTGTCTGTGTGTCTGGAGAAGTGACCTGTCAACAAAAGTAACTTAATATCACCGAATATGATTATTGTAAAAATATTTCTTTTCTTGCTTCTATAACATAGCGGAGTGAGTTTCATCACAGATACAGGTTCATCCCGCTGTTATACTACAGTTAAGCCGACAAACTTGTTTTAAGTACCCCGGCGGACATCTGATCAGGACGTTTCCTGAATAGATGTCCGCGCAGCAGACTTCCCAGGAAGCCGCTCACGGGGTGCTTCTTTTTTGTGTTTTCCCCTCGGTAGTGTCAATTCGCCCAGTTCTGAATACCATGAAAAGGTGATCAAGAGCAGAATCAGGGAGGCGTTGGCAAGTGGAAAAAGTGGAAGCGAAGAAATTATGCAAGGAACACATGCACCGTTATGTATGTGTACAGATGAATGACGGTATGCATTACGATGGCATTATGGAAAATGTGGATGACGAAATGATCTACCTGGCTGTTCCCGTTGGACCGGAAGCCATGGTGAATCATGCGAACTGGGCTCCAAATGCAATGCCTGGAGGGAACTATCCAATAGGTCATACTCGCGGATTTTATCCAGGTTACGGCTACCCTACGCCTTATCCGTATTATGGTTATGGCCGTAGACGTTTTAACCGTCTGGTGCTCCCGTTATTTGCGCTTACAGCATTAACCCTTTTACCGTACTATTGAAATTGGGATGTTTCATGCAAAGGTACCGTACAGTGTGAAATAGGGAAGTCTCATCACATACGAAGTCTCAGCCTGATGTATCGCGACCGTCATTGCAATACAACAGGCAACATACCGAACATCCAAAAGGTCATGCCTGTGCAGAAGCGAATTTCTGTAAGGCATGACCTTTTTTTGAACCTAATTAGTGTAAGGGCGATGATGAACGGATGGCACATCGCATGTAGTTAAACCTGCTGACAGCAGAAGCGGGCTTTAACGTGTCCGTAGCAGCAAGCGGCGTACTGCATCCTGAATATGCGAGGACGTTCCCATGTGCAAGCAAACGATCCAGACACTGCAAAGCTTTAATTCTCTATTTTTTTTGATAAGAAGCTTCGTTTCGGGTGTAATCGATGCTGTTCTCTGGCACCTTACAGGTGGAGAAGCAGAGCATGATGTGAGCGTTGACGAAGCTGAGGCATCTTATTCAAGGTTTTGAAGCGTCAGCAGCAATCTAACGAATCTGAGACACGCTATAACCGGATAAACAGCCATTTTCAGCATTGTTGTGAGGTTATTTTGGGAAATAACGTGTCTGACGTTCCTTATAATTTGAAATGAGGGCCTGATCCCCAATTAAGACGTCCTGTGTTCCTTAGAAAATCGTCAACTTCCCATTCGCAAGCGCAAGTATCAGCCAGCATGGACTTCAAAATGCCCTTAACTTAATGCAGATTTCAAATCCTCAAGTAAATCCTCCACATCCTCAATCCCAACGGAGATACGAATCAAACCCTCCGTGATCCCCAATTCTTGCCGACGTTCATAGGGAATGGAAGCATGTGTCATTCGTGCAGGTACAGAAATTAAACTTTCCACCGCGCCCAGACTTTCAGCCAACGTGAAATAACGGACTTTGCTTAACACATCATCTACTTTTTTAGCACTACCTACATCAAAGGAAACCATACCGCCATATCCTCTTGATTGTGTGGAAGCGAGTTTGTGCTGCGGATGGTCGGGCAACCCGGGATAATAGACTTTGATCACTGTCGGGTGCTGATTCAAAAATGTTACAATCTGCTCTGTATTGCGTTCTTGCGCTTCCATGCGCAATCCCAACGTTTTCAGACCGCGCATTAGTAACCAGGAATCCATAGGTCCCAGGACTGCGCCGATTGCATTTTGGATAAAATGCAGATCTTCTCCAAGTTGCTCGCTGTTAACAACCGCAAGTCCTGCCACGACATCACTATGACCACCGATATATTTCGTTGCAGAATGCAGTACAATATCTGCCCCTAGAGCCAGCGGGTTTTGCCAATAAGGCGTACTAAACGTATTGTCCACGATGAACAGCAGTTCATGTTGTTTCGACCAGTTCGCTACAGCTGCAATATCGGTGACCTTGAGTAACGGATTAGTAGGTGTTTCTACATAAATAGCCTTTGTATTGGTTTGCAAAGCTTGCTCCAGTGCTTGTAGTGATGTTGTATCTACAAAGGAAGACTCGATCCCCAGACGATTCAGCACCTTGGTGAAAATGCGATAGGTCCCGCCGTATACATCATCCGTCAGAATAATGTGATCTCCAGTTTTCAACAGAGACAGTACAGCGTGAATTGCAGCCATTCCCGAACTAAAAGCAAACCCTCGAACGCCATCCTCCAGCTCTTTAATGACTTCTTCCAACGCATGACGTGTAGGGTTGCCTGTACGTGAATACTCGTATCCTTTGTGTACGCCAACCGATTCTTGCTCATACGTGCTTACTTGATAGATAGGTACACTCACTGCTCCAGTGTGTGGATCACTAACAATACCTGCATGAATCAGCTTGGTTTTTGGTTTCACTTCATTGTCCTCCATTATAGATATTTTGGCTTAAATACCGTTCGCTGCTATCCGGGAAAATAACGACGATGTTACTTCCAGGAGCTGCGTGAACGGCTTCGTTTAACGCGGCTTGCATAGCTGCACCTGAGGAACTTCCTACCAGTAGTCCTTCCAACAGGGCTAGATCCTTGACCCGCTCAAAGGCATCTTCATCTGAGATCGTATGAATGGCATCAAAATAATTCACATCCATAAAAGGAGATAACGTTTCGACGCCTATTCCTTCTGTACGATGAGGTCCCGACGGCCCTCCTGCGAGAATCGAACCTTCGGGTTCTACGATACATGTTTTGATTAACGGGTTTTGCTCCTTCAAATAGCGAGATCCTCCCATGAAGGTTCCGCCAGACCCGGCTCCGGCGACATATATATGCACCTGTCCGTTCAGATCACGCCAAATCTCAGGACCCAGATGTTCATAATGTGCGAGTGGGTTATCCACATTGGAGAACTGACCTGGAATATACGAACCCGGTATTTCTCTCGCAAGCGATTCCGCCTTGCGAATGGCACCGGTCATTCCTTCTGAGGTGGGGGTGTTCACGACCATAGCTCCGAGGGCTTTCATCAATTGCTGCTTCTCGACGCTGAACTTCTGAGGTACCGTGAAAATGACATTTAAATTTAGTCCTACAGCCGCCAATGCAAGACCAATTCCTGTATTGCCGGCAGTAGCTTCAATCACCGTTCCACCTGGCTTAACATCTCCTCGTGCCAAGGCCTGCTCCAATAAAAACTTGCCGATCCGGTCTTTCACACTTCCTCCAGGATTCATGAATTCCAGTTTGGCGAATAGGCGGATTCCTTCCGGTAATGGATAACGGGTTAGTTCAAGTAGCGGCGTATTACCTACAAGTTCCTGTACATGTTGATAAACGGTCAAATTAACCAAACTCCTTTTTTACGTTCATTAACTATACATATTGATTTACTTGGAAAAAGTGCGTATTAAAACCATATTCCGATAAAATGGTCTGCTATACATACCTCTTTATTTGACTGATTATGATGAATTTCTTTTGTTGTCTCATCTCCTGAAAGCTATGGAAATAGATTACTGAGAGGCAGGGAAATGGAGAGTTGACCTAAATTACCTGATTGTGTGCTAGAGATTGGACGTGGGTTTTTACTTCTAGTATGATAGAAGGGAATACATACATTGGAATACAAAGGAGGGTATGAACTATGGATTGCTTATTTTGCAAAATTGTAGAGGGCACCATTCCCTCCAATAAAGTACTGGAGAATGACCATGTAATCGTGTTTCACGACATCCAGCCCGCTGCACCGACACATGTGCTTGTCATTCCGAAGAAACATATTGCTTCCATGAATGAAGTTACTGCAGAAGATCTGCCTTTGATCGGTGAGATTCATTTGGCTGCTCAAGAAGCGGCCAAGCGTCTTGGGGTGGAGGAAACAGGATATCGCTTAATCAACAATTGTGGTAAGGATGGAGAACAAACTGTTCATCATCTGCATTATCATTTGTTGGGTGGTACCAGACTTGGCGTATTGACAAGTCTGTCGGATTCTCACAAATAACGAGCTAATGGGTACTAATATTGAGGATTTAGTCATATGCATGAAGTCCATGGATATGTGACCAAACGCTCATATAAATAAGTGATCATTACATTGAGGTTGACACCTTTATTACCTTTCGCCTATAATGAAAGATGATGAACCGTGTTATTGCTCTTGGACGGTCTGGTCGGAGGGAGGGAAAACTGGTGTCTGAAACTAAAGTTCGCAAAAACGAGACTATTGATGCTGCACTTCGTCGTTTTAAACGCTCCATCGCTAAAGATGGCGTATTGGCTGAGGTGAAGAAACGTAAGCATTATGAGAAGCCAAGCGTAAAGCGCAAGAAAAAGTCCGAGGCTGCTCGTAAGAGAAAGTTTTAGGAGGATTTTAACTACATGAATCTTAGCGAACGATTGAACGAAGATATGAAGCAAGCGATGAAGAGTAAGGACAAGTTCAGACTCTCCAACATTCGGTTGATTCGTTCGACGATCAAGAATCTTGAAATAGATTTGAAAAGAGATTTGGATGACAACGAAGTGCTTGATATTCTGAGTCGTGAAATCAAACAGCGCAAAGATGCCCTCCAAGAATTTGACAAAGCGGGCCGTGAAGACCTCGCGGCAAATGCAAAAGCGGAAATTGAAGTACTCATCCAGTACCTTCCCGCACAACTTTCCGAAGAAGAAATTAAAGTTATTGTACAGCAGACCATCCAGGAAACCGGTGCTTCTTCGAAAGCCGAGATGGGGAAAGTTATGGCGGCCCTTATGCCGAAAGTTAAAGGCAAAGCGGACGGCAAACTGGTGAATCAAGCAGTTCAACAATTTCTGCAATAAAGCAAATCAATAAACACCTTCTGACCTGTCAGAAGGTGTTTTTTCCATTTACCAGAAAGCATGATGTCCTTTTTGATAGAAAAATTTCTTTTTAATGGTTAATGTATATTATTATGGTTTTATATTCTTGCAATTGATCAAGTTTTCAAATATAATTTTAAGATTTTGAAACGAAATGTTGCATTGCACGTAATAAATACCATAAGCTGGACAGTATAACATTAATGGAAAAGGGGGGACTATTGTGAAGGGAAAGCGCCGGAAGAAGCTTACGGGGCCATTGATGCTCTTAATGCTGCTGACGCTGTTGCTTCCTGTCTGGATTGGATCACCGTCAGCGCATGCAGCTGAGAAGAGTGGCGCCGTATATATTATTCCGGTTGATAAACCAATCGAGCAGGGACTTGGCAAGTTCATGGAACGCGGGTTCAAGGAAGCGGAAAAGATGAACGCTGGCCTGATCGTTCTTGATATCAATACGCCGGGAGGCCGTGTCGACACTGCGGAAGCGTTGGGTACCCTGATCAAGGACAGTCCGATTGAGACTGTTGCATTTGTCCGTGGAGATGCTGCTTCAGCCGGAAGTTTTCTGGCCCTGAATGCAGATAAGATCGTAATGTCACCAGGCAGTATGATCGGTGCGGCAGCTATGGTGGACAGTACGGGTAAACATGTTGATGATCCAAAGCTTGTTGCATTCTGGAAAAGCAAAATGCAGGGAGCAGCTGAAATCAGTGGTCGTGATGGCAAGATTGCAGCTGGAATGACGGATGTTAACATCGTTGTTGAAATGCCAGAGATCAATAAAACCAAGCAAAAAGGTGAAATTATTGCTCTCTCGGCTGAAGAAGCACTGAAAGTTGGTTATGCCGACCACATCAGCAACACTCCGGAAGAGGCGGCAGCGTGGCTCGGTTACAGTCAGAATGATGTATTTAAGGTAGAACGAACGACAGCGGAGAATATCTCATCGTTTCTTACCAATCCCATTGTCATGACTGTACTATTATTCCTCGGAATCGCAGGTGTGGTCATTGAATTGATTGTTCCTGGTTTTGGAGTCCCTGGTATTGTAGGTATCGTGTGTTTCGTGTTGTATTTCTCGGGTAATTACATTGCGGGATTTGCCGGAGCAGAGACATGGGTGCTATTTACCGTCGGACTCATCATGATGATTCTGGAGATGTTTATTCCGAGCTTTGGTATTCTCGGGATTTTGGGATCGATTGCGCTTGTGGCCGGTGTTGTAAGGGCTGCTTATGATACCAGCGATGCTTTTGTATCTTTGGGTATCGCTTTCGGAGCTGCGCTGGTAGTCATTGCGATTATCTCAATTATCTTCAAGGATCGAGGTATATGGAATCGGTTCATACTGAGTGACAGCATGTCTGCGGATCGAGGATATTCATCCGCTACAGAACGCAAAGAGCTGGTTGGTCTACAAGGAATCAGTCTGACACCGCTTCGTCCTTCTGGTACAGCGATGTTTGAAGGGGAACGAATTGACGTTGTGACCGACGGAGATTTTATTCCCATCGATACACCAATTATTGTGATTAAAGCGGAAGGTACCCGGATTGTCGTTCAACAAGCTTTACCGGTGTAACTCGCTTTGTTGTCGAAGCGGATTAACGCTTCGGCAATGTACATAACCACTTAAGCTGAAGCTGCCAGCGAGGTGGTGCAATATTTATTTTAGCAGCGTCCTCATGAATATCTTTTCTGACTGTATTTATCAAATTCAAATTGCAAATGGAGGAAATTAAACAATGGACACATCTATGATTACGATTTTGCTCATTGCGGTAGTAGGTATTATCGTATTGAGCGTATTCTTCAGCTTTTTTCCGGTTATGCTCTGGGTTTCAGCGATTGCATCCGGCGTACGTGTAAGTATTATTACACTGGTAGCGATGAGACTGAGACGTGTAACGCCTAGCCGTATCGTTAATCCAATGATCAAAGCAACCAAAGCGGGTCTAAAACTTTCAATGAACCAACTGGAAAGTCACTTCCTGGCCGGTGGTAACGTTGACCGTGTTGTAAACGCTCTGATTGCAGCACAGCGTGCGAACATTCCACTTGAATTTGAACGTGCTGCTGCCATTGACCTCGCAGGTCGTGACGTATTACAAGCCGTACAAATGAGCGTTAACCCACGTGTTATTGAAACACCAATTGTCTCTGCAGTAGCCAAAGATGGTATTGAAGTTAAAGTTAGAGCGCGGGTTACGGTTCGTGCCAATATTGACCGTCTCGTCGGTGGTGCCGGTGAAGAAACGATCATCGCCCGTGTCGGCGAAGGTATCGTAAGTACGAACGGTTCCTCCAATTCTCACAAAGATGTCCTGGAAAATCCGGATCTGATCTCCCGTACTGTATTGTCCAAAGGTTTGGATGCAGGTACTGCTTTTGAAATCCTGTCTATTGATATTGCGGACGTTGATGTAGGTAAGAACATTGGTGCATTTTTGCAGACAGAGCAGGCAGAGGCTGACAAACGAATCGCTCAAGCAAAAGCCGAAGAACGTCGTGCAATGGCTGTAGCCCAAGAGCAAGAGATGAAAGCACGCGTAGTGGAAATGAGAGCACGCGTTGTTGAATCCGAATCCCAAGTGCCTTTGGCAATGTCCGAAGCACTGCGTAGTGGTAAGATCGGTGTGATGGATTACATGAACCTGAAAAATATTGAAGCGGATACTCAAATGCGTAATACATTAGGAAAACCTGGTGAAGGTTCGAATTCCAACGATCAGGGTGATTCCAAAAACGGAAGATAGGCGGTGAGTGCATATGGGCCTATTTGAATGGATTTTTAATAATCTGTATATTGTGGCCGTCATCGGTTTTGCACTCTTCTCCTTCTTGGGCAAGGCTGCCAAATCGGCTGATCCAAACAAAAAGCGTCCTGCTAACGGCATGCCTACGTTTGGAGGCAGCGGTGATACAGACCGGGGAGATCGCTCAAGAGACAACTCGTCTCCGCAGCAGTCTTCTGGACCTACAGATCCTCGTTATGATGAACAATATGACGATCGATATGATGACGTGCAATATGAGAATCAATATGACCAACCGTATTCGGAGCCGGCTACATCTTCTCCTTCCGCAGGTGAATATAGAAGCGAGGGCACGATGAGTGCCATGGAAAATTCACTCGAAGAACAGATGAGAGGTATGGAGCAACAGCAGCGTTTGATCGAAGAACGCCTGAATCGCATCTCTTCTGCAAATAGGCCAGTTGTGTCTGATTCCGGTTGGGATGATTCCAGCACAGATGAATCGGGAGCATCTCCGCTTCGTCCGGCGGACATTCGCACAGGTGTATTATGGGCAGAAGTACTGGGTTCCCCACGTTCCAAGCAACCGTTTGGTACGAGAGGGAAGCTGTAAACAAGTTAAGCTGTTTGACGGAAATAGAGCCGTCTCTGGTGAGCATGAAGCCGCCGGAGCCGGCTTTTTCTGTGTTCTATCCATTTTTCTCAACATTCGTATCTAACACGGCCCGGAATTTTCATAAATTCATGAATCTGCGCATAAGTTGAACTGTAGAGGAAGGGGGAAGACCTTCGAATGACCCGGATCAGCCGCAAGCTGCGCAGATGGACGAGTGAAGTGTTGGATCTGCCGCAGGATGTGCTTTATGATATGCCACGGTTAACCCTGATCGGCAGTAAGCAACTGTATATAGAGAATCATCGCGGTGTCATCCATTTCACCCCGGATCGCATCGTGTTGGCTCTTTCCCAAGGCCAATTGGAGATCAAAGGAAATGCCTTGGTGATACGTAACATTTTGCCGGATGAAGTAGCTGTTGAAGGAACGATTCTGGATATTCATATGAATGGAGTGGAGGGGAACGGATGAAGCAGCCCAGTCTGTATAAACTGCGGGGAGCAGTCCGAATCAGGGTCACTGGGGGAGACATTGAAACATTGATCAACACGGTGGCAGAGCAGGGACTGGAAGTGTGGAACCTGCGTGCTCACGATGGACGCGTGGCAGAGATGAACATCCTGCTGCCGCATTTTTTCAGGTTGCGTCCTGTGTTGAAACGGACAGGCTGCAGGGTGAAAGTGACCCATCGCAGCGGTTTCCCTTTTTTTGCAGCTCGACTATTACGCAGGAAGTTCTTTCTTGGGGGAATGCTGTTTTTTGTGGCAGCTTTGTTTGCGTTGTCGTCCATGGTATGGGATGTGGAGGTCAAGGGTAATGTCACCATTCCTACGGACGAGGTGCTCGCAGCAGCGAAGAAAGAGGGGATATATCCTTTCCAATGGGGGTTCCGCTTGCCAAGCCAAGACAAGCTCTCCAGACAGCTTGCACTCGCTCTTCCGGATGTAACCTGGATTGGTGTGAGCAAAGAGGGGACAACCATTACCATTCAGGTCGTGGAATCGGCGCAACCTAAGCGCGAGCCGTTACTGAATCCCAGACATCTGATCAGCAAGTCAGATGCTGTCGTCACTCAAATCTATGCAGAGCAGGGACGCCCTGTTGTTCAGAAGGACATGCGTGTCAAAAAGGGCCAGGTATTAATATCGGGGATTCTCGGGGATGAGGAGAACACCAAAACCATCGTTGCCAAAGGCGAAGTGCGTGGTCTGGTATGGCGTGAGTATCAGGTAGAGGTCCCGCTGGTGCAAAAACATAACACCATGACAGGTGAGAGCAAAGAACGTTTTTACATGGTACTGGGAAAATGGGCGATCCAACTGTGGGGGTACGGAAGTACACCGTTCAGTTCATTTGATACCGAGAGTAATCACAGACCATTGACGTGGCGATCCTTCACACTCCCGATGGGTTGGCTGACAGAGAAAGATCTGGAGACCCGAGAGCATGAGGAACAGCAGACGATAGAATGGGCCAGAACAAAAGGATTGGAAGGAGCAAGGAACGACATTATCGCCAAAAACGGTAAAGGAACGAAAATTATAAGTGAAAAAATTTTGCATGAGAAGAAAGAGAATGGTAAAGTTTATATGAAAGTCTTATTTGAAGTAGAAGAAAGCATTGCGGAGGAACTTCCGCTAGTCCATAGTCAAGGAGAATGAGGATATTTGTCAGAGCAAACACGCAGCATACAAATCTCGCTCCAGAGTGCGGGAGAGGGTCAATCTCTTTTTGGACCCCAAGATACTTTTCTTAAACTGATTGAATCCGAGATTCCTGCCCAGATTGCATCCCGTGAAGCGGAGATTGTGATTTTCGGCAACGCACAGCAGGTGGAATCGCTTGAACAATTATTTGATGTGTTACTGCAATTGATACGCAACGGATATGTGTTAACTGAAAGAGATGTGAAGTATGCGATTGAACTTGCCAAGGATATGCGGGCAGACCAGCTATTGGATCTGTTCAAGGGCGAGATTACGACGACATACCGAGGTAAACCAATCCGTGTTAAAACCATTGGACAGAAGCACTATGTAACTACAATTAAAAAACGTGATATTGTATTTGGCATCGGTCCTGCCGGTACGGGTAAAACCTACCTTGCTGTTGTACTGGCTGTTGCCGCAATTAAAGAGGGCAGCGTCAAACGCATTGTACTCACACGGCCTGCTGTTGAAGCAGGAGAGAGTCTTGGGTTTTTGCCAGGTGATCTTCAGGAAAAGGTAGACCCGTATCTGCGACCGCTGTACGATGCCCTGTATGACGTTATGGGACAAGAACAGACCGCGAAGGCACTGGAGCGTGGGTTAATCGAAATTGCACCACTCGCCTACATGCGGGGGCGTACCTTGGATGACTCGTTCATCATTCTCGATGAAGCACAGAACACAACGCCGGAACAGATGAAGATGTTTCTGACCCGTCTTGGTTTTGGCTCCAAAATGGTCATCACCGGAGACGTGACACAGATTGATTTACCGCGTGGTAAGAAATCCGGGCTTGTGGAAGCGAATACGATCTTGAACGAAGTTGAAGAGATCGGATTTGTGCATTTTGCCGAGCAAGATGTTGTGCGGCATTCTCTCGTCCAGAAAATTATCGTGGCTTACAACCACGCCGCAGAAAATCAAGCATAGAAAGGGATTGTCTAAAGTGACCTCGAAGGAACCGTCAAAAGGCAAATCTTTTCAGAATAAGGCTACAGGATGGAAGTATAGCGTGTGGGCACGCTATCTTCTGTTTTTGTTTCTGGTGATTCTTTTCTACGTGAGTCTGGCTTCCAAACTGCTCCCTGAGCGGTATGATATTCAGGAAGGAACACGGAGTGAAGTGGATATTGCTGCGCCCATGCAGATTCCGAACAACAAGGCAACACTCAAAGCACAGGAAGAAGCTGCTGAACGGGTACAGCCGATATTTCAGATTGTGCAGATGCGAAATGAAAATCTGATGACGACCCTGCTTGATCGTGTAGATCGATTGAATCAGGATGATCAGATTTCAAGTCAGGACAAGATTGATATTTATCGGGATGAAATTCCGCAGCGTCAGAAGGACTTTGTGACCAACTATATCAATAATAATCGGAAAGCCGGTACATACTCCGAGACTCTGTTAGAAGAGATCAGAAACGTGGTACAGGAGCAAAGCTACCGTATTCCCGAAGAAACTTACATCAAAATCTCGCGTCTAACATCGGATGATATCCAGGAGATGAAACCAGTTGCGAGGGATATTGTTGCCCGTTTAATGACGGATCAGATCAGCGATGCAACCACTGCCCGTGCCAAAGTAGCTGAGATGGTGAGTGTCAGCTCTCTTAGTAAACGTACGCAACGTGAGGTCGTACAAGAACTTGCCCGCCTCGTAGTGACCGCTAACCGCTTCTACGATGAAGAGGGAACCAAGGAAGCGAAAGTGCAGGCGCGTGAGAACACGCAAACCGTCTTTATCAAGCAAGGGGACACCTTAGTAGCCAAAGGTGAGATGATCACCCCGGAGATGTATACTTTGCTGGATGAGAATGATTTGCTGAAAAATGAAGTGAACTACTGGCCACAGCTTGGTCTTCTTATGTTTTCCTGCCTGTTGTCGGCAGCAATTCTGATGTATATTCAGCAATGCAGCGGAACGCATTTCAAATATAATAATGCGCAGCTATTGATGCTTGTTCTCATTTTTATTATTACGATAGTGGTTATGCATGTGACGGCGATTATTCAAACCAATGAGAGGTCGTATGTGGGCTTCCTTGCACCTGTTGCGGTAGGGGCGATGTTAATTGCGCTGTTGCTGGATACGTCGCTTGCCTTTGTATGTTCGATATTGATCGGTATGTTGTCCAGTATCATATTGAACACGCATCAGGGTCAGCTTTTTGACTTCGAACTAGGGTTCTTCGCCGTAGTCGTTTCGTTTGTTGCGATCTTCGCTACCCATAAGGCTAGTCAGCGATCAACGATCCTGAAAGGGGCCATTATGGTCTGTCTGTTCGGGTCGATAGCCGTCTTCACTCTGGCATTGATTGACTCGGGCGATTGGAACCGAACCACGACATTGTATGGCGTTGGATTTGCATTTGCCGGTGGTGTCTTGACGGCCATACTGGTCATTGGGCTGATGCCGTTTTTCGAAACTTCATTTGGCATTTTGTCAGCGCTCAAACTGGTGGAACTGTCTAATCCGAACCATCCGCTTTTGCGCAAGTTGCTTACGGAGACCCCGGGTACCTATCATCACAGCGTTATGGTAGGCAATCTGTCCGAAGCTGCAGCAGAAGCCATTGGAGCTAACGGATTGCTGTGCCGAGTGGGTTCGTATTATCATGATATTGGCAAGACGAAGCGTCCCATCTATTTTATTGAGAATCAGAACAATATGGAGAATCCGCATGATTCAATTGATCCGAAACTGAGCAAATCCATTATCGTTGCCCATGCGCGCGATGGTGTGGAAATGCAGAAGGATTACAAGCTGCCTAGACCTATTCGGGATATTGCGGAACAGCATCACGGAACGACTTTTCTCCACTATTTCTATCACAAAGCACTGCGTCAGGCGGAAGAAGCCGGCGTTGAACCTGATTTCACGGAAGAAGATTTCCGTTACCCTGGGCCGAAGGCTCAGTCCAAGGAATCTGCTATTGTTGGCATTGCCGATAGTGTGGAAGCTGCTGTGAGATCTTTGCGCAAACCGACCGTGGAGCAAGTGGAGTCCATGATTGAGAAGATTATTAAAGGACGATTGGACGATCATCAATTCAATGATTGTGACCTTACGATGCGTGAACTGGATATCGTCGCCAGAACATTGAAGGAAACGGTGATGGGTATCTTCCACTCCAGGATAGAATATCCCGAGGAGATTAAGAAACCAAAGCCGACTTCACCCGAAGCGGGTTGATTTCACTTTTTGAACAACCTCTAATATTGAGCAGACAGGAGTTATGAAAGAATGAGTCTTAATCTGGCATGGAATAATGAACAACAGAATAAAGAAATTACAGAACCGATGATTGCAATGCTGGAACAGTTGCTGAATCTGGCCGGAGAAGCGGAAGGTGTTGCAGACGGGGAAGTGGCTCTGACTTTTGTGAACGATGAGCAGATCCATGAGTTGAACCGTGATTATCGTGGCATTGACCGTCCTACAGATGTATTGTCTTTTGCGATGAACGAAACGGTGGATGAAGAGCTTGATATTATCTATGAGCTTGACGAAGATGAAGAAATGGAAGAAATGCCGGATGTTCTTGGAGACATCATCATTTCCGTACCACGGACCATCCTGCAAAGCGAGGAGTATGGACACTCATTTGAACGTGAACTCGGTTTTCTGTTTGTCCATGGTTTCTTACACCTGCTCGGATATGACCATCAGGATGAAGCAAGTGAGGCTGAAATGATGGGTAAACAAGAAGCGGTATTGGCCCAGGCCGGGTTGACACGATAATGAAAAGGCGCTCCTGGGGTCTGGTATTCCGCAATGCTGCGGAAGGAATCGCATATGGGTTGCGGACTCAGCGTAATGTGAGAGTTCACACGGGAGTGGCTATTTTGATGTGTGCAGCCGGCTTTTTTTTCAGAATCTCAAGAACGGATTGGATGTTTGTGCTGACCGCTGTCTTTTTGGTCCTGGTGACTGAATTGATGAACACGGCTGTAGAGGCAGCGGTTGATTTGGCACATCCCCATATCCATCCGCTGGCAAAAGCGGCGAAGGATACCGCGGCCGGGGCAGTTCTGCTGGCTGCGGTATTCGCCGTCATCATCGGTTGTATCGTTTTTATTAAGCCGGTGATGAGCTGGCTGGGTTTGTACTGATTTTGATTCGTTTTGTGATTTTAATACTACACAACTTTGTAAAGTTAGACCTTGTTTAAGTTGAACTTGTAGACGTTACACGATAACGAAGAGGACAGAAATAAACCTGTAGAAGCGAAGCGTTCGCCTTTATCCCCGGATTTTCACTTTGAAAAAGTGAATCAAAAAATCTGGGGATAACAGCGATCGAAGGGTTATTCTGGACTCGGAGTGGGTAGTGTAAATTTGGCTTTGGTTGAACTTAATTCGTAGGTAGTAACTTTATATTGCACCCTAAGGGAGAGAATAATGATGGATAACGGTTTGTTAATGCAAGAAGCAATTAAGGCACGTACGAAGGCGTACACGCCTTACTCCCATTTTGGTGTAGGTGCAGCTTTGCTTGACAGTGAAGGACATGTGCATCATGGTTGTAATATTGAGAATGCTGCGTATACCCCAGGCAACTGTGCTGAGCGTACAGCGATGTTCAGTGCCATTGCAGGTGGGCAGAAGCCTCGCAGCTTCAAAGCAATTGCCATTGTGGGAGATACAGATGGTCCGATTGCTCCATGTGGTGTATGTCGTCAGGTTATGTACGAACTGTGTGAACCCGATATGAAAGTTATCTTGGGAAACATGAAAGGTGATCTGCAAGAGACCACCGTTGCTGAACTGTTACCTTGGGCTTTTGGGCCTTCTGATCTGAACTCTGCCAAAAAATAAACCAATATTTCAGGCCTAGGCGCCTGAGGAGGAACATATGAAAAAACAAGCATTTAAATCCGGTTTTGTAGCTATTATTGGACGTCCTAACGTAGGTAAATCCACACTGATGAACCAGGTTATCGGACAGAAAATTGCAATCATGTCGGACAAGCCGCAAACGACTCGTAATAAAATTCATGGTGTGTATACATCCGAACATCAGCAAATCGTATTCCTCGACACACCGGGGATTCACAAACGTCAATCCAAGCTTGGCGATTACATGAACCAAACTGCTTTGAACACGCTCGGAGAAGTGGAAGCAGCACTGTTCCTGATTGACGCTTCGGAAGGTATGGGTGGCGGTGACCGTTACATTGCGGAACAGTTGAAAAATATCCGTACACCTGTCATTCTTGTCATGAATAAAATTGACAAAATCGAGCCGGAAGCGCTGCTTCCTCTTATCGAGGAGTATCGCAAGTTACATGATTTCGCTGAAATCGTGCCTGTTTCTGCCATGCTTGGCAGTAATGTAAGCACCTTATTGGAACAGCTCGGCAAGTATTTGCCAGAAGGTCCACAGTACTATCCTGATGACCAGGTTACTGACCATCCGGAGCAGTTTGTATGTGCGGAATTGATCCGTGAGAAGATCCTGCAGATGACTCGTGAAGAAGTACCACACTCCATTGCGGTAACGATTGAGGATATGAAAGTACAAGATAACGGTGTCGTTTATATCTCAGCCGTCATTTTTGTGGAACGGGATTCGCAAAAAGGAATCATCATCGGGAAACAGGGTGCCCTTTTGAAAGAAGTGGGTAAACGAGCTCGTCATGATATTCAAAACCTGCTTGGCTCCAAAATTTTCATGGACCTGTGGGTTAAAGTGAAAAAAGACTGGAGAAATCAGGATCGAGTTCTGCGTGATCTTGGCTTTGGCCGCGAATAATCACCGGAATTGTATCCAGTAATTGCAACACATAGTTTACCTTGCAAGACTCCATCCTATTTGGTAGATGCAGACGTCATTTCCGAAGAGAGGATGAAATTCCGATGCGAGATTTTTCGTGGAAGGTTTTTGCGATGACGGGGGATGTGGAGTCCTATTTGTTATATACCGAGGCGTGTAACTCGTTAGGGCAGGAGTCGGATCATGCAAGGGAAGTGATTGAAGATGAAGAAGCCGAAGGATAATTGGCTGATTCGGGAATGGTTAGGTGACGAGGCATGCTATACAGGGTGGAAGGGATTGTCATCCGCAGCATGGACTACGGCGAAGGGAACAAAATCATTACGCTTTGCACCGAAAGCGGCGGGAAAGTAGGGGTACTCGTCCGCGGTGCCAAAAAGCCCAAGAGCCGACATGCTGCACTGGTGCAGCCGTTTACGTATGGTCAATATGTATATTTTCGCAATACAGGTCTAGGCACACTGAATGCTGGAGAAATTGTTGAATCCTATCATGAGTTGCGTGAAGATCTGGTCAAGGCCTCTTATGCCTCTTATGCGTGTGAACTATTGGATCGCGTGCTTCAGGATGAAGAGACAGGTACATTTTGGTTCAAACAATTAAAGGCATGTCTGCAGGCATTGAAGGAAGTGAAAGATCCGGTTGTTATTACAAGTCTGTACGAAATGAAAATATTACAGGCATCCGGATATGGTCCGCAGTTCGATGAGTGCATCTCCTGCAATCAGGAGCGGCCAGATGAGCAGTTGTTTATAAGTCCCAGACTTGGTGGCGTCTTGTGTCGTGCATGCAAACATTTTGATCCTCCAGCGATGTCAGTAAGTCCAAAGGCTCTGAAATTGTTACGTTTGTTCGCACAGTTGGATCTGCAGCGCTTGGGAAATATATCAGTGAGTGAGTCTACCCGTGATGAGATCAAAAAGCTGATGCGTGCTTTTATGGATCATCAGCTTGGTCTGAATCTTAAATCCCGTTCTTTCCTCGATCAGATGGAGAAGTACGGGATTTGAGGCGTTTTTGTGGGAGTGAAACTATATCTTGACTTCATACTAGATTTTATATATTATGAAATATAATTTCTCTTTATGAGACATGCATTGAACGAGAGAGTAAAAGACTGGATTTATTGCATTTATGGAGACAAGTCGTTGTATAACACTTGCGAATCATGAATGAGCGAGCCGGGGATGGTGGAAGCCTGGCTAAATCGGTCTTTGAAACGGCACTCGGGAGCATGAATGGACACGGAAAAGTGGGCTGGAACGAACAGGATCATCCTGTTTGATCCAAGCCAAGTAGGGTGGAACCGCGGGAATAGCTCTCGTCCCTACGTCTGTACAACAGGCGTAGGACGGGGGCTATTTATTGTTGTCTGCACCGTTCTAAGCTTGCTATCAAACCATTGAAAAGGAGCATGATTATGAATTTTCAGCAGATGATTCTAACGCTGCAACAATTCTGGGCCGAGCATAACTGTATTATTGTCCAGCCATACGATACGGAAAAAGGGGCAGGGACGATGAATCCAATGACCTTTTTGCGTTCGCTTGGACCCGAACCTTGGAAAGTGGCCTATGTGGAGCCTTCCCGTCGTCCTTCGGACGGACGTTATGGTGAGAACCCTAACCGGCTGTACCAGCATCATCAGTTCCAGGTAATCATCAAGCCCTCGCCGGACAACATTCAGGAAATTTACCTGGAAAGTCTGAAGCGTCTGGGTATTGATCCGCTCAAACATGATATTCGATTTGTCGAAGATAACTGGGAAAATCCTTCCCTTGGTTGTGCAGGTCTTGGTTGGGAAGTATGGTTGGACGGAATGGAAATTACGCAATTTACGTATTTCCAACAGGTTGGTGGAATCGAGACGAATCCGGTAGCTGTTGAAATTACGTATGGAATGGAGCGTTTGGCTTCTTACATTCAGGAAAAAGAGAATGTGTTTGACTTGGAATGGGTGGAAGGTATCACTTATGGTGATGTATTCCGTCAGCCAGAATTCGAACACTCTAAATATACGTTTGAAGTATCTGATGTCAAAATGCTGTTTACACTCTTCAACATGCATGAAGAAGAAGCAAACAAGGCCATGGCGCAGCATCTGGTATTCCCGGCATATGACTATGTGTTGAAATGTTCCCACACATTCAACCTGTTGGATGCACGTGGAGCCATCAGTGTAACGGAACGTACGGGTTACATCACACGTGTCCGTAATCTGGCTCGCCAAGTCGCTGCAACATATATGGAAGAGCGTGAGAAGCTAGGCTTCCCGCTGATCAAGAAAGGGGGAGCCGAGCATGTCTAAGGATCTGTTGTTTGAAATCGGACTGGAAGAAGTACCTGCACGTTTCATGCGCGCAGCGATCGCACAGCTGCAAGAACGTGTCGTGAAATGGCTTGATGCATCCCGCATTGCTTATGGTGAAGTGAATGCGTATGCCACACCGCGCCGACTGGCTGTTTTGATCCAGAATGTGGCTGAAAAGCAGGAAGATATAGAGGAAGAAGTGAAAGGTCCTTCACGCAAAATTGCCCTGGACGACAGTGGCAATTGGAGCAAGGCTGCACTCGGATTCGCGCGCAGTCAAGGTGTTGAACCGGACCAGTTCACATTCAAGGAATTGAACGGTGTCGAATATATCTATGCAATGAAGTCCAGCAAAGGTGTGGAGACGGCTTCTGTGATTGGCGAAGGATTGCTCTCTGTATTGCATGCCATGACGTTCCCGAAGTTCATGCGTTGGGCTTCTTATGATTTCAAATTTGTTCGTCCAATCCGCTGGATTGTGGCTATGCTGGGCAGTGATGTCATCGATCTAGAAGTGACAGGTGTTAAGTCGGGTAATGTAACTCGCGGACATCGTTTCCTTGGTAAGGAGGCCGTGATCTCTACTCCGTCTTCTTACGTGGAAGTGCTGCGTTCAGAACATGTCATTGTTGATATCCAGGAACGTGAACAGATGATTGTATCCCAAATTCAGGCATTGGCTGCTGAGAAAAAATGGGATATTGCGATTAAGGAAGACTTGCTGGAGGAAGTCCTGTTCCTGGTGGAAACACCTACCGTATTGTTCGGGACATTCGACTCTTCATTCTTGAATATTCCACAAGAAGTATTGATTACTTCCATGCGTGAACATCAGCGTTATTTCCCTGTATTGGACAATGAAGGACAATTGTTGCCATTCTTCGTGACAGTACGTAACGGTGGAAGTGATTCACTGGATATAATTGCAAAAGGGAATGAGAAAGTACTGCGTGCACGTCTGTCTGATGCCAAGTTCTTCTATGAGGAAGACCAGAAGTTACAGATTAAGGATGCATTGTCGAAGCTGGAAAGTATCGTCTTCCAGGAAGAGCTGGGAACGGTTGGAGATAAAGTACGCCGTATTCGCAAAATTGCCGATGGAATTGCTGCTAAACTGCAAGTATCCGGTGATGTTGCCGAATCCGTTAGCCGCTCAGCAGATATCTGCAAATTCGATCTGGTGACACTGATGGTTGGTGAATTCCCGGAACTGCAAGGTGTGATGGGTGAGGATTACGCTCGTAAAGCTGGTGAAAAAGAAGAAGTGGCCAAAGCGGTATTTGAACACTATCAGCCACGTTTTGCTGGAGATCAATCCCCTGCTTCTCTTGTTGGTGCCATTGTAAGTGCTGCGGACAAAATGGATACAATCGTAGGTTGTTTCTCCATTAACATCATTCCAACGGGATCTCAAGATCCGTATGCGCTACGCCGTCAGGCTGCAGGTATTGTACAGATTTTGCTGGATCACAAGCTTCCGCTGACATTGTCAGATGTGTTCGGAGTAGCACTTCAAGTGCATGCCCAGATGAACCTGTTGAAACGTGCAGATGAAGAGGTTCGTAAAGATCTGCAAGACTTCTTTGGTCTTCGTGTGAAAAAATTGCTGTCCGAAACCGTTCGCTACGACGTAGTGGATGCCGTAATCTCTTCCGGATTCGATGATATCAGTGCTGTGGTTCCAAAAGGTGAAGCGTTGATGGCGGCTGTTCTGACAGGAGACGCATTCAAAACAACGGTTGAATCATTCAACCGTGTGGGTAATCTGGCTGCCAAAGCATCCAATGCTTCTGTACATCCAGAACTGTTCACAGAAGATGGAGAGCGTCAGCTGCACGAGTCATGGAGCAGAACGAATGCAGAATATCGTCAGGCGTTAACTCAGCATAAGGCTGCTGAAGCGCTGGCTATTGCTTCTGCTTGGAAAGATGGTATTACCTCATTCTTCGATTCGGTCATGGTTATGGCTGAAGATGAGGCTGTCCGTGCGAATCGACTTGCCTTGCTTGCAGCTATTGATCGTGACTTGAAAGGATTTGCTGATTTTTCCAAGTTGGTATGGTAATTAGGCGTATTTCATGAGTCCTTTTCCACAGACTTGGAGCAAAGCTAAAATTCAGTATTAAAGAAGGATATATGAGGGTATAAATATACGGAACGGGTTGTGAAATGTATTTTTGACAACCGCTCCGTATTTTAGCCTTTGATTTCCCTTGTTGTGGCAGAAGGATTTTGCCCGGCCGGGGTCGTATATTACAATATGCAGCTATTTTATGAAACCGGGTGGTCTGGGTTTGAGTGAGTTAAATATACGTCATATTGTTGTGGATGGTGATGCTTGCCCGGTCAAAACCGAGATTGCGCAAACCGCTCGCCTTTTCAACATCCCTGTACTGTTAGTCTCTTCGTTTGATCATTTGCTTCAAGGAGGAGAAGGGGTGCGTACTGTGCAAGTGGATCGTAGCGATCAGAGCGCAGACCTCTATATTGCTAATCATATTAAGCCAAACGATGTGGTTATCACTCAGGACTATGGACTTGCGGCACTTGCGCTCGGCAAACGTTGTTATGTTTTATCCTTTCGTGGTCGTGAGTTTAACGATCGTGACATTGATTTCATGTTGGATTCTCGTCATACTGCGGCCAAAGCACGAAAAAGAGGCCATTACGGGAAAGGCCCAAAGCCTTTCACAGAGCAGGATCGTGAAATTTTTCAACATAAACTGACAAAACTTTTAAAAGATTTGCAGGAGAATGTGTAAGTTTATCGAATTATATTTACGTGTTGAAGAGATGAAGGTGGCCAGAGATGAGTACCGGACAAGGCGGTATACCCGAAAGTATTATTGAATCGGTGTTACAGCAGAATGATATTGTCGATACGGTGAGCCGATTTGTGCATCTGACCAAGCAGGGGAAGTATATGAAAGGCCTCTGTCCTTTTCATTCCGAGAAGACGCCTTCGTTCACCGTTACACCTGAGAAACAAATTTTCTACTGCTACGGTTGCGGCACGGGTGGAAATGCCATCAAATTCAGGATGGAAATCGAAGGGTTATCCTTTCCCGAGGCTGTCAAAACGATGGCGGAAGAAAGTCACATCTCTATGGGGGACTGGCAAGGGCGTGAATCTGCTCATGTGAATCCGGAGACTGAACGTCTGTTGGAGGCTTATGAGCTTACCGCGAAGCTTTATCATTTTTTGTTGAAAAATACAGAGCACGGCAAGTCAGCCATGGAATATTTACGCTCCAGAGGTATTGGAGACAAGTTGATTGACCAGTTCCAGATTGGGTTCGCACCAAATCGTTGGGACACACTGGTACAATTTCTTGAAAAACGTAACTATCCGCTCGAAGAAATGGAAAAGGGTGGACTTCTATCACCGCGAAATGAAGGTCAGGGATATGTGGACCGATTCCGAGACCGGATTATGTTCCCGATTAATGGCAGGAGCGGTAAGCCAATTGCATTTGCAGGACGCATATTGGGAGATGGGCAACCGAAATATCTAAATTCACCGGAAACCCGGTTATTTAACAAAAGCCGTGTTCTCTACAATCTGCATCAGGCCAAAAATGCAATTCGCAAACAAAGACAAGCCATTTTGTTCGAGGGATATGGTGATGTCATCTCTGCATGGGATCAGGACATCCAGAATGGTGTAGCGGCAATGGGTACTGCACTAACCGAGAATCAGGCACTGATGCTCAAAGGCATGTGCGACGAAGTCATCATATGTTATGACGGCGACAAAGCAGGACAGGCTGCTGCACTCAAAAACTTCCCCATTCTTGAGGAAGCCGGATTGCAGGTCAAAGTGGCTCTCATTCCCGAGGGACTTGACCCGGATGACTTTATCCGGAAGCATGGTGGTGAACGGTTCCGAAACCAGATTGTGGACGGTGCCGTGACAACTACAAAATTTAAACTTATAAACTTAAAAAAAAGCCATATACTGCTAGAGGGTGGCGGACAAATCGCCTATTCGAAAGAAGCAGTAAAATTGATTGCCCCCTTACCTTCTCCAACAGAAAGGGAAGTGTATCTTCGTGAACTGGCTGCAGAAGTGGACGTATCCTTCGAAACATTGAAGCAGGAGTGTAATGAAGAACGGGAGGCGATGAAAAATAACCTTCAGTATGGGGATAATAACCCGAAAAGGTGGAATAATGGTAGGCAACAAAATAGGCAGGTGCCTACACCTAATCTGTTGCCGGCTTATCACGCTGCTGAACGCAAACTGATTGCCTGGATGTTGCAGGATGATGAGGCTGCCCAGTACGTGAATGAGCATCTTGGTGAAGCTTTTAACTTGGATGATCATGCAGCTATTGCTGCTTATCTATATGCCTACTATGCGCAAGGCAAACCGTCGGATACAAGCCGTTTTATGTCTTCACTGCATGACGATCGCTTGGAAAAAACGGTCAGTTCAATCTCGATGATGGATGGTCCAGGTGAATGGAGTATTCAAATGCTCGATGATTGCATCAGGGAAGTGCTGAAGTATCCACGTAAGAAAGAGTACGATTTGAAAAAAGAAGAAATGATTGCTGCAGAGCGGGCAGGTGATTCTGTACGCGCGGCACAGATTGCAATTGAAATGATTGCCCTAGAGAGACAGTGAACGTCTGATGATTAGATGTTTCTAGGGAGGAGGGAGTCGAGTTATGGCGAATGATCAGCATACTGAACTAGAAACAGAATTGACACTGGATCAGGTTAAAGATCAATTGATTGAATCAGGTAAGAAAAGAGCTTCGCTGAATTACAAGGAAATTATAGAGAAACTCTCTCCTTTTGAGCAGGATGCAGAGCAAATGGATGAGTTCTATGAGCAACTGAGCGATCTGGGTATCGATGTAGTGAATGAAAATGATGAAGAGGTTACACTGCGTCCTAGTGAAGATTCCGAGAACAACACCAGAGAGGGAGAGGACGAATTCCACTTTGATGATGATCTGAGCTTGCCGCCAGGAATCAAAATCAATGACCCTGTCCGTATGTATCTCAAGGAAATTGGTCGTGTGCCATTGTTGTCGGCAGATGATGAAGTACAACTGGCTAAACGGATTGAGAACGGGGATGAAGAAGCCAAGCGTCGTCTGGCTGAAGCGAACCTTCGACTCGTAGTCAGTATCGCGAAGCGTTACGTTGGACGTGGAATGTTATTCCTTGATTTGATCCAGGAAGGTAATATGGGCCTGATCAAAGCGGTTGAGAAGTTCGACCACAAAAAAGGATATAAGTTCAGTACGTATGCCACATGGTGGATCCGTCAAGCGATCACTCGTGCTATTGCTGACCAGGCGCGTACCATTCGTATCCCTGTGCACATGGTGGAGACGATTAATAAGCTGATCCGGGTATCCCGTCAGCTGTTGCAGGAACTTGGGCGTGAACCGACACCAGAAGAAATCGCTGCTGAGATGGATCTGAGTGTGGAGAAAGTTCGTGAAATTACGAAGATTGCACAGGAACCGGTTTCTCTGGAAACACCGATCGGTGAGGAAGATGATTCCCATCTGGGTGACTTCATTGAGGATCAGGAAGCACTTGCTCCGGCGGATGCTGCTGCGTATGAGTTGCTGAAAGAACAGCTCGAAGATGTATTGGATACACTGACTGAACGTGAAGAGAACGTGCTTCGTCTACGTTTCGGTCTGGACGATGGACGGACGAGAACGCTGGAGGAAGTCGGCAAGGTGTTTGGTGTTACGCGTGAGCGTATTCGTCAGATTGAAGCCAAGGCTCTTCGTAAATTGCGTCACCCGAGTCGTAGTAAACGACTCAAAGATTTCCTCGAATAATTGAACTACGGGAGACTTTCCGCAAGACGCATTAGCGGCGGCGGGGTCTCCTTTATTTTTAATTTGAACGTCTTGATTTCTTGGTTTTGGAAATTCATCCTTGAAATGTTTTATTGGATTTTATTTTATCGCTTTTCCTTGTTCAATGCAAATCAATAAATTAAATGAATGGTGTAGGTGCTTCATGAAACTTTCGAATCGATTACAGCGAATACATGATCAAATTCCCGATGGCAGCCGCATGGCTGATATCGGTTCAGACCACGCGTTGCTGCCAGTAGCCGCGATCCGCAGTGGGAAAGCCGCAAATGCAGTAGCCGGGGAAGTCAATCCTGGCCCTTATGATGCTGCATGCAAACAAGTCAGTGATGCTGGCCTGAAAGAAAAAATAACTGTACGCCGTGGAGACGGATTGGATGTAATCTCTGCGGGAGAAGTGGATGTCATCACCATTGCAGGTATGGGTGGTGCTCTGATTGCCTCCATTTTGGACCGAGGTTTATCCAAACTGGATGGAGTCCAGTTACTTATTTTGCAACCCAATGTGGGAGAAGATATTCTCAGACGCTGGTTGCTGGAGCATCACTGGGTGGTTGTGGCAGAACAGTTGCTCGAAGAAGATGGCAAGATCTATGAGATTATAACGGCGATGCCACAATCCGTAAGCCCGATTGCAAATGAAGAGGTGTATCGTGCACGTCCGCTTCAAGGCGGGGCAGAATTGACGGAAGATTTGCTGCTGCGGATGGGGCCATATTTGGTGGATCGTCCAACGGATGTATTTTTTGCTAAATGGGAAAGTGAGATCATCAAACTGCAAGGGGTTGTAAACTCCATCTCCAAATCCGATCAGGATACTTCCCGAGACAAGGCGGCTGAGGTAGAGCGTCTTATCGCAAACTTGAAGGAGGTTTTGGCATGTTTGCCAAAGGTCAAACTGTAATTCAACTGATGGAGCAACTCGCTCCCAAACATCTGGCTGTACCGGATGACCGAATTGGTCTCCAGCTCGGCAGTTTGCAAAAAGAAATCAGTCACGTGTTAGTTGCTTTGGATGTGACGGATGAAGTGGTGGACGAAGCGATTCGTATTGGTGCCAACCTGATTATCGCTCATCACGCTATCATTTTCCGTCCGGTTAAGTCACTGAATACAGATACACCTATGGGTAAATTGTATGAAAAGCTGATTAAGCATGATATTGCTGTCTATATCAGTCATACGAATCTGGACGTGGCCGAGGGTGGTATGAATGACTGGATGGCCGAGGCACTTGGCATCGACAGTAAGGAATCGCTGGAAGATGTACACACAGATCATCTGTACAAGCTGGCTGTATTTGTACCACGTACGCATCATGAACAGGTGCTTCAAGCGGTACTCGAAGCCGGAGCGGGGAGTATCGGTCAATACAACAAGTGCAGCTTTAACACGGAAGGTACAGGAACGTTTGTACCCGGTGAGGGCACTCAACCTTTTATCGGTACCCAGGGGCAGATGGAACGTGTGGAAGAAATGCGGATTGAGACCATCGTACCGCAAAGTCTGAGAAGTAAGGTCGTTCAGGCGATGCTTAAGGCCCATCCGTATGAGGAAGTGGCCTACGATCTCTATGCCATGGATTTAAAGGGCCGTACGCTCGGTTTGGGACGCTTGGGACCCCTTAGGGAGCCTAAGACATTAGGTGAGCTGGTGGAGGTCGTGAAGACCCAATTCAATGTGCCTTATGTGCGTGTTGTAGGAGATCTGAACAAGCAGATCAAAAAAGCAGCGGTTCTTGGCGGCTCTGGCAGCCGTTACGCGCTCACTGCCCGCTTCAAAGGTGCGGATGTGATTGTGACTGGAGATATTGATTATCACACGGCTCATGATGCGTTAATGGCAGGTATGTGTATCATCGACCCTGGACATAATTCCGAGAAGATTATGAAACCAAAAACAGCGGATTGGCTTCGTTCCCGTTTGGAAGATAAACGATATGATACGCAAGTTACGGCTTCTGAGGTAAATACGGAAGTATTCAAGTTTATCTAAAAAGGCCGTTGATGTGTAATTCCCAGTAATATTAAGCTTGTCTGGGAACCCAAATGCCTGTATACTATGTAATGTTGTTCGGAAAGCTTGACAGACAATCGCTGGTGGCCTTTGTTGCCACGAGAGGAAAGTCCGGGCTCCACAGGGCAGGATGCTGGATAACGTCCAGTCAGCGCGAGTTGAAGGATAGTGCCACAGAAATGGACCGCCGATGGCCGGATCTTCCGGCACAGGCAAGGATGGAACCGAGGTGTAAGAGACCCCGAGGAACGCTGGTGACTTCGTTCCTGGTAAACCCCATCTGGAGCAAGACCTAATGGGACACAGTCGCCTCTTCGGAGGAGGCAGCCTTAGCCCGAGGTGTGTCTAGGTTGGTCGCTTGAGCTGTGCAGCAATGTATGGCCTAGATAGATGATTGTCGCTTCTGGTGGGAGGGTAGTTCCCGTATGAACCACGAAGAGCACAGAACCCGGCTTACGGTAAGCTTTCCTAACTGCAACAACACATCACTATTGCAACACAATGTAGTCCACCTATCAGTCGAGGACAACTCGTATGAATCATTCGATGGCCTGACTGATCAGAAGGACCCATGAACATCTGAAAAATCATAACTCCTGTTGATAACAGGTTCTATAAAATAAGGCGGCAGTTCCGAGATTCTCGGGCCTGCCGCCTTATTTTTGTTTTTGTTTCTCATATCAAGTTATTTAACCTACATACGCTAACGGATAGCGAAACGATTATGACAGTTCATTACAGTGTAACAACACTGTCCGATGTTAGGGATGCATGCCAGCGTTGGATGGCGCGATCCATTCTTTCCACGGCTTCTGGAAGAAGCTCAGGGTCCGTATGAGTAAAGTTGATTCGCATGCGGTTTAACTCTGGTGTACCTGCATAGAAGGAATCACCCGGAACAATGCACACTTTCTCCTGGATACCATAAGTGAACAGATTGCTTGCCAGCATGCCTTCAGGTAGTTGCAGCCACAAGAACATGCCACCTTGTGGTGAATTCCATGAGATGCCTTCCCATGATTTGGCTGCCATGAGTGTGGTCAGGGTGTTCATCCGTTGTTCGTAATCCTCTGAAATATGGCGAATATGTGCATCCAGATCGAAAGATTCAAGCAGCGCATGAAGCGCTCTTTGGTCAATGCTGCTGGAATGCAAGTCGGCACCTTGTTTCGCTCGTGCGGCCATTTTTACAATATCGGGAGCAGCCAGTATCCAGCCAGTACGCAGGCCGGGTGCTACCGTTTTGGAGAATGTACTGGTGTAGATAACATTGGAAGGGCCGTCATAGGATACTGCATCCAGTTCTGCGAGAGCAGGGACATCCAATTGCTCCGGATTGAACCGGATTTCACCATAGGGATCATCTTCCAGAATAAGTACACCGTACTTGCGGCACAGATCTACAGCCTGCTGTCTTCTTTCTCGTGACCATACTTTTCCCGTAGGATTGGAGAACGTTGGGTTAATATAGACGAGTTTTGGACGATGCAACTGGAGCTGTTCTTCCAGAGATTCAGGCAACATTCCGTGATCATCACAGGTTACGCCGTGAGATTCAGCTTGATAGGAATGAATGACTTGCAGAGCAGCGAGGTAGGTTGGTGATTCAACCAATACGCGGTCACCCGGGTCGAGAAGAATGCGGCAAACCAAGTCAATGGATTGCTGTGAACCGGTAGTGAGAAGCATGTGATCGGGTGAAGCGGGAATGCCCTTGGATTCAAGACGTTCGGCGATTTTGGCGCGAAGAGGACGGTAACCCTCAGTCTCCGCATATTGAAGAGCGGCTGCTCCGCTCATAAATACTTTTTCATACGCAACGCGAATGGCTTCCAGCGGGAAAGAAGTCTGGGCTGGTAATCCACCGGCTAGTGAGATCATTCCAGGTGCCTGAGCGGCCTGGAGCATGTCGCGAACGACAGAGGACGGGGTGTTTTGTGCCATTTTGGACCAAGGGATACTCATGTTATTCTCATCTCCTGTTATTCACTGTTATACTGATATTATAAACTATAATAGACGGACTGCACTATAACAGTAAAATGAAGATCATAACAGTTGGGGGAGCAACCATGCATATCGAATTAAAAAGGGGAAGCAGTACAAAATTGTACGTCCAGATTGCGCTAACGATTGCCGATCGCATCAGATCAGGACTCATTGAACCAGGAACCCGACTTCCTTCTGTTCGTAAAATGACCGCGGATTTGGGTGTTAGCCTGGTCACTGTATCCAAAGCGTATGCTGAACTTGAAGCGATTCAATTGATCACCTGCTCCCAGGGGAAAGGTTGTTATGTAAGAGGTACATTAAACGAAGATCCGATGGAGGATCTTGACCGAGCCAAGCGTAACCATGCCAACAGTGAATCCAGTACATCATGGAATTGGCAGATGGCACTCGTGGATTATTTACCGCGAGCGCAGCTCTGGAGACATTTTGATACGTCCCCTCAAGTGCGGTATGAACTTCATATGTCAGCGATTCAGCCTGAACTGCTACCTACACGCGAGATTATCGACAGTGCCTACCGGCTTTCCTCTGATCATGCTGAGCGTATGGCGGCGTATGGATCTTTTCAGGGAGATCGGGAGTTAAGACAGGTTTTCGCCGAACATTTTGCCGAGCGTGGACTACAGGTGGTACCTGAACGCATGCTAATTACAAGTGGTGCTCAGCAGGGAATTGATCTTGTGGCACGGACTTTTGTTGGACCTGGGGATGTTGTATACATGGAGGCACCAAGCTATACCGGCGCCATTGATGTATTTACGAGTAGAGGCGCGAAGATCATTACAGTTCCGATGGATGATGAAGGCATGCGTATCGATCTGTTGACCCGGTTATGTGATACCTATCCGCCCAAGCTGATCTATACGATCCCGACCTATCACAATCCAACAGGTATTACGATGAGTGCAAGAAGGCGAGCACAACTTCTGAATCTTGCGCAAAGCTACCACTGCCTCATTTTGGAGGATGACCCGTTTGCAGATCTTTATTTTCGGGACCCTCCGCCAGCTTCCATTAAATCGATGGATGGGACAGGTCATGTCGTATATATCAAAAGCTTCAGCAAGGTGCTCTCTCCAGGTTGCCGTATAGCCTGTGCCATCGCAGACGGAAGTGTATTGACCCGACTTGTGGCTGCGAAATCTACGGCAGACTTGGGCAGTCCACTGCTTACACAAAAGGCATTGCAATCTTTTATTCAGAATCAGTACGGTGCTTATGTATCCCGATTGAGGGATGAATTGTATTCTCGTTTGTGCGCAGCATCTGAAGTGCTGGAAGAGCATGCTCCTATGGGAATGCAATGGCGCTTGCCGGAGGGAGGACTCAATCTGTGGCTCCAACTCCCGAGTAACTTGGATATGCGTGAGCTGCATCATCAATCACTTTCTGCAGGGGTCTCTTTCCTCCCTGGTTCCGCCTGTTATGTAGGGGAGATGGATACACCAAGTCTGCGTATCTGCTTCACTGTAACAAACGTTGAGCTTTTGTGTGAAGGCCTTCGTGTGCTTTGCGGAGTCATTGACAGCGTATCACCTGGGCAGGGTGGGACAGTGGCGGACAGGCTACCGCTCATATAATTTTTCGGAGTATGGACATACATCCAATCCACTTTCGACCTGCTGCAATAGGTTATAGTATCACCAGAAAGGGAGTTGGTTTTGAAATGAACCATTACTGTCCACCGCTTTGCCCGATTGTCTGTGACCCGATCCAGGTTGTTGAGGATTACTACATCCCACAGATCGTACCTGTCATCCACCCGATTGAAGTGATCAAAAAACATCACTGTGTTCCGATTCACCACCACATGTACCCTGTAGTTGTCAAAGAAGAGGACCCTTGTTATGTTTCCAGTCACAATCCGAAGAAAAAGTCCGTGAAAAAATCAAGTAAAGCCCGCACGTCTTCTCGCAAGCGCTAATCGCAGCGGGTGCCCCGGGGAAATTGGATATAAACCAAAGAGCAGCGTACGCCCCGGGGCGCAGCTGCTTTTGTATTTTTACGGAGTAGAGTCGTTACGGTTACTGGGTATACTTTTTCATTGTATTATCCATTTGTTGTCTGACATGTTGCGGCCAGAACTGCAAAGGAGCGCTGTTGCCTGATGCGGCTTGCAATGCCTTATAGACATCGATTTGGCCATAGCCGAAATACTTATCGTGACCCGGATCACCGAGGTCAATAACACTTTGTCGCATCAAATCCATCACTTCCGTGTTGGTCAAATCCGGGTTTAACGAACGAATCAAACCTGCAAGTGCGGCTACATGGGGGCTAGCCATGGACGTTCCAGACAAGGCCGCATACTGATTGTTTGGATAGGTACTGGCGATACTGGACCCCGGGGCCATCACATCCACATAATCCCCATAGTTGGAATAGGAAGCTTTGCTCATATCCGGGTCCGTAGCAGATACGGCAAATACTTCCGGATAAGCAGCAGGGTATCCTGGACGCTCTGTATTATCGTTCCCTGTTGCTGCAATCAGGACGATATCCCGGTCAAAAGCATATTTAATGGCATCATGAAGAAATTGTGCATCAGCATAATTGCCCAGACTCATGTTGATCACTTTGGCTCCATGATCGGCTGCCCAGATGATGCCTTCGGCAACGGCATACGTGGTACCAGAACCCGAGTTGTCGAGTACTTTAACCGGTAGTACCTTGTTATACCAGCTCATGCCTGCCACGCCTTCATTATTGTTGACAATAGCGCCGATAATGCCTGCGACGTGTGTGCCATGTCCCACATCATCCATCGGTTTGCTACCCGGTTCAACCACATTATAACCATCAAGGAGCTTGCCCTTCAGGTCAGGGTGATTCATATCAACCCCCGTGTCGACCACTGCAACGATGACATCTTTGTTTCCTCTGGTAATATTCCAACCTCTGTTTGTCTCAATTGCAGGCAGGTTCCACTGATAATCGGAGAACAAAATGTCATTGGGTATCGTTACATCGGTTTGTTCAGTTACGGTATCATTGGTTAAATACATGTAGTGGGGCTCCATATAGAGTGGATTCCATTTGCTTTCGAAATAGCTATGCAATTGCTTGTAACTCATGTTTTCTGACCGAAAAACATACGTGTATCCCAGCTTGCGTATTGAGTTAGACCTTAGATCAGATTTAATGATACGCATATCACGTTCACCGGGATCCTGGCGAAAACGGATGACAATTTCATTTTCGTAAAAATGACTGGCATTGGCGTTATCATGTCCGGTTTTCACTGTGATTTCGTTAAGTGTATCCGGGTGAACAGACTCAATTTTGAATTTACCCTCACGCGGATAAGGGATCATGCGCAGATTTTTGCGCTGATGTTCTTCAACAGCATTTAATACGTTCTGGCTGAACAAGGCAATTACCGCTCTTTTGCCATCTTTGGAGGGTTGCCCCATAACAAAATATTTTTCTTTTCCCAAAGGAAAAGAAGAGGATTCAAAACTTTGACGTTTGTTTACCGCTTTTTTGGCAAGGTTCAGCGCATGTTGAAGCTTCTGTTGTTCCAACTTGCTTCCTTGTGTGGAAGCCTGATCAAACGGTTTATTGAATGAGCCATTGATGTTCATGAGATGAATGGATTTGATATGTTCATGTGAACCTCGGAGATCATTCACATATCGACTCACCTGCGCAGCATTCATTGTGGCGGTTTTTTCCAGCATGATACTGAGATGCTGCTTGGCATCCATGCGGGTCAGAAGATCGGTCGCTTTGACATCCTGCACTTTCAGACGCTGTTTACTCGTGTGCTCTTCATGAGCAGAATCAGACAGGGCACTAGGCTTGGGTTCGGGACGATTTGATGTTGGAAGCAGAAGTGTCAGAGCGAGTGCTCCCGCACCAGCTGCTAGGGCCCAGTTAATCCATTTCGGTCTGGACATGGTGGATGGAACCTCCTTCGTTCATTATGGACAATCATTAACAGTGCTTCATCGTTGTCACTGGTTATATCTATCGTTAGAAAAAGCGGAACGTTTTATGCAAGCGAGTTCGAGTCTGACTGCTTATAATAGGCATGTTTAATGGCAGAAACGGAAAGCATGATTAAGGGATACCGCTCGTCATCTTTTTATGGTAGGATTATAGCTGAGAATTCAAAGGTCAGGGGAAAACCACCGTTGGCCGACCTATATGTAAGGACTTATTTAAGGGGGAGCTACCTTTATGTCAGCAGCCAATGTACAGAAAACATGTGAGTCAACTAGGGAAAAGTTAAAACCGGCTATCGATCGGATTGAAAAATTTTTGAATGAGAATGCTTTGCCTGAACTGGATCAGAATCAGACGGAAGAATCAACAACCTTCTACAAAGGATTTCTTTCAGATCTCCGTCATTTGCTCGTTTTTTCTGAGGTTTCTTACGAAAAACTTGGCGTTGTGCTGCGTCGTGCCAACTTTGATGTCGATTTTGCCGAAAAGGCTCTTTATAATACGTATCACCAATGCGTAAACAGCTTTTTCTATCCCAAAAATGAATGTTATTCCGAAGACGGAAGATACGCTTACACAGGACAAGATGCTATTCGTTTTCGTGACAAGCCAATTCGTGCAGTGCGGGATGTCATTCTTGAGATTTCCAAAACGTACGAAGAATTGCGCGATGATCTGGCATATTATGAAAGTGATTACCTGACTCAGCGCCGTATGCAAAATCAACGGAATCACGCTTAATTTACGTTTTAAACCTTAATATGATATTGGACGAAACCGCCCTTGTGGCGGTTTTTTTGTGTTTTTAGTGAGAATCAGACGAGGTGAGATCATGTCATCATCTGGCATTTTAGCGGAGAATATCGGGTTTGTGGCGGGGAGACAATAGTAGTCGAGGTGATAAAAAATGAGCCAAGACAAACCAATTGTCAAATGCAGCGTCTCCAACTGCAACTTTTGGGGAGAGAACAACTTCTGCCAAGCTGATGCCATCATGATTGACATTGACCAACATGCCACCCGTCGTCTGCATGAGGAATTTGCCGGTGAGACATTCGACTCGGATCATCATGATCATGCGCGTACATCCTCTGCAACCTGCTGTCACACGTTCAAACCCAAGTGAGCAGTCATCCTATTCATAACGGAGGTGCTTCCAAATGAAAAATGACGATAACAACATTCGTTCTATTGATCGCCCTGAAAACAAGGGTGAAGTTGAAAAACAGCGTATGCGTGTGGATTATCCAAGGAAAGTACATCGGGAAGAGTACGGGGCTGAGGTGGCTCCTCCAACTGTTGTAAGAACTGGAGGCACCGAACGTTCAGAACCTGTAGTTGAGAAACATGAGGCAGACCGTGTCATGGAGTCAACAGGCAAGGTCGCAGGTTATATGGGGCTGGCTTTCGGTATTGCGTCCTTGTTTATGTGGTCAATCGTACTTGGACCAGCGGCAGCTGTTCTGGGTTACTATGCTTATGTAAATGGCCGGAAAACAGCGGGAGCTTGGTCCATTGGACTGGGTATTGTAGCCACGCTGAGTTATTTTTTCATGATCCCATTTGCGCGCTAAGTGTAAAATATGCTTCACCAAGCCTTCTGTTTTCACCCATGTGTGGTGACTTACAGGAGGTTTTTTTTCGTATATACGCAGGTTAGACCGTGGGATTCAACTATTTTTTTGAAAACAATGGAACCTTGCTGTAAAACGATGTAGAATAAGGTCATAATACGCTTAATTATACGGGAGTGGGTATAACTCATGCAGATTGATCCAAGCGGATCGCGGCAGTTGTTGGAACTGCAATTGTCCAATGTGAATAACCAAACCAGTGGATCACAATCAGATGCTGGTTCAGCAGTGGATTTCGCCAATGTGATGGACGGGCTGTTAGGTACGGGTGCGGGTGCCAATTCGACGAGCAATACGGATTCCACCGCTACGCTCTCCAAAAGATCCAGTGATGGTTTGTTGTGGTTACAACTCGGAAGCACGTACAATCCGGATATAAATACCGCAGGATCGTCCTCTGTCTCCAATAACATCGTTGAGTCTTTATTATCTTCATCCAATACAGGAATTGTGGATTCCGGGGCATCTGTACCTACGGATTATGAATCTTTGATTGCCGAGGCAAGTGCCAAATACGGTGTTCCTGAATCATTGATCAAGGCCGTCATTGACACAGAGTCCAATTTTAACCCAAATGTTGTGTCTTCCGCCGGTGCCAAGGGGCTCATGCAATTAATGGATGGGACGGCTGCAGGGCTGGGTGTAAATAATTCATTTGATCCTGCCCAGAACATAGATGCTGGTACGAAATATCTTTCTCTTCAGCTCCAGCGTTTCGGTGGAGAAGTGAAGATGGCGCTTGCTGCATATAATGCAGGACCGGGGCGTGTTTCACGTCTGGGCGTGTCGAGTGATAGCGAACTGATGAGTGTACTTAACCGTCTGCCTTCAGAAACACAGAATTATATCTCCAAGGTGGAGAAGGCACGGTCTAAATATGTGATCTAAACTCACAGAAAACATTTGCGATAACACATGATAGGCAGGATGAGATCCAATGTGGGAGCAGTAGCGCTTGAAACGCCTGTTCCCGGTTGGTCTTTTTGTGTTGTACGGGTATCGTGTTACAATGCTCACTGTAGATTCATGAACGAAGAGATAAGGGAGGTCTAACCTCATTTGAAATATTTTGATTATGCTGCAACCACACCTCCCCATCCCGATGTGATTCGTACGATGGCCGAAATTATGGAGACACAATTCGGTAATCCGTCCTCCATCCATGGGTATGGAGAGCGTGCCGATCAGTTGCTGCGTCGTGCTCGATCCGGATGTGCTGCGTCAATCGGCGTCAAGCCTGAAGAGATTCTATTTACTTCCGGTGCTACGGAGAGCAATAATCTTGCGATAAAAGGTGCGGCATTACGTTATCAGTCACGAGGCAGACATATCGTCACAACGGCTACCGAGCATGCCTCGGTGTATGAAAGTTTTATGCAATTGCAACAGTGGGGATGGGATGTGACGCTAATTCCTGTCAATTCCGCTGGTGTGGTGAATGCTCAGCAGGTTGTAGATGCGATCAGACCGGATACGGTGTTAGTAAGTCTGATGCATGTAAACAATGAAACAGGAGCCATCCATCCGATTGCAGAGATTGGCAAACAGCTCAAAAAGAAAGCACCACGCGTGCTTTTCCATGTAGATGGTGTTCAGGGTTTTGGGAAAATGGAGGCTACACCTGCCGATTGGGGTGCAGATCTGTACAGTTTGTCTGCTCACAAGATTCGTGGACCGAAGGGAGCGGGTCTCCTATATGTGCGAAGTGGAGTGGAGCTTACGCCACTATTGTCAGGGGGATCACAGGAGCATGGCCTGCGGGCAGGCACGGAGAACGTTGCCTTGCTGGTAGGCATGGCAAAGGCCATGCGGATGGCAGCAGAAGATCAGGTTGATTTTGCCCGACGTACAACGGTGCTCCGTGATCGATTGATGGAAACGATACGTGTTATTCCTGAATTTGAATTGAACAGTCGCACAGAGGGTGCACCGCATATTGTGCACTTCTCCTATCCCGGGATGAAGGCAGAAGTGGCGCTGCACACCTTGGAGCAACTTGGCGTAACCATATCCACCCAATCTGCCTGCTCTTCGCGTTCGGCTGAACCGAGTCGGGCTCTGCTTGCGATGGGCAGAGATGCAGCTTGTGCTGGTGGCGGATTGCGTATTAGTCTTGGAGATGAACATACAGAAGAAGATGTAGCCTTGCTTGAACGGGCTTTACATCAGATGGTGGCGCAGTTGCGACCCCTCGAAAGGCGGATGTGAATGGATATGAAATATGATATGCTGCTTCTCCGTTTCGGAGAGTTTATGTTAAAAGGGAAAAATCGTGCCCGATTCGAAAAAACGATCATTACACAGGTGAAAGCTTTGCTTAAACCTTATCCAGGAGCGAGCCTTCGCAAAGAATATGGCCGTGTCTATGTGGATCTTGGAGGTGAATCACATACTGAACTGATTAAGGTGCTAAAGCGTGTATTCGGCGTGATGTCGATTAGTCCGGTTAAAGTTACTCCATCCGAGCTTGATGAGATTGTGAAAACGGCAGTTGCTTTTATGGACGAAAGGGAAGATGAATTCAAGGAAGGCACCACATTCAAGGTAAATGTAAGGCGGGTATGGAAGGAGTTCCCGAACTCTTCCCATGAAATGAATCATTTGGTTGGTTCCCCGATCCTTCGGAAGTTCCAGCAATTGAGTGTTGATGTTCGTCAGCCTGATATTGAACTGCGAGTGGAAATTCGGGATCAGGGCACGTATATTTTCAATGAAACCATTCCGGCAGTAGGTGGGTTTCCGTTGGGCACGAATGGCAAAGCAATGGTGTTACTATCAGGTGGAATAGACAGCCCGGTTGCAGCCTGGTCTTCCATGCGCCGTGGACTTGAAGTGGAATGTGTACATTTTTACAGTTACCCGTTCACAAGCCAGCGTGCCAAAGAGAAAGTCATTGATTTGGCGCGTGCCCTTGCTGATCATGCAGGAACAATCAAGCTGCATCTGGTTCCATTTACAGAGATCCAAACGGCATTTACCCAACTGGGTCAGGACAATCTGATTATTACGCTGATGCGACGTTCAATGCTGCGAATTGCATCCAAACTTGCCGAGCGTGAGCGGGCACTCGCACTGATTACGGGGGATAGCTTGGGCCAAGTAGCGAGTCAGACTCTTCCGAGTATGAATGTCATTGGTCGTGCGACGGATCTGCCACTTTTGCGACCACTGGTGATGATGGATAAACAGGAGATCATTACCCTGTCAAAACAGATCGGAACGTATGACATATCTATTTTGCCATATGAGGATTGCTGTACTCTCTTTGTGCCAAAGTCACCTTCAACCAATCCAAATCTTCGAATTGTGGATAAAATAGAATCAACAATGAGCCATCTGTCAGAATGGGTGGATCAAGCGGTGGAATTAACAGAAACAATCACTCTGCACGCCGGGGAAACTTCTGTGGTAACGAATCAGACAGACGATAATGGCATGAAGGATGACTGGTTCTAAACTCAATAAAAATGAGCATGGCTGACATAATAAGGGCTATGTTAACTGCAAAAAAGGACTGTCCGATGAAATATCGTTCAGTCCTTTGCTGTATTCAGATGAAATTTTTAGTTTAAATTAGCCTACGAATAGGAGCGTTGCTGTTCCCCGCCAGATCCCTTATGGCTGGAACTGCTGGAGCGTTTGCGATAACCTGCAAAGACTACGCCTGCAATAACCACAACGATGAAGAGAATGCGCAATGCCGGATGCTCAGTAAAGTAAGGCAAAAGTCGCTGTTCCTCAGTGATCATATTGGAAGCCGTATACCCGAGAACGATGGCTCCGACATAGATGATCCAGGGAAAGTGATTAATTAGCTTGATAAACAGGGTACTGCCCCAGACGATAATAGGTACACTAATGAGGAGTCCAAGGATGACAAGCACGAGATGCTGTTGCGCTGCTCCAGCAACTGCAATCACGTTATCGAGTCCCATGGCTGCATCCGCAATCACGATGGTACGAATAGCGGTCCACAAGGAAGTTCCCGCCTGGACATCATTGTGTTCATCTCCCTGATCCGCCAATAATTTATAGGCAATCCAGATCAGAAGTATGCCTCCCACAAGCAAGAGCCACGGAACTTTAAGCAACCATAATACAACAACTGTTGCTAAAATTCGAATCAAAAGTGCGCCGCCAGTTCCATATAGAATCGCCTTTTTCTGCACGGAAGGGTGCAAATTTCGAGCTGCTAGACCAATGACGATGGCATTATCCCCAGCCAGAATGAGATCAATAAAGACAACGTTCAGCAAAGCCAGCCAGAATGTGGGACTAAATAGCTCCATGAGATATGTCACTCCTTATATACGGTTCAATCATTAAGAATAGCATGGACAACTCTGACATACAAGTTAATGTGGGGGGATGAGGACATGGATACACTATGGCTGTTAACTGAAATTTTAATGATCAATCTGGTATTGAGTGGAGATAATGCGGTGGTTATTGCGCTTGCCAGCAAGGATCTGCCACCAATACAACGTAAAAAGGCGGTATGGTGGGGGGCTTTTGGTGCGGTAGTGTTACGCTGCGTATTAACCTTTGTAGCGGTATTATTGCTCGGGATTCCCTTTATCCAAGCGGCAGGTGGGCTGTTGCTACTCTGGATTGCAGTGAAGCTGCTGCTTCAAAATGAGGATGAAGTACATATTCGAGAAGCCTCAACGACCTGGAAAGCCATTCAAACCATTCTGATTGCCGATTTTATAATGAGCCTGGATAACGTTTTGGCCATAGCGGCTTTGGCAGATGGAGATTTGGCTTTGATCGTCATCGGGATTGCAATAAGTATACCCATTGTCGTATGGGGGAGTGGGTTAATTGTTGGTTTGTTGAAGCGATTCCCGATTCTGGTATTCGCCGGATCAGGCATTCTGGCTTTCACAGCTGGTGAGATGGTGATGAAAGACCCAAAGTTAGGAGAATGGCTGGGAGGTATGGCATCAGAGGTACACACGCTGCTCCCCGCAGCAATGGCTTGTCTTGTCATTGCGGTTGGAGGAGCTCATAAATTTGTGCGGAAGAACGCATAGTTTAACTATGGAATTAGGCTTGAACATATGCCGTCTGAACCGTCCGGTTTAGGCGGCTTTGTGTTGAGAGAATACTCTCGCCATTACAACCTTCATTGGGCTAGTCATAAGTTGCACATTTTAGGGTAATACAGATAAAGGGCACATGCATAGTGCGACATAAAGTATAGTTTTTTGCCGAAACTTCGGATACACTAGAAGCAGGATTACAGGTATTAAAATCAACAGTCGAGCTGGAATGCGTATCCTTTATTAAGAAATAAAGTACATAGCCATGGTATATGAGGTGATTGCAGATGAGGATGAGAAATGAAAAAGCGATTGGACTATTTATTGTAGTTGCAGGAATTATCATTCTGCTTGGCAAGTTTGGTGTGTTTGGCTTCATTGGTCGTAATTTCTGGCCTTTGCTGATCCTGTTACCAGGTATCGCCCTTCATGCGTTATATTATGCGCGTATTTCACCATCCTGGTCACTTGTTCCTGCCGGGATCCTAACGGTGTATGGTGTTTTATTCAGTATAACGAATACATGGGGCGCTGGACTGATGAGCAGGCTGTGGCCAGCATTCTTGCTTGGGATTGCCATAGGGTTACTCGAATATGGAATGGCTGAACGGCGAAGACCTGAATATGTGTTACCTGCAGCTTTGATCCTTGGTGCGGTGTCTATCATATTATTCGGATTTACCTTGCTGCAAACGGGAATAATCTATGTACTTGCTGTCCTTTTGATCCTGGGCGGAGTCTGGTTATTGCTGGGACGAGGGCGTCAAGGGAGAGGCTGGTAACATTCCCAGTGGTCTTTTCGTGCGAAATATCTTGATTTTTACCTATAATAAACTATAATATAAGGGATATAGACATGCGTCGGGATATCACCGACGCTTATTTTGTGAGTAACCTGCGAAATTGCGGGAAGTTTAGTAGATAAGAATTGAAATTGGAAAGGATATGGATACAAACCATGCATTCAAGAGAACACATTCGCAATATTGCGATTATTGCCCACGTCGACCACGGGAAAACTACGCTCGTCGACAAGTTGCTCCAGCAATCCGGTACTTTCCGTGATCACGAAACGGTACAGGAGCGCGCAATGGACTCCAACGATTTGGAGCGTGAACGCGGTATTACGATTTTGGCCAAAAACACGGCTATAACTTATAAAGATTACCTGATCAACATTGTGGATACACCAGGACACGCCGATTTCGGTGGCGAAGTGGAACGTATCATGAAAATGGTTGACGGCGTATTGCTCGTTGTTGATGCTTATGAGGGCTGTATGCCACAAACGAAGTTTGTACTTCGTAAAGCACTGGAGCACAACCTGACACCTATCGTTGTTGTAAACAAAATTGACCGTCCAGCGGCTCGTCCGGCTGAGGTAATTGATGAAGTATTGGACCTGTTCATTGAACTGGGTGCCAACGATCAACAACTTGAATTCCCTGTTGTATATGCTTCCGCATTGAACGGAACATCCAGCATGGAAAGTGATCCTGCTAAACAGGATGACAACATGATGGCGATCTACAATACGATCGTTAGTCATATCCCACACCCTACCGAAAATGTTGAAGAACCACTTCAATTCCTCGTTACTTTGATGGACTACAATGAATACCTTGGCCGTATTGCCATTGGTCGTGTTAACCGCGGTGTGATCCGTCAAGGACAATCGGTAACGGTTATTATGCGTGATGGTAAGAGCAAAACTGCACGTATCGAGAAACTGTTCGGTTTCCAGGGTCTCAAACGTATTGAGACAGAAGAAGCAGGAGCAGGTGACATCGTTGCCATTGCAGGGATCAAGGACATCAATATTGGTGAAACCATTGCCGACCCTAACAATCCAGAAGCACTTCCAGTTTTGAAAATCGATGAGCCTACACTGCAAATGACGTTCCTCGTGAACAACAGTCCATTCGCAGGTCGTGAAGGTAAATGGGTAACTTCCCGTAAACTTCGTGAGCGTTTGTTAAAAGAATTGGAAACAGACGTTTCCCTTCGTGTTGACGAAACGGAAAGCCCGGATGCATTTGTCGTTTCCGGACGTGGTGAGCTTCACTTGGGTATCCTGATTGAGAATATGCGTCGTGAAGGATATGAATTGCAAGTATCTAAACCGGAAGTTATCATCAAAGAAGTTGACGGTAAGAAAATGGAGCCGGTTGAGCGCTTGTTGATTGATATCCCTGAAGAGAGCATGGGTTCCGTAATGGAGAGCCTGGGCGCACGTAAAGCAGAGATGGTTAACATGGTCAACACAGGTAGTGGTCAAGTTCGTCTGGAGTTCTTGATTCCAGCACGTGGTTTGATCGGATATAGCACAAACTTCCTGACATTGACTCGTGGTTATGGTGTAATGAACCATGCATTTGACAGCTACGCTCCAGTAGTATCCGGTCAAGTGGGTGGACGTCACCAAGGTGTACTGATCTCAACTGAAACGGGTACATCTACGTTCTACGGAATGATGGGTGTTGAGGATCGCGGTACGCTCTTCTTGGAGCCGGGTACTGAGATCTACGAAGGTATGATCGTTGGTGAACATACACGTGACAATGATATCGTTGTTAACATCTGCAAAGAAAAACAACTGACTAACGTTCGTTCTTCTGGTAAAGATGATACGGTTAAAATCAAAACTCCGATTATCTTCTCATTGGAACAGGCGCTTGAATATCTGAATGAAGATGAATATTGTGAGATCACACCGAAATCTATTCGTCTTCGTAAGAAGATCCTGAATAAATCCGAGCGTGAACGTGCAGAAAAACAACGCAAAATGGCTTCCAAAGCCTAATAACAACAAAATAATTTATATAAGTTAGCATTTGATGAAACACACATGCACCATCGACGTTGATTACAACCCACTAAAGTAGTGGAGGATACGGAATCGATTCTGTAGGAGCGAAGCGTTCGCCTTTATCCCCGGATTTTACCATTGAAAAATGGATCAAAAAAATCTGGGGATAACAGCGACCAAAAGAACGATCCGAATCCGAAACGGTCACATAGAGAGCTTTGTAATTAATGTTGTTGGTGGTGCTCCATCAACCAGTTAACTTATATCCTAGCATGAACACGAAAGGAGCTGGCTGTGCATGCAAGCATGGTTCGCATCACACCCGATCGTAGCCTACATCGTCATCTTTGTATTGATTACTTACGTATATAACAAGGTGTTTCGGGTACGTCAGAAATTGCCACTTGGTAAGGAAATCGTTCTCTATATTTTGATGGCGATGGGCACATTCATGCTTCTTATTTTTCAGATCGACAAGCTTCCCATCATTCAATGTTTGTTGGTCGCGGTTGGTTTGATGTTGTTAGTGAGAGTGCGTTATTTTATCGAAGGCCGTCAAAAGAAAAAAGCGGAAGCTGCCGCTCGAAACTCATAAATCCTGTCTTGTACAGACCATCCGTTTTCCTTAGGGAAAGCGGTTGTCTTTTATTTAGACAAAAACAGATGTGATAAAGGTGTTGAAGATATGAACTCAAATTCGAACGGACTGCCTCCACGGAGACAGGCACCAACGCAATCCGGTGCTTCTGGATCGAAGAATGGCAAGGGCAAGCAGCCTAAGAAGAAAAAGAGAATGAATGCTTTTGGCAGAATCCTTTTAAGTCTATTGGTTATTGCCATTGTGGTAGGCGGTGGATATACGTACTGGGTATACAATCAAGTCGTGGATACAGGCATCGATAAACCGGTACCTCCCGGGATGTCAGCCACAACCAAACCGATCACGATGCTGTTATTAGGCACAGATAACCGTCCTGAAACGGGCACATATCTCTCGGATGTCGTTATGGTGGCTTCGTTGAATCCGGAGACCAAGACGGCAACCATTGTATCTTTGCCGCGAGACACGCGTATTCAATTGGATGGGTACAAATCCAACAAGCTGAATTCCTATTATCCGAAATTCAAAGCACAGGAAAAAACCACTGGCAAAAATGCAGAGGATCAGATGAAAGAAATGATGGGCAAGTATTTGGATGTAGATATTAATTATACAACCGTCCTGAATTTCCAGGCATTCCGTGATGCTGTCAATGCTGTCGGTGGCGTGGATGTGACTGTGGATAAAAATATGTGTTATAGAGATACAGCCGATGGGACAGACATCAATTTGGTCGCAGGCCCACAACATCTCGATGGTAAAGCGGCACTGGATTTTGTTCGTTACCGCAAATCCAATTGTAATCCGAAGACCGCTGAATCCAATGACTTTGATCGTAACAAACGTCAAAACCAAGTGCTGAACTCCATGTTGGACCAAATGAAATCTCTTGGGGGTATTACGAAGATTAGCAAAGTGATTGGTGCAGTTGACAAGAATATGACGACAGATGTGGAATCGGAACAAATGAAAAACTTTATCTCGACGTATTGGAACATTTCCACTTCGGATGTGCATTATACTCCGGTTACCGGAGAGTGGAGAAGTCCATATGTGTATATTAATGAGACGGAACTCGCCAATGCCAAGCAGGCTTTACAAGATACACTTTCAGGTAAAGTAACGGCTTCACCTTCAGGCGAATAACCTTCATTCTTTTGGGATTGGAAGCACGTTAATCGGTATGCTATAATAACATAAACCAAGTACAAGAATTGCATAAAGAAGGTTAGGGGGCTGGTTGAATGTCCGAAGCCGTCACACAATTAACTGAATCTCTTTTACAGCAATTCAAGAATGAGACCTTTGTGCTTCTGAGCACAGTGGATGTAGAATCCGGAGGTCCGACTTCAACAGCCATCTCCTGGATTTATGCGGAGAATGCTTCTACTTTTCGTGTAGCAATTGATCATCGTTCACGTTTAGTGAATAACATGATGACTAATCCGCTCATTACGGTTACTGTCTTTGGAGAAGAGACAGTGTACGCAGTGAACGGACGTGCTGCGGTACGACAAGATCCGCTGCAGGATGTTCCATTTAATATGTGCTGTTTCGATATTACAATTGAAGCGGTGAGGAATGCTCTGTTTTACGGCGCTCAACTGTCCTCTGTGCCTCAATATGTCAAAATATATGATCAGCGTGCTGCTGAAAAATTAGATGGGCAGGTTTTTGCTGCCATGAAAAAAGCCTAGTGAGAGATCACTGGGCTTTTTGTTGTCTTTTGTCAGATGAATGCAGCTGCTGCATTTGTTGTTTTTGATTCACGTGTTCATCCGGATTTTGACGGACTTTGACGTCTTTCGGGAGTTGGGGGATAATTCGTCCCACCATGTCAGCGAGTTCTGAAGCAAAACCGGATATGGGATGACCTTGACGAATATGTTCACCAATCTCTTTAATTCGTTCAGTGACATCGGCATCAGCAGTAACAATGGAATCTACACCTTCGGGGTCTTTACGAAGCGCTTCGGCAACAGAGTATTTAATGGTACCTACCCGAGCACGTTCCAGTTCACCATCAACATCAATACCAACTACGGCTGTATTGCCGAGTATAACGCAGTTCGCATCTTTAACACCCTCCACTTGCTTGGCAAGTGCTTTAAGGTGATTGATTCGTTTTTCATTTGGCATCCGGCCACTCTTTGCATCATCCGCAATGTTGGTATCGTGGACTTCACCTGTATTCTCATTAAGACGGTCCAAACGTGAAGGATTCATCCGATCTTCCTGTGCATTGAGCATGTGAGATCCTTTCCTTTGATCTTGCTGAGTTGTTACATTTCCTCCGTAACCTTTCGCATGTGTACCCTGATTAGGCGAAGCGTTGCGTGTGGAACTGTTGCAACCTGTAAGTATAAAGATCAGAAGCAGCGTGCAAACCCATATTTTCATAAATGTTCATCCTTTCTTGGAGTTTTTCAGAATGGTTGACAATTATTTTGCCCTAGTCGAATACATTTATGTATGGGATCATGATTGTCCATGCCGCTGCTGAAAGATCACACTATCCATGCCTTTAACGACGCCGCTTTGGAGGGGATTGAATGAAAAAGATTTTTGTATTGGATACCAACGTGCTTCTGCATGACCCCAATGCCATATTTGCCTTTGAGGAACATGAGGTAATCATTCCCGCGGTTGTATTGGAGGAGATCGACTCCAAAAAAAGAAATGCCGATGAAATTGGGCGTAATGCCCGTAATGTATCCAGACTGTTGGATGGATTACGTGAGCTGGGTCACCTGCACAGTGGGGTGCCTTTGGCTAATGGAGGTAACCTGAAAGTAGAGCTGAATCATCGGAGTTTCGTTAAAGTTCAGGAAATGTTTGGTGAAGTATCCAACGATAATCGCATTTTGGCTGTCGCACTGAATTATCAGATTGAGGAAAATGAAAAGGAAGTAGTTGAGCGTCAGGTCGTGCTTGTCAGTAAAGATGTACTTGTGCGTATCAAAGCGGATGTACTTGGTCTGTTCACACAGGATTACTTATCAGATCGGACGGCAGGACTCAGTGAGTTATATCCAGGTTATACGGCCCTAAAAGTTCATCCGTCAGTGATTGATGAGTTTTACACATATCGTTTTTTACCAATCAAACCGTTACAGTTGTCTTATTCGTTGTATCCGAATGAATTCGTCATTCTCAAGGATGAGATGGGAACCAATAAATCGGCTTTACTTAAAGTGAATACAGAGGGAACAAAGCTGGAGCCGCTTTTCCTCAGTAATGATAATGTCTGGGGCATTAGCGCACGTAACGCACAACAACGCATGGCACTGGAACTGCTTTTGAATGACGACATCCCGCTTGTTACCATTACCGGTAAAGCTGGAACAGGGAAAACATTGCTGGCACTTGCAGCAGGTCTGCTTAAGGTAGAGGATGATCATAAATATAAAAAACTGTTGATTGCTCGTCCTGTCGTTCCGATGGGGAAAGATATCGGTTACTTGCCTGGTGAGAAGGAAGAAAAACTTCGTCCATGGATGCAGCCGATTTATGATAATCTGGAGTTTTTGTTCGACACCAAAAAAGCCGGGGATATCGATAAAATTCTAATGGGGCTTGGCAGTATTCAGGTGGAGGCATTAACGTATATTCGTGGAAGATCGATACCTGGACAGTTTATCATTATTGATGAGGCTCAGAATCTGTCCCGCCATGAAGTGAAGACCATTGTATCCAGGGTCGGTGAAGGCAGTAAAATTATTTTGATGGGAGACCCGGAACAGATCGACCATCCTTATCTTGATTCCGCCAGTAACGGTCTGACGTATATCGTGGAACGGTTCAAGCAAGAGGGAATCAGCGGACACATCATGCTCGAAAAAGGAGAGCGGTCCAAGCTGGCACAGCTTGCGGCTGATTTATTGTAAAATTCAGGGGATTTATTTCCCGGAAAATGTTGTTATTGAAGCCGGCTCTTAGAGCCGGCTTTTTTGCTGAAAAAATAAGAAAGCGTTTTTGCACAGAACTCGATATGCTCGTATTATGCAAAAATCCGAAAAAGTGTTTTTCGGCAGGGTAGGACAAGAGTACTACTTATTTGTTACAATAATTGCTGCAGGAAAAAACTAGGTGAACAAGGAGGGAAGTTAATGAAGCGTAAACATCAGGTTGTTTTGTTCGCGGTATTGCTGCTTTCGTTAACGATCTTGTCACCGAGTTTTGACTTTAGAGGTTCGCAGCTCAATCAGGAACAGGACCAGGAGAAGGATGCCTTTCCGGGTACTTCGTCACGTAATGAAGATGCACAATCTCCGCTGGAGATTGTGGTTGCCATGTCGGATGAAGAGTTCCAAGCCTTTCAAAAGATAGCCAAAGAAGTTGCTGCTTCCCAGCTGGTAGAGATTAATCTTCGGAATGAGAAGCCGGATACATATAAGCGTGTTTTAGATCTTGAATTTTCACTAGGAGAGAACGGGGATGTTGTTCTGCTTGATAGTGAGGAAGTGCAATACTATGCCCAAAAAGGGTACCTGTATCCGTTAAACGGAACAACATTATCGAAGTCGCTTGGAGATACGGTAGTTGGATTACGGGGAATGACAGAGTGGAATGGTTATCAATGGGGAATGCCTTTTGATTTTGATCCGTATATTCTGGCTGCACAATCTTCATTTCTGAAGAGAGCTGGAATGGAGTCATTACCTCACAATAAAGATCAGTGGGCCAAACTTACTCAACAAGCCATTGCCGAAGGCATCCCTTTAATTACGATGAACATCAATGATATGTACGGGACAAATGCGTGGTTAAATCATTTGGAACCGAGGATGGCACCTGATGAAGTTAATCAAACGCAATTAGATTCGCAACCAGGGAATCTCCAGCAGGGGATTCAATTGATGAATCACATTCAACCTCATATAATGGCCCAGTCTACCTATCCGATGTTCTCATCAACTGCTGAAGAGAATAACATACCCATGGTTGTATCATTGTTATCTCAATTATTAAGTGCAGATCAAGCGAGTACAGTTAATAAAGATTCTTTGGAGCGGATTACTTTTGAATCCTTGGAAACTGTAAGCTCCAGAAGCCTTGTCATTACTGCGGGTTCGGTTGAGGCAGAGGAGGCCAGTAGATGGATTGAAGGGATGACGTCTGCTTCGTCACAGCTAAAATGGTACCAGCAGGTCAACCGTTTGCCTGCAAAGCAACAGGAACTGGATTTGGAGACTGAGAAACTTGTTGGACGTTATGAAATGACAAAGAGACATTCCTGGTTCTCAACAACCCAAGATGCCCCCGCTGCAACGACCGAAAGTCTTGCTCTAATAACTCGTTTTCATAAAAAGGTACAACAATTCTTAAAGGGAGAGATTACAGCGAATCAATACGTAAATAGTATTAGAACGACGAACTAACCCTTAAGTTCCTGTTCAAAAAAAGTCTGGATTTTAACTTTAATGCAAGGGATGCCAGTAGGCATCCTTTTTAATTTAAGCAGACTTTTGGAACAATCTCTTTAAAATGATATAGCTAGTTTAACTTCCAGTATGCCTTCACTTGTTGAAACATCTGTTGCTTTGACGAAAGACAGGATTTTCTGTGGATAGAATCCAAGGTCGAATTCTCTTTCCAGCATTCGGCGGGTGGTGTCGGGCAATTCAAGCTGATTAAATACTAGTTTGTCTACATGAAAACGAATGGAGTTCTGAGGTTCATTTTCTACCGTATAATGTCCTTCAATGCTTAATTGCAACTGATCCCGCTGACCGGAAGCTATAATCTTATCCTGATTAAACTGAAAGGCAAAGTCTTCAAAGATGGGATTTTGGGAACGTAGAAATGCGTTAAGCTCATCCTGGCCAATTCGGATCGTATACGTTGTTCCAGTTGTGGATATGCCTCCGTTTTGTTTTTGGATAAAATCAGGCAGGTTCTGCATGGCAGATGCTAATGCTTTGAAATATCGTTTCACCTCATAGATGCCGATATTCTCCCAATAGAGGGTTAATTCATCCATCAGTTTCTGAATCGCTGCCGCATCTCCGCTGGTGGCTATTTGGGCATCTACTTCTTTTTGCAAGGCGACTACACGTTCCCGCTGGTTTTGAAGATTACTCTTCATTTCGGTTAATTCTGCTGTAGTCTGACGAATCTGAGTGGAAGTCTGTTGCATGTTGCGATACCGGTCCTGATACTTGTCCAGCACAGCCTGATCCCGTCCAATAATAATCTGGTAATAATCATACAGTACGAACAGATCTTTGAATGACCGAGCTCCCAGGACCGTCATGAGAAGACTATCGCGTTCACCAGTATAGTAGGACCTCACTACAGCTCCAGCCCGATCTTGCTGAATATGTATCTGCTCTTCCTGTTCTTGAAGTTGGACGGATAATGTCTCGTATTGTTGTGCCAGCTGCTTCTGTCTGCCTGCGATACGTTCAATTTCATGATCGATTTCGACGATGGATAGACTTTTTTGCAATATCTCACGTGTATCCTCAGATGAAGGCTCTCCATAGGCATAGGTTGAGGGTAGTTGCAGGAATACGATGATGCATAATATAAAGGCGGCAATGCCGTTATGACGTCTCACCGATCATTCTCCTTTCCACTTCTTTAATGACAATCGTACAGGCTAGTTGTCTTCCAGACAATATATGAAACAAATACGTGAATTATCCTTAGTGGTTACGTAACACCATGAACAACCATTTAATCTGAACACAACAAAAAAGCAACCCGACAGATATCGGATTACTTTGATGCTGCAGGTGGATTATAGCGGCAAACCCATTTGGAATACGGTCCAGTAGCTGAACCCCGTGAATGTGACGATCATATAACCCCAGAAGAGCAATATGTACGTTCTTTCAGTAAATTTCAAGTATCCCAAAATGACAAAAAACGCAGTCTGCAGGAAAAAAAGCAAAGCCATTTCGACCAGATCTCCCGCAAAAGCCATCAGGCCAATCGCAAGCGTGAAGAACCCGAGTACCCGAAACATGCGTGCCACGGTAAATCCTCCTCTCTAAGTACGATCATAGATTGTCTACACAACATTATACCGGGAAAGGAAAAACGTGTAAACAAATTTGGATATGAAAGCGAATTCTTTTTTTTCGCTCAAAGTAAGTGTAGCGGGATATGTTTTACATGTGTCACGTATGAGCAAGCCTGAATGTGGAAATACATTTTAGTATGAAATCAATTCTATGAACTCTATGAGAGGCATAAGAATGAATGAAGCAGCTTTTATACCTAATTCACATACCGGGCTTCCGGTAATGCGGACGGTTATTTTAGGATGTTGTTAGGAGGGTATTATAGCATGACTGCAGTGAGACAGGATGCTTGGAGTACAGAGGACGATTTGATATTGGCTGAGGTTACTTTGCGTCATATTCGGGAAGGCAGTACACAATTGGCCGCTTTTGAAGAGGTAGGCGAAAAAATAGGCAGAACATCTGCCGCATGCGGTTTTCGCTGGAACAGTTGTGTACGTAAAAAGTATGAGTCTGCCATCAGTAACGCCAAGGCACAACGGCAAAAACGAAGTTATCTCAGAAAGCAGCCAGCTATGCTTGGACCACAGGTTGCAGCATTGTCTACACTGGACACAGAAGAGCATCTGTACAAATCAGATGGGATTTCAGACGATTCATTATCGATGGATGCAGTAATCCGCTTCCTGCGACAATGGAAGGGAACCGTGCAGGAGAGCAATCGTCAACTCAAGATGCTGGAGAAGGAGCTTCGGGAGAAAGAAGATGAGTTGCTTGAACTGCGTCTTGAGAATGACCGTCTCTCCAAGGAAGTGAATGAAGTTCAGACGGATTACCGCGTGGTGAATGACGACTACAAAGCTTTGATTCAGATTATGGATCGAGCTCGTAGACTCGCATTTTTGTCCGAAGAAGAAGAAGAACTCAAAACACGTTTCAAGATGGATGCCAACGGGAATCTGGAACGAATTGAATAGCAAGTACAGACGTCTGATTTGTGAGAGTCAGGTATGAACCCGTCACACCTCCGTTACACAACGGCAGGTATGACGGGTTTTTAGTTTAGTGTTTTTGTTCTATTATAGATAAGGGAAGCGTAACTACTGAAGCGGATAGGAGTGCATGATATGATCATTGACATCGTTGGAGCGGGGGCGCTGGGTCTTTTATATGGTGGGAAACTGTTGTTGACAGGTAACCAGGTCAGATTCTGGACTAGAACAACGGCTCAGGCAGACCTTCTCAGCCATGATGGAGTAACCCTTGTGGAACGAGACAAGGAGATACATATTCTACCGGATCAAATACAGGCGAAACCCATATGTGAGCTTCCTGACACATGGAAGAACACGCCCGGAGAATGGTTACTGCTCATGGTTAAGCAGACAGGCATTGATGATTTCATTCATGAGATTAGTCCATTACAAGATCATATGCTGAATATCGCTTGTTTTCAAAATGGGATGGGCCATCTGGAAAAACTTCATGCGGCTATGCCAAATTCGCTTCTCTGTAGTGCGGTTACAACAGAGGGTGCGAAGCGTTCACAGCGTCAGGTGACTCGTGCAGGGGCGGGTGAAACCAGGTTGGGAAGTCGTAATATACATATAGAAGCTTCTATCTCTATAGAGGAAGAAAGAATATTTACTCTTTCAAGGCTCCTGGAGCAGGCAGGATTTGACTGCACAGTGTCGAATGAAATCGATAAGCTGATATACAGGAAACTATTAATTAACGCAGTCATTAACCCGCTTACAGCGTTATGGCGAATCCCTAATGGAGAATTAATCATCACCGAAGAACGCAAGAGGCTAATGCGCCAATTATATGATGAAGTATTGTTAGTCTACTCTGAACGTGGAATATGTTTGGATCAGGATATGTGGGATCAACTGATATTAGTCTGCCGTTCGACTGCCACGAACACTTCTTCGATGCTTGCAGATGTTCTCGCTGGACGTGGTACAGAAGTTGGATCAATTAACGGACATATTGTAAGGATGGCACAAAAGTCGGGACTTGCTGCACCTACACATGAACTACTGCTTCATCTGATTGAAGGAATGCAAACGGAAGGAGTGAATTAATGGGACTTTTTATTGTGTTGAGTATATTACCTTTTTTTCCGTTCTTTCTCGTCTATTGGGGAATGTACATTTGGAAAAAAGACAAGCGCACAGCATTGCGGACAGCAATGGATGTAACCACTTTTTTTCTTGTATTTTCAGTTTCAGCGTTATTCAACTTAACATTTGATTCGAATTTTGGTTTTTATCTGACATTATTACTCATACTACTAGCACTTGGATTCATCGGAGGTGCGCAAAATCGACTAAAAGGTAAGGTCGATGGGGGTAGAATGTTCCGGGCCGTATGGCGCATGGCTTTTGTAATTATGAGTTTCGGGTATGTTTTGTTTACTTTATTTGGATTAATTAGATACTTCATGCAACAGATGTAAGGATACATAACGCAAAAGGGCTAAAAAATGTGTCGATTTTGTCGAAAACTGAAAAAAACATTACTTTCTGAAAAAGTAATGTAGATTTTTTTGACCGGTGGTTGTATAATCTATAAACATATAAACCATATCAATTTAGGGGGAACGTGTTAGATGAAAAGGAAAAGTCTATTAGTCCTTTTGACGCTGATTTTGGCGTTCGGTACCGTACTTGCAGCGTGCGGATCGAAAAACGAAGGCACAGGTAACACCGATACTGGTTCTGCAAGCGAAGGAAATGGTCTTGCTAAAGATCAAATTCTGAAAATCAACCTGTCAGCTGAACCTCCTACGTTGGACCCGGCTCAAGCAAAAGACAGCCAAACCAACACAGTTCTGAAATTCTTGTATGAAGGTCTTGTACGCATCGATGCTGATGGTAAAGAAGCTCCAGGTGTTGCTAAAGACTGGACAATCTCCGAAGATGGTTTGAAATATGTTTTCAACCTGAACCCGGATGCCAAATGGAGCAACGGTGATGCAATCACTGCCGAAGACTTTGTTCGTTCTTGGGAACGCGCTTTGAAACCGGAAACAGCTTCTCCATATGCATACCAATTGTACTACATCAAAGGTGCTGAAGGTTACAACCTGAGCAAAGACGAAACATATAAAGGTACTAAAATCACAGACTTCTCTCAAGTAGGTGTTAAAGCCACTGATGAGCACACGCTTGAAGTAACGTTGGAAAACCCAACACCTTACTTCTTGGGTCTGACAGCATTCTACACGTACTATCCAGTACATGCATCTGCTGATACAAATGACAAATTCTTCACAGACTACAAAAACATGATCGTTAACGGACCATTTGTAATGGATCAATACGCTAAAGGTCAAAAAATTGTTGTGAAGAAAAACGATGGTTATCATGCAGCTGCTGACATCAAACTGGCTCAAATCGATATGTCTCTGACAAACAGCAGTGCTTCCGAACTGCAAGCTTACAAATCAGGACAATTGGACTACACTGGTGCACCTAACGGTGAAATTCCATCCGACCAAATTCCTTCTGTAAAAGCGGAATTGCCGGACGAGTTCAAAGCTACTGGTATTGCAAGTACGTACTACTACCAGTTCAACGTAAACGAAGCACCATTTAACAACGTTAAAATCCGTAAAGCATTTGCAATGGCAATTCAACGTCAACTGATTGTTGACAAAGTAACACAAGGTGGTCAAATTCCAGCATTCGGCTTTGTACCTCCAGGTATCCGTGGTGAAAACGGCGAATTCCGTGATGAGCACAAAGACGATTACTTCACAGAAAATGTGGATGAAGCTAAAAAATTGCTTGCTGAAGGTATGAAAGAAGAAGGTTACACAACATTGCCAGCTGTAACTTTGATCTACAACACAAGTGATGGTCACGCGAAAATCGCTTTGGCAATTGCTGATATGTGGAAACAAAATCTTGGTGTTGATGTGAAAACAGAAAACCAAGAGTGGGGCGTATTCCTTGAGAACCGTCAAAACCAAAACTTCCAAGTAGCTCGTGCAGGTTGGTCTGCTGACTACAACGATCCATACAACTTCTTGGAAATGTGGACTACTGGAAACACAAACAATGATTCCAAATTCAGCAACGAACAGTATGACAAAGATGTTAAAGAAACTGTAAAATCCGCTGATCCAGCTGCACGTATGGCTGCATTTGCTGACGCTGAGAAAATCCTGATTCAAGATGAAATGGGCGTTATGCCAATCTATTACTACACTAACGTATCTTTGACTAAGCCTTACCTGAAAGGCGTACAACTTGATTTCAGTGGAGCTATTGACTTCACTCGTGCATATCTGGAAGAGAAATAAGTTGTTCTGAAGTCTAATATGATTACTTCGGGATATATATGTGGAATTCCATATATATCCCGATTTTTTTGTATGTGCACCGATTTTCCTTATAATTCTTGAAATTTCCGATAAATGGATTGGACTTTATTTCTGTCTAATTCTACAATCGATTTGTATACAAAATATTGTTTGTGGAGGTGTGCAAGGGTTGGTTAAGTATGTGTTGAAAAAACTACTATTTATGCTGCTATCGCTTTTCATACTCGCATCGCTGACTTTCTTCCTGATGAAGGCCATTCCTGGTGATCCGTTTACAGCAGAAAAGAAACTGTCGCCAGAAATTCGTGCACTCTTAGAAGTTAAGTACGGTTTGGATAAACCGATGTATGAACAATACCTGAAGTATATGGGTGGAATCCTTAAAGGGGATTTCGGCGTTTCGATGAGGTATCTGAATCAAGACGTAACGGATATGATTACTCAAACATTCACGGCTTCACTGAAGCTTGGGATCTTTGCAATCCTCATCTCCATTATTGTTGGTGTACTGTTGGGGCTTCTCGCAGCAGTTTATCACCGCAAATTGATTGATGATGTTACCATGGTTGTCGCTGTCATAGGTATTGCTGTTCCGAGCTTCTTGCTTGCCTCATTATTGCAATATGTCTTTGCTTTCAAATTGGGATGGTTCAACGTTATGGGCTTCGATGGACCGCTTGACTATGTACTCCCAGTTGCAGCATTGTCTGCATCACCAATTGCCTTTATCGCACGTTTGACTCGTTCCAGCATGCTGGAAGTTTTACATGCAGATTATATCAAAACAGCTAAAGCCAAAGGTTTAAAATGGCCAGCGATTATGTTTAAACACGTTGTACGAAATGGTATTTTGCCAGTAGTAACTTATGTTGGTCCAATGACAGCAAACATCATCACAGGTTCCGTTGTTATTGAACAGATCTTTAACATCGGGGGAATTGGTAAAGTATTCGTAGAAAGTATCACTAACCGGGATTACACCATGATTATGGGTATCACAATTTTCTATGGTATTCTCCTCATGTTGGCACGCTTCCTGACGGATATCGCTTATGTACTAATTGATCCTAGAATCAAGCTGGAAAGCCGGAAGGGGGCATAACGTTGTCTGGCACGAATAATAAAAAGAATGAAACGGCGAACACGAACCTGACTAGTCAGGCAGCGGTTAAACCGCAAGAAAGTGTATCCCTTTTTAAAGATGCCATGTACAGACTTGCAACCAATAAGGCTGCAATGATAAGTCTGAGTGTATTGGTTCTTGTCGTGATTTTCGCTTTGATTGGTCCAACTTCTTTGTTTACAAGTTATAATTATTATTCCAATGATTTGATGAATGCCAACGCGGCACCAAGTGCAGAGCATTGGTTTGGTACGGATGAACTTGGTCGTGATGTATGGGTAAGAACATGGGTTGGTGCTCGTGTATCCCTTACTGTCGGCTTGGCAGCAGCTCTAATTGACCTTGTTATTGGTGTAATCTATGGTGCGATTATGGGTTACTACGGTGGACGTGTTGATGGTATCATGAACAAATTCTCCGAAATCCTGTATTCCCTGCCTTACATGCTCGTTGTTATCTTGTTGTTGGTTGTATTGGAACCAAGTCTGACAACCATCATCATAGCCCTCACCATTACCGGCTGGATCAGTATGTCCTGGATTGTACGTGGTGAGATTATGCAACTCAAAAACAGAGACTTCATTCTCGCGGCCCGCTCCATGGGTGCAAGTACCGGACGTCAATTGTTCCGTCACTTGTTGCCAAATGCAGTTGGTCCGATTATCGTAACGTTGACATTGTCTATTCCTAACGCGATTTTTGCTGAGGCGTTTCTGAGCTTCCTCGGACTTGGTGTATCTGCACCGAGATCATCCCTGGGATCCATGATTAATGACGCTCTCACAGGCTGGACGCTGTATCCTTGGCGGATGTGGTTCCCAGCGGGTCTGATGGTACTGACTATGCTTGCATTTAACTTGCTCGGTGATGGTCTGCGCGACGCGCTTGATCCGAAATTACGTAAATAGAAATAGGAGGTGGGATTATGGAGCCGATTTTAACAGTCAAGGACTTGAGCGTATCATTCTCAACGCGCTCTGGTGAATTTGATGCGGTTAAAAATGTGAGTTTTGAAATTGGCAAAGGAGAGACGCTGGGGATCGTAGGTGAATCTGGTAGTGGTAAGAGTGTTACCGCCCAAACCATCATGAAATTGATTCCCTCCCCGCCTTCGAAGGTCAAAAGCGGAGAAATTACTTTTCACGGGCAAGACCTGCTGAATAAGACAGACAAACAAATGGAAGCGATTCGTGGTAAAGATATCGGTATGATCTTCCAAGATCCAATGACTTCTTTGAATCCTACCATTAAAATTGGTAAACAAATTACCGAAGTATTGCGCAAGCATCAGAACATGTCCAAACAAGCGGCGGATAAAGCTGCTTTGGAAATGCTGGAACTTGTAGGAATTAAAAATGCGGCAATCCGCATGAATCATTATCCACACCAATTCTCTGGTGGTATGCGTCAGCGTGCCATGATTGCAATCGCGCTTGCATGTCGTCCATCCCTTCTGATTGCGGATGAGCCGACAACTGCACTTGACGTTACCATTCAGGCTCAAATTCTGGATGTCATGAAAGACATGCAGCAAAAGCTTGGAACATCAATTATGCTGATTACGCATGACCTTGGTGTCGTAGCGGGTATGTGTGACCGTGTTGTTGTTATGAAGGAAGGCGAAGTTGTTGAAACAGGAACAACTGCTGAAATCTTCAGTAACCCACAACATCCATATACGATTAAATTGCTCAATGCTTTACCTCGCCTGGACGAGCCCAAAAAGGAAAAACCAGCTCCAGCTGGTATTATCAAAGGCAGCAACAAGCCGCTGGTACAAGTGAAAAACTTGAAACAGTACTTTAATTTGGGTAAAGGTAACATTCTCAAAGCGGTCAATGACGTAAGCTTTGATATCTTTGAAGGAGAAACACTTGGCGTTGTAGGTGAGTCCGGCTGTGGTAAATCCACAACAGGTCGAACCATTCTGCGTCTTTATGAGCCAACTGGCGGAAGTGTTAACTTCAACGGAACGGATATCTACAAGTTGTCCCCACGCAAAATGAAAGAAATGCGTAAAGATATGCAGATGATCTTCCAAGATCCATATGCATCCCTTAACCCGCGTTTCAATGTTATGGATATTATCGGAGAGTCCCTTGATATTCATGGTCTGGCTTCCAGCTCTAAAGAGCGCAAGAGAAGAGTGGAAGAGCTGCTTGACCTGGTAGGACTGAATCCAAGTCATGCACTTCGTTATCCACATGAATTCTCTGGTGGTCAAAGACAACGGATCGGGATTGCGCGTGCACTTGCTGTAGACCCTAAATTCATCATCTGTGATGAGCCATTGTCTGCACTGGATGTATCCATTCAGGCACAGGTCGTTAAATTGCTTGAAGAACTCCAGCAACGTCTCGGCTTGACATATCTGTTCATTGCGCATGACTTGTCGATGGTTAAACATATCAGTGACCGTGTAGCTGTAATGTATATGGGTAAAGTGGTTGAGCTCGCAGAAAGTGAAGAATTGTATGCGAACCCTGTCCACCCTTATACGAAAACGTTGCTCTCAGCGATCCCTGTACCTGATCCGGAAGTGGAAGCGAACAAACGTCGCATCTTGCTGCCGGAAGAGCATATGAGCCCGATTCAGAATGGATCCGGTGGTCCTGCAAATGACCCGTACAATCTGGAAAATGCTCAATTGATTGAGGTTTCCAAAGGTCACTGGGTTGCAGAACCTTACGTATAATAGGAATATTAAAGCGATATGCTATTATTGATGTATTAAGTGCCGCCGACTCGTTCGGCGGTTTTTTTCGTATTTTAATCACTTTCTTTTGACGAAGCGGCCTTGAATTCGGTACAATCAAGAAAGGCTCTTTGAAGCAGAATAGGAGGCAGACCTCATGAACGGTATTACCGAGGCACTCCGCAGCGGATCAAGACTTGCAGAAGATTATATCTGTTCAAGAGATGCTGCGCGTGGCCTTTACGAGTATGACATTCGCTGGGAATCAGGACTTCAGTCGCGTGCCGAATGGCTGGACCAATCGGAAAACACACGTATTGATCGGCGTGATCTGGCAGAGTATTTACGTATATATAATAAGCGGGTGAATGACCATGGAGAGGTTCATGCGTCCATCACACGTCTTGCAGAACAAGATGCACTAGTGGTTACAGGAGGACAGCAGAGCGGTCTGCTCACCGGACCACTGTTCGTCATATACAAAGCCGCCAGCGTAGTGGCAGCTGCGCGTGAAGCGGAAGAAAGACTTCAACGCCCGGTAGTCCCCGTATTTTGGATTGCTGGTGAAGACCATGACTGGGATGAGGTTAACCATACGTATCTACCTGATCATCAAGGAGATATGAAGAAGGTCAAGTTACAAGGACGATTCGCAGGAAGGGATTCTGTGAGTAATGTTCATGTGGATACGCAGCAGTGGATGAATGTAATCGAACAGGTGGAACATCTGTTACCTGATACGATACATAAACCAGGATTGATGAAATGTATCACAGAGATCCATCAATCCAGTTCAAATCTGAGTGATGCATTTGCCCGCATGATATCTGCCTTGTTTGCCAGCAGTGGACTTGTTCTAATGGATGCATCCGATCCAGAGTTACGCAGGTTGGAGCAGCCCGTGTTTGAGCGGTTGATACGCAAAAATGAAGTGCTGCGCAACGCATACACACAAGGAGCTTCGCTGGTACAACAAGCTGGTTATGCTATGCCTGCCGAAGTAGCGGAGGATGGAGCGAATCTGTTCTACATCCATGAAGGTACGCGTCTGCTCTTGTTGTTGAAGGACGGTTTATATAGTGATCGCAAAGGTTTGGTTTCGTTCACAGAGGAGCGTTTGCTCCAAGAACTGGAAGAACATCCCGAGCGCTTCAGTAACAATGTATTGACACGACCATTAATGCAAGATTCTGTGCTGCCTGTAGCCGCTGTTATTTTGGGGCAAGGTGAAATTGCATATTGGGGTTTGACTCGTGAAGCATTCTGTCAGTTCGGACTGCAAATGCCCATTCTGTTGCCGCGGTTGTCCTTCACCATTATGGAAGATATTCATCACAAACATATGAAACAATATGGGCTTTCTTTTCAGGATGTACAATATCATATGGAAGAAAAGAAGGAACAGTGGCTCACACAACAGGAGACGTTCCAGGTAGATGAACAGTTTGACAAGGTTCAGGAAGCGTTTCTTGATCTGTATGGACCATTGCTAGATGAGATCGCGGAGATTCATCCGGGACTGGAACGAATTGGCGATACCAATTTGAGTAAAATCAACGAGCAAATGCAGTATCTGAAACAGCAGACTCACAAAGCCATCGAAGATAAACATAATGTGAGTCTAAGGCACTGGAACGGCATTCAAAACTCCTTATTTCCAACGGGCAAACCACAGGAACGAGTACATAATGCACTCTTTTACCTGAATCGTTATGGCACCGAGTGGATCGATGAACTGATTAAGGCCTCAAGCGAATTCCTTGGAGAGCACAAGGTTATTGCACTATAGAGCCCTTTATAATAGAAGAAACACATAAACGAGGAGGATATGGAATGACTACACCTGCGTTGCAAAACAGTATTGTTAAAGATATGGGACTCGCTTCAGAGGGTCATCTGAAAATTGATTGGGTAGAGGCACACATGCCGGTACTGAACCGCATTCGTCGCCAGTTCGAACAGGATCTGCCTTTCAAAGGTTTAAAGGTGGCGATTTGTCTTCATCTGGAGGCGAAAACAGCTTACTTGGCAAAAGTGATCCAAGCGGGTGGGGCGGAAGTAACGATTACGCACAGCAACCCGTTGTCTACACAAGATGATGTGTGCGCAGCATTAGTGGAAGACGGCGTTACAGTGTATGCCAAGTACAATCCGGAACCTGCGGAATTCAAATCACTGCAACTTCGTGCGCTTGAGGTGAAGCCCGATCTCATTATTGATGATGGTGGAGACTTTGCAACCATTATTGCATCCGAGCGTCCTGACCTTGCAGCAACAATTCGCGGCGGAGCAGAGGAAACGACAACGGGTATTATTCGTTTGAAAGCATTGGCGAAAGAAGGCCAATTGAAGTTTCCAATGGTTGCGGTTAATGACGCATACTGCAAGTATCTGTTCGATAATCGCTACGGTACAGGACAGTCTGCATTCGACGGAATTATTCGTACAACCAACTTGGTTATCGCTGGTAAAAACGTAGTGGTAGCAGGTTATGGCTGGTGTGGTAAAGGTGTAGCGATGCGCGCCAAAGGTCTTGGAGCGAATGTGATCGTAACCGAGATCGATCCAATCAAAGCGGTAGAGGCACACATGGACGGGTTCCGGGTCATGACGATGGTGGAAGCCGCCAAATTGGGCGATTTCTTTATCGCAGTTACAGGAAATAAGGATGTTATCACGGGTGAGCATTACGATGTGATGAAGGACGGAGCAATCCTGAGCAATGCAGGTCACTTTGATGTTGAAGTGAATAAACCTGAACTGGCAAAACGTTCGGAATCGATTCGCACAGTTCGCCGTAACATTGAGGAGTATCGTTTCAAAGATGGTCGTAAAATGTACCTTCTTGCAGAAGGTCGTCTTGTGAACCTGGGTGCAGCAGATGGTCACCCTGCCGAAATCATGGACACGACGTTTGCTCTGCAGGCTCTTGGTTTGCGTTATGTGAGTGAGAACTATGCTGAGTTGGGTAAAAACGTTGTTAATGTACCTTATGATATCGACCAACAGGTTGCTAGCTATAAACTTGAAAGCCTGAATATTGGCATCGACTCCTTGTCAGCTGAGCAAGAGAAATACCTGGATAGCTGGAAATTTTAAGCACTATCCAATAATTACAAGCTGATGAAATGATTCAATAGGTATAGAATGGTTTATTGATGATATGGCTCATGTGCGGGTAGACATACGATTGCCCGTTTAAGGGAAGCGTCTTTGATCCTGAGTGACAGGATCAAAGACGTTTTTTTATGCTGAAAAATTAAAAAATCAAGTAATGCAAGAAGGGTTTTGATTTTTTTGTGCGAATCTATTATGCTTAGGTGGTGGAAAGTGGGGCAAAGTGGGAGAAACGGGTGAGGAGTGAGTGGGCCAATGTTTATGGGGGAGTTCCAACATAGCATTGATGATAAGGGTCGGGTTATCATTCCGGCTAAATTCCGCGAATCTCTGGGACCGTCTTTCGTTGTCACACGGGGTTTGGACCAGTGTCTTTTCGTGTACCCCATGGAGGAGTGGGGGGTCATGGAACAGAAGCTCAAAGCACTGCCATTGATGAAATCTGATGCACGTGCGTTTACCCGGTTTTTTTTCTCGGGTGCAACCGAATGTGAACTGGACAAACAGGGCAGGGTAAATCTGCCGGGCAATCTAAGAGAGTATGCCAAGTTGGACAAGGATTGTGTTGTCCTTGGCGTGTCGAACCGGGTGGAGATTTGGAGCAAAGGCATATGGGAGAGTTATTTCAATCAATCCGAAGAAGCATTCAACGACATTGCCGAAAAGCTGGTCGATTTTAATTTTGATTTATAAAGTCAGGAGGGGTGCAGGTTGTTTCACCACATAACCGTACTCAAAGAAGAGGCAACAGAGGGATTAAACATCAAGCAGGACGGTATATACGTGGACTGCACTTTAGGCGGTGGCGGACACAGCTCCGTGATTGCGTCCAAGCTCGGTCCAGGGGGACGTCTGATCGCACTTGATCAGGATGATTGGGCTTTGGATAATGCGCGCGAGAAGCTCGCTGCCTATGGAGATCGTGTAACATTGGTGAAAACCAATTTTCGAGATCTGGAACAGGTACTTAAGGATCTGGATGTACCAATGAAGGATGGTGCACCACAGGTCGATGGTATTTTGTACGATTTGGGTGTGTCATCTCCGCAATTTGATGAAGGAGAACGTGGATTCAGCTACAATCACGATGCTCCGCTCGATATGCGAATGGACCAGGATGCAATGCTGACGGCCAAAGAGATTGTGAATGAGTGGCCAGAAGAAGAGATTGCTCGAATTTTGTATCGCTATGGTGAAGAGAAGTTTTCGAGAAGAATCGCCCGTGTTATCGTCGGAAAACGAGCGCAGTCCACCATTGAGACGACAGGTGAACTCGTGGAACTGATCAAGGAAGGCATCCCGGCGGCAGCTCGCCGTACGGGTGGACATCCTGCCAAACGCAGCTTTCAGGCTTTACGTATTGCCGTTAACGATGAGTTGGGTGCGTTTGAAGAAGGCTTGCATCAGGCTGTTCGTTGTCTGGCACCAGGAGGACGTGTATCTGTTATTACCTTCCACTCCCTTGAGGATCGGATATGTAAACAGATTTTCAGCAGTTATCTGGAAAAATGTACTTGTCCACCCGATTTTCCGTTGTGTGTATGCGGCGGCAAGGGTACCCTGCGTTTAGTTAACAGAAAACCGTTGAGTCCAACGGAAACGGAATTGGCCGAAAATTCACGTGCTCGTTCAGCCAAGCTGCGCGTAGCCGAGAAATTGTAGATCAAGAGTGGAGGAGAGAATCGGAGTATGGCATATACACGTGGTAATCTCGCTGTAAAAGAAAAAGCGTCCCAGGAACGTGTGACCCAGCAACGATACAAAGAAACCACCAAAGTGGTGACCCGTCGTACGGGTCTTCCGGCACGCGAGAAGATTTTGTATCTGATTACCCTGGTTGCAGTTATCCTTGTTGGTGGAGCTTTAATGTCTCGTTATGCTCATATCTATGATCTGAACAAACAGGCACAGGCTACTATTTCGGAAGTCAAGGGATATGAGAAGACGATAGCAGACCTGCAGGTGGAAAAAGAAACATTGAATAACCAGGTCATCGAAAATGCAAAACAACTTGGTTACGTTGAAGCTTCCGGTAAGGATGTCATTTTTGTACCTCGCTCAACAAGTACGAAATCACCAGGTACTGAATCGTCCTCAAATACATCTAGCAGTAAGTAAAGAGGTGTTCCGATGGTAAAAAGAATAAAGATGCGCACGTTGCTAATAGGGGGATGTATTACCCTCTTTTTTCTTGTACTCGTAACCCGAATCTTTTTCATTCAAGTTGTGAATGGCGGTGTATGGCAGGAACGGGCAGCCGGTTTGGTAGAGCGGGCACAGACGATTAAGGCAGCACGTGGGACGATTACGGACCGCAATGGTAACGTTCTGGCTACTGATTCGCCTGCATACACGGTTTCCGTGAATCCTCTATTAATTAATGAACTTGGGATTCAGGATGTAGTGACGGAAAAGCTCTCAGCCCTTCTTGGGAAAAATGAGAGTGAGATGCGTGCTCTGGTCACAGCCAAAAATGCAAAGGGTAAGTTTTTTCAGCAGCGTGAAGTACGCAGTGAAGGATATAAGATAAGTCCTGAGCTTGCAGAAAAAGTCAACGAACTGCGAGAGGAATTACAAGAAGAATACAAGGCTCGTAATGCCATTGTCATGGCTCAAGAGTCGAAGCGTTTTTACCCTGAAGAAACACTTGCTTCTCACCTCTTGGGATATATGAGTCGTGATGGGAAAGCTGTCAATGGACTTGAAGTTTCATATGATGAAGCACTGACTGGTACAGACGGATATTTGAATTATCAGAAGGATGCCAAAGGCATTAAACTTCCAGATTCAAAGGATAACTATCTTCCACCTCAGAACGGGAAAAACCTTACGCTAACCATCGATGACACGATCCAGTTCTACATTGAGGATGCAATGAAAGAAGCCGTCGCTAAATATAATCCACTGAGTATGACGGTCATTGCAGCTGACCCGAGCACGATGGAGATTCTAGGCATGGCGAATTGGCCAACCTTTAACCCTAATTCGTATGGTAGCACACCTGATCAAAAGAATTTTATCAATCATGCTACTCAATCCATCTATGAGCCAGGTAGTACATTCAAAATAGTTACGCTAGCAGGGGCTGTAGAAGAAAAACTCTTTGATCCCAATGCAAGTTTTGAATCGAAACCGACCTATATTGGCGGATATACGATTAGTGATAACGGTCATTCTTACGGACGAATCTCCTACCTTGAAGGTGTAAAACGCTCCAGTAACATTGCTTTTGTTAATCTGGGTTACAACATGCTAGGCGGTGAACGTCTGCGTCATTACATAGACGAATTCGGTTTCGGCAAAAAGACGGGTATTGATCTACCGAATGAAGCAGCATCACCAATTAAACCACTGGTTTTCAAATCCGAGATTGCTACGGCAGCCTATGGTCATGGTCTTGTACAGGTAACACCAATTCAACAGGTCGCAGCAATCTCTGCGATTGCTAACGGCGGCAAATTGCTGGAGCCACATCTGGTGAAGGAGATCAAGAACCCGAATGATGGGACCACGGAAGTGATCAAACCCAAAGTTGTTCGTCAGGTGATTTCGAAGGAATCTTCCAAGCTGGTGAGCGGTTATCTGGAACAAGTGGTTGCAGACCAAACGATTGGTACTGGTCGTAATGCCTATATTGAAGGTTACCGTGTAGCTGGTAAGACGGGTACGGCAAGAAAGGTTGTTAACGGAGAATACAGCAAGTCAAAAGACGTTGTATCGTTTATTGGGTTCGCACCGGTGAATAATCCGAAGATTGCTATACTCGTTGTCATTGACCAACCGGACGGAACCAACATTGGGGGAGGAACCGCAGCTGCCCCGGTATTCAAAAAGATTGTCAGCCAGACTCTTCAATACATGGGAGTCCCCAAAGACACTGCCAAAACTTCTGACAAAAAGTCAAAAGAAGTCTCTGTCGTGCAAGCCAAGGCGCCCGACCTGAGTGGCAAGACAGCCAAACAGGCCAGAAGCCAGCTCCTAAGCGCAGGTATTGCTTATGTGACTCTTGGTCAAGGTGATAATGTAATTCGGCAGTATCCGGTTGCTGGCGCCTCTATGAATCCAGGCCAACGAATCTATCTGCTAACGGAAGAAAGCAGCAAGATGAAGATTCCCGATCTAACAGGTGAATCTCTCCGTGATGCCCTTGAAGTACTTTCTCTTATGAAAGTGGGAGTTACGGTCAAGGGTGAGGGCTATGTCGTGAAGCAAACGGAGCAGGTCGCAGGTGAGCAGAGAACCGTGCAGTTGAACTTGCAGACTGCCAAAGCTGCAGTGACAGGTATAGCTGATGAGGCTCCAATCTCTTCTGATCCATCGTCAGAAGCTGAAGGGAAGGAACAAGAGGTCTCGGGCGACGAAGGTAAAACCGATGGAACAGACGAAACAGACAACAACAAGGCTCCCGCCAATGAATCCGAATCCTCTGATGATCCAGCAACAAATGGGACTTCGCTACCCTAGGGAGCTCTGACAGCTTGTTCTAACCCCCGGTTGTCCTGAATATTCATGAATGGAACGAGATCATGATTTTGGGACGAGTGGGGGGATCTTTTCGTGAAGGGATCAAGCGTAAATCTGCGGCGCAGGTTGCTATGGAGTTTAATGATTTTAGTTTTGTTATTTTCGGCCCTGATGATCAGGCTTGCTTATGTACAACTCGGGAAAGGCCCAGAGTTGTCAGCAAAAGCAGAAGAATCTTGGCGGCGTAATATTCCTTATTCAGCCAAGCGAGGTGAGATCCTGGATCGCAATGGAACCTCATTGGCCTATAATGTGACGACACCGACCATTATGGCGATTCCGGCTCAGGTCAAAGAAGCTGAAACGACAGCTAAAGCACTGGCCCCATTGCTTGGGATGACGGAAGAAAAAGTGCTGGCAACCATCAAGAAACGAGAACTGATTGTACGACTACAACCCGGCGGCCGCAAAATTACGATGGATAAAGCTCAGCGCATCCGTGATTTGAAGCTTCCGGGTATCGTTGTTGCTGAGGACAATAAACGTTTTTATCCCTATGATGATTTGGCTGCCCATATTCTTGGTTTTACGGGTATTGATAATCAGGGTTTAACGGGTGTCGAGAAGAAATATGATGATAAGCTGAATGGTCTGAATGGCAGTGTGTCCTACTTGTCCGATGCGGCCGGAAGGCTAATGCCGGGCTCATCCGAGAAGTATGTGGAACCGAAGGACGGCCTTAACCTCAAGCTGACCATTGATAAATCCATTCAGTCCATCATGGAGAGAGAACTGGATCAGGCCATGGTGAAGTTTCAGGCGAACTCAGCATTGGCCATAGCGATGAATCCCAAAACAGGTGAAATTTTGGGCATGTCCAGCAGGCCTGGATACGAACCTGCCGATTATCAGCAATATCCCGCAGAGATCTACAATCGGAATTTACCAATCTGGATGACCTACGAGCCAGGCTCCACCTTTAAGATCATTACGTTGGCAGCAGCGCTTGAAGAGAAAAAAGTCAATCTGCAACAGGATCAATTTTTTGATCCCGGATATGTTGAGGTGGGTGGAGCCCGCCTGCGTTGCTGGAAAAAGGGAGGCCACGGAAGTCAGACCTTCTTGCAAGTGGTGGAGAACTCATGTAACCCTGGATTTGTGGCCCTCGGGCAAAGGCTGGGGAAAGAGTCACTCTTCTCCTATATTAAAGACTTTGGCTTCGGCACCAAGACAGGGATCGACCTCAGCGGAGAAGCCAGTGGAATTTTGTTCAAACTGTCCAGAGTTGGCCCTGTTGAGCTTGCAACGACCGCTTTTGGTCAAGGTGTATCGGTAACACCCATTCAGCAAGTAGCAGCTGTGTCAGCGGCCATCAATGGGGGTAAACTTTACAAGCCTTATGTTACAAAAGCGTGGGTTCATCCGGTCACGGGAGAAGTCATGGAAGAAGCCAAGCCGGAACTGGTTCGTCAGGTGATCTCGGAGAATACGTCCAAGCAAGTACGTGAAGCACTCGAGAGTGTTGTCGCCAAAGGCACAGGACGTCCAGCGTTCATTGATGGATACCGGGTCGGTGGCAAAACAGGTACAGCCCAGAAGGTCATCAACGGACGTTATTCCTCAACCGAGCATATCGTATCCTTTATCGGATTTGCACCAGCAGATGACCCTCAGATTGTGGTCTATACCGCAGTGGATAATCCCAAAGGAATTCAGTTCGGAGGCGTGGTTGCCGCCCCGATTGTACAGAACATCCTTGAAGATGCGTTGCATTATATGAATGTCCCTGTTCGAAAGGATCAGGTCGCGAAAGAATACAAGTACGGTGAGACCAAAATCGTGACAGTTCCAGACCTGACAGGAGCTACTGTCGAAGATCTGTACGAAGACCTGAACATGAATTTTATGCTGGCCAAGTCTGGCAGTGGTAAATACGTAATCAATCAGGCACCCAAGCCCGGGGCAAGGGTAGATCAGGGATCCACCATCCGCATTTATATGGGGAATGTACTGAACGATGCGCACGATCACACGAAGGATGAATAACTTGTGCACTGGAGCAGTTTCGGCTTCAAGCGCAACAAAGTTCATCCAAGTGCGTTTCATTATTTGGCTGTATTGACGATATTAATAAATACAGACATATGCTAAAACAGAAGTATAATTGGAAAAGTGAGGTTATTCATGTGCTTTTAAAACAATTTGCATCGATGCTGACCACCGCCCGTCTCGTGGGCGAACCAAATACAGAATGCCAAAACCTTCAGACAGATTCCCGGCAGGTAAAACCGGGTGATCTGTTTATCTGTCTTCCGGGACATACGGTAGATGGTCATGATTATGCAGAAAAAGCGGTTAATTCCGGTGCAGTCGCATTGGTGGTTGAACGGCAACTGGATCTGCCTGTACCACAATTGCTGGTGAAGGACAGCCGGTTTGCAATGGCTGTTCTGGCAGATTTCTTTTTTGACTCGCCAAGCCAGAAGATGAATATGATTGGTGTTACGGGAACGAACGGAAAAACAACAACCACGTATTTGATTGAAAAAATCATGAGTGATTATGGACGCAAGACAGGATTGATCGGTACCATTCAAATGCGGTATGACGGTCGGACCTACCCGATGTCAGGAACGACACCAGAAGCGCTTGATCTGCAGCGCAGTCTGCATGATATGGTTCAGAAGGGTACGGACTGCTGTGTCATGGAAGTTTCTTCTCACGCATTGGAACAAGGACGAGTAAAGGGAACCAACTTCCGTACTGCGGTATTCACTAACCTGACGCAGGATCATCTGGACTACCACCATTCCATGGAGGAATATCGCGGGGCGAAAGGATTGTTCTTTGCACGGCTGGGTAACGGCTATACGCAAGATGTTTCACAGCGTAAATTCGCGGTCATCAATGCAGATGATCCTGCTGCGGATTATTTCATCTCTGTGACGGCTGCTGAAGTGATTACATATGGCATGGGTGAAGAGGCGGATGTACGTGCATCCCAAATCTCAATCACTTCTCAGGGTACTTCTTTCCACGTGGATACATTTGCGGGCAGCACGGATATTCGCTTGCGCATGGTAGGCAAATTCAATGTGTACAATGCCATGGCAGCAATCTCTGCTGCGCTGGTGGAAGGTATTCCGCTGGAAGAGATCAAGCGCAGTCTGGAGACGGTTCCGGGCGTGGATGGACGTGTTGAAGGAGTGGACGAAGGACAGCCATTTGCTGTTATTGTCGATTATGCCCATACACCGGATGGACTGGAGAATGTGTTACGGACGGTGAAGGAATTTGCCGAAGGACGTGTAATCTGCGTGTTTGGCTGTGGTGGTGACAGAGACCGTACCAAACGCCCTCTCATGGGGAAAATTGCTGCGAAGTATAGTGATTTTGTACTGGTTACTTCCGATAATCCACGGACAGAAGATCCGGATCTGATTCTCAAAGACATTGAACAGGGCCTGATTGAAGAATCTGTTCCTGCTGAACGTTATACGATGATTGTGGATCGGCGCCAGGCGATTCATGAAGCTATTGAAATGGCAAGCCCAGCCGATGTAGTATTGATTGCGGGCAAGGGTCACGAGACCTATCAGATTATCGGCACAACCAAAACCGATTTTGATGACCGAATCATAGCCAAAGAAGCGATAAGGGGCAAATCCAATTGATAAAAAGAACATTGGCACAATTGGCCGAGATGTGTGGAGGAACATTAAGTGACGTTGCTGCTCATGGCAATGTAATGGTTGAAGGGGTGTTTACCGATTCGCGTAAACCCTTGGAAGGAAGTTTGTTTATCCCGCTCGTGGGTGAAAGGTTTGACGGACACGAGTTTGTGCAAGCCTGTTTAGAGAAGGGTGCCGCAGGGGCGATCTGGCAAAAGGATCATGGTATTCCACCACAAGGAGCTGTCATTGTGGTTGATGACACACTTGTCGCACTGCAAGCACTAGCATCTGCTTATCTAAATGAGAATAAAGCGGCTGTTGTCGGCATTACAGGCAGCAACGGTAAGACAACAACGAAGGACATCGTGGATGCCATTCTCTCAACTACATTCAAAGTGCATAAGACGCAAGGTAACTTTAATAATCACATTGGTTTACCACTGACTGTATTGAGTATGGACCCGGATACGGAAATTATCATTTTGGAGATGGGTATGAGTGGTCGCGGGGAAATTAACGATCTGTCGGTTATTGCTCAGCCTGATGTAGCGATCATTACCAATATTGGTGAATCTCATCTGCTTCAGCTGGGGTCCAGACTGGAGATTGCCAGAGCCAAAGCCGAGATTGCCGCGGGACTGAAGCCTGGCGGGTTACTGATCTACAACGGAGACGAGCCTTTAATTGCACAAGTTCTTGAAGAGCCCGCAACGAAACAACCCGATGGATTGCAGCGGTTTACATTTGGCCTGCAAACTGATAATGATGATTATCCTACCGGACTTATGAATGCGCAGAGCGGAGTCGTTTTCACCACCAAACAGTCTGGAGAACATGCATTTACGCTACCTCTGCTGGGAACGCATAATGTCGTTAACTGTCTGGCTGCTTTGGCTGTAGCCCGTCATTTTGGAGTGACAACGGAGCAGATTTCCGCGGGATTGTCTCGCCTTAAACTGACAGGCATGCGTATTGAGGTTACTCAAGGTGTTAGTGGTCTAACCCTGCTGAATGATGCATACAATGCAAGTCCTACCTCCATGAAGGCCGCAATTGATGTACTTGAAGGTCTGAGAGGATACCGCATGAAAGTGGCTGTGCTTGGTGATATGCTTGAACTTGGTCCTCAGGAGCAAGACCTGCATTTTGGGATTGGTGAGTATATTACAACTGCCAAAATGGACATGGTGCTCGTATACGGCCCGCTATCAGCGCATATTGCTGAAGGAGCAAGAAAGCATATGCCGGCAGAGGCTGTGCATGCTTTTATAGATAAAGAAGAAATGACCCGTTATCTACTGGAGAAACTACATCCTAGAGACGTTGTCTTGTTCAAAGCCTCAAGGGGCATGAAGCTGGAGGACGTGGTCGAAGCACTACAAATAGCAACATTACAGAATCGAGTAGACTAGAGGGGTGAACCCATGGATTTTCAGGTATTACTGTTAACAATCGGCGTTTCATTTATTCTGGCGGTGATTGCCGCACCGCTCCTGATTCCGCTGTTACGACGCATGAAATTCGGACAGCAAGTTAGGGAAGATGGACCTCAGAGCCATTTGAAAAAAAGCGGAACACCTACAATGGGTGGAGTCGTCATTTTAGTTGCGTTCACATTGGCCTTTTTGAAATTTTCGGCAGTCAAGAATACAGACTTTTATGTCTTGCTTGTAGCTACGCTGGGATTCGGGCTGATTGGCTTCCTGGATGATTACATCAAAATTGTGTTCAAACGTTCGCTGGGATTGACGGCCAGACAAAAAATGCTGGGCCAATTGTTCTTCAGTGCAGTGATGTGTTTCTTGCTGATCCAGAATGGACACAGCACAGCCATCTCTATTCCGGGTACGTCATTCTCGTTCGACTGGACCGGATGGTTCTATTATCCGTTTGTCGTATTTATGATGCTTGCCATTACCAATGCGGTTAACTTTACTGACGGTCTGGATGGGTTGCTGTCAGGGGTAAGTGCGATTGCCTTTGGCGCGTTTGCCATCGTGGCGATGCAAGCCACGTCGATGCCGGCGGCAGTGTGTGCAGCAGCAATGATCGGAGCCGTGCTCGGTTTCCTGGTATACAATGCACATCCGGCCAAAGTGTTTATGGGCGATACAGGTTCTCTGGGGATTGGCGGTGCGATAGGTGCGGTAGCGATTGTAACCAAAACTGAGCTTTTATTTGTCATCATTGGCGGTATTTTTGTCATCGAGATCCTGTCTGTTATTATTCAAGTGGTATCATTCAAGACTCGTGGCAAACGTGTATTCAAAATGAGCCCCATTCACCATCACTTTGAATTAAGTGGTTGGTCAGAATGGCGGGTTGTTATTACCTTCTGGGCGGTAGGCGCAATTTTGGCCGCTCTTGGACTTTATCTCAACAAGGGGTTGTAGATCATGAACCATCCTGAATCATATCGCGGACAACAAGTAGTCGTACTCGGATTGGCCAAAAGCGGCGTACAGGTCGCCAAAGTGCTGGATCGCGCCGGAGCGAAGGTTACAGTAAATGATAAAAAAGAGAGAGATCAATGTCCCGAAGCTTCCGAATTGGAGGCTTTGGGAATTTCTGTTGTATGCGGAGGACATCCGGATGATCTGATTCACAGTGATGTGAAGCTGGTCGTCAAAAACCCGGGTATCCCATACCGTGCAGCTCCAGTGCAGCAAGCTTTGGCATTGGGCATTGAAGTGGTGACCGAAGTAGAGGTTGCTTATCATCTATGTGCTGCACCCATGATCGGGATTACGGGCTCCAACGGCAAGACCACAACGACCACTTGGGTGGGCAAAATGCTGGAACATGCCGGCCTCAAACCGATCGTTGCCGGTAATATAGGAACACCTCTCTGTGAAGCGGCAGAGCAAGCTTCTCCAGATCACTGGATGGTTGTTGAGCTTAGCAGTTTCCAGCTCAAAGGAACGGTTGATTTCCGTCCCCGGATTGCCAGCTTACTTAACGTTGCAGAGACACATCTGGACTATCACGGGAACATGGATGATTATGTGGCTTCCAAAGCCAAACTGTTCGCCAATCAGCAGCCTGACGACGTAGCCATTCTGAATTGGGATGATGCGGTATGTCGTGGTCTGGTTCCTTACATCAAAGGCAGATTGATCCCCTTCTCAGTGACAGAGAAATTGGATACAGGTGTGTATGCAGATCCTCCTTATGTGGATGGAGATGAGGACGATGTGAAGCGTCAGGTTATCTACGCAGATGAAAACGGAGATCACCACATCATTATCGACATCGAGGATATTGGCCTTCCTGGGCGATTTAATGTTGAAAATGCACTGGCTGCTGTAGCCATTGCGGTAGCGGCAGGAGCTGATCCTGCGGTGCTGGCTGCACCGCTCGCAGACTTCAAGGGAGTTGAACACCGACTTGAATATGTCCTGGAGCATAATGGCTCTGCATACTACAACAACTCCAAAGCAACCAATTCGAAAGCTACGGTCATGGCTCTGAATTCGTTCAAGGAACCGGTCGTATTGATTGCCGGTGGGCTAGATCGTGGATCAGACATGATGGAGTTGTTGCCCTTGTTCCAGGAACGGGTAAAAGCTGTCGTTGCAATTGGAGAGACACGGACAAAAATTGCCAAGGTCGCGGAACTTGCCGGATTAAAGCAAATTAAGGTCGTCGATAATGAGGAGGACGCTGCCCGGACGTTAACCGTTGCTGTGCAGGAAGCAGCGAAGCTTGCCAGTGCCGGTGATGTCGTTTTGTTATCTCCGGCATGTGCAAGTTGGGACATGTTTGCTTCCTATGAAGAGCGGGGACGCATTTTTAAAGAGGCGGCGCATAACTTGTAAGTAGGGGGGTGGAAAAGCCCCTACTTCCATGCAAGGGGTGGCCTCCTGATGAAACAGACGCGACCAGCACCAGATATTTGGTTGCTGATTAGTATTTTGGCATTGCTTGCCATCGGCATCGTAATGGTATATAGTGCGGGCTCGGTGCTTGCCTTTCATGACTATGGCGATTCTTTTTATTTCGTTAAAAGACAGGCCCTGTTTGCGGTGCTTGGGCTTATGGCCATGTTCGTCACCGCTAACGTAGACTACCGGGTGTGGAGGAAATATGCCAAGCCGATATTGATTGCCTGTTTTATTATGCTCATTGCGGTGCTCATTCCTGGGATCGGTGTGGTTCGCGGCGGTGCACGAAGTTGGTTGGGCATAGGCTCGTTCGGTATCCAGCCTTCAGAATTCATGAAGCTGGGCATGATTCTGTTTCTCGCTCACTGGCTGAGCAAGGAACCGGGCAAAATTAAGACCTTCACAACGGGGCTTCTGCCACCGCTGGGATTGATTGGTTTGGCTTTTGGTATTATTATGCTCCAGCCTGATTTGGGGACAGGCACGGTGATGATGGGTGCATCGATGCTTATTATTTTCACAGCCGGAGCACGAATGAAACATCTGGGTTTGCTTGCTCTTGGTGGTGTAGCCGGATTTGCAGCATTGATCGCGGCAGCTCCCTATCGGTTACAGCGTATCACAGCGTTTTTGGACCCGTGGTCCGATCCGCTGGGTGCCGGATATCAGATCATTCAATCCTTATACGCAATTGGTCCGGGTGGACTGGCGGGATTGGGACTGGGTATGAGCCGGCAGAAGTACAGTTATGTACCTGAACCGCAAACGGACTTTATTTTTAGTATTTTGGCCGAAGAACTCGGCTTTATCGGTGGAATGATTGTATTATTGTTGTTTCTGGTGCTGGTGTGGAGAGGAATGCGTGTAGCCATGACTGTGCCGGATGCCTTTGGCAGTCTGCTTGGTGTGGGTATCGTAGGTATGGTCGCCGTACAGGTCATTATTAACATTGGTGTTGTCATTGGCATGATGCCTGTAACGGGCATTACCTTGCCTTTGATCAGCTACGGCGGATCATCATTGACCCTCATGCTCACAGCACTGGGCATTTTAGTGAATTTATCCCGTTATGCGAGGTGACTATGCGATGCGAGTCGTTCTAAGCGGTGGCGGTACGGGTGGACATATCTATCCGGCCGTTGCCATAGCAAGACAATGCGAGGCGGAGAACCCGGACTCGACATTTCTATACATTGGAGGAACCAGAGGGTTGGAAAGCAAGCTGGTTCCCCAGGAAAATATCCCTTTTAAATCCATTGATATTACCGGCTTTCGACGGAAACTGTCCATCGACAACCTGAAAACGGTCATGCGTTTCATTCAAGGTGTACGCAAGTCCAAAAAAATGCTGAAGGAATTCAAACCGGATGTTGTGATAGGTACAGGTGGATATGTGTGTGGACCTGTGGTATATGCAGCAACAAAACTGGGAATTCCGAGTATAATTCATGAACAGAACGCCATCCCGGGTCTGACGAACAAATTTTTGATGCGGTATGTGGACACGGTTGCAGTTAGCTTTGAAGATTCTGAAAAATCGTTTTCTGGCGCGAAAAAGGTGATCTACACCGGTAATCCACGTGCGACTACGGTAGCCCAGGCTAGCCGTGATCGTGGTTTTGCCACGTTAGGTGTACCGATGAACAGCCGTGTTGTTCTTGTGGTTGGTGGCAGTCGAGGGGCAAAAGCAATCAATCAGGCCATGGTGGACATGGCTCCAATGCTGGAACAATTGGACGATGTACATGTGGTTTACGTGACAGGAGATACCTATTTTGATGAAACGCGTGAAGCCATTCGCAGCTCATTGGGTACGATGCCAAATCACCTGCATGTCCTGCCTTATGTGCATAATATGCCTGAGGTGCTTGCCTGCACATCCTTGATTGTAAACCGCGCTGGTGCATCATTCCTTGCGGAGATTACATCGCTGGGTATTCCTTCGATCCTGATTCCGTCACCTAACGTGACCAACAATCATCAGGAAGCCAATGCACGTACGCTTGAAGGAGGGGGCGCATCACTCACGATGCTGGAGAAGGATCTTACAGGCAAAGTCCTGTATGAAGCCATCGCCAAGATTATGAATGATGAATTGGGACGCAAACGAATGGCTGAAGCCTCCCGGAAATTGGGGAAACCCGATGCAGCTGAAGTGCTCGTTCATGAAATTCAGCGTCTTGCTGCACGCCGATAAAGTGCGTTTGTGGGCGATTGTCACACACAAGACGGGGCTGACATAAGATACCGTATAAATCGTGACCATCGTTCCATGGCGCCAGAGCACGTTCTTTAGCAACAACAGAATACCGTGCTCATCGGTTTGGAAGTAAAGGAGGAAGCAAACATGCACCAGTGGATGTCGTTACTATCCCAGAATAATGTTGGCAGAGTTCTTGAAAACGAATCGCTAGCCAAATACACCACATGGAAGATCGGCGGTCCTGCGGATGCACTGGTCATTCCCGAGAATAAAGAGCAGATGATGAATCTCGTTCAATTGCTTCACAAGTTTCAGATTCCGTGGATGCAACTTGGACGGGGCTCAAACATGCTGGTGTCAGACAAAGGAATACGTGGTGTTGTTGTGAAACCAGGCGATGGCTTTGATTATGCCGAATTTCACGAAGGTGGTGTAACTGCCGGAGCAGCACATTCTTTTGTTAAACTCAGTGTGGTTGCTGCCAAAAAGGAATGGACCGGTCTGGAATTCGGCAGCGGTATCCCCGGCACTGTCGGTGGAGCCGTATACATGAATGCAGGTGCTCATGGATCGGATGTGTCACGGATATTCAAATTCGCTGAGATTGTACTGGAGACAGGGGAATTGGTACGTTACAGCAAGGAGGACATGGATTTTGCTTACCGCCACTCTGTTCTGCATGATCGGAGAGGCATCGTGCTGGAAGCTACATTTGAACTCCAGCATGGAGAACGCAAAGTCATTTCGGAAACCATGGCAGCTTATAAAGATCGCCGACGACGCACACAGCCACTGCAGATGGCATGTGCAGGCAGTGTATTCCGAAATCCACCGGGTGATCATGCAGCCCGTCTGATTGAAGCAGCAGGGCTCAAAGGCATGAATCAGGGAGGCGCACAGGTATCCACCATGCATGCCAATTTCATTGTCAATACAGGCCAAGCAACAGCAGAGGACGTTATCACCCTAATGCAGCAGATTCAGAGCACTATATCATCTCAAAACGGTATTAACCTGGTACCGGAAGTCTTCGTAGTGGGTGAACGGTAAACCCCGGAGGTGATACATTGGACAAATTGGTGATTGAAGGCGGGAAACCCCTCTCAGGATCCATACGCATCCATGGAGCAAAAAATGCCGCTTTACCGATTATGGCCGCAAGTTTGTTGGCAGATGGAGAAGTTACACTGCATAACGTTCCACACTTGCTGGACATTGAAGTGATGCTGTATATCCTGGAACGGCTTGGATGCACGTGTCGGCATGAACAGGGAACAGTGACCATTAATACCTCGCAGATTCGGTCATATGATGTGCCAGAAGATCTAATGAAGCAGATGCGCTCTTCCATTTTTTTGATGGGACCATTGCTGGCTAAGTTTGGGCATGTGTCAGTGTATCAGCCAGGAGGCTGTGCCATCGGAGAACGCAAAATTGATCTTCACCTCCGGGGCCTGGAAGCGCTCGGAGCTTTGATTGAAGAGCAGGACCAACAGATTATCTGCCATGGCCGCAATCTGGTGGGTACAGATATTCTTTTGGATTTCCCGAGTGTGGGAGCAACCGAGAATATCATGATGGCAGCCGTTCTGGCTAAAGGGACGACAACCATTTGCAACGCGGCAAGAGAACCTGAAATACAGGATCTGCAAAACTTTCTGAATGCTATGGGTGCAAGTATCATTGGTGCAGGAACGGATACGATTACGATCAATGGCGTTGAGAAACTGAAGCCTTGTTCCTATGAAATTATACCGGATCGAATCGTTGCCGGAACTGTGATGATTGCAGCAGCAGCAACACGTGGCAATGTTACGCTTACACACTGCAATCCTGCTCATCTTACTTCACTTATACATGTATTGAAGCGCACTGGTGTTCAAATCACAGTCTGCAATGATATAATGACGGTGAGCTGTATGAGCCGTCCCAAATCAGTAGACCGTATTGTGACTTCTCCGTATCCTTCATTTCCGACAGATTTGCAATCGCAAATCATGGTGCTGCTCAGTCTGGCAGACGGATTCAGTGTGATGAAGGAAACGGTATTCGAGGGCCGGTTCAAACATGTGGATGAACTGAATGTGATGGGGGCTGATATTTCAGTCGATCTGAACGCAGCATTTATCCGTGGTGTTCCCCGTCTGTACGGGGCTACAGTGGAAGCAACCGATCTTCGTGCAGGTGCAGCTCTGGTCATTGCTGGTCTGGCTGCTCAAGGCAAAACGATTGTGGAGCAAGTGCATCATATTGACCGGGGCTACGATCAGATCGAGAAGTTATTCCAAAGTCTTGGAGCATCGGTTGAGCGACAGTCGCCCGTTTCGAAACAGTTGGATTTTGCCAATTAACGTCCTTGGAGTCCCCTTCTTGAAGGGAGGGGACCTGAGGCTTTGTGGAGCGCTACTTATGCCTAAAAGTCAAATTCCGGTTCTGAAGAAGAACCGGCCAAAAGGAAACACAAGCCGCAAAATTGTAATTATTCTCTTATTATTATTTATTGTATTGCTGGCTGTATTATTCTTTCGTTCTTCCATGAGTCGGATTTCGGCAATTGAAATTACGGGTAATGTATATACAGCGACTTCAGAGCTGCTGGAGAAAAGTGGTCTGAGAGAAGGCGATCAATTTTTTGGGACAAGTACTGCCGAGGTGATTGAGCGTCTCAAGACCAACAAGGCCATTTCAACTGTTACCGTGGACAAGCAATTTCCGGGTATTATCCATATCAAGGTTCAGGAATATGCCACCGTTGCGTATGAGCTTGGTTCTGACGGTACGCTTAAAGCGATTTTGGCCAGTGGGACAAGCTTGACGGTTCCGGCTACAATTGGTGTTGCTGTGGAGAAGCCCATATTGACTCAATGGAAGGCTGATGATCCACTCAAAGCCAAACTGAGCCAGACACTGGCTAAAATTCCGAATGAATTGACGACGGATATTTCGGAAATAATTCCGAACCCAACACCTTCATTCCCGGATCAGATTCGGATGTATACCAAATCACAGTTTGAAGTGATTACAACCGTCTCTCTTTTATCGGATAAAGTGGAATATCTAAATCAGGTGATTGAGACCGAACGGCCTGGGAAAATCACGATGCTTGAGGCAGATACCTATGTCCCTTTCATCCCGGATGACCCGGAAGATGATGCTGAACCAGGAGCAAGCCCCTGATCTTTGCCATGATGAGGCTGAACTGAATATGAAAGCCTAGGCTGGTCGGGGTTTGGCCCCGTCAGAGCAATGAAACTTGTTCTTTCTGAGATGAAGAAAAAATGATACACTTGAACTTATGGCACATGAGTTGCCTCCTTCTTTTTTCTTCAAGGTTTTATGTCTCGCAACCAGATTTTGACACCCAAAAACATTGTAGAAAAAAGAGGGAAAGCCTGAAGTGTGTTGAATATGTTTTAAGAGTGTTTAAATTCGAACGTATTTTACTATTGGAGTCAGGAGGTGCCACAGACTTGAGCAACAATGACATCATTGTTAGTTTGGACATCGGTACATCCAAAATTCGCGCTATTATTGGGGAAATGAATAATGGAACCTTTAATATTATAGGAGTTGGATCTGCCGACTCGGAGGGAATTCGCAAAGGTGTAATCGTAGATATCGATCAGACGGTGCAGTCGATTCGCAACGCAGTGGATCATGCAGAACGTATGGTGGGTATTCAAATATCCGAAGTGTATGTTGGAATCTCGGGAAATCATATCGGACTGATGAGCAGTCACGGCGTCGTGGCTGTGTCTAACGAGGATCGTGAAATCGGAGAAGAAGACATGGAACGGGTGTTGAAAGCAGCCGAAGTAATTGCAGTTCCGCCGGAACGGGAAATTATTGATGTTGTCGCCAAGCAATATGTAGTAGATGGCTTGGAGGGCATACAGGACCCCCGTGGAATGATTGGTGTTCGTCTGGAAGTTGAAGCAACGATCATTACGGGTGCAAAAACCGCGATACATAATCTTTTGCGCTGCGTGGAAAAAGCGGGTCTGAAAGTAAGCGATCTGGTTCTTATGTCGCTTGGAGCGGGGCAACTGGCTTTGTCCAAAGATGAAAAAACGATGGGTTCAGTGCTTGTTGATATTGGAGCAGGTGCAACAACCATCGCTATCTTTGAAGAAGACAGTCTTGTTGCAACATCAACATTGCCTATTGGTGGGGAATTCGTAACGAATGATATCGCCTATGGCTTACGCACGTTGACGGATCAGGCGGAGAAGGTGAAACTGAAATACGGCTGCGCCTGGTTGGATGATGCTGCTGCGGATGTGATGTTCAAAGTAACCCGAATTGGCAGTAATGTAGACAAGGAATTTTCACAGGAGGATCTGGCGGCTATTATTGAACCTAGGGTTCAGGAAATATTCCAGATGATCTCTCAAGAAGTGAAGCGTCTTGGTTACAACGAGCTTCCTGGAGGTTATATACTAACGGGAGGTACGGTCTCTATGCCGGGGGTTCTGCAGGTTGCTCAGCATGAGCTTGCTGCTTCGGTACGAGTTGCAGTTCCGGATTACATTGGTGTGCGTGACCCAGGCTACACAAGCGGAGTTGGTATATTGCACAGTGTAATTCGCAGTTTGCGCATTCGTCCCTCGATCAATAACGGCGGTGGAAATAACAACAATAATAATAATAATAAGAAACCGACCAACCGTCCGAAGCCAAATACGGCACAGGAATCGGAGCAAAAACCTGGTCTGTTCGAACGGCTGAAGAATATGTTCAGCGAATTTATATAACAGGTTGGATCCATTTCATACATTCTTGAAGCCGTCTGAATGCGCTGGTACTAACATAAACGCTTTCGTTCGTCGATATATGAAATTGATTCGGTTCAAATCAAAAATTGGACGGGCCATCCATGCACATTGAGGGGGAGATGGAATAATATGTTGGAATTTGATTTCGAGATGGAGAGCTTGGCTCAAATTAAAGTCATCGGTGTAGGCGGCGGCGGAAGCAATGCAGTCAACCGTATGATTGAAAATGGTGTACAAGGTGTTGAATTTATTACGGTGAACACGGATGCTCAGGCGTTACACCTGGCGAAATCCGAGCATAAATTGCAAATCGGTGATAAATTGACTCGTGGTCTTGGCGCTGGCGCCAACCCGGATGTAGGTAAAAAAGCAGCGGAAGAGTCCCGCGATCTGATCATGAACACGTTGAAAGGTGCAGACATGGTATTTGTTACAGCCGGTATGGGCGGTGGTACAGGTACAGGTGCGGCTCCGGTTATTGCTGAAATTGCCAAAGAGTGTGGTGCACTTACAGTGGGTGTCGTAACTCGCCCATTTACATTCGAAGGACGCAAGCGTTCGAGCCATGCAGAGCAAGGTATTGAAGCTCTTAAGGAAAAAGTGGACACGCTGATCGTTATTCCTAATGATCGTTTGCTCGAAATTGTAGACAAAAAGACACCGATGCTTGAAGCATTCCGTCAAGCGGATAATGTACTTCGTCAAGCGGTACAAGGTATCTCGGATTTGATCGCTGTACCGGGTCTAATCAACCTTGACTTTGCTGACGTCAAAACGATTATGCATGAACGTGGATCTGCCCTTATGGGGATTGGTGAATCAACAGGCGAGAATCGTGCCGCAGAAGCAGCACGCAAAGCCATTATGAGTCCTTTGCTTGAAACATCCATTGAAGGTGCTCGCGGCGTAATCATGAACATTACGGGTGGCGTTAATCTGTCCCTGTATGAAGTGAACGAAGCGGCAGAGATCGTAACTTCTGCTTCCGATCCGGAAGTGAACATGATCTTTGGTGCCATCATCGATGAAGACCTGAAAGAGGAGATCAAGGTTACAGTTATCGCAACTGGTTTTGAAGACAAACCTGCTCCACCTCCACAAGGACGTAAGCCAGCTCCGGCAACAACGGAGACAACAGATACACGTTCGCCGAATCTGCGTCCGTTCGGAAATCAGCCGAGCAATGATCAGCTGGATATTCCGACATTTTTACGCAATCGTTCACGCAATAATAATAACGATTAATACCCAAATCAAATTATGGATAACCCGGTACTCCTTATGGAGCGACCGGGTTTTTTCTGTTTTCTTAGATATCATAGCATACAGCATTGAACAAATTCTGAACAAAGGGCCTGAGAAATTCCGACAAAAAAAGTTGGAAACACACCCCCATGATTAGACAGACTTTGAACAGGGGGCTCCGTATACTTGTGAATATGCTCATGAATATCAGGATATCGGGATACCGGTATTTCGATATGTTGCGCGCAGGCAGGTGAAGAGTTTGGTTGTGTATGTGGATCTTATTTTTTTGACAAACCTGTGTATTGACGGTGCACTCATCGGCATGACCGCCTGGATGCGAAAAACAAAGCTGGTTTGGTGGCGATGGTTGCTGTCAGCCATTGTGGGCGCATTATACGTGGTCATGATGTTTGTACCGGAGTTTGATTTTATGTTCACTTTTTTGATCAAGTTCGGGTTCTCGCTGGTCATGCTTACGATTGCTTTTGGTTTTAAGGGTCTGCAGGCTTTTGCGAGGACGCTCGGTACCTTCTATGTGATTAATTTTGTCGCTGCCGGAGGTATTCTGGGTGTGCATTACATGCTTCAGAGCTCCGGTGAGTTGTTTAACGGCATTTGGTTCACCGCTTCTGGCGGTATGTCATTTGATCTGAAGATTGCCTTCTGGTTCACGTTTATCGTATTTTTTGCTGTCCTGTTTGTATTCAAAGCTGTGCAGAGCTCAAAACGGAAAACGGATCGCATGACGACCTATTTGGGTAAAGTTGAGGTCTGCATCGATGAGGTAGTCATTTCTTGTACAGGCCTTCTGGATACGGGCAATCAACTTACAGATCCCTTATCGCGCATGCCGGTCATGGTGATGGAGGTTTCGTTATGGCAAGACATGTTACCTGCTTCATGGAAGGGTAGACTCAAGGACGAGGCGGCGGACAACCTTATTTTGGAGCTTGATCAGGAAAGTTTTCAGTGGCAGGATCGACTGCGGCTAGTTCCCTATCGGGGCATTAACAAAGGGACTGCGTTTATGCTGGCAATGAAGCCGGACCGGGTGAAGGTGACAATGGAGGAAACATGTTATGAGACGACAAGGGTACTCATTGGGCTGGATGGAGGTGTTTTGTCGTCGGATGGGAAATACCAGGCCGTGATTCATCCTGAACTTGTGCAAGACGCTGCTTCTGCGCAGTCTACGGCTCTCTCTGCGGGAGCAACAGAAAAGCCGCTGAATGTGGTATAGGAGGAACGTACATGCTTGTGAAATGGAAACTGGTGGCGCAGCTGCAATATTACCGTCTGTTATTTTTGTTGGGACTCAAAAGTGAAGAGATCTATTATATTGGGGGAAGTGAGGCACTTCCGCCGCCTTTGACAAGGGAAGAAGAAGAATTTTTATTACAAAAATTATCTTCGGGAGACTCGGCCATTCGCGCAATGCTCATTGAGCGCAATCTGCGTCTGGTGGTATACATCGCACGCAAATTTGAGAACACAGGAATCAATATTGAGGATCTGGTCTCCATTGGAGCCATCGGACTGATTAAGGCAGTGAATACATTCGACCCGGAAAAGAAAATCAAACTGGCAACATATGCTTCACGTTGTATCGAAAATGAAATTTTGATGTACCTGAGACGTAATAGTAAGATCCGAACTGAAGTTTCTTTTGATGAACCCCTCAACATTGATTGGGACGGAAATGAACTATTATTATCGGATGTACTGGGTACAGAAAACGATACAATCTATCGGAATATTGAAGAGCAGGTAGACCGAAAACTTTTGCACAAGGCACTGGAAAAATTAACGGAGCGTGAGCGAATGATTATGGAGCTTCGTTTTGGCTTGACGGATGGGGAAGAAAAGACACAAAAAGATGTAGCGGATCTACTTGGAATCTCCCAATCCTACATCTCTCGTCTGGAAAAAAGAATCATTAAAAGACTTCGCAAGGAGTTCAATAAAATGGTCTGAAATACATCATTGCTCAGAATGGGTATTACTGGCAAGGGTGCCAAGTACGAATAAAAAAGCCTGCCCCGGAGATAATGTACATTAATGTTTCTCCTTGGGAGGTAAATCACGATGACCCGAAACAAAGTCGAGATTTGTGGCGTGGACACCGCAAAATTGCCTGTCCTCACCAACACTGAAATGCGGGAATTGTTTCATTCCCTTCAGCAACACCATGATCGCTCAGCAAGAGAGAAATTAGTGAATGGCAACCTGCGTCTGGTACTCAGTGTCATTCAGCGTTTTAACAATCGGGGGGAGTTTGTCGATGATCTGTTCCAGGTTGGTTGCATCGGCCTGATGAAAGCCATTGATAATTTTGATTTATCCCAGAATGTCAAATTTTCAACCTACGCGGTGCCGATGATTATCGGTGAAATCCGTCGATACCTGCGTGATAATAACCCGATTCGGGTATCTCGCTCCTTGAGGGATATTGCTTACAAAGCACTTCAGGTCCGTGACAGCCTGACGAATAAAAATTCCCGGGAACCGACGATATTCGAAATTGCGGAAGTACTGAATGTGCCGAAGGAAGATGTTGTTTTTGCATTGGACGCCATTCAGGACCCGGTCTCGCTCTTCGAACCGATTTATCATGATGGTGGAGATCCGATCTATGTTATGGATCAGATCAGTGATGACAGAAACAAGGATGTGTCGTGGATCGAGGAAATTGCACTACGTGAAGCGATGCATCGTCTTGGTCAGCGGGAAAAAATGATTTTGTCCATGCGGTTTTTCGAAGGGAAAACCCAGATGGAAGTAGCTGATGAAATTGGCATTTCCCAGGCTCAAGTATCACGTCTGGAGAAATCAGCGATACAACAGATGCAAAAACATGTGAAGTCGTAACACGATGCAAGGGCAGGAGGACGATCAATCGGGGCAGTGTATACCGTTGGTCGTCTTTTTGTGTTAAGCCGTTTCCACATTCGATGAAAAACAGGACATTTTTCGCCCCTGAAACATATATTGTATAGAAGCGTGAGGAACGGGCAGAAGAGGAATAACAGGGGGCGGGAATGAATGAAAGTAAATACGAGCGAAGTTGCGGCACGAGGCATGAAAATCTCGGATTTTCAGACTAAGGATGTCATTAACATTACGGATGGTAAACGTCTGGGTCAGATCAGTGACTTGGAGCTTGATCTGAAGCAGGGACGAATTGAAGCGATTGTTGTGCCGGGGTACAGCCGGTTTATGGGTCTTTTTGGCGGGGGAACGGATCTCGTGATTCCCTGGAGAAATATTGTGAAGATTGGTTCAGATGTGATTCTTGTGAAGATGGATGAGGTGAAAGAAAACACGTATGACGAGCGTGATCGCGAAGCGCGCCTGTATGATGAACAGCAGCATAACCGCACAGAGCGTGTGGAACGCATTGAACGATCAGACCGCAATCAGCGTCGAACGATATAAAGGAGACAGAATGTGGCTCATTTGGTACACTGGAAGTGGTGAGGTGAGAGAATGGAACCCTTTGTATTGAATAAGGAATTACTTGAACGGACAGAGAACCCTAATTCAGATTTCGGTTCTGACCCGTTATTATTATATGTTGAGCCCTGGAGACAGCAGTTTGAACAGTTGTCGGTCGGATTTACGACAAGACATGGTGGAGTCGGAAGTGCACCCTATGCTACGCTTAACTGCGCTTATCATGTGGGGGATGATCCTGAAGTTGTGCTTAACAACCGCAGGCTTGTAACCGGGAAGCTTGGCTTTGCAGCGGAAGCCTGGACCTGTGGAGAGCAGGTGCATGGCAAACATGTGGCTGTAATTAAAGCTGAAGATCGGAGCAGGGGATTACTTGATCGTCAGTCGGCGTTACAGGATACGGATGGATTGGTCACAAATGTGCCGGGTGTGCTGTTGACTTCTTTCTATGCAGACTGTGTCCCGCTTTATTTCTATGACCCTGTGCAACAGGCCGTTGGTCTTGCTCATGCGGGCTGGAAAGGTACAGTGGCAGGTATCGCTGTATCCATGGTGGAGACGATGGAACGGGAGTACGGAAGTCGCAGACAGGACATTCGAGCTGCAATCGGTCCGTCTATTGGGGATTGCTGTTATGAAGTGGATGAGGCGGTTATGCAGCATGTACGGGTTTGGTTTGATGATTCCCCGGTTAATGATGAATACAAGGATTCTGCTTCTAAAAAAGCATATCGATCCGTAGATAACGGTAAAACGATGTTAAACTTGAAAGAATGTAATCGACACATTATGATGAAAGCAGGAATATTGCCGGATCATATCGAATGTACAACATGGTGTACAAGTTGTCATCCCGAATTATTTTTCTCCTATCGGAAGGAAAATGGTGTTACAGGGCGGATGGCGAGCTGGATTGGGCTGGAAGAGAGGTGACCCTCTGTGTCATTGGAGGAGCGTATACAACAGGTAAATCAGAAGATCGAGGATGCATGTCGGCGCAGTAACCGTCATCGTGATGATGTAAATGTGATTGCAGTCACGAAATATGTCTCACTGGAAACAACGGGATCGGTGCTGAATCATGGTCTTGAGCATATTGGAGAAAACCGGTGGCAGGATGCACAGGCCAAATGGGAAGCTTTTGGTCAACAGGGTACCTGGCATTTTATCGGTCATTTGCAGACGAACAAGGTGAAAGACGTGATCGGCAAGTTTCGTTACATACATTCACTGGATCGTTTGTCATTGGCGAAGGAGTTGGATAAAAAAGCGGCTTCACTTGGCATCCAAGTGGAAACGTTTTTGCAGGTGAATATTTCGGGTGAAGAGAGCAAGTATGGCTTACAGCCTGAACAGGCAAGTTCATTTTTGCGTGATATTCGTTCGTTCAACAATCTCAAGGTCATTGGCCTGATGACCATGGCACCTCATGAGGAAGATCCGGAGCTGACACGTCCCGTATTTCGTGGATTGCGTGAGCTGAGAGATCAATTGAATGGACAGGCTCTCACAGCAGAACCATTAACGGAGCTGTCGATGGGGATGTCCAATGATTTTGAAGTGGCCATTGAAGAAGGGGCAACCTGGGTACGGCTGGGATCGATTCTCGTAGGAAAAGAGGAGGGTTCACGATGGGCGTAATGAATAAATTTATGAATTTCCTCGGACTTCAGGAAGAGGAAGAGATTGTGGAACGTGAACGGATGGCTTCGCAGGAGGAAAATGAGGCTGAACAGCAGGAAGCTGAAACCTCCAGTCTTGATAAACGTAGAAACCAAAGGGGGAATAATGTGGTGAGCATTCATTCCCAGAAAAATGTTAAAGTTGTCCTGTATGAACCGCGTTCTTATGACGAGGCTCAGGAGATTGCCGACCATCTGCGTTCGCATCGTACCGTTGTGGTAAATCTGCAGCGGATACGTCAGGACCAAGCGCTGCGTGTTATTGATTTTTTGAGTGGTACGGTATACGCATTGGGTGGCGGTATTTCCAAAATCGGCGGAAACATTTTTCTCTGTACGCCAGATACGGTTGAAATTCAGGGATCAATTACGGAAATACTGGCTGACAGCGAGCAAGATTACAACAGAATGAGGTGAGCCACTTTTGTATCAGATTGAAAGCGTGCTGTACACGTTATACCAGATTTACTTTTACATGGTCATCGTCTACATATTGATGTCTTGGCTTCCCAATGCGCGGGAAAGCTTCATTGGTGAATGGCTAGGCAAGTTTGTAGAGCCATATCTAAGACCATTCCGTCGATTTATCCCACCTTTGTTCGGTGTGCTGGATATTTCCCCGATTGTGGCGCTGATCGTTCTGCAACTCGCGCTTAATGGGCTTATCTCCATACTTCGGTATTTTGTATATTAGAGGTTGTTCAAAAAGTCCGCTTTTGATTACGAAGGATGCCTAGTGGCATCGTCAGCATCGAATATGGAATTCAGCCGAAATGTCCGTTGCTCACGTAGTTTTCTCTACGCTCCGCTACTCCATTTCTAGCTTTATCCCATCTTCTCGGTACTGAAAACCGGTCTTTTTGAACACGGACTATTAGGGTAGGGTGACATAGATGAGCGGTGAAATTTACGAACATTTTAGCCATGATGAGCGAGATTTCGTAGATAAGGCTTCGGACTGGGTTGAGCGTGCAGGCAAGTATCATGACATGAAGCTAACTGACTTTCTTGACCCAAGACAGGTGTTTATCTTACAAACTCTTGCCAATCGTCGTAATGACGTTCAGATTCGTCTGGATGGTGGTTACGAAGCTGCTGAGCGCAAGCGTGCGCTGGTTGCACCTGATTACATGTATCTGGATGATGAGGATATGGGTATGCAGGTGCTCAGCATCACGTCTGATGATCAGAAAATCTCGGAGCTGGAGCATGGGGACTATATGGGTTCCCTGCTCGGGCTTGGGATGAAACGTGGAAAGATCGGGGATATCCAAGTGCTGGAGGACGGTTGCCATACAGTGGTGGCGGCGGAAACCGGCGCTTTTTTATCGCTTCAACTGAATCAGGTGCATCGGTTACATGTGTTCACAGAGTTACTTCCTTTGGATCAGATGCGATGGTCCGTGAATAAACTGGAGACCATGGACATAACGGTCGCTTCGCTTCGTTTGGATGGAATCTGTGCAGATGTGTATCGGCTTAGCCGCAGTAAAGTGCTGGTGCCAATCAAAGCTGGGCGCTGCCGTGTGAACTGGAAGGTTGAGGAAGATCCATCCAAATCGCTGAAAGCGGGTGATGTCGTATCCATTCAGGGATTTGGCCGTTTCAAGGTCATGGAACAGGATGGCATGACCAAAAAAGGGCGCTGCCGAGTGAAAATCGGCAAATTTGCCTGAGTCTGTTGCAGGAAAATCCGCTTTCTTGTCGAAATGTTTATCATAAAGGTGTAGAAAATACGCGGTGTATCCGATATACATTAAGTCAAAGATTTATGCTGCAAACCTTCTCTGGACGGGAAGGAACTTTAACAGGAGGTGGACAGCATGCCATTAACGCCGCTGGACATACACAACAAGGAATTTTCCCGACGTTTGCGCGGGTATGACGAGGATGAAGTCAATGAATTCCTGGATCAAGTCATCAAAGATTACGAAGGCGTCATTCGCGAGAACAAAGAGCTGAGCAATCAGTTGCTGTCCGTTCAGGAAAAGCTGGATCATTTTGCCACGATTGAAGAGACGCTTAGCAAAACGATCATCATTGCGCAGGAAGCTGCTGATGATGTGAAGAACAATGCCAAGAAAGAAGCACAGTTGATCGTGAAGGAAGCAGAGAAAAATGCAGACCGAATCGTGAACGAATCGCTGGGTAAATCGCGTAAAATTGCTTTGGAAGTGGAAGAATTGAAAAAGCAGGCATCAATTTATCGTGCCCGTTTCCGCACGCTTGTTGAAGCGCAGCTTGAACTGTTGACTCAGGATGGTTGGGAAGTGCTGGAGAGCCGGGAGCAGGAAGTGCGTGACCGTGAGCGGGAGATGAAAGAAATTTATTAGTCTGTCGCCTGGTTGACTTTTGTCTGCAAAGAGGCTATAACTATATTCATAATGAATAGTGATTCCATGACGGGTTCAGTACGTTATGATCTCATCCCTCAGAGAGTTGGTGGTTGGTGCAAACCAATGGATGAGTTATAGCCGAATATCTCCCCGGAGAAGTGACGCTGAAGCGGTGATCGTGATTGCCGTGTGTAAGCCGAACCGTAAGCCGTACGTTATAACGGCACCCTGCGGTAGTTTAGCGGGGCATAAGCGCTGTTGATGACAGAGCATACCCAGGCTTGCCTGGATGTGGTTTGTGATGAACAGAATTAGGGTGGTAACGCGAGTATAGCCTCGTCCCTTTCCAGGGATGGGGCTTTTTTGTGTCCAAAAAAGGCGAACGTCCATGAGGCCCGCAGGGACCTCAGGTAGAGAGCCGCCCGCCGGGGGAGCGAAGCACCCGGCACACAGGGTTCGCTAAGGCGAACGTCCATGAGGCCCGAAGGTGCCTCAAGGAGAGAGCCGCCCGCCGGGAGAGCGAAGCACCCGGCACACGGGGTTCGCTAAGGCGAACGTTCATGAGGCCCGAAGGTGCCTCAAGGAGAGAGCCGCCCGCCGGGAGAGCGAAGCACCCGGCAACACGGGGTTCGCTAAGGCGAACGTTCATGAGGCCCGAAGGTGCCTCAAGGAGAGAGCCACCCGCCGGGGGAGTGAAGCACCCGGCAACACCCGCCTCGCGGTAAGGCCGTGCGGCGTTCACGCAGGGAACAAGCCGCAAAATGGCCGCCACCACGCACATAAACCCTCGCCCACAAGCGGCGCAACTGTCCCCCAATCGACAAGCCATCCCGGGTGTCCAGAGGGCGGAGCGCCTATGGGGTCCCCCTTGGCAAGGGGGATTTAGGGGGATTTAGGGGGATTGAAACGCTTTTTGTGGACGGTCCACAATCTAACCAAAGAAAGGGAAGATAATCACCATGCAACGAGTTGACGTCAAAGAGAAGGCACGTGCCAGAGAGTTACGCGTGTTAGATAAATGGAAAACGGAGAATACATTCAAAAGGTCCATCGAAAACCGCGAGGGCAAGCCAAACTTCGTATTTTATGAAGGGCCGCCTACAGCGAACGGAAAACCGCATATCGGTCACGTTCTGGGACGCGTAATCAAGGATTTCGTTGGTCGTTATAACACGATGAAGGGTTACCGTGTTGTTCGTAAAGCGGGTTGGGATACACATGGTCTGCCAGTAGAACTGGGTGTACAGAAGAAGCTTGGCATCTCCCACAAGTGGGAAATCGAAGATTACGGCGTGGAGAAATTCATTAACGAATGTAAAGCGAGCGTATTCGAGTACGAGCAACAATGGCGTGATTTGACAGAAGGTATCGGATATTGGACGGATATGGATAACCCATATATCACCCTTGATAACAACTACATTGAGAGTGTATGGAACATCCTGGCGACAATCCATGAGAAAGGCCTGTTATATCGGGGCCATCGTGTGAGCCCGTATTGCCCATCTTGTCAGACGACACTGAGTTCCCATGAAGTTGCACAAGGGTACAAAGACGTCAAAGACCTGAGCGCTACAGCAAAATTCAAGCTGAATGACAGCGGAGAATTTGTGCTTGCCTGGACAACGACGCCTTGGACGCTGCCTTCACACGTAGCACTTGCCGTGAATCCGGATATGGATTACTCCCGTGTTCGTCAAGGGGATGAAGTGTACATCATGGCAACCAATCTGGTGGAGAAAGTGATGAAAGATACCAAGGGTGAGTATGAGAGCATCGGTGCACTGAAAGGTGCCGACCTGGTTGGCAAAACATATGATCCTCCGTTCAACTACGTACAGGCTGAGAAAGCCAACATCATTCTGGGCGCAGGCTTTGTAACGGATGCAAGTGGTACGGGTATCGTACACATTGCTCCTGCCCATGGTGAAGATGACTACCGTGTATGCCGTGAGAATGGCATCAGCTTCGTGAACATGGTGGACCTGGAAGGTAAATTTGTCGCTGAGGTTACTGACTTTGCCGGACGTTTCGTGAAGGATTGTGATATTGATATCGTGCGATATCTGTCTGAAAATGGACGTTTGTTCAGCAAAGAAAAATATGAACACAGCTATCCATTCTGCTGGCGTTGTGATACACCACTATTGTACTATGCAATGGACAGTTGGTTTATCCAGACAACAGCCATCAAGGACCAATTGATTGCCAACAATAGTGAAGTGGATTGGTACCCGGGTCACGTTCGTGAAGGACGTTTCGGGAAATTCCTTGAAGATCTGGTGGATTGGAACATCAGCCGTGATCGTTATTGGGGAACTCCGCTGAACATCTGGGTGTGCGAGGAGACTGGCGAACAATTTGCTCCACACAGCATTGCAGAATTACGTGCCCGTGCGGTAGGTGATGTGCCTGAGAATCTTGAATTGCATAAACCGTATGTGGATGACGTTAAAGTCATGAGCTCTTGTGGCAAATATGAAATGAAACGTACACCGGAAGTGATCGATGTCTGGTTCGACAGCGGCTCCATGCCGTTTGCCCAGCAGCACTATCCATTTGAAAATAAAGAAGTATTCGAACAGCAGTATCCTGCTGATATGATCTGTGAAGGGATTGACCAGACACGTGGCTGGTTCTACAGCTTGCTGGCGGTTTCTACCCTTTTGACAGGCAAAGCGCCTTACAAAGCAGTTATGGCTACAGGACACGTTCTGGATGAGAACGGACAGAAGATGTCCAAATCCAAAGGTAACGTTATTGATCCTTGGGAAGTGATTGAAGAATACGGTACAGATGCATTCCGCTGGGCTTTGTTGTCTGACAGTGCACCGTGGAACAGCAAACGTTTCTCCAAAGGTATCGTAGGCGAAGCAAAATCCAAAATGGTGGATACGCTGGTTAACACCCATGCATTCCTGACGCTATATGCTACCATCGATGGATTTGATCCACAGGAGCATCCGTTCCAACTGTCCGCACACAAGCTGGATCGTTGGATTCTGTCGAGGCTGAACAGTCTGATCCTGGTTGTAGAAAAAGCGTTGCTGGTTAACGACTATCTGAACTCCTCCAAAGCGATTGAAGCATTTGTCGATGAGCTGAGTAACTGGTATATCCGTCGTTCCCGTGACCGGTTCTGGGGAAGTGGCCTCACAGAGGATAAACTGGATGCTTACCGCACATTGACCGAGGTGTTGGTGACTACTGCAAAACTGGTTGCTCCGTTTACACCGATGCTCGCAGAAGATATCTATCTGAACCTTGCAACAGGCGAGAGTGTGCACATGGAAGATTATCCGGTAGCCAATGAATCGCTAATTGATGCAGGACTGGAACAGGATATGGAGACGGCTCGCCGTGTGGTTGAACTTGCCCGTAACGTTCGTAACGAAACCGGCATCAAGACACGTCAGCCGCTGTCCGAATTGATTGTTTCCCTGGATAAAGGCTTTGACCTGGCAAGTTATGAAGAGATCATCAAGGAAGAGATCAATGTAAAAGGAATCCGTACAGAGCATAACGATGCGGAATTCGTTGACTTTACATTGAAGCTGAACCTGAAAGTTGCAGGTAAGAAATACGGTAAAAACGTAGGATTCCTGCAAAACTTCTTCAAGGGAATGTCGGCTGATGAGACGCGTAAAGTGGTTTCGGAGGGTGTGCTGAACATCGTTTCTCCGGAAGGCGAAGAGCTGCAAGTAACGAGCGAAGAATTATTGGTTGATAAACAGGCAAAATCAGGTTTTGCTTCTGCATCGGGTTACGGTCTGACGGTTGCACTCAATACCGAAATCACGCCAGCATTGGAACAGGAAGGCTGGGTCCGTGAAGTGGTTCGTGCTGTACAGGATACCCGGAAACGACTGGACTTGCCGATCGAGAAAAGGGTACGTTTGACACTGGATGTGGATGCATCCCTTCAGGAAGCTATTCAGGCGTTTGATGATGTGTTGCGTGAGAATGTTCTCGTAACCGAAGTGACATTTGGCTCGAATGAGTCCATGGAACGTGTTGAAGCCGGAGGCAAATCGATCGGTATTTACATCGAAGCATAATTCGAAGCATTTCCCATTCAACAGGAAGAGCATATAAGAGCATTAACAAACGAGCCGCAGAGGCAGGGACATTTTCCCTGATTCTGGGCTCGTTTGTTTTTTAGGCAAAAAGGAAATGATTCTATAGTGCAGTTAATCTATATTGATCAAAGGAACTGACCAAAACATGAGCGAACATGACAAGCAAACAGCAACTGCTACACCATCAACATCAGATCATCTGAATTCGCATGACAAAATTGAAGAGCTACATACCCTGACTAACCGTCTGGCGAATGAACTGGAACGTTCACGCATTGCGCAATACACAGAATTGCTGAACAGACCATGGAAATTAATCGGACTTAACTTGTTGTCTGGAGCCGCACGAGGTGTGGGGATCGCGATTGGGTTTACCTTTTTCGCAGCAACGATCATTTACGTTTTACAGCTACTCGGGGCGCTCAATCTTCCCATTGTTGGAGACTACATCGCTGATATCGTGCGCATTGTCCAACGTCAGCTTGATATGAACACCTACTAAGCGATTAAGGTGAATGATATCAATTGCATTTAGTAAATGTCATCCGTCTCCATATCCGGTTCTAACAGACCCTCGCCCTCACGGTTCTCCAGATACTGGCGATATTGCCGATTGCGCACGATGGATACATCATGACCATAGATGTCCGTTGCAACGAAGCTTTCGTACGCTTCAACGCAACCTTCCACTTCATCGGTAGCTTCAATGGCCATAACATCGTAGCTGTCGATATCGCGTCCTTCAGCCATGGCTGGTGAGTTCGATGTGCCCCAGCTTTCAACAATCTGCCAGGTGTCCTCACCATCGAAGCCGTTTTGATCATCACGCTCGTCCAGACTTGTTCGACCGAATGCCGGGGCGAGGAACTCTTCCTCTACAGGGCGGTTTTCGGAGACAACGGTTTCCGGTTGATGTTTTTTGCAGTATTTGGTGTAGGGAACAGCTTCCATGCGTTCATAAGGGATGGGTTGCTGGCAGACTGCACATGTACCATAATGTCCTTCTTCGATGGAGTGCAGTGCAGAATCAATTCGCTCCAATTGGAATTCATCATGTTCCAGCAGGGAAATATCTTTCTCGCGCTCATACACTTCCGTGGCTAAGTCGCCAGGATGGTTATCAATCGGTGATAATTCACCTGTCTGTAGTTTAAGGGAGTCTCCAAGGCCATAATGCTCGTTTTCCGACAGTCTATGTTCAATATCGCGTTTATCGGACATCAGTTGGGAACGTAAAAAATGCAGTTGTTCGGCAGTAAAATGTGACATGATTTTCCCCTTTCTGATTTCATGCTGGAATCCGGATTTTGACTCTATTGTAGGATGTGCCGTTATGGGCAAGATTACAGAAGGGAAATGTTATCGTTTTTGCCATAGGCATTGTGATGTAGCGCGTCGTGGACGATTTCCAAACAGCTGTGCTACAATAAACAAGCCTGGCGTAAGCCTGGTATCGTTTGGAAAAGACAAGAACGGAGTGACAAACAAACGTGGTGTATTATATCCTCGCTTTTATCGTATTTTTATTGGATCAGGGAACCAAGTATCTGATTGCAACCCGGATGGAACTCAGAGAAGAAATTCCGGTAATCGGCAATTTCTTTGTCATCACATCACATCGTAACTCAGGAGCAGCTTTTGGCATTCTGCAAGACCAGCGTTGGTTCTTTATTGTGGTTACGTTGATTGTGGTCGTTGCCTTGATTTGGTATTTGCAAAAGGTAAAAGATACCCCGCACAAATTGCTGCCTGTAGCGCTTAGTTTGGTGCTTGGTGGAGCAATTGGCAACTTCCTTGACCGGGCATTGACCGGAGAAGTTGTGGATTTTGTACAACTTAATTTTGGAAGTTATACGTTTCCCATTTTTAACATCGCAGACTCGGCAATCTGCATCGGTGTAGCGTTGATCATTGTGGAGACGTTACTTGAAGGACGGCGCGAAAAAGCAGCCGCGAAGATTGAAGGGAATGAACATCATGAGTAATCCGAATAAGGAACAGATTAACGACGAAGAACTAATGAATGGCAATGAACGTATGGAATGGACCGTTGCCGCTGAACATAAAAAAGAACGAATTGACAAATATATTACGGAAGCGGTAGATAACGTATCTCGCTCCCAAGTTCAATTGTGGATCGGAGACGGAATGGTTACGGTAAATGGTGCTGTAGTTAAAGCCAATGCCAAGTTATCCGAAGGGGATCTGGTCGAGTTACAGATTCCAGAACCAACTGCTGTTGAGATCGTTGCCGAAGATATTCCACTGGAAGTGGTATACGAAGACAGCGACCTGATCGTGATTAACAAACAGCGTGGTCTTGTGGTGCATCCAGCACCAGGGCATACGTCCGGTACCCTCGTTAATGCACTTATGCATCACTGTAAAGACCTCTCGGGTATTAATGGGGAGTTGCGTCCTGGTATTGTGCATCGTATCGATAAGGATACATCTGGCCTGATTATGGCTGCCAAGAACGATCGTGCGCATGCATCACTGGCTGCTCAGTTGAAGGAACATACGGTGAATAGACGGTATATTGCGCTCGTTCATGGTCATCTTAATCATGATCAGGGGACCGTTGATGCACCGATTGGACGAGATACCAATGACCGCAAAATGTATACGGTCACAGAACGTAACAGTAAACATGCCGTTACGCATTTTACCGTTACAGAGCGGATTAATGATTACACCTTGCTGGAATTGAAACTGGAGACGGGACGTACTCACCAGATTCGGGTTCACATGAAATTTATTGGTCATCCGCTTGTAGGAGATCCAACTTATGGACGGAATAAAGGCATCAAAATGCAAGGACAGGCTCTTCATGCGGCCATTCTTGGATTTGTGCATCCAACAACGGGAGAATACCTTGAATTCTCAGCTCCGCTTCCTCAAGATATGGAAGACGTTCTTGCCTCACTACGCAGTCGTTAACAGTTCCAAGAAAGTACAAATGTTCGGATACTTTGTCCATGGCTTTGATCACGCAAATGCTTCATATTAAAGTGTAGAAATTTGCGTCAAATGAGGAGATGAACAACGTTATGAGTATCGATAAATACCAAGAAACTTACATTCAGACTAATTTTGCCGACCGTATCGGTGGCTCCAACTATGGTAAAGACACGAACATTTATAAATTCGAGAAAATCAAACGTGCCAAAGCTTCGGCCAAAAAAGATTTTCCCGATGTGGAACTGATTGACCTTGGTGTAGGTGAACCGGATGAAATGGCGGATGCAGGCATTGTAGCTGCACTTGCTGAAGAAGCTTCCAGACCTGAGAACCGTGGTTATGCCGACAATGGTATTCCTGAATTCAAGGCTGCCGCTGCTTCTTACCTGAAAAACGTATTTAACGTAGACGGTATCGATGCTGATACTGAAATCGTGCACTCCATTGGTTCCAAACCGGCTTTGGCGATGATGCCTTCATGCTTCATCAATCCGGGTGATGTGACGATCATGACCGTTCCAGGTTACCCGGTTATGGGTACACATACGAAGTATCTGGGTGGAGAAGTGTTCAACATCCAGTTGACGAAAGAGAACAACTTCTTGCCTGATCTGACGGCTATCCCGGAAGACATCGCAAAACGTGCGAAGTTGCTCTACCTGAACTATCCGAACAACCCAACAGGCGCAAGCGCGACGGTGGAGTTCTTCACTGAAGTCGTGGAGTGGGCTAAGAAATACAACGTTGTGGTTGTACATGATGCTCCATATGCAGCATTGACGTATGATGGCAAAAAACCGTTCAGCTTCCTGTCGGTACCTGGTGCGAAGGATGTCGGCGTAGAGCTGCACTCTCTATCCAAGTCCTACAACATGACGGGTTGGAGAATCGGATTCGTAGCGGGTAACCCGCTTGTAGTCAAAGCATTCAGTGATGTGAAGGACAACAATGACTCCGGTCAGTTCATCGCGATTCAAAAGGCTGCTGCTTATGGATTGAATCACCCTGAAATTACGGAAAAAATTGCAGAGAAATATTCTCGCCGTCACGACATGCTCGTTGCCGCATTGAACGAACTGGGCTTCCAGGCTGAAAAACCTAAAGGTTCATTCTTCCTGTATGTAGAAGCACCAAAAGGTGTGGTTGGCGGACGTCGCTTCGAATCCGGTGAAGATTTCTCCCAATTCCTGATCCGTGAGAAACTGATCTCATCCGTACCTTGGGATGATGCTGGTAACTTTGTTCGTTTCTCCGTAACCTTTGAAGCTAAGGGTGAAGAAGAAGAGAAACGTGTTATTGCTGAGATCAAACGTCGTCTGAGCGATGTGCAATTCGAATTTTAATTGTAGTACCCTATAGATTAAACGAAGAGACCGGTAACGGTCTCTTTTTTTATGTTCATATTAGATTTTTTTTCATTTACTCCCTTTACAAAATTATACAAGCAACATATGATTAGATCTTTACGTTATTTGTTATATACAGAAGTTGTTTTTGAAGGGAGTTATTACAATTGTTATCATCACGAACAAGTACGGTGTCCTCACCGGCTACAGGAAAAGGCAGTACAGTGTCAGGATTAATCAGATTGTTAAGACCCAAACAGTGGACCAAAAATCTGCTGTTATTTGCTGCGTTACTATTTTCTTTTGAAGAGATTCGGACGGAAACCATTCTTGCGACGTTGCTTGGTTTTATTCTATTTAGCCTTGTTGCAGGCTGTGTTTATATTTTGAATGACTTCGTAGACAGGGACAGGGATCGGCAGCATCCGGTGAAAAAGTATCGTCCCATGGCTTCTGGGCAGGTGAATCCGAGTCATGCTTTGTTGTTTGGCATTATTCTGTTAATCCTTTCCGTAGGAACGGCCTTCATGATGAACCCTCTATTTGGGGTGTTATGTATCGTCTATTTCTTATTAAATGTCTCGTATTCATTTGTGCTGAAACATCTCGTTATCCTGGATATGATGACCATTGCAGCCGGCTTTGTACTTCGTGCTATTGCAGGTGGTGTGCTGATCCATGTGCCATTCACACCGTGGTTTTTGATCTGTACGATGTTGTTGTCGTTGTTTTTGGCCATTGGCAAACGCAGAAATGAACTTACGTTGCTTGAGGGAAATACGGGATCACACCGTAAGGTTTTGGATAACTACTCCATTACATTACTGGATCAATTCAATACGATTGTGACGACAGCTACGATTATCAGTTATTCCCTGTTCACATTCACTTCAGATCGAACCATTCATCTGATGTGGACGATTCCATTGGTCATTTACGGCATGTTCCGTTATCTGTATCTGATCCACATGAAGAACCAGGGAGGTTCGCCCGATCGGGTGCTGTTTGAGGACAAGCCCATATTAATTACGGTTATGTTGTATGTGATAAGTGTTGTTACAATCTTTGCAATCTTTGAATAAAGGCTGAGGGGGATCAGGGTGAAAAGCACGAAAGTCGCCATTTTTGATATTGATAAAACGATCATACGCAGTGATTCCATGTTTCAATTTGTGCATTACGGTGTTCGCCGTTACCCGTGGCAGGTATGGAGATTGCCTGTCATCGCATTACATACCGTGTTATTCAAGGCAGGCTTCATGACGGTTGAACAAGTCAAACGATCCTACTTTCAAGAAATTGAGCGTATGTCTGAAAAAGATCTCGAACATTTCTTTGATACTCGTTTGCGTACGTCCATTTTTGCCGAGGCCAGTGTAGAGATGCAACACCGTAAAGAAGCAGGCTATCATGTCTTGCTGGTAACTGCATCTCCGCATGCCTATATGAAATACTTTAATAATTTTCCCTGGGTGGATCATGTGATAGGAACTGAACTTGTCCGTCATGAGAATGGTTACACATGCAGAGTTGATGGCAGCAATTGCAAAGGGGAAGAGAAGGTCCGCCGAATTCAGGCTTATCTGAGTGATAAGAATATGGTCATTGATTATGACCAGTCATGTTCCTACTCGGACTCCTTATCCGACCTTCCAGTCATGCAGCTTGTAAGTCAACGATACTTTATTAACAAGCGTGTTCCGGACATGGAGGCATTAACGTGGGGGAAATAAAATCGCGTCATACCGGTAAATGGTTGATGCTCGTTTCCGCTTTTCTGACAGCAACGGGTCAATTGTTCTGGAAATGGGGACTAACCGAGTGGATCTACCTTGGTGTTGGTTTTTTGTGTTATGGACTTGGAGCGATTTTGATGATTAAAGCTTTTGCTCTGGAGAAACTTTCTGTTGCTTATCCGTTGATGTGTGCCAGTTACGTGTTTGCCTTAATCTATGGATATTTTTTGCTTGGGGAAGAAATTACGGTGCAGAAGCTGGCGGCAGTTGTGTTGCTTGGAATCGGGGTGACATTAACCAGTGTTGATCGATAGCTGGATGGTTGCCGTATTAATTGTCATGACGTTGTGTGGTGCACTGGGCGGGGCCGGACTGAAAGCTTATGCTACTAGTCGCAATCGTCTGCATGTACTCATGGGGCTCGGATTCTACGGAACGGGTGCGTTGCTGAATATTGTATTGTTGAAGTTTCTTCCGTTAACCGTTGTCCTGCCTGCGAACGCATTAACCTATGTCTGGACCCTGATCATTGCCATGTTGGTATTTAAAGAGGCGGTGGGGCCTTTACGCTGGATAGGTGTGGCATGTATTATGGGTGGCCTATGTTTATTGGTGTTCTAAGTTGAACTAAAGATTATTTACACGAGCACTATAAAATTTATTGGATGTGAAATGAAAGCATGAACTTTTTAGATTACTTATTTTATAATCGCAGAGCCAACTGGACAGCCTTTTACCTGTTTGCGGGATTTGCGCTGTTCTATGGTTTAATGAATGGCTCGTACGTTCTGTACATTGAAAATAATGCAGAATTACTTGGGAAGTATACCCCATTTAATACAACGCTGTTTCCGATCAATTTATTCAACTTTGATCCTTCCATGTATTATGGGGACAACAGTTCTTCCGTTATTCATCCGCTGATTTCCTTTCTCGCAGTCACCCTTGCGGCTGTAGCGAAGCTGCTGGGAGGCAACTGGTTCTTCCTGGTCCTGCAATCGCTGGTGAATGCGGGTTCAGTGGTGCTGGCGTATCTGTTCCTGAGTCAAAAAGAAGATAAACCGACCATCACACCGCTGCTGTTCGCCATGTTGTTTGGTTTCAGTTCCTACTTGATGTATACCGCATTGATTCCGGACTCGTATCCGTATGTACAGTTCGTTATCCTTCTCTCTGTGGTTTACATGCAGTATACTCGTGAGCGTCAGGACGTACGATATATACCCAATGCATTGATTGCGTCCATAAATTTCGGACTAACCTCGACAAATATCGTACCATTTGCTGCTGCCTCTTTTTTCAATATGCATGCATGGCGCAATAAGGCGAATTTGAAAAAATACATCGGCATCATGGCATTGGCGGTTCTGATTATCGTCGTATTAACTGGCATTCAGTATGTTGCCTTTGGAGGTCGCAGCTGGGTTAGTAACTGGCTGTTGGGCATTCAAAATGGTGGAACCAGCTATGCAACACCATTCCAGTTTGCTGTTCATTGGAAAGCATTGACCATGTTAACCATTAATCCGATGCTGACACCTAAGATGCATTTACTGGACCCGGGCATGGCGGCCTTTGTTACGGATCTATCCCGTTCCAATCCAATCTATGTACAGATTACAGGTATCTTTATTTTACTACTGGCACTCATGGGTTTCATTAAGGGCATTCGTGAACGAGAAGTGTGGACCCTGGTGCCATATATTCTGTTTGCCTTTTTGCTTCATGTAGTCGTGGGCTTTGGTCTGGCTGTATTTCAATATGATATGTACCTGTATGCAGGGCACTATCTATTTGCGTTCTTCCTGTTGGGTGGAGGTTTCGTCATCAGCCTTCGTCGGGGATTGGGGAAAAAAGTGATTATGGGCTTGATTATGTTATGCGTTATCGTTACGGCAAGTAACAACATCTATCGCCATGTAGAAACATTAACAACAATCAAGCAATCTTATGATCAGTTGGAACAGGAACGCTCAGTGAAATAATCAAAATGTTCGATTCATATAATGAAATAAGATAAGGCCATTGGATGGAAAGTCCAATGGCCTTATCTTATTTAGTGTCCAGCTAATGAGTTAAGCGATAATTTTGGTCTTCTTGGCATTCTCGGCTGAACGTTTGGTGAGACTGCTGAGTGGTCGTTTCAAAGCGAGAGCAACAATGAGACTCAGCGCGAAGAACATACACAACCACAGAATATCCTTGATGGCAGTAGACCACAATATACCACCGACCGACTCACGCAGCAGACTGATCGCATACGTGAAGGGCATGAACGGATTCAATGCCTGGAAAAAGGGTGATGTCATGCTGATTGGGAACGTACCGCCAGAGCTGGAGAACTGGAACACCATGAAGATGATCGCGATCCCTTTTCCGATATTTCCAAAAACGGACAGCAGGGTGTACGTGATGGTGACAAATACGGCACTCACCAGCATGGCAAACAGGACAAACCACAGTTTATCTGCGACATAGGTACCAAGGATTAAGATATCTCCCAGGGTGACGCATATCGCCTGAAGTAACCCAATGGTCAGAAAAGTAGCGAGACGTCCAAGATATAACTCATATCCCCGGAACTTTCCATCCGGATTCTCGGCTTCAGCACGAAGCAGGGAGATCAGCAGGGTTGAACCGACCCACAAGGACAGCACGCCATAAAATGGAGACATCGCCGATCCATAGTTCGGAATCGGGTAAAGCTGCTGTTCCTTTATTTGCACTGGACTTGCAAGGAAAGCACTCTCTTCTTCGATATCTCCGCGGAGAAGCTTGGCGAGCTCGGCAAACTGATTATTACCCTCGACTTCCCTGAGCTTGTCTGCAGCTTTGCTGATGGCACTTTCCAATGCTGGCAGATCATCACGTACCAGTGTGGCAACACGATGTACTCCTTTTTCGACATCCGGAAGCTGGTTCTGAACAAAATCGGATGCCTTGCCTATCTGTTTCTCGGCATTAGGCAGATCATGACGAACAAAATTAGCTGCTTCGTTCAGTTTGGTTTCCAGCTTGGGCAGATCGTTTCGAATTAATGAAGACACTGTGTTCAAAGCTTGAATAAAACCTTCACTTTTATTGGCGAGTGTCTCTGATATCTCGTGGATCTTAGATTGTATTTGGGGCAGTTCGCTCTGGATTTTCGTCAACTCGGTCTGTCCAAACGTAATGCCTTCTTTGGCAGATGCAAGAATGTCCGCAATATCCGGAATTCGATCTCTTGCTCCTTGCAGTGCAATTGAAGAAGTGGAGAGGATGGACCGCAATTTATCCACGCCAGCCGATAGAGCCGGTGATATTTCACTTTCGTAGGTAGTTAAGAAATTGCCAATGCCACTGCTAATCTCCTTGGACAGAGTATTTAATTGAGCAATGATGTCTGCGGGCGGCGTTGTATTGCGACTCATGGCATCACTGATGATTCCAGCCAGACGGATTTGTAACTGAAGTTTATCTGAAACGGAGTTCAGCTGATTAATTTGTTCGGCAAGTGGATGGCTTGGAAGCAAGTTGTCTATTTTGCCCAGCAGTTCTGCCATACTGTCAACAAGTTTTACCGCAATGCCCAAGCGTGCAGCAACCCGGTCCAGATCTTCTGGTGTTGGCAGGTGATTAAGATCCGAATTTTGCAATTGTGCAAATACGTCTCCAGCAGCGTTAGTAATCTGCTGCACCAACAGCAGATTTTGGCGGATTGTCGGACCAATAGCCTGGAACGCTTCTTCACTTGAATCTACAAATTGATTCAAGCCTTCGGCCAGCTCAATCCCGTTGCCCGCGATTTGTGATACCTTGTCCAGATCCTGCTCTGCGGCGGTTACGATAGAGAGAGCCTTGTCGGTTTTATCCAGGGCCGTTTGGATTACAGCGGATACCTGACCAAAGTTTGCATCCACTTCTCGAATGCGTTCTACAGCTTTTTGTATATCCGGTATTCGCCCTTGAATAGCCAGCACTTCGGAAGCCGCATCATTAATTTGTGGCCAATACTCCTGCACCTTGAGCACATACTGTGCCGCTTCATTGATTTCAGGCAGTTTTTTCTCGATTTCAACGATCTTTTGAGCATCTTTTACAATCTCAGGCATGGCTTTTTCCACTTCCAGTACCTTTTGACCCGCGGCTTGGATGGCCGGAAGATTTTTCTCCAGTGTGAAAATGCCATTTTCCATCTTGCGCAAAGTTGGAAGCTGGGCGTTAATTTCAACCCCGGCTTCCTTCAACTTGGTTAGAACGGCCTCACTGACGGCTTCAGTGAAATTTTCATTGATTTGTGTTGTTATGGCAGATACACCAGAGCCTGTGATTTTAGGAGCAATGGCATTCACCTTCTCATTAACGGTATAGATTACTTCCGGTCGCTCCAGCTTCCCATCAACGATACCTGTAATTTTGGACGAAAAATCTCCGGGAATGAGCAGACTGGCATAATACTCTCCAGTTTGCACACCTCGACTAGCCTCAGCCCGATCTACAAAAGTCCAGCCTAGCTTTTCGTTGTGTTTGAGGCTGGATACCAGTTCATCTCCGATATTAACATTGGTTCCTGCAACAGTCGCACCCGCGTCCTCGGTTGTCACTGCAATTTTGATCCCCTGGGTGTTACTGTACGGGTCCCATACGGACTTCACGTTGACCCAGTCATACACCCCGGGCAGTAAAATGATAGCCACAATTAAAAATATACCTGTGGGAACCTTCAGAATATGCAACCAGTCTGTTTTGTAAACGTGCCAAATGTGACGCATGACTTCCTCCTAAATGTACATAAATGTAGGGCGTATCTTATTTCCATCTCGCATATTTGCGAATCTTATGTATATCGGCATTACAGCAGCATCTATGAATGGGTTTATGTTTATAAACTGTACCCATTTCACTTGGTACTAATTCAGAGCCTTCATTTAACGCGTAAATTGAAACTTACCGTTTGTTCTATAAAGAAGTGTTTTGTCTCTACTTAAACTTAGTCAGAGGTTTATTTTGGTTATCTCGAATTTCTTATTTTCCTATGGATAAATATGCAGAAATGTTGTATAATTATGAATAACCAATGAGATGTATTGTGCATGGATGTTTTTCAGGCTAACTGCTGATTCTAAGAAGAACGTAGCAGAGGGTTTTCACCTGCGATGGTGAGGTGTTGACAGGGGGTTGTCTTTCTGTCATAATTCATGAAGACAAACGGACATATTGATTACAGAACCCTGTGAGGTCCTGCAATATGAACGACATGAATAGCACCTTTAAATCAGTCCCGTGAGACTGGCAAGGTAACGTGAACGATACATCGTTTTTTTGCTGCGGCAAATGAAGCGATGCATCCCCGAGAGTAAACTTTCTTCAGAGCGGTCTGAAGTTCGGAGACTCCTTGCCAATAAACACGGCAAGGAGTCTTTTTTGTTCTCCTCGTCACGGGGCCATGATCTGAAGGGAAATCCTGAGGAGGCTGAACGCATGAGCACAGAGACACATGTCATTATGGATGAGACGGCGATCCGCCGCGCATTAACACGGATTGCCCATGAGATATTGGAGAAAAACAAAGGAATCGACGATTGTGTGCTGGTCGGTATCCGTACACGCGGGGTTTACCTCGCAGAACGGATTGCCGCGAAGATTGAAGAAATCGAAGGCGCTAAAGTCCCCTGGGGAGAACTGGATGTGACTCCTTACCGCGATGATCGCTTGGACGAAAACAAAGCGAATCGCAAGGAAATGTTGATTATGACACCTGAATCACTTTCGATCCATAACAAAAAAGTGATTTTGTTCGATGATGTGCTCTATACCGGACGGACGATTCGCGCAGCGATGGATGCCCTGATGGACTGTGGAAGACCACAGAACATTCAGCTGGCGGTGCTCGCAGACCGCGGACACCGGGAACTTCCGATTCGACCTGATTTTATCGGTAAGAATGTGCCGACTTCCAAATCAGAAGAAATCGAAGTTGCACTCATGGAAACGGACGGACAGGACGAAGTCAAAATCACTCAGAACCGGGGGGAGCAAGCATGATGATTACACAGACAGCATTGAGAGACCGGAGCTTGCTTGGACTGAAGGAACTTAGCCGAGGAGAGATCGAGTCCATTCTGAACAGGGCGGCTCACTGGGAAGCGCAGAAAGAGAAACTGGTTCCTGTACTGGAATCACGCTTTGTTGCAAACATGTTCTTCGAGAACAGCACACGTACCCGCTTCTCCTTCGAAATGGCAGAGAAACGCCTGGGCGCACAAGTACTGAACTTTACGGCAGCCGCATCCAGTGTGGAAAAAGGAGAGTCCATCTACGATACGGTGCGAACACTTGAGTCGATGGGCATTGATGCAGGCGTGATCCGGTTGAAACCGGCAGGCGTTCTGCAACAGCTGGCTAAGAAAGTGAGTGTTCCGCTCGTGAACGCCGGAGACGGCAACAATGAGCATCCCACACAGGCGTTGCTGGACCTCTACACGATGCGGAAGGCATTTGGCGAACTGAAAGGCTTGCGTGTCTCCATCATAGGTGACATTCTGCATAGCCGCGTAGCACGCTCCAACCTGTGGGCACTGCAAAAGTTTGGCGCAGATGTACGCTTCTGTGCACCGCAAACGATGCAGGCACCGGAACTCGCAGAGCATGCTCCTTATGTCGGTTTTGAAGAAGCGCTGGATGCAGATGTAGTCATGATGCTCCGTGTTCAACTGGAACGTCATCAACATGGCTTAATTACTTCAGCTGAGGATTATCGCGAACACTACGGATTGACGGAAGAACGGGCATCACGCCTAAAACCAAGCACCATTATCATGCACCCTGCTCCAGTGAATCGCAACGTCGAGGTAGATGACGCGGTTGTGGAGAGTGAAGCATCGCGGATCTTCCCGCAGATGGCAAACGGCGTTCCAATCCGCATGGCGGTTATGGAACGTGCAATGAAACTGTAACAGGGTCTGGCTGTGGGTCATAGGCTGACGAAGATGGCGGTTCTTATAGAGCAATAAGAGAGTAAACGATAAAGAAAATCATCCGGCTTGCCTGGTAAGCCGGACAGAACCGAAGCGGAGGGCAATTATGCTACAGATTATAAAAAATGCGAACGTCTTGAACCAAAAAGGGGAACTTGAACGGAAAACCATCATTATAGATGAAGGTAAAATTAAAAAGATCGCTGGTCTGGAAGACCAAGCCGTATTGGATGCCGAAAAGTCAGCGCATCATGTGACAGACGCATCAGGCAAACTGGTCATTCCGGGATTGATCGATATGCATGTGCATCTGCGTGAACCTGGATTCGAACACAAAGAGACGATCGAGACAGGTGCCCGTTCAGCAGCACAAGGTGGTTTTACAACGATCGCTTGCATGCCGAACACAAGACCGGTTACAGACACAGCGGAAGTTGTGAAACTGGTATTAGATAAAGCCAAAGAAGCTGATCTGGTTAAAGTGTTGCCTTATGCAGCCATTACCAAAAACGAACTGGGTCGTGAACTTACCGATTTTGCCGCTTTGAAAGAAGCAGGGGCTATCGGATTCACGGATGACGGTGTAGGCGTACAAAACGCTCAAATGATGAAGGATGCCATGAGCCTCGCAGCAAGCATGGATATGCCAGTGATCGCTCACTGTGAAGATGACTCACTGGTTGTAGGTGGATATGTGACGGAAGGCGAGTTTTCCAAACGTCATGGCATCAAAGGCATTCCTAATGAATCCGAGGCTATCCACGTAGGGCGGGATATTCTGCTCGCAGAAGCAACGGGAGTTCATTACCACGTCTGCCACGTAAGCACAGAGCAATCGGTTCGCCTGATCCGTCTGGCAAAATCCATCGGTATTAAAGTAACTGCTGAGGTGTGTCCGCACCATCTGGTGTTGTCGGATGAAGATATCCCGGGCATGGATGCCAACTGGAAGATGAACCCGCCGCTACGCTCACCACGTGATGTGCAGGCGTGTATCGAAGGTTTGCTGGACGGCACGCTGGACATGATCGTAACCGATCACGCGCCACATAGTGAAGAAGAGAAAGCCAAAGGCATGGAGCTGGCACCTTTCGGAATCGTTGGATTCGAAACAGCCTTTCCACTGCTGTACACGAAGTTTGTGGAAACTGGACTTTGGAGCTTGGACTTCCTGGTGAAACGCATGACAGCTGATCCGGCACGTGTATTCCGACTGGATACTGGCAAACTGGAAGAAGGAGCACCAGCGGATATCACAATGATTGATCTGAACGAGGAAAAAGCGGTTGATCCTGCAACGTTTGCAACCAAAGGAAGAAACACACCGTTCACAGGCTGGAAGCTGAAAGGCTGGGCCGTACAAACATGGGTGGATGGCAAAAGCGTGTGGGATAACACGGTACAACAGTAAAACGGTAACTCAGCAAATTAATAAATTAGTAACTCTATATTTTTAACTCTTTAAATCAGTAACAGTAACTCTTAACTTTTAAAAACAACGAATCTTTTTAACTCTAAAACTCAATCTATACCTTTTACACCAGTAACATCTTTTCAACTAACTCGAGGCACATCATGCCGAGAGTCTAACATACGAAACAAGCAAAGTTGAATGTCATGATTTTGAACTTGGACACTAACGTAACTGCGGAGTGGGCAGAAAGAACCCGAAGAAGCAAAGCGTTCGCCTTTATCACCGGATTACATCATTTGAAAAATGATAAAAAGTAATCTGGGGATAACAGCGATCAAAGGGTTTTCTGTACGCGGAGCCGCACAATCGTAACGCTCCCATGTTCAACCCAAATGCATTCAACGTTGATAAACACAGAGGAGTGAAATGGGATGCAGGCACAGGCAAGATTATTGTTGGAAGACGGCACACTGTTCACCGGGAAAGCATTCGGTGCTGAAGGTGAAACGACAGGTGAGGTCGTTTTTAATACGGGAATTACAGGCTATCAAGAGGTGCTTTCGGATCCTTCCTATTGCGGTCAAATCGTAACCATGACGTATCCGCTGATTGGAAACTACGGCATTACGCGTGATGACTTTGAGTCGATTCGTCCATACGTGCACGGTTTCGTTGTACGTCGTCATGAGCCAACGCCAAGCAACTGGCGTGCGGAATATAGCGTAGACAATCTGCTCAAGGAATACGGTATCGTAGGAATCAGCGAAATTGATACACGCATGTTGACTCGCCGGATTCGTCACCACGGCACCATGAAGGGAATTCTCACAACAGGATCGAAGCCTGTGGAAGAACTGCTGGAAATGATGGGAGACACCACCATTGCCGAGCTGCGTAACCAGGTGCCAATGACTTCTACAGAGCATGTCTACAACAGCCCGGGAACGGCTGAGCGTATTGTGCTCGTGGATTATGGTGCTAAAACAGGAATCTTGCGCGAACTCAGCAAACGTAACTGTGACGTTGTTGTTGTTCCACATGATGTAACAGCAGACGAGATTCGTCGCCTGAACCCGGACGGAATTCAACTGTCCAACGGCCCTGGGGACCCGAAAGACGTACCTCACGCGGTTAACATGATCAGTGAACTGCTTGGCGAATACCCGATCTTCGGTATCTGCCTGGGTCACCAGTTGTTCGCACTTGCAGCAGGAGCAGACACCGAAAAACTTAAGTTTGGACATCGCGGAGGAAACCACCCGGTAAAAGAACTGGAGAGCGGACGTTGCTTCATCACATCCCAGAACCATGGATTTACCGTAAACGAAGAGTCTGTGAAGAGTACAGACCTGGAAGTTACACATATCAACAATAACGATAAGACCATTGAAGGTCTGAAACATAAATCATTCCCGGCATTCTCGGTACAATATCACCCTGAAGCAGCCCCGGGTCCTTACGATAACAGCTATCTGTTCGACCGCTTCATCGAGATGATTCGCGAGCACAAAATCACTAACCCGCAAAAGCCGCGTCAAGCCGTATTGGCAGCCGCAGTGAAAGGAGCACAATAACATGCCGATTAACAAAGATCTCAAAAAAATCCTGGTGATTGGTTCCGGTCCAATCGTCATCGGTCAAGCGGCCGAGTTCGACTATGCCGGTACACAAGCTTGCCAGGCTCTGAAAGAAGAAGGCGTGGAAGTTGTACTTATCAACAGCAACCCGGCGACCATTATGACGGATACCAACATGGCTGACAAAGTATACATCGAGCCAATCACACTGGATTTTGTAACCCAAATCATTCGCCAAGAGCGTCCAGATGGCTTGCTGCCAACACTGGGTGGTCAGACAGGTCTGAACATGGCTGTAGAACTGGCACGTGCAGGCGTGCTGGAACGTGAAAATGTGAAATTGCTCGGAACGCAACTGACATCCATCGAGAAAGCGGAAGATCGTGATCTGTTCCGTGATCTGATGCGTGAACTGGAACAGCCTGTACCTGAGAGTGTGATCGTAACGACACTTGAAGAATCACTTGAATTCGCAAATGAGATTGGTTATCCAATCATCGTGCGTCCAGCCTATACGCTGGGCGGAACAGGCGGCGGAATCTGTGCGAACGAAGAAGAGCTGCGCGAGACTGTGGTAGCGGGAATTCGTTACAGCCCGATTGGGCAATGTCTGGTCGAGAAGAGCATTGCAGGCATGAAAGAAGTCGAGTATGAGGTTATGCGGGACAAAAACGATAACTGTATCGTTGTCTGCAACATGGAAAACTTCGACCCGGTAGGTGTTCATACAGGCGACAGTATCGTTGTAGCACCAAGCCAAACATTGTCGGACCGTGAATATCAAATGCTGCGTTCAGCTTCCCTGAAAATCATCCGTGCCCTGAACATCGAGGGTGGATGTAACGTACAGTTTGCACTGGACCCACACAGCTTCCAATACTATGTTATCGAAGTAAATCCACGGGTAAGCCGTTCATCAGCTCTGGCTTCCAAAGCAACGGGTTATCCGATTGCGAAAATGGCTGCCAAAATTGCCATGGGTTACACGTTGGATGAAATCGTAAACCCGGTAACAGGCCAAACGTATGCTTGCTTCGAGCCTACACTGGATTATATCGTGAGCAAAATTCCTCGCTGGCCGTTCGACAAGTTCATCTCGGCGAACCGTAAACTGGGAACTCAGATGAAAGCAACAGGCGAAGTAATGGCGATTGGCCGGACTTTCGAAGAGTCGATTCACAAAGCAGTTCGTTCCCTGGAAATTGGCGTACATCGCCTCTACCTGAAGGATGCCGAAACGCTGGACGAAGCTACCCTGAACGAGCGTCTGATCAAAGCGGACGATGAGCGTATCTTCCTGATTGCCGAAGCATTCCGCAGAGGATATACGTTGCAACAGCTACAGGACCTGACCAAGATTGACTGGTGGTTCCTGGACAAAATTGAAGGTCTGATCGCATTTGAAGATCGCATTCGCGAAGAATCCGAATTGTCTTCTGACATTCTGTATCAAGCGAAACGCCTTGGATTCACAGACCGTGCCATTGCTGAACTGCGTGCCCAAGGTCAACCAGGAGGCACATTAACAACTGAAGCGGAAGTTAGAACTCGTCGGGAAGCAGAGAACCTGCGTCCAGTGTACAAAATGGTAGATACATGTGCAGCTGAGTTCGAAGCAACAACGCCATATTACTACTCAACTTACGAGACAGAGAATGAAGTAATCCCTTCAGACAAGAAAAAAGTTGTGGTGCTGGGTTCAGGACCAATCCGGATCGGTCAAGGTATCGAGTTTGACTACTCTACTGTTCACGCAGTATGGGCATTGCAAAAAGCAGGATACGAAGCAGTCATTATCAACAATAACCCGGAGACGGTGTCTACGGACTTTAATACATCCGATCGCCTGTACTTTGAACCGCTCTTCTTCGAAGATGTCATGAACGTGATCGAACAGGAGAAGCCAGTAGGAGTTATCGTACAGTTCGGTGGTCAAACGGCCATCAACCTGGCAGCACCATTGCGTAATGCAGGTGTAACGATTCTCGGAACGGATCTGGAAAGCATCGATGAGGCGGAGGACCGCAAGAAGTTCGAACGTCTGCTCTCCCGTCTGGAGATTGCACAGCCAAAAGGTAAAACGGTCATTTCCGTTGATGATGCGGTAGAAACGGCTCAAAGTCTTGGCTACCCGGTACTGGTTCGTCCTTCCTATGTACTCGGCGGTCGTGCGATGGAGATTGTATACTCCGATGCTGAATTGCTGACATACATGGAACAGGCAGTTAAAATCAATCCGGAGCATCCGGTTCTGATCGACCGTTATATGATGGGTAAAGAAGTTGAGGTTGACGCCATCTGTGATGGTGAAACGGTATTGATTCCAGGAATCATGGAACATATCGAGCGTGCAGGGGTTCACTCGGGTGACTCCATCGCGGTATATCCTCCTCAACACCTGTCCCAGGATATGAAAGAGAAAATTGTAGAGATTACAATCAAAATTGCGAAAGAACTGAAAACGGTAGGTTTGGTCAACATCCAGTTTGTTATCCATGATGGCCAAGTGTACATTATCGAGGTGAACCCGCGTTCATCCCGTACCGTACCATTCCTGAGCAAAGTAACCAACATTCCGATGGCGAACCTGGCAACACAAGCCATTCTGGGTGTGAAACTAAAAGATCTTGGTTATGTCGATGGACTATGGCCTGAATCGGATCATGTATCTGTTAAAGTTCCGGTCTTCTCCTTCGCGAAGCTGCGTCGTGTAGAACCAACCCTGGGACCAGAGATGAAATCCACAGGTGAGGTTATGGGTCGTGACCCGAATTACGCTAAAGCGTTGTTCAAAGGTCTCATCGGCGCAGGAATGAAAATTCCGGCAACCGGAGCGATTGTTGTAACTGTAGCAGACAAAGACAAGGACGAAGCAGTTCCTTTGCTCGAAGGTTTCTACAGACTGGGTTACAAAATCATGGCTACCGGCGGAACAGCAGCTGCGCTTGAAGCAGCGAACATTCCGGTAACGACTGTGAATAAATTAAGTGAAGGTTCGCCGAACATTCTCGATATGATCCGTAGTGGCGAAGCAAACTTTGTCTTCAACACACTAACCAAAGGCAAAACACCGCAGCGTGATGGATTCCGTATCCGTCGTGAAGCGGTAGAGAACGGCATTGTATGTATGACTTCATTGGATACGATTCGTGCGCTGCTGATCATGCTGCAAACGATCAACTTCTCTTCGGAAGCAATGCCTGTCTTTGTGAAATAAATAAGTCTCTGATGAAGGACATCAGTCAGCCTGCGGGCTGGCGGGATGTCCTTTATATCGGGCAAAAACGGAAAAAATGAGCAAGTGGAGGGGAGCGCTGGTGATGAATCACACGAATTTCAATGAAATGGCTGGCCGTCTGATGGTGGCACTGGATTACCCTGGAGCGGAAGAAGCTCAAGAATTGGTACAAGCTCTTGAAGGCATTCCCTGCTATCTGAAGGTGGGCATGCAGCTGTTCTATGCAGCAGGACCGGACTTTATTCGGGAGCTGAAATCCAAAGGCTACTCCGTTTTTCTGGATGTGAAAATGCATGATATTCCGAATACCGTTCGTGGCGGTGCTGAGAGTATCACGCGTCTTGGGGTAGACATGTTCAATGTGCACGCAGCGGGTGGAGCCCTCATGATGCGTGCTGCACGTGAAGGTGCTGAGGCAGCTATAGCCGCTGATCCTTCCTTACAAAGACCCGAGATCATTGCAGTCACCCAACTGACCAGTACAAGTCTGGAAACGATGAATAACGAGATTGGCATCCCGGGAAGTGTGGAAGCTGCTGTGGTCCGTTATGCAGGGCTGGCCCAAGAGGCTGGACTGGATGGGGTTGTTGCTTCTCCACTTGAAGTGCCCGCAATTCGGGCAGCGTGTGGCAGTGCTTTTCACACCGTTACACCAGGAATTCGTCCAGCGGGTAGTGGTCTGGGAGATCAGACACGTGTCTTGACACCGGGTGAAGCCATCGCCAGAGGAAGCCATTACATTGTTGTAGGCAGACCGATTACAGGCGCTCCCAATCCGCGAGAAGCGGCAGAAACCATTTTGAAGGAGATGTTGAACGCATGATCGAACTGAATGAGATTCCGAATCATATTGCTTCCCAACTGTTGAAAATCAAAGCCGTGGCATTGCGTCCGCAGCAGCCATTTACATGGACATCCGGCATCAAATCACCAATATACTGCGATAATCGCTTAACGATGTCTTATCCCGAGATTCGTAACGATATTGCTGAAGCCTTTGCAACGATTATTCGGAACCAATACCCGGACGCAGAAGTCATTGCAGGTACGGCAACCGCAGGTATCCCGCATGCTGCCTGGGTGGCTCAGAAGCTGAATCTGCCGATGGCCTACATTCGTGATAAAGCGAAAGGACATGGCAAAGAGAACTTGATTGAAGGTCTTATTGCCGAAGGACAGAAAGTAGTTGTCATTGAAGATCTGATCTCTACAGGTGGCAGTTCGATCAAAGCAGCAGAAGCTGTACGCGTAGCAGGTGCAACACCGCTCGCCGTGCTTGCCATCTTCAGCTATCAGCTGGATAAAGGTGTTAAAGCATTCGAAGATGCTGGAATTCCACTTCAGACGTTGTCCAATTATACGGCGCTGATGGATGTGGCTTTGGCTCAGGGGACAATTCAGGAGAGCGATTTTGAATTGCTCAAATCCTGGCGTGAAGATCCTTCTTCATTTGGTAAATAATATCATTGATACCTCGAAACAATGTTCATGAATGAACGGTATCAAAATTGTAATGATTGCCGTCATAGCGGCAAAACCATCGAATATGCAAGAGGCATCCCATACATTGGGGTGCTTTTTTCGTTTGTTCATCAAAATATTAACTTTTTCCCACTACCGTTGTAAAAAGCTTGTAACTTTTAGTTGTGATCGGTCGTTTATAATTCAGTGTAGGTTGGAACAGATTTCTAATTTTAGGTTTTTTGAAGAAGTGAACGGGATATCAAGAAAGGATGAGCGTGATTGCTGGCATGAAGAATTTATTTCTCAGAAAAAGACCTGCCAAGAGCCAGTCAGGCGATGAAAATCAACAGGGGGAAGCGCAGCTGGAGGCATCAACGGTCTCGGGAGAAAATACATACAACAATGAACACGATCACCCGACGAATGAATCTCCAGTACTTGAAACTGAAATCGCTTCAGATGAAGTGGCTGCAGCTGCTGTCAATACCGTTGATAACCCCCCGAAGAAGATCAAACCGAAGAAGGATATATTGCCTCCATATGATGGACCTGTACTGGAGGTGCGTAACGTGCATCGCAGTTTCCAGACAGGCAGTCGTATCATCCATGTGCTTAAAGGCATTGATATGGAAGTGAATCCGCAACAATTGGTCATGCTGAAGGGGCGGTCGGGCTCAGGCAAAACAACGCTACTGAATATGCTCGGTGGGTTGGATCAGCCTTCAAGTGGAGACATTCTGTTCTCCGGCCAGCCTCTTCAGGATTGGGGAGACCAGCGGCGGACCGCTTTGCGGCGCAAAGAGATCGGTTTTATTTTTCAGGCATATGCACTCATGCCCTTATTGTCTGCTTGGGAAAATGTAGAACTGTCGCTGCGAATGGCGGATGTTCCGCGAGCGGAGTGGAAGGACAGGGTTGGGCACTGTCTGGACCTGGTTGGACTATCCAAACGGGTGAAGCACCGACCTTTCGAGATGTCCGGGGGAGAGCAACAGCGGGTAGCTATAGCCAAGGCTATTGCCCACAGACCCAGATTGTTGCTTGCGGATGAGCCTACAGCCGAACTGGATTCCAAAATGGGCGCTCAGGTCATGGCCGTATTCCGCAATATTATTGAAGTAGAACAAGTAACGATATGTATGACTACACACGATCCTACAATTTTGGAGGTTGCGGACCATGTTTATGAAATGGCGGACGGCAGATTTATCAAGTAAAGAGGCCGCTCCGAAGAGGGGGAAACGCGCAGCACTTATTGTACTTGGTGCGATAATGGTTGCAACAATGTCTGGCTGCTCATTGCTGCCGTCAGAAACAGAGGAAGAAGTGCTTCCGCCAATTACACCACCAACCATCTCCAAGAAACCGGAATATGAAGTCCGGACAGAAACGCTGGAGAAAAGAGTAAGTGGCAGCGGCAAGATGATGAGTCAGCGGGAAGAGAAGGTGTACTTCACGCTCGATGGCATGCATGTCAAAGAGTTAAATGTTAAACCAGGGGATAAAGTGAAAAAGGGTCAACTTCTTGCTGTCCTCGATGTGGAGAGTGTGGAGAAGGAGATCCGTGGCAAGAAACTGGCTATTCGCAAATCCGAAGTTCAAATGAAGGAAACACTCCGCAAGAAGGATGAGATGGACCCGGTGGAGTTCGAAGAAGCAACGATTGCTTTTGAAGAACTGCGCCAGGAACTCGCTGATCTGGAGGAACAACTAGGAAAAGCCACGTTGACTGCTCCGTTTGGAGGCACTGTAATTGCTGTGCAGGTAGAGAAGGGCGCAGCCGTGAAAGCGTATGATCCGATTGCTACGATTGCGGATACATCGAATCTGGTTGTGGCAGCTACCTTTGCCAAGGAAGATCTGGAGAAGTTCTCAGCCGGTATGAAGGCAGAAGTGGATATTAATGGAGCCGGTAAAGTCGCTGGCAAAATTAAAGTCATGCCTCTGGCTGAAGCATCGGGAAGCGGCAGTGGCGAAGGAACGGGGGAAGGCGGGACGCCTCCAACCAAGGAAACACTGGATAAGTATGTTATCGTTACACTTGCAAAAATGCCAAAAGGCGTGGAACGTGGCACACCACTATCGGTCTCGATTGTAACGCAGCGTACCGAGAACGCGATTGTGATTCCTGTATCTGCTTTACGCTCCATTGGTTCAAGAACGTACGTACAAGTCGTAGAGAGTGATGGCAGCAAGCGTGAAGTGGACGTTGAAGTTGGCCAGCAGACGTCGACAGATGTCGAGATTCTGAAAGGTCTGACCGTAGGCGAGAAAGTAGTGGGACGCTAATGGGGCTGCCATTGCTTCGGCTGCTGTTCCGCAAAATGTGGAACACGCGCTGGATGACCTTTAGCACACTGATCGGATTGATTGTGGCGGTTGCGTTCACCGTCAGTATTCCAATGTATGCCGATGGTGCGTTGAAACGGGTCGTCGCGCAGACGCTACAGGATAACAGTGAAGGATTGCCAGCAGGTTCGTTGCTAATGAGTTATCAGGCACCTGGTGGTGTGAAGACAGACACAAGGGGTCTGGACGAAGTAGATCGTTATATTCGTGAGGATGTCCCTCGCGAAATCGGTTTTCCTTTTCATACGTATGTGAATTCCAGATCTATACGCAGCACAGAGGTGAGCCCTGAAGATCCAACCAAAGTGGACGCCAGCCGGGTGCGCAGTATGAGTATGGGCACGATGAGTGGACTGGATGCACAGGTGAATTACTCTGCCGGAGTGAAACCTGGCAACCAGGTCAAGGACGATATTATCGAGGCAGTCATGTTGGAAGAAGGCATGTACCGTAACGATCTGCATATCGGCGATATTCTGGAATATCCGGTGTATAGCGGTCTTGATATCACGTTGCGTGTGAAGATTACAGGGTCCTTCAAGGCAGATGATCCAAACAGTCCGTACTGGGTACAAGGATTTGACGGCATGATGAATGGACTTTATGTGGATGAATCGGTTTTTAATGATGTTTTACTGAAAGAAAAAGGCATTCCACTTCAAAATTCACGTTGGTATTATGCCTTTGATCTGAAGGAAATTCAAACCAGCCAGTTATCAGGTCTGACCTCCATGCTGGAGAGGCTGGATATCGAACTGTATCAGCGGCTGAAAGATACAAAAGTGGACATTACCTTCGGTGATTTGCTCAAGCAGTTCCGCAGTCAGAGTCTGCAATTGCAGACCATGTTGTTTACCTTGGCAGCACCGATGATTGCGATGGTCTTTTATTTTATCGCAATGAACGCCAGACAGTCATTACAGAAGCAAGAGAGTGATATTGCGGTATTGCGCAGCCGTGGAGCTTCAGCTCGGCAGATCTTCTCTCTCTACCTGCTTGAAGGTATATTTTTGGGCGCTATTGCGCTAATTATCGGGCCGTTGCTCGGTTATTTTATGGCCAAGAGTATTGGTTCAGCGAGTGGATTCCTATCCTTTGTTGATCGGAAGTCGATTCCGATTGGCGTATCCAAAGAAGCCATTCTTTTAGGCGTAGCAGCGGTCCTTGTTGCGATCATCGCATCACTTATCCCTGCGGTAACCTATGCACGGGCAACCATTGTCTCTGCCAAACGGCGGCAAGCACGTACAGACCGTGCTCCAATATGGCAACGCTGGTTCCTGGATGTTGTGTTACTGGGTCTGGCTGGATATGGATACTACCTGTTCTATGAACGGCAGATGTTGACCTTCCAGACGGGAATGACAACCGATCAGTTGCAGGTACAGCCGTTTCTGTTCTTTGTACCCGCACTCGCGATCTTTGCGCTCGGACTATTCTTCCTGCGCTTGTTCCCGTGGATATTGAAGCTTATTCAGCTGATCGGTCGCAAGTTGCTCCCGGTCCCGTTGTATCTGACATTAACACAGTTATCGCGTTCATCTTCTTCCTATTATCCGCTGATGATCCTCCTTGTACTGACACTGGGACTTGGGGTGTACAACTCGGCTGCGGCTCGGACAATTGATCTGAATTCCACTGAGCGTACCTTGTACCGTTATGGTTCTGATGTGATTATGCAGACGGTGTGGGAAGGAACACCTGAGGTTAAACCCGGTGGTTCCGGACAGAATGGCGGTACGGGTGGAGGTCAACAAGGTGTTGGCAATGCAGGAGGAGGTTCTGCCGGGGGTGGTGCTTCTGGCGGAGGTAATGGAGGTGGAGGTGCACCAGGTGGTGGCGGTGGTTCCTCGCAGCCATCCAAAGTCATCTACTCCGAACCTCCATTCGAAGTGTTCCGCAGATTAGATGGTGTCGAACATGCAGCAAGAGTACTGCAGACCAAAGGCAATATTATCGTCTCTGGTAAATCGGGCGGACAGGGGATGCTGGTTGGAATTGATAATGTAGACTTCGCTCAAGTGGCTTGGTTCCGCAACGATCTATTCCCTGCACATCCCTACAAGTACCTGGACTTGCTTGGTAAATATGAAGGGGCTGTATTGATCTCTTCCAAATTTGCTGACAAGTTCAAACTTAAAACGGGAGATCTCGTCTCGATGGGTGTACAGGGACAGGCGATTGAATTCGTAGTCTTCGGAATCATTCCTTACTGGCCGTCCCAGTATCCGGATCAGATGCCATTCTTCGTGGCCAATCTGGATTATATCTATGATCAGGTGCCTCTAATTCCTTATGAGGTATGGCTGAAAATGGAACCGGATGCCAAAGTAGCTCCATTAATGGAGAAACTTGCAGCAGAAGGTATTGAGTTATCTTCTGTGCGTGACGTACGCACCGAATTGGTATCACAGGGTAAACACCCATCACGAGGTGGCGTATTCGGAATTCTAAGCCTTGGTTTCCTGGTATCGGTGATTATCTCGTTGATCGGATACGTGCTGTACTGGTTCTTCAACCTGTCCGGACGTGTTGTGCAGTTCGGTGTATTACGTGCCATGGGATTATCTCGGGCGCAACTGAGCGGCATGCTGCTGTTGGAGCAGGTATTCACAGCGGGGCTATCGATCTTGTTAGGTATTGGGATTGGTCAGGTATCCAGTCGTTTATTCCTGCCATTCCTGCAAACAACGGATAATGTATCTGCTCAGGTACCTCCGTTCCGGATTGTCTTTGAGCAGCAGGATATGTTGCAACTGTATGGGGTTACTGTGGTGATGCTCGTCATTGGTGCAACGATGTTGCTCTGGCAGATTCGCAGACTGCGGGTTCACCAGGCGGTCAAAATGGGAGAGGAGAGGTAAACGTGATCCAATGCGAAGGACTTGTCAAAATTTTTAAATCCAGCGATGTGGAAGTCGTTGCCCTTCAGGGTCTCAACCTGACTGTCAATCAAGGTGAAATGATGGCCATCATCGGTAACAGCGGTAGCGGTAAATCCACACTGCTGAATATTCTGGGTGGACTTGATCGTCCTACGGCGGGTACGGCTGTTGTGGGAGACTGGGATTTGCTGAAGATGACAGATGCCCAATTGGTCGAATACAAACGTCATACGGTAGGTTTTATCTGGCAAAATAACGGTCGTAACTTGCTGCCTTATCTCACTGCACTGGAAAATGTGGAGACGCCCATGATTCTGGGAGGCAAGCGTGATCGTGCTTACGCGAAACAATTGCTCGAATGGGTAGGACTTAAGGATCGGATGAATAACAAATTGCATCAATTGTCCGGAGGAGAGCAGCAACGGGTAGCGATTGCGATCTCCTTATCCAATCGTCCCAAAATTCTGCTTGCAGATGAACCAACTGGTTCGGTCGATTCCGAGACATGTGATACAATCATGGGCATTTTCCGAAGAATGAACAAGGAACTCGGCGTTACGATTGTCATCGTTACCCATGACTTGACGTTAGCTGGCAAGGTGGACCGGATCGTTGCGATCCGGGACGGCTTGACCAGTACCGAGTTTGTGAAGCGCAACCCAAATTTGGACGATGAGCATAGCTTATCCGAAGCGGGTATGCCGGACATTCACGAAGCATTCGTCATTATTGACCGTGCAGGGCGGCTTCAGGTGCCAAAAGAGTATCTGGAGGCCTTATCCATTGATAACCGGGCTACATTGGAATTTGACGGTGAACGCATTGTCATTACACCGCCAAGATAATTCATGAGGGGGAATTGGGAGATGAAGAACAGGTTGTGGGGAAAACGTGTGCTGGCTGTCATGGCTACTGCAACACTAGCATTGCCGCTGATTGCTGGCTGTACGGCGAGTGAGGCGAAGGATACAGAGCAACGTGTATTACGTGTGGCTACCATGTGGGGAGGGCAAGACGACAGTTATTTCCGTCAACAATTTACTGATGCTTTTGAGCTGACCCATCCCAATGTAGCCATTGAGATTGTAGCTGCCGTTGATCAGAGCAGCATGTATGGGTATGGCAACACTGAAGAACAGCAGGAAGTTCCGGATACGATGGAAAGTCTGAAGAAGATTATGACTGGCGATAACCCGGTTGACGTCATCGTGGCAGATACCTCTACAGTCAAATCATTAATTCAGGAGAATCTGGTGAAGCAGTTGGACCCATTAATGCAAGAAGACAAGTTTGATACGACAGACATTGTTCCTAGTGTGCTGGAGGGTATCAAAGATCTGGGGGATCAGAGCATCTATGCATTGACACCAACGTTCTCATCTTCGGCTTTGTTCTATAACAAAGGCATGTTTGAAAAAGCAGGCGTGGAACCGCCAACGGACAATATGACTTGGGACGATATTTTCAATCTGGGTACCCGACTTACTAAAGGCGAGGGTAAAGATCACGTATTTGGTTTTACCTTCACGACATATCAGGGTGGTTCGCCGTACTACTCCATGCAGCAGTACTACAGCGCGTTGCAGCTGAAGACGTTTGATGACAAAGCAGAGAAGATGACCGTAGATTCTCCTCAATGGGAGAAAGTGTGGAGCACCATCAGCAAACTGGCCATTGACAAAGTTATCCCTAAAGGCGACGAACCGCAGGATCAGAATCCGAGCGGACGTTATGATCCAATACAGGGTGACCTATTCCTGAGCGGCAAGGCAGCCATGGCTATTGGTGATTACAGCTATATTAATCAATTAATTGATGCCAATAAAAATGCGGATAAAATGAAAGACTTTACGAAAGTGGATTGGGATGTCGTAACACCTCCAGTTCACCCGGAAGCTCCTGAAATTGGAGGTAGCATCTACCTGAGCAATCTCATGGCGATCAATAGTGCGGCTCAGAACCCGGATGATGCGTGGGAACTGATCAAGTACATGAACAGTGAAGATTGGGCTAAAATCAAGGCGCGTAGCAGCTATGAAATGGTATCCCGGAAGAGCTTCATTAAGCCAAAAGATGGATTGGATTACAACATTCAAGCATTCTATTCTTTGAAGCCGATTCCGCCAACCAATACCAACCTGGATAAAATGTATCAAAAATCCCCAGGCTTATGGCAAGTAAATGAAAAAGGCATGGAATATTTCAATCAGGTACTTGAGAACAAGAAGACACCAAAAGAAGCGCTTGGTGAGTGGGCAGCGAAAGGAAACGAGATGCTGCAGAAATTGAAAAAAGACCCTAAAGCCACGTTTGAATGAGATTTGATCAAGTATTCCTATCATAAGTTAAGGATAGCCGCTGAAGATTTTAATCTTGGGCGGCTATTTTTATGAAAATGGGGTATTCTACAAAAAGCAGGAATAAATGACGACTCCGGAAAGGACGAACGGTATGAACTGGGTATATTTCAGCAAGTTGTATGCAACCAAATTTCAGGCAGGATGTCTGGCCAAGCGGATGGAGCAGGATGGATGGATTTATGGTCATAATGAACCAGCGGAAGTGGAAGTTTATCGATCACGCAAAGGTCGTTACGGTGTAAGATTTATTCCCTGACATTACCCCTTGACTTATAGGGTATCAATAGTGTATATTAATTAAGTCGCTGTTTTAATATTTCTTACTGACGCGGGGTGGAGCAGCCCGGTAGCTCGTCGGGCTCATAACCCGAAGGCCGCAGGTTCAAATCCTGCCCCCGCAATTTAGTTTCACTTGGATGATTTACAGCCATCATCTGCACGTTATACATTATGTCTAGGGCCCTTAGCTCAGTTGGTTAGAGCGGTCGGCTCATAACCGATTGGTCACAGGTTCGAGTCCTGTAGGGCCCATACTCTTGAAACCCTTGCCTAGCAAGGGTTTTTTTCTGTCTACAATTAGGTGCTAGAGCAAAAAGGTAACTTGTTAATGGAATCTTTCTAATATGCCTTTTTTTTGCGAATGTCAGTGTATGTCCATGCCATATCTCAAATCTCGCATATACTACCTTATCCCAACCCATAGGAGGTAGATTTCATGAGTCAATTTATTGATGCAAGAACTTCGCAGAATGCGAGTTTGGCTAACTCTATCGCCATTCCAATCCTTGTAATTAACACACCTCAATTATTTGGACAGATTGGTTTGGTGTCCACAGCTGGTATCGGAACTAATCCGCGTGTACAATTCAAGGGAACGGTCTCTGTCCAGCTTCCATTAGCACTTGCCGGAATTACGATTACTATTGTTAGGGGGACTTTAGCAACAGACCCAGTTATTTATTCCGCCACTTCCACATTTAATCTGAGTGTTCTTGCACCTCAGGTAATTACATTCTCTGCGGATGACTTCAATCCACCAATTACACCACAATTGACGTACACTGCATTTGTCAGCTCCAACTTGTTGGGCACAGTCCGTGTAGGCCCTGAGAACTTTGACGGAGTATTATACTCCGACTAATGTTGGACTTTCTTGCCAAATGAATCAATTCATCCATCTTCTTAATATGAAAGAACGTTACGAGCCTGCCCTCAAAAGCAGGTTTTTTTTGATGAAGGGGCATACGGAGCGTTTGTCGAGTAGACAAGGTTCTATGATATAATACATTACAGAGATTGGAACGGTATTTACGAATAAAGTAAAACATGAATTTTTGAGAATCTTACGAAATTAGTGATAGAAAGCAGGTTTACCTTTAATGACGCAAAATGAAAGTCAACGTTTTCGTTACAGTGAAGCTCCAGTCTGGGATTGGCAGCGAGCTTATTATGAACAGAAAGGGCTAGAGGCTTGGACAGAGAATCAGGTCCCTCAGTATATTACCAGTAATCCGGTGATTGCAGCGGCGTACGCAGAGATGATTTTTGGTTTTCTTCAGGATCTCGCGAACCAGGGACAGATCACGGAGACTGTGACCATTCTGGAACTTGGAGCGGGCGTAGGGCGGTTGGCACACCAAATTCTCCTGAAACTGCTTGAGTTAAAGGAATTTGCTGGAATAGAGTTACCACCTTTCAGATATGTAATGACCGATCTCGTAGCAGAGAATGTGCTGGGTTGGCAGGAGCATCCATCCATGCAATCATTTATTCAACAAGGTATAGTGGATTTTGCACGTTTTGACGCTGTAAAGGACACGGAATTGAATCTGGTTGTCGCAGGCACGGTTATTCGGCCTGGTGATCTGAAACAACCGTTGTTGTTGATTGCCAATTACTTTTTTGACAGCATCCCGCAGGAATTAATCTATATTGGGTCCGGCGAGATATATGAGTGTGATCTGCTTCTTCAGTCTCCGGATCGTCGTCTTAATCTGGAACCTGCTGAGATGTTGAAGAACATGACGCTGAGTTATGAGTATCGCAAAGCCCCTGAATACAGTGCAGACAACTATCCGTATTCGGAACTGATTACGTTGTACAAAGAGGAACTGGAGGATTCACACATCCTTTTCCCCGCAATTGGCTTGTCCTGTCTTGAACGGTTGAACAAGCTGTCGCAGTCAGGTTATGTGTTGATTACCGCTGATAAAGGGGATCATCGTCTGGATAACTGGAAGTTCGCAGAGCCGCCTGAATTCGTTCTTCACGGGAGTTTTTCTTTAACAGCCAACTACCATGCGATTCAATATGTTCTGGAACAACAGGGAGCACATACTCGATTCACAACACATCATTATAAAGATCTGAATGTTGGATGCATGTTGATGGTGGATGAACCGATTCGTTATGTGAACACGAGACTGGCCTATCATCGATTTGTGGAACGTTTTGGACCGGATGACTTTTTCAGCATGAAGCAATGGGTAGACCAACGTGTAGAGACTATGGAGTTGAAGCATATATTACCGTTCTGGCGTCTGGGTGGGTATGATGCTGAGTTCTTAATCCATAGCGCGACGCACATCTCCAGTCTTCTTCCTGATGCAAGTGATGAGGAAATGCTCGATATTCAGTCAGGGATTCATACGATGTGGTCGTCCTACTATGTGATGGAGCAGCAAGGGGGGCTGGCATTTTTGGCAGGGCAACTATTATATGAGATGTATATGTATGAGGATGCTAAACGGTTTCTGGAGATATCATTGGTTGCAGATCCGAGTAATCATAATCCAGCCGTCTTGTACGACTTGGCTGTGTGCTGTTATGAACTCGAACTGGAGGAAGAAACCCTGTCATATACCCATAAAGTATTGGCTCTGGAACCTGATCATGAAGAGGCAGCAGCGTTACTCCAGAGTTTTGAGTTGAGCTGAAGGGAACAATTTTAGTTTGTCTCCTGTATGTAAAAAGTTGGTGATGGTTGTGTGTGAAATTGAAACTTAATTGGGGTGTAATCGTATTAATGGGATATTCAACCAATCAACTATATCAACAGAAAAGGAGACAAAGATATGAAAAAAGCCTTATCCGTTGCATTATATCCATTAATGTGGGTTTTAGGTGCGTTTAGCGTGCTGTCTGGAAACGTAAACAGTGTCGCAGATGGCGCTCTATTGGCTAAGGATATCGCTAAAGATCGAAGCTATGATGGGCAGGCTATATATGATAGTATTGAACGTAGAAATGCCTAACTACATATCACTGAACTGTAAAGGTAATTGTCTCATCGAGCAATAGCATGAGCACCAATTACTCTTGAAGCGAAGTACGATGCGCAGGAACACTGTTCGTACAACCTTTAAGCCGGTTTCGTACCTTATTCAGGTATGAACCGGCTTTTATTTATGAATGGGGGATACCAGATGAAGATTATCATTGGACAACCGAGGATGGAACAGCATGTGCTGCAGCTTGAAGCCGAACTTAAGCAATACCCTGATGCGGATATAATATTCTATCCTGAAGGTTATCTGAACCAGAATGTCGAAGATGCTTGCCGCCTGGCGGCTGAATATGGAATTATGATTGTATCGGGTCATCGGAGGTTGCAAGAACGTCCGAAGGATCGATCCATCATCATCAATAAGGCTGGAGAGATCGTATTGGAGAAAGTTAAATATACACCTGCTGAGACGGTTGTGGAACAGGGGTGGGTAATAAGCACGTTGTTGTGTGATGAGCTGGTCCTGCAAGGATTTTGCAACGAGAATATAGGAAATGTGGACATTGTGATGCATTCCATTGGTGTGGGTATGTTCAGTGAAGAGCAGTACAGTGAGTGGGTTGAAGAGGCATGTAAGATTGCCTTACAGCATCAATGTATTGTCATGGGGACAAGCCATGCGGATGGTTCGTACCGTGACAGCGAGATCTCCATTCCGATCACCTATTGTATAACACCTGATGGAGAGGTTGTTCTGGCATCCCGAAGTGATACATGTACTCGTACAATCCTTCTGGACAGAGAAAATACAGACCGCTTACCTCAGGAGTCCCAAGAAAAACAACTGAAAATCTCCATCGTCCCATCCGGTTAAATCATCAGGAATAAATTTCAGATGAATGGGTTGATGAACGTGCCGATTCGCCCGGTCACTTGCGCGGAATACGCATATGTTATGGCATACCTTGAAATTCAAAGGAGGCCAATCAAATGAGTCAAGTTGGATACGGTTGTGGCAATGTTGGTGGATTCGGCGGATGGACTTCTACAAGTGCAATTCTCGTACTTTTCATCCTGCTCGTAATCATCACAAAATCTTTCTGGCTGTAAGTCACGTATAGACACGTGCAGGCAATGGCTCCGCTGAGACTTCAGCGGGGCTTTTCCCTTTTATGAGTAGCAACCTATGCCATCCATGACATTTGACAACTGAAAACAATGTGCTTAAAATCACATAAGAGACTATTAATAGAGATTGAAGGGATAGCAATGCCGTTTATTCGCTTTAAAGGATTCACAGGTCCTCAGCTAGAGGAAGTTGTACCCCAAATTACAGAGAAGATGGCCCTAATTACTCATATTCCACGGGAGAGAATGAAGGCAGAGCGTCATGATGTACAAGCGCTAACACCTTCTCCAGCTTCTATAGAGATTCTGATGTTTCAACGTGATCAGGAGATTCATAATCGGATTGCATCGTCGTTGCAGGCTATTCTGGAAGAAGCGTACATGCCGGATGTGCATATTTTCTTCAATATATTGTCACCCACTTTGTATTATAAACAAGGCAAGCCGCTGACAGATTATCGATTGGATTGAGATTAAGATTGTGAGGGACGAGCAGAGGCTGCTCGTCTCTTTGATTTACATATTTTTCGTATGTTTAGCAATGGGCTGATTCCTGTGAACCCTGCTCCATAATAATGAGCATATCGCAGAAGCAATAAACGAGGCTCCACCAATAAGGTATACCCATTGAACACCCAGTTGATCGGCGACTAGACCGAAGATCACTATGGATACACTCAAAACCATGGAAATCAAAACGCCATGTGCAGCGTGTACCCTGGATAGAGATTCGACCGGCACGCTTCTCAGAAGCGCTGTCTGCTGAGCCGCATCACGAATCTGATGAACTGGACCCATGAGTATGCATAACACCAGAGCGAGCCATGGCAGGTTGTTTAGGCCATAAACGATGGTCAGCAGGCTGAAGAGAAGAGAACCCATGGTCATACTAACGATCAGATGCTTCTGAATCCGTTTGGCCAGTGCAAGAGCCAGAATACCTCCAAGCATGGTTCCAGCAGCGTAACTCGAGTTCATGAGTCCCCACCAGCCTTCTCCTCGTCCCAGAACTTCTTTTGCAAAGGCTAACGTAACAGCTCCAATCCAGATCGAACCCGCAAGTGTCTGGGCAATGTCCATAAGCGTGATCAGTCGTAATGATGGATTCTTCCAAAGTATACTCCAACCTTCCCTCAATACATTCCGGGATACAGCAGATTTTTGGAATTGTTCTACACCGCGTGTGAGCGAGCCAAGGGCAATTAGGAAAATCAGAACGGCCCAGGACAGGCTTGTAGCTGCCCAAAATGTCTGTGACGCCCCCCAGTTCATCACGGCGAATCCCGTCATGGCGTACCCGACAATGGTTACAGTCTGATTGGAGAAAGATAGCAGGCTATTTGCCTTCACAAGGTCTTCTCCTTGAACCAATCGTGGCGTTAAAGCATTCAGTAACGGAGATTCCCATCCATCCAAAAAGGATAATATGACCACTCCAATCAATAGAAGCGGCAGCTGTGAAATCAAGTGATTCAACGAAATGGCTATACAGGTCATGATTAATGTTTTGGCTATGGAAATGCTGATCAATAGTCTGGATAATGGGAAACGGTTCACAAGTAATGGCAAAGTGAAACCTGCTGTTATACGTGCAATGATCTGAATAAGTGGAAACATTGCAGCAGAGAGTACCGATCCTGTGTGACTGTAAATAAACGTAGTAATGACCATGATATATATGACATTAATAAGCGAGAGCAGCGTTTTGGCGGCCCAATAGGGATAAAATGCGATGTTCATGCCAATGATGTCCTTTCCGAAACGATATATCTATATTACGGGCATTGTCATCATTGCACCACAAACAAAGTTATCATTTTCCCGTCATTTCAGCATAAAAAAAGAAACTGCCCAGCAGGGCAGTCATCTTCTAATGGCTATAGCTCATGCCAAAGTGAGTGTGAAGGCGATAAGCAACATCAGCAGGCTGGTCGTTCTGACCATCGTCATATATGGCCTGCTGGGTTCTGCCTCACCTCGGGAAATCCAGCCATAACGCAGATACCAGCCGAATTTTGGGAAACAGAAATTGATGATACAGAGTACCATAAATATAAAAAAGAGGGTTCTCATACCCATCTTCCTTTCTAACTTACATAACGGACCTCATCTTAACGTTTGCGTCTGGTAAAAAAGACTACAATCAAAATAATAATGATGATAATTAACAGAAATTTCATGTGTATTCCTCCTGATGACAGTTAGGTAATTGTCGAATGTTAGTTATCAACTATTACCCATAAACCACATGACTTGAATAACTGTGTTACAATTAAAATATATTGGTTTTATATGAACACATACCACTTGGTTAATTATATCTCCATATAATGCACGAACACAGAATATATAAATATTACATGTGTGAGATGAAGGAGGAACGCATGAGCCAACATAATCAACTCTCATTACAGTGGGAATTTATCATCTCGAAAGTGAAATCCTCCGTTACGGTAGTCGATGCTACCCTGCCTGAGCTTCCACTCTTGTATGTAAACGAACATTTTACCCGGCTGACAGGATACTCCTATGAAGAGTCTGTCGGACAGAATTGCCGATTCTTGCAAGGACAGGACACTGACCCTGAAACGGTAATGCAGATTCGTGATGCATTAAAGAAACAACAATCCATTAAGATTGATATTTTAAATTATACAAAAAGTGGTCAGAAGTTCTGGAACGAATTGAATATTGATCCGATCTTTAATGAATCCGGAGAGTGTTTATATTTTGTAGGCATTCAATACGATATTTCAGAACGGAAGTATGCCGAACAGCAGCTGAAGTTTGCAACTTCCATGGCTGAGATGAACAGCAGAGGGCAATTGGAATTCATCGGCAAGCTGAATCACGAGCTTCGTACCCCGCTTAACGGCATTATGGGCATGATCGAACTTGCCAGCATGGGTGAAACTACGGATGAACAGAAAGAATACCTGGAACTTGCACGTCAATCAGGTGAGGCGCTGCTGAACATCATTAACAATAGTCTAGATATGGCGAAACTGGGTAGAGGGAAAATGGATGTGGAGAATATTGAATTTCAACCTCTGAAGCTGATCCAACAGATTGTAAAGACACATGAGCCTGCGGCACAGAATAAACACATACGTTTGCTCTGTCATGCTGATCTGAATGTTCCTGATGTACTTATCGGTGACCCGCTAAGACTTCGGCAGGTACTGGATAATTTGCTGAGTAATGCGATCAAGTTCACGGAACAAGGTGAAGTGCAGTTACAGGTGGATGTGAGGCAACAAATCATGGATACTGTAGTTTTGGTATTCTCTGTGCGTGATACGGGAATTGGCATTCCTCCGCATCAGATCGAACAATTGTTTGATGCATTTACCCAGACCGACATCTCCCATGCGCGCCGATTTGGCGGAAGCGGTCTTGGTCTGACCATCTGCAAAGAACTGCTGGAACTGATGAATGGTCAGATTTCGGTGGAGAGTACCGAGGGGATAGGTACACAGTTTGAGGTGACACTGCCCTTGCTGCGCCAACAGGCCGTTCCCAATGTAGGATAATCAAACAAGCAGGACAGCCGGGTGGTCTCGGCTGTTTTTTTATTTTATTGTTTTACGAACGGGCGTTCTGTTATAATGCAAGTGTTGAATGGGGGAGACACAGCATGAGTAAGAGACGCACAGGACGAAAACGGAAAAGTAAACAAGGCTTCAAAAAGCAGATACTGACGCTGGTAGCGATGCTGCTGGTAGCCCTCTACGCCTGGGCAGGGGGAGAATGGCCAGAGGAGATACCTAATCCATTCGGAGGCACGAATAAGAGTGTAGACCATACCATTACGTTCCCTTCAGAGCGCTATCCCGAAACAGCCAATCATATTAAAGCTGCCATTAAGGCAGGGCATTCGGATGTATGCACCATTGATCGTAGTGGAGCTGAAGGCAATCGGGATCTATCACTCAAGGGTGTTCCGGTCAAAAAAGGTAAGGATCGTGACGAGTGGCCTATGGCGATGTGCGCTGAGGGAGGCACAGGTGCAGATATCCAGTACATTACCCCGAAGGATAATCGTGGTGCAGGTTCATGGGTAGGGAATCAGTTAAGTACATATCCGGATGGAACACGAGTGAAGTTTGTAGTGAAGTAACAACAGGATATGGTTGGACAGCAAAAAGGATAGTAAGATCTGGGTTGTGAGGTCAGTGGCATCGTGGTAGAAGATAAGTAGAAGAGAAAAACCAGACGTGCAGGCGTCTGGTTTTTTGGTATGAAGTGTTGGCATAACTAGATATAGTTGCCGTAAATATACGAGAACTGATGTTGTAAATTTACAGATCCGACTACACGAGTTGCATACCGCTTAAATGGTGAGAACGGATGCTTAACAGACGCGTAACCTGTTCAACCTCATCAAACGGTATCCACAGACTTCCGTGAACGGTACGTAAGGAGAGAATCGATGTATCAGCGGTACGCTCGGGATATCCGGTTACCGTCTGACCGCTTGTATTACGAACCATAATCTGTTGTTTGCGCCGTATGGCAATTTCTACCTCTTTTTTCATAAGTCATTGCTCCTGATTATGAGATGTAAAATCCATATGTCAATGTTTTCAATGGTTAATTTGTCTTCTTTATCTAGTCTATCAGAACTATGTATAGATTTCCAGAAGAGAAATAAACAATGTTCTAGGTGATTTGTCATAGCTGGCAATTATCCGTTTTTGAATGGTCATTACGGGGTTATATTAGGGTAAAAGGAGGGGAACGGAATGACACAATTGATGATTGGGCTGGCCCGTACCGAGAACGAGGCTATAATCATGCTGAATAAAGCTAAAGAGGAAGGCATTAAGGATAAATATTTGGGAGCGGTGGCGAAGGAACAGCTTAATCTGGAGCTGGTGAGCGAGAAGACGGGTCTGCCCAAACCATTAAAAGGTGCAGGAACGGATGGTGCCTTTGGCGCGCTAAAAGGGATATTGGCTGGTCTGGGGAAACGGATGGATCAGACGATGTCGATCGGAAAAGCAGTGCGCAGACTCGCCGGCAATGAGATCGGGAGTGAGACCGATGATTTGGTGCTTACACTGACTGAAGCGGGGATCTCGGAAGAAGACGCACGGTATTATGAAGATTGGCTGTTAAAGGACCATATCTTGGTTATCGTGGAGTGCAGTGAGGAAGAGGCAGCTCGTGTTCGCCCGATTTTACTTTTTTAGTTTAATTTAAGGCTGATTTTAGGTTTCTTTAATGTTGGGGAGGTATTCTTATCTCACACCTCCCTTAATATAGATTGGTTTACCGGAAGTCCGGGACCGCAACTCGGACTTTCTAGGCACTGTGAGCTGACGCTTGCAGTGCCTGTTTCATTTTTTTTATTATTTTTAATAAAAGTGTTGCAAAGTTAATTAGTTCATGGTAAGATATTTCTTGTCGCCAAGAAATACATAATCCTGCCGGGGTGGCGGAATTGGCAGACGCACAGGACTTAAAATCCTGCGGTAGGTGACTACCGTACCGGTTCGATCCCGGTCCTCGGCATCTTAAAAAGAAAGATCGTATGACGCTTGTTAACCAAGCTGCATGCGATCTTTTTTTATGTTCTTTAATATCAATGTCACTTCATTGTAGCCCACATCACGATGTAGCTCATAAACATAAACCCTGCATAATACATATCAGAAGGTACATTTATCTGACTTTTATGAAGAGACGGAACAATGGTGTATACTATCCGTAGGCATATATTACCTTTACATTGCTGAACTTATGTAGAGTCACAAAACCAATAAAACAATCTTATGGACGGAGGACTCAAGTTTATGTTGAAACAGCTTAAGCCATACAAGGTGTTACAGGAGCGCAGAATTGAAGAACTGAAATCGGATGCGTATCTGTTGGAGCACCAGAAATCCGGAGCCAAAATTGTACTTTTGTCCAATCAGGACGACAACAAAGTATTCAGTATCGGTTTCCGTACACCTCCGGAAGATGATACAGGGGTAGCCCATATCCTCGAACACTCCGTGCTCTGTGGGTCCAAGAAATTTCCGGCCAAGGATTCTTTTGTTGAGTTGCTGAAAGGTTCATTGAATACATTCCTTAACGCCATGACGTATCCGGATAAGACGATCTACCCGATCGCGAGTCGTAATGATCATGACTTCCATAACCTGATGGATATTTACCTGGATGCGGTATTAAATACGAATATTTATGAGAATGAAAAAATATTTTTGCAAGAAGGCTGGAACTATAATCTGGCCTCAGCAGATGATGAGTTAACCTACAACGGAGTTGTATATAACGAGATGAAGGGTGCCTTTTCTTCACCGGAACGAATGGTGCGCAGAGAAGTGCTGAACTCCCTTTTCCCGGATACCACGTACTCCTCCGAGTCTGGCGGGTTCCCGGAAGCTATTCTGGATCTAACGTATCAGGGGCTGCTGGATTTCCACACGAGATACTATCATCCTTCCAACAGTTACATCTATCTCTACGGGGATATGGATATGGAAGAGAAGCTGCAATGGCTCGATGAGAACTATCTGAGTGCATATGATCGAATCGATATCGATTCGGCCATTCAACTTCAACCTGCCTTTGCAGAACGGGTAGACACAGTTAAGACTTACTCTGCGGGAAGTACGGAATCCGAAGTGGATAACAGCTTCTTGACCTATAACGCGGTGATTGGCACAAGTCTTGACAAGGAACTGAACATTTCGTTTCAAATTTTGTTATACGCCTTGTTGAACGCTCCGGGAGCGGTATTAAAACAGGCGTTGCTGGATAAAGGGATTGCGAAGGACGTCTACGGTTCGTATGATGACAGCCTGTATCAGCCTGTGTTCACGGTGGGACTGAAGAAGAGTAACCTGGCGAGCAAAGAGGATTTCCTGGGAACGGTCAAAGAAGTGCTTGAGCGTGTGGTAAAAGAAGGTTTTGATCCTAAAGCGCTGCTTGCTGGAATTAACTCGTATGAGTTCAATCACAGGGAAGCGGACTATGGCAGAATGCCGAAGGGCTTGATCTACGGATTCTCCTCCCTGCAAAGCTGGCTGTACGATGAAGAGGCACCTTTCACTCATTTAGAAGCCAATGACGTATTTGCTGAGCTGCGGACAAAAATGAACGAAGGTTACTTCGAACAACTTATTGAAAAGTATTTATTACAAAACACACATACTTCCTTTGTGGCCCTGACACCGGACAAAGGGTTGAATTCACGCAAAGAAGAAGCGCTGAAAGCGCGTCTGAAAACCATTCAGGCCGGTCTTAGTGAGGAAGAAGTGCAGACGCTGATTCAGAAAACGGAAGCACTCGCCGAGTATCAGAATACACCTTCAACCAAAGAACAGCAGCAGGTCATTCCGACATTATCGATTGAAGATATTGAACCGAAGGCCTCTACGTTGCATCAAACGGTGAAACAGGTCGACGACACAACCATTCTCCATCATAACCTTTACACCAACGGAATTGGTTATCTGAGACTGCTGTTTGATATCAAAGAAGTGCCTCGTCATCTCCTGCCGTATGCAGGATTGCTGAAGAATGTGCTGGGTTACGTGGATACTCAAAACTACTCGTTCAATGAACTGTCCAATGAAATCCATATCCATTCGGGTGGTATTCATAGCGGGATAGGATCTTATGCTAACGCGCATAAACACAATGAATTCAAGGCTACCTATGAGTTCAACGCCAAAGTGTTATATGACAAGCTTGGATTTGCCTTTGATATGATCAAAGAAATTGTGTTCACGTCCCGATTTGATAATTCGAAGCGATTATATGAGATCATCTCTCAGATGAAAGGTAATCTGCAACGTAATCTGATCAATAGCGGACACTCTGCGGGAATTGGCCGGTCTTCGTCCAAACATTCAGCGGTTGCCGATTTCAGGGAAGCTGTAAGTGGGATCGCCTTCTACCAGTGGTTGGAGGATCTTCAGGCGAATTTTGAGGCCAGAAAAGAAGAGTTATCTTCCAGCCTGCAAGAGTTGACGGGGTATATTTTCAGACCGGAGAACTTGCTTGTTAGCTATACTGCCGATGAGCAGGGATATGAAGGACTGGAGCAACAGGTATCCGATCTGAAAGCGAAGCTGTTCACACATGAAGTTGCCAAGGAAGAGTTTACGTTCACACCTGCAACTCATAAGGAAGGATTCCGTTCCCCTTCAGAGGTGCAGTATGTCGTGCAAACGGGCAATTATATCGACAAAGGATATCAATACACCGGTTCACTACGGGTCTTGCAGGGCATCCTGTCCTTGGATTACTTGTGGACCAATATCCGCGCCAAAGGCGGAGCTTATGGCTGTATGTCAGGTTTCAGACGGAACGGTGACAGCTACGTTGCATCGTATCGTGATCCGAACCTCGCTAAAACGTACAAAGTATATGAAGAGATACCACAGTATTTGAACGATTTCCGGGCAGACGAGCGGGAAATGACACGTTACATCATTGGTGCGATCCAGGATCTAGACACGCCGAGAACACCTTATGGTGAGGGGGCATTCTCTCTGGAGTGTTACCTGTCGAATGTGACTGAAGCAGATCTGCAACAGGAACGTGACGAAGTGTTAAGCACGAAGGAAAGCGACATTATCGGTTTTGCTGAGCTCTTATCGGCCGTACTTGAACAGCAACAGCGCTGCGTGATCGGTAATGAGAACAAGATTGAGGAACAGAAGCAAATGTTTGACGAGACGCTGGATTTAATCAAAAACTAAACGTTAGTCTCGCTTATCCCCGGATCGAATAGGCGTCAAAGCGAAAGGCACTTTTATGAGCTGGTTTCAACAGCTTATAGAAGTGCCTTTTATAATGAGGAGGAATGTGGAGCAACTGTTGCCGATCCATAATGAGAATGGGTGACACGCTGCGTTATTCAAGTGACAGCGAGCATGTTGTATATTTTCAGGGTCCGAAGATCTTCCTTTGAGATTTTTAATTCATTATATAACTCCTGATTCTCGGGCAGCGGGGTTCTGGAGAATAACATTTTGAGCGCGATCGGCATGAAAGGTCTGAAGGAGACACCAGCCATCAGTCCCCACTTTTTCTCCGATTCCTGAAAAGATGCCAGAATATTAATATATAGATTCTCCAGCGGTGTGGCCTGATTTTTTAAAATCAGCGTGGTGAGTGTATCATAATGTTCGGTGTGGCCCCAGTACATATTCTCGCATTCCTGGTAGTTCTCAAAATCCTTCACATTCATATACATCACGGTGCGATAACGGTTGGCATCCGATTGAGCCATCATGTCAATGACACATCGAATGAGACTGTTGTTACGCCCATCATAGAAGTAGGAATAGAAACGTGTAGAATTCTTGAAAAAGCTGGACGGAACTGCATTCATCAGGGGGGAAGCGTGTCTGGGTTCTTGGTACAAGAGTTGTTCCACCTGAATGTTGAGCGCGTTCGCAATATGATGTAACGTGACCAGATCAAGTGTAATATCTCCGCTCTCATATTTGGACAGGGTGCCCTTGCTCTTGAAGATCTGATCCGCCAGCTGTTGAATGGTCAGTCCCCGCCACTTCCGAAAGTTTCGTATTTTCTTACCAACTTCCTGATTGATATTGTTCATAACTGGTTCTCCTTATGCAATGTTTCTTGAGAGTACGTGAAAATGGTGAAAGTCATTCATAAAAATGATGTTATATGAAAAATATATCACTTTCTCGCCGAAAAACCTATTCTGGAGAAACAATAAACTTTATTTGTTTCGTCAGGATAGATTGTATTGCATTTGATGCAATTTCTACGTCATGGAATAATAGATCTCATACGACATGAACCGACAATGAAAAGTTGAGCAGACAGAGGAGCAGAAGCTACGATGAAATATAACTTTGATGAGATTATAGATCGCACAGGTACAAATGCCATGAATACGGATGGATTCCGTCAATATATTTTTAACGCTTCAGAAGATATGACATTTCCATTTAAGGACGAAGAATTTATTCGCATGTGGATTGCAGATATGGAGTTCGCCACACCTCCCGAGATTCTGGATGCAGTGAAGGAACGTTTGGACCGCAGAATTATGGGTTACTCCCAGGTGTTTGATCCGGCATACTATGAAGCTGTCTCGAATTGGATGAAAAGGTACTATGATTGGTCCTTTCCGAAGGAGCATTTGGAGACCTCAAACGGAATCATCCCTGCTTTATATGAACTGGTGGAGTATATTTGTCAATCGGATGAGAAAGTACTGATCCTGACCCCGTCTTATGGTTTTTTCAAGTCAGCTGCGGAGCATAATGATCTTGAACTGGTATGTTCGGATATGCTTAATGAGCAGGGGCGTTACTCGATTGATTTTGAGGATTTTGAGAGCAAGGCCAAGGATGAGAAGGTAAGGGTATGTATTTTCTGCAACCCCCATAATCCGTCTGGACGCGTCTGGACAACGGAAGAGTTACAACGTGTGGGTGAGATCTGTCTGAGGAACAATGTATGGATTATTTCGGATGAAATTCACTGTGACCTGCTGCGGACTGGCAAAAGACATACGCCACTTGCGAAGCTGTTCCCGGATACGGATCGAATCATTACCTGCATGTCTCCGAGCAAAACATTCAACATGGCTGGTCTGATGTTCTCCAATGTCATCATTCCGAATAAGGCACTTCGAGACATCTGGCAGGCACGCCATTATGGTTTCAAAAACCCACTGAGCATTGCTGCCACGCAAGCGGCTTACGAAACGGGTGATGAGTGGCTGAAACAATTAAAAGGTTATCTAGACGCCAATTTCGCTTGCGTAGAACAGTATGTGAAGCAGCATCTGCCGCTGGCTGTCTTTCATATTCCGGAAGCCACATATCTGGCCTGGATTGATATCTCGGCATATGCTCCCGAGCATGTAAGTTTACCGTTATTCTTCGCTGAGCAAGCGGGTGTGTTGCTCGAAGATGGTCATATGTTTGTAGCGAATGGTGAGGGTTGTATTCGGTTGAATCTGGCTTGTCCGCGTTCTGTCCTTCAGGAAGGATTACGGAGAATCAGTAGTGTGCTTGTAAAAGAAGTCGAAGAGGTACCCGTTTAAATATAACGTCACCAAGTCATCACGCAACAGCGTGGTGACTTTTTCGTATGAGTATACGGAGTGCAGCAAGAACAAGGTTTATTTCGTGGTGAACGTATACCCTGATGCGCAATTCTGGTCTGCTGTCCCCGGTTATGTTAAAATGGTGGATAGTCTATGAGTTGCATGACATGCGGCTCTCAGAAGGAAGAGCCCGGTAGTTGGGCTGCACGTAACTGCATTCATCAGGGGAAAGGAGCCTATACATATGTTTGGAAACGATTGGGACAAGGTGCTTCAAGAAGAGACGGAAGCCGAATATTTCAACAAAATTCGTTATACCCTCGCGGCCGAGTACAAAACGCAGACGGTCTTTCCGCCCAAAGAAGACCTGTTCTCCGCACTGAAGCTGACGCCATATCATCAGGTTAAGGCCGTTATTATTGGTCAGGATCCTTATCACGGAGCGGGTCAGGCTCATGGATTAAGCTTTTCGGTCAGACCGGGGGTACGCGTGCCTCCTTCTCTGAAAAATATATATAAGGAACTTCAGGCCGATCTGGGCCTGCCAATTCCGAATCATGGATCTCTGGTCCACTGGGCTCAGCAGGGAGTCTTGTTATTAAATGCTGTTCTCACGGTCCGTGAAGGTCAGCCGAACTCGCATCAGGCATTGGGATGGCAGACGTTTACGGATGCTGTCATTCGCGCGCTGAATGAACGTTCAGAGCCGATGGTATATATGCTGTGGGGCAGTCATGCCCAGAAGAAAGGTGCATTTATTAACAGGGACAAACACCTGGTACTGGAGTCCACACATCCCAGTCCGCTGGCTGCGCATCGCGGATTCCTCGGCAGTCGTCCCTTTTCCAAAGCCAATGAATTCTTGACCTCCAAAGGTATTGAACCGATCGATTGGAAGATACCTGAAAATTAGACAGATGGAGGTGAGAACATTGCGACATTGGATAGGACGAAAAGTAGCAGTATATCGTGCAACAGGCATACGGGAGCCATTGAAGGGAACGCTGGTCGAGTGGGATGAAGAAGCGGAATGTGTACGGATCGGACCGAAACGGATTAAGGTATCGTTTGACAATATCGCAATGATCAGACCTCTTCCCGAAGAGAGTCTTCCCTTAAAGAAAGCACGTTCTGAAGTGCACAAGGTTGGATATGTGATAAAAAAGGCGATTCAGTTCGAAAATGCAATCTATTTCAAGTCACAGGTTATGATCTGGCGCCGGGCCAAAATTGTAGCGTTATGCACGACGATTCTGCGTCATGACGAGGATCAGGTTGAACTTGCAGATGGCCGGGTTCTTCGTAAAGACAAGCATATGTTTGTCGTACGTTCACGCCGTGGCATACGTTAAATATACGAAGATTTAATACTCATTTCATGCAAAAATCATACGGATTTAATGTTTGGTCTGTATATTAGGTAGTAACAACCCCTTCTAAATTGATGTGTATTGCAATGGGAGCCCGACCGGCTGCAAACGGTCGGGTTTTTTTTGTCCATTGGTTCTGTTAACCTGTTGTACATACCCATAACATTCATGTTATATATTATTAAAATAGAAAATTGAACTAAACATTTACACGAGAACGTAGAGGGCAGAAATAACCTGAAGAAGCGGAGCGTTCGCCTTTATCAACAGATTTTCACCTTTGTAAAATTGAATTAAAAAATCTGGGGATAACAGCGATCGGAAGGTTGTTCTGTCATCGAAGTGGCAAGTGTAAATATTCTTTAGTTCAATCTAAAAAGATCATGAGAAGGAGTGAAATCCATTGAAACGTATAGCTGTTTTTGCAGGCTCCAATCCGGGAAATCACCCCGATTATACAGAGAAGGCTGTTCAACTAGGCAAACAGATTGCCGATAGTGGTTATGCACTGGTCTATGGTGGTTCTTGTATGGGCTTGATGGGTGCAGTAGCTGATGCTGCTCTTGAGCAAGGGGGAGAAGTAATCGGCGTTATGCCTACCGGATTGTTCCGGGGTGAGGTTGTTCATGGAGGGCTCACACAACTGATTGAAGTGGGAACCATGCATGAACGGAAGGCTACGATGGCTGAATTATCCGATGGATTCATTGCGCTTCCCGGAGGTATGGGTACATTTGAAGAACTATTCGAGGTACTGTGCTGGGCACAGATCGGCATTCATCGTAAGCCTGTTGGCTTATTGAATGTCAACGGATATTATGGACCGCTGATGAAGATGGTAGAACATAGTGTACAGGAGGGATTCTCCAACACATCGCATCTCAGTCTGTGGAGTCTGGAATCTGATCCGGCTGAATTGATCAAGCAAATGTCATCCTATATTCCTGCAGAGTTAACTCAAAAATGGTCACAACTTAACGGGAAATGAGTGCATAAGAAGAATGCCTGTACCCAATCGTTCCTCGGGAGAATTTTCGATCTGCCCAAGCAAGTTGCGCTATCGGACATAGTCTATAGTGTACTTTGATGAAGAGGGGAGTGTCACTGATGAGCGAACTCAAAGGTACAGGTTACGGGTATTGCGGAGGCTTCGGTGGTGGAGCATGGACATCGACAGGTGCAATTCTTGTATTGTTCATTCTGTTGGTTATTATCTCACGCACATTCATTCTGTAATTCGGTCAGTACCCTGGGACGGGGATGACGTTGCAGAGGCAGCGCCCGAATAAAAATGACCTTTCCAAAGAGACGCCGGTATATGCCGGCGTTTCAGGGGAACGGTTTTTTGATGTTTTCAGAATACGTTGAGTAATTGAAAAAGCAAAAACCTGCTCCTGAATAAGATCAGAAGCAGGAGAGAGCCTCCTGACTCATTAGCTGCGCAACAAGCAGTCTACACCACAACAGCAGTTTGATCCGGAACACCTAACGATTTCCAGGCGATATATAGCCCGATGGCGGCTGCAATTAAGGAGAGTATTGCTGCAACAATAGCCAGCTGATCCAGTGTGCTGGATGAAGTGGAGTTAAAAGAACGTTGATTAGCCGTCTTGCCGGATTTATTTTTGATATGGACAGATGATCTGGAAAGCCTGGAAGCCGACTGTAACTGGGAGGTGTGAGCACGCGTAGGTATCGATTTTTTCTTTGAGGGATTCAATAGTCAACCTCCTTATAACGGAGTTCAGTGCTTCCATCGTTCATACTATGTTATGTCGATATTCAGATTGAGTTCGCAAAAATGAGTGAATCCCCAGCCCGTTAGATGATCAACCCGGCTGCTAGTATTAGCGAAGCAGGCAATCCATTATACGCTCCGTTAATACAAGTCTAACAAACCGTGTTTATAGTGTTAATCATAGAGTGAAGCTTGAACACAGGAGGCGCTGGAATGAGGAACATGGAGATTATTGCCCACCGTGGTGCATCTGCCGTATGCCCGGAGAATACGATGAGCGCTTTTGAACGAAGTCTGGAGCTTGGAGCAACAGGGATTGAAACCGACGTGCAGATGACAAGTGATGGCAGACTGGTACTGATTCATGATGAGACGTTAAGCCGAACTGGCGGCGCAGAAGGCTGGGTTAAGGATACAACTTACGATCAATTGTGCACACGGGATGCCGGGTCCTGGTTCCATGCTAATTTTGCCGGGGAACGTATTCCTTCTCTGGAGGAGTTATTCAGGCTGGTACAGGGGAAAGGAACATTGCTTAATCTGGAATTGAAAAATGGTATTGTGAGTTATAAGGGGATGGAAGAGAAGGTTATAAAGGCGATCCGGGACTGGAATCTGGAGCAACAGGTCGTGCTGTCCAGCTTCAATCATGCTTCGCTCGTGAGATGTAAACGCCTTGCCCCGGAGCTCCGTACTGCACTTTTATATATGGAAAAATTGTACCGTCCCTATGATTATGCTGCCAAACTCGAAGCTTCCGGCCTTCATCCCTACAAGCTGGCACTCACACAAGAAGATGTTGCTGCTGCACTGGCACATGGCATTGTTACCTATCCATTTACGGTGAATGATCCTACCGAGATGCAGGCCATGATTGACATGGGTGTGCAAGGAATCATTACCGATGTTCCGGATGTCCTGGCATCCTTGATTACGGTACCTGCCCGTTAAACAAGTCTGTATTTACATGTTCTACATATGTAATGACAAGGCTGTGTTCGAGCTTTTTGGCTCCTGCACGGCCTTTTTGCGTGTAAAATTGTGTGCAAATCTTCATATATGCAATAAACATGTCCTATTTGTCCATTGCCAGAGCCTGTGGATTCACTTACAATGGTCTATGGGAATGAGAATCAATATCATTAAAGTTCGGTATTTATAGAGAGGTGATTGTTATGTACATAGGTTTGAGCAGCTCCACTCATAACGAGGGTGAGCGCGTATGAGTTCACAAGCTTCACCAGAAAAACATAATCCGGATTCACCCACAGCGAAGATACATACTCGTCCGTGGGCAGCCACACTTATTCTTACAGGGGGAGTTTTGCTACTCGCTCTGGGTATGGCGTTGTCCATTTCTTTTGGCGCTGCTGATATTAAGCTTAGTGTAGTCTGGAAGGCCATCTTTGATTTCAATCCGGAGTTGACCCCTCATCAGATCATATGGGAGATTCGGTTACCACGTATTCTTGGAGGAGCAATGGTGGGTGCATGTTTCGCTGTAGCTGGTGCAATCATGCAAGGCATGACTCGTAACCCGCTGGCCGATTCAGGTCTGCTTGGGTTAAATGCTGGAGCTGGATTTGCGCTTGCGATCTGTTTTGCCTTTTTCCCGGGCTTGCCGTTTATGTACATCATTATGTATTCCTTCCTTGGGGCAGGACTTGGTGTCCTGTTGGTGTATGGTTTTGGTGCAGCTTCCAAATCGGGTCTAACACCACTACGCCTTGTACTTGCAGGTGCGGCTGTATCAGCCATGTTGTCGGCACTCAGTGAAGGGATTGCATTGTATTTCAGAATTGGACAAGATCTGGCTTTTTGGACAGCCGGTGGTGTAGCCGGAACGAAGTGGTCTCAACTTGAGGTCATGTTCCCATGGGTACTCGCGGCACTAATCGCAGGTCTTCTTATCTCCCGTTCCATTACTCTGCTTAGTCTCGGAGAAGATATTGCGGTGGGCTTGGGGCAACGTACGGGGCTGATCAAACTCATAGGCCTGATTGTTGTACTGATTCTTGCGGGTACGGCTGTGTCTGTGGTGGGTGCGGTCGGTTTTGTCGGACTCATTATTCCCCATCTTACCCGGAAGCTGGTTGGGGTCGATTATCGCTGGATTATTCCGTGTTCCGCTGTGATGGGTAGTTTGTTGCTCGTATTTGCGGATCTGGCTGCACGTATGATTAACCCGCCGTACGAGACGCCAATTGGCGCATTGGTTGCCCTCATCGGGGTACCATTCTTCCTATATCTGGCACGTAAAGAAAGGAGGACTCTGTAACGATGGAATCCTCAACAATAGTTGGAGCAGAGCGCAAGAAGAGAACCAAAAGTACGATTGTTCTCATTGTACTTGCCCTATTAATTATTACGGCTTTTGTAGTGAGCATGAATACGGGCTTTACCAAGCTTTCGCCGCTTGAAGTAATGCGTACCCTGTTTGGTGGAGGCACGCCGAAACAGGAATTGATCCTGTTTGAATTCCGTCTGCCACGTATTGTGATTTCAGTGCTGGTCGGAGCCGGGCTTGCGTTATCTGGTTGTATTTTGCAGGGGGTATCTCGGAATGCGCTGGCAGATCCAGGGATCCTCGGAATTAATGCAGGTGCCGGTCTGGTCGTCATGTTATTTGTTTCCTTTTTCCCGACCACAACAGCAGCGCCGGTATTTCTTTTGCCGATTCTGGCCCTGATCGGTTCTGGTTTTGCTGCATTTCTGATCTACGTGCTCTCTTACAAAAAAGGAGAGGGCATCCTGCCTACGCGTATGTTGCTTACGGGGATCGGGGTGGCGGCGGGAATCAGTTCCGCCATGATCGTGCTTACCTTACGGCTTAGTCCGGAAAAGTATCAATTTGTAGCAACCTGGATGGCAGGCAGTATCTGGGGTTCGAACTGGAAATTTGTAACGGCTCTACTGCCGTTTCTTATCATTCTTGTCCCGCTTGTTCTGTATAAGGCACGTGTACTGAACGTGCTGAATCTGGGTGACCAGACTGCAAGCGGACTCGGGACTCCGGTTGAGCGTGAGCGACTTATTTTGCTTGCCGCTGCTGTAGGGCTTGCCGGCTCATGTGTATCTGTGAGTGGGGGGATCGGTTTTGTTGGTCTGATTGGGCCGCATTTGGCACGTCGTCTGGTGGGTCCAAAACATCAATTCCTGTTACCTGCATCTGCCCTGATCGGTTCATTGCTCGTGCTGGTTGCAGATACGCTGGGTCGGGTCATCCTACAGCCTTCGGAGATTCCTGCGGGGATCCTGGTTGCCATTATTGGTGCGCCATACTTCCTGTATCTCTTAAGCAAGACGAAATAGAACGTAATCATTATTGTGTGATTGCATAAGGAGGACTTCAGTCCATGCTTCGCCGTTTCTTTGCCTATTACAGGCCTTACAAAAAGCTCTTTATTCTTGACTTCAGCTGTGCGATTCTGGTCGCGCTGCTGGAGCTGGCTTTTCCACTGGCGGTCAACCGGGTAGTTGATGATCTGCTGCCAGGCGGCCGCTGGGACTGGATTCTATGGGCGTGTCTGGCATTGCTCGGCATCTACTTCCTGAATTCATTTCTGAACTTCGTGGTTACCTATTGGGGACACAAGCTGGGCATTAACATTGAGACGGATATGCGTAAAAGTCTGTTTAATCATGTGCAGAAGTTATCGTTCCGTTTCTTCGATAATACCAAAACAGGACACCTCGTATCCCGCATGACTAACGATCTGATGGATATTGGTGAGATTGCCCATCATGGTCCAGAGGATGTATTTATCGCGGTCATGACACTGATTGGTGCATTCAGCATCATGATGAGCATTAACGGGAATCTGGCGGTGTTAACCTTTATCATCGTGCCGCTGATTATTTATCTCTCGCTCTATTTTGGCAGCAAAATGTCCAAGGCATTCAGCCGAATGTTCGGAGATATTGCCGACTTCAACGCTCGTGTAGAGAACAATATTACAGGTATCCGTGTTGTTCAGGCTTTTGCTAATGAAGAGCATGAAAAAGCACAATTTGCAGTAAACAACGGTCGTTTCCGTCAAACCAAACTGATTGCATACAAAATCATGGCCTGGAACTCCTCTGTCAGTTATATGCTGATGAAGCTCGTATCCCTCTTTGTTCTGGTATGCGGAACATGGTTTGTCATTAACGGCAGCATGACCTACGGTCAGTTCATTGCATTTATCATGCTGTCCAATGTGTTCCTGACACCCATTCAGAAGATCAACTCGGTTATTGAGACGTATCCGAAGGGGATTGCAGGCTTCAAGCGATATACAGAGCTGCTTGATATGGAACCGGATGTGGAAGATCGTCCAGGGGCTGTAGCGGTATCCCATTTACGTGGAGATATTCGTTATGAGCAAGTGACCTTTGGGTATACGGATCAGGAGCCTGTACTCAAAGGTATCGATCTTAATGTACATGCAGGGGAAACCGTAGCTCTCGTCGGTCCATCGGGTGCAGGAAAAACAACGCTGTGCAGTCTGCTGCCACGATTCTATGATGTGCTGGAAGGTCGCATCACGATTGATGGTCAGGAGATACAGGACATGACGCTGGACTCCTTGCGCAGTCAGATCGGTATTGTACAACAGGATGTATTCCTCTTCGATGGAACCATTCGCGAGAATATTGCTTACGGCAAGCTGGATGCATCCGAAGAAGAAATCTGGATGGCCGCCAGACGTGCACAGATGGAACCTTTGATTCAGTCCATGCCAGAAGGGCTGGATACGTTAATTGGTGAACGCGGTGTGAAGCTGTCCGGTGGACAGAAACAGCGTCTGTCCATTGCCCGCATGTTCCTGAAAAACCCACCGATTCTAATTCTGGACGAAGCCACATCCGCGCTGGATACAGAAACGGAAGCGGCGATTCAGCAATCCCTTGCTGAGCTGTCCGAGGGCCGGACCACACTGGTTATTGCTCACCGATTGGCTACGATCAAAAATGCAGACCGCATTATTGTCGTTGCCGAACAAGGTATTACGGAGCAGGGACGTCACGAAGAATTACTCGCAGCAGGTGGGGTGTACAGCCGCCTTCACTATGCGCAGTTTGGCGCGTAACCTGTTCGATATGGGTTAACAATGTTAATAAGAGAAGTAATGCCATCGTTCATGACTTGGAAGGAGTCAGGACGGTGGCGTTATTTTCTATTTCATGATTAGGATGTGAGTCTGAGGTGCAACGTTGTTGTCAGCCTGTGATCATGGATATGGAAACGGGTATTATAGTAAAGAGAACGCTTAACGTGTAAGATATGTTCATCATCTTGCAAGATGTAGGAGGTACACGATATGCAGTTGAACGATATGCTGAAGATTCTTATAACCTGTCTATTATTTATTCTGATTTGGTCGCTTCTAACTCAAGGGATTCGCAAACTTTCCAGTACTCGTGCGGGGTCCGGTTTCCAACGCTGGGGTGGATGGTCCATTGGACTTTTCATTGTTGGCGCTGTGCCACTCGGTTTTTCGCTATACACAGAGATCTTTGATGAGCGCCTGGATGCCAACATCGGCTTGGGGCTTGCCATGCTGTTTGTTTGGGCCTATTGTGTGATCTTGTTATGCGCGGCGTTGGTGGTATGGGGCAGGTATGTGTATAAAAGGAATATAAAGAAGTGAATATATGGGTTGGTCGTGCTGGGCCCATGAGTATGTTAAAGGTGAGCTAACGGCAGTATTTGTAACAATAACCTGATATGAAACGTTAAGCTTAGAAAGAGGTGTTAGTAAAGGGGGATTTACATATGTCCTATCTTCGTCAAGTCTTTATGTTGCTCTCAACCCTAATCGTATGCCTTACCGGATGTTCAGAACAGATCGAGTGCAACTCCGTGCAGACTCAAGCCGATGCACCAAGTGAAGATGGATTCACTGGTTATGTGGTTGATCGTAAAGACGATTCCATTCTTGTTGTTGATCCTGCCTACCGGGATAACAGTTCCAATGGAGGAGCCGATCGATATTATCCGGCAAAATGGTTCTCCAATGCACCTGATCCGCAGATCGGCTCCTATGTTGAAGTCTGGACAGATGGAGGCCCGGAAAATCAACCCTATCCCGGGCAGGCCAGAGCAGAAAAGATAGCGGTATCTTGTCCAGTGGCACCGGATGGTGGGCATATGACGGATGCGGATGCGATTCGTAGTGGACTTCTTTCACTTGATACAGAGAACATCCGTGTTCCAGTGATTGAAGATGTACAATTTGATCATGATGCAGGAACGTGGACGATTCGCATGAGAGATGCGATGTCAACGACGGAGAATCAAGATGAGATTGATATCAAAGTAGAGGATGGTGAGCCAGTCGAGTAACAGAGGGAGTATATCATTATGTAATAGAGATGAGGAGCGAAGTTTAAATGGATATTAGGGAGTGCCTTCCCCGCGATAAGTTTGATTATGAAGCGGTGCGTAAGTTAAGTGAGTTCAGTGATGTCGAATTAAAAGTTATCATTCCAGAACTTATGGAGTGGTTACAAGACGGGAATTGGCCGATCTCTAAGCCGGTAGAGGATCTACTATTGAGATTGGGGGAGGACTTAGTTCCTCATATTAAAGATGTATTGCAAACCAAAGATCCACAGTGGGAATATTTCATTTTGGTTGGATTGATTGATCGATTGCCTGTATCTCATCTCAGTATGTTACAGACGGATTTGGTAAGGATATTGGAGTTCCCTACACCAAGTGAGGTACTTGAGGAGCTGGATGAGGTTATCGTGGAGCTTTTGAAAAAGATGAAGGAGACCAACGAGAGGTAAGTGGAGATGGGAGTTTGCATACATACATAGGAACTGGTAATTAACCCTAAGAAAGCTGAAATATTGAATATGGAGTGATAAACATGCTGAAATACCAACTTCTTTTCCCTACCTGTTTGAGTTCGGAAATATACTGTTTGGAAATTGTACAAGAGTTAATTAACTTATTTGATATTTCAGAGAAAGAAGCTTTTTTCAGGATTAATTCTTTTTGGGAAGGCAATGATTTTTTATCAGAAGAAGATCTGATTTTTCATGAGCCTCCTGAATATTGGGCAAAAACAATATATTATGAGCAATCGAATTGGTGGAATTTCCCTGAGAACGAACTAATCCCAAGAAAAATAGATTGATATGATAAGCAAGGAAACCGCCATTATGATTTTATAAAAAAGGGGAAAGGACTCTTACGCCATGGAATTATCAAGGTCTCAGCAATTAGCTCAAGAGCATGTAACCAATTATGCAAGAAGCCGCAAAAATGAGGCGGAGCAAACCATTAGGGAAATCCTTCATATGTCCAATATCGAGCTGAAGACATTTGAAGATGCTGTCGCCAAACTAAAATCTCATGCAAGGATCGCGTTACACTTTCACCCAGATCGATTAGATCCGAATATGAAAAGCGTGGCTGAAGCACTATTTGAGCAGGGAGTTTATAAAAGTCAATTTGAGACTTTATTATCGAATGGAAGTGTATCCGCATTTTCAGGTGGTGAACGTGACGTTTGGGAAAATAAAATGTTTGGCGGAGCGTACCAAATAAATGGCTCAACCAATAGCGAACGGCCCAAATATGGGGCACTCCATGTCATGTTACATCCCGACGGACCTGCTCCTCGTTTTGGATCATGTTACTTCCTTTTATCCAATGAGGTCTCTCATCGTAGCACGTATACCTATTTGGATTCTCACCAAGACCCCGAGGAAAAGGGAACGTATGAGGAATTTGACCTTATTTTGGCTGCTCTCATGAGGGATGTATTCTATAGTGGTTTTGCCATGGGCGAAAGAAATCTAACGGTTCAAAAGTTAATCGGCCATATGCTCGTCAATCTTGAGAAACCCTTCCAAAATCCATCCAACCAAGAGCCGAACCGAAATCTTGACCATTATATCGAAGCGCAGGTTCATGGTGACATTTCTCTTGAAAAAGATGTCAAGATGCTTGTTGCGGATCCATCATTTAAAGGAACCCATACCGGACGAATCTTGGAGCAGATATGTCTAAAGTATTCCATTGATCTCCATTGGCACATGGGCTTTACCCTTTTGGTTGATGAGGTTCCTATGGATTTTCGTGGTCCTTCGATGCCTTCACTGGCCAAAAGAATTGCCAAAAGTGATTTTATTGATGCAAATATCATTGGCTCTGCAGCTATGGACTTGAAACGAAACCCAAGCCATTGGAGCGATCGAGGAACCTACAAAGAAGTTCTACAAGAGTTAAAATTACTGTGGCATGTCTTAGTGAGATATGGAAAGTCAATGGAAAAGTGAAAACATTTTTCGAAATTAAAAATATTGAATATGTAGTAATAAAAATGCTAAAACGACATATTCTTTTTCCTACTTGTTTGCGTATCTCCTGAATTTTAAATTGTTACTCAATAATAGTACTCTAACAACCTTGAGCGCCTAGCCGTTCAAGGTTGTCTTTTTATCATTCAAACGGATTACAGACTATAAATTTATCTATGAATCTGTTGTCACAAAAACGAACGTATGTTTTACAAATACATTGACTTTTTGTCCTGACAACAATATATTATTGTCAGGACAAAAAAAGAGGTGAAGCAATGTCCGCCAAAAAGATGGGGCGGCCTAAATCTGACAAACCCAAAAGCAGAACGATTGAGATACGTGTCGACGAGGAAATTATGAACAAGCTCGATATTTCGGCTGAGGTGCTGAATACGAATCGATCAGACATCGTTCGCAAAGGGATTGAGAAGATTTACGACGAGCTCCAAAAATAGAAAAAGGAAGCAGCGTTCGTCCCTCGAAGAACAGCGCTACTTCCTATCCCGCAATCACTTGAATGAGCGACTGCATAAATATCCTACCATGTGCAGAACGTTCATTCAAGTGAGGTGCGAATTGATATACAGGAGGATGCACATGAATTCGATATTAGAAGCATTATATAATGGACGACTTCGACCGGATGAGATGATGATGCCGACACATCCTGAATACCAAGCGTTAGGACGGCAGATTGCAGCTCTGACAGAGCAGTGGAAGAATCGATTGAGCGAGAACGAATTCCGTGAGCTTGAACAGTTATTTGACTTGTGTGGCAGATGTGAGGGCATGCATACGGAAGCAGCGTTTGCACAAGGTTTTCGTCTGGGTGCCAACATGTTAATTGAAGTCATGAGTCAGCGTGAGGAATCAGTGTTGGAGTTTAATTAAGTTTAACGATGTGAGCAGGGATCCGGTTTACTTTTACAGCTAATTTCTCAGAAAATGACGTGCATACAACATGCTCATTTTGCATCATAAAATTGTATCATAAATTGATTATAACAAAGCCCTCAAATCCTCTCTGCATTCAGCAGCAGGGTTCGAGGGCTTCACTTAAACATACAGTTAACAAAATATATAGGGAAAGAACCTGTTTAACAAATTGTTCCTTAATCCGCAATATTCCCCGCCATCTTCAGACGGCGAGCAATCTCTTTGAAGTCTTCTTGCGAAATGCCTGGTGCGAATTCTTCCTCGACCGCAGGAGCTTCCGGAATCGGGAAACCTTCTGGTATACCCTGGATTACTTCCAGAGGTTGTCCATCTTCGGGGTGAGTTCCTTTCCAGATCTGACCAATGGCGTTGAAATCTTTATCACTATAGGTATACAGCTTGGTGTGTACCCCTTTTTCTTCATATTTACGAGCCTCGTTGAAGGCTTTGTTGTTCAGTGATGGAATAGGAACCAGCTTGGTCACATTTACGCCAGTTGCAATCTCAAGTGCTTTCGCATATGCGACAACATGCACGCCGCCACGTACCAGCAGGAAACCAACCACTTCACGGGCTGCGGGGTGATCTGTCATCTCATATACCTTCATTTTATGCGTACGCGCTCCACATTCGAGGAAAAAGTTGTGCAACAGATCTTCGACCAGATTGCCGCTGTTGAACACGTTTGCTCCCGTCCATGGATTACCCATAGAGTCAAAAGGCATTGCGCCTTGTGCACCTGCCAGATAGTGATAAGACAGACGAGCATCTTTCACGGAACCTAGCGGCGTATCGTCGGGTTCTTTATACTCGGTTGATCCTCTAAGACATTTGTTAATCCCGTGAGACACCAGCTCAACATGTCCCAATTCTTCGGCCGTAATACTCATGACCAGATCATAGAAGGGCTTTAACTTTTCTTTGGAGCGAAAATTAAACGATTGATAGAGGTAGTTGTTCAACGTTGACATTTCTCCGAATTTGCCGCCGAGCAATTCCTGTATGGCTGCCGCTGCATTCGGATCGGGCTTCTCGACATTGGGAATCTCAATCAGAATTTCATCCAAGCGTTTGAACATTCGGGTGTAACCTCCTCAAAGTGGTATTGCAGAACATGTAGAAATGTTAGCCATAAAGTCAGGCTGTCATGGCCTATTACACGGTTATTCCCTTTTTTAAACATAAAATCAACCAAATGGGACTTAAGTATTGCATCGCATGCTGCATATCTTCTCCCTTTTGTTATTTCCAATTCCGTGAATTTTATGTATAATCTAACCTTTAAATGGGGCTTCCAGATACAAGAGAATTAAGGTACATAAAGGAGTTAAAGATGAACAAACGTTGGGTAAAAATAGTGTGGATTCCGATGTTTCTGATGATGCTGATGTACATAAGCAGCGAGTCTGTCACAGCATACGCCGGTACGAACGAGGTTCAGGTGGATGAAGCAACGAGGCAGTTACTTGAGAAGAAATACGGGTTGGAACGTCCTCAGGAACTACAGACACAACAACCCTTTTTCTCGGGTGACTGGGGGATGAGTTTCCGGACAGAGCCACCTGATTCGTTGGACCGTCTTGTTCATGTGGTTCCTTTTTCCCTACGGCCACTGGCCTGGATCTTTCGTTTATTCGTGTAAAATGAAACCCGGACGGGCAATATAACAGAAACATATTGTCCCAAGGAGTGAGTGAAATGAGAATGCTCATCGTTACCGTCATGTCGGTAGTCTTGAGTTTGGCCGGAATGACATCAGGAACAGGTGCCTCTATCCCTGATTATGCGAAGTGGGGAATTATAGCGGTCAAAGAAACACAGACCAAATATAATGTGGATATTTTGGACTATAAGCACATCGGCCGTACCTCTCTAACAGCGGATCAATCACGGGAACAGTTCAAGCTATGGGTTCGTGCCAAAGATGGCAAGCAGTTCGCGGTCTATGTGAATGTTGATTTTAATCCATCTACACAGCAATTAAAGAAAGTACAATTTTCGGAATCCGATCGACACTGAACCGTTACTGAACTGGGTCATTACAAGTCACGTAGTTATATGAGCAGCATTATTAGAGGAACCAGACTCCCTTGATCATTAAGGGGAAATTCTGGTTTTTTTATTTTGCAAAATCCTTTTTTTACTATTGAATAAAGAACTTATGTTCGCATATAATATGAAATACAAACAAACGTTCTTATCGGAGGGATGATTATGCTAGGGAAATATATTGGCCAGATGGTGGAGCTTGTCTACATGGATCGTGCAGGGCAGATTACGCAGCGACAGATTCGAATTAACAGTGTACGTGGCGGGATGATTAGAGCATCAGCGGGAAAAGAAGGCTCACCCCGAACATTTCTGGAGCAAGGTATTCTGGCATGGCGTCCTGTTACGGATCTGAATGGGGAGGTAAAGTATGCTGAACGACTTTGAACGCAAGATTTTGCGTATTATGGTGAACTATGCAGGACAACGGCGCAGGTTGCCGCGTATGGATGAACTAGAGAATAAGACGGGACGGAGCAGAGCTTACATTCATGAGTCATTGCTGGAGCTTGAACGCACCGGGCACATCGCATGGGAGAATCGGTCTACTCTCGAAGGTATACAGATTTTGCAGGCATGGGAACAGGTGCAACAGCCGATTCGCAAAAGCCAGCCTTCCGGGGACTCCGTAAAATATTTTACGGACTATTGAGGTGTCTTTTCAAACTCAAGCAAGCTTTACGATGATGAATGTCAGCATCTAAACAGTCTGGGATTCCAAGTTGGCTGGTCCTGGCGAATGAATAGATGATTTTCTAAGGAACACAGTACGTCTTATTTAGCCTTCCGCTTTTCTAGTTAAATTGTAAGGAACATCAGACACCTTATTTCCCTTAATCCCTGACAAAAATGCTATAAAAGTCCACAAACTCTGATATAGCGTGTCTCAGATTCCTTAGATTTCTAAGGGTGCTTCAAATCCTTGAATAAGACGCCTCAGATTCGTTACCTCTCGTGGGCCTGCTTTCAGTAGGTTTGAAGACACCCTCTAGTGAACATAAGAAAACGCCAACCCGGATAACCGGATTGGCGCTTCTGTGTAACACGTACGATCTGTGCATCTATTTTAGAAATGGGGAAGTTGGTCCAGGTTGTTGGTTGGGTCACCATCGGCATCGCCGCGAATATACATTTCGCCATCCTTGCCTTTAAATACATTCACGCCGGCAATAGCGCCAGCCTTTACTTCTGCAAGTGCTTGTTGGTAATCCAGTACACGTCCTGCTGAAGTCTGAAAGGCTGTCAGGTCACCGTCGCCATTTTTCTGTACGGCTGTGAAACTCTCGCGTGTCGATTGATCCATGATGTCACACTCTCCTTATATGACGAGATAGGAATCTGTTTACCTGATTAGCCTATCCGAATTCCTGGGAAGTATGCATCATATGCTGATCAGACTTGCCAATGCCGAAGTTTTACAGACTCTTTTTCATACGAACATGCAGAATATCTGCATCATAAAAAGGTTCTTCCGAAATCACTTCATAGCCCAGTTTCTCATAGAATTTCTGCGCCTGACATTGAGCATCCAGTACGGAATAGGATAAACCGAGTTCACGTGCCAGTTCCTCCATCGCGAGCAGAAGCACGCGTCCATAACCGAATGAACGATGAGACTCAAGCACCGCGATCCGCTGCATTTTGGCCGTATCCTTGCTGTAATAGATCAGACGTCCTGTAGCTACAGCTTGCCCTTCCGTACTTAACAATACGTGATGCACATCCGGACTGATGACATCGTAGTGATCAATCTCAATCTCGGCAGGCACCTGTTGCTCGATCACAAAAACGTGATTGCGAATACCTAGGGCTTGTTCCAATTGTTCTTGCGTCGTTACATAACTAATCTCAGCTGCCAATTCCATTCCTTCTTTCTGCTCTTGCGCGACATATCAGACTGAATTATACAAAAAAATGTTTTTCCTGTATAGTGAAGTCTGGAACATATTGGGAGAGGAGGGGGTAGTGATGGGTATGACAGGCATCATGGTAATTACATTGCTAATGTCGGCGGGAATGATTACTCTGTTGTATTACGTTACGAAGAAAGCATACTCACGCAAGTGGGATGAAGATGAGTAATTCACCTCTTAACCTTCACGGCAAAACTTCACTGCTTCCTCGCGGAGAATATACATCTTGAATTACAGATTTGGAGTATACGTCCAGCCAGACGGGCAGAGATTCAACATTTTCATTGGGTTGTTTTAACTGTTGGAATTGAACCGTATGTTCATCCCGCTCCAACCCGCAACCAGTAGCGGTTATAATGAGAATCGTAAGCCCAGCGAAGAGAAAGAAGCATTTGGTAAATGTATATTTATTGGATTTTGACCGTTTTGTTAAGTTTCGCATAGGGAATTCACCTCGTTGTAGAAATGGTAATCTTTCCTTTATTGTGCACCATTTCGGGTGAATTATAACCAAATAAATCATTGACAATGAACACGGTTACTTGATATGATACTGTTACTTGATTGGGAAATAATTATATATCATGATCTGTTAGCTCAGCTAAAGATCATTATGATCGTGATGGATACATCCTATTTATTACAGGGCGATAGCTCAGCGGGAGAGCATTATCTTGACAGGGTAAGGGTCGTGGGTTCGATCCCCACTCGTCCTATATGAAAAAAGGGCAACTTCTTTTGAGAATTATATCTCAAGAGGGGTTGTTTTTTTATATAGCATTATGGCCACCTCTGATAATATATGTAGGTGGTTTTTTTGTTGATAATAAATATACTTAATGGTATAATTTGGATTGAATTAAGCAGTTAAAGTAGTTACGGATATCGATAAAAATAATACAGAAAAAAGATATGGTGGTTGATGGAATGGGACAAACAAAACGTGTTGCAGCACTATATCGAGTGTCCACAAAAGGACAGATGGATGGAAACGATATTCCAATGCAACAACGAGCATGCAGGAAGATGGTAGAGAAACAAGATGAATGAAAGCTAGTTAAGGAATATACCGAAAAAGGGGTGTCAGGTTTCAAAGTACCTGCCTCGAAGCGTGATGTTATTCAACAGGCTAAAGAAGATGCAGAGAATGGCTTATTCGATGTTTTGTTGGTATTTATGTTTGACAGGCTTGGAAGAAAAGATGATGAGACCCCCTTCGTACTTGAGTGGTTTGTAAACAAAGGGGTTGAAATGTGGTCTGTAATAGAAGGACAGCAAAAAATTGAAGCAAACACCGATCGGATGGTCAACTACTTAAGATTCTGGCAGTCAAGCGATGAAAGTAGGAAAATCTCTGACCGTGTCAATGAAAAACATAAACAGATGGTCGAAGATGGTATTTTCAGGGGAGGAGGTATTCCCTACGGGTATAAAAGTGTTGATTCCGGTAATGTAAATAAAAAAGGAAAAGTAATGCAAAAACTGGGCAAGCACGAAGAAGAGTCAAAGATTGTAAAAGAAATATTCCGACTAGCGCTTGAAGAAGGATACGGGCAATTAAGAATAGCTAAACTTCTAAACGAAAAAAATGTTCCGACAAGAAAAGCAAAACAATGGGGTGCTCCAACAGTAAACGTTATACTTAAGAATCCAATCTACAAAGGAGTGATGAGGTACAGAAAAGAAGAAGGGGACGATATATTTTCAAAACCAATCCCTGAATTAATGATAGTTTCAGAAGAGGATTGGAATACTGTACAGGATGTAAGGGATAAAAAGAACCCTAAGAATCCGAACAGAAATGAAAATTCCATTCCCATGAGCACTAAGGGAAGTTTACTTTTAACTGGAATAGCCAGATGCGGTTGTTGTAACTCTAGATTGACTACGACTACATTTGTAAATAAATACAAAGCAGCTAATGGAGAAATTGTTCGATACAATCAAAATAAAAGTTATCGTTGTAGTGGAAAATTGCAAGGAAAGACGGATTGTAATGGACAGGCAACATTTTCTTCAAAGAAGGTAGAGAGACAAGTCTTAGAAAGCGTGGAAGTATACTTAAGTGAACTCAGAACGATAGATTTTCAATTGGAAATTGAATCGATAAAAAAGAAAGTTTTTAATCAAGAAGAGGAAAGAATTAAAACAATGCAAAATTTACTGGAAGAGCACTATGAGGAGCTTGTGGTATTAAACGCTGAGGTTCCAAAAGCTATAATGGGTAAGAGTGCATTCAAGCCAGAAATGCTCAATGCTCTTATCGAGAAAAAAGAAAACGAAATTCAGAAAACTTCTGAAGATATTAAGGAACAAGAGAAATTGTTACTCTCCAAAAAAATGGAGATATCAGAGATGGAGACTCTAAAAGATGATCTCCCAGTTTGGCGGGATGTGTTTACAAAAGCTTCTACAGAAAAGAAGAAAATGATGTTATGCACATTGCTAGAGGTAGTCTACATTAGTAAAGATAAAATATCGGTCGAAATCAAGGCTGGAATAAAAGAATTACTCGGTCATCTATACAGAGAGAGAAAGGATACCAAGAGCTCACTTATTTGACAGGGTAGAGGTCAGTGGTTCGAGCCCACTACAGATCATACACGGGAAGCCTTACGATGTAAGGCTTCTTTTCTTTTTTCACATACAAACATGAATACGTTTCCGAGTGCTTCATTTTCATTCCTCTTTTTTAAACAAAACTTAAATAAAACATAAATTCAACGTAAGGTTCGTCTTCTATACTTGGTTCTGAGGTCAACATAGAACAGGAGAAGGAGAGAACTTATGAATTATCCAAACTCTTTTACATTAAAGTTAGCCAGAGTAGGGATCGCGGGTACACTCGCCTTAATACTAGCAACAAGCCCACTTGCCAACATGGGGGTTATTGCCGCGGAAGCAGTCCCATCACTTGTATCTACGAAGATGCATAACACACAGAAAGACTCTCTGGAGCATGCCCCAATTCAATACCAGATCCAGGCTCGGCTGAATGAGAAAGACATGACGATCCAGGGGAGCGAGAAGGTAACGTATCGCAACACAAGCAAGGATACACTCCAGCAACTGGTCCTGCATACATATGCTGATGCGAACCTGTCCAAGTCTACACAGGCGAACATGTTCCAACAAAATAATGAAAAGATTAGTGAAGATCATCCGGAGAAGACAGCGGAGGACTTTCTGGGCGGCATTGATATTCAGGCTGTAACAGCAGATAGCCAATCGCTGGATTTCCATAAGGAAAACCAAGCGTTGACCGTGCAGTTGAAAGAACCCGTTAAACCAGGCGAATCTGTAGTATTCCAACTAGAATTTCATCTGAATATACCTTATGGCTCACAGCGAGTTTCCTATTACAAGGATATAATCAATGGTGCACACTGGTTCCCGGTGATGTCTGTATACGACGAGGTTAAACATCAGTGGAACAAGGCACCGTATAGTCGAACATTTGAGAGCGATTATTACACCTCATCGGACTTTGAAGTTCAATTAAATGTTCCTGATGATTATCAGGTAGCCATGCCTGGCGCTATCACCACGCAAGACAGTTCAGAACATGGACGTAAGATTGTGTCTGCTGTAGCCGAGAATACGAGAGAGTTTGTTTTCTTTGCAAGTCCTAATCTTCAAGTGGAACGCGCTACCCGTAACGGTCTGACGGTTGAATACTATTATTACAACGATGATCCATCCAAGAAAAAGATCGTTGACCGGTACATTAATCAGGCATTCAAGGTCATTGATTTCTATAGTGAGAAATATGGCAAGTATCCCTATCCAGAGTTCCGAATTGTTGAGACGTATGTGCAAGGTGTAGCCGTGGAGTACGCGAGGCTCATTCAGATGGGACAGATTCATGATAGTGCCGTTCCAGAAGAAGATACAACATTTGTACATGAAATAGCTCATCAGTGGTTCCATGCATTGATCGGTAATAACTCGGAGACCGAATCCTTCCTGGATGAAGG